>CAVVKQ010000011.1:0-237659 GCA_963748985.1 uncultured Pseudomonadota bacterium
CGACATCTGGCGCGCCTCGGTGCGCGTGCTCGACGCCGCGGTGGCCAAGGCCTACGGCGGCAAGCGCAGGATTCACTGGATGGAGGTCTACGCCGGCCAGAAGGCCAACGACCTTTTCAACACCTGGCTGCCCGACGAAACCGTCGAGGCCTGCCGCGAGTACCTGGTTTCCATCAAGGGCCCGCTCACGACGCCGATCGGCGGCGGCATTCGCTCGCTGAACGTCGCGCTGCGCCAGATGCTCGACCTGTACGTCTGCCTGCGCCCGGTACGCTGGTTCAAGGGCGTGCCGTCCCCGGTCAAGGCGCCGGAAAAGGTGGACATGGTGATCTTTCGTGAAAACACCGAAGACATCTATGCCGGCATCGAATTCGAGGCCGGCAGCCCCGAGAACGTGAAGTTCAAGCAGCTGTTCAAGGAAGCCTTCCCGAAGCTCTACGGCAAGATCCGCTTCCCCGACACTTCCGGTATAGGAATCAAGGCCGTCTCGCAGGAGGGCACCGAGCGCCTGTTCCGGGCCGCTATCGAGTACGCGATCGTCAACAAGCGGCCAAGCGTGACGATCGTGCACAAGGGCAACATCATGAAGTTCACGGAAGGCGCGTTCCGCAACTGGTGCTACGCGCTCGCCGAGCGTGAGTTCCCGGGCCAGACGTACACCTGGGACCAGTGGGAGCGCACGAAGGCCGCCAAGGGCGAGAAAGTCGCTAACGCTGAGCAGGACGCTGCGAAGGCCGCGGGCAAGATCATCATCAAGGACGCCATTGCCGACATCACGCTGCAGCAGGTGCTGACGCGCCCCGAGGAGTTCGACGTCATCGCGACGATGAACCTCAACGGCGACTACCTCTCCGACGCACTTGCGGCACAGGTGGGTGGCATCGGCATCGCGCCGGGCGGCAACGTCAACTACATGACGGGCCACGCCGTGTTCGAAGCCACGCACGGCACGGCGCCGAAGTACGCCAACCTCGACAAGGTGAACCCGGGTTCGGTGATCCTGTCGGGCGAGATGATGCTGCGTTACATGGGATGGTTCGAGGCGGCAGACGCCATCATCGCCGCGATGGACAAGAGCATCGGCCAGAAGACGGTCACCTACGACTTCGCGCGCCTCATGCCGGGCGCCACCGAGGTCAAGTGCAGCGAGTTCGGCGACGTGCTGATCCGCAACCTCTGATCTGATCCGATCCGGGCCGGGCTGGGCGACGCAAGGAACGTTTCGACGATGAACCTGTCCGTCGCACAGCCCTCCTCTCGCGATACGCTGGTCGCCGACTGTGCCCAGCTGCTGGTCGACGCCTTCGCGGACTACAACGCGGAGTTCCGCCTCGTCACGCGGCGCGCGCCGCAGCGCTTCGAGGAGCGCGACTGGCGTGGCAGCCAGAAAGATGCCGTGGAGCGCATCGAGCTCTACGACAAGTACGTCACCGGCAGCGTCGAGCTCATGCGCCAGCGCCTGGGCGAGGACGTGCACGAACGCGCCGTCTGGTCGAGCATAAAGCGCCGGTTCGACGAGATCATCGATCCGCTGCCGGACAACGAATTCATCAAGACGTTTTTCAGCTCGGTCACGCGCAAGACCTTCGGCACGGTCGGCGTCGATCCTGCGGTGGAGTTCATCGCACTGGACCTCGACCCGCTCGGCAACGTACGCACGCACGTCGAGACCAAGGTCTACGCCAACCGCGGCGACATCGAACTGCTCGCCGAGGAGCTGCTGGCCGATTTCAGCTTCCGCACGCCTTATCGCGACTTCGAGCACAGCGTCAAGATGATCGCCGACGAGGTGAAGGCCCTCGTCAACTCCGGCAAGGAACGCCGCGAGATCGAATCGATCGAGGTCATCAAGAAAGTCTTCTACCAGATGACGCGCGCCTACCTGGTGGGCCGCATCAACGGCCGCGGCTGGACGATGCCGTTCGTGGTTTCGCTGCGCAACGGCGACAGTGGCGTGGTGGTCGACGCCATCATGCTCGAGGAAGGCACGGTCAGCGTGCTCTTCAGCTTCACGCGCTCGTATTTCCACGTCGACCTCGCGCACGTCGGCGAGGTCGTCAAGTTCCTGAAGACGATCCTCCCGCTCAAGCGCGTCAGCGAACTGTTCACCGTGCTCGGCCGGGCCAAGCAGGGCAAGACCGAGCGCTACCGCGAGCTGTTCGGCCACCTGCAGCAGTCGGACGACGAATTCATCCTCGCGCCGGGCGAACGCGGACTGGTGATGATCTGCTTCACGCTGCAGTCGTTCGACGTGGTGTTCAAGCTGATCCGCGACAAGTTTCCATACCAGAAGAACATCCTGCGCGAGGACGTGCTGAACAAGTACGAGCTCGTCTTCAAGCACGACCGCGCCGGCCGCCTGGTTGACGCGCAGGAATTCAAGCTCATCAAGTTCCCGCGCTCGCGCTTCTCGGCGAGCCTGCTCGAGGAACTGCAGAAGGAAGCCGCGCGTACCGTGCACTTCGAGGGTAACGACCTCATCATCGACCACGTGTACATCGAGCGCCGCATGACACCGCTCAACCTGTACCTGCGTTCGGCCTCGCGCGAGGACGCCGAGAAGGCCGTGATCGAGTATGGCCAGGCCATCCGCGATCTCGCCGTCACCAATATCTTCCCGGGCGACCTGCTGCTCAAGAACTTCGGCGTGACGCGCCACGGCCGCGTGATCTTCTACGACTACGACGAGTTGTGCCTGGTCACGGATTGCCGTTTCCGCGAGATTCCGCAGTCGCAGCACGACGAGGACGACATGCGCGCGGACGCCTGGTTCTATGTCGGTGAGAGCGACGTGTTTCCCGAGACGTTCATCAACTTCCTCGGCTTCGATCCGCAACTGAAGCAGGTGTTCCTCGATGCGCATGCCGAGGTGCTCACTGCCGAATGGTGGCGCGGCATCCAGGAGCGCCTGCGCGAAGGCGAGTTGCTCGAGGTCCTGCCGTACCACCGGCACCGTGTCCGGGTCTTCAGCAGCCTGTAACTGCGTCCTGTGCACGCACCGGACAAACCACCAATGAGCAACGGTCACACCCGGGTGCCGTTGTGGCTCGTCGCCCTGCTATGCCTCATGGCCTTCGCCTTCCAGGGCACGCGCGGGCTATGGGAACCCGACGAGGGTCGCTACAGTTCCGGCGGCATCCACATGGAGCAAAGCGGCGACTGGCTGATCCCGACGGTGGATGGCGAGACGCCGCATCTCACCAAGCCGCCGGTGACTTACTGGGCGCTTGCCGCGAGTTTCACGCTGCTGGGGCACAACGAATGGGCCGCGCGACTGCCGGGCGCGCTCGCGTACATAGGCACCGGCCTGTTGCTGTTCGGGCTTGGCCGCAGGCTGTGCGCGGTGAAGCCCTGGCTGCCCAGTGTCGTCTGGGGCCTGTCATTTGCGCCGGTGATTGCAGCTAACGTCGTCTCCACCGATCCCCTGCTCGCGCTGTTTGAGACGGCCGCGATGTACGCGTTCGTCGAGGCCTGGTCACGGGAAGGCGTGGACGCGCGGCGCTGGTTCGCCTGGATGTGGCTCGCGTGGGGCCTGGCCTTCATGACGAAGGGCCCGCCTGGGCTGCTGCCGCTGCTCGCCATGACACTGCTGCTGGCGTTGCACGACCGCGCGCGGTTGCGAATGATGTATCGGCCCGCCGGGCTCGTGGTCTTTCTCGTCGTCGCCTTCACCTGGTTCGGCGTCGTGGTGGCACAGCAACCCGACCGGCTGGGTTACTTTCTCGGGAACGAGGTGTACGACCGCGTCTTCACTGCGACGCACGACCGCAATTCGCAGTGGTACGGCGCGTTCGAGGTCTACCTGCCGGTACTGCTTGCAGGCACACTGCCGTGGCTGGTGTTCTCGCTGACCGCGGCTGGCGGACCGGTGAACGCATACCACACGCTCCGCCGCCGGCTGCGCGAGCGTGACCGGCACTGGTTACTGCTGTGCTACTGGCTGCTGGTGCCGCTAGCCACCTTCTTCCTCGCCCGTTCGCGCCTGCAGCTCTACGTGCTGCCCCTGTTCGTGCCAATGGCCCTGATGATGGCGCGTCCGCTCGCGCACTGGCGCGGACTCGAAGGCCGCCGCGGCTTCGTGGTCATCGGCCTCACCGCCCTGGCGCTGCTCGGGCTCAAGGCCACGCTGGCTTACTGGCCATCCAACCGCGACTCCCGCGAACTGGCCTCGCAATTGCGCCAGCAGCTTGCAACGCATCCGGCCGACGAGATCATCTTCGTCGGCATGCGCCCATTCTACGGGCTCAACGTCTACCTGCCGCAGCGCATTGACGGTCTCGAGATCGACGAACGGCGGTTCGACTATTCGACGCACGTGACCCACCAGGAAATATGCGGCGAGATTGCCCGGCGCGAACGCACCGTGTACCTGCTCAAGGAACGGCTTGTCCCCGGGTTCGAACGTGCCCTGGTCGACTGCGGTCTGCAGCCAGCGCGGCTGGGGTCGGTGCGCGCCGACGACAACGACCTGGCCCTCCTGGCACCCGGCGCTGGCACGCTCTGAACCGTTTCGGGCTACGATTGCCGGCACGGACGGACTGCCGGCCCGCACGAGGACCGGCCAGCGTGTACGTTCGCGGAGGGAGGAAAACGAATGAAAACCAGGTACGGCCTTGCGAGCCTGCTTGCCACCATGCTGCTTGCCCTTGGGACAGCGGCGGCTGCGCAGGACTCCAACATCACGCAACCCATCGCGGACCTTGAGCAGCTGCTGGCCGCCGAACCGCTGGTGATCACGCAGGCCGAGATCAGCCGGCCCAAAGCCAAGGGCGACATCACGCTCAAGGCCGACGTCTCATTCGGTGGCGCACCACCGCTGCGCGTGAAGCTGCGGAAGGCAGAACCCGGCGCCGAAGCATTCAACAACGTGCCCCGTTACGACCTCGCCGCTTACGAGCTGCAGAAGCTCTTCATCGATCCCGCCGAATACGTGGTGCCACCAACGGCGCTGCGCTTCATTGCGCGCGCGGATTTCGCAAAGTACCAGCCCGACGTGGCGCGGACCTTCTCGTCTGCCGACCAGGTGCTGGCCGTATTGCAGTACTGGCTGAGCGACATCACGGTGATTGCCGACGTCTACAACCCCACCCGATTCGGCGCGGACCCGCTCTATGCGCGCCACATCGGGCAACTGAACGTGCTCACCTACCTGATCGCACATCGCGATTCGAACGTGGGCAATTTCCTCATCGGCAAGTCCCCGACGGGCGCGCGCGTCTTCTCCATCGACCACGGCGTCGCGTTCGCCTCCGAGGACAGCGATCGCGGCGAAGCCTGGAAGGTCATGCGTGTCGACCGGCTCCCGGCCGACACGGTCGCACGACTTCGCGACGATCACCGTGCCGGTGCTCGAGCAGCGCCTCGGCGTGCTGGCGCAATGGAAGCTCGACGGCAACCGGTACGTCCCGGTCGCGCTGGGACCCAACCTTGCGGTCAACCGTGGCGTTCGGCGCGAGGGCAAGGACCTGCAGATGGGCCTGACCCGGAGTGAGATCCAGGCCGTGCACCGACTGCTCACCCGCCTGCTCGAGCGCATCGACGCGGGCGAGATCACCGTCGTGGCCGCCCCGGACGGAGGAACGCAGGAATGACAAGGCACCGTCTCCCGCAGATTGCACTCGCGTCGCTGCTCGGTCTCGCTGCAACGGCTGGCCTCGTCCGGCCGGCACCGGCGGTCGCGCAGGCGGCGCAGGTGCAATGGAGCGGCGTGGAGCGGGTGGTCGCGTTCGCGGACGTGCATGGCGCCCACACCGAACTGATCACGCTGCTCCGCGAAACCGGCATCGTCGATGCGCAGGACCGCTGGGCCGCGGGACGGACGCACGTTGTGAGCCTGGGCGACCTGCTCGATCGCGGCGCCGATTCGCGCAAAGTCATGGACCTGCTGATGCGATTGCAGGGCGAGGCCCAGGCGGCCGGCGGGCGACTGCACGTCGTGCTCGGCAACCATGAAGCGATGAACGTGCTCGGCGACCTGCGTTATGTCGACCCCGGCGAATTCACTGCGTACACGGACGTCGAATCCGCGACCGAGCGCGCGGGCCTGCGCAAGGCCTGGGAGGCAGCACAGGGCGCCGGGTCCGGGGCTGCATTCGACCAGAAGTTTCCGCCCGGGTATTTCGGTCACCGCGCCGCGCTGTCGCCCAGGGGCAACTACGGCCAGTGGCTGCTGTCGCTGCCCGTTGCCATCGCGATCAACGACACGCTCTTCATGCACGCCGGCCCGTCAAACGTCCTGCGCGGCATGAGCCTGCAGGAAGTCAACCTGCGCTATCGCACAGCGCTCACCGCATACCTCGGCCTCGCCGATCGGCTCGAGCAGGCCAGGCTGCTGCAGCCAGGCGATGAATTCCGCGCCCGCCCGCAGCTGGCAAGGGAGCGCCTCGCGGCGATGACGGCAGCCGCGGCGACGAGCGGCGGGACGACCGATGGTGCGCTGACTGACGCGGTGCAGCGGTTCCAGGCGGCCGACGACGACCCCCTGCTTTCCCCGGACGGCCCCAACTGGTATCGCGGCGCCGCATTGTGCAACGAGGCAGCGGAGACAGACGTGCTGCGTCCCCTGCTGCAGCAGTTCGGGCTAGAGCGGCTGGTCGTTGGACACACCCCCACGCGCGACTTGCGGGCGGTCACGCGCTTCGACGGGCAAGTCGTGAAACTCGACGCCGGCATGAACCGTGCGGCCTACAAGGGTCGTGCTGTTGCGCTCTTCCTGCAGCCCTCCGGGCTCAGCGTGCGTTACGCGGGTGAGCCGGACGCCACGCCATTGCGGCCGGAAGGACTCTTCGTCGCGCCCAACGAAATCGACGATGCCAGCGTGCTGGCCGCGCTGAGCGACGGCGAGGTGACGGTTGCGGGTCCGCGCGGACCGAACGAGACTGAATGTCTCGGTGAGTCACGCGGGCAAGCGGATTCCCGCGGTGTTCCAGGCGCGCACCGCGGAAGCTGCCCGCAAGGAGGTCGCGGCCTACCGGCTCGATCGCCAACTCGGCCTCGGCATCGTGCCGGTCACCGTCGAGCGCGAGGTGCAGGGACAGCGGGGCGTGCTGCAGGGACGTCCGCTCAAGTGGGTGACGCAGACCGAGGTGCAGCAACAGCAATTGCGCGGCGGCGGCTGGTGCAGCGCCGAGCCCCAGTTCCAGCTCGTCTATGCGTTCGACACGCTGATCGGCAACGAGGGCCGTGCTCCCGATTCGCTGCTGTTCGATTCCAGCGCCTGGTTCGTCTACGTCACGGCGCACGATCGCGCCTTCGGCTCGACGAAATCACTGCCCGCCTATCTCAAGGCGCGGCCGCCCTCGCCGGGCGCCGAGTTCAGGCGCCGGGCCGCAGCACTGAACGAGACCAGTCTCGCGACGTCACTCGGCGAACTGGTCGACGCGAAGGGGCGCAAGGCGATCCTGCAACGCCGCGACGCGCTGCTGGCGCTGCCTGCTGCAGCGGCGAGCGCCGCCGCGAAAAATCCCTGACGCAGTCTCAGGCTCGGCACGGGCGTCCCTGACGCACCTTGCGCGCGAGGTCGGCGTCAGGTCACCACGAACCGCCTGACGACGAACGTGGCGCGCGCCTCGAGCCCGTCGACGTCGCTTGCGATCACCGCGATGCGCAGCTCGTCGATCTGGGCGTCGACCGGTACCGTGCCGATGAACGCCCGCTGTCGCTCGTCGAACCGCACCCAGCGCGGCAGCGGCTTGCCATCATCGCAGCAGGCGCGGAGGTTCAACACGTCGCCGGGATCCGCGTCCCGGAACGTAGCCGGTGAGACGGTGTGCAGAAACGACTGGCCGGGCGAATAGATCAGGTCGGGAATTTCCTCTACCGCCTCGGGTGCAACGTTCATGATGTTCTCGAGTGCCTTGCGACTGAAGCCACGCCCGATGGCCACCGCAAGTGCGATCCACGCCAGCGCCAGCACGAGGTTCAGCAGCGCGAAGTGCGGCGCGTTCCAGTGCAGGAGGTTGAGCCCGACGTACACCGCCAGCGCCTGGATGAGGTCGCCGAAACGCCAGAAGAACGTGTCGATGGCGGTCTTGCCGTCGTATTTCGCGTCACGGTCGACCGGCAGGAACAGCGCCTGCCGCGTCGTGTTCATCAAGGAATAGTCGATGCTGTTCTCCGCGACCTTGATCCAGCGGATCAGCGTGAAAATCGGCACGAAGCCGCCCAGTATCGGCCCCAGCGCCAGCAGTCCATAGCCCGCCGCCACGACGATCGGGTGGATCAGCAGGGCGCCGCGCACGCCCACGACCTGGTAGATGCGCGACACGAGGAACAACTGGATGCCGAGACTGACCAGCGTCACCCAGAACTGGAAGTTGCCGTAGAACGCGGTGATCAACGAACTCATGTCCAGCGCGCCGCCGCTTGCCGCGATGCGGGCCACGGCATCTGCCTTGACGAAGTCGGCAAGGATGAACTCGCCCGTGGTGTTGATCCAGTTGAGCAGCACGACGAGCAGTGCGATCAGCAGCAGGTAGCGGTCGCGCAGGACCAGGCCGATGCCACCGAACAGGCGCGGCACGGGTCGGCCATGCTCGGCCGAGATGGCGCGCGAGCCGTCGGGGACGGCAGCGCGTTCAGGCCCGACGAGGAGCAGCGTGGCGCCCAGGATGCCAGTCGCGAGGAGCATCAGCCCCATTGGCGCCAGCGCCGTCACCGCAAGCTGCGTCACCTTCGCGCCGGCGAGCGCGCCGAGGTTGGCTCCCAGCATGATCACGACGAACAGGCGCTGGCCGCTCTTCACGTTGAAGGAATCCGCTGCGTACGCCCACATCTGCGACACGACCATCAGCCCATAGATGCTGACCCAGACGTAGAACGGAAACGCGATCGACACGCCGCGATACGCCAGCGTGGCGAAGAGCGGCATCGTCACCACGAAAAAGATCGTCACCGCGCGCAACAGTCGCGCGCCGTCGAGATGGCGCCGCACCCAGCCGTAGAACGGGACCACGAACATCAGTACCAGCGCCGTGATCGCCACGGCGTACGAGCGAGTCTCGGCCGAGAACTTCGTCAGCATGAAGGCTTCGCGCAGCGCCTTCACGACCTGGTACGACGAAAGCAGCAGGAACCCGTGCAGGAAGAACAGGAACACGGCGCGGCCCTCGCCGGGCCGCACGCGCGTGACGAGCGACAGGAATCGCTCGAAGGGACTCAGTTCGACGTGTTCGGAGATCAAGCAGCCTGCGCCTCAGCGACGGACGATGATGACGGGGTCGAAGATGACTTCGGGCGAGACGAGCTTGACGAAGTACTTCGCAGCAACCGTCTCCTTCTGCTTCCTGCCACTGCTGGTCTTGAGGCGCAGCGTGTATACCCACTCATTGCCGACCTTGGTCGAGTCGTTCCAATCCTTCTTTTCGTCTCCCAGTTCCTTGCCCGGCCGCAGTGGCTGGTCCTGATCGTCGACCTGGACAAACCTGATCTGGAAATGCTTGTCGGCTGTCCAGACGATTCTGTTGTCATTGGCGTTGGTGGTCATCACGGCCTCGAGCAACGCGTCGCCTTCATCCGGCGTGATGACCATTTCCGTGGGGACGGCACTGTTGGCGGGCAGAAATGCAATGTCGAAATCCGCGTACGAACGCTTGCCTGTCACGTGCCCCGAGTTGCTGACACACCCGGCAAGGAGGCCAATGACGCAAGCCAGCACGAGACCGATGCCCTGGTGCTTCTGCATGGTGTCCATTATTCCTCTCCCTCTAACTGGCGAACGAACCAATCGAAGTCGCGCGGAGCGGACATTGCCTCAGCTCGCGCCGACGATCTTCTTGTACTCGGCGTCCTGCAGCAGACTGCGGAACTCCGGCGCGGAACGCAACAGGGCGGGCGGGTACCCCATCTCGATCAGTTTGGAGACGGCACGAAGCGCGGTGTCGCGATCGCCTTCGTCGGCGGCGGCAACTCCGACGAAATACTGCACGTAGACGATCTCCGGACCGGCGGCCAAGGCCTCCGAGCGGTATCGCCGCGATCGTTCCGGGTCGCCAATCCGGCCGTAGAAATAACCCAGTTGCGCGCGCAGCGCCGGGTCGGAGGGCTTCGCCTTGAGCTCAGTCTCACCCAGAAGGATGGCCGTGCGGTAGCGCGCCATGGCGTCCGCCCGACGACCTTCAGCCTGCCAGAGTGCGTCTGCGAGGTTGCCCTGGATCTGGTAATCGTGTTCACCCAGGGCCGCAGCTCGCTCGTAGTTGGCAACGGCTTCAGGAAACCGGTTGAGATAGAAGTGGGTGGTGGCCAGGTTCGAATAGCCGTCCTTCGACGGCTCAAGCCGCAAAGAGTGCCGGTATGCCTCGAGGGCCCCGTCGAAATCGCCTTTCATCTGCAGTGAGGCGCCGAGATTGTTCCACGCGTTCGCGCTGGACGGGACCAGTTCCGTCACCTTGCGCAATGCAGCAAGGGCTTCGTCCACCTTGCCGCGCTGGAAGAGGTGCGCAGCCAATGCAGAATGAGCACCCCAGTACGCGGGCTCCACTGCCACCGCGCGCCTGTAGGTCACCTCCGCATCCGCACCCTTCCCCTGGCCTGCGAGCGCATCAGCCAATCCGATGTAGGCGTCTGCGTCGCCCGCGTTGCGCTCGATCAAGCTCGCATACGTGCGTGCCGCCGATTCGAACCTGCCGTCCGAGAGCGCGATGCTGGCCAGCGCCTTCTCGGTCTCTACCAGCGTCGGATCCAGCGCCAGTGCCCGACGGCAGACCTGTTCCGCGGCCGACAGCGCCGCGCGATCACGCGTCCGTTCGAACTGCCGCGTGTAGGTTCGGCACAACCCCGCATGAGCTGCCGCGAACTCGGGGTCAATGCCGATCGCCGTCTTGAACGACTTCTCTGCCTGCTGCAACCGGCTCAGGTCTCCCGGCTGGCGCAGGGCGCCGAGACCGGCCAGGTACGGGTCGATGGCGCGCGTATCGAGCTGATGCTCCTGACCCTTGCTGCGTCGCAAATCCGTGTCCTTGAGGACGACTTGCAGCGCATCCGTCACCGAGATGGCGATGTCATCCTGCAGTTCCAGGACGTCGCGCCACGCGGTATCGAAATTGCCGGCCCACACATGATAGCCGGTCGCCGTGTCGATCAACTGCACCGTCACCCGCACGTTGGCACCGTTGCGACGAACGCTGCCTTCGAGAACGTGCCGCACTCCCAGCAACTGGCCGATCTTGCGGACGTCGAGATTCTTGCCCTTGAACTCGAAGGCGGACGTACGAGCTGCCACGCGCAGGCCCGGTATCTGCGCGAGCTTCGTCGAGAGTTCCTCGCTCAGTCCGTCGCCCAGATAGGTGTTCCCTCCGCCCGCGCTCATGTCAACCAGCGGCAGCACGGCGATCGAGCGGGGCCCGGGCTCCATCGGGGGGACGGGCTTGGCGCCAGAAGTCGCGGGGACGTCAAGCGAGCGCCACCAGGCAAGGCCCGTCACCGTCGCCATCAGTGCCACGCCCGCGACGATGACAGGCCCGATGGACTGGCGCGGGCGCGGCAGCCTGTGCGGGACGCCGGTGCCATCGACCCCAGCGTCGAGCACGACGCCTTCCGGCGTGATCTCGTACGTCCACGCCAGCACCAGGACGATCGGCAGCCCGATCACCGCCAGGATAGTCAAGGCCGTCATCCACCAATCCGGGAACCGCAGCGGCTCGAACGTGACCTGCGCGACCTGCAGCACGATCCACATGCCGACCAGGTAAGAGGCCGCGACCTTGAAGACGTGCCGACGCCTGAGTTCCGCGAGCAGGTGCTGTGCGCGGCCACCAAACGTGGCTTGCCCGGCGTAACCAGACACAAGGAGATCCGGCGCCCTGGCAACCGGCGCCACCTGTTCGAAGTGAGCGATCAGCGCGTACGAGTCGTTGCCGACGCTTGCGATATAACGGGGATGACGGGGCTTGTCACGGAACAGGTCGCGCAGCTCGCCAACGGTGCGACGCAGCTTCTCTTCGGCGCCGTTGCGACCGGACCAGATCTCGTTGCGCAGCGTGCGGTGATCCACTGCCTCGCCGTGCCGCGTGGCCAGGACGATAAGCACTTCGATCTGGTCAGTCGTCAGGCTGACGGACTGGTCGGAATTTGACGCGCGAGATTCCCCGGGCTCTATGAGCCAGTCTCCGACACGGAAACCGTTCCGAAGGCCCCCGGCATCCATTGCCAAATGCCATCCCCTGCTTTACGCGCAGCATAGCAGACAGACCCGCGGCACTAGTCTAGCTCAGACCGGCCGAGGGCGCTCTCGAGGTCCGCGATGAGGTCGTCGATGTCTTCGACGCCGATGGACAGTCGAACGGTGCCCGGACCGATGTCGGTCCAGCGCTGCTGCTCTGCGGTAACCCTCTCGACTTCTGCAAGGCAGGAGGCACGACCAGTGACTCGGTCGACCCTAGACTCGCGGCGATCGAGAACAAATCCAGTTGCTCTGCAAATCGTGACCCGGCTTCCTCGCCTCCTGCGACGTCAATCGTGACGATGGTGCCGAAGTCAGGCATTTGCCGCAGGGCCACGGCGTGGCCGGGATCACCCGGCAGGCCGGGATAACGGACGCGCTCGACCCGCGGGTGCCCCGCAAGGTGCTCCGCGACGCGCAGGGCATTCCGGCACTGGGCCTCCCAGCGCACGAAATAGGTCTTCATGCCGCGCTGCAAGAGAAACGCGGCGTGGGGATCGAGTGTCGGCCCGAGGATCGCCACGTCGTCACGCATCGAGTCGATGAGTTCGCCGCGACCGATCACGGCGCCGCCCATCACGTCGCCATGCCCGGAGGCGTACTTCGTCAGGCTGTGCGCAAACAGGTCGACGTCAAACTGTCCGTGGTTGTGAAAACCCGCGAGCGTGTTGTCGAGCAGGGTCAATGCGCCATGGCGGCGCGCGATCGAAGTGAGCCGTTCGATGTCGGCGATCTTGAGCGCCGGGTTCGTCGGCGACTCGAACACGACGAGGCGCGTCGGCATGGCGGCCAATGTGCGTTCGAGGCCATCGAGGTCGTCGATCGACAGCATCGTGCTGGCGACACCGAAGCGCCGCAGCACGCGGCCAATCAGCGCGCGCGTGGGCTGGTACTGCTCGACGAAGTGCACTACGTGGTCGCCGGACTTCAGCAACGCAATGAGTGGCATCGCTATCGCCGCGACACCCGACCCGGTGAGCAGGCACCCATCGCGCCCCTGCAACTCGGCCAGCAGCAGTTCGAGCTGCCGCAAGGTGGGATTCGAGATGCGCGAGTAGTAGAACCCTGCGCGCTGCCCCTTGAACTGCTCGAGCGTCGCGCCGACGTCGTCGAACGTGAACTTCACCGACTGGTAGATCGGCGCGACCAGGGGGCGGTTGTCCGCCGGCACTTGCACGTCCGGCGGATGCGTGACAAGCGTGCGTTTTCTCATTTCGTCCCAGCCCGCAGTTCGAAGTCGTCAGCATCGAGGTGCACGGGGAAATCGCGGCGGAACGTGGCGAGGGACTCGCGGTCGAGCACCACGGTCTCGACGAAGTCGCCATCGCGGTCGCCGCCGAGCGCCTGGCCCAGGAAATCGAGCGCGACGCTGTCGCCTGAGTAGCTCGCCCCGTTGCCATCCTTGCCCACCCGATTGACGCCGACGACGTAACAGGCATTTTCAATGGCCCGCGCGCGCAGCAGCGCGCTCCAGGCGGCGCGCCGGCGCGATGGCCAGTTGGCGACGTACAGCAGGACGTCGTAGTCGCCGCGACTGCGGCTCCACACCGGAAAGCGCAGGTCATAGCAGACCAATGGGCACAGGCGCCAACCCTTGAGCTCGACGACCAGTCGCCGGTCACCCGAGGCGTAGTGCTCCTGCTCGCGTGCCATGCGGAACAGGTGACGCTTGTCATAGTGCGCGCAGTCGCCGTCGGGCGTCGCCCAGACCAGCCGGTTGTAGTGCCGCCCGTCCGCCTCGACGATAAGGCTGCCGGTGATGGCACAGCCAATCGCGGCCGCCTCTTCGCGCAGCCATCCGACCGTGGCACCCGCCATCGTCTCCGCGAGCGACCTGGCCTCCATCGAGAATCCCGTCGTGAACATCTCCGGCAGCACGATCAGGTCGGTGTGCCCGGCCAGTCCGCGAAAATGCGCGGCCAGGTTGCGGCGGTTGGTGGCGGGATCCTGCCAGGCGAGATCGGCCTGGATCATCGTGACGCGCAGGTTTGCAGTCATAGCAACCTCAGTTTTGCAGCGGCCGCATCCAGCGTGGCCTCGTGCTTGGCAAAGCAGAACCGGACGATGCGTTCATTCTTCGCGGCGCTATCCGCCGAGAAAACCGAAATCGGGATGGCAGCCACGCCGTGCTGCGTAGTCAGCAGGCGCGCGAACTCGGTGTCGGGCAGGTCGCTCACGGACGAGTAGTCGACGAGCTGGAAATACGTGCTGTGAGCGGGCTCGAACCGGAACCGGGTCTGGGCCAGCAGCCCGGCGAAGTGATCACGCTTGTGCTGGTAGAAGGACGACAGTTCACGTGCGTGCTCCGGACAGGAGCGCATGAAGTCTGCGATCGCCGCCTGCAGGGGAGTGGCGACGACGAACTGCACGAACTGGTGCACCTTCTGGAATTCCCGCGTCAGCGGCGATGGCGCAATGCAGTAGCCGACTTTCCAGCCCGTCGCGTGATAAGTCTTGCCGAACGACGACACGACGAAAGTGCGCGCGGCCAGTTCGGCATGCCGCGACAGGCTTTGATGGCGGCGGCCATCGAACAGCATGTGCTCGTAGACCTCATCGGCGAGCACGAGGATTCGGGTGCCACGCAACCGTTCGGCGAGCTGCTCGAGGTCCGCCGCTTCGAGCGTCGCGCCACTCGGGTTGTGTGGAAAGTTGATGATGAGCAGGCGCGTGCGAGGCGTGATCGCATCGCCCAGGCGCTGCCAATCGATGCCGAAGCCCGGGCGCTGCAGGGGCACGTGCACCGCGCGCCCACCGGCCAATTCGACCGCCGGTTCGTACGAATCGTAAGCCGGATCGAGCAGGATGACTTCGTCGCCGCCCCGGACAATGGCCTGGATTGCACAGAACAGCGCCTCGGTGCCGCCCGAGGTCACCGTGATCTCGGTCTCCGGGTCGACGGTACGACCGTAATGCTCGGACACCTTGGCGGCGATTGCATGTCGCAGAATCTGCAGACCGGCCATCGGTGCGTACTGGTTGCCGGCACCGCCTTTGCGCATGTGATGGCTGGCGAGGTCGAGCAGTCGATCCGGCGGGTCGAAATCGGGGAACCCCTGGGAGAGATTGATGGCACCGTGTTCCGCGGCAAGGCGGGACATGACCGTGAATATCGTGGTGCCGACTCGCGGCAACTTGCTGTCGATCGGCGGGGGCATGGGTCGCATTCTAGCAGCGGCTCGGCAGCACCCCATCGGGCGAGAATGAACCGGGGCGGACGGTCGGTGTGGGCGTTCGTTCCGGGTCCTTTTCGGGCGAGCGGAAAGGCAGACACGCTCGCCCGAAAAGGACCCGGAACGAACACCTGATCGACCGCGCCTGGGCGAATTCTCGTCAGAGCCCGAGAATTCTCACGGCGCATGCAACGTCGACCAGGTCACATCGCATTACCCGCAATCGTTCAGTCGCGCACCGGCCAGGAGGATGGCAGTCTGGCGATCTCGTCGCGCCAGAGATAGCCGATGCCACTGATGATGAGATCTGGCAATACCGTGTAGTGATCCTTGCCAGCAAAGATCCTGGTGCTCAGGTCCAGTGAAGGATAGTGGCGCGCCAACAGGGTGCGCGAAAGTCGAGCGGTGGACTCAAGGATGCCCGAGATAGCCACAAAATATTCCTCGGCCTCCTTTTCCCCGGCGCCCAGAAAGACCTTCACCTTGAGATCGTCGTAAGCTGAACCGCCGCCATCGCCGCACCGACGATGCCAGCATCGTTGCCGAACGCGGCCGGCACGATCTCCGCCCGGCTGCTGAGCAACGACCCGAAATGCTGCCAGTTCTCGGTGACCCCGCCACCGATCACGAATACGTCGGGCCACAGCAGCGAATGGTACGCCTCGAGCACCTCGTTGACCTCGGCCGCCCACTCCACCCAGTCGAGATCGAGGTCGGCGCGAACTTTCGCGGACGCGCGATGCTCCGCCTCCTTGCCCCGCACTTCGAGGTGACCGAGTTCCGTGTTCGGCAGCAGGCGCCCGTCCACGAACAGCGCCGTGCCGATGCCAGTGCCGAGCGTAATCACCATCACCGTGCCCGCACGCTCGCGACCCGCGCCAAGCGTCATCTCTGCGATGCCCGCCGCATCGGCATCGTTCAGGAACGCCACCGGCCGCTGCAATCGCGCCTGCATGTGGCCCTGCACGTTCATGCCGATCCAGCGCTTGTCGATGTTTGCCGCGGTCCACGCCACGCCCTGCTTCGCGACGGCCGGAAACGCGAGCCCCACCGGACCGGACGACGGCAGGTCACGCGCCAGGGCGACCAGCAACTCGAGCACGGCCTCGGGGGTCGCGCCCGCAGGCGTGGCACGCCGCATGGTCTCGCCCATGACGAGCCCCGACTCGATGTGCACCAGTCCAGCCTTGACGAACGAGCCGCCAACGTCGAACGCCAGCCGCAGCGAGGGGTCGCCCTCTTTCACCTCGAACTCCTCGGCGTCGAAGCCAAAGTCAGATGCCCGCGTTGAGGGCTGCGGATCGCGACTCTCCGGCGGCATGCGCTTCAGCCTTTCTTCAGACTCTCGATCATCTGCTGGTTGGCGGCCAGCGCCATCTGCGCGTCGCGGTCGCGGATCTTCTGCTGGCGGGACATCACGAATCCGGCGATGACGACGCCGACGGCCACGATGGCAACGAGGATCGTCGCCAGCGCATTGATGTCCGGACTGACGCCAAGGCGCACTTTCGAGAAAATCACCATCGGCAGCGTGCTCGAACCCGGCCCGGCGACGAAACTCGTGATCACCAGGTCGTCGAGCGACAACGTGAACGCCAGCAGCCAGCCCGACATCAGCGCCGGGAAGATGATCGGCAATGTGATCAGGAAGAAGACCTTGTGCGGGCGAGCCCCGAGGTCCATCGCCGCTTCCTCGAGCGAGTCGTCCATCTGCGCAAGGCGAGACTGCACGACCACGGTGACGAATGCCATGGTGAACGTGATATGCGCGATGATGATCGTCGTCATGCCGCGTCCCGCCGGCCAGCCGATGATCTGCTCCATCGTCACGAACAGCAGCAGCAGCGAGAGACCGGTGATGACCTCGGGCATGACGAGCGGCGCCGTGGTCAGGCCCGACAGCAGCGTACGCCCCTTGAACGGCCCGAAGCGCGCCAGGACCATGCCCGCCAGCGTGCCGAGCGCCACCGCAAGCGTGGCGGAGATGGCCGCCACCTTCAGGCTCAGCCACGCCGCCCCCAGGATCTGCTCGTTCTGCAGCAGTGCGCCGTACCACTTGGTCGAGAACCCGCCCCAGACGGTGACAAGGCGCGACTTGTTGAACGAGTAGACGATCAGCGAACCGATCGGGATGTAGAGAAACGCGAATCCCAGGAACAGGACCAGCGAGCGGAAGATGCTGCGCCCCTGGTTCATCGGTGTATCCCAGCGCCGGCTTCGGCGTCCTGCGCGCGCTGAAAGTACATGATCGGGATGACCAGGAACAACAGCAGCGCGATTGCGACGGCGCTCGCCACCGGCCAGTCACGGTTGTTGAAGAACTCTGTCCACAGCACCTTGCCGATCATCAGCATGCCGGGGTCACCGAGCAGCGACGGGATCACGAACTCGCCGACCACCGGGATGAAAACCAGCAGGCACCCCGCGATGATCCCCGGCAGCGACAGCGGCAGTGTCACCTTGTAGAACGACTGCCACGGCTTGCAGCCAAGGTCGGCCGCCGCCTCGAGCAGCGTGAGGTCCATCTTCTCGAGGTTGGCGTACAGCGGCAGGATCATGAACGGCAGGTACGAATAGACGATGCCGAGATAGACGGCGAAGTCCGTCTGCAGCATCTGGATGGGCTGATCGATGATCCCGATGGACATCAGGAAGTTGTTGAGCAGGCCGTTGTTCTTGAGGATGCCGATCCAGGCGTACACGCGCAGCAGGAACGAGGTCCAGAACGGCAGGACGATCAGCAGCATCAGGATGTTGCGGACCGAGGCGTCGCTGCGCGCGATCGCGTAGGCGATCGGGTAGCCGAGCAGCAGGCAGAACACCGTGGAGACGGCGGCGACCTTGATCGAATTCAGGTACGCGCGCCAGTACAGGTCGTCTTCGACCAGGAACGCGAAGTTGCCGAGGTTGAGCTTGATCTGCAGGATCTTCTCGCCGGTCCAGTTCAGCAGCGGCTCGTACGGCGGCATCGCGATCAGCGCGCTCGAGAAGCTGATCTTGAGCACGATGATGAACGGGATCAGGAAGAAGACCAGCAACCACAGGTACGGGACTGCCGTCACCAGCGTGCGGCCTCGCGGCAGCCGTCGGGCGAGCCAGCTCCTCATTTGGTGACCACCACGGGGCTTTCCGGGTACCACTGCAGGTAGACGCGCTCGTCCCAGGTGATGCGGTCGTCGGCGTGGCGGTAGGTGTTGGGCTGAGTGACGCGCACGATGCGGCCCGAATCGAGCCGCAGCAGGTAGATCGACATGTCGCCCATGTATGCCATGTCGTGCACCACTGCGGCGACCCAGTTGTCCGCCGCGTCGGGCTTCTCGCGGCTGATCGTGATCTTCTCCGGCCGGATCGCCGCCCAGACCGTGGCGCCGGGCGCCGAGCTCACGCCGTGGTCGACGTAGATCGGGGCCTGAAGTTCGTCGCACTGGATGCGCACGTAGGACGGCTCGTCCTCGATCAGCTTGCCCTCGAACGTGTTGATCGAGCCGATGAACTCGGCGACGAAGCGCGAGTTCGGGTATTCGTAGATCTCGCTCGGCGTGCCCGTCTGGATGATCTCGCCGTGGTTCATCAGGCCGATGCGCGACGACAGCGTCATGGCCTCCTCCTGGTCGTGCGTGACGACGACGAAGGTCACGCCGAGCGTATCCTGGATGTTCATGAGCTCGAACTGCGTGTGCTCGCGCAGCTTCTTGTCGAGCGCGGCGAGTGGCTCGTCCAGCAGCAGCAGTTTCGGCTTCTTGACCAGCGCCCGCGCGAGCGCGACGCGCTGCCGCTGGCCGCCCGAGAGCTGGTGCGGCTTGCGCTTGCCGAACTGGCCGAGCTTGACCATGTTGAGCATGTCGGCCACGCGCTGGGCGATCTCGTCTTTGCCCAGCCCCTCCTGCTTGAGCCCGAACGCGACATTCTGCTCGACCGACATGTGCGGGAAGATCGCGTACGACTGGAACATCATGTTGACCGGTCGTTCATAGGGCGGGATTGCCGTCATGTCGATGCCGTCGATGAAGATGCGGCCCGACGTCGGCCGTTCGAAGCCTGCCAGCATGCGCAGCAGCGTCGTCTTGCCGCAACCCGACGCGCCGAGCAGGCAGAAGATCTCCTTCTTGTAGATCTCCAGCGAAACGTCGTCGACGGCGACGAAGTCGCCGAACTTCTTGGTCACCTTCTCGATCCGCACGTACGGCGTCGCGTCGGGATCGTTCCAGGGTTCGAACTTCTGCTGCGGTGCGTGCGATTGGGTGGCCATGGGATCTCTATCTGGTCCTGGGATTCGACGGCAGTCAGCGGCCGGTCATGAAGCGCGTCCACGCGCGGTTGAGCGCGCGCGTGAACTCCGCCGACTTGGCGAGGCTCGGCTGCAGCCGCTCCTTCAGCTCGGGCGTCGGGTAGATGCCCGTGTCGTTGCGCAGGTCTTCGTTGACCAGGGCCGTCGCCGCCGCGTTGGCATTGGCGAAGTTGACGAAGTTGGAGTTCTTCGCGGCGATCTCTGGCCGCAGCAGGTAGTCGATGAACTTGTGCGCGTTATCCTTGTGCGTGGCGTCCGCGGGTATTGCCAGCGTATCGAACCACATCAGTGCGCCTTCCTTCGGGATCGAGTAGCCGATGTTGAGCGGCTTCCCTGCCTCCGCCGCGCGGTCGCTCGCCTGCAGCACGTCACCGCTGTAGCCCACGACGACGCAGAGCTCGCCGTTCGCGAGCTGGTCGATGTACTGCGAGCTGTGGATCGTCCGGATGTGAGGCCGGATCCTCATGAGCGCGTCTTCAGCCGCCTTGAGGTCTGCTTCGGATTCGCTGTTGGGATCCTTGCCGAGGAACAGCAGCGCCGTGCCCACCATATCGGTTGGGTCATCAAGCATCGACACGCCGCAGTCCTTGAACCGGGCGAGCACCGCCGGATCGAAGACCAGCCTCCAGCTGTCGAGCGGAGCGTCCGGCATGAGGGCCTTGACCTTGTCGGCGTCGTAGCCGATGCCGGTCGTGCCCCACATATAGACGACGGAGTGCTCGTTGCCCGGGTCGTGCCCGGCCGCGCGCTGGGTGAGTTCGGGATCGAGGTTCGCGAGGCCCGGCAGCTTGGACTTGTCGAGCTTGGCGAAGACGCCGGCCTTGACCTGGCGCTCGAGGAAATAGGCGCTCGGTACGACGACGTCGTAGCCAGAATTGCCCGTGAGCAGCTTGGTCTCGAGGACTTCGTTCGAGTCGAAGACGTCGTAGCGGACCTTGATGCCGGTTTCCCGCTCGAAAGACTTCACGACCTCGGGGTCGATGTAGTCGGACCAGTTGTAGACGTTGACGACCTGATCGCCGCCCGTCGCGGCAGGAGTCGCCGTCTGCCCGTCCGCCGTGGGCTGCTTCGAGTTGCCGCAGGCTGTGGTCAGGACGGCAATCGCGGCGCAGGCGACCGCGTACTTGAGCAAGGCATTCATTCGATCTCCTCGGGCGTGGCCCGGCGCCGCCGGATCGCCCCCCCACCGGACGGCTCGCTCCGGTTATAGCTCAGCGTGCAGGCAATGTCAGCCTCGCCCTGAAACAAGAACGGGGCGGTCGGAACGGAATCCGACCACCCCGTGCATGGCGTTTCCCGGTTGCGACTACTTGCCGGTGGTGAACCGCGTCCAGGCGCGGTTCAGCAAGCGGGTGTATTCCGGCGTTTCGGCGAGGTCGGGGAACAGCTTGGCCTTCACTTCGGCCGACGGGTAGACGCCCGGGTCGAGCCGGACCTTCTCGTCGATCAGATTGAACGACGCGGCGTTGCCGTTCGCGTAGTTGACGAAGCTCGAGTTCTTGGCCGCCATCTCGGGGCGCATCATGAAGTTGATGAACGCGTGGGCGTTGTCCGGGTGCTTGGCGTCCGCCGGAATCGCGTACATGTCAAACCAGATGATCGTGCCTTCCTTCGGCACGCTGTACTTGATCACGTTGCCCTGGCCGGCCTCGGCCGCGCGGTCGCGCGCCTGCAGCACGTCGCCGCTCCAGCCGACCGCGATGCAGATCTCGCCGTTGGCGAGTGCGTCGATGTAGTTCGAGCTGTGAATCATGCGGATGTACGGTCGGACCTTCATCAGCACTTCCTCGACGGCCTTGAGATCGGCTTCACTCTGGCTGTTAGGGTCCTTGCCGAGGTAGGCGAGAACCACGGCGGAGAGCTCGCTCGGCGCGTCGAGCACGGAGATGCCGCAGTCCTTGAACTTGGCGGCCCACTTCGGATCGAACACGAGGTTCCAGCTGTCGACCGGCGCATTCGGGTCGATCGCCTTGACCTTGCCCTCGTTGTAGCCGATGCCGTCGGTGCCCCAGAACTGGTTCACGGCGTGCTCGTTGCCCGGGTCGTGCAGGGCGACGCGCTGCATGATCTCGGTATCCATGTTGCCCCAGTTGCCGAGCTTGCTGCGGTCGAGCTTCATGAAGACGCCCGCCTTGATCTGGCGCTCCATGAAGGAGGCTGACGGAACGACGACGTCATAGCCCGTGTTGCCCGCCAGCAACTTGGTCTCGAGTACTTCATTGCTGTCGAACACGTCGTAGTTCACCTTGATGCCGGTCTCGGCGGTGAAGGCTTCGAGCGTCGCGGGATCGACGTAGTCCGACCAGTTGAAGACGTTGACGACCTTTTCTTCGGTCGACGCCGGTGCGGCAGCGACGGGGGTAGCGGTGGACTCGGCGGCCGGCGGAGCTTCCTCCTTCTTGCCGCAGCCCACGAGGGCGGTGACTACCACCAGGCTCAATAACCCGGCACGGATGTTGATGCTCATCTTGGAGATACCCCTGTGCTTGCTTCGAAGCGCACCGGATGGCGCGAATGTTGCTGTATAGCGAAGATTGTTTTCCGTGGCTAGGGGCAACGCGCCGCGCCGAACTTCGGTGCATCAGGGCAAACAGTCCGCCCCGGCTCCGGGCGCGACCGTTGCGCCTACAGACGCCCTTCCGCGCGGCAGCGGGCGTACGTCAGGTCGAGGCAGCGCCAGGCCTTCTCGGCGAGCTCGTCGATCTGTTCGCGGCTGATCACAAGCGGCGGTGAAATGATCATCGTGTCCCGGACCGCGCGCATGATCAGGCCGTTCTCGAAGCAGAAGTCGCGGCAGATCGTGCCGACCTCGCCGCGCTTGTCGAAGAAAATCCGCGCGCCTTTGTCCTTGACCAATTCTAAGGCACCGATCAAACCGACCGACCGTGCCTCGCCCACCAGCGGGTGTTCCGAAATGTCGCGCCACTTCCTGGCCAGGTAGGGGCCGGTTTCATCGCGCGTGCGCGGCACGAGGTTTTCCTGCTGGATCAGTGTCAGGTTGACGCTCGCGACGGCGCAGGCTGCCGGATGGCCTGAGTAGGTGAAGCCGTGGGCGAACTCGCCTCCCCGGTCGATGATCACGTCGGCCACCCGGTCCGCCACCATGACGCCACCGATCGGCAGGTAGCCCGACGACAGGCCCTTGGCGATCGTCATGAGGTCGGGCTTGATCCCGAAGTAGTTCGACCCGAACCAGTGACCCGTGCGCCCGAATCCGCAGATGACCTCGTCCGCGACCAGCAGGATGCCGTAGCGGTCGCAGATCTTCTGGATTTCGGGCCAATAAGTGTCCGGCGGGATGATCACGCCACCGGCGCCCTGGATCGGTTCACCGATGAAGGCGGCGACCCTTTGCGGACCCAGCTCGAGAATCTTCTGCTCGAGCGTGTGCGCAACCTTCAAACCGAATTCGGCCGGACTCAGCCTGCCGCCCTCGCCGTACCAGTACGGCTGCGGGATGTGGACGATGTCCGGGATCGGCAACCCGCCCTGCTCGTGCATGAACCCCATGCCACCGAGGCTGGCCCCGGCCATGGTGCTGCCGTGGTACGCGTTGTGCCGGCTGATGATGACCTTGCGCTCGGGCTGCCCGAGCAGGTCCCAGTAGCGACGCACCAGCCGCACGACGGTGTCGTTGCCTTCCGAACCCGACCCGGTGAAAAACACGCGGTTGAATTGCGGCGGGGTCAGGTCGACCAGCTGCTTGGCCAGTTCGATGGCCGGCGGGTGGGCCGTCTGGAAAAAGCTGTTGTAGTACGGCAGCTCGAGCAGCTGATGGTAGGCGGCCTCGGCGAGTTCCTTGCGACCGTATCCCAGGTTGACGCACCAGAGGCCCGCCATGCCGTCGAGCATGCGGTTGCCTTCGGAGTCGTAGAGGTACACGCCCTCGGCCTTGACGATGACCCGCGAACCTTTCGCGTGCAGGTTCTTGTAGTCCGTAAAGGGATGCAGGTAGTGCTGTCGGTCCAGCTCCTGCCATTGGGCCGTGGTGCGGTCCGCGATGTAGGGGGTCGGTTTCATGGAGAACAGTGTCCGTTGTCGGGCAAAGGGGTTAGGGGATAGGGGTTAGTCGGATAAGAGGTGCAGTGGATCGTCCGGGGCTGGGGCTGCATCGCGAGGAGCAAATCCCGATGCGCCAGCTGTCCCTCCGACTAACCCCTAACCCCTATCCCCTAACCCCTTTTCTCTACACGTTCAGCAACAGGTGCTCTCGCTCCCAGCTGCTGATGACCTGCAGGAACGTATCCTGCTCGCTTTCCTTCACCGCGGTGTAGGCCAGCACGAAGCGGTCGCCGAGCGTGTCGATCAGCGTCCGGCAGTCGCGCAGCAGTCGCACGGATTCTTCCAGGCTGCGCGGCAGGTTGAACGGCAGGTCGTACGCGCTGCCGGCGACGGGCTCCGACGGCTTCAGGCCTTCCAGCATGCCGAGATAGCCACAGGCCAGCGAAGCCGCGAGCGCAAGGTACGGATTCGCATCGGCCCCGGCGAGGCGGTTTTCGACCCGACGGTTGTCCGGATTCGAGATCGGCACGCGCAGGCCTGCCGTGCGGTTGTCGTAACCCCACTGCGTGTTGATTGGCGCGAGGTGCCGCAGGATGATCCGGCGGAACGAATTCACGTTCGGCGCGAACAGCGCCATTGCCTGTGGCAGGTACTTCTGCAGGCCGGCGATGTGCGAGAAGAACAGCTGGGTCGGGTTGCCGTCCTTGTCGCTGAACACGTTCTTGCCGGTCTTCACGTCCACGATGCTCTGGTGGATGTGCATCGCGCTGCCCGGTTCGCGCGCCATCGGCTTCGCCATGAACGTCGCGTACATCTTGTGGCGGAACGCTGCTTCACGCGCCGTGCGCTTGAACATGAACACCTGGTCCGCAAGCGACATCGCGTCGCCGTGGATCAGGTTGATCTCCATTTGCGCGGCGCCGTCTTCGTGGATCAGCGTGTCGATCTCGATTTCCTGCGCCTCGCAGAACGCATAGATGTCGTCGAACAGCGGATCGAATTCGTTGACCGCGGCGATGCTGTATGACTGGCGGCCGATTTCCGGCCGGCCCGAGCGACCCACCGGCGGCTTGAGCGGATAGTCGGCGTCGATGTTCGGCTCGACCAGGTAGAACTCGAGTTCCGGCGCGACGATCGGCTTCCAGCCCTTTTGCGCATACAGGTCGAGGATGCGGCGCAGCACATAACGCGGCGCCATCGTCACCGGACGACCGTCCGAATAGAAACTGTCGTGAATAACCTGCGCGGTCGGCTCGGCCGCCCACGGCACCACTCGCGTCGTGTTCGGGTCGGCCTTCAGCACGATGTCGATTTCCGACGGGTTGATGGCGCGGTCGTCGTCCGGGTAATCGCCGGTGACGGTCTGCAGGAAGATGCTCTCGGGCATGCGCATGCCCTCGTCTTCCGCGAACTTCATCGCGGGCATCACCTTGCCGCGCGCGATGCCTGCCATGTCGGGCACCACGGCCTCGACTTCGGAGATGCCGTGTTCCTTGAAAAACTGCTGGATCGGGGTGCTCATGAAAACTACTTCCGTGCGTTGATTCGTGCGCGCGCCGCGGCGCCGAAGGCGGCGAACAAGGCGTGCGAAAAGGGATTCTTCAGGACCTGCCATTCCGGATGCCACTGCACCGCGAGCGCAAAGCCCGGTGCATTGCTGACGCGGAACGCTTCGATCAGCCCGTCCGGTGCACGGGCTTCGATTTCGAGATTGCGGCCGAGCGTCTGCACGCCCTGAGAATGCAGTGAATTGACGACCACACGCTGCGTGCCGGCAAGACCGTGCAGGTAGCCGCCCCGCTCGAGTTCCACTTCGTGGGCAGGCGCGTACTGGAGGTCGAGCGGCTGCTCCTTGTCTTCGCGGTGGTCCCGCATGCCGGGCACATCCTGCACTTTCTGCCAGAGTGTGCCGCCGTAGGCGACGTTCATTTCCTGGAAACCGCGGCAGACGGCGAAGAGCGGGAGGCCCGCCGCGATGGCGCGCGGAATCAGCGGCAGGGTCGTTTCGTCGCGATGCGGGTCGTGCAGCGTGTCCGGGTCGCCAGCCGTCCCGGAGTACCGGTGCGGCTCGACATTGGAAGGGCTACCCGTCAGGAGAATGCCGTCCAGTTCGGACAACAGGTCATCGAGGTCGCGCTCACCCAGCGACGGGATGAGGACCGGGGTCGCGTCGGCAGCGTCTGCGACGGCGGCTATGTACTTTTCCCCGACACAGTGGAAGGGGTGCGGACCCAGGATCCGGCGATCCGCGGGAATGCCGATCAATGGTTTGTGGCGAGCCACGTTTAAAATCCTAGACGGCTCTTGAGGGGCCGTCATTCGGGGACGGTCCGGATTAAACCACAGCCACCCCCCTGCCGTCGCCGAGCAGCGCAAAAAAACGGCCAAAAATCAGCCAAAACATCAACTTGGATCGATTCCTGGCCGCGGTTCCACGGCTTGCCGGCCGGCGCGACTAACGGCTATTCTCCTCGCTCCCGGACGACCCGGTCGTCGCTAAATCCTAAACAACGGGTGTTTCATGCCGCAGTTTGCGGAATTCGGGCCCGCCGCCTCCTGGCTGAAGCGTCATCCGCAGGTAGGCTTCGTCGATCTCCTGCTCGCCGACCTCATGGGCATCCCCCGCGGCAAGCGAGTCACAGCGGCAGAACTGGAAGGCGTGCACGGGTCGGGCCTGCTCCTGCCGGGCTCGATGTTCGCGCTCGACGTGCTCGGCGGCACGGTGCAATCCACCGGCCTCGGCTTCGACGAAGGTGACGCCGATCGCGTGTGCTTGCCGGTCGCGGGCACCCTCGTGCCGGTGCCATGGCTCGGCGAAGACATCGCGCAGATGCAGGTCAGCATGTACGAGCATGACCGCACGCCGTTCCACGGCGACCCCCGGCACGTACTCGAGAACATCGTCGAGCGCTTCACCGCGCTCGGGCTCAAGCCCGTGATGGCCGTCGAACTCGAGTTCTACCTGGTCGACCGCGAACGCACGCCGGAAGGCCATGCGCAGCCGCCGCGACAGCCGCTGACCGGCCGCCGCGAAGTGAAGACGCAGATCAATTCGATGCAGGAACTGGACGAGTACTCGGCCGTGCTCAGCGCGATCGCTGCAGCCGCGCGCGAGCAGGAGCTGCCCGTCGGCACCGTGCTCGCCGAATACGGTCCCGGCCAGTTCGAAGTGAACCTGCACCACGTCGACGATCCCCTGCTCGCGTGCGACCACGCGATCCGCCTCAAGCGGCTGGTGAAAGGCGTGGCGCTGCAGCACGGCATGGAGGCGACGTTCATGCCGAAGCCGTACCGCGAACAGGCCGGCAGTGGCGCGCATCTGCACGTCAGCGTGCTGGACGAGAAGGGTCGCAACATTTTCGCAGCGGAAGATCCTGCGGGCAGCGAGCAACTGCGCCACGCGATCGGCGGCCTGGCCGCGACGATGAACGACGCGATCGCGATCTGTGCGCCGACGGCGAATTCCTACCGCCGCTTCCAGCCCGAAGCGTACGTGCCGCTCAATCCGAGCTGGTCCGTGAACAATCGCGGCGTCGCGTTCCGCGTGCCGCACGGCCCGCCCGCGAGCCGCCGTGTCGAGCACCGCATCGCCGGCGCCGACGCCAACCCGTACCTGCTCTCTGCCATCGTGCTCGCTGGCATGCACCTGGGGCTTACGCGCAAACTCGACCCTGGTCCAGTCCTGGCTGGCAACGCCTACCGTGACGCAACGCCGACGATTCCGCAGTCCTGGCCGGAAGCGCTCTGCGTGTTCGAGCGCAGCGAGTTTGCACGGGAGTACCTGGGCGATAGCTTTGCGAGCCTGTATGCCCGGACACGTCGCGGCGAGATGCAGGATTTCTACTCTTACGTACCGGCAATCGATTACGACTGGTACCTGACGACGAGCTGAGCCATGCCGGTCGAACACGTCGATTCCTACTACGCAGCTTCGGCGAACCCAGCGCCGAACCGCCCGCCCCCGACCGGTGACGTCGCAGCTGACGTCTGCGTCGTGGGGGGCGGGATTGCGGGTTGTGCGACGGCGCTGTTCCTCGCCGAGCGCGGATACCAGGTAGTGCTGCTCGAAGGCAATCGTATTGCGTTCGGTGCCTCGGGGCGCAGCGGCGGCCAGGCGATCGTCGGTTACGCATGCAGCCAGGACAAGCTGGTCGCGCAGGCAGGCGCCGCCGACGCGAAGAAGATGTTCGACGTCTCGGTCGATGCGCTGGACCTGACGCAGAGCCTGATCGAGAAGCACGGCATCGACTGCGACCTGCACTGGGGCCACCTGCACACGGCAATCAAGTCGCGGCAGGAAGCGGACCTGCGTGCGTACCAGGACGAACTGGTCAACAAGTACGGTTACACGTCGACACGCTGGCTCGACAAGGCGGAACTCGGCGAGGTTCTGAACACCGATCGCTACATCGGCGGCCTGCGCGACGACCGCAGCGGTCACCTGCATCCGCTCAATTACACACTGGGACTCGCGGCCGCCGCTGAAGCGGCCGGAGTGAGGATCCATGAACAGGCCATGGTCGTCGGCATCGAGCACGGCGCCACGGTGCGGGTGCGCACGGCAGCAGGCCCCTCGGTTCGCGCGCAGCATGTCGCGCTGTGTTGCAACGCCTTCATCGACGAGAAGATCTCGAAGCGGCTGCGCGACCGCATCATGCCGGTCGGCACGTACATCATTGCCACCGAACGGCTCGGGCAGGCGCGCATCGAAGCACTGCTGCGCGAGAATGTCGCGGTGTCCGACGTGAACTTCGTGCTCGACTATTTCCGCCGCTCGGACGACCACCGCCTGCTGTTTGGTGGACGGGTCAGCTACTCCGGTCGCGACGCGCGCAACACCGCCAGGGCCACACGTGTGCGAATGCTCAATGTCTTCCCGTCACTTGCCGACGCGAAGGTCGACTTCGCTTGGGGTGGCCACGTCGACATCACGATGAGCCGCGCACCGGACTTCGGGCGCATCGCACCGAACGTGTATTACCTGCAGGGTTTCTCGGGACACGGCATCGCGTTGACCGGGATCGCGGGCCAGATGGTGGCCGAGACGATCGCGGGACAGGCTGAGCGCTTCGATCTCTTCGCCCGGCTCAAGCACCACGACTTCCCGGGCGGGCCCGCGTTGCGCATGCCGGGGCTCGTGCTGGCGATGCTCTGGTTCCGGCTGCAGGACCTGCGCTAGCCGTTCACGCGAGCCATCGCTGCGACTATGTGGCGGGTGGATGAAGCCGGCTCACCTGCTGTAGCGAAAACTTCACGCATACATTGCTGCGTCGCAACAAATATCAGGTAGCCTGCAAGTCTCAGGGGGCTACCAGGCGTTTTGCCACGCCATGACATACAGGCAGTACCCCGTTGAAGAACTCGCCCTCGCACTCCAGTTCGACTTTCCGCATCGCTATCGCAGTGAGCCTGCTGGCAGGCACGCTGCTCATGTTCGGGTCACTGCGGTTCGCAGCGAGCCACATGCAGGTGACGATGTAGTTCGGCAACCGTGCCCCCGGCAGCCACCACTCAGTCCTCGCTGCCGGCAACACGCGCTCCGCTGGTGCACGTCTCGTGCACGACGACGCGGGCCAGCAGTGGCAGCACGGGCTTGAGCTCCCGCCAGATGTAACGCGCCAGGTTTTCACTGGTCGGGTTGTCCAGCCCCGGTATGTCGTTGAGATACCGATGGTCCAGCCGCTGGAACAGCGGATCGAATGCCAGCTTGATCTCCGCAAAGTCCATTACCCAGCCCAGGCGCGGATCCACTGGACCGCTGACGTGCAACTCGACACGAAACGAATGCCCGTGAACGCGCGCGCACTTGTGCCCCTCCGGGACGTTGGGCAGCCGGTGCGCGCTCTCGAGCGTGAAAGTCTTGAAGATCTCCACTGAAAGTATTCCTCGTCACTGGTGCGCAAGCGCGGCGACCTGCGGACGCAGCACGTAGCACACATGAATCCTGGGGTTGCGCGCGAAGTCTTCGGGGATCGTGGAGCGCGTAATGTCATCCACCTGGAAGTGCTCCAGCGTCGCGCCGTCGAGCTTGAACTTCTGGAAATTATTCGAGAACACGATCGTGCCCCCGGGCGCCAGCAGCTTCGACGCCGTCGTGAGCAACCAGCCGTGATCCATCTGCACATCGAACTCTCGCTGCATGCGCTTGGATCGTGAGTGCGTCGGCGGGTCGATGAAGATCAGGTCATAGGCCGGCGGGCGGATCTGCTGCGATTGCGCCTCGAGCCAGGCCAGGCAATCCGCCTGGATGAACTCGTGCGATGGGCCGCGCAGTTCATTGAGATCGAGATTGCGCCAGGCCCAGTCGAGGTACGTCTTCGACATGTCGATCGTGGTCGAACCGGTTGCACCACCGCCCACCGCGTGGACCGTCGCCGCACCCGTGTACGCAAAAAGATTCAGGAAGCGTTTCCCCCTGGCCCACTCGCCGAGTCGCATGCGTGTGATGCGGTGATCCAGGAACAGTCCAGTGTCGAGGTAGTCGGTGAAGTTGACGAGGAAGCGATAGCGGCCTTCGCGGACGACGTGGAACTGCGCTTCGGCGTCGAGCTTTTCGTACTGCTCACCGGCCTTCTGCCGCTTGCGGACGCGCAGGAACATGCGCTCCGGCGCAATCGCCAGCACCGCTGGAATGGCAGCGAGCGCCTCGTCACGGCGGGCACGCACCGACTCCTGCGCGATGCTCGACGGCGCTGCGTATTCCTGCACGCAGGCCCAGCGCTCGCCATTGCCATAGACGTCGATGGCAAACGCGTATTCGGGCATGTCGGCATCGTAGACGCGGAAGCAGGCAACGTCGTTGCGACGTGCCCAGTCGGCGAGTTTCGCGTGGTTCTTGCGCAGACGGTTCGCGAACATCGACGAGCCGGGACGTTCGCGTGCCGCTTCGAGCCGTGCCGCGCGCACCTGCACCGGATCGGGCTCCTTCGACGACTCGTCGAGATGAAAGCGCAGCAGCCGGCATTCGATCGCGCCATTGTAGAACGTGTGTGTGCGATACGCGCGCAGTCCGAGCGCGCGTCCGAGCGGTGGATCACCGGTGAAGACACCCGCCTCCCAGCCCGGGAAGCAGCGCAGCAGCTTGTCGCCGAGATTCGCGTAGAGCGCTTCGATTTTTTCCGGGTCGCCGATGCGCACGCCGTAGGGCGGATTCACGACGACGAGACCGGTCGCGTGAGTCGTCGCCGGCAGGTTCGAGAGATCACGACGATCGAACAGCAGGTGGTTGCCGAGCCCGGCTCGATTCGCGTTGGCGATTGCGGCACGGATCGCGGTCTGGTCGCGATCGCTGCCAGCGCAACGGCCTCCTTCGAGCACCTCGAGCTTGCGCGCGTCCACTGCGGCGGTCCGCAAGGTGTGCCAGAGTTCCTCGTCATGCTGCAGCCAGCGCTCGAAACCGAACCGGCGCCGGAGCAAGCCAGGCGCAATCCCCGCGGCGATCATCGCGGCTTCGATCACGAGCGTGCCCGAGCCGCACATCGGGTCATGGAACGCAGCGCCTTCTGCCGCCATCGTGGCCCAGCCTGATCGCAGCAGCAACGCGGCGGCGAGGTTCTCCTTGAGCGGCGCTTCGACGCCCGTCTGACGGTAACCGCGCCGATGCAGAGGTTCGCCACTGAGGTCGATTCCGACGGTGACGCGCTCCCTGGCAAAGCGCAGGCTCACGCGCAGATCGGGGGAGGCCAGGTCGACATTGGGCCGCTCGCCTGTGTGTTCGCGCATCCGGTCCACGATCGCGTCCTTGGCACGCAGGGCCGCAAACTGCGTGTGGCGCAGCCAATTCGGCGATTCGCCGACGACGTCTACCGCAAACGTGCCGTCCGAGCCCACGTGGCTTTCCCACGGCAGCTCGAGCAGGCCGCGGTACATGACGTCGGGATCATTCGCGTTGAGATCGGCGAGCGTCAGCAGGACGCGGCTCGCAGTGCGCGACTGCAGGCAGGCGGTGTAGGCGCTCGCCAACGGCCCCTGGAAGCTCACGCCCGCCGGATGTTCACGCACGACGTCGACGCCAAACTGACGCAGCTCGGCCGACAGCATGTCCGCGACGTTGAGCGGGCACGCCGCGAAAAAACGATGGTGCCGTTCCGGTGCAGTTGTGTCGTTCAAGCGGACTCCCGCCGCGCAGGGAACTGCATCAGGTCGCGGGGCCGCAAGCCCTGCAACGCGCGCCCGATGATGCGATAGCTGTCCGCATCGAACGCGGCATCGCTGGCGGCGTGCAGCAGGGCCTGCACTTCGTCTTCGTCGCGCGCGGTGCCCAGGTGGCGCCAGCGGTCGATCACGTGAATCTGGACACCGGTCTCCGCGGGTGCGGGCTCGCGGATGCCGATGGCGCCAGCAAATGGCCACGGCTTGAACTGCAGCGGCACGAGCGTCATCTGCAACCGCGCATCGTGCAGCGCGCGCGGTTCCTTGCCGATGCATGCACCGCGACACTTCTTGACCTGGTAGGCGAAGCAACTGCCCGCGCCGGACTCAAGCCCGAGCGTTTTCAGGCACAGTCCCGCTTCGCGCGTCTTGCCTTCGATCGCGCGCCACGCGTCCTTCTCGGTGCGGAACGGCCCGAAGACGGGATCGGCATCGAGGCCGGGATCCACGTCATCGATCGGCACGACCTCCGGTCGCAGGCCCTGCTCGTCACGGCACAGCCGCACGACGCAGTCGCCTTCGTGGCGGCGCAGGCGGCGATTGCCTGTCGGCGCGAGTTCCTTCACCAGCCGCGATTCGAGCAGCAGCGCCCCCAGTTCGCCTCCCGTCTCGATCCACTCCACCTGGCGGACCTGCTGCGTGAGCTTCGACTCCTTGCCGGACCGATGCTCGGCGGCGAAGTGATCGAACACGCGACTGCGGATGTTGCGGCTCTTGCCGACATACAGCAGCGCCCCGCCTTCGCCACGGAACAAGTACACGCCCGGCCCTTCCGGCAAGTCGTCGGCGAGCTCCGGCGGCAAGTGCGCAGGCAGGCGCGTCTCGCGCAACGCATTGGTCACCGCGGCGTGCATCACGTCGACGCCGCGCTGGTTCTCCATCGCCGCCATCAGCGCGGGCAATACCTGCGCGTCGCCGAGTGCGCGATGCCGGGCCATGCACGAGAGTCCGAAGCGATCCATCAGGGTGTCGAGGTTGTGGCGTGCATGCTCCGCATAGAGCGCGCGCGACAGCTTCACGGTGCACAGCACCGGCGCGGCGAATTTCACGCCGAGCCGCCGGAATTCCGCGCGCAGGAAGCCGTAGTCGAAGCGTGCGTTGTGGGCGACGAACAGCCTGCCACCGAGCCGGCGCTGCACTTCCTGCGCCACGTCGGCAAACGGCGGCGCGTCCGCCACCATCGAATCGTCGATGCCGGTGAACGACGCGATCAACGACGGGATCCGGATGCCGGGATGCACCAGCGTGCTCCACTCCTCGACGATCTCGCCGTGCTCGAGCAGCACGATGCCGACTTCGATGACGCGGTGCTGGGCCGCCATGCCGCCCGTGGTCTCGAGATCGACGCAGGCGACGGGACCGCGCAACGACAGCGCCTGCAGCGCAATGGCCGCCGCGGTGTCAGGAATGGATTCAGCCCGGGGCACGGCCATCCAGCGACAGGATCGGGTAGTAGAGCTCGGGACGCCGGTCACGGAAGACGCCCCACGCGTGACGCTGCACGCGCAGCAGGTCCAGGTCAAACGTCGCAGTGAGCACGGCCTGTGTCGTGCGATCCGCCTCCGCCAGTTTGCCGCCGGTGCTGTCCGCAATGAAGGACGAGCCGTAGAAAGTCATCGCGTACTTCTGGCCCTGCTCCACACCGATGCGGTTGGACGCGACGAGCGGCATGACGTTGGCGGCCGCGTGGCCCTGCATGCAGCGCTGCCAGTGATCGCGCGAATCGATGCGTCGGGTCCTGCGGCTCGGAGCCGATCGCCGTCGGGTACATGAGGATGTCCGCGCCCATCAGCGCCATGCAGCGCGCGGCTTCGGGGAACCACTGGTCCCAGCAGATGCCGACGCCAATCGTGCCGAAGCGCGTCTTCCAGACGCGGAAACCCGTGTCACCGGGCGAGAAATAAAACTTCTCGTGGTAGCCCGGCCCCTCCGGTATGTGCGACTTGCGGTAGGTTCCGAGCACCTCGCCATCGGCGTCGACCATGGCAAGCGAGTTGTAGTACGCGTTATTGGCGCGCTCGAACACACTCACCGGCAGCACCACGCCCAGTTCCTTCGCGAGCGCCTGGAAGTGCCGCACGACCGGGTTGTCCGGCATCGGGTGTGCCAGTTCGAAGTGACTCGCAAGGTGGTCCTTGCAGAAGTACGGTGTCTCGAAAAGTTCTTGTAAAAGAATTACTTGCGCGCCTTTTGCGGCCGCCTGGCGCACCATCGACTCGGCCCTGGCGATGTTCTCGGCAGGATTCGGCGTGCAGGCGAACTGGGTCGCAGCAACGGTGACTTTCATCGCGGGCTCCGGGACGTGAAGAGCGGGGAGTCTAACGAAGCCGATCTCCGCCCACCAATCGCCACCAGGGCGAAATGACCCTGCGCCAGACGCACCGGGCTCGCGGCCGGCATGACCGTCACTTGAGCGGTGGTATCGCCGCGCGTCGCGCGTGGACGACCAGCTTGGCGACGGCCGCCGAGCCGACACGCATGCGCACGTTGTCGGCACGGCTCGTCAGGATCACCGGCACGCGCGCGCCGAGCACTATGCCGGCGCTGTCGGCGCCGGCGAAATACTGCAGCTGCTTGGCCAGCATGTTGCCGGCTTCGATGTTTGGCACGAGCAGAATGTCCGCGCGACCCGCGACCGGGGAGTGAATGCTCTTGGTGCGGGCCGCGATTTCGCTGATCGCATTGTCGAACGCAAGCGGCCCGTCCAGCACAGCCCCGCGGATCTGGCCGCGATCCGCCATCTTGCACAACGCAGCGGCATCGATGGTCGAGTTGATGTCCGGGTTGACCATTTCCACGGCCGACAGGATGGCCACCTTGGGCGTCTCGATGCCCAGGCTGCGCGCGAGGTCGATCGCGTTCTGCGCGATGTCGGCCTTTTCCTTGAGCGAGGGTTCGATGTTGATGGCGGCATCCGTGACGAACAGGATGCGATCGTATGCCGGCACGTCCATGACGAACACGTGGCTGACGCGACGTTCGGTGCGCAGGCCGCCCTGCGTCGAGATCACTGCCGCCATGATCTCGTCGGTGTGCAGGCTGCCCTTCATCAGCGAGTCGACTTCGCCGCTGCGGGCGAGCGACACCGCGGCCTCGGCCGAGGCATGGCTGTGCTCGGTGTTGACGAGGCGATAGTTCGAGATGTCCTGGCCCAAACCGCTGGCGAGCGCGCGGATGCGTGCCACGGGGCCCACCAGCACGGGCAGGATCAGGTTGAGTTTCGCCGCTTCGAGCGCGCCCATCAGCGAATCGGGGTCGCACGGATGAGCGACGGCGCAGGATACCGGCGCCAGCGGTTCGCAGCGTTTGAGCAGCCGTGCGAACACGTCGTTGCGCCGGATCATGAACTCCGGCCGCGACAGTTCGGGGAAGGACGCCTTGCGGTGAGGCGCCTCGACGATGACCGTGCCGCGGAGCACCGTTTCACCCGCCGCGTCCACCGTGCAGTCGAACAGCACGCGGCGATTCCCGGCGGTCTTCTCGCGGACCGTGACGGTCGCGCGGACGAGGTCACCCACACGGATGACGCCGTCGAATTCGAGTTGTTGCGAGACGATGCGCGTACCGGGGCCCGGCAGCCTGCGTTCGAGCATGCCCGAGATGATGGCTTCCGCGGCCACCGCCTCGACGCACAGGTCTCTCGGCTCGACGGTGACGCCTTCCACCAGGTGGAACGGCACGACGTCGCCGGAAACGAGCAGCAGCGCCTCGATCTCGGTCTGGCCCACCACGCGCTCGGCGCTTGCAGTCGCGCCGATCTCGATCTCGTCGAACGTGACGTTGCTGTAGCCGCTCATTGCGAAAGGTCGATCCAGGTCGTCTTGAGCTCGGTGTACTTGTCGAACGCGTGCAGCGACTTGTCGCGGCCGGTTCCCGATTGCTTGAAGCCGCCGAAGGGGACGGTGATGTCGTCGGCGTCGTAACAGTTCACGTAGACCATCCCGGCGCGGAGCGACTTCGCAATCCGGTGCGCCTTGCCGATGTCGCGGGTCCACACCGCGGCGGCCAGGCCGTATTCGACACCGTTGCCGACGCGCACGGCCTCGTCGGCATCCTTCACCGTGATGGCGGCCAGCACCGGGCCGAAGATCTCCTCTCGCGCGATGCGCATGTCGGTCTTCACGTTCGCAAAGACCGTCGGTCCGATGTAGCAGCCGCCCGTCTGCTCGAGCACACGCTGGCCGCCCGTCAGCAGAGCCGCGCCTTCGGACCTGCCGGAGTCGATGTAGCCGAGCACGGTCCTGGTCTGCACCTCGTCGACGATGGCACCCATGCGCGTCACGGGATCGAGCGGATCGCCCGGCTGCATCGCACGGCTCGCTTCGACGACTTTCTCGAGCACGCGGTCACGCACGCTCTCCTCGATGATGAGTCGCGACGCCGCCGTGCACATCTCGCCCTGGTTGAAGAAGATTGCGCCGGCCGCAGTCGCCGCCGCGCGATCGAGGTCCGGGCAGTCGGCCAGGATGATGTTCGGCGACTTGCCACCGCATTCGAGCCAGACGCGCTTCATGTTCGACTGGCCCGAGTACTGCAGCATGAGCTTGCCGGTGCGCGTCGAGCCGGTGAAACCGATGCAGTCGACGTCCATGTGCAACGCCAGTGCCTGGCCGGCCGTGTGGCCGTATCCCGGCAGCACGTTGAACACACCGTCGGGAATGCCCGCTTCCGTGGCCAGCGCTGCGAGGCGAATCGCCGACAGCGGCGACTTTTCGGACGGCTTGAGGATGAACGAATTGCCGGCGGCGAGCGCGGGACCGATTTTCCACGCCGCCATGATCAGCGGGAAATTCCACGGCACGATCGCGGCGACGACGCCGATCGGCTCACGCGTGATGAGCGCAAGCTGGTCGTGCGCGGTCGGTGCGACTTCGTCGTACACCTTGTCGACGGCTTCGGCGTACCACGCGATGCACCGCGCCGTGGCCGGAATGTCCACGGCCAGGCTGTCGGAGATGGGTTTACCCATGTCCAGCGTCTCGAGCAGCGCCAGTTCGTCGCGGTGCGCGAGAATCAGGTCGGCGAAGCGCTGCAGCACGCGTTTGCGTTCGCGCGGCGGTTGCCTCGACCAGGCACCGCTGTCGAATGCCCGGCGTGCGGCGGCGACGGCACCTGCGACGTCCGCCTTGTCGGTCGACGCAACGCGCGCGATCACGCGGCCATCGATCGGCGTGACATCGTCGAACGTCTCGCCGCTCGCGGCGTCGACGTAGCGGCCGTCGATGAAAGCCTGGCCATTGATGGCTAGCGCCTTGGCGCGGGCGCGCCAGTCCTGCGCGGTGGGAGTGGCTGTCTGGTTCATGGGACTTGGCTGTTCTCGATGGCCGGCGGCAACGTCAATCAAGCGCGCATTGTCGCCGTTTCAGAAGGTCGGTGGCGTATTGGCCGAAATGATCTCGCACGGTTCGGCTCCCGTGTTGCGGAACCGGTGCGGGATCGCGCTGGAGAAGTAATAGGCATCGCCTGGTCCGAGCTGGCGGGTTTCAGCGCCGACGGTGAGCTCGATGCGGCCACTCACGACCACGCCGCCCTCTTCGCCTTTGTGCCGCAGCATGTCGGCGCCGGTGTCGGCACCCGGTGCGTAATGCTCATGCAGCACGGCCATGGCCCGGTTCGGCCGGCGCGATGCGACCAGCTTGAACGTCACCGCACGGTCGCCCATGACCGGCAACTCGTCACCCCGGAAGAACACCTGCGGGCTCGCCGCGAAATCGAGGGTAAAGAATTCGGCCAGTGACATCGGGATGCCGTCGAGCACCTTCTTGAGCGAGCTGACGGACGGGCTGACCCGGTTCTGCTCGATCAGCGAGATGAGGCCGTTGGTCACGCCGGCGCGCTTCGCCAACTCACGCTGTGAGAGTCCGTACATGGTGCGCACGGCCCGCAGGTGGGCACCGACGTCGATGCTGATCTCGCTCACGGGGTGTTCAATATCCTGCACACATGGGCCAAAAACAGGGCGAATTTCACGGTCATTTGAGCCAAGTGTCAATTTTTCTTATCATCGGGTGGTCAAACCACACATCGGGAACCCCGCCATGACCGCCCCCGCAGCCCTGCATCGCGACGAAATGGAAGCCTTCTGGATGCCGTTCACGGCAAACCGCCAGTTCAAGGCCAACCCGCGGATGCTGGCAAAGGCCGAGGGCATGCATTACTGGACGCCTGACGGCCGGCAGATCCTCGATGCCGTAGCGGGTCTGTGGTGCGTCAATGCTGGCCACGGCCGCCGGGAAATCAGCGAAGCGGTCAGCAAGCAGATTGCGACGATGGAGTACGCGCCGCCATTCCAGATGGGACACCCGACGGCGTTCCAGTTGGCCAATGACGTGGCGGGCTGGCTACCGAAGGACATGGGGCACGTGTTCTTCACCAATTCCGGCTCCGAGTCCGTCGACACGGCGCTCAAGATCGCGCTTGCCTATCACCGTGCCCGCGGTGAGGCATCACGCACCCGATTTATCGGCCGTGAACGCGGTTACCACGGTGTCGGCTTCGGCGGGATCTCCGTCGGCGGCATGGTCAACAACCGCAAGTGGTTCGGGTCAATGCTGCCCGGCGTCGATCACCTGCCGCACACGCACGATCTGGCAAGGAACGCCTACACGCGCGGCGTGCCCGAGCACGGCGCCAGCCTGGCGGATGAACTCGAGCGCATCGTCGCGCTGCACGATGCGAGCAACATCGCGGCCGTGATCGTCGAGCCCGTCGCGGGCTCCACGGGGGTGCTGATCCCACCGAAGGGTTACCTCGAACGCCTGCGCAGCATCTGCACCAGGCACGGCATCCTGCTGATCTTCGACGAAGTCATCACGGGGTTCGGCCGGCTCGGCTCGCCGTTCGGCACCTCGTTCTTCGGCGTGCAGCCGGACATGATCACGATGGCCAAGGGCCTCACGAATGGCGCGGTACCGATGGGCGCCGTCGCGGCGAGCGACCAGATCTACGACGCCTTCATGCAGGGACCGGAAGGCGCCATCGAACTCTTCCACGGCTACACGTATTCCGCGCACCCGGTCGCCTGCGCCGCGGGTATCGCGACGCAGGAAATCTACCGCAGGGAAGGTCTGCTCACACGTGCGAACGACATGGCCGGTTACTGGGCCGACGGCGTGCATTCGTTGAGGGGCCTGCCGCACGTGATCGACTTGCGCAACCTCGGCCTGATCGGCGCCGTGGAACTTGACCCGCTGCCGGGCAAGCCCGGTCTGCGCGGCTACAACACGTTCGTGCGCGCGTTCGAGCAGGGACTGCTGCTGCGCGTGACGGGCGACATCATCGCGATGTCACCGCCACTGATCATCGAGAAGCAGCACATCGACCAGGTGTTCGGGATCCTCGGGGGCGTGCTGAAGGAGCTTGGCTGACGCCAGGCTCGAGGGGATAGGGGATAGGGGATGGGGGTTAGTCGGAGGCGCGGCGAAACTGGACGCGACCGCTTCACCTCCGACTAACCCCCAACCCCCATCCCCTATCCCCTACAAGAGAAACGCCCGATCTCCTCGCGGAGACCGGGCGTTCTTGCTTACGAGCGCGCTAAGCGTGCGCGACTTATTCCTCGCCGTTCGACCAGGGGAAGCTGGTGGAAATGGAGAAGATCGCCACGCCTTCGCTGCTGTTCACGTCGTCCGGCGTACCGTCCAGCAGGCTCAGGTCGCTGCCGTCGGCGTACTTGAGCCCGAACGTGAAGTTGCTCCAGTCGTAGGTGACGCCGATCGCCCAGTCCATGTAGCTGTCTTCATAGACCAGATCGATCGCGTCGCCGTCGCTGTAGCCCAGGTGCCCGGTCAGGCCGAAGTTGGCCGGCAGCTCATACGATGCATTGGCTTCGTAGTAGAACGCCGACTCGCCCGAATTGCCGAAGTCGTTCGAGTACGACACCTTGCCGCTCAGCCATTCCCAGCCGAGACCGACATAGATCTCGGGGAAGTCGATGTCATCGGCGCCCGGATACGTGTAGTAAACGAGGCCCACATCCCAGGTGACGGCGTCGCCACCGCGGAATCCGGTGTAGACGTCGATTTCGACGTTCTCGTCGCAGCAGTCGCCGAAATCGACGTTGCTGCCCCAGGCGCCGAGGTAGAAGCCGCTTTCATGCGCGTAGTCGATGCCAGCCTGCAACGCAGGGTCCTGCGAGGTCTGGGTGATGCCGCGCCAGTTGTAGTCGCTGACCACCGCCGCGTTGCCAGTGACTTCCGCCTGCGCAGCCATCGCAGTCAGCGAGAGCGCCACCGCGGCCAGGCTATGGGTCAATTTCATTTCGGGTACCCCTTTGTTGCTTAACAACAACACGTATTTGACGACCATCACCGCAAGTGTAGCAGAGGCGACACGTTTTCAGAACGACCGCCCGCGGCGACGCGGTTCGGCTTCCTGCACTGCAGGAAACGTGCCACGAAAAAAGCTTGAAATGACGCGGGGTTGCCTCGGACCCCTGCACCGCCGAGACGCGCCGGACTGTCCCGGTGCACCGAGTTGGTTCAGGACGAAGGCGGCTCGTAGATGGCGTAGTACTTCTGGGCGGGCTCCAGGACTTCCCAGAGTCCGGAGAAGCCTGCGGGCATCACGAAGCTGTCGCCCGCTCCGTAGGTCCATTGCCGGCCGTTGTCATCGGTAATCCGGAGGCGCCCGGCAGTGAGGACGCACAACTCGTTCTCGGTATAGGTCACCCGCCAGGCCCCGACGCTGCTGCGCCAGACCCCGGCGAAGAACCGGCCGCTGGAGTCCGTGTACGCGTTGCGCACGAACTGCTCAGGCATCGGACTGCCTGCCGCCAGCCGTGCCGGATCGAGTTCGAGCTTTTCTTCGGTGCCCGACGCGGCGTCGATCTTCACGACGGCGGGGCCAAGTGTTGCGTTCATGCGGGTGCACTCCGTAGTTCGCTGGAATACGCGCGACAAGTCAGCAAGCGCCGGCGGGCAGGCGCTTAACGTGCGGGAAGCCTGCGCTCCATCTCGCGCAGCGCCACGACGGACTCGCCCGCTCCGATGCGGCGCAGGGCCTCTGCAAACAGCCCCGATGCCGACAGGACGACCAGCTTTGCGGCGCTCCCCGGAGGTGGCGCCAGTCGCGTTGGCAGCAGCGTGTCCGTGACGTACACGCGATCGGGCCCATCCGGCCCGAACAATCGTTCGGCACCCGGGGCAAACACGCCATGCGTCGCAAAAGCCGTGACCGAAAGCGCGCCCGCCGCGCGGCAGGCCTGTGCCGCACGCAGGATCGTCGTGCCGGCACTGATCAGGTCGTCGACCACGACGGCGTGCCGGCCGTCCACCGGACCGACGACGAGGTCGCCACTCACCTCGCCATTGTCACGGCGCTTCTCGAAGACGGCGAAATCGACTGGCGCGCCCGAGCGCACCGCGACGAGTTCCTGTACGCGCTGCGCGCGCTTGGCACCGCCAAAATCCGGCGACACGATGGTCACGGGGTGCCCGCCCGCCTGTTCGACGACTTCGTCCGCGAGCAACGGCGCGGCCTCGAGCAGGTCGACGCTGCAGCGGAACGCGTTTTCGAACGCCGCGACATTGTGCACGTCCATCACCATCACGTGATCGACGCCCATGGCTTCCAGCAATTGTGCGATGTAACGCGAGTTGACCGGATCACGCTCCTTGGTGCGACGGTCTTTGCGCGAATAGGCGATGTAAGGCAGGCAGGCCGTTACGCGCGCGGCGCCAGCGTCCTTCAGTGCCGCGACCAGGAACAGGATGCGGCAGAGACGATCATTGGCGCTGCCTGCCTCGTCGCCACTCAGCGACTGGATCACGTAGACGACGCGCCCGCGGACGCTGACCAGCGGCCTGGATTTGTGCTCGCCGCCTTCGTAGTCGCGTTCTTCGAGCGGTGCGAGCGGCACGCCGAGGCACGCCGCAACGCGCTCACCGAAGGGCCGCGACGCAAGCGGCGCGAAGAGCAGCGGCGCAGGGTCCATCACGATCTCAGGGGCACTGCGCCGCGCGGGCCGGGCCGGTCAGGCGACCGGCTTTTCACGCAGCGACGGCTCGCCGCGCAGCGCGGACATGCGCTGCTGCAGCTGGCGGCGTGCGGCATCGAACGCGTCGCGCAGGACCACATACACGTCTTCGTGGCCGTCACGATCGGGGCGCTCCATGTCGACGACGACGTCGCCGCCCGGGAGCGAGAGCTGAACCTTGACGTTGAATACCTTGCCCTGGTGGTGGTGTCGATGCGGTGAATCCACCACGACGCGGCAGGACTGGATACGGTCGCTGAAAGTGCCCAGGTGATCCGTGAGCTCGCGCACGCGAGTCTCGACGGCCGGGGAGCTTTCCATGTGCCTGAAGGTGATCTGGACAGGGATTGTCACGATGCTGAGTCCCTCGTTTGGATGGTCCTGGTTGACGTTTTCATTGTCGAGCCACGGGGCCTGCGGACCATCAGTATTGATCGCAGGGACCCGGCGCATATGTGGCAAGAGTACACTGCCCGGAGCGCCCGTCGAGAGCCGAATCTCGCGTGAACGCCGGCCAATACAACTCCCCGCTCGATGCTCCCGCAGCACAGGTCGATTTCGCCGCCGCGATGCAGGATCCGGCTGCCTATTCGGAGCTGCACCCGGTGCCGGGACCCGTGACCTGCATCGAGACTCACGTCTCCTGGGTATTCCTGACCGGACCCTTCGCCTACAAGGTGAAGAAACCGTTGCGGCTCAGCTTCATCGACTATTCGACGACCGAGCGTCGCCTTGAAATGTGTCGCGAAGAACTGCGTCTGAACCGGCGTCATGCGCCGGGGCTGTACGTCGACGTGGTGCCGATCACGGGAACGCCCGCTGCACCCCGCGTCGGCGTCACCAACGCCCCGCCTTTCGAGCACGCGCTGCGGATGGTGCAGTTCGATCCGCAGCTCGAACTTACGCACCTGCTGCAGTCTGGCGAGGTCGAGGCGCACGAACTGCAGGAACTCGGCCAGCGCATCGCACAAACGCATTCGACCGCAGCGATCGCGGCCGCCGAACGCACTTTCGGAACGCCGGACAAGGCGCACCGCATCACGCTCGACAACTTCGAGGAAATTGCGCGGGTCCTGCCCGGCCACGACGAAGCGCAGCAGTTGGTGCAGTTGCGCCGGCAGGCGCAACGACTGTTCGAAACCGGCCGGCTGCTGATGGCGCAACGCCGGTTGCAAGGCCGAGTCCGTGAATGTCACGGTGACCTGCACTGCGGCAACGTAGTGCGCTGGCAAGGGACGCTCGCGGCCTTCGACGGCCTCGAGTTCGATCCCGGGCTGCGCTTCATCGACGTCGCCAGCGACCTCGCTTTCCTGACGATGGATCTCGCTGTCCATGGCCGCACTGATTTGCGGCGCGAGGCGTTGCAGGCGTGGCTCGAGGCGTCCGGCGACTTCGAGGCGGTTGCGCTGCTGCCCTACTTCGAACTCTATCGCGCGCTGGTGCGGGCCAAGGTTGCTGCGCTGCGCGGCCAGCAGGCACGCAACACAGCGACAGAAGCGACCGGACCCGCGACGCTTGCCCACCAGTACCTCGACTGGGCCGTGACGCAGATCGCGCGGCCGCGCCCCCGACTGGTCGTGATGGTGGGATTGTCCGGCTCTGGCAAGACGTGGCTCGCCCGGCGCATCGCTGCACGCTGCGGCACATTGATCGTGCGTTCGGACATCGAGCGCAAACGACTCGCAGGATTGCAGCCCCTGGCCACGTCTGCCTCTGCACCCGATGCCGGGATCTACTCGCGCGAGTTCAATGCGCGAACCTACGAACGGTTGCGCGATTGCGTTGTCGCTTGCCTGCGTGGCCGCGAGAGCGTCGTGGTCGATGCCGCCAACCTGCGGCGTGATGAACGTGAACGCTTCATCGCAGCGGGCCGCGAACACACCGTCGAGGCCGCGATCGTTCACTGTGTCGCGCCGCTCGAAGTGCTCAAGCGACGAGTAGCCGGACGGGTCGACACCGGAACTGACGCCTCGGAAGCCACGGTCGCGTTACTGGATCGGCAACCTTCCTACTGGGAGCCGTACAGCGGTGATGAACTGCGTCACGTCGTCACGGTCAACACGACCGAGCCCGATTCAATCGAGCGTGCGCTCCGCGGCTTGGCCGCGCCGGTGAACGCGGGAGGTCCTGTGGACTAGACGCGACCCGCGTGGCCCGTCGCGCGTTGCCGCGCATCGACTACCGCAGTCGTCACCATGTCCGAGCCGACGTTGGTCATCGTGCGCGTCATGTCGAGCAGGCGGTCCACACCGAGGATGATGCCGATGCCTTCGGGCGGAATGCCGAAGGCGACCAGCAAGCCGGCGATCAGTGGCAACGAGCCCCCTGGAATCGCGGCGACGGCCACGGCGCTCAGGACCGACAGGAATACCAGCGTGACTTGCTCTACCAGGCCGAGGTGGACGCCGAACACCTGCGCCACGAACAACACGACGCAACCTTCATAGAGCGCCGTGCCGCTCATGTTCATCGTCGTGCCGAGTGGCATCACGAACCCGGCAGTCGATGGCGCAATGCCCAGCCGCTCGCGGCAGGCAGCAAGTGCGGCGGGGAGCGTGGCGCTGCTCGAACTCGTCGAGAATGCGGTGACCAGCACGTCCTTGATCTGGACGAAGAACTCGCGCGGATTGCGCTTGGCAAGGAACCTGAGCCAGATCGACATGGTGCCGAACAGGTGCAGCAGCAGCATCGCGCCGCAACCCAGCACGAACAGGCCGAGCGCGATCAGGATGTCGAAGCCGACTTTCACCACCACGCTGAAGATCATCGCCGGCACCGCGTAGGGCGCGAGTCTCAGTGCGAAATGCACGATACCGGTCATCAGGTCGCTGACGGTCTCGAGTCCGTCGAGCAGCTGCTTGCGTCGAGACTCCGGCAAGCCGAGTCCAGCCGCTCCCACCAGGATCGCGAAGACGATGAGCGGCAGCACTTCGCCCAGCATGTTGCGCTGGTTGCCGACGAAGGCGCCGAACAGGTTCTTCGGCATGAACATGTCGACGACCGTCGATGGCGTCACGGCGGGCCGTGCTTCGCTGTTGACGACATGCTGGCCCGCCTGCGAACTGTATTCCTGCACGAGTCGCTGCGATGTTTCCGGGTCCATGCGGCCGCCGGGATTGAGGATGTTCATCATCAGCAGGCCGAGCGTCGCCGCGATCGCCATGTTGGCGAAGAACAGTGCGAAGGTGCGGCCGGCGAGCGGCCCGAGATCCGCAAGCCCGCCGAGCTGCACCACGCCGCCGGCAAGCGAGGCGAAGACGAGCGGAATCACGACGAAGAAGAGCATGCGCAGGAAGACCTGCCCGAGCGGGTCGAACAAGTTGGTCGCCACCCACCTGGCGCCGTCCTGCAGGCCGGGGACGTAGGGAGCCAGGACCAGGACGAGCACACCGGCGACCGCGCCGTACGCCAGCCCCCTCAGGATGCGGTTGGCGAGCCTGGCGTCGGTAGCTGCAGACATTGAATCCCTTCCCACGGCGCAAAACGATGGCGCACTTTGTCCGACGTGCCCCGCACTGGCAAGCACGGGACGCACCACGATCGCCCAGCGCGACAGCCGTGGGTGTCGCCTTTGGTGCATGGAAGCCTGGGCGTGGCCGGCGAAAGTGGCCGTATTCGTCGAGCGATAGGGGCCATCCGCACCTGGAGACCTGCAATGGCACGACGATTGCTTGCAGTCCGACGATGCCCTCTGGCGCCATTCGCACGAGTACACCGCCGCGATGAAGACCCTGAGTCCGGAATACCTCGGCTGGCGCACGCTGCCTGGCCTCCTCGGCCGCCATGCGTCGAGCCCGCAATCGGTGCATGCCCTGCTTGGCTACTTTCTCAAGGACCGCAAGTCGCCGACGCCATTTCCCGGGCGCGACATGCTGGCGAACGAAGGCGTCTTCGACTGGGGTCTCGCGCGGCCGCTCGAGAAAGTGATCGAGAGTGAAGACCACCTGCGTGTGCTACTCGGCATGCCGGAGATCTATCGCCAGAGCGTCGCGGTGGTCGAACCGTGGGCCAGTGTCGGGACCAACCCGCGCGGCGAGCCGGTCCGCGCCTCGAAGAACATCGCCTACATCTGCCAGCAGGTCGCTGACGCGGACACGATCCTGTTCCCGGTGTGGCAAAGCGGCATCCGCAATCCCGAACGGCTGGCCAACGTCCTGAGCGCAGGAATCGCCACGATCGTCCAGGGCGGTTGTCCTTCGGTGCACGACGCGACCAGCTTCGAAGGCGCGAGTGCAGGCCTCGACGACATGCTCGCGCTGGTCGACCAGCTGCTGCTGCGCCGCTCGACGGCGAGCGGTCCGAGCATATTCATCTGCCTCGGCCACCAGCTGGCTGCCGCGTCGCACATCCGCCTGTTGCAACGCGCCGTGCGCGAGATCGGCAAATTGACGCGGTTGCCGCTCGACCAGTCAGGTCGCGTGCTCAACTCGCTGCAGCGCGCGGCCGAACGGATTACGCGCATGGGCGACCGGTTGCAAGTCGTGAAGCAAGGCCAGCCGCGCGCCATCGGCTGGAACGATCCCGATTTCGCAGTCGCCGGCAACGAGAACGTCGAGGTCGGCACCCGCGCGCTGCTGCCATATGTACGCCGCGACGACGAAACCCACATCCCGCGCGAATTGCACGAAATGCACGCGCTGGTCGCCGACGAACTCGAAGGCGTCATCGACCAGGCGCTGGCGCTCGAGCGCGAGATCACCGTCGAGATGTTCCATGCCGACGAGGTGAACGAGGAGGCGGCGCTGTTTGCCAACTGGGCTTACAAGACCCTGCACGACACGATCGTGCCACTGCGCCACGTGCTGGCGGTGAGTCCGGTCACGTGGCTGCTCAGCCTGCCGTACGCGGTGGAAATCCTCGGCCAGACCCGGGTCGACGCCCGCAGCTGGACCGAGGTCGGCACGACGGCAATCTATTACAAGGACTGGGAAACGCATCGCTTGCGCCGCTCGTTCACGTGCCAGTTCCATCCGGAACTGATGGACGACATCCGCGATATCGGTGGCCGCGTCGGACCGCGCTATCACGAACTCAAGGATCACGACGGCGTGCGACTGCTGGTCCGCCTGCTCTATCACGGGATGCAGGAGTAGATCGTTCGACCTGGCGGGTGGCGTACCCGGCTGCGGTCGGGACGGGTATTCTCGGCAGCACCGAGGCCATGGGTGCTGGCGATGACCGCATGCTCGCAGTTCACGACAAAGGGTTCGGTCAATCCGCTGCTGGCTGGCATCACCAATCTCGGCAGGGAACGCTGAACGTTGGCACCGCCTCTCCTCAATCAGGCGTCGTTACTCGCTGGCGCGCAAGAACTGGCCGCGCGCGACAGGCATCTCGCGCGCATCGTCGACGAGTACGGCCCGCCTCCACTGTGGGCGCGGCCACGCGGCTTTCCGACCCTGGTGCGGATCATCCTCGAGCAGCAGGTCTCACTGGCGTCGGCCGCGGCGCTTTATGCAAAGCTGGACCTGCACTTCGAGGGCGAGGTGACTCCGGCGCGGGTGCTGGCGCCCGGTGAAGCCGCGCTGCTGTCGCTGGGGGTTACCCGGCAGAAGGCACGCTACGTCGTGGGACTCGCGGCACAACTGGAAAGCGGCGCAGTATCGCTCGAGCGTGTCGCTCGCATGCCGGACGCGGCTGCAGGCGCAACACTGGTACAGATTCCAGGCATCGGGCCATGGACTGCCGGCGTGTACCTGCTGATGGCGCTGCGGCGTCCGGATGTCTGGCCACCAGGTGACCTCGGCCTGCACAAGTCGATGGCAGAGATGCGTGGATTGAGCGTCGTGCCGACGAGCGACGAGGCCGCAACGTTTGCAATGCGCTGGCGTCCATGGCGCGCGGTGGCGGCACGACTCCTGTGGCATTCGTACCTGTCGCGGCGCGCCAGGACATGGGACCGACAACCCCCGGCTGCCGGTTGCCGGTGATGGCCCGGGTCGCATTCTTCCTCGATACACGACGCATCCGCTCGGCGGACCTTCGCGACGTGGATGCCGGGAACCCAGGCGTTGGCGGCACCGAGTACATGTTCTTCCTCGTCGCAGCGCATCTTGCCCGAACTCATCAGGTGTCGATGTATGTGACCGCTGCAGGCCATCACCCGCCTGGAATCCGTTACGTCGTGGTTCGGGACATGCGGGAGGCGGCGGTAGCGATCCGCTCCGCGGGCGAGGAGATCGTGATCCTGCGGGACTCCGAGGTCCTGCCCAACCAGGCACTGCTCAAATCCATGCAGCAGGGCGTCATCGTCTGGGCGCATAACTTTTCAAGTCGCAGGACCCTGAAGATCTGCGCGAGGCTGCCTGGCATCGCCCGGTACCTGTGTGTCAGCCGGGAGCAGCACAAAGGTCTGCGGGATGAGGACGTCTTCCGCAAGGCGGACCACATCTTCAACGCAGTGGTCTCCAGTACCTGTCCCACCGAACTGCAGCCGCCCACGCAAGACAACGTCGTCTACATGGGGAGTCTCGTCAAGGGCAAGGGGTTCCATGTCCTTGCGCGGTACTGGGGAGACATCGCCAGGGCCGTCCCGACCGCAAGACTGCACGTGGTGGGATCCAGGCGGCTCTACAACGAGGGCGCCGCACTCGGCCCGCTGGGCTTCGCATCTGCCAGATACGAACGGCGGTTCGCGAGGTACGTGACAGAACACGGGAGACTGCGGGAGGACATCGTGTTTCACGGAGTTCTAGGGGCGGACAAGTGGCGGCTACTGCGGGAGGCCAAGGTGGCCGTAACCAACCCAACCGGTGCCGGGGAGACCTTCTGCATCAGCGCCGCGGAGTTTGGACTGCTTGGCGTGCCCGTCGTTACCAGGAACGTCGGTGGCCCGATCGACGTAGTGGAGAGCGGTGTCTCCGGAATACTGTTCGATGACGAGCGCGAACTGCCCGACGCCGTCATCGGCCTGCTCAGGGATGAGAATCGCCGCGCCGAGATGGGGAGAAACGCAATGGCGCGAGTTCGCTCCCGCTTTGATATCGAGGTCGTCATCGAAAAATGGCACAAGGTCATCGACGAGATCCTTGCGGGCGATCCCGTCGCTGCCGACCTGTAATGCCGACGGCGTCAGGCTTTCTTGAAGATGCCAAGCGCCCGCAGGATGAAAATCAAGGCAGCCGCGCCGATCACCGCGACGATGAATCGGAGGATGCCTCCTGTTGGCGCGAGTCCCAGGGCACCGGCGGCCCAGAAGCCCAGGAAGGAACCTGCGATACCGACCAGGACGTTGGCAATCATGCCCATCTGCGCATTGGTCTTCATGACAATGCTTGCGAGCCAGCCGACAACGCCGCCAATGATCAAGGTAATGAGCCAATTCATTTCCAGCCCCCCTTCGTAGTTATCGCATCAATTTCCCGGCCATCCCGAGGATGTCATCCAGCGGATTGCCATCGCCATTGAGATCGAGCATCGATGCCAGCCCGGGTCCGCCGCTTGTCGCGGCGCCCTGAGTGCCACCGCCGAGCATGCCGCCCAGCATGTCCGCGAGTCCGCCGCCGCCAGTTTGGGGTGCAGCCGATGCACGGCCCTGCTTGGCCATGTAGCCCGCGACCAGCATCGCCAGAACCGGCAACATTTTTTTCAGCAGCGTCGGATCAAGACCCGTCTGGCCAGCGGCATTCTGGGCGACCGTGCGGCTTACGTCCCGCGAGCCGAAGATCTGCCCGAGGATGTCATTGCCAGGGCTCAGGTTCGTCGGCTTGGGCGCGAGCACCTCGTCCATCAATCCACCCCCGCCGAGCCCACCCAGCATGCCAATGAGCCCTTCCAGCCCGGCAGGCTGCCCTTGCGTCTGCTTCTTGAAGCCACCGAGGATCGCCGGCAACAACGCGGCAGCGCCACTCGCTGCCTGGGACTCGCTGACGCCAAACTCGCGCGCCATCGACTGGATCCCTCCCATCTGCTCAAGCATGTCCATGACCTGCATGATTCGTCCCCCTGACGCGCTTCAGCCCGTCAATCGAGCAATTCTTGCGGAATATTGCCGCCGTTATCGGCAATCTGCTGCAGCACGGTCTTGTGCAGCCACATTTTGCGCCAATACCTGTGGAAAGTGGATGCCCTTCGTCTTCGCACGAACAACCGCCGCCCCGCATTGCCCGCATAATAGGAGTGTCGGATCAGGAGACGGTCCTGAATGAAACCTGCGGAACGTTACCCCACGGTCTTGCTGTTGGTATTCGTCGCGGTCTGGACCGCGCTGGCCATCGCGCCGTCCTACCGGCAGGACTGGCTGCTCGAGAACGTGTTGATTTTCGTCGCTGTACCCCTGCTGGTGGCGACGTCGCGCACCCTGCGTTTCTCGAACCGAGCCTATACCTGCATGTTCGTCTTCTTCGTGCTGCATGCAATCGGTGCGCATTACACCTACAGCGAGGTTCCCTGGCGCGAGTGGCTGCACGTGCAGGACGCAGGGTCCGGGCCGGGCTCGGCCAGCCGCAACAACTACGATCGCTTCGTGCACTTCTGTTACGGGCTGCTGATGTTCCCGGCGGTGTGGGAACTGTTCGCGGCGCGCGCCAGTCCGCAGCGTATCTGGCGTTACGTCATGCCCGTGACTTTTCTCATGGCGCATTCGGTCATCTACGAGCTGATCGAATGGGGCGCGGCGGAAATGTTCGGCGGCGACCTCGGCGTGGCCTACCTCGGGACGCAGGGAGATGAGTGGGACGCGCAGAAAGACATGGGCCTGGCGACGGCCGGCATCCTGGTGGGTTTGTTGCTGACGCTCGCTTTCAGCCCATCGACGCATGCATCCGTCCCGCATCTGCGATCACCGTCGTGACACAACGATGCTTGCACGTGGATCCAGGCACTTGAATCGCCGGACCATGCGATTCACACGCCGAGGCTCACGCCCTGCGCCCGCCGCGGTCTTACCCTCAGTCCATGATCGACCTCGGGACCATCGCGGGCCTGCATGCTCACGACCACCAGCTTGCAGCCTACTGCCCGCGCTGCGATGCGTGGCGCGTGTTGCCACTGGATGAGTGGGTCACGCAGGGCAAGGGTTCACTGCGCCTTCCGCTGCGGGTGCGCTGTCGGGACTGCGGCGAAGTTGGTCAGCTGCAAGTACGCCCGCCGATGCCCATGCGAAGTTCGACGGGTTGGATCACTCCGCCCTGACACAGACATCCCGACGCGGGACCCGCGACACGGCGAGCCTGGCGAGTTCGACCAAGGGTTCCTTGCGGGCGCCCCAGCGGGCGCAATAGCAGGATGTGGTGGTGAGGGGGAGAATCGAACTCCCGACCTAGGGGTTATGAATCCCTCGCTCTAACCGTCTGAGCTACCTCACCACGAGGTTCGAGTTGCGGCCGGACTGGATGCGGGCCGTTGGGGACCGCGAATTGTCCGGAGGGGCAGGCCCCGCGTCAAGCTGGCGGATGAGTTTCCGCAGGTGCCGGAAGCGAGGCATCGTGCGAGACTTAGCCGCAGAGCCAAGCGCCAATCGTCCGGAGGACACCGCCGTGAAACACCCCTTGACCAGCATGCAGCGTTTCGTGGTGACCACCGCCCTCTTGTCGGCAGCGATTGCGCCTGCCGCGCAGGCCCAACAGCCTGCGCCGGTCCGGCCGCCCGACAAGCCCCCGATTGCCCAGGGCTGGATCGACATCGCGACGTTTGCATCGCCCGGCGGCATGGGCGCCATGGCCGGCATGATGATGGGTGGCGGTGGCGGCGACACGCCGATGTCGGCACTGTTCGGCGGCAAGAAGCAGGGCAACCAGTTCGGCCTGACGCGCGCGGGCGGCAGCGGCAGCTACGTCGACGTCACGCTGCGCACCAGTCGCAACCCGAGCCTCGCCGAGGCGCTGCAGGCCGTGCCCGCGGGCAGCAAGCTCGCGCCGACGCTGCAGCTCAAGGTACTGCCCCAGGCGAAGCCGGTACCCACCGATCGCGGGGACGATTCGATCGAGGAGCCGACCGAGCAGCCCAAGGGCAAGATCAAGCTGTACTGGGGTTGCGGCGCGGCCATCCGACCCGGACAACCCAAGGTGGTCGACTTCCAGACGAGCACGATCAAGGAGTTCGGCGACATCTTCAAAGGCCGGCGCGCCACGCAGCGTGGCACTCACTCTGCACCAGGACGACCGGTGTGGCCCAACCCGACGGACAACCGGCTCGTGCCGGAGGGCGCGTCGCTCACGGGCGAGCATGTCTTCAGCGGCCAGGGCGTGCCGGAAAGCTTCAAGTTCACGCTGCCACCGGCGCAGGACATCATGCCGCCGATTGCCCTGCAGCAAGCACAGGCGGACGGCGTGACGCAGCTCAGCTGGCAGGCGCTGCCCACGGCCCGCGGCTACTTCATCGCTGCAATGGGCGGCAAGGGGGACGAATCCGGCGAAGGAGCCGAAATGACGCTGTGGACGTCGAGCGAACTGCCGGACTCCGGCTTCGGCCTCGTCGACTACCAGACCAACAAGTCGGTCGACCAGTGGCTGAAGGAGAAGGTGCTGCTGGCGCCCACGACGACCCGCTGCGACGTACCGAAGGGCATCTTCGGTGATGGCGAGCAAGCCTCGGGCGCGATGCTGCGCATGATTGCGTATGGCACGGAACTCAACCTGGCCCATCCGCCGCGCCCGACGGACCCGAAGATTGCCTATGAGCCCGAATGGGCGCTCAAGGTGCGCGTGAAGTCCGTGAGTTTCACGATGCTGGGCATGCCTGGGATGGACGGCGGTGGCGCGACCGAGGACGGGTCTGCCGCCGGTGGCGAAGGCTCGTCGAGTGATGGCACGTCAACCGAGCAGCCGAAGAAGAAAAAGAAGTTCGGACTGAAGGACGCGCTGGATGCGGTGAAGGACGCCGTGCCGCACTGAGGCGTCTCCGTCTCCCGCGTCCGCGGGAGACGGTTACGGCGAGAGGTCGCGCGAGGCGCAGGGTGTCCGATCCGGCCTACGGCCGACCCCACGCGCGGGCGAGGTGAGCGTCACACGTTGAAGCGGAAGTGCATGACGTCGCCTTCGCGGACGACGTACTCCTTGCCCTCGAGCCGCATCTTGCCGGCCTCTTTCGCGCCCTGCTCGCCTTTGCAGGCGATGAAGTCGCTGTAGGCGATCACTTCGGCGCGGATGAAGCCTTTCTCGAAATCCGTGTGGATTTCACCGGCCGCCTGCGGCGCGAGCGCACCGAGGTGCGTCGTCCAGGCGCGCACCTCCTTCACGCCCGCGGTGAAGAACGTCAGCAAGCCGAGCAGGTGGTACGCCGCGCGGATCACGCGGTCGAGGCCCGGCTCGTGCAGCCCGAGTTCTTCCAGAAACGCGAGGCGATCGCCTTCGTCGAGCTGCGCGATCTCCGCTTCGATCGCCGCGCACACGGGGACGACGTCCGCACCTTCGGTTGCGGCGCGCTCACGCACGACCTCCAGGTACGGATTGTTCTCGAAGCCGCCTTCGGCCACGTTGGCAACGTACATCAGCGGCTTGATGGTGATCAGGTGGTATTCGCGCAGCAGCGGTCGCTCGGCGATCGGGTCCAGTGGCAGCGTGCGCGCCGGCTTGCCCGCGTCGAGGTGATCCTGCATGCGCTTCAGCACGTCGCGCAGGCGCACGGCGTCCTTGTCGCCCGTCTTGGCGTCCTTCTCAGCGCGGCGGTACGCACGCTCGACGGTGTCGAGATCGGCGAGCGCGAGCTCGGTGTTGATGACCTCGATGTCGCTGAGCGGGTCGATCCTGCCCGCGACGTGCACGATGTCGTCGTTGACGAAGCAGCGCACCACGTGCGCGATGGCATCGGTCTCGCGAATGTGCGCGAGGAACTTGTTGCCGAGTCCTTCACCCTTCGAGGCACCGGCCACGAGGCCCGCGATGTCGACGAATTCGACCGTGGTGGGCAGGATCCTTTCGGGTCGTACGATCCCGGCGAGCGCCTGCAGGCGCAGGTCCGGAACCGGCACGACGCCCACGTTCGGGTCGATCGTGCAGAACGGATAGTTCGCAGCCGCAGCATTCTGCGCCTGCGTGACCGCGTTGAAGAGCGTCGACTTGCCCACGTTGGGAAGTCCGACGATGCCGCACTTGATGCCCATAGGAAGTGATTAGTGATTAGTGATTGGTGATTGGTGACTTGTGAGCAGTGATTGGTGATTGGCGAAGGGCAGTGCTGGTTGACGTCGAGCGCGCAGCCGGAACGAACAGGCAGCGCAACTTCACCACTCACCAATCACTATTCACTAATCACTACTCACTCTTGTATGCAAGCGGTTCATCGCCTTTTCGGCGCCATCTCGCAGCAGCACGACGAGCGAGTCGAGACCGGCATCGATTGCGTCGACGATGGCGTTCTCCTCGGCCGGCCGCGCCCGCTGCAGCACGTAATCGATGACCTGTGACTTGTCACCCGGATGTCCGACCCCGAGCCGCAACCGCCAGAATTCAGCACCGCAGTGGGTGATGGTGTCGCGCAGGCCGTTGTGGCCGCCGTGACCGCCACCGAGCTTGAGCCGTGCGATGCCGCACTGCAGGTCGAGATCGTCGTGCACCACGAGCACTGCCGACACGGGCGCCTTGATGTAATCCATCAGCGCGCGGATCGACAGGCCGCTGCGGTTCATGTAGGTCTGCGGCTTCAGCAGCACCAGCTCCGTGCCTTCGACAACGACCTTGGCGATCTCGCCCTGGTAGCGCGCGTGCGCACGGAACTGCACGCCGTGCCGGTAGGCAAGCGCGTCGACGAACCAGAATCCCGCGTTGTGACGCGTGAGCCGGTGTTCGGGCCCCGGATTGCCGAGTCCGACCACGATCTGCAACGGTGTGCCGGCCATGTTGATCGTTCCGCCTGGAAAAAAAGCGAAAATCGGGCCGCCCCGTGCAGGGCGGCCCGCTGTCTCCGGCCGCTTTCACTGCGGCCGGAGCGTTCGCGTTACTTCTTGGCGTCCTTCTTGGCTTCGGCCGGCTTCGCCGCTGGCTTGGCTGCCGGCGCCGCTGCGCCCGCCGCTGGAGCCGCCGCCGCAGGAGCAGCACCCGCTGCCGCCTCGACGCCCGCCACTGCTTCCGGTTCCTCGGCTGCGCGCGCGTGGTGGATCGAAACGATCGGTGCATTGCGACCGTGCGTCAACTCGGGGATCTCGACGCCTGCCGGCACCTTGAGATCGGCGAGGTACAGCATCTGGTTCAGGTCGACGGCCGACAGATCGACCTCGACGAACTCCGGCAGGTCCTTCGGGAAGCAGGTGATCTCCACCTCGTTGCGCAGGTGCGAAACGACGCCGCCCTTCTTGACGCCCGGCGAACCGGCCTCGCCCTTGAAGTGCAGCGGGATCGTGATGCGGATCTTCTCGTCGTCGAGGACGCGCTGCAGGTCGATGTGGACGATTGCGTTCTTCGCCGGGTGACGCTGCACGTCCTTGAGGATCGCCGCCTGGTTCAGCTCGCCGACCTTCAGGTTGATGATCGTCGAGTAGAAGCGCTCGTTGTCGAGCAGCAGCAGCAGCTTGGTGTGATCGAGCGCCAGCGCGCGCGGATCACGGTGGCCACCGTAGAGGATGGCCGGGACCTTGTTCGCGTGACGCAGGCGGCGGCTCGCACCTTTGCCCTGCGCGTCACGGAACTCGGCGACGAGTTCGAATGCAGTCTTCATTTGTAAACTCCAGTTGCACAGAAAATGCCGCTGCATCCGCGACCAGAATGCGGCGGCTCCAAAGAAGTGATTAGTGAGTAGTGAGTAGTGACTAGTCGGATGCAAGAGCGCTGCGGCGCCACTTTCGACCACTCACTGATCACTGATCACTACTCACTACTCACTAATCACTACTCACTAATCACTACTCACTACTCACTCAATCCAGGTACAGCGAACTCACCGACTCTTCGTCCCGGATTCGACGCATCGTCTCGGCCAGCAGGCCCGCCACCGACAACTGGCGGATCTTGCGGCACGCCAGCGCGTTTTCACGCAGCGGGATCGTGTCCGTCACCACCAGCTCGTCGAGCGCCGAAGCCTCGATGCGGTCCACCGCGGGGCCCGAAAGCACCGGGTGGGTGATATAGGCCACGACGCGCTTCGCGCCGTGGTCCTTCAACGCCTTCGCCGCGTGGCACAGCGTGCCCGCGGTATCCACCATGTCGTCGACGAGGACGCAGCTCTTGCCCTCGACCTCGCCGATGATGTTCATCACTTCCGACACGTTGGCCCGCGCGCGGCGCTTGTCGATGATCGCGAGGTCCGCGTCGTCGAGGCGCTTTGCGATTGCTCGTGCGCGCACCACGCCGCCGACGTCCGGCGACACGACCACGAGGTCATCGTACTTCTGCCGCCACACTTCGCCGAGCAGCACCGGCGACGAGTACACGTTGTCCACGGGGATGTCGAAGAACCCCTGGATCTGGTCCGCGTGCAGGTCGACCGTCAGCACTCGATGCACACCCACGCCGGCGACCATGTTGGCCACCACCTTTGCCGTGATCGCGACGCGCGTGGCGCGCGGACGTCGATCCTGGCGGGCGTAGCCGAAATACGGCACCACCGCGGTGACGCGGGCGGCCGAAGCACGACGGCACGCATCCACCATCAACAACAGTTCCATCAAGTGGTCGTTCGCCGGCGGGCACGTCGACTGCAGGATAAAGACGTCGCGCCCGCGCACGTTCTCCATCAGCTCGACCGTGACTTCGCCGTCACTGAAACGACCAACGTGGGCACGGCCCAGCGGCACCTGCAGGTATCGCGCAATGTCCTGCGCGAGCTGCGGGTTCGCGTTGCCCGTGAACACCGCCATCATGGGGCCGTCCATCTACGCGCCTCTCCCGTAATCTCGGTTGGCTGGGGTGGAAGGATTCGAACCTCCGAATGGCGGGATCAAAACCCGCTGCCTTACCACTTGGCGACACCCCAACGCATTCGTTGCCCAAGCCCCGTCGTCGTACCGCCCTGAAGCCGTCACCAACCGCATCATCCCGGCCCGAACTCGCGCTCGAACTGCAAACGTGCAGTGAGCGGCGACTGGTTGAGGCCGTGCGCAATCCATCCCCGCCATTCGTCTGGCTTGTCCGCGAGCACCGCGGCCGCATGCGTCGCATCAGTCATCGGTGCGAAGACACAAGCGCCGGTGCCCGTGAGTCGTGCGGGTCCATGGCGACCGAGCCACTCGAGGGCTTCGGCGACGACCGGGTACCGACGCCGGACCACAGGTTCGCAATCATTCCGACCGCCGGTCTGCAGGAAGCCGGCAATTGTGAGGACCGGAGAATCCCTTGTCAATTCAGGGGCTTTGAACACTTCAGCCGTGCTGATGGCGACATCAGGCTGCAGCAGCAGGTAGACCGGCTCAGGGAAGTCGACCGGCACCAAGCGCTCGCCCACGCCTTCGGCCCAGGCCGCGTGGCCGTGCACGAAAACAGGAATGTCGGCGCCAAGGCTCAATCCGAGCTCGGCCAGGCGTTCGCAGTCGAACCCGATTTCCCACAATTGATTGAGACCGACCAGAACTGTAGCTGCATCTGAACTTCCCCCGCCCACGCCACCGCCCATCGGCAGTCTTTTTTCAACCTCTATCGCCACTCCTTGCCTCATTGGCATTTCGGTTTCCGCCGCGGCGGCGGCCAGACAACGGGCGGCTCGCACGACAAGGTCATCCTCGGCTGCGACCCCTGGGAGGGCGCCTAACCTTTCAATGACGCCCGGAGGGCGCTGGTAAAAGTGAATCGAGTCCCCCAGGTCGATGAATTGAAACGCTGTCTGCAGCTCGTGGTACCCGTCGGACCGGCGCCCCACGATGTGGAGGAACAGGTTCAGCTTGCCCGGCGCGGGCCACGACGCGGGGTGTCCCAGCGGGAGGTTCATGGAGCCGGCAGGATCCAGTCGTCGACGACGATCCTCACCCGCGCCCCGTTGGTCGTTGCCGTCAGGCGCACGGGCAGGCTCCATCCCGCCTGGGATTTCAGTTCCTCATAACTGACGACCCAGCCGTCCTGGACGAACCCGGGCACCGAACCCGCGCTGGTCTGCACAGGACCGTTGCCCGGGCGCGCGGGCGCCGGCGCACCGAGCATCCAGTAACGCAGCTCGGCCAGGGGCAGCTTCACACCCAGCCGGCGCTCGAGCTCGGCCTTTGCGGCCTCGCCATTGAGGGGCTGTCCCGCGCGATCTGACAGTTCGAACGTTGTCCCGTCTGTAACCAACGCCAATCCACCCGCACCCAACGGCCCGCGCAACGTGAGCTCGGTGCGCTCGGAGCGCTGCTGCCAGACGAAACTGCCGCTGCCGCCTTCACCTTGCGCCGCGAGGGCGATGCGTCCCTTGGCCATCCATTGCGTGAGTTGCTCGGGGTCGGCCGGGCGCGACCCGGGCGGGCTGCCGACAGGGGTCGTCGCACACGCTGTCACCAGCAGTGCACAAGCCAGGGCGGCGAACAACGGACGCATGCGGAACATGGCCTGCCCGTGGCTCAGGGACCGGCGCGCTCGATGCGCGCGCGCAGTTTCTCGTTCGCGGGCGCTTTCGCGAGCGCCGCTTTCCACGTAGCGCGGGCCGCCTTTTCGTCACCCATCGCCCACTGCACCTCGCCAATGTGCAGGTCGATTTCAGGGTCGGCGCCCGACTCGCTGGCACGCTGCAGGTGGTCGAGCGCTGCGGGGTAGTTGCCTTCCTTGTACAGCAGCCAACCCATGCTATCGAGCGTGGCTGCATTGTCAGGCGACTGGGCCAGTGCAGCCGTCAGCAGCTCACGCGCCTCGGGCAGGTTCTTGCCGTTGTCGGCCAGCGTGTAGCCGAGCGCATTCTGCACGTGGGCATCGCCGGGACGCTCGGCAAGCAACGCGCGCAGGTCGCGGATGGCCGCGTCTTCCTTGCCCGTGCGCTCGAGGAAGAACGTGCGGTTCAGCCGCAGCTCGAGCGCGTCCGGATACCGCGCGAGGCCTTCCTCGAACACCTGCGCAGCGCGACGGGTGTCGCCGCGATATTCCAGCAGGCCCGCTTTTGCCGAAATGACGGCGGGCGCCAGCTGCGGCTGCGTGCGCGCGAGTTCGTCGAGGTGAGTGGCGCCGGCGTCGGTGCCCGACTGTTCGGCCTTGATGCGCGCCACCCGCTGCTGCGCGGCGAGATTGTAGTCGCCGCCAGCAACGCGCGAGTAATAGCGCAGGGCACGGTCCGTGTCCTTGCGCCGCTCGGCAATCACGCCGAGGAAATACAATGCTTCATACGACTGGGCGCCCGTGGCCAACAGGTTCTCGAACTGCGCCGACGCCGCGTCGAGGTTGTCGGCATCGAGTTCCATCGCGCCCAGCGTGCGGATCGCTCCCGGCACCACGGTCTTGCCGGTCGTGTAAGGCGTCAGCATTGCCCTCGCCTCCTGGTCGCGGCCCGTCGCCGACAGCAGCAGCGCGTACTCGAGGTGCGTGCCGACGTCGGAATCGGGTGCGGTGACGAGATCGCGCGCGATGGCGAGACCCTCCTCGTCCTTGCCGGTCGCGATCATCGTGCGCGCCAGCAGCATCTTCGCGGGCTTCCAGAACGGCGCCTTGGCGACGGCCGTCTCCGCCGATTTTTCGGCCACTGCGAAATTATCGGCCCGCAGGGCCGCGCTGCCATACGCGTAATGTCCCTCGCCGACGCCGGGGTGCCGGGTCGAGAGGCGCCGGAAGAGCTCCATGACGTCGGTCGAGACGCCTTCATCGCCGATCACGGGCAGCAATGCCAGGTAGCCCGCGGCCGGACTGATGTAAACAGTGTCGAGCAGGTAAGCGAACTGGGCTTCCGCGTCATCGAGCCGATGCAGCTTGAGCGCGGTAATGCCCGCGTAGCGATGCGCGTTCTCGCTGGTCGGGTTGATCTCCAGCCAGCGGTCGGCGGCCAGCGCAGCCTCCCGCAGCTGGGTGTGATCAAACGCTGCGCGCGTGGCCTGCTCGGCGATCATCTCGTCGTCGGAGCGCTGGGCGGCCTCGCGGTACAGCCGGGCGCCGGCCGGAAACTCGCCACGCTCGAACGCGGCTTCAGCTTCGGCCAGGCGGGCCTCGGGCAACATTGCATCGCCCGCTGCACCGGGGCCGGCGGGGTCCGTCGCGGCGCAAGCCACGAGTAAACCGAGGAAGATCGCGCCAAGGGCGCTACGGAAGGCACGGATAATGCGGATTGGCATGGCATCAGCACTATAGCCGAAGCTAACCGCAGCTTGTGTTGCGGGGTCCGTTCACCCAGAATTTCGCGACTTTCCACACCAGGTCCCGGATGTCTCTCGTCGTCGTCGGCATCAACCACCGCACCGCTCCCGTCGAAGTTCGTGAGCGCGTGGTCTTCGAGCCGGCTCGCATCCCGGAAGCGTTGCAACAACTGCGAAACCTGCCGGACGTCCACGAGACGGTCATCGTCTCGACGTGCAACCGGACCGAGCTCTATTGTGTCGCCGAGAATCTTGGCCAGGCCGAACTCGGGGACTGGCTGCAGCGGTACCACGGACTTGGCATACCGTTGCACCACAGTCTCTATCACCACGACGATGACAAGGCCGTCACCCACGCGTTCTCGGTTGCGTCAGGCCTCGACTCGATGGTGATCGGCGAGCCGCAGATCCTTGGCCAGCTCAAGGATGCCTACCGGCTCGCGCAGGAAGCGGGCACGACCGGCCCGGTGCTGAATCGCCTGTTCCAGTCCGCGTTCTCCGTGGCGAAGCGAGTGCGCACCGAAACCAAGATCGGGGCCAATGCCGTATCCGTTGCCTCGGCCGCTGTGGCGATGGCACGCACCGTATTTGCGAGCTTCGACAACCGGACTGCGCTCCTGGTGGGCGCAGGCGAGACTGTCGCGCTTGCGGCAAGGCACCTGTACGCCGACGGCATGCGCCGGATGATCATTGCCAATCGCAGCGTCGACCGTGCGCGGGAACTGGCCGCCGAATTCCACGGTTTCGCGATCGGCCTTGACGAGATTGCGAACCACCTGAAGGAAGCCGACATCGTCGTCGCTTCCACGGCCGCCCCGCACTCGATCATCACGCGGCAAATGACGGAGCAGGCGCTACGCGCCCGCAAGCGCCGCCCGATGTTCATGGTGGACATCGCAGTGCCGCGCGACATCGACCCCGACGTCGCCGAACTCGAGGACGTCTACCTTTTCACGGTCGACGACCTGCAGTCGGTCGTCAACGAAAACCTCGAGGGACGCCGCCAGGCTGCGCGTGAAGCCGGCGCACTGATCGACGCCGAGGTCGAACGTTTCGCGCATCTGCTGCGCACGCGCGACGCCGCGCCACTCATCCGCCGCCTGCGCGACGACGCGGACCGCACGCGCCAACGCACGCTCGAACAGGCCCGCCTGATGCTGGCCCACGGCAAGAGCCAGGACGAAGTCCTGAGCTTTCTCGCCAACACGCTCACGAACCGACTCATCCACGCGCCCAGCCAGCGGCTGCGCGACGCGGCGGAGACCGGCGACGGCGAGGTCATCGAGACGATCGCCGACATCTACCGGCTCGATCAGCCGCACGATTGATGAAAGAGTCGATCCGACGCCGCCTCGAAAGGACGGTAGAGCGTTTCGAGGAAGTGGGTGCGCTGCTCGCCGACCCCGACGTGATTGCGAAACAGGGCCAGTTCCGCGATCTCTCGATGGAATATTCGCGGCTCGAGTCCGTCGCGCAGCGGTTCAGGGAATTTTCCCGGCTCGAAGGCGAACTGCGTGCCGCGGAAGAAATGGCCTCCGGCGCCGACATCGAGATGCGCGAGCTGGCCGCGGACGAAGTGCGCGAACTGCACGAACGGATCGATGCGGAAGGCCTAGAACTCACGCACCTGCTGGTCCCGAAGGATCCGCGCGACGACTCCAACATATTCCTGGAAATCCGCGCCGGCACCGGCGGGGACGAAGCCGCGATTTTCGCCGGCGATTTGTTCCGCATGTATTCGCGCTATGCCGAGCGGCAGGGCTGGAAGGTCGAGGTGCTGAGCGAAAGCGCGGGCGAACACGGCGGCTACAAGGAAATCATCAGCCGCGTGGTGGGCCGCGGTGCATATTCGAAGCTGAAGTTCGAATCCGGGGCGCACCGCGTGCAGCGCGTGCCGGCGACGGAAGCGCAAGGCCGCATCCACACCTCCGCGTGCACGGTCGCGATCCTGCCGGAACTCGAAGAGATCGAGGATCTGCCGATCAATCCCGCCGAGCTGCGTGTCGATACGTTCCGCGCCTCGGGCGCCGGCGGCCAGCACGTCAACAAGACGGATTCGGCCATCCGCATCACTCACCTCCCGACGGGTGTCGTGGTGGAGTGCCAGGACGAACGCTCGCAGCACAAGAACCGCTCGCGCGCGATGTCGCTGCTGCGGGCGCGCCTGCTGGAAGCGCAACGGCAGAAGCAGACGGCGCAGCAGGCGCAGGAGCGCAAGCTGCAGGTGGGCACGGGCGACCGCTCCGAGCGGATCCGCACCTACAACTATCCGCAGGGGCGAGTGACGGATCACCGCATCAACCTGACGCTGTACCAGCTGCCCTCGGTCATGGAGGGCGCTCTCGCCGACGTGATCGGCCCGCTGCAGCAGGAATGGCAGGCGGAGCAGCTGGCGCAGCTGGAGTGAGTAGTGAATAGTGAATAGTGAGTAGTGAGTAGTGAATAGTGAGTAGTTGGAGACTGCAGTTGTCACTGCTGGTGTAGCCGCTCGTCTTGCCAATCACTACTCACTACTCACTACTCACTACTCACTAATCACTAATCACTTCCCCCATGGCCACCGAAGTCTCCCAGCTGATCGCGGAAGGCCGCTTGCGCTTGCAGCGCGTGACGGACCAGCCGAGTCATGAAGCCGAGATCCTGCTTGCCGCCGCGCTCGGCAAGTCGCGCGCCTGGATCAAGGCCCACCCCGAAGAACGCATCCTCGACTGCGAAGCCACGGACCGCTACGAGGCCTATGTCACGCGGCGCGCGCACGGCGAACCGGTGGCCTACGTCCTCGGCGAGAAGGAATTCTGGTCGTTGCCGCTCGAGGTCACGCCGGACGTGCTCATTCCACGACCCGAGACCGAACTCGTCGTCGAACTCGCCCTGACCCACCTCCCGCGCGACCAGGAGGCGCGGGTGCTCGACCTCGCAGCGGGCAGCGGTGCGATTGCACTGGCTCTTGCCCGGGAGCTGCCGCGCACGACCGTCGTTGGCACGGACATCTCTGCGGCGGCCATCGCCGTGGCACGACGCAACGCGCAACGACTCGGCCTCGCCAACGTCCAGTTCAGGACGGGTAATTGGTTCGAGCCGGTCACGGTAGAACGGTTCGACCTGATCGCCAGCAATCCTCCGTACATCGCTGAATCCGACGATCGCGTCGAACCAGCCGTGCGCCGCTTCGAACCGCACGCTGCGTTGTTCGGCGGAACGGACGGACTCGAGGCATTGCGGATGATCGCCGGCACGGCGGGCGGTCACCTGTCGCCAGGAGGTTGGCTGGTCGTCGAGCACGGGGACCGGCAGGGCATTGCCGTACGCGAACTGCTGGGTGGGGCGGGGTTCGCCGAAGTCACGACCCACCAGGACCTGGCCGGTCTCGACCGCTGCACCGCAGGCCGCTGGCCGGGAAGCCCCGGCGCGTGACATCGAGCCGCCGCCCGTTCACTATGCGCACCCTCTTTCGTACCACTTTTCGCAGGCAGGTCACGCAGCCATGATCCGATTCGAAACTTCGCTCGGCGCGTTCACGATCGAACTCTTCGAGAAGGATGCGCCCGTAACGGTGCAGAATTTTCTCGACTACGTCGACGCCGGCCATTTTGACGGCACCGTCTTCCATCGCGTGATCCCTGGCTTCGTCGTGCAGGGCGGCGGCATGACCGAGGACATGAAGCAGAAGTCGACGCGCACGCCGATCAAGAACGAAGCCAACAACGGCGTCAAGAACCGGCGCGGCACGCTATCGATGGCGCGCACCAACGATCCGCACAGCGCCACGTCGCAGTTCTTCATCAACCTGGTCGACAACTCCAGCCTCGACCCGGGCCGCGGCGGCGCCGGCTATGCCGTGTTCGGCTGCGTCTCCGAGGGCATGTCGGTGATCGACGCAATGGCCAAGGTGAAGACTGGCCGTCGCGGCATGCACGACGACGTGCCGGTCGAGCCGGTCAAGGTCATCAGCGCGAAGCGCGTCGCAGCCGCACAGTAATACACGCAGCAATCCGCAACTTTTCCGGGGCAACAGCGAATGGCGAAACGTCGGCGCGGGCTGGCGGGCCGGACCCTGCGCAGTCTGCTGTTCGCAGGTCTCGCCTGGGCGGCGCTGACGCTGGTGACCGTGGTCGCGTTCCGCTGGATCGACCCACCCTTTACGACCTTCATGCTCACGGACCGCGTGGGCGCGCTGTTCTCGCGCGAGCAAGGCTACGATTTCAGCCACGACTGGGTCGACTGGGACCAGATCTCGAAGCACGCCGCCGTCGCGGTAATTGCCGCCGAGGACCAGAAGTTTCCCCACCACCGCGGGTTCGACTTCAAGCAGATCGACAAGGCGCTCACGGACCGGGAACGCGGCCGCCGCGTGCGCGGCGCCAGCACGATCTCGCAGCAGGTCGCCAAGAACATCTTCCTGTGGCGCGGGCAGAGCTGGTTCCGCAAGGGTCTCGAGGCTGGTATTACCGTGCTGATCGAGACCTTCTGGAGCAAACAGCGCATCCTCGAGGTCTACCTGAACATTGCCGAGTTCGGGCGCGGGACGTACGGCGTACAGGCCGCCAGCCGCCGCTACTTCCACAAGGACGCGGTCCGGCTGAGCCGTTCCGAGGCCGCGTTGCTCGCGGCCGTGCTGCCCGCTCCCACGCGCTTCAAGGTCGCGGCACCGTCGAAGTACGTCAGGAAACGACAAAGCTGGATCGAGCGGCAGATGTACGCGCTCGGCGGAACGTCCTATCTGGCGGAGTTGCACTGACGGCGGCAAGCTTGGGCCGCCAGCACGAAACGATGCCAGCCGGGGACACTGCATGAGCAAGGCAACGGCAGCACGCCGCACTCACATCGCGATCATCGGCGCGGGGCATTCGGGCCTGTGCATGGGGATGCGCCTCAAGCAGGCCGACCAGCACGATTTCGTGATCCTCGAAAAGGCCGCCACGCTCGGTGGCACGTGGCGCGACAACACTTACCCTGGCGCGTCCTGTGACGCGCCGTCGTTTCTTTACAGCTTCTCGTTCGCGCAGAAAACCGACTGGAGCCGGCGCTTCGCCTGGCAGTCGGAGCTGCTCGGTTACTCCACCGAGCTCGCCATCAAGCACGGCTTGCTGCCGCACTGCCGCTTCAATGCAGAGGTCACGCGGATCGCGTATGACGAGACCGCCAACACGTGGACGCTGGCTTGCGCGGACGGCACGGAGATCGTCGCGGACTTCGTCATTGCGGGCGTTGGGCAACTCAATCGGCCATCCACCCCGGCGATTGGCGGCCAGGACACCTTTGCTGGCACGCAGTTTCATTCGGCGCAGTGGAACCACGGGGTAGATCTTGCGGGCAAGCGCATAGCCGTGATCGGCAATGCCGCGAGCGCGGTCCAGTTCGTGCCGCAGATCGCACCGCTCGCGTCGAAGCTTACGATTTTCCAGCGCTCGGCCAACTGGCTCATGCCGCGCAAGGACCGCCTCTATGCACCGCGTACGCAGCGGTTGCTCACGCGGTTCCCAGGTCTCGCCGCGCTGTACCACAACGCACAGTGGTTCTTCTTCGGCGAGATGCAGCTCACGCCGCTCATGAAGCAGGTGAAGCCAGTGCAGGCACTCGCGCGCTGGAAGTCGCTGGCGCACTTGCGCCGCCAGGTCAAGGATTCCGCGCTGCGCGTGAAGCTCGAGCCGGACTATCCAATCGGCGCCAAGCGCGTGCTGTTCAACGACGACTACTACCCGGCGCTGTCGCGACCGAATGTCGAACTGGTGACAGACGCCATCGATCGCATCGAGCCCGAAGGCGTGCGCTCACGGACCGGCGAACTGCATGCCGCCGACGTCATCATTTACGCGACGGGATTCAAGAGCACCGACTTCCTCGCCCCGATGCAGATCACCGGCCGCGGCGGACGCGACCTGAAGCACGAATGGGCGAAGGGCGCGCGTGCGTACCTCGGTGTCACGGTCACCGGCTTCCCGAACTTCTTCATGCTGTACGGCCCCAATACCAACCTCGGTCACAACAGCATCCTGGTCATGATCGAGGCGCAGGCGGGTTACATCCTCGACGCACTCGCGAAGATGAAGGCGCGAGGCGTCACGCGCATCGACGTCAAGCGCGACGTGCTGGAAGCTTACAACCGCAGCCTGCAGCAGGACCTGGCCCGGTCCGTGTGGGCCGCTACCGGCGCCAGCTGGTACAAGCTCGCTGACGGCACCATCACCAACAACTGGCCGCACAGCACCATCCGCTACCAGCGCCTGCTGCGCGAGGCGAAGCTCGAGGATTACGACACATGACGAAGATTGTATTGCGCTTGACCTTGCACTGCTGACCCTGCCGCTGCTGGCGCCGACCGCCGGGCGCGCGGCGATGCCGGAAAAGACTACGCCAGCGAAGGATGTGCCAGCTAAAGAGGCGCCAGCGAAGGATGTGATCGACCCGCAGCGCCTGTCGGACATCACGCGCACGTTGTCATCCGACGAGTTCGAAGGGCGAGCGCCGGGTACGGTGGGCGAGACAAAAACCATCGCGTACCTCGTTGAGCAATTCAAAGCCGCGGGACTCGAGCCGGCCGGGCCGGATGGCTCCTACGTCCAGGTCGTGCCGCTGGTGCGCACGCAGGTGCCGACCGACGCGTCCATGAGCGTCACCGTGGCCGGCAAGCGGCGCCCGCTGGTGCAGCAACAGGACATGGCCGCGCTTGCACTGCGCCCCGTCGACCGGGTGCATATTGCAGATGCGCCGCTGGTGTTCGTCGGTTATGGCGTCAGCGCACCGGAACGCGGCTGGGACGACTACAAGGACGTCGACCTGCGCGGCAAGGTTGCCGTGTACCTCGTCAACGATCCGGACTTCGAAGCGATGCCGGGCGAGGACGCCTACGGCAAGTTCGGCAGCAAGGCGGCCACTTACTACGCGAGGTGGACGTACAAGTATGAAGAGGCAGCGCGCCGCGGCGCGATTGCGGCACTGATCGTGCACGAGACGGAGCCCGCGGCGTACGGCTGGAACACGGCCATCGCGCCGAACGGCGAAGGCTACGACATCGTGCGAGCCGATCCAGCGAAGGAGAAACTGCTGCTGCAGTCGTGGCTGCATCGGGACGCCGCGGTCGAGATTCTGCGCGGCGCGGGCCTCGATTTCGAGACGCTGAAGAAGAGCGCGCGCAGCAAGGCATTCCAACCCGTCCAGTTGCGGGACTCGACGTTCGCGGCGGATTTCCCGCTCGTCCACGCTCGCATCGACAGCCACAACGTGCTCGGCAAGATCACCGGCGGGCGGTATCCGAACGAAAGCATCATGGTCGGCGGACACTGGGACGCATACGGCAGCGGCGAGCCCGACGCCAACGGCCTGCGATTCCGGGCGGGCGCGCTCGACGATGCCATCGGCATGGCCGGCGCGATCGAAATCGCGCGTGCATTCAAGCAGGGTCCGCGTCCGGACCGCACGATCGCATTCTCGGCGTGGACCGCCGAAGAACGCGGGTTACTGGGATCCGAGTACTACGCGGATCACCCGTGGCTGCCGCTCGCAGACGACCGTCGCGAATTTCACGATGGACGTGCTGCAGCCGAACGGCCTCGCGCGCGACATCGTGCTGGTCGGCGCGGGTCAGAACGAACTGGAATCACTGCTGACGCAAAAGGCCGCCGGCCAGGGCCGCGTCGTTACGCCAGACGCCAAGCCTGAGCGTGGCCTCGCCTTCCGTGCCGATCACTTCCCGTTCGCCAAGCGCGGCGTGCCTACGTTGCTGCTGATGGGTATCGGCGGTGGCCACGACCTCGTCAATGGCGGGCGCGAAGCCGGCGACCGCTGGGTCGCCGAATTCACGGCGAAGTGCTATCACCAGGCCTGTGACCGCTGGAGCGCGACCTGGGACCTGAGCGGTGCAGCTCAGGACGTCACGCTCGTCTACCAGATGGCGAGCCAGCTCGCGAATTCGCGCGCGTGGCCGCAGTGGAACCCGGGCACCGAGTTCAGGGCGGTGCGGGATTCGACCGTCAGCGCAACGCAAGTAGCGCGACTCCAGCGCGAGAACGGCCCGAGGCCCAGGCGTGACCGACATCTTCAGCTTCATTCTCGTCATGGTCTCGTTGGTGCTCGCCATCGGCGTTACCCATCTCGTCCATGGCGTTGCCAGTCTCATACGACATCGCGGCAACACTCGGCTCGAACCGCTCCCACTCGTCTGGGCCGCCAGCCTGTTCCTGGTTGCGGCCATCTACTGGTGGTCGTTGTGGGATTTTCGCAGGGTCGATTGGCGCTTCCACCACTTCTTCTACCTTCTCCTTGCCCCAACGCTCCTGCACGTCGCGGCAAGCCTGCTTGTCTCGACCGACACTGTCGCAGCCGGAGCGCATACTGCGGTCGGAGTTCGACCGGATCAGGGTTCCGTTCATGGTCGTGATGGCGGCGTTCTCGATCGTCGTGGCGTTCGACGGATGGATTGTGGGTGTGGAGTCCTTCTGGACGGACTTTCGCCCGATACAGGTATGGACGGTCGGGTTATACGTCGCGGGCGCCACTCTCGCGGGCGTCCGTGCGCAACGCATCGTCGCCGGACTCGTGCTCGTCACCTACCTGGCCGCCGGCTTCTTCTTCCGCTACGTGCCCGGGGCATTCGGTTCCTGAGGCCGCTTGACCAATCGCTGGCGCGCCGCCATCGCTGAGGGTCCGCAACGTCAGACCACTCCCAGCGAAGCAGAGAGCGTCAGGAAAGTGCCGATCGCAATGATCAGCCACGCGTTTACGGTCTGCAGGGGACCCTGCCAGCGCTGCACGCCGCCGAGAACTTTCGCTCCAGCCTGGGCACCGAACAGCACCGCCAACGCGACCACCGCGACCGGTACCGCGGTGGCAAGGCCATAGATCACGAATAGCGGGAGCTGTGTCGGCGCACTCACCGTCAGCGGCAGCAGGCTGCCAAAGAACAGCGCTGCGGATGTCGGGCAGAACGTCAACGCAAACAGCACGCCCAGCAGGAATGCACCGGGTAGTCCGCGACTGGCCATGCCTTCCGTAGCACCTGGCTTTGCCGGCCCGAAATTGAGCCGCAGCGGAATCCAGCCAAGCAATACGAGCCCGACGACGATCAGCAGCGGGCCGATGAACGGCTCGAGGACCGTCTGCAGGAGGCGCGAGGTCTGAGGAGCCGCCGCAATGCCCCATGCGACGAGAATCCCCACGGCCACGTAAGCAACAGCTCGCCCGGTGGCGTAGGCCAGTACCCCTGCGATGGCGCGTTGCTTCGTGTCGAGACGTCGCGCGAGGAATGACACTGCCGCGATGTTCGTCGCAAGCGGGCACGGGCTGACGGAGGTCATCAACCCGAGCCAGGCCGCCGCAAGCACCGCAGCGAGAAGACTCAAGAAACGCTGCCCAGGTGACGGCGAATGGCGTCGACCACGTACGCCTCGAACGCTTGCTCGTCCTTCTGCTTCGACCAGACCTCTTGCAGGTTCTCCCACTTCACTTCCTGGCCCTTCGCCCGGTCCGAGACAATGACCGTCTTGCTGATGAGCTGGTAGTCCTGCACGAAGTGCTCGTTACCGGGGCCATCGAGGTTGATCGTCTGCAGCACGACGCGTCCAATTGCGATCTCCGGCGCGAAGTTGTTCTCGACGGTCTCGCGCGTGAGGCGCTCGATGCGAACGCAGGTCGCGCAACGGACGTCGCTGCTGAAGTACGTCACCTGGATCACGTCAGGGGTGACGCCCGGCTGGGTCGTGACGACCGTTTGCCGAACCGCGGGCAGATCGGCTGCCTGTCGTGCCTGCTGAATGGCAGCCCAGCAACCGACGCCGGCGAGCGCGATCAACGCGAACTTGAGGATGCGTTTCTTCATGCTCAGCTCAGCAGCTTCTTCGCTTCATCGAGCGACGGCACCTTGCCGCTCACCTTCACGGCGCCATCCACGACCAGCGCAGGCGTGAACATCACGCCGAAGTCCGCGAAACGGGTCACGTCGGTGACCTTCTCGAGCTCGTACGTCAGCCCCATGTCATTGCGCCGCCTGTTCGGCGACCGCCGTGAGAGCGCGGCATTTGGCGCAGCCGGAGCCGAGAATCTGGATCTTCATGCGTCATCTCCCGCGGGGTGGCCCCGCATCAATTCACCAGCAGTCCGTAACCCCAGCCCGTGATCGTCGCCATGACGACGACCAACAGGATGTAGGTGCCGGTCTTCTTCAGGCCGACAATCGAGTTGAGCACCAGCATGGCGGGCAGGCTCAGGGCCGGGCCCGCGAGCAACAGCGCAAGTGAAGGACCTGCGCCCATGCCACTGCCGACGAGTCCTTGCACGATCGGGACTTCGGTCAGCGTGGCGAAGTACATGAACGCGCCTGAAACCGCGGCGAACAGGTTGGATGCGATCGAGTTGCCGCCGACGAGACCGCTGATCCACTCGGAGGGAATCATTCCCTCGTGACCCGGGTCGTCCGAGCAGGAAACCGGCCACGAGCACGCCGCCGAGCAGCAGCGGCACGATCTGCTTGGTGTAATCCCACGCCTGGTTGAACCACTCGCCGGCCTCGCCTTCGCGACCGGCCGTGAGCCACGCGAGACCGAGCACGGCGACGAGGAACGGCCAGGTCGGGTGCCCGGGCAGGGCGATCGCAGTGATGGCACGTTGCCACGGCGACAGCCGCAATGCGCATCGGCTCGAGCTTGAACCAGCGCCACAGCATGGTCGCGAGCACTGCGCCGAGCAGCGAGGTGACCAGCCACTTGGTTGAGTAGACGGCCGCGAAGAAGCCCGTGGTCTGCGACGCAGCGCCCCAGTTCGCAAAGACCAGGATGCCGACCAGCACGGCGAAGAATGCGGCCGTCTGCGACAAGGGGCCGTCCGGCCTCAGGCTCAGGCAACGCAACTGCCGCGGCGGCTTTCTGCCGTTCCTCGTGGCGGAAGATCAACGCCATCAGCAAGCCGATGACCACGCTGAACACCACGGCACCCACCGCTCGCGCAAGGCCGAGCTGGCGCCGAGGACCTTGGCGGTCATCACGATCGCAAGCACGTTGATGGCCGGGCCCGAGTAGAGGAATGCCGTCGCCGGGCCGAGTCCTGCGCCCATCCGGTAGATGCCCGAGAACAGCGGCAGCACCGTGCACGAACACACGGCAAGAATGGTTCCGGACACGGATCCGACACCGTAGGCGAGCGGCTTTGGGGCGGTCGGCCCGAGAAAGCGCATGACCGACGCCTGCGAGACGAACGCGGCGATTGCGCCGGCGATCCAGAACGCCGGCAGCAGGCAGAGCACGACGTGCTCGCGCGCGTACCACTTGGTAAGTTCAAGCGCTTCGCTCACCGCGCCGTCGAAGCGCGGCGTTCCTACGGCAGGAAATACACCGCCGCAAACACGGCGGCGAGGAGTCCGAAAATCTTCAATTCGTGGCGGGATTCGGGATTGAGCGTAAGGGTGGTCATGCCGACTCCTCAGGCACAGCAAGCGACGCGTTGCGTCGGCTTGCCGGCACATGCGCCGTCGAGGCAGCGGACGAACTCTGCGACGCAGGCGAGTTCGAGGCGATAGAAGATCTTCTGGCCGCGCTTGTCGCTCGAGACCACGCCCGCTTCACGCAGCACATCGAGATGCTTCGAGGTGGTGGACCAGCCGAGGCCACAGGCCTCGACGAGATCGCAGACGCAGCGTTCGCCGGCGATGAGGGTGCGTACCAGAATCAGGCGTGCCGGGCTGCCCAACGCCTTGAAGACGGCGTCAGGCGCGGTTGGACCAGCTTTCGGGGGCATGCCGGGAATTGTATTTCGTCATATGACGAAATGATGTTCGCAGTTTCCGCAATCTGTACGGGAATGGGTACCGCTACAAAAGGCGGCACGCTGCCCGATTCGAAAGGGAGGCTTTCAGCACCAGTAATTGTCATGAGGCTCCTCATGCGACCCGGCACATAACCGGACGACTGACTGATGTGAGTAAACCCTCAGTGAGGAACGTATTGTTCAAGTCAGATTGACGTTTCAGCTGAAACGTCAACCTGCGGTGATCAATACGAAATTCGTCACGGCTCGTCGAGCGCCGCATAATCGATGTCCCACTGCACGACCATGCGGCGACGCTGTTCGGCTCATGGGCTTTCTTTCTCACGCTCTGTGGGCGTGTCGGTTAATTCTTACTCGTGCACAACCTCGCGGCACGCTGGTCGACCACCTGCACCCGCTCCACGACCGCGACAAAGCGTGGATCGCAGCGGATCGGGTCGAGGCTTGGCATCAGCACCACCCAGGACAGGTCGCTCGTGGCCGTAGGCGCATGCGACGCGCGCTCGGCGTAATCAACAGCAAGGTGCGGTTCGCCGAGCAACATCAGCAGCACGAGGATGTCGAGCTCGCTGAACATGTTGCCACTCCTGGGGTCACGGTAGCTGCGCAAGGGAATCTCATGCAGGCGGCGAGCAAAGGCCTTGCGATCGCCGAGTCCTTCCAATGCGTCGAACAGGTCCGCAACCTGCCGATCCGCACCTGCGCCCACCGATGCGGCCCAGCGGTCATAGAAGGGACGAGCACGCTCACGATCCCCCAGGATCAGGTACGAGAGCCCGATCACCGAGCTGCAGAGGATTGCATCGGGCGCGTACTCGAGCGTAGGCAGGCACGCGGCAATCGCATCCTCGTTGCGCCCGGCGATGGCGAGCATCGATGCCAGGTTGCTCGCCACGATCAGCGAGCGCGGATCGACCATCGCGGCGCGCTCGAGGGACGCGATGCCCGACTGCAGCTCACCCTTCTCGACGAGCGTCGTGCCCAGCCACTGGTGGGCGGTGGCCGAAGACGGCCGTAGTTCGATCGCTCGACGGAGCAGCGCCGCCGCCGTCTGCCTGCGTCCCGTCTTGCCCGCGACATTGCCCATTGCCAGGTAGGACTCGGCTTGCGTCGGGTCCAGCGCAAGCGCTCGCTGTGCGGTGTCCAGGCTGCGCAGCTCGGTGTCACTGGGCGTCAATCGGTTGCTGTAGTCGGACAGCACCGCGTAGGTCATTGCGAGGCCACCCCAGGCTTCGGCGAACCTTGGATCGGCAGAAATGGCGCGATTGAACGCGTTGATCGCGGCGAAGAGTTCGTCCTCCTCGCGCACGCGCCACAGCGTGAGTCCGCGCAAGTAGAGGTCGTGGGCCTCGACATTGGTGGTGCCACTGACAGCCACCGCGCCCTCGCCCTTGCCCAGCACGCGCACCTTGAGTTCCGTGCCGATGGCGCGCGCGATCTCGTCCTGGATCGCAAAAATGTCCTTGAGTTCGCGATCGTAGGTCTCGGACCACAGGTGGAACCCGGTCCCTGCGTCGATCAACTGCGCGGTGACGCGCACCCGGTCAGCCTGCTTGCGCACGCTGCCCTCGAGCACCATGCGGACCTTGAGCAAGGCCGCAATTTCAGCAAGGTCACGCTTCGCGCCCTTGAACTGGAACGACGACGTCCGCGCCGCCACACTGAGCTCGGGCACCTTCGCCAGCACGTTGAGGATTTCCTCGCTGATGCCGTCCGAGAAGTACTCGTTCTCGGCGTCCCCGGACATGTTCACGAACGGCAGGACGGCGATCGACTTGTCCGGGGCGAGTGACGGTGTATTCGCTGCCGCGCCGGGCTGCCCGTTCGATGCCGTAGCGGGCGAGGTTGCATCACCCAGCTGGTCGTAGCGCCAGAAGATCCCTCCGCCCACCAGGAACAACAGCGTAATGATCGTGAGTTCGGTGCGGCTCAAGCGTTGCTCGCCGCGGTCGCCGTGATACCAGGCAAGGACCAGCATGATCGGCAGACCGAGCAGCAGCGCGAGGGTCGCCAACTGCAGGATCCGGTCCGGCCAGTGGAAGGTGTCCGTGACGTACTCGAGGCCCTGCAGGAATCCCCAGGCACCGGCGGCATAGACGATGCCCCACTGCACGACCTTGCGGCGGCTCAGCTTGGCCCATAGGCCTTGTCCCGTGCGGTCTTCCAGCGGCTCGCTCACTTGCTGATGTTCCCCCACGGACCGAGTCTAGGGAGGTCCTGTACCGATGACCAGTGCAACTCCGCATTGCGGACGACTTCAGGGTTGATACCCCGGCCCGCGCACGACTCGTCCCGGCTTCGCACCCGTGTGCTCTCCGTTGCGGAGCACGGGCACGCCATTGACGACGACGTGCTCCACACCGACCGCATACTGCTTAGGCGAGTCGAAAGTCGCTTTGTCTGCGATGGTCGCGGGGTCGAAGACGACGACGTCCGCATAGCAATTGACGTCGAGGCACCCGCGGTCCTGCAGCTTCCAGTTGGTCGCCGGCAGGCGTGTGATGCGGCGGACCGCCTCTTCGAGTGGCATCAGTTTTTCGTCGCGCGAGTACTTGCCCAGCAGGCGCGCGAAGTTGCCATAGGCGCGCGGGTGCGTGCTCGACTTCATGAACACGCCTTCCGGCGCCAGCGCCTCGGCGTCGGAACCAAGGCTGACCCACGGCTGCGACAGCCCGAGCTTGACGTTGTCCTCGCTCATCAGGAAATAGATCACCTGCACGCGTGAGTTGTCCTCGATCACGAGGTCGACGATCGTGTCTTCCGCGCTCGTGCCCCGCATCTTCATCACGTCCGCGAGCGTCTTGCCGGTGAGCGGCTTGAGCGCAGGGTTCTTGAAGCCGACGAGCAGCACGCGCTCCGGCGAGCCCGCCGTGCGAAAGAGGTTCTCTTCCCCGGCGGGCGGATTGCGAATCTCTTCGATGACGCGTGCACGCTGCTGCGGGTCCTGCAGCCGCGCAATCCAGGCTTCGAGTCCGCCTGCCTGCACCCACAACGGCATCGCGGCATCGAAACCGGTCGATCCCGCGGTGTACGTGTACATGTTCGCGCTGACGGCCACGCCCTGCCGGCGAGCCTCCTCGATCTTCGCGATCGCGCGTGCCATGTTGCCCCAGTTGGCCTCGCCCGCCGCCTTCAGGTGATAGGCCTCACCGTGGCCGCCAGCGGCACGGGTGATCTCGATCAGTTCGTCGATCGCCGCCTCGAGCCGGTGGCTTTCGTTGCGCACGTGCGAGACGTACCCACCGCCCGACTCCGCGGCGGCCTTTGCCAGCGCGATCAGCTCGGGCGTCTCGGCAAAGAATGCCGGCGCATAGATCAGCGAACTGCCGACACCCAGCGCGCCTTCGCGCATCGCCTGTCGCACCAGGTCCTGCATGCGGGCCAGCTCGGCGGGCGTGGGGTCACGATCTGCTTCCCCGAGCACGTAGACGCGCACGCTCGTCGCGCCGACGAACGATGCCACGTTCAGCGAGATGCCGCGACGCACGAGTGAATCGAGGAATTCACCGAGCGTCGTCCAGTCGATGGGGTACTTGATGTCGCCCTGGTGCCGGAGGCTGTCAGCCTTCATCGCGTCGTTGAGCGGACCGCCGGATTCGCCCTCGCCCATGATTTCCAGCGTGACCCCTTGCTTGAGATCGCTCATGGCGCGGCCATCTGCGATCAATGACTCGTTGGCCCAGGACAGTACGTTGATGAAACCAGGCGCGACGGCCTTGCCGCTCGCGTCGATCTCGGTCGCCGCCCTGGCACCGGAGAGGTCGCCGACCGAGGCGACGCGATCGCCACGAATACCGATATCGGCGCGCCGACCGGGCGCGCCGGAGCCATCGTAGAGCGTGCCGTTGCGGACGATGAGGTCGTAGGTGTCGGCAGTCTGTGTTGACGTCGTTGCTGCCGGGCTGGGTCGAGGTGAGCCTGCGCAACCTGCCAATACCGCCGAACATACAAGGGCTGACGCGACCGCAAATCGACGCATGGTGTTCACTTGATCTCCCCGGTAGCGGACGGCAGCAACGGACAGTTGCGGGTGGACCGCAAGGTGAGTTCAGACACCGATCGCGGCCGCGCGGCCGGCCGGCGCACGAACACCGAGCGCGTGGCAGATGGCCACGGTCAGCTCGGCGCGGTTCAGCGTGTAGAAGTGGAATTCCGTCACCCCGTTCTGCTGCAGGCGCTTGACCTGCTCGATCGCGCAGCTGGCCGCAATCAGTCGGCGGGTTTCCGGGTCATCCTCGAGTCCGTCAAAGCGGTGCACGAGCCAGTCCGGCACGCTGGTGCCGCAGCGCTTGGCGAATTTCAGCATGTGCGGGAAACGCGTGATCGGCAGGATGCCCGGCACGATCTCTGCATCGATGCCAGCCGCCGCGCACTGGTCGCGGAAGCGCAGGAAGGTATCGGTGTCGAAGAAAAACTGGGTGATTGCGCGATTGGCGCCCGCGTCGATCTTCGCGCGCAGGTTGTCGAGATCGAAGCTCGCGCTCGGCGCTTCCGGGTGCACCTCCGGGTAAGCCGCCACCGAGATGTCGAAGTTGCCGACGCCGTGCAACCCACGCACCAGGTCGACCGCGTACGCGAAACCCTCCGGATGCGGGCGATACGTGGTCTGGCCGGGCGGCATGTCGCCACGCAGCGCCACGAGGTGGCGCACCCCCATGTCCCAGTAGCCGCGTGCAATGTCGAGAATCTCGCCAGCGGGCGCGCCGACGCAGGTGAGATGCGGCGCCGGGGTCAACGCGGTCTCGCGGAGGATGCGCGCAACGACATTGTGGGTGCGTTCGCGCGTGGACCCGTCGGCGCCATAGGTCACCGAAACGAAACGCGGCTTCAGCGGCGCAAGTCGCTGAATCGACTCCCAGAGCAGCTGCTCCATGCCATCGTCGTTGGGTGGGAAGAACTCGAACGAAACGGCAGGCGTGCCTCGGGAGACGGCTTTATCAACGGTCGCGGCCATCATGGCGATATCTGTTCCTGGAGTCGCAGCCGCCATTTTCCATGCTTTGCATCGCAAAGTCCCCCCCTGCTGCAGCGACGGGCGCCAAGTCCATCAGTGCACGCCAGTTGCCGCCGGACCGGGGCCCGCGAAAAGCGCAACGCAGTCGACTGCATCGAGGCGGTACGCGCGGCTGCAGAATTCACAACGCACCTCGACCTGGCCGAATTCCTCGACCATCGAGTCGACCTCGTCGCGGCCCAGTGCCCGCAACATGTTCTCGACGCGTTCGCGCGAGCAGCGGCAGCGAAAGAACACCGGGGTCGACTCGAACATCCGTACGTCGTCTTCATTGAACAGGCGATGCAGCAGCTTCTCGTCGTCGAGATCGGCGAGTTCCTCGCCCGTGACCGTGTCCGCCACCAGCTGCACGCGACGCCATGCATCTTCGACCTCGTCCTCCGACACGATGCCGGCACCCGATTCCAGCACCCCCGTCGGCTTGGAAGTCACCGGCAAGCGTTGCAGCAGCAGCCCGCTGACGTTCTCGCCATCCGCATGCAGCCAGAGTCGCGTAGGCAACTGCTCGGAGCTTTCGAAGTATTCACGCAGGCATTCGCTCATCGAAGAGCCTGCGAGCGGCACGACACCCTGGTAGCGATTCGCGGCGCCTTCGTTCTCGACCGTCACCGTGAGCGTGCCGTCACCCGACAACTCGCGCAGGTCCCCGGTAGCGGGCGGCTCACGGAACCGCGCAACGGCACGCAGGGCGAGCCCATCCGTGCATTCGACTACCATGAGGTGCATGGGGCCTGCGCCGCGCAGCTGCAGCGTCAGCAACCCGTGGAACTTGAGCGTCGACGCCAGCAATGCCGCTGCGGCGACGGCCTCGCCGAGAGTGTTGCGCACCTGCTCAGGGTAGTCGTGGTGCTCCATCATGGCTTTCCACGCCGGCCCGAGATGCACGAGCTGCCCGCGGAACGGATACCGCTCGAAGACGAACCGACGCAGCGTGTCGACTTCCGCCATCGAGCGATCAGGCCACGCGAACCGGGATCTTCAACGTGCGGATCTTCTCCGACCATTCGGCCGGCGCAGTGTTGTGCACCGATGTGCCCTGCGCGTCGACCGCGACTGTGACAGGCATGTCCTTTACGTCGAACTCGTAGATCGCTTCCATGCCCAGCTCTTCGAATGCGACCACGCGCGACTTGCGGATCGCCTTCGACACCAGGTACGCCGCGCCGCCCACCGCCATCAGGTAGGCCGCCTTGTGCTTCCTGATCGATTCGATCGCAACGGGACCGCGCTCGGACTTGCCGATCATCACGAGCAGGCCGGTTTTCTCGAGCATCATGTCCGTGAACTTGTCCATGCGCGTGGCCGTCGTCGGGCCCGCAGGACCCACGACTTCGTCGCGCACCGGATCGACCGGACCGACGTAGTAGATCGCGCGGTTCGTGAAATCGACGCCGGGTGGCAACCCCTGCCCGCTCGCGAACAGGTCGGCGATGCGCTTGTGCGCGGCGTCACGCCCAGTGAGCATCCTGCCGTTCAGCAGCAGCGTTTCGCCTGGCTTCCAGCTTGCAACTTCTGCGCGCGTGAGCGTGTCGAGGTCGACCCGCTTCGAGCTGCCTCCTGCCGTCCACGTGACCTTCGGCCACTGGTCGAGCGACGGCGGCTCGAGCACCGCGGGGCCGCTGCCATCGAGCACAAAGTGCGCATGGCGGGTGGCGGCGCAATTCGGAATCATTGCTACCGGCTTGGACGCAGCATGGGTCGGAAACAGTTTGAGCTTCACGTCGAGCACGGTCGTGAGTCCGCCGAGTCCCTGCGCACCGATGCCAAGCGCGTTGACCTTCTCGTACAGCTCGATGCGCAACTCGTCGGCTTTGCTCTGCGGTCCGCGCGCAAGCAGCTCGTGCATGTCGAGCGGCTCCATCAGCGCCTCCTTCGCCAGCAGCATGGCTTTTTCAGCCGTGCCGCCCACGCCCAGCCCAAGCATGCCGGGTGGGCACCAGCCTGCGCCCATCGTGGGCACCGTCTTGAGCACCCAGTCGACGATCGAGTCGCTCGGGTTGAGCATCACGAACTTGGACTTGTTCTCCGAGCCACCGCCCTTCGCCGCAACGGTCACTTCGACCTCGTCGCCCGGGACCAGTTCGACGTGGAACACGGCGGGTGAGTTGTCCTTCGTGTTCTTGCGCGCGAACAGCGGGTCGTCAACGACCGATGCGCGCAGCTTGTTGTCAGGATTGGTGTAAGCGAGCCGCACGCCTTCGTTGATCATGTCGGCCAGGCTGCGCCTGGTGCCCCAGCGCACGTCCATGCCCACCTTCAGGAACATGTTGACGATGCCGGTGTCCTGGCAGAGCGGGCGCTTGCCCTCGGCACACATGCGCGAGTTCGTCAGGATCTGTGCGATCGCATCTTTCGCGGCCGGCGACTGCTCGCGCTCGTAGGCGCGGCCGAGATGCTCGATGTAATCGAGCGGGTGGTAATAGGAAATGAACTGCAGCGCGTCGGCGACGCTCTGGATGAAGTCGTCCTCGCGAATCACGGTCATGGCTGCAGAACCAGGGGTTAGGGGTTAGGGGATAGTCGGAAACGCATTGCGCCGTCGATCAGCCAGAGAGCTTGCGCTTGAGCAGATCGTTGAGCTGCGCCGGGTTGGCCTTGCCACCGGTCGCTTTCATGACCTGGCCGACGAAGAAACCGAACAGCTTGTCCTTGCCCGAGCGGTAGTCCGCAAGCTGACCCGGGTTTTTCGCCATGACGTCGTCGATGGCCGACTCGATCGCCGAAGTGTCGGTGATCTGCCGCAGGCCCTTCGCCTCGATGATCTCGTCGGCGCCCATGCCGTCCGACCACATCGCCTCGAAGACTTCCTTGGCGATCTTGCCGGAAATCGTGTTGTCCTGGATGCGTGCGAGCAGGCCTGCGAACGCGTCGGCACTGACACGGCTCTGTCCGATGTCGAGGGCGTCCTTGTTGAGCGCTCCCGCGAGGTCGCCCATGACCCAGTTGGCCGCGAGCTTGGGCTGGCCGCCCAGCTTGCGCACGACGGTCTCGTAGTAACCCGCTAGTTCGCGGCTCGACGTCAGCACGCCGGCGTCGTACTCGGACAGGCCGTGATCGCGCACGAACCGCGCCGCCTTTTCGTCCGGCAGCTCGGGCAACGTGGCGCGAACCTGCTCTATCGTCGCGTCGTCGATCACGAGCGGCAGCAGGTCGGGGTCCGGGAAGTAGCGGTAGTCGTTCGCCTCTTCCTTCGAGCGCATCGAGCGCGTCTCGCCCTTGTCGGCATCGTAAAGGCGCGTTTCCTGCTTGACCTTGCCGCCGCCCTCGAGCAGTTCAATCTGACGCTCGACTTCGTAATTGATGGCGCGTTCGACGAAGCGGAACGAGTTGACGTTCTTGATCTCGGCACGGGTGCCGAACTCGGCCTGGCCGACAGGTCGCACGGAGACATTTGCGTCGCAGCGGAACGAACCTTCCTGCATGTTGCCGTCGCAGATCTCGAGGTAACGCACGAGCGTGTGGATCTTCTTCAGGTACGCGATCGCTTCTTTGGCCGAGCGCATGTCCGGCTCGGAGACGATCTCGAGCAGCGGCGTGCCGGCGCGGTTCAGGTCGATGCCCGACAGTCCGTGGAAATCCTCGTGCAGCGACTTGCCCGCGTCTTCCTCGAGGTGGGCGCGCGTGATGCCGATCGTCTTGCGCGTGCCATCCTCGAGCACGATCTCGAGCGCGCCGTCCTCGACGACCGGCCGCTCATACTGGCTGATCTGGTAGCCCTTCGGCAGGTCGGGGTAGAAGTAGTTCTTGCGCGCGAAAATCGAGCGGCGCGAGATCTTCGAACCCGTTGCGACGCCGAAGCGGATCGCCATGCGCACGGCGTCGCCGTTCAGTACGGGCAGCACGCCCGGGTACCCGAGGTCGACCAGGTTGGCCTGAGTGTTCGGCTCCGCCCCATAGGCGGTGGCGGATCCCGAAAAGATCTTGCTGCGCGTGGCGAGCTGCGCGTGGATCTCGAGGCCGATGACGGTTTCCCAATGCATAGGGGTTAGGGGTTAGTGGGTTAGGGGTTAGTCGGAAGTGACAGTCAGTGGTTGGTGATCGGTGATTAGTAAAGGAACGCGAGGTCGAATGACTGCGCTTTACATGCTCGCATGATGGTCATCGTAGTCACCTCCTCACTAACCCCTATCCCCTAACCCCTGGCGCAGAGCGCCTAGGCGTAGCCGGGTGCGATGCGCTTGTGCCAGTCGGTGTGCTGCTGGTACTGGTGCGACACCGACAGCAGCCGCGATTCGCCGAAGTGGGGGCCGACGAGCTGCAGGCCCACGGGCAGATCTTTCCCGCCTTCGGTGACGAAACCGCAGGGAATCGAGATGCCCGGCAGGCCCGCCAGGTTGGCTGCGATCGAGTAGATGTCGTTGAGGTACATCGCAATCGGATCGCTGGTCTTGGCGCCGAGTTCGAACGCGGCGGTCGGCGACGTCGGGCTCAGCACGACGTCCACGTCATTGAAGGCGCGCGCGAAGTCCCCGGCGATCAACGCGCGGCACTTCTGCGCCTGCAGGTAGTACGCATCGTAATAACCGGCCGACAGCACGTACGTGCCGGTCATGATGCGGCGCTTCACCTCGGCACCGAAGCCTTCGCCGCGCGAACGCTTGTAGAGGTCGAGCAGGTCTTTCGGCTGCTCACAGCGATGACCGAAGCGCACGCCGTCGAAGCGCGACAGGTTCGACGAACACTCGGCCGGGGCGACGACGTAGTACGTCGGCACCGACAGCGGCAGGCTCGGCAGGCTCACGTCCTTGATGACGGCGCCCTCCTTCTGCAGCTGTTCGATTGCCGCGCGCACGCACTTTTCGACCGCTGGATCGAGGCCGGCGCCGAAGAATTCGCGAATGATGCCGACGCGCAACCCGTTGAGCGGCTGGTTGAGTTCGGCCGCGTAGTTCGGCACCGGGCGATCGACGCTGGTGGAGTCGTTGGGATCGAAGCCCGACATGGCTTCGAGCAGCAACGCGGCGTCCTCTGCCGAACGCGCCAGCACGCCGGCCTGGTCGAGGCTCGAGGCGAACGCGATCATGCCGTAGCGCGACACGCGGCCGTACGTTGGCTTGATGCCCGTGAGGTTGGTGAGCGCTGCCGGCTGGCGGATCGATCCACCGGTATCGGTGCCCGTGGCAACCGGCGCGATGCAGGCCGCCACCGCGGCCGCAGAACCACCCGAAGAACCGCCCGGCACGCGCCTGAGGTCCCACGGGTTCCTGACCGGGCCGAAGTAGCTCGTCTCGTTCGACGAACCCATCGCGAACTCGTCCATGTTGGTCTTGCCGAGCAGCACGGTGCCCGCGGCACGCCAGCGCCTGACGACCGTCGCGTCGTACGGCGCGACGAAATTGGACAGCATCTTCGACGAGCACGTCGTGCGGATGCCGTCGGTGCAGAAGATGTCCTTGTGCGCGACCGGCACACCCGTGAGCGGGCCGCCCTCGCCCTTTGCCAGCGTCTCGTCCGCGGCCCGGGCATCGGCCAGGGCGCGATCGGCCGTCACCGTGACAAACGCGTTGAGCTCGGGCCCGAGGCGTTCAATGCGGCCGAGGAAATGCAGCGTCAGGTCGAGGCTCGAGAACTTGCGGGCACGGAGGCCGGCGGCGAGTTCCGAAACGGTCAGTGTGTGCATGGGTCGTTTACGGCGAAAAGGCTGGAAAAATGGGGACGCTCACCTATTTCGCTCTCCCGTTTCGCCCATTTCGTGCGGTCTGTCACGCAACAGGTGAGCGAAATAGGTGAGCGTCCCCATTTTTCCGGGAAGTGGCACCATCACGGTCGCTGCGTCACTCGATGACCTTGGGCACGAGGTAGAGTCCGGCGGCGACGCTCGGCGCGTTCTGCTGGAACTTCTCGCGCTGATCGGTCTCTGAGACCGCATCGGGGCGCAAACGCTGGACCTGGTCGGCAAGCGGGTGCGCCATGGGCTCGACGCCGGCCGTGTCGGCCGCGGCGAGCTGCTCGACGAAGTCGATGATGCGCGAGAGGCTTTCGACGTACACGGGCATCTGCGCCTCGGTGATCTCGAGGCGTGCGAGGTGGGCGATCCCCTCGACCTGGGTGCGTGTCAGGCTCATCTGGAAATGCTCGAAAGGACTGGAAAAAACAGTCACAAATCATACACGCGACCTTGTGGAATGTCGTGACTATGGTTAAATTGCCGCGATTTAGCGCAAGGCAGCGCTCCCCTCCTTCTTCCGCGAATCCTAAATGTTCAAGAAACTCCGGGGCTACTTCTCCAACGACCTCTCGATCGACCTTGGCACGGCCAATACGCTGATCTATGTCCGCGGCAAAGGCATCGTGCTGAACGAGCCGTCCGTCGTCGCCATCCGCGAGGAACCTTCCCGCGGTGGCAAGAAAATCGAGGCCGTCGGCACGGAAGCCAAGAACATGCTCGGCCGCACGCCGGGCAACATCACGGCTATCCGCCCGATGAAGGACGGCGTCATCGCCGACTTCACCATCACCGAGAAGATGCTGCAGTTCTTCATCGAGAAGGTGCACGGCAATCGCATGATCCGCCCCAGCCCGCGCGTGCTGGTGTGCGTGCCTTACGGCTCGACGCAGGTCGAGCGCCGGGCGATCCAGGAATCCGCCGAGGGAGCAGGCGCCCGCTGGGTGCGCCTGATCGAAGAACCCATGGCGGCGGCCGTCGGCGCCGGCATGCCGGTCCACGAGGCCCGCGGCTCGATGGTGCTCGACATCGGCGGCGGCACGTCCGAAGTGGCGGTCATTTCGCTGAATGGCATCGTCTATGCGGCCTCGGTCCGCATCGGCGGCGACCGTTTCGACGAAGCCATCATCAACTACGTGCGCCGCAACTACGGCATCCTGATCGGCGAAGCCACGTCCGAGCGCATCAAGATCGAGATCGGCTCGGCCTACCCCGGCCAGCACGTCAAGGAAATCTCGGTCAAGGGCCGCAACCTCTCCGAGGGCGTCCCGCGCAGCTTTACGCTCAACTCCAACGAAATCCTCGAGGCACTGCAGGAACCGCTGCAGGGCATCGTCGGCGCGGTCAAGGCCGCGCTCGAGCAGACCCCGCCGGAACTCGGTTCGGACGTCGCCGAACGCGGCATCGTCCTCACGGGCGGCGGCGCGCTGCTGCGTGACATCGACAAGCTGCTCATGGAGGAGACGGGCCTGCCGGTGGTGGTCGCCGAAGATCCGCTCACCTGCGTGGCGCGCGGCGGCGGCAAGATGCTGGAGCTGATCGACGAGCACGGTCCGGGCCTGTTCGGCCTGGATTGATCACGACCCCTCCCGGCCCCCGTGGTCGAGCTGTCCCACGACTCCCGCCCGATCATCGGCCGCGGACCGCCGCTGACCGCGTATTTCCTCACGCTGACGGCGATCTCGGTCGGGCTGATGGTGGCAGACCAGCGCTACCACCAGATCGACCGCATCCGGGAATCGCTGAGCAGGGTCATCTATCCGGTGCAGCGTGCGGTCGATTTCCCCTTCCGCGCGACGGACTGGGTCACCGGATCCTTCGCTGACCGCAGCCGCCTGCGGCAGGAAAACCTCGCGCTCACCGCCCGGCTGCGCCTGGCCAACCTGCAGCTGCAGCGATTCGCGGTGCTGGAGGAAGAAAACCGGCGCCTGCGCGAAATGCGCGCGAACAGCGCGGGCATCGCCGAAAAAGTGCTGGTCGCCTCCATCCTCAATGTCGACCTCGATCCGTTCCGGCACCGCGTGCTGCTCGACAAAGGCGCGGCCGATGGCGTTTTCAAGGACCAGGCCGTGCTCGACGGCGACGGCATCTTCGGCCAGGTTTCCAAGGTCAACGCCTCCACGGCCGAGGTCATCCTGATCAGCGACGCCGAGCACGCAATCCCGGTGCAGTCCAACCGCAGCGGTGTCCGCACGATTGCCGTCGGTACCGGCGACCAGAACAAGCTGTCGTTGCCGTTCGTCACCGTCGAATCCGACCTGCAGCCGGGCGACCTGCTGCTCTCCACCGGGATGGGCGGCGTGTTCCCGCCGGGCTACCCGGTGGCGCAGGTATCGAAGGTCAAGCGCGCCGGCAGCACGTTCGCGCTGGTCGAAGCCAAACCCACGGCCAGGCTGGACCAGGCGCGCGAAGTGCTGCTGGTCTGGTTCAAGCCGCCGGCAGAACAGGCCCCCGCTGCAGGAGATGCTCGCTCCACGCCGTCGAGCACGCCGGTTGACGACCCTGCAGCGACCGCGCCACCAGCGCAGGCAGGTGGCGAATGAGGCCGATGAGCATGTTCGCCCGCCGATTGCTGTACTGGATCAGCATGGCCGCCGGTCTCGTCCTCGCGATCGTGCCGCTGCCGGGTTGGCTCGATCCATTCCGGCCTGATCTCGCGCTGCTCGCGATGATTTATTTCGTGCTCACCAGTCCGCGTATCGCCGGACTGGGCTACGCGTGGCTGTCAGGACTTTTTCTCGACGTGCTGCGCGGTATGGTGCTCGGACAGCACGCGCTCGGTTTCCTCGTCGTGGGTTACCTTACGCACAAGCTGCAGTTGCGCATGCGCATGTTCCCGATCGTGCAGCAGGCGGTGATCGTCATGCTGCTGCTCGGCCTGTACCACTTCCTGATGTTCTGGATCGACGGCCTCACCGGCCACGGTTTCACGGGGTGGGTCCGCTGGCTGCCGGTGCTGTCGGGCGCCTTGCTATGGCCGCTGGTGGTTGCGCTGGGCGATTCGCTCACACGTCGCTCTTCCTGACCGCAGGAGCGCGATGACCCGCAACTCCCGGCTCAAGGATCATCACGCCGAACAGCGCCTGTTCGGCCGGCGCGTCGTCGCCGCCTCGTTCGTCATCATGGTGCTGCTCGGTGCGCTGTTTGCCCGCCTCTTCTACCTGCAGGTGGTCAGGCACGACTACTTCAGCGAACTGTCGCAGGGCAACCGTATCCGCATCGAACCGATCCCGCCCCCGCGCGGCCTCCTCCTCGATCGCGAAGGCGAACCCCTCGCGCTCAATCGACCCGCGTATCAGCTGGAACTCACGCGCGAGCAGACCCCGGACGTCGACGACACGCTGGCTCGGCTCGTGGCGCTTGGCCTGCTGCCGGCCGAAGACGTGGTGCGGACCAAGCGCGCGATCATGGCGCGGCGCGCGTTCGACGCCGTGCCAGTCCGCCTGCAGCTGGCCGAAGAGGAACTCGCGCGCTTCGCAGTGCATCGACCCGACTTCCCGGGCGTAGAGATCCGTCCACGGCTCACGCGGCTGTATCCGCACGCGGGCGTGGGCGTGCACGCGCTCGGTTATGTCGCTGCGATCAGCGAACAGGACCAGGAACGCATCGACGTCTCGAAGTACGCGGGCACGACGCTGATCGGCAAGCTCGGCATCGAACGCAATTACGAGGAGCTGCTGCACGGCGAGACCGGCTACCAGCAGCTCCTGGTCAATGCGCAGGGTCGTCGCGTCGACCGTGTCGGCGTCACGGCGCCGGACCTGCAACGCAAGGAGCCGATCGCTGGCAACGACCTCTACCTCACGATCGACCACCGGCTGCAGCAGGTGGCCGAGACGGCGCTCGGCACGCAGCGGGCGGCGGTGGTCGCGATCGACCCGCGCAATGGCGACGTCCTTGCCTTCGTCAGCACACCGACGTTCGACCCCAACGGCTTCGCGCGCGGCCTCACCGTGCCGGAATACCGTGCGCTCGCGGACAACATCGACAAGCCCCTGATCGACCGTGCGCTGCGCGGCGTCTACCCACCGGGTTCAACGATCAAGCCGTTCGTCGCTCTGGCCGCGCTGCAGTACGGCGTCATGGCGGCGGAAGACACGCGCTACTGCCGCGGTGTCTGGCAGTTCCCGAACTCGAGCCGCAGATTCCGCGACTGGAAGAAGCAGGGCCACGGCACGGTCGACATGCACAAGGCCATCGCGCAGTCGTGCGACACGTATTTCTACGGCGTGTCCGACCAGATCGGCATCGACCGCCTGCACGACTTCCTGGTCCAGTTCGGGTTCAATGGGAAGACGGGCATCGACATACTCGGCGAACGCACGGGGCTGGTGCCGTCGCAGGCATGGAAGAAGCAAGCCTTCAAGAAGAAGGAGCTGCAGGTGTGGTTCCCGGGCGAGACGGTCATCGCGGGCATCGGCCAGGGATACATGCTGGTCACGCCGTTACAGCTTGCGCACGCCACTGCGACGCTTGCGATGCGCGGCAAGGGGTTCCAGCCCCGCCTCGTGCGCGCGGTGCGTGACTCCCGCACTGGTGCTGTCGCGACGCTGCCGCCCCACCCGCTGCCCGACCTGAAGGTCGACGATCCCAGGTACTGGGACACCATCATCAACGGCATGATCGGCGTGGTGAACCCAGGCGGCACCGCGGTCCGCGTGCAGGCCGGCGCGCCATACAAGGTCGCCGGCAAGACCGGCACCGCCCAGGTCTTCTCCATCGGCCAGAACGAGAAGTACAACGAATCGCAGGTGTCGGAACGCCTGCGTGACCACGCGCTGTTCATCGCTTTCGCACCGGTCGACGACCCGAAGATCGCGATCGCCGTGCTGGTCGAGAACGGTCGTCACGGCGGCAGCACGGCGGGGCCCATTGCACGAGCGGTGTTCGACGCCTACCTGCTGCCGCGCGAGGCGGCTCAGGCAGCGGCTCCAACCACCCCACCCGCCGCGCCGCCTGCAGGAGGCATGGACGAATGAGGACGGAAATAGCCGGACCCGGGCACTCGAGCCGCGCCCAGCGGACGTTCACGCTGACCGGCCGCCTGCTGGACGCCCTGCACATCGACGGGCCGCTGCTGCTGAGCGTGCTGGCGGTCTGTGCCGTTGGCCTGATCGTGCTCTACAGCGCGGCAGGCGAGGACGTGCGCATCTTCCTCGGCCAGGCCGCGCGCGTCGGACTCGGCCTCGGCGTGCTGACGATCGTCGCGCAGATTCCACCGCGGGTGATGCGGATCGGCGCGCCGTTCCTCTATGGCCTGGGCCTGCTGCTGCTGATCGCCGTTGCCGTGGTCGGCGATGTCGCGATGGGTGCGCAGCGCTGGCTCGACCTCGGATTCATCCGGTTCCAGCCGTCCGAGATAATGAAGATCGCGGTACCGCTCTGCTGTGCCTGGTACCTGCACGAGAGACCGCTGCCCCCCGACTTCTTGACGCTCGTCATCGTGGCACTGATCGTGCTCGTGCCGACGCTGCTGATCGCCGAGCAGCCCGACCTCGGCACCGCGCTGCTGGTGACGGCAGGCGGCGGGCTCGTCATCCTGCTCGCGGGACTGCAACTGCGGTACATCCTGGGATTGGGCGCCGTGATCGCAGCAGCCATCCCGGTCGTCTGGAAGTTCCTGCTGCACGATTACCAGCGCCAGCGCGTGCTGACGTTCCTGAACCCGGAGAACGACCCGCTCGGAGCCGGCTACCACACGATCCAGTCGCAGATCGCGATCGGCTCGGGCGGAATCTTCGGCAAGGGCTTCATGAACGGCAGCCAGGCACAGCTCGAGTTCCTGCCTGAACGCTCGACCGACTTCATCTTCGCCGTGATCGGCGAGGAATGGGGCCTCGTCGGCTGCATCGTGCTGATGGCGTTGTATCTGCTCGTCATCGGTCGCGGGCTCTACATCGCGACACAGGCACAGGACTCGTTCACCCGCCTGACGGCGGGCAGTCTCACGCTGCTGTTCTCGGTATACGCTTTCGTCAACAGCGGCATGGTCGCGGGACTGTTGCCTGTCGTCGGCGTGCCGCTGCCGCTCGTGAGTTACGGCGGCACATCGTTGGTGACCCTCATGGCAGGGTTCGGTATCCTCATGGCAATCCATTCCCGCCGCAAACTGGTCTCAACTTGACACGGCAACCTTTCGCCCGGCGGGCCACCGGCCCGTTCCGCTGTATCACCCGCCCCTTCGCGGTTGCGTTCGCGCTTGCGCTCTGCCATGCGCAGCCTGCGCACGCCCAGGCATTCGATCCCACGCGCGCCGACATCGACGCTTTCATTGCCAGCGTCGGCAAGAAGCACGGCTTCGAGGCAGAGCCGCTCGTCGCGCTGTTTGCACAGGTCGAATCGAAGCCTGCAATCCTGCAGGCGATCGCGAAGCCGGCCGAGCGCACGCTGGCGTGGGACGAGTACCGGCCCAAGTTCCTGATCGAACGTCGCATCGCGCGTGGCGCCGAGGTCCATGGCCAGAAGCTGGCCGAACTCGAACGGGCCGCGGCTGCAAGTGGCGTCCCCGTGGACATCCTGCTCGGCATCGTCGGCGTCGAGACGTTCTTCGGCGAAAACGTGGGCAAGTACCGCGTGATCGACGCACTCTCGACGCTCGCCTTCGATTACCCGCCACGCCAGGAATTCTTCCGCAGCGAACTCGAGCAATACCTCGTGATGGCCCGCGAAGAAGGTCTTGACCCGCTCGCGCCGGTCGGCTCGTACGCGGGCGCAATGGGACTGCCGCAGTTCATGCCCAGCAGCTTCCGCAGCTACGCGGTCGATGGCGACGCGGACGGCAAGCGCGACCTCTGGAACGACTGGGCCGACGTCTTCTCGAGCGTGGGCAACTACCTCAAGGTGCACGGCTGGCGCGCGGACGAACCGGTCCTGGCGGCAGCCGATGCCAGCAGCGCCAACCTGGAAGGCCTGGGCGAAAAGCTGGCGCTGACGGAAACCGTGGGATCGTTGCGAGCGCGCGGCGTCACGTTCGAGACGAGCCTGGCGGCGGACGCACCGGCGATGCTGGTCGCGCTCAAGGTGGCTGGCGGGACCGAGTACCGCGTCGGCTTCACCAATTTCTACGCGATCACGCGTTACAACCGCAGTCACATGTATGCGAGCGCCGTCAGCGACCTGGCGGACGCCATTGGCGCCAGGCGCTCGGGGCTGCCGTTGCCCGCAGACGCCGGGCACGTCGTCCCCGCACCGACGAAGCCGCCCGCGCCATCGAGCGGATGGTCGACGACGACCTCCGGCACCTGAACCCACCGCTCCACCCCAAACCTATGGTTCCAACGCAGAAATGAAGCTCAAGCCGACACTGATTGCACTGGCGCTCGTCGCCGGCCTCGCCCTCGCCGGTTGCGGTTCCGACAAGAACGACGTCGCCGCCCCGGATGCCGCCAGTGACGCTGCATCGGCAGCGGCTCCTGCACCTGCCGCACCGCCTGCCACGGCGCTGCCCCCCCCGCCACAGCTCAACGCCCGCAGCTTCATCGTCATCGACCACGAGAGCGGTCGCGTGCTCGCGGCGCTCGAACCCGATTCACGCCAGGAACCGGCGAGCCTGACCAAGCTGATGACAGCCTATGTCGTGTTCCATTCGCTCAAGGAGGGCCGCATCAAGCTCGGGGACATGGTCACGGTGAGCGAGAACGCATGGCGGCAGGCGGCGCCGAAGCTCGGCGGCTCAGCCATGTACATCGAGGTCGGCACGCAGGTCTCGATCGAGAACCTGCTGCAGGGCATGATCGTGCAGTCGGGTAACGACGCGACGGTGGCGCTCGCCGAGCATGTGGCCGGCAACGAGGCCACCTTCGTGCAGATGATGAACAACTTCGCGAAGCGGCTCGGCCTCACAGGCACGCACTTTACCGATTCCGCGGGCATGCCCAACCCGGAGCAGTACATCACGGCGCGGGACGCGGCGCTGCTCGCGAACGCACTGATCCGCGAATTCCCGGAGTACTACCGCTGGTACTCGCAGAAGGAGTTCACCTGGAACGATATCACGCAGCAGAACCGCAACGGGCTCCTGTGGCGCGACCCGACGGTGGACGGAGTCAAGACCGGCCACACGAAGTCCGCGGGCTACTGCCTGGTTACGTCCGCGAAGCGCGGCGACATGCGGCTGGTCTCCGCCGTGATGGGCACGGATTCAATGCGTGCCCGCGAGGAAGCGAGCTCCGCTTTGCTCAACTATGGCTTCAACTTCTTCGAGACCAGGCGCGTTTACGCGGCTGGCCAGCCACTCACCACGATGCGCGTCTGGAAGGGCAAGCAGGACGAGGTCGGGCTGACCGTGGGTCGCGACCTCTACGTCACGAACCAGCGCGGTCACGTGAGTTCGGTAAAAGCTGACTTCGAGCTGCCGGAGACGCTGGTCGCACCGCTCGCGAAGAACAAGTCGGTCGGCAAGGCCAGGGTGGTCGTCGATGGCCAGACGATCGCGACGTACGAACTCTTCCCGACTGCAGACGTGGCCGCCGCCGGCTTCTTCGGCCGCGCCTGGGACAGCTTGCGGCTGCTGTTCCACTGACGCAGACACGATGGCCGATCCGTATCCCACCTGCTGGTTGAACGGCGAGTACCTCCCGCTGACGGAGGCACGAATCTCGCCGCTCGACCGCGGTTTCCTGTTTGCGGACGGAGCTTACGAAGTGGTGCCGGTACATCGCGGGCGGCCGTTCCGGATGCGCCAGCATCTCGAACGCTTCGACCGCAGCCTGGCGGAACTGCGCATCCACAATCCGCTGCCGCTGGAGGGCTGGGTCGAGGTGACGAACACGCTCGTCGCCGCGGCCAACGCAACCGAGCTGCTGGTCTACCTGCAGGTGACGCGCGGCATGGAGTACGGCCGCAACCACCTGTTTCCACCCGCAACGGTCGAACCAACGGGATTCGCTTTCGTCAGCCCGTACCCGCCACCGGCGCCGGCGCTGCTCGAGCGCGGCCTTGCCGGCGTCACGCTCGAGGACACGCGCTGGGCGCGTTGCGACATCAAGTCGGTCGCGCTGCTCGCGAACGTGCTGCTGCGCCAGGAGGCGCAGGACAAGGGCGGCTCTGAAGCCATCCTCATGCGGGATGGGCGCGTGACCGAAGGCTCTTCCAGCACCGTCTTCATCGTGCGCGACGGCACGCTGGTCACGCCACCCAACGATCAGAGCATCCTGCCGGGCACCTCCCGCGACGCGGTGATCGAACTCGCGGCGGGTTGGCTGCCCGTCGAGATCCGCACGTTCAGCGTCGGCGAATTGCGCTCGGCGTCCGAAGTGTGGATCGCTTCCGCGGGTCGCGGCGTGCTGCCCGTCACCTCGGTGGACGGCAAGGCCATCGGCACCGGCGCACCGGGCGCAACGTGGCTGTCGATGTATGCACGTCTGCAGCAGCACCTCGACGCGATCGCCGCACGGCCGGCACTGGTGGACGCATGAGCGGTTCGCCCCCCGGGCCCGAGGAGACGCTGCTCAGGTTTCCCACCGATTTCCCGGTGAAGATCATGGGCCAGGCGTCGGATGATTTCCGCAGCCTCGTCATGGGGATCGTGACGCGGCATTTCGGCACGCTCGAACCGGACCGCATCGAAGAGCGTCCCAGCAGCAACGGCAAGTACCTGTCGATCACGGTGACGGTGGTCGCCACCAGCAAGGCCCAGCTCGACGCGCTCTACATGGAGCTCACGTCCTGCAGCCAGGTGCTCGTTGCGCTCTGACGCGCCGCCTGGGCGCCGAACCCCAGCGCACGCAACAACTGCGGCGCCAGCGCCTCGCTCACTTCGCGTACGCTGGCCGGGCCGCCCAGCTCACGGAGCTGCGTCATCTGCAGCCCTGCATAGCCACAGGGATTGATGCGCGCGAACGGCTCGAGGTCCATCGCGACATTGAGGGCCAGCCCGTGATACGAACGGTTGCGACGGATGCGCAACCCGATGCTCGCAATCTTGCGCTCGCCGACGTACACGCCGGGTGCGTCGCGCTTGCCATGGGCCTGGATGCCCCACTGTGCGACCGTCGCGACGATGGCACGCTCGATGCCTTCGACGAGCGCACGCACGCCGAGGCCGAGCCGCGCGAGGTCCAGCAACGGATAGACGACGAGTTGGCCGGGCCCGTGGTAGGTGACCTGCCCACCGCGATCGATGTCGACGACGGGAATGTCGCCCGGCGCCAGCAGGTGCACCGCCTTGGCGTTCATGCCCATCGTGAAGACGGGTGGATGCTCCAGGAACCAGATTTCGTCGGGTGTTGCGGCCGTGGCCTCGTCGGTGCGGCGCTGCATGGCCCGCCACGTCGGCTCGTAGTCGACGCAGCCGAGCCACTTCAGCGCCGGTGTGGACGCGGCCGGCAGCACGCGCCGCGCGTCCGTATATGCGTTGCGTTCAGCCACGCCTGGCGAGCCCACCTTCGGCGAGGCCGGCATTGTTCCGGGCCAGGGCCTGTTCGGCGCGGTAACTCGAGCGCACGAGCGGCCCCGACACGCATTCGATGAAGCCGAGCCCGAGCGCGTGCTGGCGGTACCGCGCAAATTCCTCGGGCGTCACGAAGCGTTCGACTGCCAGGTGGTTTACCGTCGGCCGCAGGTACTGGCCGAGCGTGAGCAGGTCCACGCCCGCAGCGCGCAGGTCGCGCATCGTCTCGAAGATCTCGTCGTCCGTTTCACCGAGGCCGAGCATCAGGCTGGTTTTCACCAGCACGTCGCCCTGCGCGCGGCGATACTGCCTGGCGTGAGCGAGCACGGCCAGCGTCTGATCGTAGGACGCGCGCGGATCACGCACGGGATGCGTGAGGCGACGCACGGTCTCGACGTTCTGCGCGAAGACGTCGAGTCCGCTGTCGACGACTGTCGCGACGTCGGCTTTCACGCCCTGAAAGTCGGGTGTCAGTGCCTCGACCGCGGTTGCGGGATTGAGGCGCTTGATCTCGCGCACGCACGCGGCGAAGTGCGCGGCGCCGCCATCGGGCAGGTCGTCGCGGTTCACCGACGTCAGCACGACGTACTTGAGCTGCATCAGCTGCACGGTACGGGCAGCATTGGCGGGTTCGTCGGCATCGAGCCAGCCACGCGGATTGCCGGTATCGACGGCGCAGAAGCGGCACGCTCGCGTGCAGACCTCTCCCATCAACATGATCGTCGCGGTGCCCGCATTCCAGCACTCGCCGATGTTGGGGCACCTGGCTTCCTCGCAGACCGTGGCGAGGCGGTGTTCCCGCACGGTCTGCTTGACCCTTTCGAAGCCGCGACCCGCCGGCATCGGTGCCCGCAGCCAACCAGGCTTGCGGCCCGCAGGTGTCACGGGCGCGCTCGACGCAGCGGCCTTGATGCCGTCACGGATCGCCGTAAATCCCTGAACAGTCTGGTATTTTTCACCGCTCGAGGCAGCGGCCTTGACGCCCGGGACGACCGGAATGCCTTTGAACTCGCTCATGGGCCCGCATTGTACTTGCAGCGCGCAGGTGCGTCCGCGAGGTTCACGAACGCAGCCGCGCGTTCAACGCAGCGAGGCGCTCCGGCGTGCCGATGTCGAGCCAGTCGCCCTCGAACACTTCCACGCCGACGCGTCCGTTGACGGCTGCTGTGCGCAGCAGTGGCGCGAGCTTGAAGACGCCGTCCGCGCAGCCATTGAACAGCGACGGCTGATACACGCCGAGTCCCGAGAACGTGCATTTCGGCAAGGCCGCGATCCTGCTCGCCACGGACGTGTCCGCCGCCGTTCCCGGCACGGGCTCGACCATGCGTCCCGCGTCGAACGCGAAATCGCCCTGGCGGTTGTGCCCGGGGTTCGGCACCAGCACGAGGTGCGCCTGGTCCTTGCCCGGCAGCCCCTGCGCGTACCTCTCGCGCAGGTCCGCCAAGGGGTACTGCATCCAGACGTCGCCGTTCAGCACCAGGAATGGCTCGACACCCATCGGGCACAGCAACGGCAACGCACGGAAGATGCCGCCGCCCGTCTCGAGCGGTTCCGGCCCCTCCTGGCTGTAGTCGATTCTCAGCCCGTAGCGCGAACCGTCGCCGAGCGCTGCCGGAATCTGTTCACCGAGCCACGACAGATTGACGACTACTTCGCTGAACCCCGCCGTCGCCAGCGCATAGAGGTGATGCTCGATCAACGCCATGCCGCCCACGTCGAGCAGCGGCTTCGGACGGCTGAGCGTGAGCGGTCGCATGCGCTCGCCCCTCCCCGCCGCGAGGATCATGGCTTTCAACGTGCGTTGCCTTCGAGCCTGGCGATCACCGCGGGCAGGACTCGTGTCCCGATCAACTCGCCGAGCTCGACGAAATCCGCATGGCGCGCGCACGAGTCCACCGCGTACTGCAGCGTGCGTGGAATGTCGGCCAGGTACCCGGGCTTGCCGTCCCGGTGGCAGAGTCGCGCGAAAATACCGCCGACCTTGAGGTGGCGCTGCACACCCATGAGGTCGAACCAGCGCAGGAACTGCGCCTCGTCACGGCCTGCCGGCAGCCCGGCTGCGATCGCGAGACGGCGGAACTCCAGTGCCCATCCGACTACGCGCTCCTGCGGCCAGGCGATGTAGCTGTCGCGCAGCAGGGAAACGAGGTCGTACGTGAGGCTGCCGTGCACGGCGTCCTGGAAATCGATGATGCCGGGATTGGCATCGGGGCAGACCATGAGGTTGCGCGAATGATAGTCGCGATGCACGAATACCTGCGGCTGCTCGAGTGCGTTGGCGACCAGCGCAGTCATCGCCTCGTGCAGCACCTGCGCTTCGCGTGGACTCAACTCCAGCGACAGGTGGCGCTGCAGCAACCAGTCGGGAAAGAGGCTCATCTCGAAACGCAGCAGCTTCTCGTCGTACGGTGGCAGTTCCGCGGCGGCCTGCACGCCACGAGCCTGGATCTGGACCAGCGCTGCCAGCGCGTCGGCATACAGGGGGTCGGCCTGGCCCGGCTTGGTGAGCTCCGGCAGGTACATCGTCGTGCCGAGGTCGGTCAGCAGCAGGAATCCTTCCCGTTCCGAGCGTTGCAGGATACGCGGCGCATGCACACCGATGTCCTGCAGCATGGCGGCAACGCGCAGGTATGGCGCGACGTCTTCCTTGCCGGGAGGCGCATCCATGACGATCACCGAAGCCTGTCCTGCGCGCGTCACGCGGAAGTAACGGCGGAAGCTGGCGTCGACGGATGCCGGTGCGAGGCCATACTGGCGCATGCCGAGGTCTCGTTCGAGCCACTGGCGCAGCAAGTCGAGACGTGGATCGTCCTGGCCCGTGGCCGGCGAGTGCGGGCGTGATTCGTTCAAGCGGGGACCCCGGTCGGGCTGGAATACGGGCGGGCAATAGTCGGATGCGGCGATTCGCACGCAATTATAATCGTGCGGATGACGACGCCGTGCTCTGGTTCCCCGCGCCTGCAGCAGGTGCTGCAGGCCACCCTGCGGAGGGCGGCAGCCTGCGCATGGCTCGGGGCCGCGTCCGCCCAGGCGCAGGAGCAGTCGCCGGAGCCTGCACCCTTGCCAGCCGCAAAAGTCGACGAACCTGCGCGCGGCGACCGGTGCGCCATCCAATCCGTCATCGACCCGCGCATCGAAGAACTGCTCAAGGCTGATCCGGACGACCCGCAGATCCACGTCACGAGCGATACCGGCGAACTCGGCCGTGCCGGCGACGCCGAACTGCGCGGCAACGTGCAGATTCGCATGGGCCAGCGCCTGCTTACGGCCGACCAGGCTTCGATCAATGCCGAACAGCGCAGCGTCGAACTGAACGGTGACATCGAATACCTCGACCCGCAGATGCACGTGCGCGGCAAGGGGGGCTCGTTCCAGGAAGGCGGCGTGGGCAATTTCGAAGGCGCCGAATTCGAACTGCGCGAGCAGTCGGTGCGGGGCGCGGCGGCGAACGCAAGAATACGGCAGTCTGGTCTGATCGGTCTGGAAGGCGTGCGCTACACGGCCTGCCCCCCGGGCAACGAGGACTGGAGTCTCGCCGCCGGCGCAATCGAGATCGACCAGAAGACCCTGATCGGCACCGGACGCGACGTACGCATCGAATTCCTCGGCGTGCCGGTGTTCTACACGCCGTGGATCTCGTTTCCCGTCGGCGACCAGCGCAAATCCGGCCTGCTGTTCCCGACGATCGGCAGCGGCAGCCGCACCGGCACGCAGATTGCCGTGCCCTACTACTGGAACCTGGCCGAAAACTACGACGCCACGCTCACCTCGCGCTGGTATTCGTCGCGCGGCATCCGGCTCGATCCGGAGCTGCGCTACCTGAGTGACCGCAGCCGCAGCCAGCTCAACGTCGAGTACCTGGTCAACGACCAGGAAACCGGCGAAGCCCGTGGCGTCATCGACTGGCGCCACGTCACGCGCTTTGCACCCCGCACCCGGCTGCTGATCGATGCGACCGACGTGAGCGACAACGACTACTTCGAGGACTTCGGCGTCGGCTTCGAGGGCACGAGCGTCCAGTTCGTCAATCGTTACATGGACCTGCGGCACGACACCGCCGCCTGGACGTTGAATGCCCGCGCGCAGGGCTACCAGGTCATCGACAACACGCTGGCTGCGGAGGACGAGCCCTACCGCATCGCGCCACAACTGACGGCACTCGGGCGCTGGCGCGATTTCGCGGGTGGCCTGTCGGGCTCCGTGTTCGCCGAGGCGACCAATTTCCAGCGCGATCTGGGGCCCCAAGGGGTCCGACTCGACACCGAACCGTCGCTCGAATGGCGCGTCGACCGCAACGGCGGGTTCTTCGCGGCGGGCGCCGCTTACCGCTACACGCAATACCTGCTGGACCAGACCGCGGCGGGCGCGGACGATTCGCCGGATCGCTCGCTGCCGTCGGCCAGCCTCGACGCGGGTTTCACCATGGAACGTGCGTCGGGCTCGCAAGGCACGCGCATCCAGACGCTCGAGCCACGGATGCTCTACCTGTACGTGCCGTACAAGAACCAGGATGACCTGCCGGTGTTCGATACCGGCATACCCGACCTGAATCTGGTGCAGCTGTTCCGCACCAACCGCTACGTGGGCCCGGACCGGATCGGGGACGCGAACCAGGTCAGCGTCGGCGTCACCACCCGCCTGCTCGACTCAAGCCGCGGTCGCCAGTACCTGAGCGCCACGCTCGGGCAGGCGTTCTACTTCCAGGATCCGCGCGTTGCGCTGCCGGACGAGCCTGTGCGCGACCGCTCGACGTCCGACGTCGTGGCCGAGGTTGAGCTCAACGCGTACAAGAACTGGAACGCGCGCTTTGCCTACCAGTGGAATCCGGACGAGACCCAGGGCGAACGTTCCGAGACTTTCGTGCAGTACAACCCGACGCCGGGCCGGGTGATCAATGCGGGTTACCGGTTCCGGCGCGACCTGCTCGAGCAGGTCGACGTGTCGGGCGCCTGGCCGATCAGCAACAAGTGGCGCGGCTTCGCGCGCTTCGTTTACTCGCTGCAGGAAGACAACACGCTCGACCAGTTCCTGGGCCTCGAATATTCGTCATGCTGCTGGGCTGTTCGCGTGATCGGGCGACGCTTCATTTCCAGCCGCTCGGGGGCTGCCGAAACGTCGATCGGCCTGCAGCTGGAACTGAAGGGTTTGTCCAGTGTCGGAGTCGACAACGAAGCTTTCCTGCGCGAAGCGATTCGGGGATACTCCTCGCCTGCGTCCGCGCCCCGACTCTGAGATGCCCTTGAAATATAAGCAGTTTTTCGGCGTAGCCGTCCTGTTGTTCGCCACCGTGGGCACCGCCCACGCCCAGTCCAAGGACCTGAGCTCGTCCGGCGTGCTGCTGGACCGGGTCGCCGCCGTCGTCAACGACGGCCTGGTGCTGCGCAGCGAAGTCGAAAAGCAGATGTCCGTGATCAGCGCGCGCATCGAGCAGTCGGGCCAGCAACTGCCGCCGCGCAACGTCCTGCGCCAGCAGGTGCTCGAGCGGCTCGTGCTGCAGGAGTTGCAGATGCAACGCGCCGATCGGCTCGGCCTGAAGATCTCGGACGAGATGGTGAACACCGCGCTCACCGATGTCGCCGCACGCAACAACCTCAAGTTCAGCGACATGCCGGCCACGCTCGAGGCGCAGGGCATCGACTATCGCGACTACCGCGAGGAAGTCCGTCGCGAGATGACGCTGCAGGGGCTGCGCCAGCGCGACGTGCTCGCGCGCGTGTACGTGTCGCCGCGCGAAGTCGAGCAATGCGTCGCGAAGCGCAAAGCCTCGCCGGGCGCCGACAACGAGTTCAACCTCGCGCACATCCTGGTTGCCATTCCGGGTGCGGCGGACGAGAAACAGATCGCGGAGCGCACCTCGCGAGCGCAGGCCGTTTACGAACGCGCGACGAAGAGCGAGGACTTCGCGCAACTTGCCATCACCTACTCCGATTCCGGCACCGCGCTCGAAGGTGGCGCGCTCGGCTGGCGCAAGGCGGGCCAGTTGCCGTCGTTCGTCGCCGACATCATCCCCACCCTGCAGGCCGGTGACGTGACGCAGCCGATCCGCACGCCGAGCGGCCTGCACATCTTCAAGGTGCTCGAGATCCGCGGTGGCCAGGCGCCGGCGCTCGTCTCGCAGGTGCACGCCCGGCACATCCTGATGAAACCGACGGAAGTAATGGACGACGAGACCGTGCGGCAGAAGCTCGCGCAGATCCGCGACCGCGTCCTGAAGGGCGAGAGTTTCGAGGCGGTCGCCTCGGTCACGTCCGAAGACCCGGGTTCGGCCGCAACGGGCGGTGACCTCGGCTGGGCCGGACCCGGCAGCTACGTGCCCGAGTTCGAAAAGCAGATCGATGCGCTCGCCGAAAACGAGATCAGCCCGCCGTTCCGTACGCAGTTCGGCTGGCACATCGTGCAGTTGCTCGGTCGCCGCACCTACGACGCGACCGAGGACATGACACGCAACCGTTGCGTCAGCCAGCTGCGCGAAGCGCGCGCGGACGAAGAAACGGAAATCTGGCTGCGCCGGCTGCGCGACGAAGCGTTCGTCGAATACCGGATGTGAGCACCGCGAGCCGATCGCGCCGTGCCACGGCCCTGCGCACCGTCGCCGTCACGACCGGTGAACCGGCGGGCATCGGTCCGGATCTCTGCACCGAACTGCTCGACACGACACCACCAGGCTGCCGTGTCGTCCTGATCGGTGACCGCTCCCTGTTCGGCCGCGCGCGACCGCGCAGCGCCCGCCAGCTCAAGCTGCCGGACTTCAATGCGATGAGCCCGCCACGCGCTGGCGTCGAGCTGCTGCACGTGCCGCTGGCGGAACCGGCACGCCCCGGCATCCTGGCGGCTGCGAACGCGCGTTACGTGCTCGAGACACTCGACGTCGCCATCGGCGGCTGCGCAGCGGGTGCGTTCCAGGCGATCGTGACAGCGCCCGTGCAGAAATCGATCATCAACGAGGCTGGCGTCCCTTTCACCGGGCACACGGAGTACCTCGCCAAACGCACGGGCGTGCGTCTGCCCGTGATGCTGCTGGTCGGCGGCGGGTTGCGCGTTGCACTCGCGACCACGCACCTGCCGTTGCGGAAGGTCAGCGCGGCCATCACGCCGTCGCGCCTCGAGGCCGTGTTGCGCATCGTGGCAAGCGACCTGCAGACGATGTTCGGCCTGCGACGGCCGCGGATCCTGGTGCTCGGCCTGAACCCACACGCCGGCGAAGGCGGTCACCTCGGTCGCGAAGAAATCGAAGTGATCGAGCCGACATTGGCGGCCCTGCGCAGCGACGGACTCGATCTCGTCGGCCCCGTGCCGGCCGACACCGCGTTCGTACCGCAACGGCTCAGGGGCATCGACGCCGTCGTGGCCATGTTCCACGACCAGGGCTTGCCGGTGCTGAAGCACCTGAGCTTCGGCCACGCCGTCAACGTCACGCTTGGCCTGCCGATCGTACGCACGTCCGTCGATCACGGCACGGCGCTCGATCTTGCCGGTACGCGCAAGGCCGATCCCGGCAGCCTGCAAGCCGCGTTTGCGCTTGCGCTCGAGCTGAGCCAGCGTGCGCGACGCCCGGCATCCCACTGGTGAAGCACGGTCACGCCAAGAAGCGCTACGGGCAGCACTTCCTGCACGACCCGGGCACGATCGACCGGATCGTGCGCGCCATCGACCCACGTCCGGGCGATCGGCTCGTGGAAGTCGGCCCCGGCCGCGGCGCGATTACGGCACCTGTGCTTGCGCTGGCGGGCAGGCTCGACGTGGTCGAGATCGATCGCGATGTCGTGCCACCCCTGCAGGCGCATTGCCAGGCACGCGGCGAGTTGCACGTGCACCTGGCCGACGCGCTCGAGTTCGACTTTCGCGCGTTGCGTGGCGACGGACCGAAGCTGCGACTGATCGGCAACCTGCCGTACAACGTTTCGACGCCGCTGCTCTTCCACTTCATCTCGCAGCTCGACGCCTTCGCCGACATGCATTTCATGCTGCAAAAGGAAGTGGTCGTGCGCATGGCGGCCGCGCCCGGTTCGGGCGATTATGGCCGACTCACGGTGATGCTCGCGCCACACGTCATGGTGGAACGACTTTTCGACATTGGCGCCGGCGCATTCAAGCCGGCACCCCAGGTCACCTCGACGTTTTTCGCGCTGACCCCGCATGCCGCGCCGCCGTTCGAAATCGCCGACCATGCCGCATTCGCGGCCCTGGTGGCGGCTGCTTTTTCAAAGCGCCGCAAGACGTTGCGCAATTCGCTGATGGGCCTGCTCGACGTGGAAGGGATCGTGGCCGCGGGCGTGGATCCCGGGGCGCGGGCCGAAACGCTCGCTCCGGCCCGGTTTGCCGCCCTGGCGAGCCAATGGCTCGCCCGACGCGGGGACACGCCCCGCGCTATTCCGGCAGAATGATTCCGGATTGGTGGCCCATCCGGCGCCGCCTATAATCTTCCCTGGGCCGCTTTTCGCAACGGAACCACGCGTTCCACGGAGCACACCATGCGCGAATACAAGAAGATCCTGCTCGCTGTGGACATCGCCGAAGGCAGCGAAAAGATCGCCGAGCGGGCGCGTGACGTCGCGGAGCGTTACGGGGCCGAAGTCATCCTGTTGCACGTCGTTGAATACGTCCCCGTCGAACCGATGGGCGAGGCCCTGCTGCCGGCGGTGCAGATCGAAGGCGAGCTGATCGAGCGCGCCACGCGGCGCATCGCCGAGCTGGCGCAGAAGACCGGCCTCGAAAAGGCGGAGCGGATCGTGCAGGCCGGCAATATCAAGGCCGAGCTCGTGCGTGTCGCCACGGACCGCGGCGTCGACCTGATCGTGCTCGGCAGCCGCGAACGCCACGGCCTGTCGATCATGTTCAACCAGACCGAGGACACGATCCTGCATGCGGCGCCGTGCGACGTGCTCGCCGTGCGCTGGAAAAAGACATGACGACGGCCGAGGCGAATCGCATCCGCGTCGACGTCAGCACGAACTACGTCGAGGACCAGTCGAACCCGGGCGAGGGCCGGTTCGTGTTCGCGTACACGATCACCATCCGCAACGAAGGGACGAAGCCGGCCCGACTCGTGACGCGCCACTGGCTCATCACCGACGCCAACGGCAAGGTGCAGGAAGTGGTCGGCGACGGCGTCGTCGGCGAACAGCCACACCTGCAGCCGGGCCAGGGGTTCAGATATTCCAGCGGCGCCATCCTCGAGACGCCGGTCGGCGCGATGCAGGGCAAGTACCACATGGTCGCGGACGACGGCGAGCAGTTCGACGCACCGATCGCGCCGTTCCGGCTCGCCATGCCGGGCGTGCTGCACTGACGACGGCTCGATGGCCGTCTTTGCGATCGGCGACGTCCAGGGCTGCAAGGACGAGCTGGACACCCTCCTCGACCGCCTGCGGTTCGATGCGTCCTGCGACCGGCTCTGGTTCGTCGGCGACCTCGTCAACCGCGGCCCGCGTTCGCTCGACACGCTGCGCTTCGTCAAATCACTTGGCGACGCCGCCATTACCGTCCTCGGCAATCACGACCTGCACCTGCTCGCCCTCGCGCGCGGCGGCGCGAACTGGCGCGACGGCGATGCAGGACTGCGTCCCATCGTCGATGCTCCGGACGCCGACGAACTGCTCGACTGGCTGCAGGCGCGTCCACTGCTGCATCACGACGCGAACCTCGGCATCTCGCTGCTGCACGCGGGCCTGCCGCCGCAGTGGAACCTGCAGACGGCAGCAACCTGTGCGGGCGAGGTACAGCGCAGGCTGCGCGGCGAAAGCGCCGGGCAGCTCTACGAACGCATGTACGGCAACGAACCGGACACCTGGCGGGACGACCTCGACGGCTGGGATCGCATCCGCTTTACGGTCAACGCATTCACGCGACTGCGCGTGTGCGACGCGGACACTGGCCGCATGGTGCTCAAGTTCAAGGGCGCGCCTGCGACTGCTCCGAGGGGCACGCAGCCGTGGTTTCGCATTCCCTGGCGCAAGTCTGCCGGCGAACGGCTTGTCTTCGGCCACTGGTCGGCCATGGGCTACGTGGACGAAGTTCGTGCGCTCGGCCTCGACACAGGATGCGTCTGGGGGGGCACACTGACCGGGCGGCGCATCGACGTGCCCGACGCCCTGCCGGTGCAGGTGGCGAACCACACCGGCGGTCTGCCGCTCGAGGACTGAGTCGCAAGCCCGGCGTCAGGGCCTGGCCGGCTCGGCGACCGCCGCCGGCTTCGCGTGGAGCGATTCGAGCTTGAGGCGGACCGAACCGAACTGCGACGTGCGCGGTGTGCACGTCAGCGACGAGTCGGGTGTCTCGCGAATTCCCAGCGGCTCCAGCACCTGCGGCAGCAATTGATCCAGGAGTTCGCAGTCGCCGTCCTCGATGTGATCCTTGCGCAGGCCCACGAATTCGACGACCTGGCGCTGGGCGGGGAACAGCGCTGTCGCAACGTCGACCAACGCGCCGTTACCCTGCACCCTGGACACCAGGTCGCGCTTCGACTTGCCCGCCTCGATCGCCGCCAACAACTCCGGCGTCGCCTCGGTCGGGACGGCGACCTTGATGCGCGCCGTCGGAATCTGCTGGATGCCCGGGCCTTCGGTGCAACTGGCCCACACCTTTGGCTCGGGTCGAGCGCCCAGCGCCTCCAGGACGTACTCGATCTTGTTGGCGATGCCGTCGCACGAGTAGTACGTGCCGCGGCCGAAATAGGTGAACATGAACTCGTGCTCGACCCAGACCGCATTGACGGCCGGGGCAGCCCCCGCCGGGCTGGCGTCCGCTGCCGTTTCTGCCCCGGCAGGCGCCCCAACCCCGGCCGCGGCGAATGCCAGCACCAGCGGGACCGGACCGATTCGGAGTCTGCGTCGCGTCATGGAGCCTAATTTATACTCGGGCCATGCAGTCTTTGACACCGTTCAACCTCCGGCAGTGGATCGACGAGCACCGGTCGGATCTGCGCCCACCCGTCTGCAACAAGCAGGTGTTCGAACAGGGCGAATTCATCATCATGGTGGTCGGCGGTCCAAACGCCCGCCAGGACTACCACGACGACCCGGGCGAGGAATTCTTCCACCAGCTCGAAGGCGACATGCTGCTGCGGACGGTCCAGGATGGGAGGCGCGTGGATATTCCCATCCGCGAAGGCGACGTGCTGCTGCTTCCCGCCCATGTACCGCACTCACCGCAGCGTTTTGCCGATACCGTCGGGCTCGTCGTGGAGCGCAAGCGCCGCACCGGCGAAGCCGATGGCTTCCTCTGGTACTGCGAACGCTGCGACGCGCGCCTCTACAGCGAATACCTGCAGATCACCAACATCGAAACGCAACTGCCGCCGGTCTTCGAACGATTCTGGTCGAATCCCGAGCACACGGTCTGCCGCGCGTGCGGCAGCTCTCTGAGGAAGTGACCACTTGAACTGCCTGGAGTTCACTGCCGGCGGCCGGCGTTGGCGTGCGGACGTCAGCGCGTCCGCGGATCTCGCCATCGTGCTCGAGTTCAATGGTGCACAACCGAGCTTCTTCGTCGCAACGCCGGCCTCGAGCGAGCCCCTGCGGATAGGTGGTTTCACGGGCAGCGTCGCGACCGGCGCCAGCTGCAATTGCGCCGTGCATTCGCTTGCCCCGCATTGCCACGGCACCCACACCGAATGCGTCGGTCACGTCACGCGCAGTCCGGTCACGATCGCGAGCCTGACACCCGTGGCGCCGTGTGTCGCCCTGGTCGTCTCCGTCCGGCCGGAGCCGCTGGGTGCGGCAGGGGCTGCCCTGGCAAGCTGTCCCGCCGCTGCTGATGACCTCGTGATCCGCCGGGCCGCACTTGAAGCCGCGGCGGCGGCATGGCTGGCTGCGCCGTGCACGGCGGTGGTGATTCGTACACTGCCGAACGGCACCGACAAACGGCACCGCGCCTATTCCGGCTCGCCGAGCCCGGCGCCGTATTTCCTGCCCGAAGCCATGCGGTGGCTGGTCGAGCGCGGGGTCAACTCGGTCGTGGTCGACCTGCCAAGCCTCGACCGCGCCGACGACGGCGGCCGGCTCGCGGCTCATCGCGAATACTGGGGACTGCCTCCAGGTTGCGAGGACGCCGCGCAGGCAACGCGTGGCCAGGCGCTCGTCACCGAACTCGCCTACGTTCCGGACTCGGTACCGGACGGGTTATACCTGCTCGACCTGCAGGTACCTGCCTTTGGCTCCGATGCGGCGCCGAGCCGTCCCGTGCTGTATCCATTGCTGTCGATTGCTGGAGACACGACATGAGGCTCGACCGGGAGCACGCGCACGCGCTCGATGCCGGGGATGCGCTTGCGGCCTGGCACGACCGCTTCGTTCTGCCGCGCGAGGCGGCCAGCGGCCGCGAACTCGTCTACCTGTGTGGACACTCGCTGGGCGCGCAACCCGTGCTCGCAACGGAGTACGTCGAGGACGTGATGCGCGACTGGCGCTCGCTCGGGGTCGAAGGACACTTCACCGGTCGTCATCCGTGGCTGACGTACCACGAGCGGCTCGCTCCTGCGCTGGCCACGCTGGTCGGCGCTGAGCCGACCGAAGTCATCGCCATGAACACGCTGACGGCCAACCTGCACCTGATGCTCGTGAGCTTCTACCGGCCGTCGGGCACGCGCCGCGCGATCCTGATGGAACGCTCGGCGTTTCCCTCCGATCGCCACGCCGTCGAATCGCAAGTGCGCTTCCACGGGCTCGACCCCTCGACTGATCTGCTCGAAATTGCACCTCGCGACGGCGAAGACCTGCTGCGATCCGAAGACATCATCGCGACGATCGAACGCGAGGGCGCGCGGATCGCCACGATCCTGCTGCCGGGAGTGCAGTACCTGACAGGCCAGGTGCTCGACGTCGAGGCGATCACGGCTGCGGGACACGCAGCGGGTTGCATCGTCGGCTGGGATCTCGCGCATGCCGCCGGCAACGTGCCGGTCTCGCTGCACGACGCGGGTGCGGACTTTGCCGTGTGGTGCAACTACAAGTACCTGAATGGCGGCCCGGGTGCCGTGGGTGGTGCGTTCGTGCATGCCCGTCATGCAACCGACGCGTCATTGCCACGCTTCGCCGGCTGGTGGGGCCACGACAAGGCCACGCGCTTCCTGATGACCCCCGGCTTCAGTCCCAGCCCCGGCGCGGAAGGCTGGCAGCTCAGCAATCCGCCGATTCTCGCCATGGCGCCCCTCGCAGCGTCGCTCGAGCACTTTGCCGCGACCGGCCTGCCGGCCCTGCGCCAGAAGTCGGTCGCCTTGACGGGATATTTCGAACGCCTGGTGCAGGCGCGGCTTCCGGGTCGCGTCGAAATAATCACGCCCTCCGATCCGCAAGCGCGTGGCGCCGCGTTGTCGCTGCGACTGGTCGGGCTCACGCGCGATCGTGCACGCGCTGTCTTCGATGGCCTGCGACGGCGTTCCATCCTGCCTGACTGGCGCGAGCCGGACGTAATCCGAGCCGCGCCGGTGCCCTTCTACAATCGCTTCGACGACGTCTGGCGCTGTGTGGATGCGCTGCACGCGGAACTCGGGGCGTGAAGCGGCCCGTCACGATCCTGGGCGCGGGCCTGTCCGGCGCGCTGATGGCCATCTACCTCGCGCGGCAAGGCAGGCAGGTGCTGGTGTTCGAACGCCGCCCGGACCTGCGCAAAGTCGACATGGATGCAGGCCGCTCGATCAACCTGGCGCTTGCGGATCGCGGCATTCATGCGCTGCGCGAGGCCGGCGTGTTCGAGGACGTCGAACCGCTGCTGATCCCGATGCGGGGCCGCACGCTGCACGCACCTGACGGTTCCCTCACGTTCGCGCCCTACGGCCAGCGGCCGCACGAAGTCATTCACTCCGTCTCCCGGCCGGGCCTGAACCGCGCACTGCTCGATCATGCGCAGCGCCATTACGGCATCGAGCCACGCTTCCTGCAGGCGGCACGCACACTCGATTTCGAGCGCGACGAACTCGTCATGCTCGACGAAGTCTCGGGCGACACGTACACGCAGCCGCTCGCGCCGCTGATCGCCGCAGACGGCGCGGGTTCCGTCGTTCGGCGTGCGATGACCGGCCAGCTCGGCGTGCGCGTCGCCGAAGACATGCTCGAGCACGGCTACAAGGAGCTCACGCTGCCGGCGGGGCGGGACGGATCGCACCGCATCGAGCGCAATGCGCTGCACATCTGGCCGCGCGGCGGCTTCATGCTGATCGCGCTGCCGAACATCGACGGCAGCTTCACCGTCACCCTGTTCCTCGCCCTGAAAAGTGGCACGGAAAGCTTCGCCGCGCTCGACAGCCGCGCGGCCGTCGATGAGTTCTTTGCCAGGCATTTCCCCGACGTCGTGCCGCTGATGCCGGGACTCGCCCGCGAGTTCCTCGAGCGTCCCGTCGGCCGCATGGGCACGATCCATGCGGACGCGTGGTCGGCCGGTGAGGCCGCCGTGCTGCTCGGCGATGCGGCGCACGCAATCGTGCCGTTTCACGGCCAGGGCATGAACGCGTGCTTCGAAGACTGCTTCGAGCTCGATCGGCTGCTGCGCTCGGCCGACGACTGGCGGTCCGCATTCGAGCAATTCTTCCAGCTGCGCAAGCCGGACACCGATGCCATCGCCGCGATGGCCCTCGAGAATTTCCTGGAGATGCGCGATACCGTCCGCGATCCCAAGTTCATGCTGCGCAAGGAACTGAGCTTCGAGCTCGAGCGGCGTCACCCGCAGCGCTTCATTCCGCGCTATTCGATGGTGATGTTCCATCACGAAATTCCATACCGCGTCGCCTTCGAACGCGGGCGAGTACAGATCGACGTGCTGACACGCCTCACGACCACTGCAGAAACAGTGGCCGATATTCCGACTGCACAGATGGACGCGCTGGTGACGGGACTGCTCGATCCGCTGCCGTGCCGCGCGCTCGGCATTCAGCCCATCGCTGCGGCAGGCCGATGAACATGATTTCACGTACGCGACGCATGCTGCTCGCGTCGTCGGGCTTCGCGCTCGGGCTCGCAGTGTTGCCGCGAACGTCGCAGGCTGCGAACGGGAGGTGGGAGCGGTATGCGCACGCCGTCGTGATCGATGGACTCGGCGGCCCCGGCGGTCACGCCACCGAGGACGGCTCGGAGCTGACGACCAGCGAGGTTGACGACATCAAGGCGTCGGGCATGACGTGCCTGCACCTCACCGTCGGCGAAGTGGGCACGATGCCACCCGACGAGGCCTACCAGAAGGCCGTCGCGTCGATCGCGCGCTGGGAAGCTGAAGTCGATCGCTACCCGGCGACCGTGGTTCGCGTGCGGTCCGTCGCCGACATCCACGCAGCAAAAAGGAGCGGACGCACCGGGCTGATGTACGGCTTCCAGGACGGGGTGTGCTTCGAGACCGACCTCGACCGGCTCGGGACATTTCATCGGCTCGGCATCCGGGTGATCCAGCCGACCTACAACCGGCGCAACCGGCTCGGCGATGGCTGCATGGAACCGTCCGACGCGGGACTCAGCAACGCCGGGCACGAGGCGGTGGAGCGCATGAACGTGCTGGGGATCCTCGTGGACGCAAGCCACTGCGGGCGCGTCACCGCGGCCGACGCCATCCGCCACTCGACGCGTCCCGTCGCATTCACGCACACAGGCTGCGCCGCACTCGCCGATCACCCGCGCAATCGCACCGATGCCGAGCTGCGCGCAGTGGCCAACCAGGGAGGTGTGACCGGCATCTATGTCATGCCGTACCTGTCGGGCGGCAGGCAACCCACCGCCGTCGACGTCGTGCGTCACATCGAGCACGCTGTAAATGTCGCGGGGGAGGAACACGTCTCAATCGGTACGGATGGCACGCTCTCGACCATCGCGCTGACGCCCGAATTCGTGCAGTCGTTCACTGCAAACGTCGCTCGCCGCAAGGCGGCCGGTATCGCGGCGCCGCAGGAATCTGCGGACGGCTACCTGTTTGCGAACGATCTCAACACGCCACGGCGCTTCGAGCAGCTGGCGGACCGCCTCAGCTTGCGCGGCCATTCGGACGACCGGATCGAAAAGATCCTGGGCACCAACCTGCTGCGCGTATTCGGCGCGGCGTGGCACGGCTGATAGCCGCAACGATGCTGACTTGCTCCCATCGCCCGCCCTGCCCGGGCTGTCCACGCTTCGGTGAGCCGGGTATTGCTGCCGAGGCATTCACGGCGCTGGAATCGCTGGTGCACAACCACGGCTTGCGCGGTGTTCCCGTGGTATCGGGTGCGACAACCGGCTTTCGCTTGCGTGCCCGCCTGGCCATTCGTGGCAGGCTCGGCGCGCCGAAGCTCGGCATGTTCGAACTCGGCACGCATCGAGTGGTGCACATCCCGAACTGCGTCGTGCAGCATCCGCTGATCAACCGGGTAGCCGCCGTGGTGCGACGCGCGCTCGTCGACGCGGAAATCGCTCCCTATGCCGAGACCGTCCATCGCGGACTCGCCCGTTACCTGCAGGTCGTGGTGGAGCGCAGTTCGGCGAGCGCACAGGTCGTGATTGTCGGCAACAGCCCGACAGTCGAACCATTCGCCGCATGTTTCGACCTCATTCGCGATCGACTCGGCGACGAGCTGCACAGCCTTTGGTACAACGGGCAGTGCGAGCGGACCAACACGATCCTGGGACGCGAGTTCACGCACTGGTGCGGCCCGCCGAGTGTCGTCGAACGCTTCGGTGGAGCGGCCGTGCATTACCCACCCGGCGCGTTCGGCCAGAACAATCTCGACATCGCGGAACGCATTGTCGAACATGTACGTGCGCAGGTGCCTTCCGGAGCGCGCGTCGCCGAGTTCTATGCGGGTGTCGGCGCGATCGGACTCTCGGTGGTGCCGCGTGTCAGTCACCTCCGCATGAATGAAGTGAGTCCGCAGTCGCTGCAGGGCCTGGCGCTCGGACTCGAAGCATTGGCGCCGGTCGAGCGGGACAAGATCGAGGTGATTGCCGGCTCCGCGGGTGCGATGGCCTCTGCGGCACAGGATGCCGACGTCGTGATCGCGGATCCGCCGCGCAAGGGCCTGGATCGCGAACTCCTGGAACAGCTGGTCGCCGATCCGCCGGCGCGATTCATATACGTCAGCTGCGGGCTCGACTCGTTCCTCGCCGACACGGCCCGACTGACCGCCAGCGGCGCGATGCGGCTGAGCGATCTGCAAGTGTTCAACCTGATGCCGTACACGGAACACGTTGAGACCGTTGCCTGCTTCGAGCGGGCGTAATGTTGCCCCGCACGCGGCCGGCAACCCGGCGGGGCCTCTTCCTCAGCGCCGGGTGCTTTGCAGGGTAGCCAGCACCTTCTGCTGCGTCACGGCCTGGCCCGCCGTTGGCTCGGGCTGCGGCATCGATAGCAGCACGAAGAAACTCTGCAGCATGCGACGCGCATTCTGCGCCGCTTCCAGCCGTGCGGCGTCCGGCGGAGCCTGCGTCCAGACCTGCTGTTCCAGCGTCACGAAGCGCGCCAGCCACGGATCAAGGCTGGTTGAATCGAAGTCCGTTCGCCGCACGACCGACAGCAGCGCGGCGGCCAATCGCTCTTCCTCTGCGTGCGTCCACACGGGAATCCCTGGCGTCGTCATCTTCGCCCAGGCGGCCTCCAGCAGGCGGCGCTGGTCCGCCGCGGTGAATCGCTCGTCGCGCGCCAGGAACTTGAGCAGGTCCGCGGTGTGTGCTGTAGCGTGAATCCAGCCGATCCCGGGCTGCAGCCCACGCAAGTCCCGCTCTTCGTGCAGGTAGTTGATTGCGTGGTCGAGCAACTGCCGATAGCCGCCGTCATCCAGCACCGGATCGACCAGTTCGAGCGCCGCCAGGATCGACAGGTCGAGTGCCGAGAACGAGCGGACCAGCACGGAGTCGGTCCCGGTCTCGCCAATGCCTTGCCGCAGGTTTGCTGTCAGCGTAGCGATCAGCGAACGCCGCTCGGCAGGCGACAGCCGTCGCGCCTGGTAGACGCAAGCGGCCACCACACCGTATCCGACATCGTCACGCCACTGCGAGTCACGCGAGCCCAGGAGCGACACCGCTTCATTCATCAGGTGCGCCGCCGACTCGCCAGCCGGAATCGCACAGTCCCGCGCCAGTGCCAGCCAGAATGCCTTGCCACGCCGCTCAGCCGCCGATGAATCATCGGCCGATACTTGGGGGGCGGCGATGCTCATGAAGAGCAGACCCGCAAGCAACACCCGATGGGCGAAGGCGGACCCGTCGACCCGCGTCCCGCACTGGATTCGAGCGGTCAGCGAACCGGCCCTGCCCAGGGCAAACAAGCTTTTCAACACGGATGCACCCCCCGACGGACCCTGACGACGCGACTACGACTTTACGCCCCGGCTCGCCCTCAATCACTCCTTCGCCACCTCAAGGAGCGGCTCGCGCAGCCGCCCGAATTATTCACATCGCTTGTTTTCGGGATTGCGGGAGAATCCGTCAGTCCATCCTGCGGGGACCTTCATGAACGCAAATGCCTCTCTGTCACGCCGGCCGCTACGCCGCTTCTGGGGCTGGGGACTGGCGGACGCCACGCTCGATCAACGCGAACGCGCGATCGTTCAGGCCATGCTGGCAAGCGTTGGCGCCCACTTCGAAGACAAGCCGGCACCGCGGGTCGAGGAATTCGACCTTGCGCCGCCGCGCGTTGCACCACCCGCGACACTCGCCGCCTGCTTCTCGGCGTCCCCGCTCGACCGCCTCAACCACAGCGCGGGCAAGAGTTACGCCGACTGCGCCCGCATGTGGATGCGCCGACCGCCCTCACCGCCCGACTGGGTTGCCTTTCCGGCTGACGAGCAGGCCGTCATCGACATCCTCGACTGGGCACAGGCCCGCAACGTTGCCGTGATTCCCTACGGTGGCGGCAGCAGCGTGTGTGGTGGCGTCGAGGCGGCGGTTGGCAGCGGATTTGCCGGGACCGTGTCGATCGATCTCGAGCGTCTCAATCGTGTACTGGAAGTCGATCCGATCAGTCGGGCAGCGCGCATCCAGGCCGGAGCCCTCGGCCCGGAACTGGCGGCGCAATTGAAAGCGCACCGGCTCACGCTGCGCCACTTCCCGCAGAGTTTCGAATTCTCATCCCTCGGCGGCTGGATCGCGACGCGAGCGGGTGGTCATTACGCCACGCTGCACACACACATCGACGATTTCGTGGAGGCCACGCGCCTGGTGACGCCTGCCGGCGTGATGCAGACGCGGCGGCTTCCCGGTTCCGGTGCGGGGCCGGCACCTGACCGACTGGTCATGGGCTCCGAAGGCACGCTCGGCATCGTCACCGAGGCCTGGGTGCGAGTGCAGGTACCGCCGCGATTCCGCGCGTCTGCTTCGGCACAGTTCGACGATTACTTCGCCGCCGTCGCCTGCGTCCGGGCACTCGCGCAATCGGGACTCAATCCGAGCAACTGCCGGTTGCTCGATCCGGCGGAAACCATTTTCGCCGGCGTCGGCGATGGCCGCACGGCCATCCTCGTGCTGGCCTTCGAATCGGACGATCATCCCCTGCAGGCCTGGATGGACCGGGCACTGGAGATCGTGAGCAGTCACGGTGGACGTTACGACGCCATAGCCGTGGCGCGATCGATGGCGTCCGAAGATTCCGTCGAACATCGCACCGGCGCGGCCGGCGCCTGGCGGGATGCCTTCATGCGCATGCCGTACTGGCGCGATCCTGCCGTCGGGCTTGGCGTGATCATGGATACCTTCGAGACGGCGATCACCTGGGACCGCTTCGAGACCTTCTACCAGTCCGTCAAGGAAGACGTCGCTCGCGCGATCACGCGCGCGACTGGCCAGAGGGCTCGGCTCTCCTGTCGCTTCACGCACCTGTATCCGGATGGTCCGGCGCCCTACTTCACTTTCGCCACCCGTGCTGCGGACGGCAACGTCGCCAGCGCCCTTGCTGCCTGGCGGGACATCAAGCTCGCCGCCAACGAGGCCGTCGTCGCGCACGGCGGAACCATCACGCATCACCATGCCGTCGGTCGCGACCACCGCAGCGGCTACGAGCGCGAAGTGGATCCAATCTTCCGGCAGATGCTGGCGGCCGCAAAGCAGGTTGCCGACCCGCAAGGCATTCTCAATCCGGGCGTGTTGATCGACCCGATGAATCGCCGGATTGGAGCGACGGGGGTGCTTGCCGGTTGAAGAGCGAATCGTCCACAGGGCGCCGCCTGCGCAGCTCGACACAGCTGTACGCGTACGTATGCTTCTCGTCCGCCGCGTGCTTCTCGATCAGCAGTTCATCCCACTCGTCGGCACCGAACTCCGGAAAAAACGTGTCCGCGTCGACAACCGCATGCACACGCGTCAGGTGAATGAGGTCCGTGCGCGGCAACGCCAGGCGATAAATTTCCGCGCCGCCGATGATGCAGACCTCGGGCACGGCGCCGGCAACGGTCAATGCGTCGTCGAGTGACGCAACGACGGTGACACCGCATACCTCAAACCCGGTCTGGCGCGTGATGACGATGTTGTGCCGCCCGGGCAACGGCTTGCCAATCGAATCCCACGTCTTGCGACCCATGACGATCGGTTTCCCCATCGTCAGGGCCTTGAAGCGCTTGAGGTCGTCGGGCAGCCGCCACGGCAGGCCGCCTTCGCGCCCGATCGCGCCCCGCTCGTCCGTCGCCACGATGATCGAGACGAGCGGCATGGCGATGCTCAGGCCCGCTTGCGTTTCGCGGCGGGCTTCCGGCCCTGGGCGACCGCCTTCTTCCGCGCAGCCGCCTTCTTCCTTTTCTTCCTGGCGTCGACCGACTCGCGGTCGAGCATCGTCCCGCGGCAGTTCGCGGCACCGCAACGGCAGTTATAGAGAGCCAGCTCGTCGGGATCGTCGGTGCTTTCCCAGGTGAGCTGGTAGTCGTACCCCAGTTCCTCGCCCGGCTGGACCGTCCGGATCGCCTCGATGAAAACGCGGCGGCCTTCGATGATCGTCTCGCAGTTCGCGTCGCACTTGTGGTTGATGAAGCGCGCGGGATTGCCGCCAACTCCGGCGTCGATGCAGAGATCGTCGTCGACGACGAACAGGAAAGTGTGGCCGTCGTCATCGGCCTTCATCTCGTAACGCGAGTCCGCTTCCTCGTGCGAGATGCGGTCGCCCACGTATTCAATGATGCGCGTGCCGCTGCGGATACGACGGGCTGCATACACGCCGCGACCATGAATCCTCGAGCGCTTCACGACGTACAGCGGATTGCTCTCGGCGGCCGGCGGTTTCGCCGTCTTCTGTGCATGGCGCATGTGCGCGTGATGCGCCACGGCGGTCTTCGATGACCTGGTCACGGACTTCTTCAGGGGGGTCTTCTTCATACGGCGATGGGTGCCTTGATCGCGGGGTGTGCCTGGTACCCGGCGAACTCAAAATCCTCGAAGCGGTAATCGAAGATCGAGTCCGGCCGGCGCTTGATGACGAGTTGCGGCAGCGGCAGCAGTTCGCGCGAGAGCTGCAGCCGTGCCTGGTCGAAGTGATTGACGTAGAGGTGCGTGTCGCCGCCCGTCCAGACAAAATCGCCGACGCCGAGGTCGCATTGCTGCGCGACCATGTGCGTGAGCAGCGCGTAGGACGCGATGTTGAACGGCACGCCGAGAAACACGTCGGCGCTGCGCTGATACAGCTGGCACGACAGCTTGCCGCCCGCCACGTAGAACTGGAACAGCGCGTGGCACGGCGTGAGCGCCATGCGCTCGAGCTCGCCCACGTTCCAGGCGTTGACGAGGATGCGGCGCGAGTTCGGGTCGCGCTTGACCAGGTCGATGGCACGCGCGATCTGGTCGATCTCGCGCCCGTCCGCGGCCTTCCACCTGCGCCACTGCGCGCCGTAGACCGGACCGAGTTCGCCATCGGCATCGGCCCATTCGTCCCAGATGGAAACGCCGTGCTCACGCAGGTAGCGCACGTTGGTGTCGCCGCTCAGGAACCAGAGCAGCTCGTGCACGACCGACTTCAGGTGCAGCTTCTTCGTCGTCAGCAACGGGAAGCCGTCGTTCAGGTCGAACCGCATCTGCCAGCCGAACACCGAGCGCGTGCCGGTGCCGGTGCGGTCGCCCTTTTCGGCGCCATGATCGAGAATGTGCTGCAGCAGTGCGTGGTATTGCCGCATCGAGGTCAGGACACGTTGAAGTTGCCGGAGGGCTGGCGCTGCCGGTACGCGTACGCCAGCATCGCGAGGCCGGCCAGGATCATCGGCAGCGACAGGACCTGGCCCATCGTCACCCAGTCGAACAGCAGGTAGCCGCGGTTCGCATCGGGTACGCGCACGAACTCGATCAGGAAGCGGAACACGCCGTAACAGACCAGGAACAGCCCCGACGGTGCCCAGCGGAACCGCGGCTTTGCCGTAAACCACCACAGGATCGCGAACAGGGCGAGTCCTTCGAGCGTCGCCTCATACAGCTGCGAGGCGTGCAATGGCACGCCGTCGACCACCACGGCCCAGGGCACGTCCGTTGGCTTGCCCCAGAGCTCGCCATTGATGAAGTTGCCGATCCGGCCTGCACCGAACCCAATGGCGGGAAGTGGCGCAGCGAAATCGAACACGTCGACGAGCCGTTTCTTGCGGCTGCGCGCAAACAGCGCCAGCGCGACGAGCGTGCCGACCAGGCCGCCGTGGAACGACATCCCGCCTTCCCAGATGCGAAACACGCTGAGCGGCTCGCTGAGGATCCGCTCGGTGCCGTAAAACAGCATCCAGCCCAGGCGTCCACCCAGGATGATGCCGACGGCGGAGAAGAAAATAAGGTCGTCGACCTCGAGCGGCTTCCAGGTGGATTCCGGCCGTCCGGCACGGCGACGAGCCAGCCACCAGGCCGACAGGAAGCCCACCAGGTACATGAGGCCGTACCAGCGGATGTGCAGCGGTCCTAGCGACAGCGCGATGGGATCGGGGTGCGGATAGACGAACATCGGCTGCGTATCTTACCTGCGGGACTGCTCATCCGCCTCAGTCGAGTACGACGCGGCAGAACAGCGACTTGAGGTAGCGCGTCTCGGCGATCGCGGGATGGATCGGGTGATCAGGCGCGTGCCCGCCCACTTCCACAACCTGTGCGAAACGGTCGACGTGGCGCGCCGCCTGCTGGATCGTGACCATGAGGTCGTCCAGGCCCAGGTGGTGCGAACACGAGCACGACACGAGGAAACCGTCGCGTCCCAGCACCTGCATCGCCAGCTGGTTCAGCTTGCGATAGGCGGCCTGCCCCTTCGGGATGTCCTTGCGCCGCTTGATGAACGCCGGCGGATCGATGATTACCACGTCGAACTTCTCGCCCGCTGCGCGCAGTGCCGCCAGCGCGTCGAACGCGTCGGCGCGCTCTGTGCGGACGTTGTGCAAGCCGTTGGCCGTAGCCGAACGCTGCAGCAGCTCGAGCGCGGGAACTGACGAATCCACGCTCACCACTTCACTGGCACCCGCCGCGGCGGCCGCAAGGCCCCACGCGCCGAGGTAGCTGAATACGTCGAGGACGCGCGCACCCTTGACGTACTTGAGCAGCGCCCGCCGGTTGTATGCCTGGTCGTAGAACCAGCCGGTCTTCTGGCCGTGACCCATCGGCACGAAAAAGCGGACGCCGTTTTCCTCGACGACCGTTTCTTCGATGTCGGGCCCGATCGCCGTCTCGACGTAGCTCGGCAGGCCTTCGAGTTCGCGGGCCCCGGAGTCGTTCTTCCAGATCAGCGCCTGCGGTCCGAGCACCTTGACGACCGCTTCGACGATCGCCGGCTTCATCGCTTCCATGCCCGCCGTGCCGATCTGGCCGACGACGATGTCGCCGAAGCGATCGAGCACCAGCCCAGGCAGTCCGTCGGACTCGCCGTAGACGAGGCGGTAAAAAGGCTGCGCATACAACTTTTCGCGCAGCGCCAGCGCCACCTGCAGCCGGTGCACGATCAGCGACTTGCCGGGAGCGAATCCCGGATCGCGACCGAGAATGCGCGCGCAGATCAGCGCGTGCGGATTGACGTAGGCGTACCCCAGGAAGCGGTCGTTGCTTGCTACGACGCGACAGTGAGCACCGGTGGCGAACGCCGTGAGCGGTGTGCGTACCGTGTCGACTTCGTTGCTGAAAATCCAGAGGTGCCCGCCCGCAATGCGACGCTCCTCGCGCGGCTTGAGCCGCAGTTCGGGGAGCTCGCTGGACGAAGTCGAGAATGCCGGGGGCGGCGATGACATGCGCGTTTCCGCCGGCGAGCGGCAGCCTTCCGTTATGATTCCCGCATTCTAGCCGACCGAACCCCGTCAGGTTCCGCCATGAATCCGTCCAGTCCCACCGGCTCCAGGAATTCCCTGGCGACCGAGACCAGCCCTTACCTGCGCCAGCACGCCTCGAACCCTGTCGACTGGCACCCCTGGGGGGCGAAGGCACTCGAGCTCGCGCGCCAGCTCGACAAGCCGATCCTGCTGTCGATCGGCTATTCGGCCTGTCACTGGTGTCACGTCATGGCCCACGAGTCGTTCGAGGACCCCGCAACCGCGGCGCTCATGAACGAGCTGTTCGTGAACATCAAGGTAGATCGCGAGGAACGCCCCGACCTCGACCGCATCTACCAGACCGCGCACCAGGTGATGAACCAGGCGGGCGGCGGCTGGCCGCTCACGATGTTCCTGGCGCCCGACACGCACCGGCCGTTCTTCTCCGGCACCTACTTCCCGCCCGAGCAGCGTTACGGCATGCCGGGCTTCCGCGCGGTGCTCGAGAAAGTGGGGGATTTCTACAAGACGCGTCGTGGCGACCTCAAGGGATACGGCGACAAGCTGGTCGACGTGCTCGGGCAGTTGCAGCCACCCGCGGATTCGTCGGGCGCAGGGTTATCGAGCGAACCCCTGCTGACGGCCCGTGCGACGCTGCAGCGCGAATTCGACGGCAGTTTCGGCGGCTTCGGCGAAGCACCCAAGTTCCCGCACCCCGCCAACCTCGAGCTGTTGCTGCGCACCTGGCGCGCATCGGCCGCGGGCGAAGAGCCCGACTTGCAGGCGCTCTTCATGGTGACGCTCACGCTCACGCGCATGGCGGAAGGCGGTCTGTACGACCAGCTCGGTGGCGGTTTCTGCCGCTATTCCGTCGATCCCTATTGGATGATTCCGCACTTCGAGAAGATGCTGTACGACAACGCACAGCTGCTCGGCGTGTACGCACAGGCTGCCGTCGCCACCGGCGAACCGCTGTTTCGTCGTGTCACCGCAGAAACGGCCGACTGGCTGCTGCGCGACCTGCGCTCGCCCGAGGGCGGCTTCTACTCGACGCTGGACGCGGATTCCGAGGGTCACGAGGGCAGGTTCTACGTCTGGACACCGGATGAGGCGCGAGACCTGCTCGACGTCGAGCAGTACGAGCCTTTCGCGCAGCGCTTCGGCCTCGACCGCGACGCGAATTTCGAAGGCCAGTGGCACCTGCACACGTTCAAGTCGATCGCCGACATCGCGACCGACCTGAGGCTCGACGAGGCCACCGTCGAAACCCGCATCGACGAGGCGCGGGCGCGGCTGCTGGAGGTGCGAAATACTCGCGTCTGGCCGGGTCGCGACGAGAAGATCCTGACCTCATGGAACGGCATGACGATCGGCGGACTGGCGCGCGCCAGTCGTGCACTCGAACGTGACGATCTGGCAGGGGCCGCAGTACAGGCCATGCATTTCCTGCGGGCACGCAGCTGGAAGGATGGACGACTGCTGGCCGTGCACACGGACGGCGAATCCCGTTTCCCCGCCTACCTGGATGACTACGCGATGCTGGCGTGGGGCTTGCTCGAACTGCTGGAAGCACGCTGGGATGCCGACGCCCTCGCCTGGGCCGTCGAACTCGTAGACGTGATGCTCGAGCATTTCACCGATCACGAGGCCGGTGGCTTTTACTTCACGGCCGATGACCACGAGTCGCTGATCCTGCGGCCAAAGACGTTCTCGGACGATGCCACGCCCGCCGGCAATGGCGTAGCTGCGCGCGTCCTGATCCGTCTCGGTTACCTGCTGGGTGAAACGCGGTATATCGACGCCGCGGAGGCCACGCTGCGTTCGGCGCATGCGGCGATCGAGCGGTATCCGCACGGACACGGCACGCTGCTGATGGCACTCGAGGAGTACACGTCACCGCCGTGGATACTGGTGCTGCGCGGTGAGAGTGACGAACTCGACGTTTGGCGCAGCGAAGTCGACAAGCTCTACGATCCGCATCGCATGATCGTCGCCGTGCCGTCCGACGCGAAGAACCTGCCGGCTGCACTGGCTAGCAAGAAAGCACTGGGCGGTGCGGTGGCCTACGTGTGCCGCGGCATGACGTGTTCGCCGCCGGTACCGACGCTTGCGCAGCTCGTGCGCGAATTGCGGGCGAAATAGGGGACGCTCACCTATTTCCGGCAGGAAATAGGTGAGCGTCCCCTATTTCCCTATTTCCGTCAATACGCCGTCAATGCCTGTCCGCTCCGCGGCGTCACGCTTGCACCGCCGGGTCCCGCAAACGTGACCGGGACCGACTCGCTGCGCAGTCCGACGTTGTGCAGGACGACGAAGTGCAGGTGCGGCCCGCTCGAAAACCCCGTGTTGCCCGAGTTGGCGATGTATTCGCCGCGGGCGACGCGCTGGCCGATCTTCACCCGCACGGTGTCCAGCTGCAGATGCGCATAGATCGCGTGCGTCCCATCGTCGTGCAGGATCTGCACGAAGTTGGCCTCGTCCATGCTCTGCAGGCTGAGACCGTTCTTGAAATGCCGCGCAGCCACGTTGATCACCACGCCTTCGCGCGCCGCGTGAATGGCCGTTCCAACAGGCATCGCGATGTCGACGGCGCTGCGACTCGACGGGCCGACGTGCGTGACGGCATCCGGCGGCGCCTGAGTCACCTGGAATCGTTGGGCCAGCGCGAACGGCGCGCGATAGGGTTGCGCCGGCCGGTGCTGTGCGCCTGGTTCTCCGACCACGTAGCCGTATTCGTAGCGAATCTCCGCGGGCCCATCAGCCGCCGCCACGTCGAGCAGTACTTTTTCCGACTGCGGCGACACCGTTCCGCGCCCCAGCTTTTCGCCAGCAGGCGTCCTTGCCTTGACCGCAAATTCGACGACGCACTGGCACTGGTTGATCGCCACCAGCGCAACACCCGACTCCGTGGAGCGCGGCTCCACGATCATCTTCAACGCCGGTCTGCCGCCGACGTCCCAGCACCACGTTTTGCGACGTCTGCCCCGGTGGTGGGGGCCGGTCGGTGTAGACCCACTGGCCGCTCGAATCCTTGTAGCGATAGGCCGCACCTGCTGCGACCCCGCACGCCAGCACGACGCCCGTGAGCACCCAGGCGATGCCGAGTATCGGTCGGACTCCCGCGGGTCTGTGACTGGGTCGCATGGCCGAAGACTAGCCCAACACGGACCGGCAGCCAGTGGTACTACTGTGGAAAAGTGGCAGAAATCACGCTATCAGGGCGTGCGCTCGAGCCGCGCGCGGATTGCGCGCAGCAAATCGCCATCACCTCCGAGCTCGAACCGCGGCGCGGCGTTCCAGTCGTAGGCCCACGGGTTGGCCTTGATCAGGTCGGCGGGCTCGTCTACGTAGCGCGGAATCACGTGCGCGTGCAGCGCGGGCTCGACGTTGCCGAAGATCGCATAGTTGATGCGCACCGCGTCCGTGATGTCCTGCACGGCCTGGCCGATCCGCGCCATGTCGACGAGGAAGGCCTGTTGCATGGCAGGCTCCAGCGCGTTCAGGTGCGGTACCACGGGGTCGGGCAACAGCAGGCAATAGCCGGGTAGTACCTGCGGATCGCCGAGCACGGCCCACCCGGAACGCAGCCGCGCGATCATCGTGGGGTCCGCGCCTGCGCGACAGGCTTCAACGCGACGGTGGATGGCGGTGTCGGTCACTGGCGTGTTCACGGGATCGGCCATGGTCACTTCCTGAACATGAAATAGACGGCGCCCAGCATGCAGATCGACGCCCAGAGGTAGTCGAGCTTGAGCGGCTGCCGCATGTAGAGGAGCACGAACGGCACGAACACGGCAAGCGAGATGACTTCCTGCACGATCTTGAGCTGCGGCAGCGTCAGCACCGTGTGACCGATGCGATTGGCCGGCACCTGCAGCAGGTATTCGAACAGCGCAATGCCCCAGCTCACGAGGGCCGCGACGTACCAGGCGCGGCCGCTCAGGTTTTTCAGGTGCGCGTACCAGGCGAACGTCATGAACACATTCGAGGCCGCGAGCAGCAGGATCGTCGTCGGCACGGCAGGCAACGCATGCATGGCGATACCTCGCTCAGGTGAACGGTGCGGGCAGCCTCACGCCAAGGGCCCGGAGTTGCGAGCGCGTGAGACCCGCGTCCGTATGGTGAATCGCATGCCAACCGCATTCGCGTGCCGCGTTGACGTTGGGTAGCAGGTCGTCGAGGAAGACGGTTGCCGCCGGGTCGAGGTCGAACATCGATTCGGCTTTGCGGTAGATGTCGAAGTGCGGCTTGATCGCGCCCACGCGAAACGACGCGCACGCCCCGTGCACCAGCGCATCCAGTCCGTACAGCGAATCGAGGTGCGCCCAGTGCATGTCCCCGATGTTGGAGAGCAGGTAGACGCGGTAGTCCGCCTTCAGACCCGATGCGAGCGCGAACATTTCGTCCCAGGGCTCGAACATCGAGAGCCAATGGGCACGCAGCTCGGCCAGGTCCAGCGGACGCGCGGCCAGGCTCGCGATACGGTCGAGCAGGATTTCACCGGGGACGTCGCCGCGTTCGTGACCTTCGAGGTCGACGGACCTGAGCCAGCTCGGCAGGTCCGACATGTCGACGCCGGCCTTGGCCAGGTATCCGATGAAGGGCTGGTAGTGCAGCTTCACCAGCACGTTGCCGACGTCGAACACCACGTTGCGAATCATCGTCCGATCACTCCTGCGGGTGCGTCGTGACTGCAGGCTCGCCGACGACGTCCTTGTGCGGCGTGTGCGGATGCCATCCCATGACCAGCATGATGGCGGCAAAACCCACGACGTAGGCCAGCGCGACGTGCCAACCGCCGCGCAGCCATGCGCCGACCGAGCGTGCCTCGGGGAAGAGGTTCGTGATGGCAACACCCGCCGACGACCCAAACCAGATCATCGAGCCACCGAAGCCGACCGCGTAAGCGAGCACACCCCAGTCGTACCCGCCCTGCTCCAGCGCGAGCTTGGTCAGCGGGATGTTGTCGAACACGGCCGAGACGAACCCGAGGCCGAGCGCCGTGAGCCACGATGCCGCCGGCAGCTGTTCGACAGGCATCATCGATGCCGCGAGCACCAGGCTCAGCAGGAAGGTCGTGCCCCTTAGCGCCGCGGGCAGCACGGACCAGTCCGGCCGGCGCCAGGCAGCCGTCGCGAGAATCGCGACCCAGACAGCTGCGCCCAGAAACGGAAAGCGGTCGGAATATCCAGGGAACCGGACATTGGTCAGGACATTGACGGCGATGGCCGCACACAGGATCGTCGCGACGATACCGACGCGCCCCCAGTCGACCTGCAGGCGATGACCGCCCTGCGGCACGATCGGCGAATACGCGTGCTGTTGCAGCGCTGCCGGAATGCCGCAGACGACGAGGGCGACACCCGCAGCCACGTAGGCATGCAGCACGTCGAGCGGGCTGACCCCGTCGATCCACATCATGGTCGTGGTTGTGTCGCCCACCACGCTGCCCGAGCCGCCGGCATTGGACGCCGCCACCAGCGCCGCGATGTACCCGATGTGCACCTTGTGGCGGAACACGGTGGCCGCGACGGTGCCGCCAATCAGCGCAGCCGCGATGTTGTCGAGAAAGCTCGACAGCACGAACACGATCACCAGCAGCAGGAAGGCGCCGCGCCAGTCATCCGGCAGGTAGTCCGGCAGCTTGGCCGGCACGTGGCTCTCCTCGAAGTGCCGCGACAGCAGCGCGAAACCCAACAGCAGGCCGAACAGGTTGGCGAGCACCACCCACTCGGCGCCGAGGTGCCCAACCAGACCCGTAAGCCCGGCACCTTCGTGAAAGCCGGCGAAGGCGACCTTGTACAGCACGATCGATGCCAGGCCGGTGACTGCAACCTGGAACGTGCGGTGATGAAACAGCGCGACGCCGAGCAGTGTCGCTGCGAACAGGAGGAACTCGAACGGGATACCGAAGGGCTGGAAGCCAGCCACCGCAGCGAATGGCTCAGTCACGCCGTCGCCCCGGGCACGTCGATACGCTCGAGTTCGCGCCAGCCGTCCGCGCCTGTGCGCAGGCGCAGTACGAAGTCGAAGCGGTCCACCTCGGTGCAGTAATCGAAGTCGGTGATCGGGGCCCAGTCGGCTTCCTGGTCGAAGAACTTCACGGCCGCGGGTGCATTGCGCAGCAGATCGCGTGCCTCGGCGGTGGTTGGCGGCTTGCCGCCGCTGAACATCGCAACCAGCGCCTCCGCGCAGAGATCATCCTCGGCACAGCGTTCGCGAGCTTCGTGCCCCATGCGCACGATCGTGACGTATTGCGGGTTGCGCGATTTCACGTATCGGACCAGCGCCGACACGTTGACGAGACTGGCGGCCAGCACTTCGTCGGCACCAGTTGCATTCACCAGGCCTTGCGTGCCCGCGTGCGTCGTGTGGATCACGGGTCGCCCCGCCACACCGATCGCGAGAATCTCCGTCGGCGAATTGCCGGCGTCGAATCCGGGCAGGCGGCGCGCGTGTCGTTCACCCACCAGCACGGCATCCGGCATCGCGTCGCGCAAGGCCAGCGCGTCTTCGATCGCGCCGACGGGCAGCACGCGACTCGCACCCGCGGCGACCGCATGCGGCGCGACCGTAAAGGCGCGGAACACGTCGATGACGAGCGCGATGCCACGTGCGCGGGAGGCGCCTGCCACGTGATCGACCACGTCAATCTGCACGTCGCAACTTCGCTTGTGTATTGAGCGCGACGATTTTCGCGCGCGGAATGAAGTTGAAGTCCGTGGCCGAGCACGCCGTGTACGCGCCCATCATGCGGCCGACGACCAGGTCGCCGATCTGCAGCTCCGGCAGTGGAATGTCCTCGCGCACGACGTCGATGCTGTCGCACGTGGGACCTGCGAGCACGCTGGGATGAGTCGGGCCCCTGCGTCCCGGCACGTCGATCGGATAGCGGGCGTGGTCGTAAAGCTGCCCGTTGTAGGAGCCGTACAGGCCATCATCGAGGTAGTACCACCAGCGACCCTCGCGCTGGGCGCGACCGACGACGGTGGAGATCGAGGTTCCGGACGGCCCCGCGATGAAACGTCCCGGTTCGGCGATCACGCGCACACCGCGCGGCAACATCTTCAGGGCATGCCGGATCGGACGACAGAATTCGCGGATCGGCTGCATCGTGCCGCCATACGCAATGGGGAACCCGCCTCCAATGTCGAGCAGGCCCAGGTCCGCCAGACCCGAGGCGCCCGCATGCTCGATCAGCTCGGCACAGACCCCGATGGCCTCGACGTATTTCCTGGGTTCCGCGACCTGCGAGCCCACGTGGAACGAAAGGCCCCGGACCGTGACGCCGAGGCTCCGGGCGAGTTCGAGCATCGGCACGACGGCCGCCGGCTCGCAGCCGAACTTGCGCGACAGGTCGACGACTGCCGTCGGATCGCGAAACGACAGACGCAGCAGCACCTCGGCCCGGGTGCGGTGCTTGCGGAACTTGCGCAGCTCGTCGGGATTGTCGACCACGAAAGTGCGGATGCCGAAGCGCAGCCCCGCGCGGATTTCGGCGTCGGTCTTGATCGGATGCGTGTGGATGCAGCGTTCGGGTGCAACGCCCGCGTTCCTGACGAGCTTGATCTCGCCCGACGTCGCCACGTCGAAGCACCCGCCGAGATCGCGCAGTTCGGCAACTACCGCCGGGTGCGGCAAAGGTTTCAGGGCATAGAACAGTCCCACGCCAGGTAGCGCGGCCTGCAGGCTCTGGTACTGGCGACGCACGACGTCGCAATCCAGCAGGAGCAGCGGCGAACCGTGTTGCGCGATGAGCGCCTTGAAATCAGGCCCCCGGCTCACGCGGTCTCAGTCCTGGCCCAGGTCGGCGCGCAGCGCCGCGATGTCCGGATCGCCGTAGACGACGTTCTCGGCCGAGGCGGCGCGATGCAGGCGATCGCGCACGGCATCCCATGCTTCACCCGCCGGCACTTCTTCGACCAGGATCTCCTTCGCGCCCGACTTGTCGAGCGTGCGCAGGTTCACGTACAGCTCGCGGCCGTAGACGTCGGCGCGACGGCCCGCGTTGATCCACGTCATGTACTTGTTGGCAACGCGCGGCGGGCGCATCGCGAGCACGGCAATTTTTTCGCGATTCTCGGTGAGCTGGCTCACGACGTCCTCGAGCGTGCGGCTCGCGACGATGCTGAGCGGCGTGCGGGGAGCGTAATGCTTGGCGTCGCTGCCGGGGACGCGGGGCGCACCGTTGTCCGGACCCGCCTGGAGATCGGGCACCACCGTACGCAGTTGGGTCAGCGTGAGCGAGCCTGGCCGCAGGATGCGCGGCACGGTGTCGACGCAGGAGACGATGGTCGATTCGAGGCCGATCTTGCAGTCGCCGCCGTCGAGCACGATCCGCACGTCGTCGCCGAACTCGTCGCGCACGTGGTCGGGACGCGTGGGACTGATGCGGCCGTACCGGTTGGCAGACGGCGCTGCGATGCCGCTGCCGAAGGCGCGGAGCAGCTGCTGGGCCACCGGGTGACCCGGCACGCGAACGGCGACGGTGTCCTGCCCGCCCGTAATGGCGAGATCGACGGCCGGAGCGCGGCGCAGGATCAGCGTCAGCGGGCCCGGCCAGAACTTCTCCGCGAGCGCAGCCGCGGCCGGCGGCACATTGAGCGCCCAGCGCTCGAGCGCCCGCGGGTGCTCGATATGGACGATCAGCGGATGGGTCGCAGGACGTCCTTTCAACTCGAAAATCTTGCGGACGGCGTCCGGATTCGACGCGTCCGCGCCGAGGCCGTAGACCGTTTCAGTCGGGAATGCAACGACCTCGCCTGCGCGCAGGGCCTCAACGGCCTGGTCGATCTCGTCCTGGGGGAGTCGCGCGGTCACCATAGGACGCGAATGATAGCGTCAAACACTGCGCGCCGCGCAGGCGCAGGCTCAGGGAATCGCCTTGCGCTCCCACTCACCTTCCAGGTTGCGACGCAGGTCATACGCCGGCCAGTAATTCTGGTCGAGCTTCATCGTCGTCACGCCCGTAGAGCCGTTCCAGGTGACCGTCTTGAGTCGCACCGATGAACGATCGGGCCGGCCGCTCACGGCGGCAATGAACGAGTCGAGGTCGGGCGTCGGCCGTCCGTCCACCTCGACGATGCGGCGCCCGGCAAACAACCCGTAGCGCGTCGACGGCGAACCGTAGGCAAAGTACGCCACGAACACGCCCTCGGGTGGAATCGCACGCTGGATCGTCATCGCACGATGCGGCGCGTGGAGCACGGCGCCTGCCCAGAGCAACAGGCGATCGATGTCCTCGCCACGAAGCGCGGCGGTCTCGACGTCGACAACCTTTTCCACGCCGTCGCGCAGCAGCGTGACCTGCACGCGGGGCGATTGCGTCGCCTCCTCCACGTCGCGGAACCGGTTGAGCGTCACGCCGTTCACGGCCAGCAGCAGGTCGCCTTCCTGCAGCACCCTGGCTGCACCGGAGCCGGCGGCGACTCTCGCGACGGCCAGCACCTGGCGGTGCGCCGGGTTGCGCTGTTCCAGCTTCTCGACCCACTCGGCCGGCAGCCCGAGCTTGCGCGCAGCAGCGATCGGTAGCGCTTCGAACTCGGTTTCGAGCGAATAAAGCGGCTTGTCGTCGCGTGCGGCCGCCACGGCCTCGAGCACGACCGACGCCGGCATGCCGCGATTGAGCTGCACGGCGTCGCGCGCGCCTTCGGTGGCGAAACTCGACCACAGCGCCCGGACACGGCCGTCCTTGCCGGTGATCACGCCGTCGAAATCCGACGGCGAGTTCACGAGCGAGACGACTTCGAGGTTGGCATCGCGGAACTGCAGCGTGCGGGACAGCGGGAAATTGACGTCGTCCACCGTCGCGACGTACGTCGCAAGCGACCGCAGCCGCGAATCGCCGCCGAGGCCGACGACCGTCACCGGCTCGCCCGGCTCGAGTTCGCGCGTGTCGAATTTAACGGCCCGGATGGGCGTGCCGTCGAGCGTCTTCGGGTCGAACGAGACGACCGACAGGTTGTGCAACGGATGTACGTACTCGACTTTTCCCGGCACTTCGATCGAGCCGCCGATCGTGAGGCGCACGTCGCCTGCCACCACGGGCACCGTGTTGCGGTCGACCACGACGAGGCCGCGCTCGGCGTCGACGATGACGCCAGTACCGTGGTAGTTGCGCTCCGTGATGCCGGCCACGGAGAACGGCATGTCGAACGTCACCAGCACGAGCGAAGCCGCGATCTCGTTCGCGCGCTTGTCGTTGCCGGCAGCGAAGTAGGTGCGGGCAGGTTGCACGGTTGCCGCGGCGGGGGGGGCTGCCAGCTCTTCGCACGGCCACAGGCCGGTCTTGTCGTCACGGCGGCAGACCCTCGCCGCAAACCACGCGCGGTCCATCCGCATCACCCGAGTCTCTGAACCTTTGGGGTCATCGAGCGTGGAGTAGCGCAGAGCCGCGCGCGCGCCATGCGGCAGGGCGGCAATGATGTCGCGAAACTCTGCAATGGTGGCGACCGGCTTGCCGTTCACGCTGGAAATCACGGCGCCACGCGGCACGCCTGCCGCGTTCAACACGTAGCCGGGGTTGGCGACGTACACGCCGCTCACGGGCGCATTGAAGTGTCGCGCCATCTGGTACGACAGGGTATGCACCACGGAATCACCGAACTCGAAGAACTCCGAGGGCGTGATCGCGTGCAGGTCGCCTACGGGCAGCGTCTGCTGGACCCTTTCGCCACCGCGCTCGACGACGATGTCGACCTTGCCACCTACGGCGCTGTCCAGAATTTCCTCGAGCGGCAGGAACGTGGTCACGAGCTGGCCATTCACGTGCGTGAGGATGTCGCCGGGATGCAGCCTGCCTTCGGTCGGCGAGCCGGGCAGGACTTCGTCCACCACCAGCATGCCGGTGAGGTCGGGGCGCGCCTTGCGTGCGGCTTCCTGCGTGACGGCCCGCAGGCCGAGGCGCACGAGTTCGTCGTACGGCGTGTAGTTGAAGACTGTCTGCAGGGTACCGCGAGACACGGGTTCGCCACGCTGGATCAGTTGCAGCGCACGCTGCACGCGATCGAGCGGCAGGTAGAAACTCGATTGCGCCCCGCTGCTGCCGCCGGCGTTCAACGCAACGACGCGACCCTGGATGTCGATGACCGGCGAACCCGACGAGCCTCCCGACGTGCCGGAGGCAGCTTGCACGTAAAAAGTATTGAAATCGTTGTACTTGCCAACGCCGTATTCGGGGGCTCCGCGGTCTAGCCGCGCCAGCGTGCCCGCCAGGATGGAAAGCTGTTCGCCGGCGTCATTGCCGACGACGCGGATCTCTGTACCGACGCGCGCGCCTGCCGGATACAACGGCAGTGCCACCGGCTGCACGTACCGGAGCCTGGCCGGGTCGTAGCGATAGATGCCGAAATCGTGCACCGGGTCGCGATAGACGGCGTGCAGTTCGACTTCCTCGCGGTTCTGGAACACCGCGGTCGCAACAACCGGTCCTGGTGTCACGACATGCCGGTTGGTCAGGATCAGTCCGCGCACGGCGTCGACCACGAAGCCCGTCGCCTGGCTTGACTGGTTCCACTCGGTGTCGAAGGCGCGGGTCTGGTCGATTTCGATGGTGACGACCGACGGCGCGATGCGTTCGATCGTGCGATCCCAGGCAGGGCTTTCGGCGGCGGATGCGCCACCGACGAAACCCACGGCCAGCCACGGCAACAGCAGCAACCGGACGAGCCGTCGGCCCGCGCCGCCGCGGGTGTTCGCTGGAAAGGGGGTCACAGTTCGCGGCCGTACGCCGCGCTGAAGCGCTGCTTGAATTCGTTCATGTCGAAGTGGTGGTTCTGCGTGCCGGAGTGCGCGATCTTGATGGAACCCATCAGTGAGGCGATTCGACCCGTTGTCTCCCAGTCGAGTTCATTCATCAGGCCAAAAATAAGTCCGGCGCGGTACGCGTCGCCGCACCCGGTCGGATCCTTGACCGCCTCCGGCTTGACCGTCGGTACCGCGTACTGCTTGCGGTCGGCGTGAATGACGCTGCCTTCCGCGCCCCTGGTGACGATGTAGGCACGGACCTTGTTGGCGATTTCATCCGGGCCCCAACCCGTCCGCTCCTGCAGCATCTGGCCTTCGTAGTCGTTGACGGCGACCCAGGTGGCCTTGCCGATCAGGTCGCGCAGCGCCTCGCCGTCGAACATCGGCAAGCCCTGGCCGGGGTCGAACAGCCACGGGATGCCCGCGGCCGCGAACTGCAGTGCGTGTGCAACCATGCCGTCGCGACCGTCCGGCGCCACCACGCCGAGCGTGATGCCCGCGGCGGTCGGCACGGCGTTGAGATGCGACTGCGACATCGCACCCGGGTGGAACGCGGTGATCTGGTTGTCGTCGATGTCCGTCGTGATGAACGCCTGCGCGGTGAACTCGTCGTCGAGCTCGCGCACGTAGTCGAGGCTGACGTTGCAGGCTTTCAGCCAGCGCCGGTACGGCTCGAAGTCGTGACCCACCGTCCCCATGGGCGCGCCCTCCTCGCCGAGCAACCGCAGGTTGTAGGCAATGTTGCCGGCGCAGCCGCCGAAATTGCGCCTCATGCTCGGCACCAGGAACGACACGTTCAGCATGTGGATGCGGTCGGCGAGGATGTGCTCGCGGAAATGGCCGGGGAAGACCATGACGGTGTCGAACGCCAGGGAGCCGCAGACTAGTGCTGTCATGAGAAGGGGTTAGGGGTTAGGGGATAGGGGTTAGTCGGAGAGAAGTCCGCGCGTGCGGGTAGATTGGACGCCGGCCGGATCAGAAGAAGCGGTCCCAGAGGACGAGTGTCCAGGTCGAGAATAGCAGCACCAGGGCGAAGAAGACCGCAGCGGAGCCCAGGTCCTTGGCATAGCCGGACAACGGGTGCCGCTCGATCGAGATCCGGTCCACCAGCACTTCGACGGCGGAGTTCAGCAACTCGACGAGCATGAGCAGCAGCACGGCGCCGACCAGCAGCAACCGCTCGATCCCGGTCTGGCCCAGCCAGAGCCCTGCCGGAACCAGCACGCAGGCGGCCCAGACTTCCTGCCGGAAGGCGGACTCGTTGCGGTAGCAGTTGGCGATGCCCCGGAACGAGTTCTGCGTCGCGAGCACGAGGCGGTTCAACCCGGTTGGGCGGCCGCCCTCGCGCAGTTCCACGGTCATGCAGCTTTCCAGGCCAGGTCGAGCTGTTTCGCCGCACGGACATCGTCGAGGCGTCGCACCGGCAGGGTCCACGGCGCCCCCTTGAGCTTGTCCGGCTCCGTTTCGGCTTCGCGCCGGATCGCGATCATGGCCTCGACGAAGGCGTCCAGCTCTTCCTTCGATTCGGTCTCGGTCGGCTCGATCAGCAGGCACTCCGGCACCAGCAACGGAAAGTAAGTCGTCGGCGCGTGGAAGCCGTAATCCAGCAACCGCTTGGCGAAATCCATCGCGTTCGTGCCCCATTCCCGCGCCTCGCGCCGCAGCGTGACGATGAACTCGTGGCTCGCCCGGCGCTCCGGGTACGCCAGCTCGAATCCGGCGGTTTGCAATCGTGCCGCCAGGTAATTGGAGTTTAGCGTCGCGAACTCCGACACGCGCTGCATGCCTTCGCGGCCGAGCATGCGCATGTAGATGTACGCGCGCAGCAGCACGCCGGTGTTGCCCATGAAGTTCGACAGCCGGCCGATGGTCTGTGGCAGGTCCCTTTCGTCGAGCCAGCGGTAGCGGTCGCCCTCCCGGCCCACGATCGGCACCGGCATGAATGGCAGCAACCGCTCACTGACGCCCACTGCACCCGAGCCCGGACCACCGCCACCGTGCGGCGTCGAGAAGGTCTTGTGCAGGTTCATGTGGATGACGTCGAATCCCATGTCGCCCGGTCGCACCTTGCCCAGGATCGCATTGAGGTTCGCGCCGTCGTAGTACAGCAGGCCGCCGGCCTCGTGCACGATCCGGCGCACATCGTCGATGTGGCGTTCGAACACGCCGATCGTCGACGGGTTGGTCAGCATGATGCCGGCCGTCTGCGGACCGACTGCCGCCTGCAGCGATTCGAGGTCGATGTCGCCGTTCGCCTGCGTCGGGATCTCCCTCACCGTGCAGCCGCACATCGTCGCGGTCGCAGGGTTCGTGCCATGCGCGGCATCGGGCACGATGATCTCGACGCGCGCGAAGTCCTTGCGGGCCTTGTGGTACGCGCGAATCATGGCCACGCCGGCAAACTCGCCCTGCGCACCCGCCATTGGCGTGAGTGACACGCCGCGCATGCCGGTCACTTCCTGCAGCATCTCCTGCAATTCGAACAGGATCTGCAGGATGCCCTGCCCTGTCGATTCCGGCGCGAGTGGATGCCGGTTCAGCAACTCGGGCAGCATCGCGTACTGGTTACACGCCTTCGGGTTGTACTTCATCGTGCACGACCCGAGCGGGTAGAAATGTGTATCGATGGAGAAGTTGAGCTGCGACAGGCGCGTGAAGTGACGCACCGCCTGCAGCTCCGACACCTCGGGCAGCAGCGGCGCGCTGGTACGGCGCAGTGCTGCAGGAATCGGCGCTTCGACGGGCACCTGCGGGTACTGCGCATCAGCGCTGCGGCCGGGTGCGGAGTGCTCGAATATCAGCTTCTCATGCATGGCTTTGATTCCTGGGCTCAGGCCGCAGCCGCGGAGTTGCGCATCGTTTCAGCGAGAGCCTGCGCATAGGTTTCGATGTCGGCGAGCGTGCGTGTTTCGGTGGCACACACCAGCAGCGCAGCCCCGAGCGACGGGTACCGTGTGGAAATGTCCGCACCACCGACGATGCCGCGACGTGCGAGCGCTTCCAGCACCGGTTTGACCGGACGGTCGAGCAGCAGCACCGCCTCGTGAAACCGCGGACGGTCGAACGCCAGCCGCACGCCGGGTACACGAGTGAGGGCATCCACCAGTTGCTGCGTGCGCAGCATCGACGTCGCCGCCACCTGTGCAAGGCCCTTCGCCCCGAGCAACGACATGTAGATCGTCGCGGCCGTCACCAGCAGGCCCTGGTTGGTGCAGATGTTGGACGTCGCCTTGCTGCGACGGATGTGCTGCTCCCGCGCCTGGAGCGTGAGCGTGAAGCCGGACTTGCCGTCCAGGTCCAGCGTGCGTCCGATGATGCGGCCCGGCATCTGGCGCACGTGCTCAGTGCGTGTCGCCATGAAGCCGAAGTACGGACCGCCCGAAGACAGCGGCACGCCGAGCGGCTGCCCATCGCCGATGGCGATGTCGGCACCTAGCTTGCCCCACTGGCCCGGTGGCTTCAGCACGGCGAGCGAGGTGGGGTTGACTACGCCGATCATCAGCGCGTTGTTCGCATGCGCCCAGTTGGTTGCCGCGTCGACGTCCTCGAGCGTGCCAAAGAAATTCGGCTGCTGCAGCACGACGGCCGTGATGTCCTGGCCGCTGTACTGCTCGAGCGCCGAGACCAGCGTCTGGCCGCCCTTCTGGTCGTACGGCAGCAGTTCGAACGCGATGTTCTGGTTGCCGGCGACGACCTGCGTCACGTCGCGGTAAGTCGGGTTCAGTGCCACGGGCAACAGGATGCGCTGCGACTTCGACTTGCGATTGGCGCGCACGGCCATCAGGCACGCTTCGGCGAGACCCGAGGCGCCGTCATAGAGCGACGCATTCGAGATATCGAGCCCGGTCAGGCTCGCCATCATCGTCTGGTACTCGTACAGCAGCTGCAACGTGCCCTGGCTCGCTTCGGCCTGGTACGGCGTGTAGGCGCTGTAGAACTCACCCCGCGTCACGATCGCCCACACCGCCGAGGGAATGTGGTGCTCATACGCGCCCGCGCCGATGAAGTTGAGCGGACGGCCATCGCGCGTGGCGAAGTCGGCCATCAACCGGCCAATCTCCATCTCGTTGAGCGCCGGTGGCACGCCCGGCAGGCCGGGAGCACGCAGATTCGCGGGAATCTCTTCGAACAGCGCGTCGATGTCCGGCGCGCCGATCGCTTCGAGCATCGTGCGGATGTCGTTGTCCGTGTGCGGGATGAAAGGCATGACGCCCCTCCGTGGTGCTTAGTGCGTCTCGGCTGCGAGGGCGGCCGCGTAGGCCTTGGCGTCGAGCATCGACGCGAACTGGGCCTTGTCGTCCGGGCGCACGCGCATGATCCAGCCAGCACCGTACGGGTCCGTGTTGATCAGCTCGGGCTGGCCACCGAGGTCGGCATTGCCGGCCACGACTTCACCGCTGACCGGGCTGTAGACGTCCGACGCAGCCTTCACGGATTCGACGACCGCAGCGGCTTCGCCGGCGTTGACGTGACGGCCCGGTTCCGGCGCCTCGACGAATACCAGGTCGCCCAGCGCCTGCTGCGCGTGATCGGAGATGCCGATGGTGATCGTGCCGTCGGCCTCGAGGCGCGCCCACTCGTGCGACTTGAGGAAACGGAGATCGGCGGGTACGTTGCTCATGACGAAATCCTTGGAGAGTTTTGCAAGATCAAAGGGCGATGGCGACTTTGCCGTGGCGCACGAACGGCGGGCGCACGACCCGCGCCGCGACGAGCTTGCCGCGGATCTCGACCTCGCAGCGATCGCCGGTCTTCGCCGGCACGCGCGCAAAGCCGATGGAGCGCTGCAAAGTCGGCGAGAACGTTCCGCTGGTGACTTCGCCCTCACCAACCGCGGCGACGATCACTTTCTGGTGCGAACGCAGCACAGCGCGGTCCTCGACCAGCAGTCCGACGAGCTTGCGGGTATCGCCACTCGCCTTCTGCGCGGCGAGCGCGCCGCGGCCGATGAAATCGCGGTCCTGCGGTTCCCAGGCGACCGTCCAGTTGAGGCCGGACTCGAGCGGCGACGTGGTCTCGTCCATGTCGTTGCCGTAGAGGTTCATGCCGGCCTCGAGGCGCAGCGTGTCACGCGCGCCGAGTCCGCAAGGCGCGACGCCAGCCACGCGCAGCCCCTGCCACAGCGCCACGGCGTGTTCGGCCGGCAGCATGATTTCGAAGCCGTCTTCGCCGGTGTAGCCGGTGCGCGCGACGAAGAGGCTGCCGGCATCGATGCCAAAGAACGGCCCGATTTCGAGCGCACGCTGCGCGATCTCCGGAGGCATGACGCTGGCGGCCTTGGCGCGCGCGTTAGGGCCCTGCACGGCAATCATTGCAAGCTCGGTGCGCGGCTCGACCGTCACGCCGTAGTCGGCGGCTACCTGGCGCAGCCACTCGAGGTCCTTGTCGCGCGTGCCGGCGTTCACGACCATGCGGTACCAGTGGTCGTTCATGTAGTAGACGATCAGGTCGTCGATCACGCCGCCGTGGTCCCGCAGCATGCAGGAGTACAGCGCCTTGCCGGGCTGCGTCAGCTTCGCGACGTCGTTCGCGAGCAGGTGGCGCAGATAGTCGCGCACGTGGTCGCCGCGCAGGTCGACCACGCACATGTGCGATACGTCGAACATGCCGGCGTCGCGGCGCACCGCGTGGTGCTCCTCGATCTGCGAGCCGTAGTTGACGGGCATGTCCCAGCCGCCGAAGTCGACGGTGCGGGCCCCGGCCGCGACGTGGGTATCGAAAAGCGGAGTACGCAATCCCATGGCTCTGTATACCGTCCCGGCCTTGCCGTTTGTCGCGACCAAAAAAAAAGGCGGCACGCCGCTCGAAAACGACCTGCCGCCCCTCTGTCCTTTGACCTGAGAGATCGGGAACCGGCCTCCTGGCCGACGCCGCACCCCTTCGGTGGGTCCGCAACGAGGCGGACCGCTCTCCAGAGCCCATCAGGTGCTGCCGTTGTTTTGCCTGAGCGTTTCCGGGCGGGTTGCGCCTTCGGCGGATCCGAAAACAGGGGACGCTCACCTATTTCTCGCGGTCCCTGTGATCAAGGACATGGAAATAGGTGAGCGTCCCCTGTTTTCGGATCTCTCTCCGGACAGACCTTGCGATGGGTGTGGGGATTCTACCCCCTCTCCCGTGGAAGAGGGAGGGGAGCGGCACCATCTCCGTGTGTCCCCGTGGCTACGCCTGAAGCCGCCCGGCTCCGGCTCGCTGGCGTGTCGTCAACGCCGAAGCGACAATGCGCCATTCCAGGCGATCTCATGCTGCTGGACTGAAGAATGCCTGAACTCGAACTCCCGCACTGGCTGAAGGGCGACCCGATCGCGGAGCACCTGCGCAATCTCGGCAGACCCGTGACCAAGGCCGCCTGGCTCGAATGCGCCTACGGCTCGAGCAACGAAATCGTCCTGGAGCAGGACAAGGAAACGCGAGCCTGGATCAGGAGCAACTTTCCGTTGGACCCGGACGAAGTGGTGGGCTGACTCCCACCATTCCTGTCATCCCGAAATCCCCGGAGACGGAGCGTCGCTCGAGTCGCTGCGATAGAAATAAGTTAGAAGATGACAACACGCGGAGGACGGCGATGCCCGATCAGTCTGACCACGAAACCCGTTGGCGACTAGTGCGCGATGTCGTGGTGTTCCAGATCAAGCTGGGGATGGAGGCGGTGCTGGACCTCACACTGATCCCGGTGTCGCTCGCGGCGGCAGCGCTGGACCTGCTGCTGGGGAACTGGCGACGTCCACGCTGGTTCCACGCCGTGCTTCGGTTCGGCGAGCGCTGCGAGCACCGGATCGACCTGTGGCGCGTCGCCACGCCCGGCGTGAACGAGCCTCATTCGGAGGTCGATGCGGTCATGCGCAGCATCGAGACCCTGATCCGTAACCCGCGCACTGGACCGGACAAGGTACGCGAGCTCAGGCGCTGGGCCGCAACAAAGCTTGCTCCGAGCAATGACGGCGATCCGCAACCTCCTGACCGTCGTAACGATATCCCGAATTGAGCCGGGCTGGAGCGCGACTCGTTTGCGGTATCGGCCATTGCACCAGCGGGGAGACGCGTCGCTTCGTTCGTCATGCCGTGAGTGATTGTCCACATTTCCTCTGCCTGTCGCCAAACGGAAACACTCTGGTGACTGGCCAGAGCTCACGACCGATGGATAATCGTTGCGTCGATGGGGACGGCAATCGATGACGTCCCGCGACACAGGAAACGCGCGAGGCAAACCGATGAGTTGGCCGATGAGCTGGAATGACACCGTGAAAGCGGCCGCACTCGCCGCCCAGGCCGAGCGCACGGCAAAGGCTGGTCGAATCGCCGGCTACACGCCGTGGAGCTGGAATCCTCACGACGTCTGGCTTTCACGCGTCAAACAACCTCGCGAAGTCGCCACCGACTCCACGTTGAGTGGCTCGACCGCGCAGCCGTGCCAGGGCACTGCGCGTCGCGACTGAACGACTTGCGATAATTGGCGGGCGTTTTCAGGTGCGACGACTCCTGCAGGTCGCAATCCGTTCCGCGCGCAGAGTCGCAGCGCTGCCAGGAATGCTCCATCTCGGAGGCCACCCGCATGACGACGACATTCACTCGCCCGACGATTCGTCTGTTCTCCCTCACCGCACTGTTAATGGGTTCGCTCTCGATCGCCGTGGCCGCCGACTGGCCCACCTTCAAGCCGGGAAACTGGACGTTCGACCGAACCCTGACACCGACGGGCTCCACACCTGAAAATATTTCACGCACCGATTGCACCGACCCGACCGCAGACCAGAAGGCGCAACGGGCGATGCTCGCGAAGGCCGGCTGCCAGTTCACGCCGCTGGTGCAGAGCGGCAAGGCCTACCGCTACTCCGCGACCTGCAAGATGGCCGGCATGACGATCAAGTCCGACTCAGTCCTGACCGTCGACAGCGCCGAGGCTTACACCATCACGGTCGATTCGACCGAGGACGGCGTGAAGACGCACGAAGTGCTGCGCGCGCGCCGCATCGGCGACTGCGCGCAGTAGCACACTGCAACGACACCGCCCGTGACCGACGACCCGGCAGCGCCTAGTCTGCGGGGCGAATGCTCGCGGAATCCGACGGCCGCAGCTCCGGACACGCGTCCGGTTCCACGGTCCACATCGAGTTTGCGACGTGCCACGCTTCGCCGACCTTGATGAAACTGAACACGTCGACGCCACAGTGACTGGTCTTGCCATCGATCCAGAACTCGTAGGGCGCCCAGACCATCGCGATGCTGCCCCGGACCAGCACGGTCGGCGCCCAGTACCGCTCGCGGTAGGTGCGGCCATCCTTGCGCGCCGGATCAACCCAGTAGGAATTGGGCCTACCCACGACCTCCATGCCCCCGCCCACGAGCGCACGTGCCCGGTAGTTCATCCCGTCCGGCGTCTGCATCGACGCCATCGCGCCGAGATCGCTCGCCGAAATCGCTGCCAGATAGCGGTCCATTGCCGCGAGAACCGCAGTCTCTTCTTCCGACGGACGCACGACGGCGCTTGACACCGGAGCGGTGTCCGCAAACGTAATGGTGCCGCACACGGCCAGCACCATGCCTCCCAGAATGCTTCGAATCATTGGTGTCTTCCCCCTGTATCCGCTCAGCTACGCAACGCTCGTGTGAAAATTCACATTCTGCGGGCAGCAGGCCGCGACCGCGAGCGATGGCTAACTAATTGATAGTCATTAACTTTTTCGGCTCACAGGCAAATTTCCAGGTTCCCGGCTCAGCTCCGGTCTTGTCAGGCTCGGCAAGCCTCCGCTCGGAACGCGCTCGGGGTGCCTGGTTTTTGCCATGCCTCGATGACCGGGTCTGCCGACAATCCATGCTTCATTCGGGCAACGGCAACGCCTTGCCAAGTCTCGCCCGGGACCGGAACATCGCGTCCTTCTATATAGAGAGGTCACTGCATGCGTCCGGTCCTGTCCACCCTCCTGGTGCTGCTCGCCCTGCCCTTGACCGCCCTTTCCCAGGCGCAGGATAAAACGAGCGCTGCCAAGGACTTGCATGCGCTTTTCGACGCCGAATGGGAGCGCGGCCTGCGCGAGAACCCGGTTGGCGCCACCTACATCGGCGACCACCGCTTCGACGACAAGTGGCCGGATCGATCCCCGGCCGCCCTGCAGGCCTCCTACGAGGGCGACAAGGCGGTCATCGCCGCGCTGGAAAAGATCGACCCGCAGCATCTCACCCCCGAGGACCAGCTGAACCGCGACCTGTTCCGCCGCCAGTACCAGGCGAACATCGACACCTACGACTATGGCTCGCAGTACACGCCGCTCTCGCAGCGCAGCGGACTCGCTTCGATGCACCGCATGGCGGACGTCGTCGTGTTCAAGACGGTCAAGGACTACGAGCAGTGGCTCAGCCGCATCGGCACGGTCGACACGCTCGTCGACCAGAACATCGCCTTGATGCGCGAAGGCGTAAAGCGCGGCCAGGTGCCGCCGAAGATCATCATGCAGCGGGTACCACCGCAGCTCGACAAGCAGATCGTCACGGACCCCGCGAAGAGCCCGTTCTACGAAGCGTTCATGAAGATGCCGGATTCGATCCCGGCGGCTGAGCAGGCGCGCCTGCAGGCTGCTGCGCGCGACGCGATCACGAAGACCGTCGTGCCGTCGTACATGAAGTTGAAGCAGTACGTCGTCGACGATTACCTGCCGCAGGCTCGCGAGACAGTCGGACTGTGGGACACGCCGAAGGGCGAGGCCCGCTATGCCGAGCTCGCACGCTTCTACACGACGACCACGCTGACGCCGGACGAGATCCACGAGATCGGCCTCAAGGAAGTCGCTCGCATCCGCGGCGAGATGATGCAGGTCATTGCAAAGACGGACTTCAAGGGCAGCTTCGACGAATTCCTGGCCTACCTGCGCACGGACCCGAAATTCCGCTACACGGACCCGAAGGAGCTGCTGCAGGCGTACGAGGCGATGGCGAAGCGCGTGGACCCGCAGCTGCCGCAGTACTTCGGCAAGCTGCCGCGCATGCCATACGGCGTGCGGCAGATCGCGGAGCAGGTCGCACCGGACACCACGACGGCCTACTACCAGGGCCCGGCAATGGACGGCAAGCGCGCGGGGTACTACTACGTGAACCTCTACAAACCCGAGGAACGCCCGAAGTACGAGATCCCCGTGCTGACGATTCACGAGGCGGTGCCGGGCCATCACCTGCAGATTTCGCTGGCGCAGGAACTCGGCACGCTGCCGAAATTCCGCCGCGACTTCGAGGCCACGGCGTTCGTCGAAGGCTGGGCGCTCTACAGCGAAAGCCTCGGCGAGGAAATGGGTTTCTACGATGACCCGTACGACAAGTTCGGCCAGCTGACCTACGAGATGTGGCGCGCCGTGCGCCTGGTCGTCGACACCGGCCTGCATCACAAGCACTGGACGCGGCAGCAGGCCATCGACTACTTCAAGGCGAATGCGGCAAAGACCGAGCTCGACATCATCAACGAAATCGACCGCTACATCGGCAACCCGGGCCAGGCGCTGGCGTACAAGATCGGCGAACTGAAGATCAAGCAACTTCGCGGCGAGGCAACGGCCCGGCTGGGCGACCAGTTCGACATTCGCGCGTTCCATGACGTGGTGCTCGGCAGCGGCGCGATCCCGCTCGACGTGCTCGAAGCCAACGTGCATCGCTGGATCGAGGCGACGAAAGCCGCGCAGCCATGAGCAGCCCCATCGCCCGTCGCCCGAGCACGCCGGTCCGCATCGGTCCGGTAACGGTCGGCGGCGGTCACCCGGTCGTCGTGCAGTCGATGACCAACACCGACACAGCGGACGTCGAAGGCACGGCGCTGCAGGTCCGTGCGCTCGCGACCGCGGGGTCCGAACTCGTGCGCGTCACCGTCAACACGGACGAAGCCGCCGCCGCGGTGCCGCGCATCGTCGAGCGGCTGGCGCAGCTCGGCGTGTCGGTGCCGATCGTGGGCGATTTCCACTTCAACGGGCACAAGCTGCTGCGTGAGTACCCTGGCTGTGCCGAGGCACTGGCGAAGTACCGCATCAACCCGGGCAACGTCGGTCGCGGCAGCAAACGCGATCCACAATTCACCGAGATGGTCGAGACGGCCTGCCGTTACGACAAGCCGGTGCGCATCGGCGTCAACTGGGGCAGCCTCGACCAGGACCTGCTCACGCGCCTGATGGACGAGAACTCGAAACGGGCGCAGCCGCTCGAGGCGAACGACGTGGTGCGCGAGGCACTGGTGGTCTCAGCGCTTGAAAGCGCTGCACGCGCCGAAGACATCGGCCTGCCGCACGATCACATCGTGATCTCGTGCAAGGTCAGTGGCGTACAGGACCTGGTTGGCGTCTATCGCAACATCGCGCGCCGTTGCGATTACGCGCTGCACCTCGGCCTGACCGAAGCCGGCATGGGTTCCAAAGGCATCGTGGCGTCCACGGCGGGCATCTCCGTGCTGCTGCAGGAAGGCATTGGCGACACCATCCGCGTCTCGCTCACGCCCGAGCCCAACGGTGACCGCACGCAGGAAGTGATCGTCGCGCAGGAGATCCTGCAGACCATGGGCCTGCGTTCGTTCACGCCGATGGTCATCGCCTGCCCCGGCTGCGGGCGCACGACCTCGACATATTTCCAGCAACTTGCGCAGGACATCCAGTCACACCTGCGGCATCGCATGCCCGACTGGCGCAAGCGCTACGCGGGTGTCGAGCAGATGACGGTTGCAGTCATGGGCTGCGTCGTGAACGGCCCTGGCGAGAGCAAACACGCCAACCTGGGCATCAGCTTGCCTGGAACGGGCGAGCGCCCGGTGGCACCGGTCTACATCGACGGCGAGAAGGGCCCGACGCTCAAGGGCGAACGCATCGCCGAGGAATTCCAGCAACTGGTCGAGGACTACGTCGAGCGGACCTACGGCCGCGCCTGAACCTCGTGCGCAGCCCGCCCGACGTGCCGGGGCGCCGGATTCGAATCCGCTGTACTAGCTGTCGTCCCGCCGGCTCTTGTGTTTCATGACGGAATGCACGAAGCGGCCGAACGCCTTGTCCTTCCTGCGCCGCTCGACGTACGACAGATCGTTGAATTGCGATTCTTTCGTGAGCTTCAGATAGTTCTGCAGGCGCTCTTCACTCAATTCGTGCCTTGCGATTGCTGCTTGGACGGCGCAACCCGGCTCGCCGGCATGGCTGCAATCGGTAAACCGGCAGGTCCTGGTGAGTTCACTGATGTCGGCGAAGGCTTCGTCCATGCCCTCGCCGACGCCGAGCATCCCCAGCTCGCGCATGCCAGGCATGTCGATCAACAGGGCCCCTTGCTTGAGCTCGATCAGCTGGCGGCGAGTGGTCGTGTGACGTCCCTCGCCCGTGTGGCTGACTTCCCTGGTTTCCAGCGCAGGGCCGGCCGCAAGTTGATTGATGAGCGTCGTCTTGCCGACGCCCGATGAGCCGAGAAGGCAGTAGGTCTTCCCGGGCTGCAGGAGCTCGCGAACCTGATCGATGCCTTCGCCCGTCACATTACTGAGTGTCACTATTCTCGCGCCGATCCCCGCAAAGCGGATCCTGCCGACCAGGTGTTCCAACTCTTCCGGGCTGACCAGGTCCGTCTTGGTCAGCAGCAGCACGGGCTCGATGTGCCCCTCACGCACGATCACCAGGTAGCGCTCGAGTCGGCGCATGTTGAAATCGAAGTGACATGCCTGGATGACGAATGCTACGTCGATGTTGGCAGCGATCATCTGGAATTCGATAACCTGGCCCGGGGCTTTCCGCCGCAGAAACGACTTGCGCGGAAGCACGTCATGAATCGTCGCGTGAGTTCGTGAATCCAGATAGCGGACGCAAACCCAATCCCCCACGCAGGGAAGGTCGACTGAAGTTCGCGCAGCGTGCAGGAATTTGCCCGTCAGCTCGGCAGGTGTCTCGCCTTGCTCGTCGCGGATGAGATAGCGGCTCCGGTCGACCGCCGTCACTCGGGCAATGGGCACGTCGGACCCGCATGGTTCCGCGGATGGTTCAGGCCTGAAGTCGCTCATTCCGCGGCCTCCCGGATGCGGCGACCGAGTCACCGACGCCGGACCCAGATCCAGTCGGCCAGGATAAGTATCCGCGCGGTATGGATGCGACTGCAATACGGCCCGACCGAGGGCTATGCCAGTTCTGTATGACGCAGCCCCGTGATCATAGGAGCGGACGATCGATTCCATTCAGAAAATGACTTTGCCCGCCCGGCGGCGCGAACTCTAGACTGCGGCAGAAAGGAAATTCCCGCAGACCCAAGGAGATCACCATGTCCACCGAAGCAAAGTGCCCGTTCCCGGGCACAACCCGCACTCACGCAGTGGCAGGTGCGCCAACGAACGCACACTGGTGGCCCGATCAGCTGAACCTCGGGATTCTTCACCAGCATTCCACCAGGTCCGACCCAATGGGCGAGGCGTTCAACTACGCCGCAGAGTTCAAAAGCCTCGACCTGGATGCCCTGATCAGGGACCTGCATGCCTTGATGACGGATTCGCAGGACTGGTGGCCCGCTGACTGGGGGCATTACGGCGGCCTGATGATCCGCATGGCGTGGCACAGTGCCGGCACGTACCGCACCTCCGACGGTCGCGGCGGCGCAGGCACGGGCAACCAGCGATTTGCTCCCCTGAACAGCTGGCCGGACAACGGCAACCTCGACAAGGCGCGCCGCCTGCTCTGGCCGCTCAAGCAGAAGTACGGCCGCAAGATCTCCTGGGCCGACCTGATGATCCTCGCCGGCAACGTCGCACTGGAGTCGATGGGATTCAAGACCTTCGGATTCGCCGGCGGTCGTCAGGACATCTGGGAGCCGGAAGCGGACGTTTACTGGGGCATGGAGAAAACCTGGCTGGCCACCAGCGACAAGCCCGACAGCCGTTACTCCGGCGAGCGCCAGCTCGAGAACCCGCTGGCTGCAGTCCAGATGGGCCTGATCTACGTGAACCCGGAAGGCCCGGACGGCAACCCGGATCCGGTGGCCTCGGGCCGCGACGTTCGCGAAACCTTCGCGCGCATGGCCATGAACGACGAAGAGACCGTGGCGCTGGTGGCCGGCGGCCACACATTCGGCAAGGCCCACGGCGCCGGTGACCCCAAGCTGGTCGGCCCCGAGCCCGAAGCAGCCGGCATCGAAGAGCAGGGTCTGGGCTGGATCAACAGAGTTCGGCAGCGGCAAGGGTGTTCACACCACCACCAGCGGCATCGAAGGCGCCTGGAAGCCCAACCCCACCAGGTGGGACAACGGCTACTTCGACATGTTGTTCGGCTACGAGTGGGAGCTGACCAGGAGCCCCGCCGGCGCCCACCAGTGGGTGGCGAAGAACGTCAAGCCGGAGCATATGATTCCGGACGCGCACGATCCGTCGCAGAAGCATCCGCCGATGATGACCACGGCCGACCTGTCGCTGCGCCTCGACCCGGCCTACGAGAAGATATCGCGGCGCTTCCACAAGAACCCGCAGGAGTTCGCCGACGCCTTCGCGCGCGCGTGGTTCAAGCTGACCCACCGCGACATGGGTCCCATTGCCCGCTACCTGGGCCCGCTGGTGCCGAAGGAAGTGCAGATCTGGCAGGACCCGATCCCCGCCGTCGATCATCCGCTGGTCGACGAGCAGGACATCGCCGCCCTGAAGACCACGCTCCTCGCGTCCGGTCTGTCCGTCTCCCAGCTGGTGACGACGGCCTGGGCGTCCGCGGCGACGTTCCGCGGCAGCGACAAGCGCGGCGGTGCCAACGGCGCGCGCATCCGACTCGCGCCGCAGAAGGATTGGGAAGCCAATCAGCCGGCCGAACTGGCGCGGGTCCTGCAGAAGCTGGAAGGAATCCGGAAGGACTTCAATGACGCGCAGTCCGGCGGAAAGAAAGTCTCGCTGGCGGACCTGATCGTGCTGGGCGGCTGTGCAGCGGTTGAAGCGGCGGCGAAGTCGGCTGGCCACGACGCGACGGTTCCCTTCTCGCCGGGGCGCGCGGACGCATCGCAGGCGCAGACGGATGTGGATTCGTTCGCGGTGCTGGAGCCGAAGGCGGACGGGTTCCGCAACTACGTCCGCAAGGGGCTCGAGGGATCAGCCGCAGAACTGTTGGTGGACAAGGCGCAGCTGCTGCGACTGACCGCTCCCGAAATGACGGTCCTGATCGGTGGCCTGCGCGCCTTGAATGCAAACGTCGGTCAGTCGAAGCACGGCGTCTTCACCAGGCGGCCTGGCGCATTGACCAATGACTTCTTCGTGAATCTGCTCGACATGCGCACGAAGTGGCAGAAGTCCGCCGCGGCGGAAGGCGTGCTGGAGGGTCGCGATCGGGAGACGGGTGAGCTCAAGTGGGCGGGTACCGTCGTCGATCTTGTCTTCGGTTCGAACTCCCAGCTCCGAGCCTTGGCAGAGGTCTATGCAAGCAGCGACGCACAGCCGGCGTTCGTGCGTGACTTCGTCGCGGCCTGGAACAAGGTCATGAACCTGGATCGCTTCGACCTTGCGTAGCGCCTGAGGCAGGAACGAGCGCCGCGCGACTCACGGGTCGAGGTGCTCGTTCCTCGGCCAGGCCGAGGCGTCGATCGTCGCGCGGTAGGCGTGCCACGTCGCATGCCCGATCAGGGGCAGCGTGATGCCAAGCAGGGCCATCACGAGTGCAAACCCGGCGCCCCGCTCCCGTCCGATCAACAGCAGCGCAAATCCCGGTGCCACGGCGAGCACGATCATCGCGGCCCACACGGCCATCGCCGGCTTGTTGCGCAGCACCGCGTTGATGCTGGTCACGACAGCGGTGACCGCATCGGTCTCGCGATCCACCAGCATCGGCAGCGAGAACGCAGCGGCCGAAAAGACGATCGTCGCGAAGATCGAGCCGATCAAGCTGCCGATACCGAGGAACTGGAGATAGTCGGTCCAGTCGGGTGTCGTCATGTCGACCGGAAAGAAGATATGGACGGCGGACGCAGCACGCCACCACACCAGGAACACGATCATCAGGACCAGCGCAAAGACCATCAGGTTGCCGAAGGCGCGCCGCTCTTCGATGAAACAGCGCCGCAACGACGGTTTGAGACCGCGTTCGATCTGGTCGCTGATCGAATAGGTGCCCACCGCGAGCAGCGGTGCAACCAGGATGAAGCCCGACACCAGCGCCAGCAGCTCGAAGTAACCGCCGAAACGGATGGCGATGTAAGCAAGCGCCCAGCTCAGCAGGACGACGACTGCACCGTAAGTCAGACTCTGGCGCGGCGCCGTCTTGAAATCACCCCAGGCAAGTCGCAGCCAGCCAATCGGCTCCCACGTGCCGAGCGTGCGGCAAGGCGCGACGAACGGCAGGACGTTCTTATCGTCAGCTGTTGTGGCGACGGGCGCATCGGTTGGCGCGTCACCCGGCGAGGCTTCGGTCATCATCGGCTGTCTCCCCCGAACCAGCGATGACACTTTTTACTCTCTCTCCCGCGCGAGCGGGAGAGGTCGGGGTGAAGGCTTGTCGCTACAGGATCCGGGTGTCTTTTCGCGCTCCGTGTCGGACGCCGCGGCTCGAACGCAGGCGCGAGGCGGCACCGTTATTTTCCGACCAACCGCTGGCACCATCGCCTCGCGCCCGTTCGAGCAAGGCTCGCCGTGAATCGTGCGGTTCCTCCGCGCGATTCACGATGCGCGGTAGACCCGGAGCGCGGAAAGACACCCGGATCCTGCAGCGGCAGGCCATCACCCGCGTTGCACGCGACCTCTCACATGCGTACGTGGGAGAGGTATGCGTCAGCCGAGCAGCAACCGATCCGCTTCCGGGTCCACTTCCGTCATCAGGTCGACCGGCTGCCGCGCAAACCGCATCGCGGCAGCGTAACCGCGACGGTCGCCGCCATGATCGATCATCCACTGGGCGTGTTCGCACAGCAATGTCAGCTGCAGTGCCCGTGCGAGCGTCATCGCGAGTCGCCGTGCGCCGGCCTGCAGCACTTCGGGCTCCTGCCCGCTTTCAAGCACCAGCGCCACGCGTTCCAGCGCACCGAGCGCCTGTTGCGTGGCGGCGACCATGCGCGGCTCCGAAACGGTTCGCAGGCACGCGGATGCCCGCGCCATCAGTGCCGCCAGCCCCGAATGGAGGTCGCTGCGCAGCAGCGCATCGAGTGACAGTACGTTGGTGGTGCCTTCCCAGATCGGCAGCACGTGCGTGTCGCGCAGCAACTGCGGCAAGCCGGTGTTCTCGACATAGCCCGCCCCGCCGAAACTCTCGATCACTTCGGTCACGACTGCCACGGCCTGCTTGCCCGTGATCAGCTTGGTCAGCGGAGTCATGAGCCGCAGCAGGGCACGCTGCTGGTCGTCGATCTCGTTGCGCTCGATCCGGCCGTTCAGCTCGACCAGCAGGAACGTCATCAGGAAGGCGCCCCAGGTCTCCGCCTCGAGCCCTGCCAGCGTGTCGGCATGCAGCGGCAACTGTTCGAGCGGCTGGCCGAACGCCTTGCGCTCCCTGGCGTAAGACCGGGCCAACGACAGGCCACGACGCATGAACGAGACTGCGCAGACACTGTTCCACATCCGCGTGACGCCGAGCATCGGCTCGATCGAGCGGGTGCCATTCAATGGCGGGCCGACCAGAGTCGCGCGCGTGCCCTCGAGCAGCAACTCGGCCGTCGGCACCTTGCGCGTGCCAAGCTTGTCCTTCAGCCGGTCGACGCGGATGCCGTTCAGCTTGCCGTCCAGGTCGCGAATCTCTATGTAGTACATCGCCAGGCCCTTGCCGCCCGGCGGATTGCCTTCGGGCCGGGCGAGCGTGAGCGCCATCTGCGAAGTGACGGCCGACGTGAACCATTTGCGGCCATACAGGCGCCAGCCGCCCTCGTCGTCCGGTACCGCCCGCGTTTCGGACCGGCCGACGTCGGACCCGCCGGTGGTCTCGGTCATCCACTGGCCGCTGGTCCAGAACGTCGCGGGGTCACGCGAGGTGAGATGCGGCAACGCGCGATCGATCAGCTCGTGGTTACCCGAGTCCAGCAGGCAGCGCGCGGCGCCATCCGTCATTGCCAGCGGGCAGGTGTACACATCGGTCGACGGGTGGAACAGGTAGACCTTGAGGAACTGCGCGATACGAGCATGGCGACCCATCGCCGACTCGTACCCGGTCGCGACCAGGCCATGCCTGGCGGCAAGGCGTTCGGCCTCGCGCCACAGCGGCGACACCACGACTTCATCGATGCGCTTGCCCCAGGGATCCCATTGCGTGAGCACCGGCTCATTGGCGAGATCAGCCTGCTGCAACCGGTACAGGTCGCCGCCGGCGAGGGCGCCGAGCTCGCGCAATTCGCCGCGCAACTCCGCCACGATCGGCGCGGGCAGCATGCGCTTGATCCACGAACCCAGCAGCGGATCATCGTCGAACTGGTTGCCGAGGCCCGGCGGCGACTGCGTAAAGAGCGTGTCCGGCCAGTCCTGGTTCTGCATCGCGAGGCTCCACAGGCCGGGCGGCCCGCCAGGGTTAATTCGTCGCAGCCGTCCGCCGTGCGAGTTGCGGCACATCGCCGCCCACGCCGAGAGCACGTTCGACCAGCGTGCGGCGAAGGTAAGGCTGGCTCGTCACCATCGACATGCCGAAGCGCCGCAGGCCCGCGATTGCCACGCTCTTTTCGGTGAAGAGCCGGTTGATCGTGTCACAGACACCCATGACGACCGCGTTCTCGCTCCGGCGCCAGCGTTCATAGCGGCGCAGCACGCGCAAGCCATGCAGCTCTTCGCCCTTGGCGGACGCTTCGGCGAGCACCTGCACGAGGCTCGCGCAGTCGAGGAACCCGAGGTTCACGCCCTGCCCTGCCAGCGGATGGATCGTGTGGGCCGCATCACCCACCAGCGCGAGTCGGGGCTGCACATAGGCCCGCGCATGCCACAGCGCGAGCGGGAACCCGGCGCGGCCGCTCGCAAGCGTCACCTTGCCGAGCACGTGGTCGCTGGCGATCGAGACCCGTTCGCTGAACTCTGCCTCGCTCGATGCCTGCAATGACGCGGCTTCGTCCGGCGTCGTGCTCCACACGAGCGACACGCGACCGTCCTTTAGCGGCAGGAACGCGAGCGGACCGTTTGGCAGGAAGCGTTGCCAGGCTGTCTCTCGATGCGCTTTCTCGGTGTGCAGGTGCGCTACGACCGCCGTCTGGTCGTATACCCACCCCGACCGGCCGATGCCGGCAAGCTGGCGTGCGACGGACTGGCTGCCATCCGCGCCGATCACGATCTGGCACGCGAGCCGTCGACCATCCTCGAGCGTCACGCGTGCCGAGCTTTCATCGAACTCCAGGCCGGCAAGCGCACTGCGCACCTCAGTCACGCCGCGCAGCAGCGGCGACTCGTGCAGCGCCCACTGCACGCGCAGGTTCTCGACAATGTGGCCGAGATTGGGTTCCGCGGTCTCGGCCGCAGAAAACTTCAGCGCGTCCGGGCGGTCTGGCGTGCTCGCCGCGTCCCAGACGACCATGTCGCTGTACGGCGACGCATGCGGCGCAATGACGTCCCATGCGCGGGCCGCGGTCAGGATGCGCTCGGACGCTCGTGACAGCGCCGACACGCGCAGGTCCATTGCGCGATCGTCCGGCTTGCGCGGTGGGACCGGGTCCACCAGCGCGATCTTCCAGCCGGCGAGCGCATCTTCACGCGCCAGGAGAGCGGCGAGGCAGGTGCCGACCATGCCGCTGCCGATGATGACCATGTCGAAATCGAATTTGCGGCGCGACGTGGCCATGCTCAGCGGATTCCGGCGAGGGGTACGCCGCGGGCCAGCCGCGGCACGCGCTCAGCCGCTCCCACGCTCAATCGTGCGAGCGCGGACTTGGCGGGCGGCAGCACGTCGAAGGCCAGGATACCGAGAGTGCGCAGGCTCCGCAGCACACCCAACGGCGTCGCGAAGAGACGCACGAGACCATCGGTGAAGGCGACGATGCGGCGGCGATCGGTCTCGCGCCAGTCGGCATAGTCCTGCAGCAGGTCCGCATCACCCGGATCCATCGTGCCGGCGATGCGCCAGTCGGCGATGACTTCGGCGAGGCTCATCGCGTCGCGCAATCCCAGGTTGAAACCCTGCCCTGCGATCGGATGCAGGCCCTGCGCGGCATTGCCGACGACGGCGAGCCGCTGCGCGACGTGGCGGTCGGCCCGCGAGAGCATGAGGTTGTATGAAGCGCGCTGACCGATGCGCAGGAAGCGCCCGAGCCGGAAGCCAAACGCCACCTGGAACTCGCGCAGGAACTCGTCGTCCGACAAAGCGAGCATCCGCTCGACCTCGGCGGGCTTGCGCGTCCAGACCATGCCGCAGCGACCATCGGTCAGCGGCAGGATCGCGATCGGGCCTTCTTCGGTGAAGCGCTCGTACGCGACGTAGTCGTGGAAGCGCTGCGTGGTCATGACGGCCGTGATTGCGACCTGCTCGTAGCCGATGTGATCGGCTTCGATACCCGCCTGGTCGCGGACCAGGGAGCGAATCCCGTCGGCGGCCACGACCAGCCTGGCGTTGAGCGAGCGCGTCTCACCCGCCACCTCGTAATGAACGACACGACTCGCGACTTCCGGTTCGCTGCCCGTCACCCTGGCTGGCGCGATCACCTCGACCGAGGGCGCATGTGACAGGCCTTGCCACAGCGCCGCACCGATCGCGCGGTTCGGCACGACGTAGCCCAGGGCCTCGAGCCCCTGCTCGGCTGCGTCGATGCGCGCGCTGCCGAATCGGCCCTGGTCGGAAACGTGAATCTTGCGGATCGGCGCGGCCTCACGCTCCATGCCGGCCCAGACGCCCAATGTCTTGAAGGCACGGACGGTGCCATTGGCGAGCGCCGTCGTGCGTTCGTCGAAACTCGGGTGCTGCTCGCCCTGCACGGGCGGTACGGCTTCGACCAGGGCGATGCGGAGCCCGAGCGGCGCGAGCGACAACGCCAGCGAGGCGCCCACCAATCCACCCCCGACGATGGCGAGGTCGTATTCGGCAGGCGTCGTGCTCAACGGCATTCCCCGGTCAGGCGGCCGACGCCATCACGCGCTCGATCTCAGCCGTCGTGCGCGGCAGCCCCGACGTCAGCAGGTCGTAGCCAGTGGCGGTAACGAGCACATCGTCCTCGATCCGCACGCCGATGTTCCACCAGCGCTTCGGCACGCCCCTGGTGCCGGCCGGAATGTAGATGCCTGGTTCGACCGTCAGCGCCATGCCCGGCTCGAAGACGCGCCATTCGGCGCCGACCTTGTATTCGCCGACGTCGTGCACGTCCATGCCGAGCCAGTGCCCGGTGCGGTGCATGTAGAACTTGCGGTACGCCTCTTCCTTGATCAACGCCGGCACACGGCCCTTGAGCAGGCCGACCCTGACCAGGCCCTGCGTGATGGCGCGAACCGCCGCATCGTGCGGCTCATTCCAGTGGTTGCCCGGCTTGATGCAGGCGAACGCCGCTTCCTGCGCCTCGAGCACGATGTCGTAGATCGCCTTCTGCGCCGGCGCGAAACGACCGTTGACCGGGAAGGTACGCGTGATGTCCGACGCGTACAGGCCGAATTCACAGCCGGCGTCGATCAGCAGCAGGTCGCCGTCGCGCAGCGTGTCCGCGTTCTCGTGGTAATGCAGGATGCAGCCGTTCGCGCCGCCGCCCACGATCGGGTGGTATGAGATGTCGGCCTGGTGCCGGTGGAACTCGTGCAGCAGTTCGGCCATCACCTCGTATTCGGTGACGCCGGGCCGGGTGGTCCGCATCGCCCGCACGTGTGCGCCCACCGCGATCTGCGCCGAACGCTTCATGATCCCTGCCTCGGCGCGGCTCTTGTAGAGCCGCATGTCGTGCAGCGGGTGCTCGAGGGCGACGAATTCCTGCGGGCTGTGGATGCCGAGCTTGGTCTGGCCCCGCAGCGTATTCACCCAGCCGACCACGCGCTGGTCGAACTCAAGGTTCACGCCCATCGAATAGTAGACGCGCCCGCAGCGCTCGAGCAGGCCCGGCAGAATGTCGTCGATGTCGCCGACCGGGAAAGCGTCATCGGCGCCGTAATCACGCACCGCCCCGTCGGGACCGGCGCGACGACCATCCCAGGTTTCGCGGGTGGGATCACGGTCGCGCACGAACAGGATGTATTCGGCCTGCTCGCGACCGGGAATCAGCACCGCCACCGCCTCGGGTTCGTTGAAGCCCGTGAGATAGTGGAAATCGCTGTCCGGCCGATAGTGGTAATGGACGTCGCTGTTGCGCTGGCGCTCAGGCGCCGCAGGGATGATGGCGATGGCGCCCTTGCCCATGACCTTCATGAGCTGTTTGCGGCGGCGCGCGTATTCGTCTTTGCGCAGGGTCATGGGAGATCGGGATTCTCTTCGGGAAGTCGACCGGTTCGGGATCAGTGGCGTGCCGTTGAGGTCGTCTGGGCGGCACGCAGGTCGGCAAGTTCGTCATAGACGAGTTGCACGCCGACGCGGACGAACTCGACCAGTTCGGCGAGCGCCCCCTCCTCGATTTCGACACTTTCGGAGCCGACGGCGCCAGCGCGCGCGACTTCGGCGAAATCCGTGAGGACCTCGGCGACTGCCGTGGACAGCGACCCAGGCTTGTAGGGCCCGGCTGCGCCGAAGCCGTAAAGGAACCCCTGCGCCCAGGCGCCGAGCGCATCCACGCGCTCGTCGAGCGCGGCTTCGTCGGGAGGCAGCAGCGGCTCAAATTCCATCTCTCGCGCCTCCAGCACGGCGCGACTCTGGTCGAAGAGCGACTTCAGGGGACCGGCCGTCGTGACCGAGACAGTCGGGCCGGGCTCCGGCCCATCGGGAAGCAACTCTTCGAGCCATTCCGCGGGCAGGTAGATGCGCCGTGCGCACAGGGCGCCGCACAGACAGCCGTGCGCCTCGGCAGCGTGGACAGTGGAACCGCCGGCCGTCAAGGCCTGCGCGACTTCGTCGAAAGCAATCGGTGCCGACATTGCGCGTATCGTACCATCCGTACCGCGCAACCGGTCCCAGGTCGGCCAGTTCAAATTGATTCCCCGGGGTGCGCCAACTATAGTGAATTCCATGAACGAACCCGCTGCCCGATCCGCCGTCGACGTCGAACTCCGACGCATCGAACGCCGCCTCGACGAGCTGGTGGCTACGGTCAACCAGCTCAAGGAAGAGAACCGTGCCCTGCGTCAGCGTCAGGACACCCTGATCAGCGAGCGCGCCAATCTCCTGCAGAAGAACGAGCAGGTGCGCGCACGGGTCGAGGCAATGATCGGCCGCCTCAAGGCGATGGAGCAGGGTTGATGAGCGAAGACCGCGTTTCCCGCGTCAGCGTCCGCCTGCTCGATCGCGAGTACCAGGTGGCCTGCCCTGCCGAAGAACGCTCCGACCTGCTCGACTCCGCGGAGTACCTCGACGGCAAGATGCGCGAGATCCGTGATTCCGGGAAAGTCGTCGGCCTCGACCGCATCGCGGTCATTGCCGCGCTCAACCTGGCCAACGAACTGATCAAAGTGCGCAAGCACGGCACGGTCGTCGAGGGCGATCTCGGCGCGCGCCTGAAGTCCCTGCGTGAGCGAGTGGAAACCGCACTCGCGAAAGGCCAGCAACTTGAACTCTGAGGGTTCGCAGCAGTCCGAACCTTCGACGATTTGGCGCCGCCTGCGGTGTTCGACACGGGCCGGGTTACCTCTCGACCTTAATGTAAATACCCCGGGGAACGGTCAGTCGGCAACATTGTGCAAGTCCGCCTCGAGCGGGAAGCCTTAAGTGCCGCGGCCCTCCCCAAATATTGCTCTTGTCGAGAGCAATGGTCTGTGACGGCACAGGCGGGTGGCGCCTCTCCCTTCCACTCGACGATGACTCTTCGCGAGCTGCGCCGGCAGCTGCGCGCGGGGCGTCGCGCGATTCCTGACGCCGAACGCCGCGTCTACGACCGGGCGATCTACGCTTCGCTGCATCGGCTCGGCGTCTGGCAGCGCGGCCGGCGTGTCGCCGCGTTCCTCAGCATGCCGGGCGAAGTCGACCTGCGCCCCTGTTTCGGCACCGCACGGCAGCGCGGAGTCCGCATCTACGTGCCGCACATCGTCAGTCGTCGTGACAGCCGGATGGCCTTCGTCCCGCTCGAGGCCGGCGCAGCGGTGCGCGGGAACATGTTCGGTATCGCCGAACCGCTGCACGGTTCACGCGGACGCATCCCGGTCCGCCACCTCGACTCGATCCTGGTTCCGCTCGTCGGTTTCGACCCGCAGGGCCATCGCCTCGGCATGGGCGCGGGCTTCTACGACCGCGCGCTGCGTCCGCGGCTCGATCGCACGCAACCGTTCCGCCGTCCGCGCCTGATCGGTATCGCGTACTCGTTGCAGCAGGTCGATCGACTCGAACCAGCGTCCTGGGACGTCGCTCTCGACCTCGTCGTCACCGAGCGCGGCATCCTCCGCTTCCCTCCTCACACACCCTGAAGATCCAGAATCGCATGCACTACTGGCTGCTGAAATCGGAACCCGACGTGTTCGGAATCGATGCCCTTGCGAGCGCTCCACGTCGCACGACGGGGTGGGAAGGCGTGCGCAACTACCAGGCGCGGAACATGCTTCGGGACGATTTCCGGAAAGGTGACCGCGCTTTTTTTTATCACTCGAGCTGCGAGGTTCCGGGCGTCGCGGGCGTCGTGAAGATCGTGCGCGAGGCGTATCCCGACCCGACGCAGTTCGATGCGAAGAGCGAGTACTACGATGCCGGGAGCACGCGTGAAGCACCGCGCTGGTGCAGCGTCGACGTGCAACTCGAAAAGCGATTTGAGCCTGTAATTACGCTGCCGGAACTGCGCGAGCACGCAGCGGGCGCGTTGCGCGAGATGTTGATCCTGAAACGCGGCAATCGTCTTTCGGTGACGCCGCTCACTGCCGAAGAGTGGTGTTGCATCGTCGCGTTGCGACCTGCCGTCGCCTCGGCGCGAGCGACGAAGTCGACCGCCGGCCTGAGAACGCGTTCAAAGAAATCGTGACGTGACTATTGCATTTCTTTTTTTAATTCTGTAAATACTCGGCCCGGGACTAACCCGACATGGAGAATTGATCATGGCAGCAAAGGCAAAGAAGGCGACCAAGAAGAAGGCCACCAAGAAAAAGGCCGCGAAGAAGAAGTAAGGTCGCTTGAAGATGAGGCGGCGTTCCTTCGAAAGATAGACGCCGCCGAATCCGAAACGACGACTGTGCCCGCGAAAGCGGGCACAGTTGTTTCAGGGGTCGGGAAAGCAACGATGAACCAGGACCAGAAGAAGCAGCGAGCCGCGGCAGCCGCGCTCGAATACATCCAGCCGGGAGCCATCATCGGCGTGGGCACCGGTTCCACCGTCAATTTCTTCATCGACGCGCTGGCCGGCATGCCGAGCCGCATCTCGGGCGCGGTCTCCAGTTCCGAGGCCAGCTCACGCCGCCTCGCGGGTCATGGCATCCCGGTCCTCGACCTGAATTCGGTCGCAGGCCTCGAGGTCTACGTCGACGGTGCCGACGAGGCGACCCGCGGCATGCACCTGATCAAGGGCGGCGGCGCCGCCCTCACCCGCGAAAAGATCGTCGCGGCGGCTGCACGCACCTTCGTCTGCATCGTGGACGAGGCGAAGCTGGTGGAGCGCCTGGGAAAGTTTCCCTTACCAGTCGAAGTCATCCCGATGGCGCGCGCCTACGTCGCACGGGAACTGGTTCGACTCGGCGGCCAGCCGGTCTGGCGCCAGGGCACGGTGACTGACAACGGGTGCGACATCCTCGACGTCCGCGGTCTCGACATCGTCGACCCGGTCGGCCTCGAGCGTGCGATCAACCAGATTCCCGGCGTGGTCACCAACGGCCTGTTCGCGCAACGCGGCGCGGACGTGCTCGTGATCGGCACGGACGCCGGCGTGCAGACCCTGCGGCCCAGTGGCCGTTGACGCAGGCCTGTTGCGCGAACTCGGCTCGGTTCTCGGACCGGGCCTGCTCTCTACTCCTGAAGCCTGCGTCGCCTACGAATGCGACGCCCTCACTGCCTACCGCCACCCGCCCGACCTGGTCGCGCTGCCGACGAGCGTCGAGCAGGTCCAGCAGATCGTCCGCGCCTGTCATCGGTATTCGGTGCCAGTGGTTGCACGCGGCTCGGGCACCGGACTCTCGGGCGGCGCGCTGCCGGTCGCGGGCGGGCTGCTGCTCGTGCTGTCGCGGCTCGACGAAATCCTGGAAGTCGATCCGCGCCGCGGTCTCGCACGCGTGCAGCCCGGCGTCACGAACCTCGCGGTGTCCGAAGCGGCAGCGCCTTATGGCATGTACTACGCGCCGGATCCTTCCTCGCAGGTCGCGTGCTCGGTCGGCGGCAACGTCGCCGAGAATTCGGGCGGCGTGCATTGCCTCAAGTACGGGCTGACCGTGCACAACGTCCTCGCAGTGAAACTCGTCACCATGGAGGGCGAACTGCTTACGCTGGGCAGCGAGACGGGTGATGCACCGGGCCTCAACCTGCTGGCCGCCGTGATCGGCTCGGAAGGGTTGCTGGGCGTCGTGGTCGAAGTGACTGTGCGGTTGCTGCCGATTCCCCGCCGCGTCGAACTGCTGCTGGCGGCGTTCGATCACGTGGGCCGTTGCGCCAGTGCCGTCAGCCAGGTGATCGCCGCCGGCATCATCCCTGCCGGACTCGAAATGATGGACGCGCCCGCGATCAGGGCGGCAGAGGCGTTCGCGCGCTGCGGCTATCCGCTGGATGCGCAGGCACTGTTGCTCTGCGAAGTCGATGGACTGCCCGCCGACGTCGACGACGAACTCGGCCGCGCCCGTGCCTTGCTCGAAGCCGCCGGAGCAACGAGCGTGCGCGTCGCCAGGGACGCCGGGGAGCGCCAACGCATGTGGTCGGGCCGCAAGTCGGCCTTTCCTGCGGTAGGTCGCCTCGCCCCCGACTACTACTGCATGGACGGCACGATCCCCCGCCGTCACCTGGCGGACGTGCTGGCGCAGATCGCCACGCTGTCGACGTTCTATCGCCTCGACGTGGCCAACGTCTTTCACGCGGGCGACGGCAACCTGCACCCGCTGATCCTGTTCGACGCCGGCAAGGACGGCGAACTGGAACGAGCCGAACGCTTCGGCGCCGACATCCTCGAAGCCTGCGTCGCCGTTGGCGGTACCGTTACGGGGGAGCACGGCGTCGGCGTCGAGAAGCTCGGGCCGATGTGTTCGCAGTTCGGTGCCGCCGAGCTCGCAACCTTCCACGCACTGAAGCTCGCCTTCGATCCCGCGGGTCTGCTCAATCCCGGCAAGGCAGTGCCCACTCTCGCCCGCTGCGCCGATTATGGCGCCCTGCGGGTGCACGGCGGCCAGTTGCCGCATTCGCACTTGCCGAGGTTCTGACCGGCATGGCGTTGATCGATACGCCCCCGGGGCAGGACCACACCGACGCGCTGGTCGAGCGCGTGCGTGCGGCATCGCATGCAAAGGCACCGTTGCGGATCGTCGGCGGCGACACCAAGCGCTTCTATGGACGGCCGGTCGCAGGCGAGACGCTCGCGCTGGCTGGTCATCACGGCGTCCTGCGTTACGACCCGGCCGAGCTCGTGATCACCGCGCGCGGCGGCACGTTGCTCGCCGACATCGAGGCGCTGCTTGCTCGACACGGGCAGCGACTGCCATTCGAACCGCCGTCGTTCGGGTCGTTGGCCACGCTGGGCGGCACGGTGGCCGCTGGACTCGCCGGTCCCGCGCGGGTCGCCCGGGGCCCGGTGCGAGATTTCATTCTCGGCGCCCGGCTGCTGACCGGCGACGGCCGCGTGCTCAAGTTCGGCGGCGAAGTCATGAAGAACGTCGCCGGCTACGACGTCTCGCGCCTGCTCGCAGGATCCCTCGGCATCCTCGGCGTGTTGCTCGACGTGTCGCTCAAGGTGCTGCCGGTCGCCCGCAGTACCCGGACGCTGCGGCGGCACATCGCCGCGCAGGGCGCCATCGACCTGCTAGGTGCTGCAGCTCAACGCGGCGTCCCGCTCACCGGCAGTTTCTGGAGCACCGGCGAACTGTATGTCCGCCTGGAAGGCTCGCCGTCGGGCCTGGACGAAGTCGTGCCGACGATCGGCGGCGACCTGCTGGACGAGTCAGCTGCCGCCGTGCTCTGGCACAGCGTTCGCGAACAGACCCATGCGTACTTCGCCTCGGCGCACCCGCTCTGGCGACTCTCGCTGCCAGCGACGGCGGCAGGCGCTGCGTTGCTCCAGGCCGATCGGGTCGCGTTCGAATGGAACGGAGCACAGGCCTGGCTCAACGGCGTCGAACGGCAGACGATCGACCTGGTCACGCGGACAGCGGGCGGTCATGCCACCCTCTTCCGTCGCGACGACGCAACAGTCGGCGTGACCGGCGAAGTCTTCGCGCCGCTGCCAGCGCCGCTACTCGACCTGCATCGCGCCGTGAAGCGCGTATTCGATCCGGCCGGCATCCTGAATCCGGGCCGGATGTACGCGGACCTCTGAGACCACGACGATGCATACCAGGCCCACCGACTCGCTCGCCGACTCGCCGCTCGCAGAGGAGGCACGCGACCTGCTGCGCAACTGCGTGCACTGCGGCTTTTGCCTGCCCGCCTGCCCGACCTACCGCATCACCGGCAGCGAACTCGACAGCCCGCGGGGTCGCATCTACCTGATCAAGGAGATGCTCGAACATGGCGGGGCGACCGAAACCGCACGCACTCACCTCGACCGCTGCCTGACCTGCCGCGCCTGCGAGACCGCCTGCCCGTCGGGCATGCAGTACGGCAGGCTTGCCGACCTCGGCCGCGAATTCATCGAACTCGATCCGCCGTCGTCGCGCGACCCGGGCACGCGGTTCGTCCGTCTTGTGCTGGCCAAGGTCACCACCCGGCGCGAACTGTTCACGGCGCTGGTGCGAATCGGCCAGGCGCTGCGCCCGTGTCTGCCGGCCGCTCTCAAGGCCGTGGTGCCGGCAAAGGCACGCGACCGGACGGCGACGCGCGACGTGCTTGCCTGGCCGACGCCACGGCATGCCCGCCGCATGGCAGTGCTTGAAGGCTGCGTGCAGCCGGGACTTGCGCCGCAGATCAATGCGGCGGCGGCACGCGTGCTGGACCATCTCGGCATTTCGCTGGTCGCGGCCCGCGATGTCGGCTGCTGCGGTGCGATGGAACACCACGTCGGGCGAACCGGCGCCGCATTGGACCAGGTGCGCCGGAACGTCACGGCGAGCGAGCGGCTGCTGGACGGAGGTTGCGAGGCGATCGTCAGCACTGCCAGCGGCTGCGGCACGTTCGCGAAGGACTACGGACACCTGCTCCGTCACGCGGACCACTCGATCGCAGGGACTGCCGCACGGATAAGTGCCGCGACGCGCGACCTCTGCGAAGTCGTAGATACGGCGGCACTCGAAGGCGCTGTTGCCGCCATCAGCAAGGCCAGGAGCGTGTCGCTCGAGCCGGTCCGTGTCGCCTGGCAGGCGCCCTGCTCGCTGCAGCATGGTCAGCGATCATCGACGGCGGGCAAGGTGGAAGCGCTGCTGCGTGCCGCCGGCTGCGAACTCGTGGCCACGCGTAACCCGACTCTCTGCTGTGGCTCGGCAGGTACGTACTCGATCCTGCAACCCGAACTCGCGCGCGAGCTGCGCACGCGCAAGCTCGCCTCTCTGCTCGGCGACCAACCGGCAGCGATCGCGACCGCCAACATCGGTTGCCTCGAGCACCTGCGTCAGGCAAGCACCGTGCCGGTCAGGCACTGGATCGAGATCGTCGACTCGATCCTCTTCCCTTGAAACGAATTCTCAGCGACGTAGAGCGTCCTGGCGACGTGCGCGGGTGCACGCTGCGGGTTGCGTTCTGCGCGCGTCACAGCGCCGCAGAAACGCTCGTGAGGCAAGAATCGAACAGTGAGTGCGCTCGATCGACCCTGGCGACGCCGAATCGGCGCCTCGATCACAGTCAGCGCGTCGTCTTGCGCGCGACGACGACGTAGCGCGGGGTGCGCGTCGTCGGCAAGGCGTTCACCGTCGCCATGCGCTCCACGACTTCAATGTGGAACCCGCACGCTTCGAGCAGGTAGGGTGTCGACGCCATCGACTGCGATGCCGCGAGCGGCAACGCATCGACTTCCTCCTCCCAGCGACCGACCCAGCCGTCGCGTCCGTAGAGTCCGTCGACGACGATGACGGCGCCTGCGGGCTTCAGCCAGCGATGCCAATGACGGAACGCGAGCAGCGGATCGAAGAGCCCATTCACGACCTGCCGCGACACGACGGCGTCGAACTGCGCAGCCTCGAATCGATCATGGTCCTGAGGTTCGTCGCAGAACCCATTGATCGCTCTAACGTTTGCGAGTTCGGGCTTTGCCTGCAGAATGGCCAGCATCGCTGCTGAGGGTTCGAGCGCAGTGAGTTCGATACCCGGCAGGCGTCGCAGCATCGAGCACATCACGCCGGTGCCGGCGCCGATGTCGAGGACGTTCGCGCCGGGCGCGAGATGCACGACCCGGCTCAAGTCGGTGAGGTAAGCGCTTTCTTCGTCGGCCGTAAGCCAGCCAAGCCCCTGCGTCTCGCCGTACGTCCGGGCTTCGACTGCGTCGTATTTGCCGACGCTGCGTCGCCGCGCAGCGGTCCGGCGTGCCAGCCAGTTCATCCCGCCGCTCCCCTGCCGTTGCGCCTGGTATCAGTTCGATTCACAGCTGCCACGCACGAAGTGGAAGTCCTCCCGCCGGGACTTGCCGTCGATCGTGCCTTCGATGTGCGCGCGCAAGGTCGCCGGCGCCTCGAAACGATAGACGATGCGCTGCGGGAAGTCGTGTGCCGCATTCTCGAAGACGACCTCGGTCGGGGTAGTGCGGATGGCCGGAAATACGGCAGGTGCCACGCCCCGCGGTTGCGCGAAGAAGCTGAGGCGACCCGAGTCGTCGCGTGCAATGCGCATGAACTCGTACATGACCGTTGTGCCGCCGTCGACCGTGCGGCTCAAACCCAGCATCGTTCCGCCCGCAAGAGGTGTCCACTGCTCGACCGTGCCGGGTTCACCGACTGGGCTCTTCCAGCAGCCGGCGAGCCAGGCCAAGTGTTCGAACTGCGGCTCTGCGGCACCGGCGGACAGCGTCATCGCAAGCGACATGACCGCCGTCAGTACTGGTTGGCGACACACCTTCATCGGTTGGTCTCCTCGCTTGCGGACGCCTGCTACGGCATCAGGGGACGGAACCCGGCTTGAAATGCGGATTCTCGATGATGCCGAGCCGGTTGCCGAACGGATCCCGGACCGCCGCGACGCGGATCCCCTCGCCGACGTCCTGCACCGGGTCCAGTACCTCGGCGCCGAGATCGACCAACCTGGCCAGCGAGTCGACGGCACTCGCCACGCCCCAGAGCGATTGTGGACCCGCCGTGCCGGGCACTCCATCTGGCACGAGGCCCAGTTCGAATCCGCCGACGTCGAAGCCCACGTAGAACGGCTGATCGAAATACGGCGCGTGCCCAATCACCTTCGTATACCAGGACCTCGCCGCCGCGAGGTCCTGGACCGGATACACCGTGGTGCGCAATCCAAGCAACATGACGACCCCCTGGTCAGGCCCTGCTCGCAACCAGATTCACGCAGCATATCTAACCCGGGGCGCCATCCCTAACTACAGGCGCTTTCCCGCGGCACACGCTGCAATCAACTGATCGAGACGGCGCGCCCGAGTCTCGGGTCGCCTTGCGGCACGATCCGGTATAGTACGGTCCGACGATAACCCGTCGGAGCCGACTCGAAGTAGTTCCAGGCGGCCCGGTCGCGCCGGAACAACCTCGTTCCTCGTCCGTGAGTTGCGCATCGTTAACCTGCTCGTAGGAATAGACTGCCCGTCCGCCCTCGGTGCGGCACTGGTACGCCGCAAGACCTGCGGGCTGCATCCGACCCTGCGCGATCAGTCTTCTCGACTTTCGCGACGTTCACGGCACTCCAGATCGAATTGCTTGCGTGGAGCGAACCGGATCAGGTACGACTGGTCGTCGATCCGCTTACGGACACCGTCGATCCAGCCGAAGCAGAGCGCTTCATCGACAGAGTCCGGCCAGCTCATGCTCGGGCGGCCCGAGCCGACCTTGTGGAACCCGACGACCAGATCGCTGGTCGTGGCCGCGTTCCGTTCGAGCCAGCGACGGAAATCCGCGGACCTGGGGAAGAACCTCGGTTGCATCCCGTTCAGACCCTCTTGCGCGGAGCGTTCCTCACTTTGCTGTGGGCAAGCAGCCGGAACTTCTGGTTCCGGTCCGTCAACTTCCTGGCGTTATCGTCGCCCTCGACGATGACGATCTTCGGATCGAGGTCGGCCCGGGTCACGGTCGCGCGATGGATCTTGGACTTGCACGCTCGGATCATCATGAGTGGCTGGGCCTCGCCTGGACAGCTGCCGTCAGTGTCGCAGGCTCAGGCGCTGGTCGAAAGTGCCAGTGCCTGCAGCTTCAGGACCGTCGCCCAGTTGCGGGTCGTGGCTGTCCTGCCCGCCTCGCCGATGCAGCGCTGCACCGGCCTTGCTTTCGAGCAGCCCTGAGGCGCACAGCAGATAGGCGGCGTGACTGCCGACGGCGAATTGCTCTGGCGAAACCACGAGCGAGTCGATCTCGCGGAGACTTGCCAGTGCCCCGGCGTCCTGCACGAACGCCACCAGCAGGCGGGAGTGATCTGCCTCGGCGAAGCGCAAGGGATTGCCGGCGACGATGGCGGCCAGTTCCCTTGCGGATTTCACGACGACGGGAACGTCGAATTCGAATCGCTCGGCGAGCGCGCGGGCGATCATTGCAGCGCATCCTGCAGGCGACCGCGCCGACGACTTGAAGACGGCGTTGCCGCTGTTCAGCAACGTCGTGACGTCGGTACAGGCGAGGCCTGCGAGGACGTCGCGCAGGTCCGCCATGGGCACGCGCTTGGCCTTGCCGACATTCACACCGCGCAGGAGGGCAACGTAAGTAGGCATCTTGCTCGAAATCCGGCTCAGGACGCGCCCTGCATCTCGTCGAGCCGGGGCGGCGGGAACGAGTCTTTGAAAGTGAACGCGTGGGCCGTGGCGCCCTTGGCACGCAGGTATGCCAAGCGCTCGGACGCTTCGTCGAGCGTCGGTCGATGCCCTCGCCGCACCCACCACAGCACCGCATAGGCATTGCTCATTCGGTCGAACCACTCGCGGCGGCGGCGCAGGATCTCGACGTGCGCGGATTCGAACGCGAACCGCCGCAGCGATTCGACGTCCGTCCACAACGACATATTCACGATCATCAATTCGCCGAAGGGGCGCAACGAGGTGGCGTCACCCGCGTCATCCTTGAGCCGCCAGACGAATCCGGCCGACTGCTCGGCCAGGGCGTTGATGCGCTCCAGGTTGGCGACGAAATCTGCCATCGACGGCGACTCGAGCGGCTCGCGCAGCGTTGCAATATTGAGCTGGGCCAGTTGGAAGCTGCTCATCGAACCTCCCAGTCGTCACGCCGGCCGCCAGCCTCAGACTTCCTGTTCGTAGACGATGTAGCCCGCGTGCCTGGCCACCTTGTCGTACAGCAGGCGACCCGCGCTGTTGGTCTCGTGGGTCTGCCAGTAGACCTCGCGGACACCCGCCGCCTTCGCCGCCTGGTACACGCCGAGGATCAGCGCCCTTCCCACGCCCTGCCCGCGCATGTCCGGCGCCGTGAACAGGTCCTGCAGGTAGCACGTGGGCTCGATCCGCGTCGTGCTGCGGTGGAAGAGGTAGTGCGTCAGGCCGACCAGGCGGCCCGCGGATTCGGCGACGAGTGCGAAGACCGGTTCGTTCGCGTCGAAGAAGCGACGCCAGGTGACGACCGTAATTTCCGGCGACAACGCGGTGGAGCCTGCACGACCGTAGAAGGCGTTGTAGCCATCCCACAGCGGCGTCCAGGCTGCGAGATCGGCTTGCTCGACGGGGCGGACGCGGACTCTATCCGTCATTTTCGGATCCACTGCCGCAGCACGGCCTGGAATGCTGGCTTGCGGGCGGCCATGTCGTCCTTGCCCGAAAACGTCACGGTCGCACGGTCTTTCGCCAGCCACTTGAGCAACTTGTCCGGGTCATCGATCGACTCGGGACCCGCGGCGACATCACGCACCTTCGCCCCGAAGTGAAGCACGACACCGACGCCCTGCTTTTCCCGGAGATTGATCGTCGCGAAGTATTCGTCGACCCGGAAGCTTGGCGCCTTCCATTTGACGCCCTCCTGTATCGACGGGCTCACCTCGCACACGATATCCCGCAACATCTGGATTTCCTGGGTCGCAGGATGGTTCAGCGAGAGCAGCAGAGCGTCAACCGCCTCGGTCGTATCCGCCTTCGTATTGTGTGTAGCCATCGTTGCTCCTTTGAAGACTCGCATGTGCCCGCGGGTCGAGGTGTCAGTGTGCTCGACACCGGTCTCGCCTTGGAAGCGGATTCACCTTACAAATCATGGCGGCAAGGCAGCAGCGTACGCAGCAATCGCGATCATGTCCTCGATCTCGAGCCGTTCGACGACAGGCTTCATCAGGATGCTGCCACTGCCCGCCCGGGCGCCATGCTTGAAATCGTGGAGCTGGCGGACGAGGTACGTGGGTGATCGACCGGCGAGTGGCGGGATCGCCCCGAGGCCTCGCAGGTCCGGCCCGTGGCAACCGGCACAAGCGGCCGTCCTCCCACCGCCGCTTGCAACGAGCGCTCGACCCTGCTCGACACTACCGATCGGGACGTATGCGATGAAGTGCGCGCGCGAGTCTCGACTGACGAAGTGCTCCAGGTTCTCCGGGACCTCGACGATCCGCTGACCGATCGGTTCGCGTTCGCTGCCTGGCATCGCCGCAAGGTGCCATCCGGTCACGTACGACTTCGGCACCAAGGCCGTTTCGACGACTGTGATGTTCGCTGCCGGCCTCAACGCAGAAAAATACGCAGCTGCCGTATCGATCTCCGCGGCGGAGGCCGCCACCGACAACGCGGTCATCGCAGCGACCGGGAGTCTCGACGGCACCGACGACTTGCGGACTCCGCTCTTGAAGTCGGCCATCTGCTGGACTATGTAGGCCGCGGGAAGTCCCGCAATGCTCGCGTTCTCCGGCCCGCCTCGACCGTCGGCACGGTGACAGAACCCGCAGGCGTACACATCGGGTTTGCGCCCAAACGCCACCACACCCGGCATGACTGGATGATCGCCAGGGTGCCAATCCGGCGCCGCGAAGAAATCGCGCAGCTGGCCGAGCGTATAAGCCCGCGTGCTTCCCGGAACGTGTCGCAGGCTGCCGTCGTCGACTGCAGGCTCGAGATCGGGCGGATTCACGGGGTACGCCCAGGCAGGCGGCATTTCCGCATCTGGTGCCTTCGTCTCTGCTCCGAAAACCGGTGCCGACGCGAGGCAGAGCACGAGTGCTGCCCGTGCGTGGAACCCTGCACCGGACGCGAGACACGGACGTGACATGGGAACCGGATTCAGCGCGCCCATCGCCGGACGTTCACGCCCTTGAAGGTCAGCCACAGGGCGAAACTCAGCTCGCCGACGAAAGCGGGCACCAGGACCGCGGGGAACAGCGCCGAAGCCAGCGCCGGTGCCAGGAACAACGCCAGGCTGTTGCTGAGATAACTCAGGCCCGCAAGTGCCATCAGTACCCCAAGGAACCTGGGGAAGTACCCGGACCTGAAAATCAGATAGCCCCTGCAAAGGCAGGCGAACCCGAAGAAGATGAGGCCGACGCCGAAACCGTACCCGTGCGCCTTGATGGCCAGGTAGGAAAGCGCGTGCAACTGATCCGGGGAGAAGGCGTCCAGGCCGCCAACGTTTTCCAGCAGGAGGAGGGGTGCCAGCAGGTTGAGTTTGTTTGCCGCGAGCACGGCTGTCTGGATCAGGTTGAAAAACGTCGCCAGCAGGGCGAGCGTCTCGCTGACGGGCCTGAGCAGGACATAGAGCAGCAGGATCATCGGCAGGTCGAGCACGTGCATCAGCAGGTCGCCGGCAATCCCGGCTCGCCACAGGGACTCCGAGCCCGCAATGGCATTGGCCGTTGCCGTCGCGTCCCCGGATACGACGAGCGTGCCGCGCACGAACGCCTCGCCGAAGATGCCCAGCACGATGATCGCCAGGTACACGACGCCGCCGATGCGAGCGTAACGCTGTGGCGATTGCTCAATCGAAGAAAACATTGCCTGCCTCCACCGTCGCAGTGCGACGGTCTGGTCTGATCGTGTTGATTGCAGGGCGCCGGATACGATGGCGACCGTCAATACGGGCCATCAACCAGGCGCTCGGAAATCCACCACAGATTTCCGCATGGGTCCCTCACGCCGCCCTGCCTGTCGTTGTATGGCATGTCGGCGACATCCATGACCTTCGTGGCTCCGGCAGCAATCGCCCTGGCCATGGCTGCGTCGGCGCTCTCGACGTAGAGATAATACGACGCCGGCATCGCGGGAAACGCCGGCGACCCCTCGCTTACCATGACCGTCGAAGTTCCGAGGCGAACCTGCGCATTGGCGATGCGGTCACCGTCCACGTGACGTCCGATTTCCTTGCCGCCGAGGCCTTGCACGAGAAAGTCCAGCAGGCGGGCCGCGCCATCGGCGAAGAAATAGGGCGTGACGGTATTGAAGCCCGGCGGAATTCGCATCTGGCCTCCTCTGGCCGCAACCAGTTCCTATTCTGTCGTTCGTTTCTGCATCTGGAGCGCGAGCATTCGCCACTGGCCCTGCCGGTTAACGTACGTGGACGTGTAGCGCAGGCTGGACAGGGACTCCGTATTGTCCGGGCCGGCGAATTTCAGATCCGCAGTACCGAAGACAATTGCGATGTCCCCCTCGACGAGTACGGAACGTTCGCGAATCGTCTGGCCGATCATGGCCATCTTGAGGACTCCCGCAATCAACTCGTCCTTGCCGGAGGTCGTGCCATCGCTCGAGTTGAAGACGAACCGGTCGTCGACCATTCTGTGCAACGCAAATTCGTCGCGACTGACCTCGGCGGCAACATACTCATCCTCCGCAGCAAAGACACGCCTCTCCTCGTCCTGCGAGTTCGATGCCGGCGGATTTGATTGGGCGGAGCCGGTGAGCGGGGACAGGATTGCACACACCATCGACACGGCAAGCAGTGTTCTGTGCATCATGTGCAGCCTGAGGGTTGTTGCAGAGCGGGATCAGGCGTTGCCGCAGCTAGCCCGGAATCTCGGGTTCGACGAGTGTGGCCAGTTGCAGGAGCGATTCCTGCCAACCGAGATAGCACATCTCGAGAGGAATCGGATCGGGAATCCCGCTCTGGGAGATGCTCAACTCGGTTCCACAGAGAACCGGTTTCAACGACACTGTCACCTCCAGAACTCCCGGCAGGCTGGGATCTTCGAACTTGTCGGTGTACCGAATCAACTCGTTCGCGACGAGCTCAATGTACTCACCACCGAACGAGTGACCGTTGCCGGTTGAGAAATTGTGGAATGACATCCGGAATGTGCCCCCGACGCGCGCATCCAGGTGATGCACCTCGCACGTAAAGCCGTACGGCGGCAACCACTTTGACATCGCACTCGCCTCGAGGAAGGCGCGATAGACCTTGTCAGGCCTGGCACGGAGCACTCGATGGAGGTGGACTGTGCGGTTGGTCATGGCCTGCATTCCTTGGTCTCTTGTGTCATCGACAGGACGGTTTCGTTGAATGCATCACGATAGGGGACCACGCCGCGGGGCAACATTGCACCAAACGGCAATGCCTGGAAATACTGCGAGGGGCGCCGGCTTTGCGCAAGGCATCGATGAGGAGTAACGAAGACGGCATGGTGCTCCGGTTGAACGATGTATCAGGCCGCGCTGCGCTGGAACTCCATGGTCCAGTTCGTCTCCCACGTAGTACCGTCATCCGCAGAGAACGCCTGCTCCCAGGTTGGGTTGGAGCCGGGCATGGTCCTCCACAGGAACCGGACTTGAATCGGCAAACCGTCCAGGACATCTTTCGCCAGGAAAGTACCGACTGTGCCTGAGAAGGCTCCGACAACTGGCGTGTCCAGGCTGTGGGGTGCACGGCCATCGAGCCACCAGATAGCCCAGGACCGTGCCATGGGATCGTAAGAGCGGATGGCGACAGCTCGGACATCTCCATCGGGGAATTGCAGGACGTTGTCTTCAACGTTGCCGAAGCCTCCGAGGATCTTTCTCGTCGAGGAAGTGCCTCGGAACTCGGTCCAGTCCCTGCATCCCTGCAGGCGCGCGTTCAGACGCCGGTGGGATACGCGCCAGTCGCCGATGATGAAGTCGAAGTCTGGCGGAGGAACAGACTGACATGTGTCTTGCATGATACGTACGTTGGCAGCATACAGTTAATCTGCAGCCGCATTTTGTAGATCAGCGAGCAGCCCGCTCCTTGCCAAGCAGCAAGACCTTGGCATCACCACCAGCCTGCGCGCTGGCCCAGAGTAGATACGGCGCCAGGAACATCATGCCGCCGAAAAAGGCAACGACGCCGAGTGCGATTGCGCTGCCACTGAAATGATGTCGCCACGCGACCCAAATTCCCGAGAGTCCGAGGAACGTCATGAAGTCGACGTTGAACTGACCTGACCAGCTCATTTCTGCGATGCTCGAGACGAAGATGGGGAGAAGGTTCCAACCATGATTGATGCCAACCACCAGCGTGTAGCCGGCAAGACAGGCCAGGACGACGACGAGATACGTACGGAACATTGCCACTCTTCTTCTCCTTATGGCCGGATATCGCAGCCTAGATCCGGCGCCTCGCCTGAATCAGGCTGCGCCGCGCCGCGACCTCGACTTGAATGTACTGTCAGGCATCACCAGGTTTTGCCCCCGGGAACCGCCCACGCAATTGGCTGTCAAGATCGCGGCCTTGAACACGAGACTACAGCCGAAAGACGGAGACGAGGACCAGGAGCGCGAGCTGTGCAACCGGGAGCGCCAGTGATACGACGAGCAAGCGACCCGCGTAGGGTGACGCAGGATTGTTGCGACGAGATCGGATGAGCAGGGTATTGAGCAACGCTGTGAGCGGTATTCCAGGAACTGCCAGCAGCATTGCGCCCAGGCCAACGAACGATCCATCACCCCTGCTCGCCAGAATGATTGCGTAGGAAAACGCAACCTGGAACAAGAGGACTCCACCGACAGCAACAAGATAATGCAAAGGCAACTCCAATCCGCCAGCCAGCCTTGAATCGAAGGCGACAGCGCCGCGGAACGGCCCAATGTGCGGGCCGGGTCCGCGACGCGAGGAAGCCAAGGCTGAGCCAGCGAAAATGTACCGTGTGCTGCCAGACCGGGTCCAGTGTCCTGTCGTTGGTGCTCCGCCTGGGCGAAGAGTTAGGCAGCGCCCGCAGCATTACGCCATGTGCTCGATGGTTGCCGGGAGACCGACCCACCTGTGCATTCGCTCCTCGTATACCGAGAAAGTTGGCTCTGGAAAGGTTGGTTCGGCGAAGGCACCGACCGGTATGGCTACTTCGCTGGGCACTTCTTCGACGGTGTAGTACACCGTGGACCCGCAGTTTGGGCAGAAGCGGAACCTGGCGCGCGAGCCTTCGTCGCCAACTCGGATGCAATGACAGACCGATACTCGCACTGGCTCTCCAGCCACGGTTGCCGTGAGTTGCCCGCATGAGCAAGAAGCGGTTCGGGTATTCATGTGCGCCGGATGTGCCTGGATTTGTGCTTCTCCCACGGCAGCGTGAACGAGTGGTTGGGCGGCGGCTGTCGGCTTAGCATGGCGAGCACTGGAGTCTTGAGGAGATTGCGATGGTGAAGCTTACTACTACTGCTCTGGCTCTTTGCATGGTGCTCGGTGCCAGCGTTTGCCAAGGAGAGCAGGCGACGGGTGCGCCCAGTCCGGCATACGACCCGGACCTGGCAAAGACAGTGGGTGCGGACGAGCACGGCATGCGGAGCTACGTACTGGTGGTTCTGAAGACCGGGACCAATCGCGTCCCTGCGGGACCCGAACGAGACGAGATGTTCAAAGGCCACTTCGCGAACATGCAGCGGCTCTCCGCCGAGGGCAAGCTCGTTCTCGCCGGGCCATTTGACGGAGTAGACGGCTGGCGCGGCCTGTTCATCTTCGCTACGGACGACATCGACGAGGCCAGGCAACTCGTCGCCACCGACCCTGTTGTGGCAAAGGGCGAGATGGTGGCCGAGTTTCACAAGTACTACGGCACGGCTGCGTTGATGCTCCTGCGCGACCTCTACGCGAAGGTTGCGCAGAAACCGATGTAGCTGTGACCTGTACATCGACAGGCAGACGGATGAACCGAACTGAGTATCCACTCATGTGCCCGATGAGCGGCTAAGGGCAACAGGTAATGTACGTTGATCGGGCCTCAGTTGCGCAGTGCATTCTTGAAGATCCTCCCGTCCTTCATGATGACGAGGAGGTTCTTTTCCGGATCTTCGAGCAGCTTGATGTTGGCAAGCGGGTCCCCGTCGACGAGCAGGAGGTCGGCGAACGCGCCTTCCTCGACGACGCCGAGCTTGCCAGGGTACGGATTGCGCTTCCCGGACAGCGCCAGCAATTCGGCGTTGGTCCCGGTAGCCATCACGAGCGTTTCGGCGGGGGTGTACCAGCGGACCAGCTTGGTCAGCAGTTCCCCTTGACGCTGCGCCAGCCCCTGGGAGAACAGGATGTCGGTGCCGAACGCCGTCTTGATCTTGTACTTTTTTGCCAGCTTGTAGGTCTTGTCGGTACCGGCGAAGACTTCCATCGCCTTCTCCCGCTCGAACGAGCCGGGAGGAAACGCCTCGCCCAGCTCGTCTGGAAACGCCTGCATGCTCAACCAGATGCCCTTGTCGGCGATCAGTTTGGCGGTCGCTTCGTCCATCAGGTGGCCGTGTTCGATGCATTTCACGCCGGCGGCGATCGCGCGGCGGATCGAGGCGGCGGTGTACGCATGCACGGTGACGTAGGTGCCCCAGTTCTCGGCGGCTTCAACGGCGGCACGCAGCTCAGCCTCGGTGAAGGTGGATACGTCGAGCGGGCTGTGGGGCGACGCCACGCCCCCGCCCGCCGTCAGCTTGATGTGCGATGCGCCCTGCATGAGCTGCTCACGCACGCGCACGCGAACCTCGTCCGGACTATCCGCCACCATGGCGGCTCCGGTCTGCTCCTGGCGAGACTGCGGTGCGCCGAGGATGCGCGGCACTTCGGACGGCTGGCGGAAGTCGCCGTGACCGCTGGTGATGGTGATGATGGCGCCAGACGGGAAGATGCGCGGGCCCGCGATCATCCCCTCGTCGATGGCGCGCTTGAGCCCGAAGGCCGGCCCACCCACGTCGCGAACGGTGGTGAACCCACGCATCAGTGTGGCAGTGGCCTCGGCACCGGCCATGAGATTGAGGTAGCCGAAGTCCGCTGTAAGCAGCACTGCCGGCGTCGGCCGTACCAGCATCGTGTGCCAGTGCGCGTCGATCAGCCCGGGCATCAGCGTACGCCCGCCGCCGTCGATGATTACCGTGGTGGCGCTTCGATCGGTCGGGACCGGACCTGCGGCGATACGCTCGATCTTGTTGCCGCGAACTAGAACGTTACTCGGACCCGAAAGAGCGCCGCTCTTGCCGTCGAAAATCCGAATGTTCTGAAATAGTGTGATCCGATCGGTCGCCGAAGGTTCCGCGCCCGGCGCTTGGCCAGCCTGCAAAAGCCCGAGCAGGAGTGCCGCCGGTATGAGCAATCGATTCATCCTGCGTTTCACTTTCAGGTCCATGTTTTCCGATTCCTTGTTCGACGCCAAACTCAAAGGACCAGCGGCGCCGCGGCTAGCTCGTCGGTCGCAACATCGTCCAACGTCGAAACCGCCAGTGCGTAGAACCTGCCACCCATGAACTCCGCGTCTCCCGTAAGGCATTCTCAATGACGAAGTGAACCGCGCTCGCGCCTTTTTGCAGATCGAGCAGCTGCAACGAATGACTTCCTTGGAATGATCGATCGTTGCTTTGCAGCGGACCGCGCCGCAATGGCAGCTGCCTGAGCATTGTCTATGCGTCATGCTGTGCTCCGCCGATGGATGACTTGAGCGGCCTGACGGTCGAGCTGAGCACCGAGACTACTACGATTCGTCGCTTGTCGCCTTCTCTCCCACGCGCGCGCTGCAGCGAGGTGTCAGGTGTCGCTTGCGACGCTGGGCAACGGATGTTGTCGTTCATAGCTGACGGTGAGCAGCTCCCAGACATGCCCGTCGGGTTGGTTCCAGTAGACGAGTTTGCCACCAAAGGCCGGATTGGTCCTGTAGTCGTCGGGGCCATGCGGCAAGCTGCGATATGGAATGCCGGCAGCCTTGATGCGCTCGAGTATCGCGTCGAACTCCTCCTCGCCCACCCTGAAGCAGTAGTGCTGTTGTGGGATGCTCCCCGTCCATTGGTCGAAGTCGATCGTAAGCCCTTCATTCACGTAGACGGGTGAGAATGGTCCGATGGGGCCTTGCTCTGCCCACGAAACGGCAAGCAGCTGCGCCAGCAACCTGGCCGCAGCAATCCTGTCCTTCGCGGGAACGATCAAGTGGTCGAGGTGAGCTGGCATTGTGGGCTGCTGGTGATGCGCCAATGGACCCTGCACGTAGGTGTATGCGACGCTTTACGTTCGAAGTGAGTCGCCCGCAGCGGCCAGAGCGCCACACTCAGCGTCAGTTGCGGCGCAAGGCACCGTCAGCTGCACGCTGCTGTTGGGCGGCATTTTTGTAACGCTAAACCTTAGTGGGGTTGCCAAGAGTCTTGTTCAGTCTTACCGCCTCTGCAACAAGGAGGCGCACCTTGCTGCTGATCACTACGTCGTTCTCGTGCAGCTCGATTGTGGCCATCTCGTACTTTCCTCCAAGCTTCAGGCGCGAATCGATCTTGCGCAGACGCTTCCCTCGCCAGAAGCCGAACAGGACCCGATGCTCTTCGGCGCGGATGAGGAGCACGGGGCCATTTGCCAGATACACCAGATTCCCCCATTTGATGACTTCATCCAGGGCGGCAGACTTGAGAACAACGCCTCGCAGCTTCTCTACCGCGAAGCGCTGCCACCCGGCAAGCGACGAAACGTAAGCGTCAGGGTTTGCTGGGGGAGTAGATTTCTTCACTTCTGGCGGTGCCTGCGCAAGGACCCGTTACCCTGCCTGACGTCCGGCATCAGCGACGCCGAATTGGCTCGCACTCTGGCGAGCATAGCCGCGTCCGCACCCGGAACTGGCACAGAGGTGAGCGGAGCGACTCTCAATCTTTCGGCAGCTCTCGGAGTTCAACAGTACCTCCGGCTTCGAAGACCGGATTTCCAGCAAGATACCTTGTCGCCTCATCGAGGCTTGAAGCTCTGATGCGCAAGAATCCAGAAACACCACCCGTTACAGCCACGGGCTCTCGACCTTTTTGGTAGAGCGCGCCAGTACCAATCGAGCTACCTCCATCGAAGCGCCCGGATGCCCGCAGCACGCCAAGGTAACGCTCCCACTGTACTTCACTCCCTGCAAGCTCGTGGTCCAGCGAGTCACCGTGCATCAGCAACAGGTATTCATTCACGCGACCTCAACTCCTCTCTCGACGATCAATGCGAGATGCACTTTGTGCATGTGCCCCGGGGTGGCGATCCCTTGGTCGAACGTTCGAGCTGCTGAACGGTCTTTCTCAGATCCCCGTGCACGAACTCCGCGTTTCAGTTTAGCGGCACGCAGCCGCGTGGACATGCTCACACGAGCAGTCGGCCGCGAAAGCCCCTGGCTGCGTAGTACGACTGCGCGCCGTTGTGATAGACGAACACCTTGCCATAGCGGCGATCACAGAAGAGCGCTCCTCCGAGAGAGCGTACGCCCTGCGGTGTTGCCACCCAGCTGGATGTCTTCGTGTCGAACTCGCCAAGTTGCTGCAGCTCGCGATACTGCGTCTCATCGAGCAGGGTGATGCCCATCGCTGCCGCAACCTCGACTGCACTACCTGATGGCTTGTTCTCCTTCCGCGAGTCCAGTGCTGCGCGGTCGTAGCACAGACTCCTGCGCCCTGGCGGGCTCTCGGCGGAACAGTCGCAGAAGATGTACTGTCCCGTTGTATCGTCAAGGCCAACCACATCCGGTTCACCGCCAGACGCCTCCATTTCGCCAAGCGACCCGAGCGCCGCTCGGCCACCTTCGAGCTTTTCCAGGACCTTCTTCCAGGCGTGCCCCTTGTGTCGCAGTCGGTACTTCTCGAAGCGAACCTGCAGCGATCGAAGCAACTCATCCTGTGCTTGCGCCTTCATCAGCCTTGCCGTCCGTTCAAGGTGCGTGGGGTGAATTGGGTCGGCCCGTGTCGACTGACGTTCGAGCCACGCTTTGCGTTCTTGGCCAAGGTTGCCTTGAGACGCGCAGCTACGACCAGGGCAATGAGGTTGTGAGGGATTGGTTCATCGTACGAAAACTGCAGGTTGCCCTTGGGCCCGGCATACGCAGCAACCTTAGCCCGAACTTTGGGATCGGCGACTGGCGGGAAGAGTCCAATGTGCTTCTTGAACGCAGCGAAGTAGACCACGGCGCCGCCTTGGAATATTGCGGGCATTCGATAGCTGATGCGTTCTTCTGCGTCCGGAGCGGCGGAACGCACTGTCGCCCGTACGGCTTTCAGGACTTTCTGAATCTCGGGCGGGAACGTTTCAATGTACTCATCGACGGTAGTCGCGACCATGGCGTACTCCTTACCGCACTGTGCGGGATCATCTACGCACGACGAGGCCCACCCGCTGAAACGCCTGGTTGGACGGAACTTTGTCATGGCGGCGGGTTCCGGCTTGCGCGAACTTCTTTCATTGACAGCTGTGGCAGGTCATCCGTGATGTGGTCCCACGGGGCCCTGAATTCCACGTAGATGTGCTTGTCTGGCCTGATGTGGGGATCATCGTCGAGGGCGCCCGCTGGTATCTCGAACCAGGGCTCCCCGGTTCTTGATGGATTTGGCACCTGTGAGCCGCAGCGATTGCAGAAACTGGTGTCATATGGAGGAGGTGCCTCGCTGACCGGACGTTCGTACGTCTTGATCAATTCCGCACCTTGAAGAAAGCGGAAATCCTCACGACGTACGCCAAGCCATGTGAGGTAGGCAGATCCGCTGACTTTTCGACAACGAGAGCAATGACAAAGCTCGAAAGGTCCGACCGCGCGTTCGATTTCGAATTTGACGCCACCACAGAGGCAGCTACCGCGGATCATTTCCCACCTCCTCTCCCATGCGGGTCAAGCACCCAGTGCCGTCCAGCGGTTGAGTTGACCGGCGCGCGAAGGCCGTACGCCTTGGCGCGACTGGCGAAAATGTAACGCGTCCCGCCAACGGGGCCAAGGTGCCCTACGGGAGCGGATGCGCTGGCACGAGGAGTTAGGGCGCGTTCTCGGCGAGGCCAAGCCTGCCCGCGGCCGATTGCTTGCCACCGACCGCAGGCTCAAGGCGACCAGCGACTCCGAGCCCAAACGGTGGCATGTTTCCATAGAACGATTCATACGTGCCAGGGGCAGCGGCGTAAGTTTCGTGCCAGATGCCAACGGAGCCGTTGTCGCCAACAGCCCTGTTGAATGCACGCCAAGCGGGAAGGTGCTGAGCGTTCTTGTTCTTCGCGTAGTCGAGGAGCTGATCCATCGAGCGCCAGTACTGAACCATGATGGACGTTCGGGAGGTCCACATTTCGGCATGCAGCAGCCCAAGGTGCGGCTGTCCCCTGAGCTCACCGATCATGCGTGTCATTGCGGTGACGACGGGAAGCCACTTGTCGACGCGAAGTGGCCGATTGACTCGCATACCAATGAGGAACACCACGAACTCGCCATCGAGGGAAGCAGTGAGACGTTGGTTGCGATACATCGATCATGCACCCGAACGATTGATCCCATGCCGCGGAAGGTCAGGTCCATCGCGCCTGCAGCTCATGGATAGTCGCCACTCAGCCGCGAAGCGCCGCCTCAATTGCACTGACGTCGATTTTTGTCATTTGCATCATCGCATCGAACGCTCGCTTGGCGGCAGCCGGGTCGGGGTCGGCAATGGCTCGAGTCAGTACTATGGGTGTTATCTGCCACGATAGCCCCCACCGGTCCTTGCACCAGCCGCAAGCGCTTTCCTGACCACCATTTCCAACGATCGCGTTCCAGTAACGATCCGTTTCGGCTTGATCAGTGGTTGCCACCTGGAATGAAAACGCCTCGCTGTGCGTGAATGCAGGGCCACCGTTGAGTCCGAGACATGGGATACCCATGACAGTGAAGTCCACGGTCAACACGTCTCCCTTCTTCCCCGAAGGAAAGTCTCCCGGCGCTCGGTACACGGCGCCGACGAACGAATCTGGAAATGTGTCGGCGTAGAATCGTGCCGCTTCTTCAGCACCGCCGTTGTACCAGAGGCAAATCGTGTTCTTTGCTGGTGTTGCCATGTCAGCTCTCCATTGGAACGGAAATTCCCGCGTCCTCAAACCGGCTCTACGGTACTCAGCTTTGGCGGCGAGCGACTGAACGGAGCGCGCCGTCCTCGGCGCCACTAACAGGTCACCGTCATCAACAGGTCGTTGTCCGGCATGATCGTGATCCGAGTCTCTCCCTTCGCTTCGGCCTGCAGCCGGGCAATGTGGGGGACGCACCTGGCGCGTTTGGCCTTCGAGAAATCGTACTGCTTGCGCATGGAAACCGCACGAGGCGGGTCATTTCATTTTCTGGCACGAAACCGCAACGTCACAAATCGCAGCCGCGATGTGCTCGAACCCGGGACTCCCAGGTTCGCCCTCCAGTCCCCGCGCATCCGAAAATGAAAAGGCCCGCCGATTGGCGGGCCCATTCATTTTTGGCTGGGGGACTAGGATTCGAACCTAGGTTGACGGAGTCAGAGTCCGTAGTCCTACCGCTAGACGATCCCCCAAAGGAACCGTTGCGGGGATACCTGCGAGCAGCGCCCTGACCGCCGCTCGCACCCGCGCGCTGGTTAGCGCTTGGAGAACTGGGTTCCGCGACGTGCCTTGCGGAAGCCGACCTTCTTGCGTTCGACTTCACGCGCATCGCGCGTCACGAAGCCGGCAACGCGCAGCGGCCTGCGGAACGCTTCGTCGTATTCCATCAGCGCGCGCGTGATGCCGTGACGGATCGCGCCAGCCTGGCCGGTCATGCCGCCGCCAGCCACGTTCGCAACGACGTCGAAGCGATCGGCCATCTGCACGGTCTCGAGCGGCTGGCGCACGATCATGCGCGACGTCGTGCGACCGAAGAATTCTTCGATCGTGCGGCCGTTGATGTTGATCTTGCCGGTGCCCGGGCGCAGGTGTACGCGCGCCGTGGAGGACTTGCGGCGGCCGGTGCCGTAGTTGGTGTTTGCAGGCATGTGCTGTCAGGCCTCAGATATCGAGCGGCTTCGGCTGCTGCGCGGCGTGGGCATGCTTGTCGCCCGTCACCACGTGCAGCTTCTTGAACATGGCGCGGCCCAGCGGATTCTTGGGCAGCATGCCCTTGACCGCGAGTTCGATCACGCGCTCGGGACGCTGTTCGAGCATCTTGTCGAGCGTGCGGCTCTTGATGCCGCCGATCGCGCCGGTGTGCCAGTAGTACACCTTGTCCGTGAGCTTGTTACCGGTCACGGCGATCTTCTCGGCATTGATCACGATGATGTGATCGCCGGTATCGACGTGCGGCGTGTACTGCGGCTTGTGCTTGCCGCGGAGGCGGAAGGCGAGCTGAGTGGCGAGGCGGCCGAGCGTTTTACCGCTCGCATCCACCACAAACCAGTCACGCCGCACCTTCTCGGGGTGTGCGAAAACGGTGGTCATCGGAAAGGCTCCAGGCCCTGTCTGCCATGCAGAGAGCCGCGAATTCTATCTCAGCGGTTCGACCAATGCAAAGCACTGGTTGCATGGGACTCGACCGTTCCGTCTCGCCCCACCGGGGGCGTGAGCGTGGAACCTAATTCCGGCCTAATTCCGGCCTTGTTCCGGCGACTATACTGGGCACCCATGAGCCCCCGGAACCCCGCCCCCGCCCGCCGCCTCAACCTGGCGGACCGCCTGATCCGGGAAATCGACCGTGGGCTGCGTACCGTGGCCGCCGCCAATGTTTCGGCGCGCCCGTTCCCCGGCCAGGGAGTCGAGGAGACCGTCCTGGACCAAGCCGGCCGGAAGCATGCCGCCGCGCTGATGCGGGTGAATCATGCGGGGGAAATCGCGGCCCAGGCCCTGTATCACGGACAGGCCGTGACAGCCCGCAACCCGGTCGTCCGGGCACAGATGCTGGCGGCCGCGCGCGACGAAACCGACCATCTGGCCTGGTGCGAGCAACGCGTGAGGGAACTCGGCAGCCGGACGAGCCTGCTCGCTCCCGTCTGGTACGCGGGATCCTTTGCGATTGGCGTCCTGGCGGGTATCAGCGGAGACCGGACCAGCCTCGGTTTCGTCGAGGAAACCGAGAAGCAGGTGGTCGAGCACCTCGATTCGCACCTGCACGAACTGCCCCCCGGAGACGAGCGTTCCAGGCGAATCGTTGCGCAAATGAAGGCCGACGAGGATCGCCACGCAGACGAGGCCCGGAGCCAAGGCGCGATGGGTCTTCCCCGCCCGGTGCGTGCGCTTATGCGCCGTACAGCCCGACTGATGACACGGACCGCATACCGCCTGTGAGATCAGAAACTTGCGGCGTGGCGCGCCTTTATATTAAAAGCTTCGCAGCCTTTTGACATAAACGGGCGCTACACAGGAAGGGAGCATGGAAACCGGCGGCAGACCCCTGAGTGACATTCCAGCGATCAATCGCTTCCTGAGCTATTGCCGCATCCGGGCAGTACCGTCCAAAACGGTGCTCATCCACGCGGGTGACGTGCCCGACGTCCTCTACTACGTCGTCAAGGGCTCGGTGGAAGTCCTGATCGAGGACGAAGAAGGCAACGAGATGGTGCTGGCCTACCTGAACAAGGGCCAGTTCTTCGGTGAAATGGGCCTTTTCAACGAGCAACCTGCCCGCAGCGCCTGGGTGCGTACGCGTTCGCAGTGCGAACTCGCCGAGATGACCTACCCGCGCTTCCGGCAGATTGCGGCCGAGAGCCCTACCCTGCTGTTCGAGCTGGCCACGCAGCTGGCAAGCCGCCTCGATCGCACCAACCGCAAGCTGGGCGACCTCGCTTTCGTCGACGTCACGGGCCGGGTCGCGCACGCGATCATGGACTTGTGCAACGAGCCGGACGCGATGACGCACCCGGAAGGCACGCAGATCAAGGTCAGCCGGCAGGAGCTTTCGCGCCTGGTCGGCTGCTCGCGCGAAATGGCGGGCCGCGTACTGAAAGTGCTCGAGGAGCAGGGCCTGCTTACCGCGCGCGGCAAGACGATGGTTGTGTACGGCGTGCGCCCCCGCCTGAAGGGCAAAGCAGCGGCAATGTCGCTCGCAGCTGGTAGCCCGGCCGGTCTGGCACTGCGCGCCAACAAGGCGACGACGGCACCGGACGACGATGAAGACGAGGACGAAGAAGATTGAACTTTGTCTTGACCTCTCCCACTGACGAGGGAGAAGTCGGCCGCAAGGCAGGGTGAGAGCCTCTCACCCACAAGCACTCCCGCCGCGGCGGGAGTGTTTGTTTCCGGGTCCGGTAACGCGCGGAACGCGCCCCCTTCCGACTAACCCCTAACCCCTAACCCCTATCCCCTAGCCCCTTCCTGCGATGCGCTCCCGCATCTGCGCGATCGTCGCGGCGTAATCCTTTGCGTTGAAGATCGCCGAGCCGGCGACGAACGTGTCGGCACCTGCCGCTGCGACCGCACCGATGTTGTCGACCTTGATACCGCCGTCCACTTCCAGCCGGATGTCACGCCCACTGCGGTCGATGATCTGTCGGACGGCGGCAATCTTGGGCAGCGTCGACGGAATGAACGACTGGCCGCCGAACCCCGGGTTCACCGACATCAGCAGCACCATGTCGACCTTGTCGAGCACGTAATCGAGGTAGTGCAGGGGCGTGGCGGGATTGAACACCAGCCCCGATTTGCAGCCGTTCTCGCGAATCAATCCGAGCGTGCGGTCGATGTGCTCGCTCGCTTCAGGGTGGAAGGTAATGTAGCTGGCGCCCGCTTTCGCAAAGTCCGGAATGATGCGGTCGACCGGCTTCACCATCAGGTGCACGTCGATCGGCGCGGTTATGCCGTGCCTGCGCAGCGCCTCGCACACCAGCGGCCCGATCGTGAGGTTCGGTACGTAATGGTTGTCCATCACGTCGAAGTGGACGACGTCCGCGCCCGCCCCGAGCACATTGCGCACTTCCTCGCCGAGCCGCGCGAAATCGGCGGACAGGATCGACGGCGCGATCCACGGTGACTGTTGCCTCGTCGTCATGTCGATCCTCACTTGATACCGCGGTGAGTCTTCACCAGTTCGTATGCTTCCAGGATCCGCTGCGTTCGCTCGTGCGCCGCCGCGATCATCGATTCAGGCAGGCCCTGGGCGACCAGCTTGTCCGGGTGATTCTGGCTCATGAGCCGGCGGAATGCCTTGGTGACCTCGGCGTCCGTGGCACTCGTCGCGACGCCCAGCACTTCGCAGGCGTCGGCCAGCCGCGCACTGGTGCGGGCGCCGACGCCCGGACCCTGCGACGACCCACCGCCCGGCCGGTAACCGTACTCGCCTGCGTGCATGCGGAGCATTGCTTCGAGCGACGCAAATTCGAGTTGCGAAACGCCGAGCGAGCGACAGATGCGCTGGAAGACGGCGCGCGGACGGTCGCCGAGGCCATTGCCCTGGATCGAGGCCTCGAGCTGAATCTGGACGAACAGGCGGCACAGGTCGGGTTGATTGCCCGCGAGCCCGCGCAGGCGTTCGAGCGTCGCCTCCAGCGGAAAGTCAGCCTGCTTGCCGGCCGTAAAGCATTCGATGGCGCGCAGCCGATCGGCTTCGGCCAGCGAGAAGCGCCGCATGGCCCCACGCGCAGCGTCGATCTCCTCTTCGGTGACGAGGCCGTCGCTCTTGGCGACGTGGCCCATGACCTGGAACGTCGCCTCGAAGAACGCGCGGCGCAGTTCGGCAGGACCTGCAGTGCCGTTGCCGGACGCAGACCCAGCCCGCCGGCGCTTGCCGGCGGCATCGAACTGGTGACCCAGCACGAACCCGACGATGGCACCCAGCAGCCCGCGGCCGATGACGTAGCCCAGGATCGCGCCGAGGATCTTGCCGTGCCAACCTTCGAGCATGTGCGCGGGGGCGTCCCCCTTCCCGGGAGTCGTTACAATGGGTGGTCGGCCAGGACTTTGCGTCCCTGCGGCCGGCGATCGCGGCATATTAACAGCACCGGCGGCTCCATCATGTCCACGCCCACGCCTGACTCGAATCCCTCCGCAAGCTCCACAGCCGGCGGCTCCCCACCCATGCACGAGTCGAACCTGCACGGCCTCACGCGCATCCACCAGGGCAAGGTGCGTGACATTTATGCGATTCCGGGCGACGACCGGCACATGCTGATCGTCACCACCGACCGCCTGAGCGCATTCGACGTCGTGCTGCCCGATCCGATTCCGGGCAAGGGACGCGTGCTCACGAGCATTTCCAATTTCTGGTTCGCGCGTACTGGCCACATCGTACCGAATCATCTCGCCACGCCCGCGCACGCCGACCTCGCGCAAGTGGTACCGGATGCGGGTGATCGCGCTCGCCTTGCCGACCGAGCAATCGTCGTCCGCAAGCTGAAGGCGTTGCCGGTCGAGGCCGTCGTGCGCGGTTACCTGATTGGTTCCGGCTGGAAGGACTACCAGCGCACCGGTGAGATCTGCGGCATCAAGCTGCCCGCCGGCCTGCGCATGGCCGACCCACTGCCCGAGCCGATCTTCACGCCGTCAACGAAGGCGCCGAAGGGACAGCACGACGAGAACGTGGGTTTCGACGAGATCGCCCGGTTGATCGGAGCGGAGCGCGCGGCCCAGGTGCGCGACACCGCGATCGCGCTCTACAAGTTCGCGGCGGCGCATGCGCTCACGCGCGGCATCATCATTGCCGACACCAAGTTCGAGTTCGGCATCGACGAAGAGAACGGCAGCCGTCTGACGCTCATCGACGAAGCACTTACGCCCGATTCATCGCGTTTCTGGCCGATGGACACGTACGCGCCGGGCACGAGCCCGCCGTCGTTCGACAAGCAGTTCGTGCGCGACTACCTCGAGACGCTCGACTGGAACAAGACCGCGCCGGGCCCGCAGCTGCCCGCGCACGTGATTCAGCACACCAGCGAGAAGTACGCCGAAGCGCTGCGGCGGCTCACCGCGTAGCGCGTGGCTCGCGCCGCAGCGCGAGCCAATGGGCATTCGATAGGGCGACCAGACCGGAGACCTTTCGGCGGGCCGTCCGCGACATGGACGTCGCGGCCGGAGCCCCCATGGATGGGTTAACGGCGTCCCGCCGAAAGGTTTCCGGTCTGGTTGACGCGTCGAATGCCACGCATTCAACCTCGGCTGGCGACCCACGCCGCAATCACGCGCTGCAGTTCGCGCACGCCGTCGGTCAGCGCGGCTGGGCCCGGTTGCAGGATGATCGACGACTTCACCTCGTGCAGTTCGCCATCACGAACGGCCGGCACGTCGTGCCAGCCTGGTCGCGCCGCGACGTTGCGTGCCGAGAACTTCTTGCCGCACCACGACCCGAACATGATGTCCGGCGCGCGCCGAACGACTTCAAGCGGGTCGGCGACGATGCGGTCCTTGCCGAGGCCGCAGGCCGCGAGTTCCGGAAAGATGTCGTCACCGCCCGCAACGCCGACGAGCTCCGAGACCCAGCGGATGCCCGAGATCTGCGGCTCGTCCCATTCCTCGAAGTACACGCGCGGCCGACGTGGAAACGCGGACGCCGCGGCGCGCAGCGCATCCAACCCGTCCTCCAGCTCGGCGGCGAGCGCGTCTGCCCTGGCTTCGCAACCGACCATGCCGCCCAGCATGCGGATCACGCGCAGGATCTCGTCGACGCTGCGCTGATTGAACACGTGCACCTCGACGCCGTGCCGGATGAGTTGCGAGGCGATGTCGGCCTGCAGGTCCGAAAACCCGAGCACGAGGTCGGGCTCGAGCGCCAGGATCTTGTCGATCTTCGCGCTGATGAACGCGGAGACCTTCGGCTTTTCCCTGCGGGCCCGCGGCGGGCGCACCGTGAAGCCGGAGATCCCGACGATGCGGTCTTCCTCGCCCAGGAGGTACAGCGCTTCGGTCGTCTCCTCGGTCAGGCAGACGATACGGGCCGGGTAACGTGTTTCGCTGCGCCGGATCGTCGTGGTCAACGGTAGCCTCGCAATGCCGGTCCTGGGTTCGGGGCAGATCGGAACGCGGCATTGTGCCCGAGAACCGGTCTGAACTTGCCTGCCGCGTCGAGCCATGCAACGCTTTCGCCGCCCACCGTCACTGGATACGCCTTGACCGACGCCTTCACCCCCTTCCGCACGCTGCAGCACCGCTTCGAACATTGGCTGTTCGACTGGCCTGAGCGGACCGGCGACCGGGCAATTCAGCTCGTTGCGGCCCCGCTGCGTTACGCCTACGCGCTCTTGCGCGACCTGTTCGGCGGCGACCTGGGATTGCGCGCCATGGGCCTGGTGTATTCGTCGCTGTTCGCGCTGGTGCCTGTCGTCGCCGTCTCGTTCGCGGTGCTCAAGGCCTTCGGCTACCACCGCGAGCTCGAGCCCGTGCTGGCCGAATTCCTGCGGCCGCTCGGCGACAAAGGCATCGAGCTCACGGTCAAGTTCATGCAGTTCGTCGAGAACGCGCAGACGACGGTGCTCGGCACGGTCGGCTTCGTGATCCTGGTCTACACCGTGATCGTGATGATCGAAAAAATCGAAGGTGCGCTCAACTTCACCTGGCACGTCGAGCGGCCGCGCAGTCTCGCCCGGCGCGTGACCGAATACATGGTCATCATGCTCGTCGGGCCGGTCCTGATGGTTGCCGCGATGGTGCTGCTGACGCGCATCGAGGCCAGCGCCATGGTGGCACGGGTTTCGGGGCTGACCGGAACGTCGGGGTTGCGCGGCCACTACGCACCATACCTGCTGATCATCGGCCTGTTCTGGTTCCTGTACAGCTACATGCCGAACACGCGCGTGCACTGGCGTGCGGCATTCATCGGCGCGCTGTTCGGCGGAGCTGCGTGGGTCGGCGTCGGCGCGATCTTCACGCGCATCGCCGTGTACGCGACGCAGGCGGCGGCGATCTATGCCGGCTTCGCGATCCTGCTGCTGTTCATGATATGGCTGCACCTGAGCTGGCTGATGATGCTGCTCGGCGGGCAGCTGAGCTTCTACGTGCAGCACCCCGAGCACCTGCGCACCGGTCACGGCGAGATCCCGACCACCAGCGCCTTGCGCGAGCGCATCGCGCTGGGCGCGATGTACCTGCTTGGCGAGCGCTTCGTCGCGGGCAAGCCGCGCTGGAAGGTGTCGGATCTCGCGGACCACATGGACGTACCGGCGTCGGTGCTCGACGGCGAACTGTCGTTGCTGGAACGCCGCGGACTGGTGTTGACAGCAGAAGACGATACCGTCGCCCCGGGACGCGACCTCGGCAGTATCACGCTCGCTGAAATTCTCGACGCTATCCGTCACGAGATGCGCCGAATCCCCGCCGGCCCGACCCGAAGTCGCCGCCATCGGCGGAGACGGCCGCCAGGATCGCGGACGAGGCGATGCGTGCCAGCATGTCGCAGACGACACTGCTCGATCTGCTGCGCGACCCCGAACCACCCCGTGTCAGCGAAGTGGTGGGTTAGACTCGGTCCTCTTCCCGGAGGATACCAATGCAGATTTCGATGTACCGTGCCTCGGTTCCAGTCTTTGCCCGCGCCCTGCGCAACCTCATCGCCATCCTGAAGCAGGCCGAGGCGCACGCTGCGGATCGCAAGATCGATCCGGCCGTACTGCTCAACTACCGGCTCGCGCCTGACATGTTCGCGCTCACACGGCAGGTGCAGATCGCCACGGACATGGCCAAGGGCTGCGTGTCGCGCCTGGCCGGTGCCGAGATCCCGTCGTACGAGGACAAGGAAGCGACGTTCGGCGAGCTCGTCGCGCGCGTCGAAAGGTGCATCGCCTACCTCGAGAGCTTCAGGCCGGAACAGATCGACGCCACCGAGGACAAGACCATCGTGCTGAAGCGCCCGACCGGCGACGTCAGTTACCCGGGCCTGAAGTACCTGCTTGAGTACGTGACACCGAACGTGTATTTCCACTGCGCGTCCACGTACGCGATCCTGCGCCATTGCGGCGTGAACATCGGCAAGAAGGATTTCATCGGCGCGCTGTGACCCGCACCCCTCCCGTTTCTGCGGGAGAGGACGCGTTGGAACGCTTTAGGGTCCTGGCGTCCGGTCCGGTTTGTCCTGTCGCGCTTGGAAAGGCAGACACGCGCGCGACAGGGCATACCGGACCGGACGCCCGACATCACGGGCCTGAGCGCCCTTTCCCGCAGAGCCGGGAAAGATCGCGCGGCGCATATAATTCCGCGCCGCCCTCATCCGACCCACTCCCACTGAAGCGGAAATTGTCACGAGGATTCTCCGATCTTCGCTTGGCGAATCGCACTAGCGTCTTTCGTCACCTTCCATCTTGAATTTCCACCCGTGCGGTCCGCCCCCGATAGCGGACGATCAACGGGGAATTTCGACCCATTGCTGACCTTCGCGTTGTGGGAAGCAGTCATTTGATACGTTCGCCATGCGCCGTGGATTCGGCCCCCGACGATGGCCTCGGAACACGAGCGTGTGATCGGAATTGAAAACACAGGTGGATCGCGACGCCGCGCAATAATGCGGCTGTCAGGTCACTTCGGGAACAACAGCACTACATTCGCGCGAAAGCCCCAGTCGTGCGCCCCGTCCGGGCCGCTCTCGGCGTAGTAGCGGGGCCCGGCTCCAAACTGCACGATCTGCCCGCCGATCCTGGTGACCCTGGCCACGAAGAAGCCGAGCGGGATCGTCCACTGGTCGCCGTTCCAGTCGTACGTCGAGTCCGCTGTGGCGGTCGCACTCCAGCCACCCGGCCACGTGTAGGTCGCAAAGGGCTGCAGGAACGTGCTGCTGATGTCGCTGCGCTTGCTGTCTCCGGCAAACGACCAGATGTGATTGCCAAGTACGCCGTAGGTCAAATGGCCCTGCGCCTTCAGCGCGACAGCAGTGGGCCCGGCACCCCATTTGTCGCCAGTGAGCAGGTCATTGCTGCCGGTAGGTAAAAGGAGGACCGGACCCACACCCCAGATCCACCCATTCGCCCCCGGCGCCTTCGGCGAGAAGAAAAGGCTCTGCACCATATCGCCCGTGCCGGTCTGGTTGCCGGCACCCGGGTAGATGTCCGATTGATGGACGATTGGAAGGATCGTGCGCGAGATGATGTTCCAGTCGTCGTTGAGCGTGATCGGGACTACCGGCTGCACGTTCATCGTGAAGCGGTTGCCATCCTCGGCAGGGCCGATGTTGTCGTCCCAGTTCATCTGGAACGGCACGCTGATCATCGCCGCGATGGGATTGGCGAGCTTCTTGGCGAGTTCTTCTGCGCTTTGCGCGTAGCTGACCTGTGCAATCTGCGCAACGCAGAGCACGGCGAATACGCACGCGCCCGCCCGGAGGTTCTTGAGGTGCAATGCCATCTCCTAAGCTTTCTTGACTGAGGGTAATTCGCAGCTTCAACGGCCCTCAGAAGGAAGCGCTGTAGAAGACCATCGGACCTCGGTATGCCCAGTCGAGCTTGCCGTTGAATTTGCGTCGGTCGACGTCGACGGTGACCGAGAACGAGTCATACCCGATCCCCACGCCGAGCCACTTTTTCGGCTGCCAGCTCAGCGCCACCTTGTAGTCCTGCAGGTTGCCGTCGTAGCCACCCGTCGACAACGTGAAGAACTGCCAGGACGCGTCGATCCAGAGATTGTGCGGCAACCCCCAGGTGCCGCGCAGGCCGATGACCGGCAGCGGCTCACCGACACTGGCACTGTCGCTGATGCGTTCGGTGATCGACTGTTCCGGCAACGTCACCGTCGCGGCCAGCTTCGCTTCGAGTTCCGTGTAATGCATGCCGAGCGACACGGACAATTCGTAGTGATCGCGATGCAGGAATGCGTACTCGTAGGCGAGTTCATAGATGGAAAACTTGAATTCGCCGTTCACCGTGGCGTCGAGAGGGAAGGCCACGTCACCCCATGCGACGTCCTCGGAAAATGTTTCTGAATCACTCCGGGAGGAATCGAATACCAACGCACGCAGTTTGTGCCGCTTTGCAAACCGCCAGTAGCCATCCATCCGAAATCGATTTACGTCCCCTTCGCCGAAGGTCTGCTCCCAATCGACGGGAGTGCCTTGGGTGCCGGTATTGCCGTCGAGACGCACCGTGGTATCGGTGTTGATGATGAACGCCCCCAGTGCCACGTGGAACGGATCCCGCAACAGGTTCGGCGCTTCTTCGCAGTCCGCAGGCGACGGCAACAGGGCGAGTCCGGCAAGGGCTGCCCAAGGCCAGCCGCGTCCGGCTCTTCCCTGCAACATCAACTCATGCATGCTGTGCATTGCTCTCCACTCCGTCATCTCGATTGCGCGATCCCTGGTTGCCCCAGCTCAACAGGGAGGTCCAGGACGAAACTCACCGATCGTCAGGGCGTGATCGCTTTGCCACGCACCGTATCGAGGTGCTTGCGCAGCTTGACTGCCCATTCCTTCAGGATGTCGTCGGCTGCAACCGTGTTGGTCACGCGATTCGCCTGCTGCGCCATGCCGCCCATACCCTGATCCGCCTTCGCGTCCATGACACGGGCCAGAATCGTGTTGGTGCTCGAATCCCACAGTTCGAGGTAAAGGGTCATCTGCCCGGCGGATGCGACCACTGCCGTACGCATGTCGGCGGTCTGCAAGACGGGCGCATTTACGACCAGGTTGACGAGCGCTGGTCGCAGGATCAGAACGTCCGGCGCCGCGGTGTCGACCACTTGGTAGCCGCCATTTTTCTCCAACTCCTTCGTAAAGACCTTTTTGAACTCAGCCGCAAGAGCCGCCTTGATGCGTTCCATGTTAGCCGTGGTGACACGCCCCTCGAGACCCGCCGTATCGTCGTTATAGTTGCGCTGCCAGTTCTTCTCGAAGTCAACGAAGCAATCAAGGATCGCCACTCGATTGAACTAGGTGAAAGTCGCACCGGGCTTCAGGTAGACCACACGGGCGTCCTTGGTGTTGTGCTGCAGCTGCAGCCCTTCAGGACTGACCTCCGGCAGAGGCGGATCCTTCGCAAGGAGTGCCGGGGAATAGCCGAGCGCCAGACCCGCGACGACACAGACCGTCCACGCGAATCGATGAATTGGCAAACTGCGAGTCATGCGAATCTCCTTCAGAAATTACCAGCGAAAAGTCGCGCCCAGCGCCGGGCCGTTGAAGTTCACGTTGTCGATGGCCTTGCCCGACTCCATTTGGTAATCCATGTACCGCCAGGTGACACCGAGGTCGCCCCAGCCGAACGAATACGCGAGGCCGAGCAAGCCCTGCCAGGTGAGGTCGGAATCGCCAGTGCCGACGTCGAGGTAATAGGGCCTCATCGCATACTCCAGTCTGAGAAGCCTCAATGGATCCACTGGACGCGGGACAGCAATGTCCTCGTATTGCCGTCGATGCCATCCCGTTTGAGGTTGATGTCTCCGTAGGTGACGCTAAGTCGCCAGCGGCGCGTCGCCCACCAGTTCACCCCCGCCCACCAGCCGTCCATTACGCCGCCGGAAACGGACCGATCGTTGAGATCGATCTGGCCGAAACGACCGAACAACTCGAGTGCGCCCCAGTGGCCTTGCGGCAGTACTCGCCGGGCGTAGCCGGTCTTGCGGTCGTAAGGACGATGCTCGCCGGTCAAGACCCAGGATCCGGTCACGTAATAGCCTTCGAAGCGCGGATTGTCCGACGCCGCCGAGTTGACGGAAGACGTGACGTACTCGCCCAGCAGCGAGTAGCCGCCGGCGTTCCACAGGATTTCGAGCCCCGTGTTCCAGGCGTGATCCGCGGCCATGGTGCCCGTGTCCACGTAATAGTCGGCCACGTGCGAAGCGGGCGTGCCGTGAAAGCGAAGCTTGTGGTCGTCACCGCCGACGTACCGCGCACTGGCGCCCAGGTGAAGATAGTGGGTTCCGTCTCCCGACCAGATCGGCAATACGGTGAGTCGCGCTGCGAAGTCATTGCCTGCCGCGCTCGCGCTGTCGCCGCTGATCAGCCAGTCGTTGAACCAGCCGACTGCCCAGGTCGCGCGCTGCCCGAAAATCGCTTTTGACTGCTGGACACCGATGTCGCGGGAGCGCACGAACGGATTCAACAGCCGCTCGCTTTGCGGCAGGCTGTGTGTGTCGCCCGCCACCTCGTAGACGAAGGGCTCCTTCATCTTGCCGAGGGTCATCGTTCCGACGTGCTCGAAGTCGGTCGAGACCCTCAAGTCGCTGGGCGACCACTCGGGGTCACCCGGGTTCTTTTCGAATCCCTCGTACTCGTAGCTAAGCACGTAGTTCCACGTGCGGAAGAGTTCGAAGTGCCCGCGCGCCATCAAGCGCAAGGCGCGGACTTCGAACTGGTCACGTTGGTTGCCCACTTGCAGTTTGCTCGCATCATCCTGCGTAAAGCTCGTGTAGTCCGCCGGCAGCACCATGAGTCCGAACTTGATCGCGAACTGCTTGTGCTCGCCGAGGTAGTTGGTAATTTCGAGTACCTCGTCCCGGATGTCCGGGAAGACGTATCGCGATGAATCCCGGGCGAGCGTCGCGGATTCCGGCGTGAGATCGGATTCCACCGACTGTGCCGCCGCGCACAGCGGCAGCGCCGGAAGACCGCATGCGAGTGACCAGGCAAAAAGTGCCTGTCGGCCGTGAACTCTGTTTGGCACGCACTGCATGGCGGAGCCCTGCGTCGTCTGCACCCCGGGCCCCGGCGATTGGCCCGCCGCCAGGACATTCATTCCTGACGGCGGGATCATCGTGTGACATCGCGCGCGATGCCCGGTGACGGAGTCAGTCCCGCATCATCGCCCGTTGGGCTTCCTGCTCAAGGGCTTCGTAGTCCGCCTTCTCGACGGTGACCCCGACTCCCTGGATCGTCCCGCCCACGAACTCGCCCGGCGTCTTGTACTGCTGGCTGACGGCGTCACCGCTGTCGAATCCGACACAGAGCCCGTCGCCTGACAAGGTGAACTTGCCGGGTTGCGTCTTCATTGGGCCTTCTGCAACGACATCGGCGTTTACATAGAGCTTGGTCGTACCCAGGGACTCGTGGTTCGGGCCCGCGCCTGTGCGATTGAACTCCATACCGAGTGTGTACTTGCCTGGCTTCAGTTCCTGTGTCGAGACGAACTCCTGCTCCGGCTTGATGCCGAGGAAGTTGTAGACGTAATGCAGCTTGCGGTCTTTGATGAACAGCGTATGACCGCCGAACCGCGAACCATGCGCGAAGATGACACCGGAGGCATTCGCATCAGTGATATCGACGTTGGCAAGGATCTTGTAGGACCGGTTGCGCACGCTGACCGCGACGCCTTCCGGCACCGGGGCGGTGCCCGGGAAGTAGACATAGCGATCGCGAGCTGTCTCTTCCGAGGGACGCGCTATCCCCGCCTGGACGACGGCCGGCCTGTCGTCGAGCGGCAGCACCAGGTTCTTCGCGGCTTCCTCGTTCCACGCGGCGATGAGTGCCTTCAACTTCTCGGGATGCTGCTTCGCCAGGTCAACCGCTTCAGAACGGTCCACTGCGACGTGGTAGAGCTGCCACTGGTCCTGATCAAAGTTTCCCTTGCCGGTCAACGGCGCGTGCACGGCGGACGCGAGCCAGCCGTCTTCCCAGATGCCGCGCGTGCCGAGCATCGCGTAGTACTGGCGCTTCTTCGTCGTCGGCGCGTCGGGCTTGGCATCGAACGAGTACTTCATCGACACTCCCGACAGCGGGAACTGCTCGACGCCGCGGTAGGTCGTCGGCATCTCGAGGCCGATGACCTCGAGCAGGGTCGGAACGATGTCAACCGAGTGGTGGTACTGGTCGCGGATTTCACCACGCGCCTTGATGCCCTTCGGCCACGAAATGACCAGCGGGTCGGTCGTACCGCCGGAGTACTGCGAGTACCGCTTGAACATCTGGAACGGCGTCGAGAACGCAACGGCCCAACCCGTTGGGAAGTGCTCGTATGTGTTCGGACCGCCGAGGTCATTGATCAACTTCATGTTCTCGGACAGTTCGTCCGGGTAGCCGTTGAAGAACTTGTTCTCGTTGACCGAGCCGTTCGGGCTGCCTTCGCCCGATGCGCCGTTGTCCGCCGCGTAAAGGACGATCGTGTTCTCGAGCTGCCCGGATTGTTCCAGGTAGCTGATGATCCGGCCGACCTGGGCGTCCGTGTACTCCGAGAAGCCGGCGTAAACCTCCGCCATGCGCGAGAAGAGCCGCTTTTCGTCGGCATTCAACGAATTCCACGGCCGTACCATGTCGCCGGGATTGGCCTGCGACTCCGGCATCGGGTTGATCGGCGTGAGCTTCGTGCCCTTCGGCACGACCCCCTTTTCGATCATCCTGGCCAGCACCCAGGTGCGATACGCCTCGTAGCCGTCGTCGAACTTGCCCCTGTACTTGTCGATGTATTCCTGCGGCGCCTGGTGCGGTGCGTGGTTGGCGCCCGGGTTGAACCACATGTACCAGGGCTTGGAAGGATTGCTCGCCTTCTGGTCGCGGATCATCTGCAGCGCGTGATCGGCGAGGTCCTTGGAGAGGTGGTAGCCCTGCTCCGGGCCGTACGGCTGCTCGACGAACTTGTTGTCCTCGACCAGATCGGGATAGTACTGGTTGGTCTCGCCGCCAATGAAGCCGTAGAAGCGATCGAATCCGAGCGAAAGCGGCCATTGCCGCCGGCTCGCGCCGGACGCCACGTCCTGCTCCGGCACGTTGTGGTTCTTGCCCACCCAGAACGTGCTGTAGCCGTTGTCCTGCAGGACCTGGGCGATCGTGGCGGCCTGCGCGGGGATGCGTCCGCTCGCGCCCGGGAAGCCTTCGGCACCCTCGGTGATCGAGGCCATGCCATTCAGGTGGTGATTGCGGCCGGTGAGCAGTGTCGACCGGGTGGGCGAGCACAGCGCTACCGTGTGCCACTGGGTGTAGCGCACCCCCTCGTCCGCCAGCTTCTGCAGCGTCGGCATGTTGATGCGGCCACCGTACGGCGACCAGGACGCGAGGCCGGTGTCGTCGAACAGCACGAAGAGCACGTTCGGCGCGCCTTCGGGCGCGCGCTTCGGCGTGAACGGGCCCCAATCCGGCACCGAATCGCGGACATCGAGCTTGATGGTGCCCTTGAAGTCGGTATACGGACCGACCGCCTGGCCCTGTTGTGCGATTGCGCTGGAGGGCAATGCCGCGCCCAGCGTCGCTGCGAGCGCCATGCCCAGCAGCCCAGTGACTCCCGTTCGTCTCATATTGCCGCCCTCTACCGATTCAAATCGTGGTGTTTGAACGGAATGCGCCCCCAAGACGCATTCGGTCGAAGCACTATGCCTCCCCTTGTCATAACTCGGCATAAGAGCATTCACTGCATGAATACTTTGTATACCTCCCATATATTTGGCGCATGACAATCGAACTCCATCAACTCCGTCACCTCGTGGCCCTCGCGGAACACGGCAGCTTCATGCGTGCGGCGGCCGCGCTAGAAATGAGTCAACCCGCGCTCTCGCACAGCATCAAGAAGCTGGAAAGGCAACTCGGCACGGTTCTGTTCACGCGTAATAGCAGCGGCGCCATTCCGACCGACAGCGGGTTGCTGCAGCTCGAGCGTGCGCGCGATCTCTTGCGGTTGGCTGACGATTTCGTTCGTAACTCCCACGGGCAGGGAGCCCTTCAGACCGGGCATCTGGCGGTCGGTGCCGGCCCCTATCCGGCGGAATCCGTCGTCGGCAAGGCTGCAGCCCGATTCGTGGAGCAATTCCCCAAAGTGAGCGTGCAAATTCGCGTCAACACCTGGGGCGCACTGTTGCAGCAGCTGCGCAGCCGCGAACTCGATTTCGTCGTGCTTGAGACCAGTCAGCTGAAGCGGGAGCGGGACATCGAGGTGCCGCCGTTCACGTACCCACAGACCGTGTACTTCGTTGCACGCAGCGAGCACCCGCTGGCCTCACAGCCAAACGTCCAGGTTGGCGACGTATTCGACTGGCCGGTCGTCGCGCCCACGCGAATCCCGCCACACGTCCTAGATCAACTGCTCGCCGCCCAGCACGCAGCCATCAGTGCATTTTCGCCGGGGCATGTATTTCCAGCCATTGAGTGCAGCGACCTCACGACCGTCAAGCGCATCCTCGAGAACTCCAATGCGATCACTGCGGTCCCTCTATCCTCCGTGGCTGACGAACTCGAGCGGGGTCGTTTCGTCGCGTTGTGCACGGCACCCTGGCTGCATCTGAACTTCGGCGTCGTCAGCCTCAAGGCACGTCCGCTGACGCAGGCGGCGGAGAAGTTTCGGGCGCTCGTATTGGACGTCGAGCGCGAAGTAGCCGGGGACGACGAGCAGTTGGTCGCCCGGTGGGCGCCAAGGGCGGCGACCGGCTCGGGTGCGCGCCAGCCGACCTGACGCACGTGATGGTCGCTTACCTTTGCCGCATGATCTCGTCGGCGTAACGACCCTGCTGCAGAAGGCTCGCCATGGTCTTCATCGGCTTGTCGATGTGGGTGAAGAAAGCCCGGTAACCGGCGCACAGGTAGTTCAATCCGTCCTCGCCCTCGGGCGTGCGCACGAAACGATTGCGCGGGCACTCGCCGTGGCACGCAAAGAGGACCGGACACTCCTTGCAGTACCTGGGCAACGTGTCGTACTTGCTGTTGCCGAACCGGCGCTGCTTTTCCGACGACACGAGTGTCCGGAGCGGCGTTTCACTGATGTTGCCGAGCCGGTGAGCCGGTTCGACGAAGTGATCACAGGAATACACGTCGCCGTTGTGCTCTAGCACCAGGGATTGACCGCAGGTTGGCGAGACGATGCAGAGATTGTGCTGGCCGAGCCAGCTGCCCAGTGCGACGTCGAAGGTCGTGACGTAGACCCGACCGACGTCGCGCCGCACCCATTCGTCGAAAATACGGATCAGGAACTTCCCGAACTTCTCCGGCGTCACCGAGCGCTGCGTGACGAGGTTGCCTTCCTGCCGATAGGTCGGCCGGTCCCTGCCGTGCAGGCCACCCCAGCCCTGATTGGCGAGCGCGAGGGTCTCCGCAGTCGCCCGCTCGACTATCGGGATCAACTGGATGTATTCGGCCTTCAGCTCGTCGCGAAAGAATCGATAGACGTCGAGGGGACGATCCGCGTTGGCGGCATGGATGGTGCACAGGATGTTGACGTCGACTGCGTGCCGGCGCAGGCAGTGCCAGCCGCGGACGGCCGCCGCGAAGCTGCCGTCGCCCTTCTTGTCGACGCGATAGGCGTCATGCAGTGATTGCGGGCCATCGAGGCTCAAACCGACGAGATACTTGTTCTGCTTGAAGAACGCCGCCCATTCATCGTCGATCAGCGTGCCGTTCGTCTGGATCGTGTGCTTGACGCGTTGACTGGCCTTGCGATGCTTCTCCGCCAACTCCACCGAGCGTCGGTAGAAGTCGAGCCCGCGCAGCAGCGGTTCGCCACCCTGCCAGGACACCTCGACCTCGGGGCCGGGTGACGCGTCCATCAATGCCCGGATGTAGGTCTCGAGCACGTCCTCCGTCATCAGCGGGCTCTCACGCGCCGGATAGAGGTTTTCCTTCGACAGGAAGAAGCAGTACTTGCAGCCGAGATTGCAAGCCGCCCCGGCCGGTTTAGTCAAGAGATGGAAGGGCAAGGGCGCTGTCTGCACGGGGAGAAGCCTCGGCTCGGTTACTCATCGGCACGGCGCCGATACGCCCGCGAATCATCCGACGTGACCTGATCGACGTACATAAGGAACATTTCGGCATGGGAAAACGACTCGCGCCCGCTGTGACTCAATCGGCATCAGCCGCGCGACCCGAGCCGCAGTCGACACATATGAGCTGCTCACGGCGCCTGCTGCCTGTCCAGCACTCGGCCGAATGGCCGTATATGGACCCCACCCCACTTTGCTAGCACTCCGTTCTTTGGCGACGAGGTACGACTGCTCACGTATATCCGGCCTCTGTCTGACCTCGATCAGCCGAGGTCGGGCCACGATGGGCTATTCGCGCGTCGGCTCCTCATTGCTTTCTCGGGCTTCGCGCCCGTGGACATTTGCAGGCTACTCCGACGCCGGTTCGACCTGTTCGCCATCCTTCGTAGTGCACGCAACCGCGGTGATGTCTCCTCGATCAGTCGGGACGCAGGGCCTCAGGCCACCACGCCCTCCGGTTCATAGTTCGTTCCATGGCGCAGCATCGCCCAGGCGACCCGTGCCATCTTGTTGGCGAGAGCGGTCGCCGCCACATTCGGGTGCGATCTCTCGGCCAGCGCCAACACCCATCGGCTGAGCCGATCGGTCTTGCCCGGGGCGGCTCGTAGCGCCGAGCGCGCCCCATGGATCAGCAGCGTGCGCACGTATTTGTCGCCGCGCTTGCTGATCCCGAGCCGGCGCTCCTTGCCACCGGAGCTGTGCTGGCGCGGCGTCAGCCCGAGTGACACCGCCATCTCTCGACCGTTGCGATACTGCCTCGCGTCGCCGACCAGCGCATACAGCGCCGAGGCGGTCAGCGGGCCGATGCCGCGCAGTTGCTCAAGACGACCCACCGCCTCGTGTTCGCGAGCGATCACCGCGATCTCCTGATCGAGTTCGCGCACGCGTTCGTCGAACCGCTGCAGGTCGCGGTACAGGCCGGCCAGCAGCGATCGGAAGCGAGCGGTCAGGCCATTGTCGGCATCCTCGAGCCACTCAGGCACCGCACGGCGCAGCGAGATGAGCTCGCGAGGCGCCACCAGGCCGTACTCGTAGACGAGCCCGCGCAACTGGTTGGCCTTGGCAGTTCGTTCCCGGATCAGGCTCGACCGCACGCGATGCACTGCCTGCAGATCCTGTTGCTCGACGGTCTTCACCGCCACGAACCGCATGCTCGGCCGGCTCATCGCCTCGCAGATCGCCTCGGCATCATTCGCATCGGTCTTGTTCGTCTTCACGTACGGCTTCACGAACTGCGGGGCGATCAGCCTCACCCGATAGCCTTTCGCCTGCAGCGTCCGCGCCCAGTGATGCGCGCTGCCGCAGGCCTCCATGCCGATCTCGGCACCCGGATCGACCTCACGCTCGAGATCACTGATCCAACGAGCGCGCTTCAGACGCTTGCACCAGACCGCTCGCTCCGAGCGATCGACTCCGTGCACCTGGAAGACCTGCTTGGCCAAGTCCACACCCACGCGAGTAAGCTTCATGGCGACCCCTCCTCATTCCGTGACTGGTTACTTCACAGCTCCAGTCTGGCACTCGATGCCGCAGGTGTGGGGAGGGGTCCATCCCATTGCTTTCGGTGAAGTTGATGATCGGCTGGTTGTGGCCGATATTGAGCCTACGCGAACGTCTGCTTTCTTATCCCAAAGTCACTGATCGGTCTACCTCGGACGCAGAGCCCTGGCCGGGCGATCAGGCAGGCGGTCTTGGCCCTCGAACCTCCCGCCTGCCTGTGCTTTGTCTCCCGACGCGAATCCGGTGTACTTCTCTCCGCAATAACGCTTGAGCTCGAAAGGTCGACCGCCAGGCGCCGTGCGCCCTTTTTCCGGCTTTGCGGGAAAAGGCGCTCAGGTGCGTCACGTCAAGCGTTCGATCCGACATGTCCTGGCGCGCGCGTGTCTGCCTTTCCAAGCGCGACAGGACAAGTCGGATCGAACGCCAGCACCGTCTACAGCGCTCTCCGCAGCTCTTCCGCTGAAGTGGGAGCGGAAGCCTCACTCCCCGGCGATGGTCATCTCTTCGATGAGAATCGACCCGGTCCGGATGCCACCGCGTACGTCGATGTCGGACCCGACGTCGACGATCTTCTGATACATGTCCTGCAGATGCCCGGCGATCGTCACTTCGTGCACCGGATACTGGATGCGGCCGTTCTCCACCCAGAATCCGCCCGCGCCGCGCGAATAGTCGCCCGTCACGCCGTTCACGCCCTGACCCATCAGCTCCGTGACGTACAGGCCACGGTCCATCAGCCTCAGCATCTGGTCGAAATCACGGCCGCGACCGTGCACGAGCAGGTTGTGCGTGCCGCCCGCATTGCCGGTGGTTCGCAGGCCGAGCTTGCGCGCCGAATAGGTGCTCAGCACGTAACCCAGCAGGACGCCGGCCTCCACGAGTTCGCGATCGCGCGTCGTGACACCTTCGTGATCAAACGGAGCGCTGGCCAGCGCCTTCAACAGGTGCGGCCGTTCCGACAGCGCGAACCAGTCGGGGAACACGCGCTTGCCGGCGGCTTCGAGCAGGAACGAAGCGCGGCGGTACTGGCTGCCGCCACGGATTGCGCCAATGAAGTGCCCGATGAGTCCACGCGCGACGTCCGGTGAATACAGCACCGGCGCCTTCATGGTCGCCAGTTTGCGCGCGCCGAGCCGGCCAATGGTGCGCTCGCCCGCGCGGCGGCCCACGCTGTCCGCCGATTCCAGTTCGCGCCAGTCGCGTACCGTGCTGTACCAGTAGTCACGCTCCATCTGCTCGCCTTCGGTGCCGAGCACCGAGCAGCTGATGCTGTGCACGGTGCCAGGATATGCCGCGAGGAAGCCGAGCGAGTTGCCGTACGCTCGCAGGCCGCGATGCGTGCTGACCGCAGCGCCTTCCGAATTGTTGATGCGCTTGGTGTCGACCGCCATCGCGGCGCCTTCGCACGCGATTGCCATGTCGCATGCGCGCTCCGGCGATATCTCCCATGGGTGCGAGAGATCGAGCCCGGGCACGTCCCGGGCAAGGTCTGCCGGGTCGGGCAGGCCCGCGCACGGATCCTCCGCCGTGTACTTCGCGATCGAGCAGGCCTTGGCCACGGTCTCGCGCAGCGCGGCCGCACCAAGATCCCCCGTGCTTGCGCTGCCCTTGCGAGTACCGAAATACACGGTGACGCCCATGCCGCGGTCACGCTGGTACTCGATCGTCTCGACTTCACCGAGCCGTGCGCTGACGCTCAAGCCCACGTCCATGCTGATGGCCGCTTCGGCCTGGCTTGCTCCCAGGGTGCGGGCCTCGGCCAGCGCGAGTTCGACGAGCGCGAGCAGGTCGGCGCCGTCGGCGGTCAGCATCGGGGAATGGTCCTTGGGGGCGACAGTCGTGCTCATCGTGCGGCAGCGTCCGTGATCGGGGCCTGTTGGCAAGCCTGCAATTCTAGCAGCGGTCCGGGCCTGCGCCCTGCGTGCTAGCATCCGGAAAAGGGCGGATCCATGGCGCGCAAGCAGGCATTTCCTGGAAGGTACGACGGACAGCAGGACGACGAGGCCGGTCGCGAAGGCTTCGACGAAGGTCCGAGCAAGAGCGAGCTCAAGCGACAGGACCAGGAACTGCGCGCGATCGGCGTCGAACTGGTCGAGTTGCCGTTGACAGAGCTCGAGGCCATGAACCTGCCCGAGACTCTCTACGACGCGGTCATGGCCTGCCGCAAGATCACGGCCCATGGCGCTCGTCTCCGGCAGGAGATGTTCGTTGCCAAAATCATGCGTGGAGTGGACGTGGCGCCTATCCGAGCCACTCTCGACCGACGCAGCGAAATCGACCGCCAGCGCGTACACCGCGAGCACTTGCTCGAAACGTGGCGCGAGCGCTTGATCGCGGACGAGCCCGCCGCCTGGACCGAACTCGCCGCGCAGATCGACCCCGCGGGCCTGCAGCAGATCCGTTCACTGGCCCGGCAGGCACGAGCCGAGCAGGCCGGTGCCCACCCGCCCGCCGCCGCCAGGCAGTTGTTCCGCCGCCTGCGGGATGCGTTCGAAAAGCCTGCGATTTAGCGTTTTTCGCGTCCGTCTGTACAATGGCCCGGTGAAACCGCGCGTTGGCATCATCATGGGGTCCACGTCCGACTGGGACACCCTGAAATACGCCGCTGAAATGCTCGAGCGTCTGGGCGTCCGGCACGAGGTGCGCGTCGTCTCCGCGCACCGCACGCCCGATCTCCTCTTCGACTACGCCGCCACTGCGCGCGAACGTGGCCTCGAGGTCATCATCGCGGGCGCCGGCGGCGCTGCGCACCTGCCAGGCATGTGCGCCGCCAAGACCTCGCTGCCCGTGCTCGGCGTGCCGGTCCAGTCCAAGACCCTGAACGGGCTCGACTCGCTGCTCTCGATCGTGCAGATGCCCGCTGGCATTCCGGTTGCCACGCTCGCAATCGGCGTGGCCGGCGCGACCAACGCCGCGATCCTGGCCGCTTCGATCCTTGCCAACGGGGACGAAAAGATTCGCGCGGCCGTCGATGCATTCCGCGCGGCACAGACCGACAAGGTCCTCGCCCAACCCGACCCCCGCAACCCGACGATCGCAACATGAAGATCGGCATCATCGGTGCGGGCCAGCTCGGACGCATGCTGGCCCTCGCGGGCTATCCGCTGGCACAGCAGTTCCGCTTTCTCGACGCCAGTGCGGACTCGCCTGGCGGCCAGGTCGCACCGATCATCACGGGTGCATTCGACGATCCCCACAGCCTCGAGCGGCTGGCAGCCGACGTCGACCTGGTCACGTACGAATTCGAGAACGTTCCTGTCGCCGCACTGCAGAAGGTAGCGGAAACACATCCCGTGTGGCCGCCGGTCGAGGCGCTGCGGGTCTCGCAGGATCGCCTGCTCGAGAAGCAGCTGTTCTCGAAACTGAAGATTCCGACACCGCCTTTCCGCGCCGTGGATTCGCTCGATGGGTTGCGTGCTGCGGTCAAGGAGCTCGGCCTGCCCTGCGTGCTCAAGACGCGCCGTCTCGGCTACGACGGCAAGGGCCAGCGCTACCTGCGTAAACCCGCCGATCTCGAGCCCGCCTGGAATGCAATCGGCAACGTGCCGCTGATTCTCGAGGGCCTGGTCGACTTCGAGCGCGAAGTGTCGATCGTCGGCGTGCGCAGCACGGCGGGCGAGGTGCGTGCGTACCCGATCGTCGCCAATACGCACAAGGGCGGCATCCTGCGCGTGACGCTGGCGCCGCATCGTCACCCCGTGCTGCAGAAAGCAGCGGAGATCTGCCTCAAGCGCGTGCTGCGGCACTTCGAATACGCCGGCGTGCTGACGCTCGAGTTCTTCGTCCACAAGGGCAAGCTGGTCGCCAACGAGATGGCGCCGCGCGTGCACAACTCCGGGCACTGGACCATCGAAGGTGCCGTCACGTCGCAGTTCGAAAATCACCTGCGCGCGATCCTCGGGCTGCCGCTCGGCGACACGAGCCCGGCAGGCCATTGCGCCATGATCAATTTCATCGGTACCCTGCCGCAGCGTGATGCCATCCTGGCCCTGCCCGGAGTGCACTGGCACGACTACGGCAAGGAGCCGCGCCCGGGTCGCAAGATTGGCCACTGCACGGTCGTGGCGGCCAGCGCGGTCGAGCGCGACCGGCTGGTGCGCAAGGTCCTGCGGAAGATGTCGCCACGATGAAGGAAGGCTTCCCGGCCCCGCTGCAACGTCTGGCCAGGGTTATGTGACGGATCGCGCAGTTTGAGCCCCGGTCGGCTCCCGTATACTAAACGGAGGGGAATCGAACACACGATGTACCTGGAACACTTCAAGCTCAAGGAACTCCCGTTCCGGCTCAGCCCGGACCCGGCGTTCCTCTTTCTGAGCCAGATCCACTCCCGCGCGAAGGCGTACATGGAGTCCACGATCTGGTTCACGGACGGCTTCGTCGTAATTACGGGCGAGATCGGCTCGGGCAAGACCACGCTGATCGAGTCGTTCCTCAAGGAAATCGACCAGGACGTCGTCGTCGCGCAGATCAACCAGACGCAGGTCTCGCCGATCGAGTTCCTGCAGGGCCTGCTCGCGCAATTCGGCTTCAGCCCGTTCCGCATGCGCAAGGCGGAACTCCTCGACACGCTCAACAACTTCCTGATCGAACAGCACGCAAGCGGCCGCAAGGTGGTGCTGATCATCGACGAAGCGCAGAACCTCAGCAACAAGGTGCTGGAGGAAGTGCGCCTGCTGTCCGGCGTCGAAACGACCAAGGAAAAGGTGCTGCGCATCATCCTGGCGGGCCAGCCCGAGCTGCATGCAAAGCTCGATTCGGACGAGCTCATCCAGTTACGCCAGCGCGTGCGGCTGCGCTTCCACCTGAGCGCGCTGACCGAGTCGGAGATGGGCGATTACATCCTCCATCGACTCAGGGTGGCGGGTTCCGAGGACCGCGAGATCTTCGAGCCGGACACGTTCCCCCTGATCTTCCGGTACACGGGCGGCATCCCGCGCCTCACCAACACGCTGTGCGACACCTGCCTGCTCTCCGCCTTCGGCAGCAACCTGGAAAAAATCGACGTCGAGATCGTGCGGCAGGTGCTCGGCGAACTGCAGTGGCAGGAATACGCCGGGCGCACGCACACCGACCTGCCGGCGACCCGCATCGACGACACTTCGCCGCAACCGTGCCCGCCGGTGGGTCGAGTCGTGCTCTCCAAGCGGGGCGTCACGCTCGATCACGCGCTGCTCGTGCCAGGCCGCTTCATCGTCGGCCGCACCACCGACAACGACATGCAGATTGACAGCAAGTTCGTGAGCCGCCACCACATGCAGCTCATCACCTCCACCGACAACTGCTACGTCGAAGACCTGAACAGCACCAACGGCGTGTTCCTGAACGGCAAGCGCGTGCGCCGGCACAAGCTGCAGGCGGGCGACGTGATCAAGCTGGGGATGCACGAAGTCACGTATTCTCCACTGGACGTGCCGGCCGAGCCAAGCGACGAAGCCCGCGCGACGCGGACGACGGTGCTGCAGGATTCCGATACCGATCTGGATTCCGACGACGACGAATCGGAGACCGACGACGAAGAACAGGACGAGTCGTCCTATTCGTCGATTGCGCGCGGATCGTAACCCGACTGCGTGGCGCGGTAATCGCGCCGCTTCATCCAGAGCAACACCCCCACGGTGACCAGTGCACCGCCTGCAATGAACAGCAGGCTGTGCGGCGAACGCTTGACCCACCACGCCACCGCGAAGCACCCGAGCCCGGCACCGACCGCCACGTAAGGCAGGGTTTCGTACACCGGACGCGGCAGCCACACGGCGGGATCAGCCCGTTCCGCCGACCGTCAGCGCATCCACGCGCAGGGTGGGCTGGCCAACGCCTACCGGAACTTCCTGACCTTCCTTGCCGCAGGTGCCGACGCCGTCGTCGAGCTTGAGGTCATTGCCGATCATCGAGACGCGGGTCATGACGTCGGGACCATTGCCGATCAGCGTGGCGCCTTTCACCGGGCGCGTGATCCTGCCCTTCTCGATCAGGTAGGCCTCGCTCGCCGAGAACACGAACTTGCCCGACGTGATGTCGACCTGGCCACCGCCGAAATTGCGGCAGTAGAGACCCTTGTCGACCGAGGCGATGATTGCTTCGGGCGCATGCTCGCCCGGCAGCATGTAGGTGTTGGTCATGCGCGGCATGGTGAGCGCGGCAAAGCTCTCGCGACGGCCGTTGCCCGTCGGCTTCACACCCATGAGGCGTGCGTTGAGCTTGTCCTGCAGGTAGCCGCGAAGGATGCCATCCTCGATCAGCGTGGTGCACTGCGTGGGCGTGCCTTCGTCGTCGACGTTGAGCGAGCCGCGGCGAGCCGCGAGCGTGCCGTCGTCGACGATCGTTACGCCTTTGGCAGCGACCTGCTGCCCGATGCGCCCGCTGAACGCCGAGGTGCCCTTGCGGTTGAAGTCGCCTTCCAGGCCGTGGCCCACGGCCTCGTGCAGCAACACGCCGGGCCAGCCCGCCCCAAGCACGACGGTCATCGTGCCCGCGGGTGCCGGCACCGCTTCGAGATTGACCTGCGCCGTGCGCACGGCTTCCTTGACGAGCGCACGCCACCGCTCGGACGCGAGGAATTCCGTATAGGCGAAACGACCGCCACCGCCGGCGTAGCCCTGCTCGCGCCGACCGTCCTGTTCGATGATGACGCTGACGTTGAGCCGCACCAGCGGCCGCACGTCGCCGGCGAGCGTACCGTCGCTCGCCATGACGAGCACGATGTCGTGCGACGCCGAGAGGCTTGCCATGACCTGCGTGATGCGCGAATCGAGCGAGCGCGCCTCGCGGTCGATCTGCTCGAGCAGCTTGACCTTGTCGTCGTCCGCCATCGTCTCGACCGGATCGATTGGCAGGTAGAGGTCGCGGCCGCCCGTGGCATGCCATGCCTGCACGCTGCCGCCCGCACCGGCGCGCGAGATGGCGCGCGCGGCGTGCGCGGCCTCGAGCAGCGCAGGCAGCATCACCTCGTCGGAATAGGCAAAGCCGGTTTTCTCACCGGCCAGTGCGCGCACACCCACGCCCTGCTCGATGCTGTGGGCGCCATCCTTGACGATGCCGTCCTCGAGCGCCCACGACTCTTCGCGCGTGAGCTGGAAATAAATGTCGGCGTAGTCGACGGCGTGACCCATCACGTCGCCGAGCACTCCCGCGACGCGGTTCTCATCGAGTTCAGCGGGGCCGAGCAGCGCGGCACGTGCGACGTCGAGCGGGTCGCGAGCGGTGATACCGGCCGTGAGCGCGGCAGGCTGGGGAGCAAAAAGCGGCGGCGGAATGTGCAGTTTCATGATTCCTGTCGGGGTGCGGTGACGCCGAGCCGGCGGTGCAGGACGGATGGGAAGTCCAGCCGCAACCGGCGCTGCCGCTCGAGGTCCAATTCTGCCGTGATCACGCCGGTTCCGCGCGGCAATCGAGCCAGGACCCGACCCCACGGTTCGACGATCATCGAGTCGCCGTGGGTTTCGCGCCCGCTCTCGTGGAACCCGGACTGCGCTGGCGCCACGAGGTAACAGAGGTTTTCGACCGCGCGGGTGCGCAGCAGCAGCTCCCAGTGGGCACGACCCGTGGGCACGGTGAAGGCGGACGGCAAGGTGAACCATTCGGCACCCTGCCGCAGCAGTTCGCGGAAGAGTTCGGGAAAACGGACGTCGTAGCAGACCGCGAGGCCGAGCCGGCCCGCCGGCGTGTCGACCGTGACTACCTGCGTGCCCGGTCGCACGGCCTTCGATTCACGGTGGCTCTCGAGCTTGCCGGGTACGTCCACATCGAACAGGTGAATCTTGTCGTAGCGGGCGACCTCGCGACCCGCGTCGTCGAAGACGAGACACGCCGCCGCTACACGCGGCTCGTCGGGTAGCTTGAGCGGGATTGTGCCGCCGACGATCCACAAGCCGTGCATGCGCGCCTGCTCGATGAGAAACGCCTGGATCGGGCCGGACCCGTGAGTTTCGGCGATCGTGAGCTTGTCGGCTTCGCCACGTCCCATGAACGCGAAATTTTCCGGCAGCACGGCGACCACCGCGCCCTGTGCCCTGGCCTGCCGGAGCAGTTCGCCAGCGACAGCGAGATTGCGCGCCACGTTGGCGCAGGAAGTCATCTGGATGGCAGCGACATGCGTCACGGTGAATTTTCCCTTTGCTTTTCGGCCGTCCCGGCCGCCGCTCCGACACCGGCGGGCGCAGCGATTCGCTGCACGACCGGAGCGGCCCAGGATCCCGTCACATGGTAATAGGCCCGGGTGAGTCCTTGCAGCTGGTCCTTGAAAAGCTGTGACAGCACCAGCACCCCAGCGCCGATCACCGGTCCCGCCGCGAGCGCGCCGGCGACCGCCAGGGGTCCGCTGGGATTGCCGCTCACGACGATCGTCTGGTCGTAGTCTTCGGTCGCGAGGCCGGTGCGGCCCACGATTCCCATGTCGACCGCTGCGCCCTTCAGCAGCAGGTTCTGCGTGAACGCATTGCCCGCACGCACCTCGAAATCGCCCTGCACGCTGTTGAACGCGAGGCCTTCGTCGGTGACGTCACGGAAATCGAGCGCGAGTCGTCGCGGCAACTGCGTCACGCTGAACAGCCCGAGCATGCGGCCCGCACCCGGCTCGATTTCGCGCAAACGGCCATCCTCGAGCGACACGTGCAGCGTGCCATTGACGGTCTTGAGCACGTCCATCGACGGGCCGCCGGGCCACCAGAGATTCGCGGCGAACTTCGCCTTGCTGGCGTCGATCGCGTCACGGAAGCCGAGCGCTTTCGCGGCGGCGCGAAAATCTGTACTGGTCAACAGCACCTCCACGCGCGTGCGCGGCGCACCCTGCTCCATCCACCAGCTGCCGTTGGCAAGGAGGTCGAAAGCCGGCGACGTCGTCGAGATCGAATCTATGGTGAGTCCCCGCGGATCCCGTGAGATCGCAGCATCCAGGCGGCCGAACTGCCGTGACTGCCAGGTGAAGTCCGCGGCAACCGCGCTGATGGCGGGCAGATTGCGCGGATCGATCTGCGCCCTGGCCGCCGCTCCTGCAACCGCAGAAGGGTGCGATTCCTCACTGGTCAGCTGCAGCCGCTTCATGTCGAGCACGATCGGCCGGCCGCGCGTGAGATCGTCGGGTACGGTCACCTGCCCTTCGGCCTGCGGTCCCGTCACCGCGATCCGCCAGAGGTCGCCTTCGCTGCGCAGCTTCGCGAGCACGTCGCGGAACTCGAAGCCGAAGACCGTTGCACGGTCGAGGTGGACGTCGACCGGACCGAGCCAGTCCATCAGGCGTTGGCCGCCGATGTTCGTCGAACCGCCGGCGGGTCTGTTCGAGAGGGCGAGCCACTCCCCCAGGTCGAACTGCGGCCAATCACCGCTCACCAACAAGCCGGGCTGCGCCGGAAGCGTCACGGGTTGCGCATCAAAGCGCGCCGCGCCACGGTCAAGACGCCAGGCGCCGTCCCGCGCGGCGAAACGCAGCTTCGCACGAGCGCTGCCCGACTCGAGCGTCACGTCGTTCACGCGCGAGCCGGGTATTTCGAGCCGCACGCGCGTCAGCCGCGTCTCGGGCGCAGCCTTGGCAAAAGGCCGGGGCGCCTGGACGACGAGACCGCCCAGGTCGCTCGCAACGTCGAACTGCAGCAGCCAGGCGCCACTGGCTCGTCGTTTCTCGATATGGCCCTGCAGGGCCCAGTCCGTCGCGCCGCTCATCGCGATGGTCGCCGGCAGGCCAATGAATGCGGGCAGCGTGGCGCCACCCGCGCGGCCCTTCGCCGTGAGTTCCACTGCGGCTTCGACATCGCGGGAGGTGAGGCCAGGGCTCGCGGCAAGCTCGAACGGGCCGTCGAGGATCGTGCCCCGCAGCCCCGCGGCCTTCACCTCGTAGTTGTGCAGTTCGAAGGTACCCTCGACGCGCTGGGCGGGCGCCCGCAGCGCAGGCAACGCGACGGTGACGCCGTCGAGCGTCGCGCGCACGGTGTAGTCGCGCGGAGGTGGCGGTGCCGGCATCGTGGCCAGCACTTCTGCCGAAATCACCGGCAATGAAAGCTGGACCTGGTACTGCGCCGGACCGCTGCCAGTGAGGCCCATGAATTGCTCGCCGATGATCGGCCCCAGCGGACTCGCCTGCACGTACTCGAGCGCCCGCTGCAGATCGCCGCGAGCCTTGCCGTCGATCTCGAGGATCGGCGCCTTGTAATCGGCCATCAGGAACCGGACCTGCGACAGTTTCAGCCCGCCGAGTTCGCCGCTCGCAATGTCCGCTTCGATCGATGCGTTGTGAAATTTCGCCGTGCCCGACGCATTGGCGAGCGGCGCGAATCCCGGATAGTAGTCGAGAGACACGCCCTTCGCGTCGGCCGAGGCCGTGAAATCCCCTTCGCCGTCGCGGAACGGAAACTTCCGCACCGGCCCGCGGTAACTCAACCGGCCGTTCGTCGCCGTACCGCGGACGAAAGCACGGTCGAGCCAGGCAATCGTGCGCTCGCGCAAACGACCGACGGGCACGACATGCGGCACCAGCGCGACGTCGACCTCGGGTACTTCGGCGGTCAGCGTCAGGATCGGCGAGACGCCGGCCTTTTCGAAGCTGAACTCGGCGTCCACCTGCGCACGGCCCTGGCGGTGCAGGACCTGCGCACCCTTCACGCTCGCAATCCAGACGGCACCCTCGCGACGCCAGCCGCCATCCGCCGTGACGCGCACGAGCTCGAGGGGTTGCCGGAACATCCGCGGCCACTCAAACACAGGCTGGTCCGCGCGCAGTTCCAGCTTGCCCCGCTGGTCGTTGCCATCGAGCTTGAGCGAAACACCCGACAGGCCCGGGAAGCGGCCGATGGGCTGGACACCGACGCTGACCAGGTTCGCCTGCAAAGTGAACGTCGGCCGGATACCTGCTCGCTCGCGCTGCGCGCTGGCTCGCAGCGTCTCCACTCGTCCGCGGGGCGCCAACCCGGCAAAACGATCGAATGACGTGGGCGCAAATGCGAGCACCAGCGGCCAGGTCGAGGTCAAGTCGAGCCCGTCGATGTTCAGCTCGAGCCCGAAGCGCGTCACCGGCTTCCCGGTCCAGCGTCCCCACACCTGCGTCTCGGTCGCCGCGCGTAGCGTGCCGGCCTGCGCGCGCAGGCCCTGAATCCGGAAGACCCAGGCGTCGCCCTCGCGGCGCAGGCGTGCATCGCCTTCGAGGGCGCCGTAGCGAGCCACTGCCGGCAACGGCTGCGGCGCGCGCTCGACCATCTCCTTGGTCACCGTCGGGAATTTCACCTTGCTGCCTGGCGCGAGTTCGAGCCGCGGATCGGCGATGCGCACGGCCTCGATCGGCGGCACGGCACGACTCGGCAATTGCAGTGCAACGTCGCGCAACTCAAAACCGAGTCGCACGCTCGAAACCTTGCCTTGCTCGAGCGCGAACACGCCGCGCAGTTGGCCGGATCCCGCCAGCGGCCTGGCGACCTGCGGCGGCAGGAAGTCATTGAGACCAGCCAGCCGCACGGTGTCCGCATCGATCTCGACCCGCGCATCGAGGTGCTCACGCTCGTCGAGCGTGCCCTTGAGCCGCGCGTTGAAGTCCGCGTGCGTGCCGAGCGCGTCGGGCAACGTGGCGTTACCCTCCAGCACGACGAAATCGCGGTCGCGGCGCAACTGGACATCGAGATCGGTGAGTTCGAGCGGTGCACGACCCGTCTTCAGGTCGCGGTAGACGACGGTCGCATCGTCGACGATGACGCGTCCAGCCGGGAGGCGATCGAAATCGAATGGCGGTCGATCGGCGGGACGCTCGCGCAGGCCCAGCAGCCGGATACGACCGTCCGCGAGCCGCACGACTGTCACGCGCGGCTCGAGGATGCGGATGCGGCCCGCGACGAACTGACCCGTGCGGAGGAAATTCCAGAGATCGAGGCCGATGCTGCCTTCGCGCGTGGCAAACAGAGCCTGTGAGCCGTCCTCGGCCACCACGCGCAGGTCGCGCAGCACGACTTCCGGCCCATACCAGCGCAGACGCGCGTCGAGCCGCGAGTACTCGAACTTCATCTGCGTCTGGCGCTCGATCCACGTGCGCAACTTCTGCTCGTTGTGCGGAACGTAGGCGATCGCAATGCGCAGCGCCGTCACCAGCAGCGCGACCACGACAAGCAGTCCGGCCGCGGTGCCTGCGACCAGGCGCCACCACCGGGTGGAAGTCACATGAGCACCACGTCGTACTGGTCGTGCAGGTACAGCGCCTCGGTCTGCAGGCGGATCGGCTTGCCGACCAGCACTTCAAGTTCGCCGAGCGCGGCAGACTCTTCGTCGAGCAGGCGCTCGATGACGTCCGAATGCGCGAGCACCATGAGCTGCTGGAAGTCGAACTGGCCCGCCTGGCGCAGTACTTCACGGAAGATCTCGTAACAGACGGTCTCCGGCGTCTTGACGAAGCCGCGGCCCTCGCAGGCCTGGCAGGGCGAGCACAACTGGTGCGCGAGGCTTTCACGCGTGCGCTTGCGCGTCATCTCGACCAGGCCGAGCGGCGACACCGCAGACACGTGCGTCTTTGCGTGATCCTTCGCCAGCGCCTTTTCGAGCGCCTGCAGCACCTGCTTGCGGTGCTCTTCCTCCTCCATGTCGATGAAGTCGATGATGATGATCCCGCCGAGATTGCGCAGCCGCAGCTGCCGCGCGATCGCAACCGCCGCCTCGAGGTTGGTGCGGTAGATCGTTTCCTCGAGGTTGCGATGCCCGACGTACGCGCCCGTGTTGACGTCGATGGTCGTGAGCGCTTCGGTCTGGTCGATGATCAGGTACCCGCCGGATTTGAGCGGTACCTTGCGCTCGAGCGAGCGCTGGACCTCCTCCTCCACGCCGTGCAGGTCGAAGAGCGGCCGGCTGCCGCTGTAACGCTCGACGCGGGCGCCGTGCGCGGGCATGAACGTCGTTGCGAATTCCTGCATGCGCTCGCAGGTGCGTTCGTGATCGACCAGCACGCGGTCCACGCCTTCGCCGACGAGGTCACGCATCAGGCGCAGCGGCAGCGGCAGGTCTTCGTGCACGAGCGTGCCCGCGCGCGTGCCTGCCGCCTTGGTCGAGAGCACCTCCCATAGCTTGCGCAGGAACAGCATGTCGGCGCGCAGCGCCGCGGCCGTCGCGCCTTCCGCTGCGGTGCGCACGATGTAGCCGCCCGCTTCGCCTGGCGTCACGAACGACTGCATCAGCTCGCGCAGCCGCAACCTCTCGTCCTCCGTCTCGATGCGGGCGGAGATGCCGACGCCGTGACCGAAGGGCATGTAGACGAGGTAGCGCGAAGGAATCGTGATGAACGTCGTGAGGCGCGCGCCCTTGGTGCCGAGCGGATCCTTCAGCACCTGCACCAGGATGTCGCCGCCCTCACTGACGAGTTCGCGGATGTTCTCGGTGCGCGTTTCGTCTCCCGAGCCTTCGGCATCTGCCGGCTGCACGATGTCGGAGACGTGCAGGAACGCCGTGCGCTCGAGACCGATGTCGATGAAGGCGGCCTGCATGCCGGGCAGCACCCGCGACACGCGCCCCTTGTACAGGTTGCCCGTGAGGCCCATGCGGCTCGCCCGTTCGACGAAAAGCTCCTGCAGCACTCCGTTCTCGAGCAGGGCCGCGCGGGTCTCGCGCGGACTGACGTTGACGATCATTTCCGTGGTCATGGTGCCTGGGTGTTCCATCCGATCAGACCGAGCGCCGGAGTCAGCAGTTCCCAGGTCTCGTAAAGTGGCAGTCCCATAACGCCGGAATAACTGCCGGCGAGGTGGCGAATGAAAATGGCCGCGTGGCCCTGCACCCCGTACGCACCGGCCTTGTCGACCGGCTCACCGGTGCGCCAGTACCAGTCGATCTCGGCGCGCGTGAGCGGGCGGAACTCGACCGTGCTGGTGCTGATGCGAGCGTTCGCGCCGCCTGCGTGCAGCACCGCAACGGCTGTGTGCACCTGGTGCGCCCGTCCGGACAGGCGGCCGAGGATACGGGCCGCGTCCTCGTGGTCGGCTGGTTTACCGAGGATTTCGTCGCCAAGCGCCACGGTGGTGTCGGCTGCGAGCACCGGGCGACGTTCTGCGAGCGGCAGCCGTTCCCACAGCGCGCGCGCCTTTTCCTCGGCGAGCCGCAACGCATAGTGCGCAGGTTTCTCGCCGGGCCGCGGCGATTCGTCGATATCCACCGGACGCACCTCGTGCGTCACGTCGATCTGCCGCAACAATTCACTGCGCCGCGGCGAAGCGGACGCCAGGTAAATGGCGGGTGCGTCGCCAGCCATCCGGACTCAGCCCGCGATGACGGTTGGTTCGAGGCGACGCTGTGCCACCAGCGAATTGCTGACCAGGCAGACGTGCTCGGACTTCTCCAGCAGCTTGGTCGCGCGATCCTGGTCCGTGCCGGCCGGCACTCGCAGCGTCGCGTGCACGACGACCTCGGTGAAATACGTGCGGCCGTCGACGCGGTCGAGCTTGGCTTCGGCGCGGGCGTCGAGCGAAGTCCATTCGAGCTTCGAGGCGCGCGCCACCGCACGAAAGCTGAGCACGAAGCAGTCGGCCACGGCGGCGCAGAGCAGGGTCTCCGGCGACCAGCGATCGCCCGGGCCGTCGAACTCGGCGGGCGGCGCGGTGGGGATGGCAGGCAGCCCCGGGGAGGTCAGCGGAACGTCACCGGTCGGTTCGGCAGTGACGTGGACGGTGTACTGGTGCGGATAGGGGTGCATTGGGCTGCCTCGCGGCCGTAAGTCCGGATGTCAAAAGGAGAATTGAATCGTGCCGGGAGGTCCCTGTCCATCGAGGGGATCGCAGATGCCTCAGGCCCGGTGATACGGCAGCCCCTTGATCAGGCTGACGGCCCGGTAGAGGGCCTCTGCGACCACCACCCGGGCCAGGCCATGGGGCAGCGTCAGGGCCGACAGGGACCAGCGCAACCGGGCCTGGGCGTCGATTTCAGGGGCAAGGCCATCAGGCCCGCCGATGCAGAAGTACGGGGAATCCCCCTCCCGCGCCCGGTCCTCGAGCCAGCGCGCAAGCTGCTCGGTGGTCAGGGCCCTGCCGCCGACCTGCAGGGCGACGAGGTAGGGCCGGTCACCCGCCGCCGCCAACATGCGCTTGCCCTCGGCCTCGACGGCCCTGCGCACATCACTGCTGCCGCGGTCGCCCAAGGGGATTTCGATCAGTTCGAGGCGGTAATCGCCCCGCAGGCGCCTGGCGTAGTCGTCGCAACCCGCAACGACCCAGTCTGGCATCCGGGTGCCTGCGGCCAGCAGTCGCATGCGCATGCGGGGGGTTCCAGCGGTCCGGGATCAGGTCGGGGCCGTTCGGTCTCAGGCGCGCCTTGCGGCGCCCTTTTCCCAGAGTTTCTCGAGCGCGTAGAACTCACGCACGCGCGGCAGCATCACGTGCAGCACGACGTCGTTGAGGTCCAGCAGCACCCACTCGCCATCGCGCTCGCCTTCGATGCCGTACGGCCGGTAGCCGGCTTCCTTGCAGCGCTGGACGACGCGGTCCGCGATCGACTTCACGTGCCGGTCCGAGGTGCCGCTCGCAACCACCATCATGTCGGTGATGTCGGTGATGCCGCGGACATCCATCGCTTTTACGTTCACGGCCTTCATGTCCTCGAGGGCGGCGAGCACGACCTGTGCCAGCGCCGGCGGTGCCTTGACCTTGACCTTGGCCTTTGCCGGCCTCGTCGCCGCGGGCCTGGTGCCGGCCGCAACCTGGCGCGGCACCTTCGCTCGAGCCTTGGCGGGGCCCTTGGCGGCGGTCTTCGCGGGTGCCTTGCTGGCAGCGCGCGCGGCAGGACGGACGGAAGTTGCAGACGACGATCGCGACGGGCGCTTGGCTGCCATGCTCACCTCGTGGGTTGGGAAACAGAATAGCTGTGGGTCGCGCGGATCAGCGCGCGTACGGGATCGGGAACCAGGTAGCGGGGATCGCGGCCAGCGGCGAGCAGGTCGCGCAATTCCGTGGATGAAATTTCGAGTTGCGTCACGGGCTGGATCAGGATGCGCCCGGCGAGCGCTTTGTGCAAAGTCCCGGCCGCATCGGCACCGCGTTCGGCCAGCAGGTCGCCCAGCACGCCCGAGTTCGGCACCACCCAGCCCGGGCGCGGTGCAACGACGACGTGCGCGAGTTCGAGCAGCTCCGTCCACCGGTGCCACGTCGGCAACCCGAGGAATGCGTCCATGCCGACGATGAGGCACAACGGCGTGTCCGGCAGTTCCGCCCGCAGTTCGGCCAGCGTAAGCACGCTGTAGGAACGACCCGCGCGTCGAACCTCACGATCATCGACGACGAACCCTGGTTGGCCGGCTACGGCTGCGCGCACGAATTCGAGGCGCCGGGCGGCGTCGACCCGCGGCGGATCGCGATGCGGCGGATCACCGGCAGGAACGAAGCACACTGCTTGCAGACGGACCGCCTGCAGAATCTCGAACGCGGTGCGCAGGTGGCCGAAGTGGATCGGGTCGAACGTGCCGCCGAAGACGCCGAGCGGTGCGCTGGGAAGACCTGCCGTCATGCGGCTGCGAGCTTCACGCCGGCAATGCGTGCGACCAACCCCGTGATCTCGACCCAGGGTTCGCCGCGCAAGCCACCTTTCGCGACGCGATCGGCGCGCGCGGCCGCGGTGAGCAGCGAATCGATGTCGGCGCGGCGCAAGCGCTTGAGGGCGACCTTGATCGGCCCCTGCCGGCTGCCCCAGACCTGCTCGGATCGAAAGATACTGTCGATGTTGCGGTCGTTCGGTTCGCGTTGCAGCACCCGCGAGACGGCCCGCAGATCGTTGAGCAAGGCCCAGAGGATCAACGGCGGTTCGCGGCCTTCGCTGCGCAGGCCGTCGAGGATGCGAAGCGCGCGCGGGGCGTTGCCAAGGAACGCCGCGGTGGATAACTCGAACACGTCGTAGCGGGCATTGTCGGCGACCAGCTCCGCAACAGCGTCGGCATCGAGCATCGAACCTGGCTTCAGCAAGGCGATGCGCTCGATCTCCTGCTGCGCAGCAAGCAGGTTGCCTTCGACCCGGTCAGCGAGCAGCTGCGCGGCTGCCGGCTCGAGCGTGACGCCGTGCTGCTGCAGGCGGCGCGTGATCCATTCGGGCAGGCGTTCGCGCGTCATTGCCGGCGCGACGACCACCGTGCCCTGCCGCTCGAACTCGTTGACCCACGCCGACTTCTGCTGCTTGGGCTCGAGTTCGCCGGTGACGAGTAGCACGGTGTCGGCCGGAGGCGCGGCCACCAACTTGACCAGGTTCCTGGACGCGCTGGCATCCGGCGCGTTGCGCAGCTTGAGTTCGATCAGTCGCAGGTTGGAGAAGAGCGCGAGGCTGTTCGCATCCATGAGCAGCGCGTCCCAATCGAAGCCGCGCTCGATGAAATGGACCTCGCGATCGCCGTAGCCAGCTGCACGCGCCTTGGCTCGCAGCGCCGTCGCCGCTTCGTCGATCAGCAGTGGTTCGACGCCCGTGATGAGGCACACGTGCGGCAGCGCGCCTTTGGCCAGCGCTGCCTGGAAGGAATCGGGGGTCGTTCTCACGGGGCGGACGGGCCTGCGGCGCGGATCCGCGTTGGTCGGGGTGCCTGGGTGTGGCTCAGCATGTGCGCAGGATTATGCCGCCCGAAGGGGTCAGGGGATAGGGGTTAGGGGATAGGGGTTGGGGGTTAGTCGAAATCGGAAGCGCATTCGCGCAGGTGCACTGATTGCGCGCTCAGCGCGATTCCGACTATCCCCCAACCCCTATCCCCTAACCCCTTGCTCACTCCGCTATATTGCCCGCACATTCCCCATCCACGGACCTATCCATGGGCACCCCCGCTCGCCGCACCCTCTATCCCGCCATCAAGCCCTACCGCAGCGGCTGGCTGCGTGTCTCGCCGGAACACGAGATCTACTGGGAAGAATGCGGCAATCCGCAAGGGAAGCCGGCGGTGTTCGTACACGGCGGACCGGGGGCCGGCGCGGGCGAGACGTCCCGCCGCTTCTTCGACCCGCGCAGGTACCGGATCGTGCTGTTCGACCAGCGCGGTTGCGGCCGCAGCAAGCCGCACGCAAGCCTGGTCGACAACACGACGCAGCACCTCGTCGCGGACATGGAAGCGCTGCGCAAGCACCTGCGAATCGAGCGGTGGCTGGTGTTCGGCGGCTCGTGGGGTTCGACGTTGTCACTCGCCTACGCGCAGGCGCACCCGAAGCGCGTGACCGAACTCGTCCTGCGCGGCATCTTCATGCTGCGCGACTGGGAGATTCACTGGTTCTACCAGCACGGCGCGAGCGCAATCTTCCCGGATCACTGGGCCAATTACATCGCAGCGATTCCGCCAGCAGAACGGGGCGACCTCGTCGGCGCGTTCTACAAGCGCCTGACCAGCCGCAGCCGAGCGGTGCAACTCAAGGCCGCGAAGGCATGGGCCGAGTGGGAGGCCGCGACGAGTTACCTGCTCGTCAACGAACAGAACATCGCCGCCTGGAATTCCGACGACTTCGCCATCGCCGTGGCCCGCATCGAGTGCCACTACTTCGTCAACCATGGGTTCTTCGACAACGAAGACCAGCTGCTGCGGGGCGTGCGCAGGGTCCGCAACATCCCGGCCGTGATCGTGCAGGGACGCTACGATGTCGTGTGCCCGATGCGCAGCGCGTGGGACCTGCACAAGGCATGGCCGGAAGCCGACTTCCGCGTGGTTCCCGACGCGGGACATTCGGCGCTCGAGGCCGGCAACACGCACGAGCTCGTCTCGGCGACTGACCGATTCGCGCGCTGACGGGCTATCTGGAACGTTTCGAAGCGGTCAGAGCGACTCGAGACGGCGCGTCACCAGCACGGCGAGATCGCGTGCCATCGCCTCGCGGATGATGGCCTCCTCGCGGTCCTTTGCGAGCAGCTGCGTTTCATCGAAGCTCAGGTTGCGGACCATCTCGAGCGGCTGCAACTCGAGCATCTCCTTGCCGCCGCGGTCCACCGAGTACTCGATCAGGTAGAAGATCTCGTATTCCTGCGGCGTGTTGCGCGCGGAAACCGAAAGCACGCGTCGCCCGCTGCGATCGCGCTGGATGCGCACGACCGTGTCCGCTTCCGCCGCTGTGCTCGTCAGCTCGCCGCCAGAACGCTCGATGGCCCGGCGCAGCTCCACCGCAAAAGGCGTGACCTGGTCGGCCGTGATCACGTAGAACCTGCGCATTCCCTCCGGCAGCGAGCCGCTTCCCTGCAGGTGGAATCCGCAGCCGCTGAGCAAGGCGGCGGCGATCAGTACGGCAAGCCACGCAAATGTCGTCGAATGAACCCTTTGCACGACTGCGCAGATGTCCAGAACAACGCGGCCCGTCCCGGAAGGATCCGGGAGACCGTTGCGAGCCATGGACGGCGAGCACGGGCCCCCAGGGACGGGTTCATGGCGTGTCTCCCGTATCCTTCCGGGATGGGCAGCGATGTTCAGCGCCATGGTTGTCGTCGTGAGCATCGTGTCATACGACCACGTTCGCGAGCTTGCCGCGCACGTAGACGAACTTGCGGATCGGTTTACCCTCGATGTACCTGAGTACGCCGGCGTCGGCCAAGGCTGCTTCGCGCACGGTCGCCTCGTCGGCGCTCGCCGGTACCGTGACGCGCCCGCGCAACTTGCCGTTCACCTGCACGACCACTTCGATCGCGTCGCGCACCAGGGCGCCTGCATCAACCTGCGGCCAGCGCTCGTCGATGACCGCACCCGCGTGACCCAGCTCGTGCCACAACGCGTGGCAGGCGTGCGGCACGACCGGCGCCAAACCCAGCACTACAATCTCGAGCGCTTCCTGCAGGACCGCGCGGCCCTGCGCACTGCGATCGTCGAACCTGGCGAGTGCGTTCATGAGTTCCATCACCGCAGCGATTGCGGTATTGAACGTGCGGCGGGTGCCGATGTCGTGCGTGATCTTGCGCAAGGTCTCGTGCACCTGGCGGCGGATGTCGCGTTGCCCGGGCGACAGCGCAGCCTGGTCGAGTACGGCCTCGAGCGCACCATCCTGCACGTGCTGGTGCACGGCCTTCCACAGCCGCTTCATGAAGCGGAATGCGCCTTCGACGCCCTCGTCGCTCCATTCGAGTGACTGTTCTGGCGGCGCCGCGAACATCATGAACAGACGCGCGGTATCCGCGCCGTACGTTTCGACCAGCGACTGCGGGTCGACGCCGTTGTTTTTCGACTTCGACATCGTGCCAATGCCCGATGTCTCGACCGGCTGCCCGTCGGACCGCAATACCGCACCGACCGGCGCGCCCTTGTCGTCGAGCACCACGTCCACGTCGGCCGGGTTGTAGTAGACGATGCGGCCTTCCGCCGGCTTCCGGAAGTAAATCTCGTTCAGCACCATGCCCTGCGTCAGCAGGTTGGCGAACGGTTCCTCGACCTGCGTCAGCCCGAGATCGCGCATCACGCGGGTCCAGAAACGCGAATACAGCAGGTGCAGGATCGCGTGCTCGATGCCGCCGATGTACTGGTCGACGGGCATCCAGTACTGCGCGCGCGCGTCGACCATCGCGTGGTCGTTGTTGGCGCTCGCGAAACGGAAGTAGTACCAGGACGAATCGACGAACGTGTCCATCGTGTCCGTTTCGCGTCGCGCGGGCTTGCCGCACTTCGGGCACTGGCACTCGAGGAACTTCGCGTTCTTGCCAAGCGGATTGCCGCTGCCGTCCGGAACAAGCTCCTCGGGCAGCACGACGGGCAGCTGGTCGTCCGGCACGGGCTGCACGCCGCAGTCGCCGCAGTGGATCAGCGGGATCGGGCAGCCCCAGTAGCGCTGGCGCGAAATGCCCCAGTCGCGCAGGCGGAAATTCACGCGGCGCTTGCCGCGGCCCTGTGCCTCGAACAACTTGCCGAACGCGTCGAACGCTTCCTCGAAGTCGAGGCCGTCGAATTGCCCGGAGTTGATCAGCGTGCCGTGCTCGAGGTACGCCTCCTCGTCGATGCGGGCGAGCGAACCGTCCGCCGGCTGCACGACCTGATGGATTCGCAGGCCGTAACGGCGTGCAAACTCGTAGTCGCGCTGGTCGTGCGCAGGCACCGCCATCACCGCGCCCGTGCCGTAACCCATGAGCACGAAGTTCGCGACCCACACCGGGACGCGTTCGCCGCTGACCGGGTGGATGGCATGGATGCCGAGCGGCATGCCGCGCTTTTCCATCGTCTCGAGCGCGGCCTCGGTGACGCCATTGCGCTGGCACTCGGCGATGAACTGCTGCAGGTCGGGATTGTCCTTCGCGGCGCGCTGCGCGAGCGGGTGCTCGGCCGCTACAGCCATGTAGGTGACGCCGAGCAGCGTGTCCGGACGCGTCGTGTAGATGCCGAGCGTGCCCCCGCCTTCGATCTCAAACTCGATCTCGAGGCCCTCGGAGCGGCCGATCCAGTTCTCCTGCATCAACCGCACGCGCTCAGGCCAGCCCGGCATGTCGTTCAGTGCCCCGAGCAAGCCGTCGGCATACTTGGTGATGCCGAAGTAATACATCGGGATTTCGCGTTTCTCGACCAGCGCGCCGGTACGCCAGCCGCGGCCGTCGATCACCTGCTCGTTGGCGAGCACGGTCTGGTCCACGGGGTCCCAGTTGACCGTGCCGGTCTTGCGGTAGGCGATGCCTTTCTCGAGCATGCGCAGGAACAGCCACTGGTTCCAGCGGTAGTAGTCGGACCTGCAGGTGGCGACTTCACGCGACCAGTCGATGCCGAAGCCGAGCGACTGCAGCTGACGCTTCATGTAAGCGATGTTGTCGTACGTCCACTTCGCAGGCGGCACGCCGTTCGCCATCGCGGCGTTCTCGGCGGGCAGGCCGAACGCGTCCCAACCCATCGGCTGCAGCACGTTGTAACCCTGCATCCGCATATAACGCGTGATCACGTCGCCGATCGTGTAGTTGCGAACGTGTCCCATGTGCAGGCGCCCGCTCGGATACGGGAACATGCACAGGCAGTAGTACTTCGGGCGGGACGGGTCCTCGACGACGGCGAAGCTGCCGTTGCTGTCCCAGTAAGCCTGGGCCTGCGGCTCGAGGACGGAGGGTTCGTATCGTTCCTGCATGATCGACCGGATGGGGCGCGTGGCGGACTGCACAGGATACTGGACCGTGGAGAGAGGGGTTAGGGGGGTGCGGAAGGGGTTAGGGGTTAGGGGATAGTCGGAGGAGCAACTGCAGCATCCGGTGCATCCGCACCTCCGACTAACCCCTAACCCCCAACCCCTAACCCCTTCCCTTCATCAGCGCCATCGCGGTGCCGATCAGCGCCGAAACCTCGGTCATGTTCCCCGGCACGATCATGGTGTTGTTCTTCTGCGCCAGCTGCGCGTAGGCCTCGACGGCCTTTTCGGCCACCTTGAGCTGCACCGCCTGCTCGCCGCCCGGGGACTGGATCGCCTGCGCGACCTTGCGGATCGCATCCGCCGTCGCCTCGGCCACCGCCACGATCGCGGAGGCCTCGCCCTGCGCCTGGTTGATTTCGGCCTGCCGCTGGCCCTCGGAGCGCGCGATGTAGGCTTCGCGCTCGCCGGTGGCAATGTTGATCTGCTCCTGCTTGCGGCCTTCCGAGGCCGCGATCAGCGCGCGCTTCTCGCGCTCGGCCGTGATCTGCGCCTGCATCGAACGCAGGATTTCCTGCGGCGGCGTGAGGTCCTTGATCTCGTAGCGCAGCACCTTGACGCCCCAGTTGCCGGCCGCCTCGTCGAGCGCGCTCACCACCGACGCATTGATCGCGTCGCGTTCCTCGAAGGTCTTGTCGAGTTCCATCTTGCCGATCACCGAGCGCAGCAGGGTCTGCGCCAGCTGGGTGATCGCAAGCACGTAATTGCTCGAGCCGTAGCTGGCGCGCATCGGGTCCGTGACCTGGAAATAGATGATGCCGTCGACCTGCAGCTGCGTGTTGTCCCTGGTGATGCAGACCTGGCTCGGCACGTCGAGCGGCACTTCCTTGAGCGAGTGCTTGTAGGCGACGCGCTCGATGAACGGCACCACGAAGCTGAGACCGGGCGTCAGCGTGCGGTCGTACTTGCCGAGCCGCTCGACGACCCAGGCGTGCTGCTGCGGCACGATCTTGATCGTCTTCATGACGAAGATGATCGCGATGATTGCGAGTACGAGTGCGATTTCCATGGATCAGTCCGTCCCTTTGCCTTGAGTCGATTGCCGTGCCGGTCAATGCCGCGGGGCAGCGGGTTCGAGCACGAGCCAGTTGCCTTCCACTGCGCTCACGAGATGTTCGCCGGCCGCGGCAGGCGCGCCCGGCGCCAGCCGTGCTTCCCAGGCTGAGCCTCGATACTGTACCCGCGCCGTCCGATTCGGGGACCATTCCTGCACGAACACGCGCTCACCGATGTCGAGATTGACGTCGCGATTGCTCGCCGCAGGCAACGCTGGGCGCCTCGCGCGTACGGCGCCAGCGCCAGAACGCGGTCCCACCACCGGCGACCGCAGCCGCGGCGACGATCTGCAGCGGCACTCCGAAGCCGAGGTGGCTCGCGATCGCCCCGGCCGCGAGGCCGAGCGCCAGCACAAGCATGTAGAAGCTGCCGGTGGACAGTTCGACTGCGACCGCGATCCCTGCCAGCACCCACCAGACCGTCGCTGCGGACAATTCCATGCCAGTTCCCTCAGCCAGCCACGAAATGGATACGGCCGGCGTCGTCCACGGTACGCTTGAGATCGCCGGCGTGCCAAAGGTAATTCAGGTGCGCGACGGTTTCGCCGAGTGCCAGGAAGCGGTGATAGCCGCGCAGTGGACGCCCGTACATGACCGGCAACAGCCCATAGGCCACTTGCGGCTCACGGCAGGCCTCGCGCAGGCTCGCCAGTTGCTGGAGGTGGTGCGAGCGCAGCACGTCCACGCGCCGGTGCAGACCCCGGAACGGCCGGCCGTGGGACGGCAGCACGAGCGTGTCCGGCGCGCAGTGCTCGAGCCGCGCGAGCGACTCCAGGAATTCACGCAGCGGATTCGCGTCCGGCCGCGACGGCAGCACGCTCACGTTGGGTGAGATCGTGGGCAGGACCTGATCGCCGGCGATCAGAACCAGGTCCTGCGCGTCATACAGGCACAGGTGCCCGCGGCAATGCCCGCTGGTCTCGATGACGTCCCAGTCGCGACCCGCGGCGTGCACTCGCTCGCCGCCGGCAGTTGCCTGCGCCAGCGGAGGCAGGCCGCCGTACCAGGCGCCGTGTTCCCTGCCCGAGGCATTGCGCAACGTCTCGAGCTCGACCTCCATGCCGTGCGCTGTGACGAACGCGAGCTGCTGCTCGCGCAATGCTTCCGGCGATGCAGCAAGGTAACCGCCGGTCGAACGGTGGCCGATTTCGGACATCCATACAGGGGCACCGTGGCGCTCGTGCAGCCAGCGCGAGAGACCCATGTGGTCCGGATGATCGTGCGTGATGAAAATCCGGCGCAGCGCGCGGCCCTCGAGATCATGCGCCTCGAGACTGTGCCAGGCTGCGCGGCAGACGTCGTCGGCGAGGCCCGTGTCCACCAGCATCCAGCCGTCTTCGTGCCGCAGCAGCCACACGTTGATGTGGTTCAACTCCATCGGCAGCGGAATGCGCGCCCAGCGCAGGCCGGCGCCGATCTCGATGGCGCGGCCGGGTTCCGGCGGATCGGTCTCCAGGTAATCGAGAGCCCGGCGCGGCGACGGGTACAGCTCGCCCTCGGCGGTCAACGCACCGCGATGTTCGCTCATCGCCGGGTACTCCGGCGGTACGACACCGCCATGACAGCGAGTCCGAGCCAGAGCACGGCAAGGATGGGCCAGTTGCCGAACCGCACGTAGGGCGTGAGACCCGAACGCGGCTGCACTTCGCCCGTGAGCACGCCGGGCTGGAACTGCGGCAGCGTCCCGAGCAGCGAACCGTCGTGCCCGATCAGCGCAGTGACGCCGTCGTTCGTCGCGCGCAGCATCGCGCGCCCGCTCTCGAGCGAACGCATGCGGCTGATGTCGAGGTGCTGGTGTGGCGCGGTCGAGTCACCGAACCAGGCGTCGTTGGTGACGTTGACGAGCAGCGACGACTGGCGGACCACCCCAAGCTGCTCGGAACCGTAGGCGTCCTCGTAGCAGACGGTCGGCGCAAACGTTTCGCCCGCCGCCCGCAACGGCGCCGGATCGGCAGGTCCCGGCTGGAAATCGGAATACGGCAGGTTCATGAGCCGCAGCCATTCGCGCACGGCTTGGGGCACCGGGAAGAACTCGCCAAAGGGGACGAGTCGACGCTTGTCATACCACTGCACCGGCTGTTCGAGCGACCAGGCCGCGACCGAGTTGTAGTACGAACCCGTCGCTGCGTCGCGCCGCAGCAGGCCCATCAGCAGCGATGAACCGTTCTCGTTCGCGAGCGCGGACATCTGCGCGAGGTATGGGCGCACGTTTGCTTCGAGTGACGGAATCGCCGACTCCGGCCACACGATGACGTCCGCGCCGAGGTACGGCACCATCATGTCCGCGTACAGCTGCATCGTGTGCGCGCGCTGATCCGCCGCCCACTTCATCGACTGCGGCACGGCACCCTGCACCAGCGCTGCACGGATCGGTGCACCACGCGGCACCGTCCACTCGATGCGAGTCAGTGCGGTGCCGGTGCCCCACACGCACAGGACGACGACGACAGCGACGATGCGATCACGTCGCTCGCCGAGCAACAAGGCGGCCAGTGCGCCCGCCGTGATCGCGACGGCGAGGCTCACGCCGTAGACGCCGAGCAGCGGCGCGAAGCCGCGCAAAGGGGTCGCGAGTTGCGTGTACCCGAGCGCGAGCCACGGGAATCCGCTCAGGAACCAGCCGCGCAGCCATTCCGACAGTACCCACAGCACAGGCAGCAGGAACAGCCAGCGCAGTGCGCCGGCGGCGGGTGCCCAGCGCGCGCCGATGTAACCGACGGCCGCGGTATACGCCGCCATGATCGCCACCATGCCCAGCATCAGCAGCAGCGCGACCCATACCGGCGCCTGACCGACGAGGTGGATGCTGTGGTACAGCCAGTAAGTGCCGGCGAGGAAGGTGCCGGCCGTGAACAGGAAACCGCGCCAGGCGGCTTCACGCGGACTCGCGCCGTGCCAGAGCACGAACAGGGCGGCCGTGCACGCGAAGGCCAGCAGGTATTGAGAGCTGGGAGCGAAGGCGAGCCGCGAGCAGGCCGCCGAGCGGCAGCGCCAGCCAGCGTCCCCAGCCGAGGAGGCCTCGCAGGCGGGCCGCAACGTCCACCCCGCTAGCCGCCATCCGCCGGGCGTAATTCGAGATCGCGCGGCGAGGTCACGCGCAGGGTCTCGATGCGGCGCCGGTCCGCGCGGGTCACTTTCAGTTCGAGCCCGCCGATCTGCACGGCTTCGCCGCGGCGCGGCATCCGTCCCAGTTCCTGCAGGATCAGGCCGCCAATGGTGTCGCATTCCTCGTCCGAGAACCGCGTACCGAACGCCTGGTTGAAGTCCTCGATGCGCGTGAGCGCAGGCACGGTCCAGCTGCGGTCGGCTTCCTTGCGGATGCCCTCGCTCTCGTCGACATCGTATTCGTCGCCGATATCGCCCACGATCTGCTCGAGCACGTCTTCGATCGTGAGCAGGCCCGAAACGCCGCCGTATTCGTCGACGACGATTGCCATGTGGTTGTGCGTGACGCGGAATTCCTTGAGCAGCACGTTGAGGCGCTTGCTCTCCGGAATGAACACGGCGGGACGCAGGCATTCCTTGATGTCGAAATCGTCGGGCTGGTCCTCGACGAAGAACCGCAGCAGGTCCTTGGCGAGCAGGATGCCCTGCACCTCGTCGCGATCCTCGCCGACGACGGGAAAGCGCGAGTGCCCCGATTCGATGACGACCGGCAGGATCTTCTCGACCGGCTCGTCGCGGTTGATCACGACCATCTGCGATCGCGGCACCATGATGTCGCGCACCTGGATCTCGGAGACTTCCAGCACCGACTCCAGCATCTGCAGGACGTCGGCGTCGATCAGCCCGCGTTCCCGGGCCTCGACCAGGATGGCAGCGAGCTCGTCGAGGTCGCGCGGCTCGCCCGTGATCGAGTTGGCCAGTCGCCTGAGCCAGCTGCCCGTCGAACCCGTTTGTCCGCTACTACTCATACAGCCTGTTCGGTGACCTGGGCGTACGGATCATGAAACCCCAATCCGCGCAGGATTTCCACCTCGAGCGCCTCCATCGTGCGGGCATCGCGCGCGCTTTCGTGGTCATAGTCCAGCAGGTGCAGCGTGCCGTGCACCACCATGTGGGCCCAGTGGGCGCGCAGCGTCTTGCCCTGTTCACGGGCTTCGCGGGCCACTACCGGGGCGCAGATCACGAGATCCCCAAGGATGCCGGTGGCGACACGTTCCTCGGGCGACGAAGGGAACGACAACACGTTGGTCGGCTGATCCTTGCCGCGATACTCGCGGTCCAGTCGACGGCTCTCAGCGCTGCCCACAACGCGCACGCACGCGGCGGCGCCCTTCGCCACCGATTCGTGCATCCGAAGCTTGCGCGCCGACAGCGATGCGAGCCCCCCCGCATGGGCCGCGCGTGCCCAGCGCCGCAGGGTGACGGCGCCCGGGACCCAGGGCCGTCGCGTGGTGAGCTGCACTGCGACTTGCAGCGGCGACAGCGCATAGGCGGAACCGCGGGTGGGCTGACTGCGCATCAACGATCCCGGGCGTCCTCGGCGTCCGAGTTGCGCTCGTACGCCTGCACGATCCGCTGCACCAGCGGGTGCCGCACGACGTCAAGCGCGTTGAAGAACGTGAAGGCGACGCCGTCGACGCCGCGCAGCACTTCGATCGCGTGACGCAGCCCCGAACGCTGTTGCCGCGGCAGGTCCACCTGCGTGATGTCGCCGGTGACGACGGCCTTCGAGCCGAAGCCGAGGCGCGTCAGGAACATTTTCATCTGCTCGACCGAGGTGTTCTGCGCTTCGTCGAGGATGATGAACGAGTCATTGAGCGAGCGGCCGCGCATGAACGCGAGCGGTGCCACTTCGATGACCTGCCGTTCGATGTTGCGCGCAACGCGGTCGAAACCCATCATCTCGTAGAGCGCGTCGTACATCGGACGCAGGTATGGATCGACTTTCTGCGCCATGTCGCCCGGCAGGAAGCCGAGCCGTTCGCCGGCTTCGACCGCCGGTCGCACGAGCACGATGCGACGCACGCTGCCTGAATGCAACGCTTCGACGGCGCTGGCAACCGCGAGATAGGTCTTGCCCGTGCCTGCAGGCCCGATGCCGAACGTGAGGTCGTTCACGCGGATCTGATCCATGTACTGGCGCTGGTTCGGCCCGCGGCCACGGATGCCGCCGCGCTGCGTGTGCACGACCGTCTCGTTGCCACCAACAGCCCCCTGCTCCGTGACCGGGCGCGGGAACCCGAACTCCTGCACGCAGAGATGCACACGGTCGGGCGAGAGGGTTTCCTGTGCGGAGAGTTCGAACATCCGGGCGAGCACCGCGGACGCATTGGCCACCGCCTCGGCGGGACCGAGCACCTGCATGTCGTAGCCGCGCCGTCGAACTTCGACGCCGAGGCGTTCCTCGACGTGACGCAGGTTCTGCTCCATCGGTCCCGCAAAATTTGCGAGCCGCGAATTGTCGGCGCCAGCGAGCGAGAGTTCGCGCGATTCGACCTGTGAATTCAAGCGCTGCTCCGTGCGGGCTCTTCGGCTACCCACCGACCCCGCAGCGAATTCGGCATCGCCTCGGTGATGACGACGTCGGTGAAGCGGTTGATGAGCGAGGTCGGGCCATCGAAGTTGACCCAGCGATTATTCTCGGTGCGACCAGCGAGCTGGCGCCTGTCACGCTTCGACGGGCGCTCGACCAGAACCCGCTGGGTCGTGCCGATCATGCTGCGGCTGATCGCCAGGGCCTGCGCATTGAGCTGGGCCTGCAGCCGCTCGAGGCGCGCCTGCTTCTCTGCGTGCGTCACGTCATCCGGCAGCGACGATGCGGGTGTGCCGGGTCGCTGGCTATAGATGAAGCTGAAGCTCTGGTCGAAGCCGATGTCGCGCACTAGTTCGAGCGTGGCGGCGAAATCACGCTCCGTCTCGCCCGGAAAGCCGACGATGATGTCCGTCGTCAGGCTGATGTCGGGCCGGACTTCGCGCAGCCGGCGCAGCTTCTGCTTGTACTCGAGCACGGTGTGGCCGCGCTTCATCAGTGCGAGCACGCGGTCCGAACCGCTTTGCACTGGCAGGTGCAGGTAGTTGGCGAGCTGCGGTACATCACGGTAGGCCTCGATCAGGCTGTCGCGGAATTCAACCGGGTGCGAGGTGGTGAAGCGAATGCGTTCGATGCCGGGCACGGCTGCGACGAGGTAGATGAGCGCGGCAAGGTCCGCCAGGCCGCCCCCAGCCATCGGGCCGCGATACGCGTTCACGTTCTGGCCGAGCAGCGTGATCTCGACCACGCCCTGCTGCGCCAGCGATCGAATCTCCGCGAGCACCTGTTCGAGCGGGCGGCTGACCTCTTCGCCGCGCGTGTACGGCACCACGCAGAACGTGCAGTACTTGCTGCAGCCTTCCATGATCGAGACGAAGGCCGTCACGCCTTCGGCTCGCGGTGCGGGCAGCCGGTCGAATTTCTCGATTTCGGGGAAGCTGATGTCGACCACCGCTCGCCCCTGACTGCGCAACTGCTCGAGCATGTCGGGCAGGCGGTGGATCGTCTGCGGGCCGAACACGAGATCGACGAACGGCGCTCGCGCGGTGATGCCCTCGCCCTCCTGGCTCGCCACGCATCCGCCCACGCCGATGATGACGTGCGGGCGCGCAGCCTTCAGGTCGCGCCAGCGGCCGAGCTGCGAGAACACTTTCTCCTGCGCCTTCTCGCGCACGGAGCACGTGTTGAGCAGCAACAGGTCGGCTTCTTCCGGGTTCTCGGTGGCCTCGTAGCCGCCGCACTCACGCAGCACGTCCGCCATCCGCGCGGAGTCGTACTCGTTCATCTGGCAGCCGAAGGTCTTGAGGTGTACACGAGGCATGGGGCGGCAAGTATACGGAACGTTGCAGCCACGCAGGCCCATCGACGGTGGCCGGAAAGAAAAAAATCCAGGGAAAACGGCGACTTACCGGTTGCACCAGTGCTCGCCAGTCAAAACAGGCCCGCCGCTGCGGTCGGCGGGCCCGTGGTGCGCGAAACGATTTCGAGCGGCGCTTCCTAGAACGGGATGTCGTCGTCGAACGGCGACTCTTCCGGAGCCTGTACCGGGGCGCGACCACCACCAGTGCTGGCAGGCGCCTGACGGCCTTCACCCCGCGCTTCGCCGCCGCCCATGCCGCCGCCCGCGCCGCCACCACCGCCGCCCGCGCGGCCGCCGAGCATCTGCATCTCGTTGGCGTTGATCTCGGTCGTGTAGCGGTCGCGGCCTTCCTTGTCCTGCCACTTGCGCGTGCGCAGCTTGCCTTCGACGTAAACCTGCGAGCCCTTTTTCAGGTACTCGGCCGCGATCTCGGCGAGACGGTCGTACATGACGATGTTGTGCCACTCCGTCTGTTCGCGCTGTTCGCCAGTCTGCTTGTCCTTCCAGCTCTCGGAAGTGGCAATGCTGAAATTGGTGACCGCCTTGCCGTTCGGCATGTAGCGCGTCTCGGGATCCTTGCCGAGATTGCCGACGAGGATGACTTTGTTGATGCCACGTGCCATTCGGGGAAGCCTGCGCAGGAGTGGGGGAAGGGGTGGGATTTTACGGCAACCGGGGGGTCGCCGCGTAAGGATGCAAAACGGCCGGATTCAGCTGGAAACAACCTCTGGGGCGGCCAGCGAGGGCCGGAACACCAGCAGCGCCCAGACGAAGGCCATGACGGCACAGCCCCAGAACACGCCGGTGATGCCGAATCGGCCCAGCAGGACACCGCCCATCACGCCACCAAAGAACGATCCCAGGAACTGGGAGGTGGCAAAGACGCCCAGGGCAGCACCCCGGTCAGCCGTCGGGGCCGAGTGGGTCAGCAGGGCGGGCAGCCGGGCCTCGAGGTAGTTGAACACCGCGAAGAACAGGACCAGCGCTGCGAGCACCACCCAGAGATGCGCGTGGTCGAAGCCGAGCAGTGCCTGCGACACGCCCGTGAGCGCAACCGCCAGCACGAACAGGACACCGGCTCCCCCGCTGCGCTCGGTCTTGAGGACCAGCGGCACGGTGCCCGCAATCGAGGCCAGGAATACGCCCAGGTAGACCTTCCAGTGAGCCTCGCTCGGAATGCCGAGGTTCGTCTCGAGAACCTGCGGCACGGAGATGAACGTCGCCGTCATGATCGCATGCAGAGCGAACATGCCGAAATACAGCGGACGGAGCTGCGGCCGGCTGACGATTGCGAGCAGGCCCGAAAGCGTGCGGCTTTCCGCCCCACCTGTCCTTTCCGGCTCGGCCGGAACCGCGAGGTGAAGCAGCAGCAAGCCCAGGATCGCCATCGCCAGCATGATGCCGAAGATACCCGGCACGCCCACCGCGGCATCCAGCGCAGGCGCGACGATCAACGCCACGACGAAAGACAGCCCTATGCTGATGCCGATCACGGCCATCGCGCGGGTGCGGACTTCGGTGCGGGTGAGATCGGCCATCAGCGCCGTCACCGATGCCGAGACGGCACCAGCGCCCTGGACACCGCGGGCCAAGGCCAGCAGCCACGTGGTGTGCGCGAACATGCCGACCACGGAACCCGCTGCATATAACAGCAATCCGATAGTAATCAGCGGCTTGCGACCGAAGCGGTCCGACCAGCGCCCGAACGGGATCTGCAGCAACGCCTGCGTCAGGCCGTAGGCACCCATCGCCAGGCCCAGCATCTCGGGGGAATAGTCGGGCAGCGTGTGAGCGTACAGGGCGAGCACCGGCAGCATCATGAACATGCCGAGCATGCGCGATGCGTAGATAGCCGCCAGCGCGCCAACGGACCGGCGCTCGATGGGCGTCATCGCCAGCCGCGGGGTCGTCTCACGGGGTCGGATGGTCTTTGCCTCGGATCGGAAGAGCCGCATATATTAGCAGGCTGCCTCCCGGCAGCTTGAAAGCTGAACTGCATGGACGTCATCCGCATCCGCGGCGCGCGCACCCACAACCTGCGCAACATCGACCTCGACCTGCCCCGCGACCGCCTGATCGTCATCACCGGGCTGTCGGGCTCGGGCAAGTCGTCGCTCGCATTCGACACGATCTACGCGGAGGGACAGCGCCGCTACGTCGAGTCGCTGTCCGCCTACGCGCGCCAGTTCCTCTCAGTCATGGAGAAGCCGGACGTAGACCACATCGAAGGCCTGTCGCCCGCCATCGCCATCGAACAGAAGGCGACCTCGCACAATCCGCGTTCGACCGTCGGCACCGTCACCGAGATCTACGACTACCTGCGCGTGCTGTTCGCGCGGGCCGGCGTGCCGCGCTGCCCCGAGCACGGGCAGGACCTGGCCGCGCAGACCGTCACGCAAATGGTCGACCACGTGCTCGCGTTGCCGGAAGGCACGGGCGTGCTGCTGCTCGCGCCGATCGTGCATGACCGCAAGGGCGAGCACACCGAAGTGTTCGATCACCTGCGCAGCCAGGGCTACGTCCGCGCGCGCATCGACGGCAAGCTGGTCGAACTCGACGTCAAGCCGGAACTCGATGGACGGCGACGCCACACGATCGAAGCGGTCATCGACCGCCTCAAGGTGCGTCCCGACGCGTCGCAACGACTGGCCGAATCGTTCGAGACGGCTCTCGGACTCGCGCAGGGTTCGGCGCGCCTCGCCTTCCACGACGAGCCCGACCGCGAACCGCTCGTGTTCTCGAACCGCTTCGCGTGCACGGTGTGCGGCTACAGCCTCACGGAACTCGAGCCGCGGCTCTTCTCGTTCAACAATCCGAACGGTGCGTGCGGCACGTGTGGCGGACTTGGCGTGCAGGAGTTCTTCGATCCGGCGCGCGTGGTCGTCAATCCGGGTCTCTCGCTCGCGGGCGGGGCCGTGCGCGGCTGGGACCGTCGCAACGCGTATTACTTCCAGCTGATCCAGTCGCTCGCCAAGCACTTCCGCTTCGACATCGAAGCGCCCTGGAACGACCTGCCCGAAGCCGTGCGCCACGCGCTGCTCTGGGGCGGCGGCGAGGAAAAGATCCAGTTCCGCTACGTCGACGCGAAAGGCACCGGCACCAAACGCTCGCATGCGTGGGAAGGCATCCTGCCGAACCTCGAGCGGCGCTACCGCGAGACCGAATCGACGACGGTACGCGAGGAGCTGGCGAAGTACCGCGGCGTGCGCGCGTGCGCGGATTGCGGGGGCAGCCGCCTGAACCAGGCGGCAAGGCACGTATTCGTTGCGGGCCGCCCCTTGCCGCAGATCGCCGCGATGTCGATCGCCGAGGCGCGACGTTTCTTCGGCGAAATGCGCATCGAAGGCTGGCGCGGCGAAATTGCTTCCCGCCTCGTCCGCGAAATTGCGGATCGCCTCACGTTCCTGAGCGACGTCGGCCTCGACTACCTCTCGCTCGACCGCAGCGCGGAAACGCTCTCGGGCGGCGAAGCCCAGCGCATCCGGCTCGCCAGCCAGATCGGCTCGGGCCTGGTCGGCGTGATGTACATCCTGGACGAGCCGTCGATCGGATTGCACCAGCGCGACAACCAGCGCCTGCTCGACACGCTCGTGCGCCTGCGCGACCTCGGCAATACCGTGATCGTGGTCGAGCACGACGAGGACGCGATCCGGCAGGCCGATTACGTCGTCGATCTCGGGCCCGGCGCAGGTCTGCACGGCGGGATTATCGTCGCGCAAGGCACCCCGCAGGACGTCGCCGACAATCACGATTCGTTGACCGGCGCGTTCCTGAGCGGACGGCGCCGTATCGCATACCCGAAGAACCGCCGCGCGGCGCAACCCGGCAAGGTGCTGCGCATCGTCGAAGCCACGGGCAACAACCTGCGCGGTGTCTCCGCGACTTTCCCGATCGGACTCATGACGTGCGTCACTGGCGTCTCGGGCTCAGGCAAGTCGACACTCGTGATTGACACGCTGTATCGCCACGCCGCGGACGCACTGACGGACTCGGGTGGGGAAGCCGCGCCCTGCCGTGCGATCGAAGGGCTCGCGCAGATCGACCGCGTGATCGACATCGACCAGAGCCCCATCGGCCGTACGCCGCGGTCAAACCCCGCAACCTACACCGGCATCTTCGGTCCGGTGCGCGAACTGTTCGCCGAAGTGCCCGAGGCCCGCGCGCGCGGTTACGACCCTGGCCGCTTCAGCTTCAACGTGCGTGGCGGCCGCTGCGAGGCCTGCGAAGGCGACGGCTTGATCCGCGTGGAAATGCATTTCCTGCCGGATGCGTACGTGACGTGCGATGCGTGCCGCGGCATGCGCTACAACCGTGAGACGCTGGAGATCCGCTACAAGGGCCGCAACATCCACGACGTGCTCGAGATGACGATCGAGGACGCCGCGGTGTTCTTCCGCAACGTGCCGGCGCTCGCCGGCAAGCTGCAGACGCTGCTCGACGTGGGCCTGTCGTATGTGCGGCTGGGACAGAACGCGACGACGCTTTCGGGCGGCGAAGCGCAGCGCATCAAGCTCGCGCGCGAACTCGCGAAGCGGGCTACGGGCCGCACGCTCTACATCCTGGACGAGCCGACCACGGGCCTGCACTTCCACGACATCGAACAGTTGCTCGGCGTGCTGCACCGGTTGCGCGACGACGGCAACACGATCGTCGTCATCGAGCACAACCTCGACGTGATCAAGACGGCGGACTGGATCGTCGACATGGGACCGGAGGGCGGCGACGGCGGCGGTGCGCTCGTCGTCGAAGGCACACCCGAGCAGGTAGCGGCCACGCCGCAGTCGCACACCGGCCGGTATCTCGCTCGCGTGCTGCGCTGATTACGTCGCGGCGCCCGGGGCCCGGCGTATGGCGTCGCGGTGAAGTTCACACTGTCGGCGCACGATCCGGCCTGTCCTTTCGTGCCTGCCTTATCCCTCGCTTGGAAAGGCAGACACGCGCTCGCGATAAGGCAGGCACGAAAGGACAGGCACGAACGTTCGCCCGCCGCATCGCGGCAGACTGCAAGCGCCCGGAGGCGAGCCGTTCCGTATCGACGTGGCGCCGCACTTCGCGAGGGGTTGGTCCCGAGCCTTATTCCGAGCGCGTGTCTGCCTTTCCAAGTGAGGGATAAGGCTCGGGATCAACGCCTCGCGGGGATGTCGACTTGTAGAGGTGAGGCGGTCAGCTCGCGCCGCGCACCGAGGGATGCGCTTCGGTGCGGAAGCGATGGCGCACTTCCCCGCCGCTTCGCGTCTCCGAGAAACGCCCTGCGGTTTCGCGCGTGATCACGCGGCGCCAGAACTGCAGGGCCGGGCGATTGTGCTCGTCCTCGACCACTTCCCAGTCGCCGGAAAAGCGGTTGAACAGCAGCGAGGCGGCAAAGGCACCAACGCCGCGGCGGCGCGCAGCGCTCACGATGAAGAATTCAGCCATCCGGTAGTCGACCGACGTGCGCGGAAACGCCGGTGGACGCGAGACGAGGGCAAAGCCTGCGCGGTGGCCCTCGGCGAGAATCACGAACGGGTTGGCACCGGAATCGGCGAACCAGCCGGCCAGAAACTCGCTCTCGCGCGCATCCCATTCGCCAAGCGCCGGGAACAGCCCGGTCTTCGACGCGGAAAGCTCGGACAGATAGTCACGGTAGACGGCCCGGATCCATTCGCGGTCCTGGGTCGAGCTGCGAGCGTCACGTACCGTTACAGGCACTGCTCGACCCGCCTCCAGCGGGTGTCACGATCACCGGGCCGCTGGGGCGCCGGGGCTGGTCTCCTGCAGCGAGAATGGAGCGGACCCCAGCCGGGATCCGCCCCATCTTTTCGTCAGCCCGCGACGAGCCGACGAACAGTCGGCGCCAATTACTTGGTCGCTTCCTGGGTGGCAGCGCCAGCTTCCTGCGCGGCGTCGCCGGCAGCGGCAGCGGCGTCGCCAGCAGCGGCGGCGGCATCGCCAGCAGCAGCAGCGGCGTCGCCAGCGGCGGTGGCAGTCGCATCGACGGCGGCGTCGCCAGCGGCGGCGGCGGCATCCGTCGCGGCAGCGGCGGCGTCCGTGGCGGCGTCAGCAGCCTGGCCAGCGGCAGCGGCGGCGTCAGCAGCAGCTTCCTGCGTGGCTTCGACGGCTTCTTCCTTCTTGGCGCAGCCGGCGAGGACCAGTGCGGCAAGGGCGGCGGCGAGAGCGATCTTCGCGTTCATTGAATAAATACCCCAAAAAATTGCAGTCTGATGATGTCGAACACCTTGCACCTTCAACCGACCCACCTTGCGGCGGGCCTGCTTGATGCGCGGATGCGATTCTAGGACCCCGCCCTGCCGTCGTAAGCCGATAAACTGTCTCTATCTGGCGACAGCCGGCAAGGTCGGAGCGCGCGACAGACCGCCCGTCGGGCCCCGGTTCTCCTATGATCATGGGTTGCTGACCCTGGGACGCAAACCATGACGGATGCCATCGACCAGTTGTTTCCTGCCCACCTGCAGCACGTGCAGGCGCTTGCGGACCGAGCCCTGGAGCGCGAGGGCTACGACGGCCTCGTCGTGTATTCGGGCCGCCCCGGGCTGCATTTCCTGGACGACCACGGTCCCGCCTTCAAGGCGAATCCGCATTTCCTGCATTGGGCACCCCTGCAGGAAGCGCCGGATTGCTTCGTCCGCTACCTCCCAGGCCGCCGGCCGCAGCTGGTGTTTCACCAGCCCGCCGACTACTGGCACAAGCCACCGGCGGTACCGACCGCAGCCTGGACCCGCGAATTCGACCTCACCGTGATCAGGGAACCCGCCGCAGCGCGCGGACTGCTCGATGCCGGCAATCGTCGCCTGGCCTGTATCGGCGAGTTGCCCCCGGAGTTTGCCGAGTGGGGCTTCAGCGCCACGAATCCAGCCGGCTTGCTGTCGTATCTCCATTACCACCGCGCTGCCAAGACGCCGTACGAGCTCGCGTGCATGCGCGAGGCGTCACGGCTGGGTGCGCTCGGTCACGTTGCGGCGGCCGTGGCCTATCGCGGGGGGGCCTCGGAATTCGAAGTGCACCAGGTTTACTGCTCTGCCGTCGGCTTGCGTGAACAGGAGCTGCCCTACGGCAACATCATCGCGTTTGGCGAGGGAGCTGCCATCCTGCACTACACGACGCTTGGCCGCCGGCGCGACGTGCCGCGCCCCACGTTCCTGATCGACGCAGGGGCGCAGTTCCGCGGCTATGCGAGCGACATCACGCGCACGCACATAGCGGATACGGCTGGCACCGACCCGACCTTCCTCGAACTGATGACTTCGATGGAGACGCTGCAGCTCGAGCTCTGCGCCGCGGTTCGACCGGGGTTCGATTACCGCCAGATTCACCTGCTCGCTCATCGCCTGATTGCCGGCGCGCTGGTGCAGGCGGGCGTCGTCACCGGATGCACGGCCGAGCAGGCCGCGGAAAACGGTGTGTCTGGCGTGTTCTTCCCGCATGGCATCGGGCACCTGCTCGGCATCCAGGTGCACGACGTGGCGGGCCTCGCGGCGGACGATTCGGGACGCACGGAAATTCCACGGCCGGCCGGCCATCGATACCTGCGCCTGACGCGCCGGCTCGAACCGGGCATGGTCGTCACCATCGAGCCGGGCCTGTACTTCATCGACCTGCTGCTCGACGAGGCGCAGAAGAACGGTCTCGGCCGTTACATCGACTGGGATGTCGTGCGACGCCTGAAGCCGTATGGCGGCATCCGCATCGAGGACGACGTCGCCTGCTCGGCGTCGGGCCCGCCCGAGAACCTCACGCGGGACGCATTCGCGAAGGTTGCATAGCGATCCTCCCGTGCGTCGGGAGGAGACGGCCTCCGGTGCGCACCGAGGTCTCCCGCGCATCGTGAATCGCGCGGAGAATCCGCGCGATTCACGGCGACCCTTGCTCGAGCGGGTACGAGGCGATGGTGCCAGCGAAGCAACAGAATCGGCGCTGCCGCCTCGCACCTGCGCTCGAGCTGCGGCGTCCGACACGGCGCGCACCGGAGGCCGTCTCCTCCCGACGCACCGTGGAAGCCGCTGTCGCCGGAGCCTCGCCCGCCCTCATCCCGCGCACTCGCCTGCTGAGCAGGAGAGGCGACGACCGAGCAAGTGACCCGAGACGGCTACTGCTTTTTCAGCAGGTCGCGAATCTCGCCGAGCAGCACCACGTCCGGCGCCGGCGCCGGATCCGCAGCGGGCGGCGGGGGCGTCTTCAGCCGGTTGATCGCCTTGACCGCCATGAAGATCGCGGCAGCGATGATCACGAAGTCGAAGATGTTCTGCAGGAACATGCCGTACTTCACGAGGATCGGCGCCCCAGCCGGGTCCGTGCCGAGGCTGATCGCCAGGTCCTTGAAATTCACGCCACCGACGGCCTTGCCGATCATCGGCGTGACCACGTCGCCCACCAGTGACGAGACGATCTTGCCGAATGCGCCACCGATCACGACGCCGACCGCCATGTCGAGCACGTTGCCCTTCATGGCGAATTCCTTGAATTCAGTGACGATGCTCATGTGCAGGCCGCTCCGTAGTGTCTGGTGAATCCGATGCACGGTATGGGAGGGCCCGGAAAAAGAAAAGCCGGACGCGGGTCCGGCTTCATCTTTCTCGCGGCAGCACGGTTTCGTCTGAACCGTCCCAGCCGCGGCGACCGACAGATCGATCAGGCTGCGGCTGCTTTCTTCTTGCGGGGAGCGCGCGGCTTCTTGGCCGGCTCGTCGCCAGCAGCCGTTGCCGCGGCGGGAGCGGCGTCGGCAGCCTTCTTCTTGCGGGCCTTCGGCTTCTTTTCGCCTTCGTCCGCGGCCGGGGCTGTGGCCGCCGGGGCCGCGCGATCGACCAGCGCCATCAGCGCCATGTCGGCATTGTCGCCGGCGCGGACCGCCATGTGCAGGATGCGGGTGTAGCCGCCCGGACGCGCCGCGAAGCGCGGGCCCAGTTCGGCAAACAGCTTGGTCACGACTTCCGCATCGCGCAGGCGCGAGAACGCGAGGCGACGGTTCGCCGCGCTGTCCTTCTTGCCGAGCGTGATGAGCGGCTCGACGAAACGGCGCAGTTCCTTTGCCTTCGGGACCGTCGTCTTGATGGTCTCGTGACGCAGCAGCGAAGCCGCCATGTTGCGCAGCATCGCCGAGCGGTGCGTCGCATTGCGGCTCAGCTGCCGCCCGGTAAGTCCGTGTCGCATTTCTTAATCTCTTTTCCGACTAGTCACTAATCACTAATCACTAGTCACTGTTCTTACAGGACGTCGCGCTCGTCGTCGCGCTTCAGGCCCGAGGGCGGCCAGTTGTCGAGGCGCATGCCGAGCGAGAGGCCGTGGCTTTCCAGCACTTCCTTGATCTCGGTGAGCGACTTCTTGCCCAGGTTCGGCGTACGCAGCAGCTCGACTTCGGTTTTCTGCACGAGGTCGCCGATGTAGTGGATGTTCTCCGCCTTGAGGCAGTTCGCACTGCGGACGGTGAGTTCCAGCTCGTCGACGGGGCGCAGCAGCAGCGGGTCAAAGTGGTGGTCGGCCGGGCGCGACTTTTCTTCGTCCTGGCCCTGCAGGTCGACGAACACCGACAGCTGGTCCTTCAGGATCGAACCGGCGCGGCGAATCGCTTCTTCCGCGTCGATCGTGCCGTTGGTCTCGATGTCGATGATCAGCTTGTCGAGGTCGGTGCGCTGTTCGACGCGCGCCGCTTCGACGTTGTAGGTGACCTTGCGGATCGGGCTGAACGACGCGTCGAGCAGCAGGCGGCCGATCGGGCGGCTGGCTTCCTCGAACGCGAGGCGCTGGAGGGCCGGACGGTAGCCGCGGCCCTTCTCGACCTTGAGCGTCATGTTGAGTTCGCCGGCCTTGGTGAGGTTGGCGATCACGAGCTCCGGGTTCAGGATCTCGACGTCGTGGTCGGTCTGGATGTCGCCCGCGCGGACCGGACCCGGACCCTTCTTCGAGAGGCGCAACTCCGACTCATCGCGCGCGTTCAAGCGGATCGCGACGAGCTTGAGGTTCAGCAGGATGTCGACGACGTCTTCCTGCACGCCTTCGATGCTGGTGTACTCGTGGAGCACCCCATCGATCTCGGCTTCGGTGATCGCGCTACCTGGCATTGACGACAGCAGCACGCGCCGCAGCGCGTTACCGAGCGTGTGGCCGAAGCCACGCTCGAACGGTTCGATGACGATCTTGGCGTGACGCGGTGACGTCGGCGTCACCTTGACCACGCGCGGACGGAGGAATTCCGCAACGGCTGACTGCATTTGAGGTGCCCTTGCCTAAAGGCCCGGTTCGACCGGGCCGGATGGTTACTTGGAGTACAACTCGACGACGAGGCTTTCGTTGATGTCCGGCAGGATGTCGCCACGCTCGGGCAACGACTTCAGGACACCCGAGAACTTCTTCTCGTCGACCTCAACCCAGTCCGGGAAACCGGTCTGGGCGCGGATCTGCAGGGCCTGCGCAACACGCGCCTGCTTCTGCGCCTTGTCGCCAAGACCGACGACAACGCCGGCCTTGCACTGGTAGGAGGGAATGTTGACGCGTGCGCCGTCGACGACGATTGCACCGTGGCTCACCAGCTGGCGCGCTTCGCTGCGCGTCGAGGCGAAACCCATGCGGTAGACGACGTTGTCGAGTCGCGCTTCGAGAATCTGCAGCAGCGTTTCGCCCGTGGCGCCCGGACGGCCAGCCGCCTGCTGGTAGTAGCCGCGGAACTGGCGCTCGAGCACGCCGTACATGCGACGCAGCTTCTGCTTTTCACGCAGCTGCAGGCCGTAGCCCGACACGCGCGCGCGGCGCTCGCCCTTGATGCCGCCCGGCGGCACTTCGAGCTTGCACTTCGACTCGAGCGACTTGACGCCGCTCTTCAGGAAAAGATCGGTGCCCTCGCGGCGCGAGAGCTTGCACTTGGGACCAAGATACCTTGCCATGTTCTCTTATCCTCGGCCGCGGCGCGTCAGACGCGACGCTTCTTGGGCGGACGGCACCCGTTGTGCGGGATCGGCGTCACGTCCTCGATGCTGGTGACTTTCAGGCCGGCGGCGTTCAGCGCGCGCACGGCAGACTCGCGACCCGGGCCAGGGCCCCGGACCTTCACGTCGACGGTGCGGACACCGTATTCCTGCGCCGCAACGCCAGCCTTCTCGGCGGCGACCTGCGCGGCGAACGGCGTGCTCTTGCGCGAACCGCGGAAACCACAGCCGCCCGAAGTCGCCCAGGACAACGTGTTGCCCTGGCGGTCCGTGATCGTGATGATCGTGTTATTGAACGAGGCGTGCACGTGAGCAACCGCGTCGGTGACGACGCGCTTGATCTTCTTGCGAGGCTTGCCTGCGGACTTCTTGTCGTCAGCCATTCGAGTACAACCTTAGTCAGTTCGACCGGGCGGGGGGCGGCTTACGCCTTGCCCGGAGGTGCGTTCAGCTTGACCGCCGCCTTGCGCGGGCCCTTGCGCGTGCGCGCATTGGTGCGCGTGCGCTGTCCCCGCATCGGCAGGCCCTTGCGGTGCCGCATGCCACGGTAGGAACCGAGGTCCATGAGGCGCTTGATGTTCATCGACACTTCACGGCGAAGGTCGCCTTCGACCGGGAGCTTCGCGATCGCCGAGCGCAGCGCGGTGACCTCGGCTTCCGTCAGGTCCTTCACTTTCGTGTTGGTCTTGACGCCAGCTGCTTCACAGGCGGCCAGCGCCTGGCTGCGACCGACGCCGAAAATTGCAGTCAGCCCGATGCAGACGTGCTTGTTCATCGGGATGTTGATGCCGGCTATACGGGCCATTTTAGGCTCACTTCGGGGCGCGAAAAGCGCGGAATTATATCAGAAAAACCGGTGTTGCTCAATGCAAGGACCGGGCCATCAGCCCTGTCGCTGCTTGTGGCGCTTGTCACTGCTGCAGATCACGTAGACCACGCCGCGACGCCGAACCACTTTGCAGTTCTTGCAGATACGCTTCACCGAGGGACGAACTTTCATGAATCTCTCTCCAAAACAGCCGGGGGGCGCTCAGCGCACCTGGCCGGGGCGACCGTAGCCGCGCAGGTTGGCTTTCTTCATGAGCCCCTCGTACTGGTGCGACATGAGGTGCGCCTGCAGCTGGGCCATGAAGTCCATGATCACCACGACGATGATCATGAGCGAGGTGCCGCCGAAGTAGAACGGCACCCGGAACTGGGAAATCAGGATCTCGGGCAGCAGGCAGACCAGGGCCACGTACAGGGCGCCCCAGACCGTCAACCGGGTCAGGACCTTGTCGATGTACTCCGCCGTCTGCTGGCCCGGGCGGATCCCGGGAATGAACGCGCCGGACTTCTTCAGGTTCTCGGCGGTTTCGCGCGCGTTGAAGACCAGGGCGGTGTAGAAGAAGCAGAAAAAGATGATCAGCGACGCGTAGATGACCATGTGCACCGGCTGGCCAATGCCCAGGCTGGCCGCGATGTTCTGCAGCCAGCCAAAGTTCTCGTTGGTGCCGAACCAGCTGGCGATCGTCGCCGGGAACAGCAGCAGGCTGGAGGCGAAGATCGGGGGGATCACGCCCGACATGTTGAGCTTGAACGGCAGGTGCGTCGACGTGCCGGCGAACACACGCCGGCCCTGCTGGCGCTTGGCGTAGTTGACCGGGATGCGCCGCTGGCCGCGCTCGACGAACACGACGAAATACGTGACCGCCGCCACCATGATCACCAGGATCAGGGCCAGCGCCGGGTTGATTTCGCCGTTGCGGACGAGTTCCAGCGTGCCGCCGATGGCGGACGGCAGGCCCGCGACGATACCCGCGAGGATGATCATCGAGATGCCGTTGCCGAGGCCGCGTTCCGTGATCTGCTCGCCGAGCCACATCAGGAACATGGTGCCGGCCGTGAGCGTCGCCGTGGCCAGGAACACGAACTGGAAGCCGGGATTGATCACGACGCCCTGGTTCTGGAACGCGACGGCCGCGCCCGCACCCTGGAACACCGCGAGACCGACCGTGCCCCAGCGTGTGTAGTTGGTGAGCTTGCGTCGGCCCGCCTCGCCTTCCTTGCGCAGGGCCTGCAGCTGCGGCACCACCACGGCCATCATCTGCACGATGAT
>CAVVKQ010000012.1:0-123362 GCA_963748985.1 uncultured Pseudomonadota bacterium
TCGGCCGAGGAAGCCGTGCGCACGCTGCTGCGCTGGGCCGGCGAAGACCCGCAGCGCGAAGGCCTGATCGATACGCCAAAACGTGTCGTCGACGCCTATACCGACTGGTTTTCCGGCTACGCGATCGAACCGCGCGACTACCTGCGCCGAACGTTCGAGGAGACCGGTGGCTACGACGAGATGGTCGTGCTGCGCGACATCGAGTTCGAGTCGCACTGCGAGCACCACATGGCGCCGATCATCGGCCGGGCCCACGTGGGTTACCTGCCCACCGGCAAGGTCGTCGGCATCAGCAAGCTGGCCCGCGTGGTCGACGTCTTCGCGCGCCGCTTCCAGGTGCAGGAGAAGATGACGGCGGAAATCGCCCGCTGCATCAACGACGTGCTGCAGCCCCAGGGCGTGGGCGTGGTGATCGAGGCCGTGCACGAATGCATGACCACGCGCGGCATCCACAAGCGCGGCGTGTCGATGATCACGTCCAAGATGATGGGGACGTTCCGGTCCGACGCCCGGACCCGCAACGAGTTCCTGACCTTCATCGACATCCGCGACCGCCGCTGATCGGCAGATCGCACCGGGAGCGTCTCGTGCCTGAACTTTCCACCTTGCACCATCCGCTGTACCAGCTGCGCCGGACGCCGTTCCACGCGCGCACGTCCCAGCTGTGTCTGCCGCACAACTGGCGGCGCTGGGGCGGCTGCCTCGCCGTCGGGTCCTACGACCTCGGCCTCGACCGCGAGTACTGGGCGATCCGCAACCACGCGGCGCTGATCGATATCTCGCCGCTGGTCAAGTACGAGATCACCGGCCGCGATGCCGCGCGCCTGCTGCATCGCCTGACTCCACGCGATATCCACAAGATGCAGGTCGGGCAGGTGTATTACACCGGCTGGTGCGACGACGACGGCAAGCTGCTGGACGACGGCACCGTGACCCGCATCGGCGAACAGAACTTCCGCCTCACTGCAGCCGAGCCGCAGTACCGCTGGCTTTTGATGAACGCTGTCGGCATGCAGGTCCAGGTCACCGAACTGACCGAGCAGATGGCGGCACTCAGCCTGCAGGGACCGAAGTCGCGCGCCATCCTGAATCTCGCGTGCGAACAGCCAGTCGATTCGCTCAAGTATTTCCGCATGGCCTTCAACCGCATTGCGGGCAAGGCCGTCTCGGTCTCGCGCACCGGATACACCGGCGATCTCGGCTACGAAATCTGGATGGACGCAGGCGACGCGCTCGTGATCTGGGATGCGCTGATGGCCGCGGGCCACGATTACGGCATCACGCCCACGGGCATCCTCGCGATGGACATGGCGCGCGTCGAGGCGGGCCTGTTCATGCTCGACGTCGATTACACACCTGCAAGCCATGCCTGGATTCCCGGCCAGCGCTCGTCGCCCTATGAAATGGGCCTCGGCTGGACCGTTAACCTGGACAAGCAGGGTTACTTCGTGGGTCGTCGCGCGCTGGAGCGCGAGCACCGCGAGGGTTCGTCGTGGAAGCTGGTCGGCCTCGAGATCGACTGGGAAGGACTCGAGCGCGAATACGCCGCGGTCGGCATGCCGCCACAGGTTCCGGCCGCGGCCGTGCGCGGCAGCATTCCCGTGTACGCAGGCCCGCGGCAGGTCGGATATGCCTCGACCAGCACCTGGTCGCCGGTGCTGAAGAAGTACATCGCGCTGGTGCACCTGCAGCAGCCGTTCTTCGCACCGGGCACGAAGGTCGAGATCGAAGTCACGGTGGAACACCACCGCCGCAAATCGCCGGCGACGGTCGTCACGCTGCCGTTCTACGATCCCGAGTGGAAGAAGAAATAGCCGTGGCCAGCAATACCTACGACGCTATCGTCATCGGCGCCGGCCACAACGGCATGATCGCGGCCGCGTACCTCGCGCGCGCCGGCAAGAAAGTGGTCGTGCTCGAGCGACGCGAGATCGTCGGTGGCGCCGCCGTCACCGAAGAAATCTTCCCGGGCTACCGCTTCAGCGAGTTCTCCTACGTGGTGAGCCTGCTGCGGCCCGAGATCATTCGCGACCTCGAGCTGCCGCGGCACGGGCTCAAGATCCTGCCGCTGCCGAGCACGGTCACGCCGCTGGACAACGGCGATTACCTTGCCGGCTGGGACGATCACGACCTGACCCATCGCGAGATCCATCGTCATTCCCCGAAGGATGCCGAGGCCTACGACGAGTATTCGCGCGTGATGGCGCGCGCCGCGAAGGCCATCAAGCCGATCATCGGCCTGGTGCCGCCGGATCCGTCGTCGCTGAGCTGGCGCGACCTGCAGGGCCTGCTCAAGCTCGGCCAGTACGCGCGCAGCCTGAGCGAGCGCGAGATCTACCGGATCGCGAAGCTCGTCACGCAATCGTCCGCCGACCTGCTCGAAGAATGGTTCGAGCTCGACCCGCTCAAGGGCACCAAGGCGGCGAGCGGCATCATCGGGACTTACCTCGGCCCGCGCTCGCCAGGCACTGCCTACGTGCTGCTGCACCATTACATGGGTGAAATCGATGGCGCCTTCCGCGCCTGGGGTTTCGCCAAGAACGGCACCGGCGGCGTGACGGCGGCGATCGCGTCGTCCGCCCGCGCACTCGGCGTGGAAATCCGCACCAGTGCGGCGGTGGACAAGGTCATCGTCCGTGGCGGCCGCGCGACGGGCGTCGCACTCGCGAACGGCGATGAACTTTCGGCCGGGGTCGTGATGTCGGCCGCCGATCCCAAGCGCAGCTTCCTGCAGTTCGTCGACCAGCAACATTTCCCGGACGAGTTCGTGCAGGCGATCCGCAACTTCCGCGTGCGCGGGTCGTCGGGCAAGGTCAACATCGCGCTCTCCGGACTGCCGGATTTCACGTGCCTGCCGGGCGAAGGCCCGCTGCACCGGGGCGCGATCTCGATCAGCCCGAGCATCGAGTACGTCGAGCGCGCCTACGACGACGCCAAGTACGGCAACTTCTCGCGTCAGCCGTACATGGACATCGTCATCCCGTCGATGATCGATCGCGACATGGCGCCGCCGGGACACCACGTGATGTCGTGCTTCGTGCAGTACGCGCCGTACGACGTCGAGGGCGGCTGGACGGACGCGAAGAAGGAAGCGTTCGGCGAGACGGTGATCGCGACCATCGAGAAGTACGCGCCGAACATCCGCCAGGTGATCGTCGGCAAGCAGGTGATCACGCCGCACGACATCGAGCGCATTGCCGGCATCACCGGCGGCAACATCTTCCACGGCGAACTGCTGCTGCACCAGCTGTTCTTCATGCGCCCTGCCCCGCAATGGGCCGATTTCCGCACGCCGCTGGACGGGTACTACTTCGGCGCCGCGGGCGCGCATCCGGGCGGCGGTGTGATGGGCGCGGCCGGCAAGATGGCTGCGATCGAGATCCTCAAGGACTGGCGGTAGGCGCGATGACGAACCCGGACATCCTGATCGTCGGCGCCGGCCACAATGGCCTGGTCACTGCTGCCTACCTCGCGCAGGCCGGCAAGAAAGTTCTCGTGCTGGAGCAGCGCGCAACCGCCGGCGGGCAACTGGCCGGCGCCACGCTGGCGTCGGGTGCCGTCGTGCCGGCCCTGCATCCCGCGGGTCAGCTGCGGCCCGCGATCGTCAAGGAACTCGACCTCGTCCGGCACGGTCTCGCGACGAGCACCGTCGATCCGGGCTATGTCTCGGCACTGCCGGACGGCGGCTCGTTGCGACTTGTTGCCAATGCCAGCGATACGGCGACCATCGATGCCATCCGACGGCTCTCGCCGCGCGATGCCGAGCGCTGGCCGGAGTTCGTCGGATTCATGAACCGCGCTGCCGCGTTCCTCGACGCCGCGTATGCGACGACGATGCCGCGCCTGCCAAAGATCGAACTGCGCACGGACGGACTGCCGCTCGCCTCGCTCGCACTGAAGCTGCGGCGCATGGGTGGCAAGGACATGTTCCGCGTGATGCGCAGCCTGTCCATGTCGGCGGTCGAGTTCACCGAGGAATGGTTCGAGTCAGAACCGCTCAATGCCGCACTCGCCGGCGTCGCCATTCACGGCGTGACCCTGGGTTCGATGTCCGCGGGTACGGGTTTCACGCTGATCCACAACTGGCTGAATCGCGGCGGCCTCGCGCATCGCACGGTAACCGGCGGCACCCAATCCGTAACCGATGCGTTGCTCAACGCCGTACGCACGAATGGCGGCGAAGTCCGCACGGACGCGGACGTCGCGCAGATCCTCGTCGAGCACCAGCGCGTGCTCGGTGTTCGTCTCGCGTCGGGCGAGGAGATCAAGGCCGCGACTGTGGTGTCATCGGCCGATCCGCGTCGCACGCTGCTCGGCCTCGTCGGCGCGCCGGAATTGCCGCCGGAGTTCGTCTGGCAGACGCAGTCGATCCGCATGCGCGGCTCGGTGGCGAAACTGTTCGTGCAGACGGATGGTCGTCATGGCCTGCCCGCCGGCACGGTCGCGATCGCACCGACCTTGAAGTACCTGGAGCGCGCCTACGACTCGACGAAGTATGGCGAGATGTCGCAGCACCCCTATCTGGAAGTGACGACGTCGGGCACCGACGTGGCGGTCCACTTCCAGTTCGCAACGTATGCGTTGCGCAATGCCGACTGGGGTTCGATGCGACCCGAACTCGAGAAGCGCGCGCTCGACACGCTCGCGCTGCACTTCCCGGCGTTCAAGGGCTCGGTCCAGTCAGTGCAGTCGATCACGCCGGTCGATCTCGAGCAGTCATGGGGCCTGACGGAAGGCGACCTCAATCACGGCCAGTTGATCCTCGACCAGATTTTCTTCATGCGACCGTTGCCGGGCTGGTCGAATCACCGCACGCCGATCGACGGCCTGTATCTCTGCGGTTCGGGCCTGCATGGCGGTGGCGGCATCAGCGGCACCCCGGGTCGCAACGCGGCGCGGGCGTTGCTCCGGGGCTAGCAGTCAGTCGGCATACGCGGCCCGCAGGCGTTCGTGGAAGTGCCACACGCCAGCCTCGCGCTTCGGGCACAGCCGTCCCGCCCGGTAATGGCCTGACGCGAGCCCGACCTGCACCCGCTCGCAGATGTCCACGTCCTCTTCCTGGACGTTGTTCGTGAATTCCCGGTCGTTGTCGACGCGCGCCATGGCCTCGTCTGTCGGCGTGTAGAACCACTCGAACTCGACGCGACACCGCCCAGGGCCCAACGGCAGGACGCGGTTGGTAGCCAGCCGTCCAGGCATCACGTTCAACATCACGTTGGGATAGATGAAGTAGTAGTACGCCGTGCCTGCGCCGTACACGTCGTCGCCGGCCTGCAGCGGGGAATGCTGCAGCGAATACCACTCGAACAGTTCGACGTCGTAGTTGCGGTAGTCGACGACTTTCGACAACGCTGGATGTATCAGCGGGACGTGGTACCCCTCGAGGTAGTTGTCGACGTACACCTTCCAGTTGCATTCGACGTCCCACGAGTCGCGCCGCACGAACTGCATCGCGCTGAGGTCGACGGGAGCGATGCGCTCGGCGATGCCCGCGTAGACGCGATCGAAGTCCGGCACGTCGTCCTCCAGCGCGGCGAAGACGAGGCCCTGCCACTCCCGCACGCGCAACTGGGGCAGCCGGACGTCCGCCACCCGGAAATCCTGCGCATCCTGCATTTCTGGCGCGGCGACCAGCTGGCCGGCCTGGTTGTAAAGCCAGCCGTGGTACTTGCAGCGCAGGTTGCCGAGGCCCTTGCCGCTGCTGAGCACCAGCGGTCCCGCGCGATGGCGGCAGACGTTGGCGAATGCACGGAGGGTTCCGTCGGCCGCTCGCAGCAGGACGACCGGTGTTCCTGCAATATTCACGAGCACGTGATCGCCTGCCGTGGCCAGTTCAGCACGGTGCGCGACCAGCTGCCACGAGGCCCCAAAGACCCGCCGGCGTTCCAGTGCGAACGTCGCCTCGCCGAAGTAATACGCCGGGTCGAGCGCGTGCGCCCGCTCGAGGCCGCCCGGAATTGCTGCGTCATTCACTGTGGTCACGGTCCGCCCCTCACTCCTGACCGGCGCGAAGTCAGTTCGGCGAGGCGGGAGCCGCCAGCAGGAATTTTTCGTTCCAGCCGAGCAGGGTCTGCAGCCGATGCCGCAGGTAGCTCGGCACCGCGAGCGCATGATTCTCGCCCGGATACACGACCAGCTGCGACGGGACGCCGAGCGAACGCAAGGCCTGGTACATCTGCTCCGAGCCGTTGCACGGCACGTTGAAGTCCTGCTCGGCGCAGTAGAACAGCGTCGGCGTCCGGATCCTGTCGGCATGCAGGAACGGGTAGCTCAGGCGATCCCACACCTCGCGCTGGACCCAGGGCGTCCCGAGTTCCAGCTCGTACTCGCGCGAGTACATGTCGTGGCCATAGAGCGCGGCCCAGTTCGACGCGCCAGCCCCGCTCACTGCCGCCTTGAAGCGCGCATCGCTCGCAATCACGTAGTTGGTGAGGATGCCGCCGTAGCTGCGTCCGCCGACGCCAAGTCGATCCGGATCCGCGATGCCCGCCGCGACGACGTGATCGACCGCGGCCAGCACGTCCTGCACGTCCTTGTTGCCCCAGTCCGCATAAATCGCCTTCGCGAACTCGAAGCCACGACCGGAACTGCCGCGCGGATTCGCCGCGACGACCACGAACCCCCTGGCGGCGTAGGCCTGCCAGTCCGGCATGAACTCGTGGCCGAACTGGTACACCGGCCCGCCGTGGATGCGCAGGATCGTGGGATAGCGACGACCCGGCACGTAGTCCGGCGGCTTCACGACGAACCCGTCGATCGCCGTGCCGTCCGCGCTCCTGAAGCTGATGTCGTCGAACCGGACCAGCTTCTTCTGTGCGAGCCATTCGTTGTGCGAGCCGAGCGGTCGCAGCCCGCCATGCTCCAGCGCCGCAAGCTCGAAGGGCGTGACGTCGTCGCCGCCCAGCACGACGATGCGCCCCTGTTTCGACACTGCGAATCCTGCGTCATAGCGCGGACCCGTCGTGAGCGGCGTGACCTTGCCGGACGCAATCTCGATGCGCGACAGGTTGATGACGCGACTCTGCTCGATCAGCGCGAGCACGCTCCTGCCGTCGGGACTCCAGCGCGGCTGCGTGAACCAGCGATCGATCGGAGCCGGCAGGCGAGTGCGGCCCGTCGCGACGTCCACGATCGCGAGCTGGTTCGGGGCGTAGTAGATCCATTTGTCGTCACCACCCTGCACGAACGCGAGCTGTCGGCCATCAGGTGACCAGCTGATGGGTGACTCGAGGTCGGGATCGTTGTCGGCACCGTCGAACGTCGTGAGCCGGCGCTCGGTCGCGCCCGCGCGGGGTTCGACCAGGTAGATGTCGAAATTGGAGTGACGGTCGGGCTCGCCGCCGCGACGGGTGACGTACGCGATCTGCTTTCCGTCCGGCGACCAGGCAGGCAGCGCCTCGTCATGTTCGCCGGAGGTGATCTGCATCGACTCGCCGCGGGCGACGTCGTGGACGTACAGGTGCGACCGGCGCGCATCGAGGTACCCGTCGACGTCCTTCTTGAACTGCCAGCGCTCGGTCACGATCGGCGGCGGGTTCTTCGGCTTCGGCGTGCCGGCAGGGCGCTCAGGGTCCGACGCGATCACCGCCAGCCGCAGGCTGTCCGGCGACCATTGGAAGTCGTCGACACCGCCAGGCAGGTTCGTCAGCACACGGGCTTCGCCACCCCCGGCCGGCATGGCCCAGACTTGTGTCTGCGCATCATCGTCGCCACGGTCCGCGAGGAAGGCGAGCCATCGCCCATCGGGCGACCAGGCCGGCGCCCACTCGTCGTGCTTCGGGGTGCTGGTAAGTTGCATGCGGTCGCGCCCGTCGTAACCCACGCGCCAGAGGTCGGACTGCTGCTTGTCCTCGGCGGCGTTCGTCACGGTGACGGTGTAAACGATGGACTCGCCGTCGGGAGCAAATGCGGGCTCGTCGACCGCAGCGAGTCGCTCCAGGTCGGCGGGCCCGAAGCGGTCGCCAGGAAGATCGGTAGCCACCGCGGCGACCGTTGACACCAGCAGCAGGGAGCCGACGAATGCGCTGAACGACTTGTGCATGGGGCCTTACCAGGATCGCGCCGCAACGGACGCCATCGCACGATCCTAGCGAATACGCGAAACTGTTGCCCCTACTTCACCTCGCGCAGGAGATCGGCATGGCCAGGAAACGTCCCTCGCGGACCGGCGGCACCGTCGTGGTGCTGGAGCACCGCTCGAAGATCCTGGCGGATAACCCGCTCGGCGATCCCGCCCAGCGCAGACTGGGCGCGTGGCTGCCGCACGAATACGACAGCGACGCCACGCACGGTCGCGGCCGGCGATTCCCGGTGCTGTACGACCTCGTCGGGTTCACGGGCACCGGCCTTGCGCACCTCAACTGGAAACCGTTCAGCGAGAACGTGGCCGAGCGCGCGGCGCGCCTCGTGCGCGACAAGCGCATGGGCCCTGCAATCATCGTGTTTCCGGACTGCTTCACGTCGCTCGGCGGCAACCAGTACGTGAACTCGTCGGCCATCGGCAACTACGCCGACTTCCTGCTCGACGAAGTCATCCCGCTCGTCGACAGGGAATTCCGCACGCTCGCCTCGCGCGATCACCGCGGCTGCTTCGGCAAGTCGTCGGGCGGCTACGGCGCGATGATCCACGGCATGAAGTACGCATCGCACTGGGGCGCGATCGCCAACCATTCGGGCGATGCCTATTTCGATTTCATCTACCGCGCCGACTGGCCCAACACGCTGAACGAGCTGGGCCGGTTTCGTCGTCCGCCGCGCAAGGATGGGCGCTACACGAACCGCGCCGGTTCGGTCGAAGACCGCAAGATGGCGCAGGGGCTGGACGACGGCCGCGTGCGCCGGTTCCTCGACGCCATGTGGAAGAAGCACAAGTTCACTCTGGGTGAAGGCCACGCCCTGATGAACGTCTGCATGGCCGCGACCTATGACCCGGATCCGGACGTCCCGAACGGATTCCGGCTGCCTTTCCACATGGAAACGGGCGAATTGCTGCCGCAACGCTGGCAGCGCTGGCTGCAGCACGATCCGGTCCGGCTCGTCGACAAGTACGCCGCCAACCTGCGGCGGCTGAAGGGAATCTACGTCGACTGCGGCTGGCGTGACCAGTACCACATCCATTATGGCTGCCGACAATTGTCACGCGCCCTTGAAAAGGCGCGCGTTGCGCACCAATACGAGGAGTTCGACGACACTCACTCGGACATCGACTACCGCATGGACGTAAGCCTGCCCTTCCTCTACCGCGCCCTGCGGCCCTGAACTCGGCTCGTCCCGACCGTGAGCAGGCCGCCGCTGTCGATGCCACTGCCCGAACTGCCGGTCGAGGTCTACCGCTCGCACTGGCGGCCGGCGTGCGAAGAGCGTGCGTTCATGCTGCATGCGGTCGGCATCGGGTCGCAGGTCGTGGCCAACGGCGAACTCTGGAGTCTCGTCGTGCTGGAACCTTTCGCAGCCACGGCAAGCAGCCACCTGCGTGGCTACGAGCGAGAGAATCCACCGAAGCGGCGCATGCTCGCGCGACCCGAGCAGATGCATCCGCACGCCTGGATCGGACCGGCCATGTACTTGTCGGTACTGGTGCTGGTCGCGTGGCTTGCCGGTCACCGAACCTTCGCGACCAACTGGCTGGCCGCGGGCGTGCTCGACACGGCGGTCGTGCGGGGCGGTGAATACTGGCGAACAGTGACGGCACTGACGCTGCACTTCGACATCGCGCATCTCCTCAGCAACCTGGGGTTCGGTGCGTTTTTCGGCTGGCTCGCTGCGCAACTGCTCGGCCCGGGTGTTGCCTTCGGCGGCGCTGTCGCTGCGGCCGCCCTCGCCAATGCCCTCAATGTATCAGTGCAACCGGCCAGTCACGTTTCTGCCGGCGCTTCGACCATGGTGTTCTCCCTGCTCGGCCTGCTCTCTGCGTACGCGTGGCGACGGCGGGAGGACTCGGGCGAACGCTGGGCCTATCGCTGGGCGCCGTTGATCGCGGGGGTGTTCCTGCTGGGTTTCACTGGCGTGGGCGGCGAAAACACGGACGTCCTGGCGCACCTCACCGGCTTCATCACGGGTGCGGCCACCGGCTGGTGGCTCGGGCGACTGTCGCAGATTCCCAAGCCACGTGTGCAATGGCTGGTCGGGCTTGGCGCACTGGCCGGCATTGCTGGCGCATGGTGGGCCGCGCTGATGCCGGGCGCATAGACGCCGGGGTCGGGTATGCTCCGCGGCCCACTTGCGACCGCAGCAAATCGACGATGGCCCTGCAGCAACTGACAGCCGAACAGGTCCGTACCTGGACCCTCGAACAGAAAGACCGCTGGTGGTTCACCAACGTCTACCGCGGCGACATGGCGCAGCTCACGCTGCGATCGGCGATCACTGGTTTCATGCTCGGCGGCCTGCTCAGCGCCACCAACCTGTACGTCGGCGCCAAGACCGGCTGGACGCTCGGCGTCGGGCTGACCTCGGTGATCCTGGCCTTCGCGCTGTACCGGGCCTTCTCACGGCTCGGCGCGCGCGACATGACCATCCTCGAGAACAACTGCGTGCAGTCGATCGCGACCGCGGCCGGCTACATGACGATGCCGCTCACGTCCGGCCTCGCGGCCTACATGTGGGCGACCAACCAGGTCCTGCCGTTGTGGCAGATCCTGGTGTTCAACGTCGTGCTGTCGTGCCTGGGCGTGCTGGTGGCGTTTCCGATGAAGCGTCGTTTCATCAACGACGAACAGCATCCTTTCCCCGAAGGCCGCGCCTGCGGCGTCGTCCTCGACACGCTTTACCACGGCGCTGCGGCGGCGAAGGGCATGCTGCAGGCGAAGGCACTCGCTGTCGCAGCGACGATTGCCGGCGTCACGAGCTTCATCGCCGGCGAAAGCTACATGAAGCTGATCCAGCAGCAGTGGCTGGGTTTCAGCTCGTCCTGGCACCTGCCAGTCAAGCTGGACGGCTGGTACTACTGGCTGGTCGAGAGAGGATACGCACCGCTGCCGAAGCTCGCGGGCGTGGATATCCGCCAGCTCGCGCTGTCGCCGGGACTCGACTTTGCGATGATCGGCGCTGGCGGCCTCATGGGTATCCGGGTGGCGGCGAGCCTGCTGCTGGGAGCGCTGCTCAACTTCGTGGTCGTCGCTCCGATCATGATCTCGTTCGGCGAAATCCAGCCGCGCGAGGGTTCGATCGCGGCCGGCACCGCGATTTTCGGGCGCGCGCACATCCTCAACAACTGGGCGCTCTGGTACGGCATCACGATGATGGTGGTGGCTTCGCTCGTTGCCCTGTTCGCGAAACCTGAGATCTTCGTGGCCGCATTCAAGAGCCTGCGACGGCGCAGGAACGCGCAGGGGCAGCACGACCTGCTGCGGGACATCGAACTGCCGTTGATGTTCTCCTGGATCGGCGTGCCGGTGTTCGGCGCAATCGGCGTCTGGATGCTGCACGCCTGGTTCGGCGTGAGCTGGGTCCTGGGCGCGCTCGCGATCCCGCTGATCCTCGTGCTGGCGCTGATTGCCGCGAGCAGCACCGCGCTGACCGGCATCACGCCATCGGGATCGTTGTCCAAGATTCCGCAGTTCACCTTCGGCGCTCTCGATGCGCGCACGCCGGCACCGAACCTGATGACGGCCGTCATGTCGTCGGAGGTGGCCAGCAACGCCTCGAACCTGCTCATGGACATCAAGCCGGGCTACATGCTCGGCGCCAAGCCGCGGCAACAGGCAATCGGCCACGTCATCGGCATCGTCGCAGGCGCGCTCGCCGCCACACCCTTGTTCTTCGTGCTGTTCGGGCTCGACAACTTCGACCCGGCCGCCGGCAGGTCCGTGGCCGACACGATGGTCAGTGACAAGTTCGCGTTTCCCGGCGCGGTGCAATGGAAGGGTGTTTCCGACCTCGTCGCGGCCGTGTTTGGCGGCCCCGAAGCGAGCGGCCTGCTCACGACGTCGATCGTCTGGTCGATAGCCATCGCCGGTTTCGCGGCACTCGTCATGGAGGTGCTGCGCATCCGCACGAACAACCGGTTTCCACTGTCCCCGCTCGCGATCGGCCTGGGCGTGGTGCTGCCGCCGGACTCGTCGTTCATGATGTTCTGCGGCGCCGCGCTGTTCTGGTACGCGGCGCGCAAGCTGCGGTCGCAACCCGGCACGCGTGCGCACGACATCTGGGTCGAATCGCAGGAGCCGATCTGTGCAGGCCTGATCGCCGGCGCTGCGCTCGTCGGCATCGGCGATATCCTGGTCAAGGTGTTCGTATTGTCCTGAACGTGAGTTCGTCGCGGAACTGCTGCAAGTGATCGATCGCGCGCAACCTGCTGCACCTGAGACGCTGCCGATCCTGTATCGGGACGAGCGTCTCGTCGTCGTCGACAAGCCATCTGGACTGCTGGTGCACCGCTCGCCGATCGACCGGCATGAAACCCGGTTTGCGCTGCAGCTCCTGCGCGACCAGCTCGGCCAGCGTGTCTACACGATCCATCGCCTCGACAAGGGCACCTCCGGGGTCCTGGCGTTCGGATTGAATCCGGACGCCGCCCGCGAGTACAGCGCGATCTTCGCGCAGCGCGGTGTCGTCAAGACCTATGTCGCGCTGGTGCGCGGCTGGCCAGCTGAGGAAGGCACCATCGATCGGCCGCTCGCCGCGGTCGACGACGAACGCATCAGCCCACAGTCCGCAGAACCTCGGGAATCGCGCACGGCATTCAGACGTCTCGCGACTTTCGAACTGCCGATGCGTGTCGATCGCTACCCCACCTCGCGTTACGCACTGGTCGAACTAACGCCGCACACCGGGCGTCGGCACCAGTTGCGTCGGCACCTCGCCGGCGAGTCGCATCCGATCGTGGGCGATTCGACTTATGGCAAGGGGCGGCACAACCGGCTGTTTCGCGAGCAGTTCGGTGTGCAGCGACTGCTGCTCGCGTGCACGCGCCTGGAATTCACGCCTCCCGTAAGCGCAGCGCTGCTGCGAATCGAAGCACCGCTCGCTGCAGAGTTTGCCGCACTGCTCACCCGGCTGGGTACGCAGTATTGCGCGGAATCGCTCAGCTCAGTCTTCGCCTTGACCTTCGCCGACAGCGCGGCGATCTCGCCGCGACGGCCCTTGTCCGCCACTTCGCGACCCGGACGCGGCGCAGCTTTGCCGGCCTTGTCGAGGTACTGCAGCGCTTCCGGGTAGCGGCCCTGCTCAAACAGGTACTCCGCATAGAAGTAATTCGGGTCGATGCCGTTCGGGTTCAACTTGAGCGCCTGCAGCAGCAGCTTCTCGGCCTTTTTGTCGTCACCGAAGCCGACCGGAAAGCCTGGGACTTTGTAGTACAGGGCACCGAGGCTCGTGTAGGCCGATCCGTCGAGCGCTTTCGGGTCGAGCTTGAGCGCCGCTTCGAGGTTGCCCCGCGCCTCCTTGCACAGCGAGAGCGCACCGAGCCCGCCCTTCGCCCCGGCATAGCTGCTCTCGATGATGCTTTCCCAGATCAGCGCCTCGGGGCGCGCGGGGTTCTGCCGCGTGAAGCTCTCGGCGCGCTTTTCCAGCGCCTCGAATGCCTCGTTGCGGGCGTCGCCGGCCGCAGTCTCGTAATTCACCTTGGCCCAAGCCTGCTGGATCGAGAGCAGTTCGGCATCGAAGTCGGGGTTGGCAGGCGCTACTGCGAACAGCGGACCGGCGAGCAGGCTCGCGCAGACGAATACGGCGTTACGTACGTGTTGCATGGTTTCTCCTCAGGATTGCGTTGCACGCGCAGCAACGGCGGCTGCAGCGTGACGACGGATGACAGGAAGCTGCTTGCGGAGTGAGCCGTCGACGACTCCCGGCAGCAGCGCGTTGATGCGGACGAACAGCTTTTCGGGCCAGCCGAAGCAGGCGCTGGTCCTGCCGGCCTCGAGCATGGCGCAGGCGGCCACCGCCACCTGCGCGGGCGGATCCATTGCAACCTTCAACTCGGCGTTCATGCGGTCGACGGCCGACCCGTTCATGCCGGTCTTCGTCGCGCGCGGCGCGAAGTAGTGCACACCGATCCTCGTATCGGCCAGCTCACGCCGCAATGCTTCGGTGAAGCCACGCAGCGCGAACTTGGTGGCGGAGTACGCGGTGAACCCGGGATAGCCCAGGCTGCCGAACACCGAACCGATATTGAGGATCGCACTCATTGGTTGCGAGCGCAGCGTCGGCAGCAGCGCCCGCGTCATCTGCACGGGCGCAACCGCGTTGATCGCAAACAGACGCTCGATCGCCTCATCGTCAAGTTCGTCGAGCATGCCGAAATCACCGAGACCCGCGCTGTTGACCAGCACGTTGATGCCGCTGCCGCCCCAGTGACTCGCTGTTTCGACCACTCGTGCCCGCCCCTCCGCTGTCGCAAGATCGGCCGCGCACCAGTCGACGCGCGCCGAGCGGCCACCCAGTGCATGCGCCACGCATTCGAGCGCCTGCACGTTCCGGCCCACGAGCAGCACGCTTGCACCGCGGCCATGCAGTTCCTGCGCCAGTTCCCGGCCGATGCCACTGCTGGCGCCGGTGATCAACGCCCGCATCTGTGCAGCTTTCATGCGCGCAGCCTCGTCGGGGCGGCATCCCGCTTCGCGGCGGCGCCGTCCTCGAGGCCCCGGAACATGTTCGCGTAAAGCCAGAACACGCCTCTTGCGCAACGGATGACCGCCGCGCGATCTGCCTCGTCCGCCAGGCGGCCGAGAATGCTCTCGAGATCGCCGACGTGCTCCTGGTCCAGCTCGCCGTGGCTGCGCAGGTAGCTGAACGCCCTGGTGGGCAGCTGCAACGTCTTCTGGATGCGGTCCGCCGCATTGAGCGCGAGCGCCACGCTGGTGCCTTCGAGCACGAACACCATGCCGAAGAAACCGAGCGGATTGCGGCGCTCGATCGTGTCGTACGCGTAGGCGACCATGCATTCGGTCGCAATCGACGGCGGCGAAGCCGCGGCTGCCTGGCGATCGCCGCCCGCGTGCTCGATGTCGTTGAGGATCCACTGTTCGTGGCCCTTTTCTTCGTCGAGGTAGTGCAGGACCGCCTCGCGCAGCCACTCGTGCCGCTCCGGCAGGCGCGCGCCAACCGCCATCAGCAACGGCACGGTGTGACGCACGTGATGGTAGGCCTGCGTCAGGAACTCGACGTACAGCTCGCGAGTGATGTCGCCGGCAAGCGCGCGCTGGATGACCGGCGCAGCCAGCAGGTAGTCGCGGTCGGCGACGGTGTCGCGCTGCAGTTGTTCGTACAGGTGCATCGATGGATTCCGCAGTAAGGTCAGGACGCGAGTTCGGTGGGATACAGGCCGTCGAGCAGCGCGCCGAGACGTGAATGGATTTCCTGGCGGCGCAGCCGGCCATTCGCCGTCAGCGTGCCGTCGGCAAACGTGAAAGGAACGGGCGCGCGCGCCCAGTAGCACACTTGCGCGTAGTTCGGCAGTACCGCGTTCGCCGCATCAATGGCGGCTTCGATTGCTGCGTCGGGCGCTTCGATTGCGGACGCGCCGATGAGCGCGACGGCGTAAGGGCGTGACTCACCGTAGACGAGCACCGGCCGGCCAACCAGGCGCTGCGAGATTTCGCACTCGATCCACTCCGGCGACACGTTGCGGCCAAAGCTGGTGATGAACCTGTTGCCGATGCGACCGTGCAGCTGGAGGTACCCGTCGGCATCAAGAACGCCAAGGTCCCCGGTCGCGACTTCATCGAGCGGCGCGTGCGGGGGTTCACCGAGGTAGCCAAGCATCGTGTTGCCGGCAACGTGCACCTGCCCTGCCGCATCGATACGCACGCGCACGTGCGGCAATGGACGGCCGACGGTTCCGGCGCGGCGCGATGCGGGCGTGTTGAGGCACACGACCGACGCGCATTCGCTGAGGCCGTAACCTTCATGGACGGGAATGCCGGCTGCGTCGGCCCGCGCGAGCAACTCGCCTGAGACCTTCGCACCGCCCACGGCAACGAACTGCAGCGACGCCGGTGGCTGCCAGCCGCGCTCGGCCGCGACAACCAGCACCTGCAGCAGTTCAGGCACGAGGATCAGGCTGTTGGGTTGCTCGCGCGTCAAAGTCCCGAGCAGCCGGACCGCGTCCAGGCCACCGTAGCTCATCCCCGTCACTGAGCTCGGTGGCACGACGCACGTCGCACCGCGCAACAGTGGCGCATACAGGCCTGCGACGTTTTCCAGCAACGTCGCGAGCGGCAGTATGCAGAGGTGCCGTTCGATCGGGAGTTCGCGGGTGGCGTCGGCCACCGACGCCGCGATGGCCTCGAGCCCTGGACCCGAGAGGCACACGCCCTTCGGGTTCGCGGTGCTGCCCGAGGTGTAGGTAATCTTGCGCGTGCCTGGGGGTGCAGGTGCCCGGCTGGCGAGGTCGAGCTGCCGACGGAACCGGCGCAGACCAGATACGGGTGACGTGCCATCCGGGCGCCATCCCTGCAGCAGTTCCTGCGCGCGCGTGCAGTCGTCGGCGAGGACTGCATCGACACCCGCATCGTCCAGCGCATGCGCCACCTGTGCGGACGTGAAGGAACCCGGCAGCGGCACCGAGAGCAGTTCCCCGACATGCAGCGCGAGGTCGGCAAGCGCCCACGGCACGCCGTTGTCCGCCAGCACGGCGTGACGCTCCGCCCCACCCTTTCGCAACCACTCGATCTCATGCTCGATGAGCGACGGCAGGGCGCCATGGGAAACCGTGCGTCGCCCATCGACGAGAGCGATTGCGCGCGGAGGCGCGGAACGCAATGCATCGAGCAGCATCAGTGACCCGGTGCGCGGTGCGCGAAGCCCACCAACCGATCCGCGTCGGGCAGGTAGCCGGCGAACACGCGGGGGTCGGTCTCGTAGTAGCGGCCCCACGAATCCGCCCCGGTAGCAACACTCGACGGATCGGCCTGGCCGAGCTCGATCAGCGGTGCGCCGAAACCTTCAAGGATCTGGCGCACTGCGCCGGTGGCAGTGAAGACGATCCACGAGTAGCGGCGGCTCATCAGGAAGACGGGCAGCTGCGCGACCATGCGCACTGCAGCACGGCAGCTGGCACCGGCAAGGTTGCCGACTTCGACGATTTCGTCGCGACGGACGACACGCGCCCCGCCGCGATCAACCGGCGACGACCGCAGGCTTGCCGTAAGCCGTTCTTCGATGGGACGGTCGAGGTACTGCTCGAGGTAGAGACGGCCTTCGTCCGCACCGCGGATGCCCGCGACACCGCGCAGCTCCCCTTGGCGGCCATGAAACGCGATGAGCGTGGGCATGAACGTGCGGACTGCGGCGCCATGCTTGGTGGCGAACCGGGTCTGGACATAAGCCTCGAGGTCTGCGCGGCCGGCGTCGCCGGCTCGAACCGGCTGCAGGTGGAGGCTTTCTCCAAGCGTGCGGTGTTCGTCGGCCGCTCGCGGGGGCAGCGCCGTCGTGCGCGGGGCATCGATCATGAGGTCGGTGGCTTCCAAGTCCGCTCCCGGGGTGGTTACAGCCCGCTTTGCTGCGCGGACAGCGGTGAGACGGTGGTTGACAGGGAAATCAATCGCGCCGGACAAATCCCTTTAATTTCAAAGAGCTATGACTGTTTGTCGTGACCTGGCCGAACCGCGATTGATTTGCAGCGGCAGTCGCGTCTTACTCGCATGCCACGATGCACGAATCGATGAACGACGATCGCGAACTGGTCGCAGCGATGCTCGCTGGCGACGAGCGCGCGTTTACGACCTTCTTCGAGACTTACTTCCCGCGCGTCTACCGCTTCGCCCTGCCGCGCATGAACCGCAATGCCGACGCCACCAAGGACGTCGTGCAGGCCGCGCTGATCAAGGCCATGCGTGCGATCGGGGACTGGCGCGGCGAGGCGGCGCTCTTTACCTGGCTGTGCCAGATCTGCCGCAGGCAGATCGCCGATCACGTGCGCAGCGAGCGTCGACATGCCTCCAAGGTCGTGCTGATCGACGACAGTGAGGAAGTCCGGGCCGCGCTTGAATCCATCGCGGCGCCGTCGACCGACGACCCGCTGCACGGCGCGGATCGCGCAGAGCTCGGGCGCCTGGTACACGCGGTGCTCGACCGGCTGCCAAGCCGATATGGCGACGCACTGGAATGGAAATACGTCGAAGGCCGCTCGGTCGAAGAAATCAGCGAGCGGCTGGGAATCGGCCAGACGGCGGCGCAATCGCTGCTGGCCAGGGCCCGGATCGCCTTCCGGGAAGGGGTGGAGGCCGTTTTCGGGGCGTCGGCACACGACGTCCTCGCGAGCCTCGAGGCATGAGAACAAATCTATGAACGATCACAAACCACAAGCCGACGGACCGGGCGAGGACGCCGACCTGGCTGCCCTGCTCCAGGGCGTCGGCCCACGCCTGAAGCCGCCCGCGGACGTCACGGCGGAAGTCCGCGCGGCCCTCGCCGCGGAATGGCGCGCAACAGTTGCCGCACGGCAGCCGAAACGCAGGTTCACGCAGCCGTGGCTCGCCATTGCGGCTTCCGTCGCAGTCGTGGCCGTAGCCGTCGGGGTTGCCTTGCCGCGCTGGAAGGCGGCCGGAGGTCCTGTCGCGATGGTGGCTCGTGTCACGGGCGCCGCCGAAGTGCGTCATGCCCCTGACGGCAACTGGCAACCGCTGATCGCGACGGCGCCAGTGGCTGCGTCTGACGAGATCCGCACTTCAGGCTCCGGCCGGGTCGCATTGCGGCGACCAGATGGACTCGAAGTGCGTCTCGACACGGACACGCAATTGGCCTTTGCCGGCGGTGAGCGCGCAGGCCTGACGACAGGCAGCGTCTACGTTGACGCCGGCACGCCCGGCTCGGGCAGCGGCGCATTCGTCGTCGGCACGCCGTATGGAGACGTCCGGCACGTCGGCACCCAGTATGTCGCTTCGGTACTTGACGACGCGCTGCGGGTGGCCGTGCGCGAGGGCAGCATCGCGATCGACCGCGGGCAAGTGCCGGTCGTCGCCCGTGCCGGCGAATCACTCGCCGTGAGCCTGGACGGCAGCGTGGCGCGCTCGCAGGTCGACTCGCACGGCCAGGCGTGGCATTGGGCCGCTGCGATAGCGCCAGAATTCGCGATTGAAGGCCGCTCGCTCGACGAGTTCCTGGCCTGGGCCGGCCGGGAAACGGGCCGCAAGATCGTCTACACCTCGGCGGATGCCGCACGCGAAGCCGAGCAGACGATGCTCAAGGGTTCCACGAGCGGGCTTTCGCCTGAAGCCGCCGTGGCTGCCGTGTTTGCGTCCGAGCCCGCCCTGCTCCACGTTATCGCAGGCGGTCAGATCCGGGTGGATCACGCAGGCCGCTGATGCACAAGCCGCGGTAGGCGTCCAGGTGGCACTCGGCTACCATCGCCGCGTCCGGCCGCTGCGATGGTTCGGGCCGACCTATGCCCACCCGTCAGCCACGTGCCCTCCGCCGCGCCTCGAATACGCCTCGCCGCAGCGTTCGCGCTGCGCTGGCCGTGACCGTATTGCTCGGGGCAGCGGCAGCGCACGCTGCAGCCCCCTATCGCGGCCGCGCCGTTGACGCGGTACTCGGTGAACTCGCAGCCACCGGCGAATTCCAGCTCATCTACACCTCGGCCGTCGTCCCATCGTCGGCCAAGGTCGTCGTGGAACCCACCGCGGGCCCGGCGCTGGAAGTCGTTGCGCAGGTGCTCGCACCGCTGGGTCTCAAGCTGCAGCGTGTCGAAGGTCGAATATTTTCGGTCGTACCGCAGGCAGGTCCAGGCGATTCGCACACGACTGTGCCGCCGGCGGCAGCAGGCCCGCGCGACGAAGCAATCGCCGACGTCGTGGTCACGGCGAGTCGCTATACCCTGGAATCGGACGTACCCCAGGTCCACGCGTTCCTGTCGCAGCAGGACCTCGACGCGCTGCCACGGCTCGCGGAAGACGTGCTCAAGGCCGTGCACCGACTGCCGGGCGCCGCGAGCAACGGCCTCGCGGGTCTCGCCCACATGCGTGGGGGCGACACGAACGAGACGCTGGTGATACTCGATGGCTTGCCGCTGTACGAGCCATTTCACCTCAGGATGCTGCAGAGTCCATCCAGCCTGCTGGACGAGCGCATCGTCGACGGGCTCGACGTGTTTGCCGGCGGCTTCACCGCCGAGTACGGCGACCGCATGAGCGCGATCATCGATGCCCGCACGCTGCGCCCCGCCGCGGACGCGTACTACGAACTGGGGCTGAGCCTGATCCACGCAAACGCGCTCGCGTCGCAGAAATTCGCGGACGGCCGCGGCCAGTGGCTCACCTCGTTCCGTCGCAGCAACCTCGACGAGGTGGCGGACATCATGGAATCCGAAATTGGCGAATCGAGCTACCTCGACGGCTTTGCCCGCGTCGATTTCGCGTGGTCGCCCGACACGCACGGCAGCCTGCAGACGCTGCTCGCCCGCGACCAGGCCGAAATCACCAACCCGGCCGACACCGAGCATGCGACCGCTGAGTATTCGAACGCCTACGTCTGGGGCACGCTGGCGCATGACTGGTCCGCACGGTTGTCGACGACGGCGATCCTTTCGTTTACGGACGTCTCGGCGGAACGCAAGGCCGCAGTCGACGAGCCAGGCAAACGGACAGGGGCGGTCGACGACATGCGCGACTACGACGTACTCGGGCTCAAGGTCGACGGGCGTTACGCAACCGACCGCTGGCTGCAGCGCGCGGGCGTCGACCTGCGCCAACTCGAAGCCACCTACGACTACACCGGCAGCGTCGACTTCGCGCCGGACTATCCGTACCCCGGCGCCGGAGCGCAGGACATCTCGCGCGCGCTTGCGCCAAACCCGTCCGGCGAGCATTTCGCCGCGTACTACACGGTGCGCGGCCGACTGACGGATTCACTGACCGCCGAAGCTGGCCTGCGCTGGGATGAGCAGACGTACGGCGCCGATGCCGACGACCAGCTTGCACCGCGCCTCAATCTCGCCTGGCGCGTCGACGAGCGCACACGCCTGCTCGCGAGCTGGGGTCGCTATCAGCAGTTCGAGGGCATCGAGGAACTGCAGGTCGAGGACGGCGTCGAGGAGTTCTCGCCGGCGCAGAGTGCGGACCACCTGATCCTCGGACTCGAGCGCGACCTGACCCCTGAATACTCACTACGCGTCGAAGCCTACCGCAAGGATTACCGCGACCTGCGCACTCGTTTCGAAAGCCTGTACGACCCGCTCTCGCTGGCGCCCGAACTGCGTTGGGACCGTGTCGCCATCTCACCGTCGTCGGCCCTGGCGGAGGGCGGCGAACTGCTGCTCACCCGCAAGCCTGTCGATGACTGGAGCGGCTGGTTCGGCTACGCATGGGCGCGCGTCAACGACGCAGTCGGCGGTGGCGATGTCAGGCGCAGCTGGGACCAGACTCACACCGTCAACCTGGGCGTGCTCTGGTCAGCGGGACCGTGGCAGGCAACTCTCGCCGCGCAGTACCACACAGGCTGGCCCGTGACGCCGATCGGGCTCGACACGCAGGGCAACGTGGTGCTTGGGGATCGCAATGCCGCGCGTTACGCCGACTACGGCTCCCTCGATGCCCGCGTAAGTTACGAGTGGACGCTGCCGCGCGGCACGCTGACGTTGCACGGCGAACTGACCAATGCGCTCGACCGGCGCAACCCTTGCTGCACCGACATCGAGTATGAGCTGGACGACGGCACGCCTGCGCTCGAACGCGAGCTGCGCCATTGGCTGCCCTTGGTGCCGTCGGTCGGCGTGCTCTGGAAGTACTAGCCGTCAGTCGACGCCGTGCTGGCGGAACCAGGCAAGACACGCTGCCCAGCCGGCTGCTGCGTCCTCCGCCCTGAAGCTGGGGCGGTAGTCCGCGAAGAACGCGTGACCCGCTTCCGGAAACACGACGATCTCCGACGGTTTGCCCGCAGCCTTGAGCGCCGCCCGCATCGCCTCGACATCATCGAGCGGAATGCCCTGGTCCTTGCCGCCGTAGAGTCCGAGTACCGGCGCACCGATGTCGGCGACGACGTCGAACGGGTACTTCGGCTGCAGCTCGGTGGCCTGGCCCTTGAGGCGGCCGTACCAGGCGACGCCCGCCTTGAGATTCCTGTTGTGCGCCGCGTAGAGCCAGGTGATGCGCCCCCCCCAGCAGAATCCGGTGACCGCCAGCCTGCGCTGGTCGCCGTTGCTCGACTTTTCCGCCCAGGCAGCGGACGCGTCCAGGTCGGCCATGACCTGCGAGTCAGGCACCTTGCTCACGACTTCCGCGAATATCTGCTTCCAGTCGCTGATCTTCGAGACGTCGCCCTGGCGTGCATACAGTTCGGGGGCAATGGCGCAATAGCCCTGTTTGGCGAAGCGGCGGCATACGTCCTTGATGTGTTCGTGCACGCCGAAGATTTCCTGGACTACGAGCACGATCGGGAACGTGCCGCCCTTGGCTGGCATGGCGCGATACGCGGGAATCTCGCCATCCGCCACGGGGATCTTCACTTCGCCCGCGGTCAGGCCTGCGGTGTCGGTGGTGAGCGTCTGTGCGCCCACGGGCTGCACGGCCAGCGCAAAGCCGGTCGCGAGCGAGGTCACCAGCACCTGCCTGCGCGTCAGCGAGCGATCGCCGAGCAGCGAATCGAGTTCGGGACTGGTCCACTTGTCGTGCATGGTTTTTCCTCCTGGTTGCCTGCCTGGTCAGCGGGGCTCGACGCCCGGCTGGTAGAGCTCTGACTCGGCCGCGACGGCGTCCGCCACTTCGGGCAAAACGACATAGCGCGTGAAGTCATCGGGCATCCGCTTCGCTCGTCCGGTCTGCAGGTCGATGCAGACGTAGTGGAGCAACGCGCGCAGCAACGTTTCGCCGTCCGACTTGCGCCGGATCTGAAACCTGCGTTCGATGCGCAGCTTGCAGTCATTGCGGACCGGCCACGTCGCGACTTCGATCTGGTCGCCTTCCAGTGCCGCGCGGAGGTAATTGATCTGCGTACGCCACACGGCCATGCCGCGGTTTAGCGACCGGCACAGTTCCGGGCTGATGCCGCGTGAAATCGAATGCGCCCAGGCACAGTCGTCGAGCCACGCGACGTAGACGGCGTTGTTGACGTGGCCGTAACCGTCGATCTCGTTGTGAACGGCGATGCGCTGGTGGATGAACGGCGACGGCAGATCCCACTTCATTGCGGGCCGTCTCCCGCGGCCGGACCAGGCACGCCCCCGGGCAGCATCGTGTCGAGCCTCGCATCTTTCTCGGTCCACAGCACGCCCAGCCATTCCTTGAAGCGCGCGCGCAACCTGGAGTCCTCCGCGTAGTCGCCCTGCGCAACCCACGGCTCGATCGGACGCCGCAGCACGTGCATTCGCACGGGACCAAGCCGGCCACAACACAGGTCCCAGAACGTCGGGCTGGATTCGCTGTACGCAACGGTGACGTCCAGCACCGAGTGCAGCATGCCGCCCATCGCCGACAACACGAAGGCAACGCCACCCGGACGCGGTCGCAGCAGGTGGCGGTACGGTGACTTGGTCGCCTTGTGCTTCGCAGTCGTGTAGCGCGTGCCCTCGACGAAGTTCATCACCGACGTCGGCAGCAGCGCGAATCGTGCGCAAGCCTTGCGCGTCGCATCGAGGTCTTCGCCGCGAGCTTGCGGATTCTTTTGCAGGTAGGTAGCCGAATGGCGCTTCATGAACGGGAAGTCGAGCGCCCACCACGCCAGCCCGAGGAACGGCACCCAGATCAGCTCCTGCTTGAGGAAGAATTTCAGGAACGGAATCCGCCGGTTGAATGCCTTCTGCAGCACCAGGATGTCGACCCATGACTGGTGGTTCGACAGCACGAGATACCAGCTGCGCGGATCGAGACCCTCCACGCCTTCGACCTCGAGCCGCAGCGCGCCCATCATGCTGAAGATCGCGCCATTGCAGCCTATCCACGCCTGGGCGATCCAGATCATGAGGGCGCTCGTCCACCGGCGCCACGCGGCGATGGGGATGAGCAGCTTCGCGAGCGCGACGACCAGCAGGATCGGCACCCAGAACACCACGTTCACCACCATCAGCGAAATGGTGATGACGCCCTTCAGTGTCGAGCCACGCGATGTCTGCACGTTCTGCCGATCCTCTCCACCCGGGGTGTACGATTATGCCCCGGTCAACGCCCCTGGAGCATGCCATGCCGCTCGAGTTGTCGGCCCTCGAAGCGAGGGTCGTCGGTTGCCTGATTGAAAAGCAGATTGCGACCCCGGACCAGTACCCCCTGTCGCTGAACGCGCTCGTCAACGCCTGCAACCAGAAGAGCAACCGTGACCCGGTCATGAACCTGCAGGAACGCGAGGTCCAGCCCGTCGTGGACGCGCTCATCCGCAAGCAGGTCGTACTGGAGAAATCCGGGTTCGGCAGCCGCGTGCCGAAGTATCACCAGCTGTTCTGCAACACCCAGTTCGGCAGCCTGAAGTTTTCGCCCGCCCAGACGGCCATCGTCTGCGAGCTGTTGCTGCGTGGCCCGCAGACGCCCGGCGAACTGCGTACACACGCTGGGCGGCTCGTGACCGTCAGCGGCCTCGACGAGGTGGAAAACGCCCTCGAGGATCTCGCAACGCACCCCGCGGGCCCGTTCGTCGTGAAGCTGCCGCGGGAAGCTGGCCGGCGCGAGTCACGTTACGCGCAGCTGTTCACGGGCCCGATCGATGTCGCTGCGATGGAGATTGCACAGGCGGCCGCCGCGCCCGCCGCTACCGCGTTGGGCACCCAATCGCTGGCCGCGCGCGTGGAGGCGTTGGAGTCCGAGGTCGCCGGACTGCGCGAGCAACTGACGTTGCTGCAGGCCCGTGCCGGGAACGGCACGAGCGCCTAGCCCTCTGCGTCGCCCCTCGACACCGGTCCCGGCTATCATTCGCGACATGGACCAGCCGCGAGGCAAGGGTTTGCAGCTCGACTTGGATCACGCCGCGTTCATCCAGGGCGCCGTGTCGGTGGTCGTGAGCGCGTGCAACGCGCAACGCGTACCCGACGTGCTCCGCGGCTGCGGCTGCCGCGTGTCGCGCGATCGCCGGCGTGTGACGGTCCTGTGCGAAGCAGCCCGCGCGGGCGCCGTGCTTGAGAATATCGCCGCAAACGGCATGATCGCCGTGGTGTTCAGCCAGCCCAGTACGCACCGGACCATTCAGCTGAAGGGGTCCGACGCGCGGGTCGTCCGCGCCACGCGGGCCGACCGGGCCATCGCGCAGCAGCACCTGCAAGCCTGGGTGCAGGATCTGCGGCTGGTCGGTTACGCGACCGAGTTTGCCCGCGCCGTGCGCGGCGAACCCCAACACCTCGTGGCGGTCGCGTTCACGCTCGCGTCCGCGTTCCTGCAGACGCCCGGGCCGGCTGCCGGGCAGCGACTCCAGCAGTGACCCTGCCGATCACCCTGCATTCGATCCGTGCGTGCCTCGAAGGCGCGGTTCCCGCAGTCGTCGCGACCTGCGCCGCCGACGGCACGCCGAATGTTTCATACATCTCGGAAGTGCATTACGTCGATCCCGGGCACGTGGCCCTGTCGTACCAGTTCTTCAGCAAGACGCGACAGAACGTGCTCGAGAACCCTCGCGCGACCGTGCTCGTGATTCATCCCGACACCGGGGCGCAGTTCAAGCTTGCGGTCGTTTACCTGCGCACGGAAGACTCCGGCCCGCTGTTCGAGTGCATGAAGGCGAAGCTTGCAGGCATCGCCTCGCACGCCGGCATGACGGGCGTGTTCCGCCTGCGCGGTGCGGACGTTTACCGGGTCGACGCGGTGACCGAGATCTACCGCACCGCGCTCGCCCCCGCCACGGGCAGCGCCAGTTCGCTGGCCCAGGTGCGCTGCTGCACCGCGCGACTGTCCACGGCCACGGACCTGGCGAGCCTTCTCGATGCGTTGCTGGATTCGCTGCGCGATGTCTTCGGCATCCGCCATTCGATGGTGCTGATGCGCGAACCAAGCGGCCACGCCCTGTACACGGTGGCGAGCCGTGGCTACACGGCGTCGGGGGTCGGCGCCGAGATCCAGCCGGGAGACGGCGTCATCGGCACCGCCGCCCTCTCGCGCACACCGATCCGCATCGCGCACGCCACGTCGGAGTTCGGCTACGGCCGCGCCATGCGCGAGGACGCCGCGCGCCTCGGCATCACCGCCGGCATCGAAAACGCAATTCCGTTTCCGGGCCTGCCCGAGTCCCAGAGTCAGGTAGCCGTGCCGATCCTGGCCGGCGAGCGCCTGCTCGGCGTGCTGTTCGCGGAAAGCACGGAGACCGGACGCTTCGGCTACGACGAGGAAGATGCGCTGGTCGTGCTCGCGAGCTACGTCGGCACCGTCGCGGCCATGCTCGAGGAAGGCGAGGCGAACGATGCCGAAAAGCCTGTCGTTCGGGCCCCCGCACCGGCGCCGCGCGGAGCGCCGATCAGGGTGCGACGGTATGCGGAGAACGACAGCATCTTCGTCGGCGACGACTACATGATCAAGGGCGTGGCCGGCGCGATCCTGTGGAAGCTGCTGCGGGACTTCGTCAACGAAGGCCGCACCGAGTATTGCAACCGCGAGCTCCGGCTCGACCCGGCCATCCGCCTGCCGGACCTGAGCGAGAACCTCGAGGCCCGGCTGATCCTGCTGCAGCGAAGGCTCGAGGAGAGATGCCCGAGCCTGCGCATCGAGAAAACAGGTCGTGGGCAATTCCGCCTGCACGTGAATCGCCCGCTGACGCTGGCCGAGATCGGCCGGCCCCCGTGAGCTGTCGGCTCAGCGGCTGGCAACGGGTTGCGCATCGGTCCGCGGCACGAACACGAAGTAGGGCGTTTGCACCTTGCCGCCGGGGGCGACGTATGCCGGCGCCGCCACGCCCGCAACCCCGAGACTGCGCACGAAGGCGTAGATGGCCTTGAGGTCCGCGTCCGTCATCTCCCTGAGATTGAACCAGGGCATCGGCGGCAAGCGCTCCTGCCGCGCTTTCTGCAGCCACTGCGCTTCCGTCATCGAGCCGAGCGCGAGCCTCAGGTTCGACGGATACGTCGTTCCCCAGGGCCCCTGGAAACCGACGGGCAGGCCGGTCAGCCATTGCGCCTCGGGGACCGCTGGACCTTTCTCCATGCCGCCCGGGGTGTGGCAATCGTTGCAGCCGCTGATCGTCACGAGATAGCGGCCTCGTGCGATGCTTGCTGCATCGTGACCGGCATCAGCGGCCGAGACACCGGCCGGGGTGGCCAACGTGAGGGCCAGGGCGGCTACCGCGGCCCAGCGAATTCGAGACTCCATGTCAGTGCTCCTGTGTGTGATCGGTCGGGGGTAGTTTCCCCAAACCCGACCGGACAGGAAGCTAAATCCTTGCTATGCGAATCCTAAGAGATTCTTAAAACGGGGCAGCGCACTCCGCCTTCGTCGATTGACCTGGGAGCGGGAGCAGGACGCTACAAGCCGGCCTTGACCATCTTGCGACGCAAGAAGGCGATCTGTGTCTGCAATGGCAACTGCTTTGGACAGACATCGTGGCAGCCCAGCAGCGTCATGCAGCCGAACACGCCGTCGTCGTTGCCGACCAGCTCGTAGAAGTCCTGGTCGGTACGCTGATCGCGCGGATCGAGCGCGAAGCGCGCGATCTTGTTGAGGCCGACTGCGCCGACGAAGTCCTCGCGCATGCGCGCCGTCCCGCAAGCTGCGACGCAGCAGCCGCATTCGATGCAACGGTCGAGTTCGTAGATCCTGTCTGCGAGCTCCGGATCCATGCGCTCTTCGATCCGTGCGAGGTCCACCTCCTGGCCGAGGGAATGCACCCAGGTCTCGAGCCGTTCGCTCATGCCGCGCATCCACTTGCCCGTGTTCACGGACAGGTCGGCAATGAGTTCGAACGCCGGCAGCGGCGCCAACGAAATCTCCGCCGGAAGGTCCTGCGTAAGCGTGCGGCAGGCCAGGCCCGGGCGGCCGTTCACGACCATGCCGCAGCTGCCACAGATGCCGGCACGACAGACGAAATCGAACGCCAGCGACGGGTCGAGCTTCTCGCGGATTTCGTTGAGCGCGATGAAGAGCGTCATGCCCGGCGCCTCCTCGAGTTCGAAGACCTCGAAATGCGGGATGCTCACCGGGTCCTGCGGATCGTGGCGGAGGACGTGGAAGTGCAGCATGCGCTTCGGTGCGTCTGCAGGCGGGATCGCAGCCTTGGGCGGTGCGGAATCGGTGACTGAGCTCATGTCGGCAGTTTCTCGTCGATGCGTTCGTTGCGGCCGCGCAGGCTTGCAGGCAGCAGGTGCTCGTACGGCATGAGCGCTGCCTGCACGGAGTGACGGCCGGCATCGCCCAGGGTCTCGCGCAGTTTCGTCACTTCAGCGACGCGCTGCGGCGTGTCGGGATGGTCGACGTAATCCTTGTTGCCGTAGCCGCGCCAGCCGGGAGGCAGTTCCATGCGACCCACGTCGAGCGCTTCGTAATTCAGCGTCGGCAACGTGGCGAGCGGATCGCCCCACGTCGCGAGCGTGCGCTTCAACCACTCGGCGTCATTGCGGCGCGGGTGATCCTCGCGGAAATGCGCACCGCGGCTTTCGGTGCGCGTCAGCGCGCCGCGCGCGACGCAGAGCGCGATCTTGATCATCTTCTGCACGCGGTAGGCCGTGACCAGTTCGGGATTCGGCCCGTCGCGGCGCGACCGCATGCCGATGTCGCGGCTGCGCACGAGCAGCTCCTGCAGCTTGTCGACGGCCTGCTGCAGGTCGGCGCCCGTGCGGAAGATGCCGACCTTGTCGGTCATGACCTGCTGCATTTCGGCCTTGAGCGCATCGGCCTGTTCGCGGCCGCCGTGCCGCAGCAGGGTATCGAGCTTGCCGCGTTCGGCCTCGAGCGCCTCGCGCAGCACCGCCGTCGGAATATCGAGTTCACCTTCGGGGCTTTCGATGAAGTCGGCAATGAACTCACCGACGATCATGCCGGCGACCACGGTCTCCGCCACGGAGTTGCCGCCCAGCCGATTGAAGCCGTGCATGTCCCAGCACGCAGCCTCACCCGCAGCGAACAGCCCGCGCAATGCCGGTGTCTGGCCGGTGTGGTTGGTACGCACGCCACCCATCGTGTAGTGCTGGGCGGGGCGCACCGGAATCCACTGCTCCACCGGATCGACCCCCAGGAAGTACTGGCAGATCTCCTTCACTTCACGCAGGTTGTGCTCGATGTGCTTGCGCCCGAGCAGCGTGATGTCGAGCCACAGGTGCTCGCCGAAGCGTGACCTGGCGGCGTTGCCCTTGCGGATGTGCTCTTCCATGCGGCGCGAGACGACGTCGCGCGAGGCGAGTTCCTTCTTTTCCGGCTCGTAGTCCGGCATGAAGCGGTGGCCGCTCGCGTCGCGCAGCAACCCGCCGTCGCCACGGCAGCCCTCGGTAACGAGGATGCCCGCGGGAAAAATCCCCGTCGGATGGAACTGCACGGCCTCCATGTTGCCGAGCGGCACCACGCCGGTTTCGAGCGCAAGTGCCGCACCGATGCCTTCGCAGATCACGGCATTGGTCGTGACGCGGTAGACGCGCCCTGCCCCGCCAGTCGCGATAGCCGTGGCCTTGGCGACATAGGCCGTGATCTCGCCCGTGATCAGGTCGCGGACGATTGCACCGTAGCAGCGCTTGCCGTCGTGAATCAGCGCCAGCGCCTCGGTGCGCTCGTGCACCGGGATGCCTTCGGCAATCGCGCGATCGCCGACTGCGAACAGCATCGCGTGACCCGTGCCGTCCGAGACGTAGCAGGTGCGCCACTTCCTGGTGCCACCGAAATCGCGCTGCGCCACGAGGCCGTGCGCTGCGTCGCGCTCGGTGATCGTGACCTTCTCGCCGTTGATGATGACCTGGCGGTCGCCCTGGCGGACGCGGCTCCACGGCACGCCCCACGCAGCCAGTTCGCGCACGGCCTTGGGCGCGGTGTTCACGAACATGCGCACGACCTGCTGGTCGGCGCCCCAGTCGCTGCCCTTGACCGTGTCCTCGAAGTGCACGTCCTCGTTGTCGCCCTGGCCCTTGGTGACGTTGGCGAGACTCGCCTGCATGCCGCCCTGCGCGGCTGCCGAATGCGAGCGCTTGGGTGGCACCAGTGACAGGACGATGGCGTCGTGGCCACGGCGGCGCGCGCCGATGGCGACCCGCAGTCCCGCGAGTCCGCCGCCGATGACCAGCACGTCGGTGTAGACGACTTTCATGGCGTCACCCCCGTGGTGGCGGCCGCGCCAGGAACATAGTGTTGACCGTAGAACGGAGCGTGGTCGATGCCGATCTTCATGTACGCCGCGAGGGTCAGCAGGCCCAGGACGAGGAAAAAGCCGGTCAGCGCCCACTTGAAGAACCGCAGCTTGCGCCGGGTCCCGGCCGCATCGCGCCCGTCACCCTCGAACCAGCCCCACTTGAGCGCCAGCCGGTACAGGCCAACGCCCCCGTGAAACTCGACCGCAAACAGCAGCACCAGGTACAGCGGCCACATCAGGTCGGACCAGACGCGGTCGGCCGACTCGAACGGCCCGATGCGGTCCGGACGGGTCAGCATGATGTAGAGGTGCACCGACGCCAGGAAGAAGAGCGCGAACCCGGTGACCACCTGCCAGTACCAGAGAGTCGTGTCTTCGTGCTTCATCTCCTTGATGTGGTCGCGATACGTACGGTATTGGCGGTAATTGGCCGGAAACTTGCGGAGCGCCAGAGCGGCGTGGACCACGAACAGCGTCGCGATTACGGCGACCAGGGCCGACACCAGCCCGTAGACCGGGCGGCCAAAGATGAAATAGCCCTCGAACACCCGGGCGACCGTCCACATCGCGTCCTTGCCGAGCAGGATCGTCGCGACAAAGAACATGTGCACCCACATGAAAAGGCCGAGCGCCAGGCCGGTGGCGCTCTGCAGGAAATCCAGCCGGGCTGGCCAGCGGCGCAGGCGCCGTGCGGCGGAGACCGGCGCGTTCGTCGTAATTCGTTTCATCGCTTGCACGGAAATCTCGGGCTGGGCTCGTCTGAGCTGGGCGTGTGGGGATTGAGAGCGATGTAACCTGTTGCAGCCATAAGTGTTTTCCGCGGGGCGAGGTGAATGGTTGCAGTCGATATAGTCCGCCCTGCAATTCACACGCACGCCGCAATGACCGCATACCTCTCCTTCCTCGTTTACCTGCTGGCCATCCTCGGCTTCGTGGCCCTCACCCTGTGGCTGAACCAGGTGCTGGGACCCAAGCCGGAACCGACGCCGCTGAAACTCGAGCCTTTCGAATGCGGCGCGACGGCGATCGAGTCCGACAACATGCGGGCCGTCCCGGTCAAGTACTACGCCATCGCGGTGGTCTTCATCCTGTTCGACCTGGAAACCGTGTTTCTCTACCTGTGGGCGCTGGCGGCGACGCCGCTCACCGGGTTCATGCTCGTGACGTTTGCGCTGTTCACGCTGCTGCTGGTGCTGATCATGTTGTACGTCTGGCGGTCCGGGCTGCTGGAAGAGGTGACGACTTGAGCGCGACGACACCCGTGCCGCAGCAGCAGAAGAGCGCGGCCTTCGAGTACCTGACCACCCGCAAGGACGAATTCGTCGGCTGGGCGCGGAAGTTCTCGCTGTTCCCCTATCCCTTCGTGACGGCCTGCTGCGCGATGGAGTTCATGTCGGTGAGCTCGACGCTCTACGACACGGATCGGTTCGGCGCCGCGTTGCCGCGCTTCACGCCGCGCCAGTCCGACCTGCTGATGGTCGTGGGCACCGTCTCGCACAAGCAGGCGCCGGTCCTGCGCAAGGTCTACGAGCAGATGTGCGAACCCAAGTGGGTCATCGCCTTCGGCGTCTGCGCGACGAGCGGCGGCTTCTACCAGAACTATGCCGCCCTGCCTGGCATCGACAAGATCATCCCCGTGGACCTGTACATCCCGGGCTGCCCGCCGCGGCCGGAGATGGTGATCGACGGCATCATGAAGCTCCAGGACAAGATCGCGGGCGAGCGCCACCCGATCATCAACCAGGATTTCTGAGCGTGGGCACGGGAGAAAATCTGCTCGAGCGTGTACAGGCCAGCCTTGGCGCGCAGTCGCTCGAGACGGGCATGGCTCACGGCATCCTCGTGCTGCAGATTGCGGCGGACAGCCTCGTGCCCGTGGCCGGCCGGCTCAAGCAGGAGTTCGGCTTCGACCTGTTCCTGGACGTCACGGCAACGGACTGGCCGCAGCGCCGGCCGCGCTTCGACGTCGTTTACCACTTCTATTCCACCCGCGATTTCGTCCGCGTCCGGCTCAAGACGCGGGTCGAGGAAGCGGACCCGACCGTCGACACGCTCGTGCCGCTGTACGGCTCGGCGCGCTACATGGAACGCGAGTGCCACGAAATGTACGGCATACGCTTCCGCGGCAACGACGACCTGCGGCCGCTGCTGCTGTATGAGGGCTTCGTCGGCCACCCGCTGCGTAAGGACTATCCGAAGCAGCGGGAACAGCCGTTGGTGCCCTATCGGGACGTGAAGCCATGAGCCTGCCGCCGCTCACCACGCTGCCGAACCCGATCCGCCCGGCGTTCACCAAGGGCCTCACGCCCGGGTCCGTGATCGTCAACATCGGCCCGTCGCACCCCGCCACGCACGGCACGATCCAGATCGTGGCGGAGATCTCGGGCGAACGCGTGGTGCGCACGGACGTCCACTGCGGCTACCTGCATCGCGGCTTTGAAAAGGAATGCGAGTCGCACACCTGGCACACGCTGATCCCGTACGTCGACCGCCTCAATTACTGCTCGGCCCTGATCAACGACTTCGCCTATTGCGAGGCAGTCGAGAAGCTGATGGGCATCGAGCTCACGCCGCGCTGCCGCCACCTGCGCACGCTGCTGGCCGAGTATTCCCGCATCGCCGACCACCTGACCTGCGTGGCCGCGGCGCTGATGGAAATGGGCGCGATGACCGCGTTCCTGTATCTCGTCACCATCCGCGACTACGTCTACGAGCACATCGCCGACCTGACCGGCGCACGGGTCACGCACAGCTACGGCCGCATCGGCGGCCTCGCCCGCGACCTCCCGGACGGCTGGCTGCAGCGGCTCGAAGAAATCCTGGACCAGATGGACACGTTCGTCGACCGCGTGCACGGGCTCGTTGACCGCAACCGGATCTTCATCGACCGCATGCGCGACGTCGGAGTCATCGCAACGGCAGAAGCGATCAACTGGGGTTTCACCGGCCCGATCCTGCGCTCGACCGGCGCGCCGCGCGACCTGCGCAAGGACACGCCTTACCTCTCGTACGGCGAGCTCGAATTCGAGATTCCCGTCGGCATCAAGGGCGACAACTACGACCGTTACTACGTGCGCATGCGCGAGATCGACGAGTCGAAGCACATGATCCGCCAGCTGATCGACATGCTGCAGCCGGGCCCGATCAGCGTCGACGACCGCCGCTGCACGCTGCCCGACAAGCAGGCCGTGTACACCGAGATCGAGGCGCTGATCAACCACTTCAAGCTGATCATGGAAGGACCGCAGGTGCCCGCCGGCGAGTCGTATTCCGCGCACGAAGGCGCCAACGGCGAGCTCGGCTTCTACCTCGTCAGCGTCGGCGGCGGCGTGCCCTGGAAGGTCCATTGCCGCAGCCCGAGCTTCGTCCACATGGGCGGCGTGCACCGGATGCTGGACGGCTACCAGCTCGCGGACCTCGTGCCGACGTTCGGGTCCGTCAACATGATCGGCGGGGAGTGCGATCGATGAAGCACCTGGTCCCCGAGTTCGAGAAACTCCGTGAGCGGTTTCCGGCAGGCTTCGAATCCTCGCTCGTGCTGCCGTGCCTGCGCCGCATCCAGGAGGATCGTGGCTACGTCGCGGATTCCGACATCGAGGAACTGGCCGCCTTTCTCGGCGTGCCACAGATCCAGATCGAGGAAGTGCTGTCCTTCTACACGCAGTTCCGCCGCAAGCCGATCGGCCGCTGGCACCTGCAGTTCTGCCACAACGTGAGCTGCTCGATGAACGGCGCCGAGAACGTCCTCGCGCACGTCGAGCGCAAGCTCGGCATCAAGCCCGGACAGACCACGCCGGACGGCCGCTACACGCTGTCCACCGTGGAGTGCCTCGGTTCCTGCGGCACCGCGCCGATGATGATGGTGAACGACGGGTACCACGAGAACCTGACGCTCACGAAGCTCGACGAACTGCTGCAGGGGCTGAAATAGCATGCCCGGCCGCCAGCTGATCATGTCCTTCCCCGTCACGGCGACGTCGCACGCGCTGCCCGATTACCGTGCACGAGGCGGCTATGGCGCGCTCGCGAAGACTCTCGGGCAGATGAAGCCGCAGGATGTCGTCAAGGAAATCACGGCTTCGGGCCTGCAGGGCCGCGGTGGCGCGGCCTTCGCCGTCGGCCGCAAGTGGCAGGTCATCCAGTACGACGACGGCCAGCCGCACTACCTGATCGCCAATGCCGACGAAGGCGAGCCGGGCACGTTCAAGGATCGCTGGATCCTCGAGAACAACCCGCACGTGCTGCTCGAGTCGATGCTGATCGCGAGCTACGCGCTCAACGTCCGCAACTGCTTCGTCTACATCCGCGGCGAGTTCGACCTCCCCTACCGCCGCCTCGCGGAGGCGGTGGAAGAAGCCTACGCGGCGGGCCTGTTCGGCACGAACATCCTCGGGTCCGATTTCTCCTGCGACATCGTGGTCTATCGCGGCGCGGGCGCCTACGTGGCCGGAGAAGCGTCGGGACTCATTTCGTCGCTCGAAGGCAAGAAAGGCTACCCGCGCAACCGGCCACCGCGGCTCACGGTCAGGGGGCTGTACCAGCGTCCGACGGTCGTCAACAACGTCGAGTCACTGTCGAACATCGCCTGGATCATCAGCAACGGCGCCGACGCCTTCAAGGCCGTCGGCACGCCCAAGAGCCCGGGTACGCGCCTCTTCTCGGTGTCGGGCCACATCAACCGTCCCGGCGTCTACGAAGTCGAACTCGGCTACCCGTGGATGAAGTTCCTGGACGAAGACTGCGGTGGCATCCCGCACGGTCGCGCGATCAAGTGCGTCGTGCCTGGCGGGGTTTCTTCCAAGGTGCTCACCGGCGCCGACATCGCGAACCTGAAGTTGTCGCACGAAGACCTGTGGGACGCGGGCTCCACGCTCGGCTCCGGCGGCATGATCGTGATCGCCGAAGGCACCTGCATGGTGGCACTGCTGCAGGTGCTCATGCGCTTCTACCACCACGAGTCCTGCGGACAGTGCACGCCGTGCCGCCATGGCACCGGCTGGCTGCACCGGATCCTCGACCGCATCGTCGCCGGCGACGGCCGCGCCGACGACATCGAGCGGCTGTACTACATCTCGAAATTCAACGACGGCACCACGATCTGCGGGCTCGGTGACGCAGCGGGCTACGCCTGCAGCGGCATCCTCGACAAATTCCGCGACGAGTTCGAGTACTGCATCGAACACAAGCGCGCAAAGTTCGGCGGGAACCTGGAATGCCTGAGATCTTCGTAAACGGTCAGGCCATCGAGGCTCGCGACGACCAGACCGTCATGGAGGTCGCGCGCGAGCACGGCCACTTCATCCCTTACTTCTGCTGGCATCCGCAGCTGTCGGTCGTCGGCAACTGCCGCATGTGCCTGGTCGAGGTGGAAGGCCGCGGGCTGGACATCGCCTGCAACATGCCCGTTGCCAAGGGCATGAAGGTGTTCACGAACTCGGAGGAAGTGCAGGCGCACCGCAAGGCGATCCTGCAGTTCATCACGCTCAACCACCCGGTCGACTGCGGCATCTGCGACAAGGCCGGCGAGTGCACGCTGCAGGATTACCACTACGAGTACAGCGGCCAGCACTCGCTCTCCCACGACGAGAAGGTGCGCTCGACCAAGTTCTACAACCTCTCGAACCGCATCCTGCTCGACAACGAGCGCTGCATCCTGTGCCTGCGCTGCACGCGGTTCACGCACGAAGTCTCGAAGTCCATGGCGCTGGGCGTCGAGCGGCGCGGCGACGTCTCGAACATACGCCCGGTCGAGGACCGGCCGCTGAGCGAAGACCCGTATTCCGACAACATCGTCGACATCTGCCCGGTCGGCGCGCTGCTGTCGCGGCAGTTCCTGCACAAGTCGCGCGTGTGGTTCCTGCAGCCGACGCCGTCGGTCTGCCCGGGCTGCGCCCGCGGCTGCACGGTGCAGATCTGGCACCGCAAGCCGGAGTGGAAACTCAAGGCACTCGACCAGCGGCAGAACGAGAACATCGCGCGCGTCACTCCGCTGGACAATCCGGCCGTCAACGGACCGTGGATCTGCAACAAGGGTCGCGACCTGGCGCAGATGTTCGAGCGCGTCCGCGCCGACGAACCGATGCTCAAGGGGCGCCCGGTCACCGTGCCGGCCGCACTGGACGAGGCGCGTCGACTGATCGGCGCGGCCCGCCACCCCGTCGCGCTCGTGTCCAACTGGGGTTCGAACGAGGAACTCGAGACCTTCAAGGACAAGCTTGGCGAAGTGTTCCACTGCTTCGTCAAGCAGGACTGGCAACCGCAGCCGGGCGAGCGGATCGAGGATGACCTGCTGATCCGCGGGGACAAGAACCCGAACACGACCCGGGCGCGCGAACTGTTCGGCCACGCGGAGCCCGATTTCAAGGACGGCACGGACCTCGTGCTGGTATGGGGTGAAGGCTTCGATTTTGCGCGGCTGCCGCAGCGGGCGAGAATCATCTTCCTGAACTCGTACCTGCAACCGGAGAACGGTCATGCGGACGTGTTCCTCCCGGTCAGCATCCAGACCGAGCGGCACGGGCACTACACGAACTTCCAGGGAACGGTCAGCGCGTTCGAGCCCTGCTTCGAGAAGAAGCCCGGTGTGCTGCACGCCGAGGACCTGATCAAGGCGCTTGCCGCGCCGGCACGAGGTCACCCGTGAACGCCCCGGACTTTGCCATCAGCCTGGTCTACATCGCCTACGCGCTGGCGGTCCTGCTGACGTTCGGCGCGATCCTGACCTGGGTCGAGCGCAAGCAGGCCGCGATCATGTCGGACCGCATCGGCGCCAACCGCGCCTACGTCCGCATCCCGTTCACGCAGGTCAAGCTGATCTGGCTCGGGCTGTTTCACGGCATGGCCGACGGCCTCAAGCTGCTGCTGAAGGAAGACTTCAAGCCCCTCGCCTACGACAAGCTCGCCTACGCGCTCGGCCCGTGGCTCGCCATCGTGCCGGTGCTGCTGGTCTTTGCCGTCGTGCCGTTTGGCGGGACGCTCGATCCAGGCCGGCTGTTCCCGAGCCTGGCCGGGTGGTTCGGCGGCCGCACCTACCCGATGCAGATCGCGCCGATCGACGCTGGCATCCTCATCGTCTTCGCCTTCAGCGGCATCACGATCATCGGCGCGATGCTGGCCGGCTGGTCGTCGGCCAACAAGTTCTCGCTGCTCGGCGCGCTGCGTGCGGGCTCGCAACTGATTTCGTACGAGCTGGTGATGGGCCTCACCGTGCTCGGCATCGTGCTGATCTTCGGCACCGTCAACCTCGCCTCGATCGTCGAGCGGCAGTCGGGCACCGTGCTCGGCTTCCTGCCGGCCTGGGGCATCGTCTACCAGCCCTTCGCCGCGGTGCTGTTCCTGATCGCCGGCATCGCCGAGAACAAGCGCATCCCGTTCGACCTGCCCGAGGCCGAGTCGGAACTCATCTCGGGCTACTTCACCGAGTACAGCGCGATGAAACAGGGCGTGTTCATGCTCTCCGAGTTCATCGAGATCGCGGTCATCGGCGCGCTGTTCGTCACGTTGTTCTTCGGCGGCTACAACCTGCCGTGGATGAACGACACCGGCTTCGTCTTCCCGGGCGGGCAGGCCGTGCCGCTCAGTCACGGCTGGGTCGTCGTGCTGCAGCTGCTGACCTTCCTCGGCAAGGTCTTCCTGCTCTGCAGCTTCCAGATCCTGGTGCGATGGACGCTGCCGCGCTTCCGCTGGGACCAGCTGCTGCGCTTCGCGTGGAAGTTCCTGCTGCCGCTTTCGATTGCCAACCTCGTCGTGACGGCGGTTGCGCTGTGGGCGCAGCAGGCATGAGGCGCGCAACGACATGACCACGCCCCGCAAACCGCACGTGCGCAGGCAATACTGGAACGAGCCCACGATGGGCTGGTGGGAGCGCTCCTACCTGCTCGAGGTCGCGCGCGGCCTCGCGATCACCGGGGGCGTGTTCCTGCGCAACATGGGCAAGTGGATGACGGGGCGCAAGGGCGCGCTCACGGCGTATTACCCCGAGGAGATCCGCGCCGACTACGCGGCCGGCAATCGCGGCAAGCACATCCTGACGCAGCGTCCCGACGGCCGGCCGCAGTGCGTGGCCTGCAACATGTGCGCGACGGTCTGCCCCGCGCAGGTGATCGAGATCGACGCCGCGTTCGACCCGGACGACCCCGCCCACCCGAAGTACCCCTCGCGCTTCGAGATCGATTACTCACGCTGCGTTTTCTGCGGGTTCTGCGTCGAGGCCTGCCCGGAGGACGCCATCCGCATGGTCAAGGAAACGCCGGACCTGCCGGGTTTCGACCGCGACCGCATGTGGCTCGGCAAGGAAGAACTGCTCAACTGGCAGCCGCACGCCGACGTCGCGAAGCCCTACCCTGTCAGGCCGGCGACGGAGCCCGGCAGGAGCCCCGACGCATGACCATCGACCAGCTGCTGGTGTACTTCTTCGGCGCCTGCGCGCTGCTCGGCGGCGTGCTGATGCTGGTCGCACGGCATCCGATGCGCGTTGCGCTTGCCCTGATCAGCTGCATGCTGTCGCTCGCGGGCATCTACGCGATGCTGGGTGTGCACGTGGTGGCGGTCTTCCAGGTCCTGATCTACGTCGGCGCGGTCATGGTCTTCATGGTCTACGTGATCATGCTGCTCGACGTACGCGATCCCTCGTTCGTGCGTCGCTACAGCCGCATGCTGCTGCCCGGCGTCGTGCTCGGTGCCCTGCTCGCCGGGGCGCTCGGCATCTCCGCGATAAGGCTCGGCGTCCCGGCCCTCCAGCCCGGAGCAAGCGCGGCGCCCTCCTACCTCGTCCAGCCGTTCTCGGTCGAGTTCCTGCGCGAGTACTGGCTGCATTTCGAGCTGACCAGCGTGCTGCTGGTCGCAGCGGTCGTCGCGGCGATCGCGATCATCAGGAGCGGGAGGCGGTCGGATGGCTGACACCCAACTGCTGCTCGGACTCAGCTTCGTGCTGTTCGCGCTAGGCCTCGTCGGCGTGATGGTGCGACGCAACGCGCTCGTCATGCTGATGTGCATGGAACTGATGCTCAACGCAGTCATCCTGGCGCTGGTCACTTTCTCGCTCGAGACGGCGACCCTGTCGGGGACCGTGCTGGTGTTCCTGATCTTCGTCGTGGCGGCCGCGGAGATCGCGATCGCGATCCCGATCGTGCTGCAGCTGTCGCGGCAACGGAGCTCCCTCGATGTCGAGGGCTACGATCGCCTGAAAGGATGATGCGCACCCGATGAAGCTGCTCACCGTCATCGTACTGCTGCCGCTCGCGGGCTTCCTGCTGAACGGCCTGCTCGGCCGCCGCCTGGGCCGCACGTTCGTCTCGATCGTCGGTTGCGGCCTGCCGGTCCTCGCCTTTCTCGCGACGTTCAAGGCGGTCCTGCTGCTGCAGGCGGCCGGTCCGGACGCCGCACTGCTCGAAGTGGCCTATCGCTGGGCAAGCTTCGGCGACCAGGGGTTCGACGTCGCGTTCTACTTCGACCGCCTGACCGCGGTCATGACGCTGATCATCACCGGTGTCGGCTCGCTGATTCACGTCTATTCGACCGGCTACATGAAGGACGACCCGAGCTACGCGCGCTACTTCGCGTACCTGAACCTGTTCCTGTTCTTCATGCTCACGCTCGTCCTGGGCCGCTCGCTGCTGGTCTGCTTCGTCGGCTGGGAAGGCGTCGGCCTCGCTTCGTACCTCCTGATCGGCTTCTGGTTCGAGGATCCGGCCAAGGCGGCCGCCGGCAAGAAGGCCTTCATCACGAACCGCGTCGGCGACGCCGGCTTCCTGCTCGGCCTGTTCCTGCTCTACTGGGCGCTCGGCACCGTGAACATGGACGAGATCAACGCCGCGTTCGCCGCACCCATCGCGCCGGCCGTCTCGGCCAGCCTCGTCGGCGTGCTGCTCTTCATCGGCGCCACCGGCAAGTCGGCGCAGATCCCGCTGCACGTCTGGTTGCCGGACGCAATGGCTGGCCCCACGCCAGTCTCGGCGCTGATCCACGCGGCGACGATGGTGACCGCGGGCGTGTACCTGGTCGCGCGCCTGCACGGCATCTACGAGCACGCGCCCGAGGCTTCGCAGGTCGTCGCGGTCATCGGGGTACTGACCGCGTTGTTCGCGGCGACCATCGCGCTGGTCCAGACCGACATCAAGAAGGTGCTGGCCTACTCGACCGTGTCGCAACTCGGCCTGATGTTCCTCGCGCTGGGCGTCGGCGCCTATGGCGTGGCGGTGTTCCACGTCTACACGCACGCGTTCTTCAAGGCCTGCCTCTTCCTCGGCGCGGGCAGCGTGATTCACGCGCTCGGCGGCGAGCAGGACATCCGCAAGATGGGCGGCCTGTGGCGGAAGATACCGGTCACCTTCTTCACCTTCGCCGTCGCCACGGCGGCGATCGCCGGCATCCCGCCGCTGGCCGGATTCTTCTCCAAGGACGAGATCCTCTGGTTCGCCCTGGCCAGCCAGCACGGCGGCTCGGCCGTCCTGTGGGTGCTGGGATCGGCCGCCTCGCTCATGACTTCGTTCTACATGTTCCGGCTGCTGTGGCTCACGTTCCTGACGCCTTCGCGCATGAGCCACGACACCGAGCACCACGTGCACGAATCGCCATTCTCGATGACGGGCGTACTGATCGTCCTCGCGGTGCTGTCGGCAATCGGCGGGTTCTTCGAACTGCCGCACTTCCTCGAACCGCTGTTGCCGATTCCGGCGGTGGTGGAATCGCTCGAGCACTACGAACACACGTTCGTGTTCGTGGCGGTGGCAGTTGCACTGTTGGGACTCGCGGCGGCGACCTTCATGTATCGTCGCGGTCTCGCCCGCGGCGAGGCGCTGGCGGCACGTTTCCCGCGCCTGCACCGGGTCCTGGACGGCAAGTACTACATCGATGAATTGTACGAAGCCGTCCTCTACCGGCCGCTGCACTGGATATCCGATCGCGTGTTCCTTGGCCTCGGCGACCGGCTCCTGATCGACGGTTCGCTGCACGGCCTGGCGGCGCTCACGCGCCGCGCCTCCGGCCGGTTGAGCCGCGTCGAGACCGGTCAGTTGCAGTGGTACGTGGCAATGGCCGTCGTCGGCGTAGTCGGCTGCCTCGTGTGGGTGTGGCGTCATGGGTGAGGCGACCTGGCTCAATTGGTTGCTGTGGCTGCCGGCGCTGGGCATGGTGGCTGTCACGTTGCTGCCCAAAGGGCGCGACTCCCTCGTGCGCAGCGTCACCTTCGGCTGCATGGTGCTGCAGTTCTTCATCGCCGCAATCCTGTACCAGCGCTTCGACGGGACGGTGGCCGGCCTGCAATTCGCCACCGACGTGCCGTGGATCCGCGACTGGGGCGTCGGCTATCGCATCGGCCTCGACGGTCTGAACGTGCTGCTGGTTTCCCTCACGGCCTTCCTGGGCCCGCTCGTCGTCGCGGGTGCCTGGAATGCCGTGCACAAGGACGTGAAGCTGTTCCACGTGATGGTGCTCTTCATCCAGTTCGCGATGCTGGGCACGTTCCTGGCACAGGACCTCTTCCTGTTCTACGTCTTCTGGGAAGCGATGCTGATCCCGATGTTCCTGATCATCGGGCTCTGGGGCGGCGAGCGCCGCATCTACGCCACGCTGAAGTTCGTCCTCTACACGGCGTTCGGCAGCATCCTGATGCTGGCCGCCCTGATCTACCTGGTGCTGTACACGCACGGTTCGTCCGGCTACCTGACCTTCGACTTGCGCCACCTGAGCGGCTCGCAGCTGCCGCTGAACACGCAGCTCTGGCTGCTGTCCGCGTTTGCGCTTTCGTTCGCGATCAAGGTGCCGATGTTCCCGCTGCACACCTGGCTGCCGGACGCGCACGTAGAGGCCCCCACGACGGGTTCCGTGATCCTGGCGGGCGTGCTGCTGAAAATGGGCACGTACGGCTTCATGAAGCTCGGTTTCCCGCTGTTCCCGGAGGCCGCGCGGGCAATGATGCCGGTGATCATGAGCCTCGCCGTGATCAGCATCGTCTACGGCGCGTGCCTCGCGCTGGTGCAGACCGACATCAAGAAGATCATTGCCTACTCGTCGATCAGCCACCTCGGCTACGTGATGCTGGGGCTCGCGAGCCTCGACCTCATCGGCATCCAGGGCGCCATCCTGCAGATGGTGAGCCACGGCCTCGTCGCGGGCGGCCTGTTCCTCATGGTCGGCATGATCTACGAGCGCACGCACTCCCGGGCCGTTGCCGATTACGGCGGCCTCGCCAGGATGCTGCCGGTGTTCTCGGTGTTCTTCACGATCCTCACGCTGGCCTCGATCGGACTGCCGACCACGAGCGGTTTCGCCGGCGAGTTCATGGTACTGCTCGGAGCGTTCAATGCAGCGTGGCCGGCGCATCTCGCGGGCAACGACATGCCGCTGGCACTTGCCGTCATCGCGGTGTCCGGCGTGGTGCTCGGCGCGCTCTACATGCTCTGGCTCGCGCAGCGCATCCTGTTCGGCGAAGCCCGCGCACCGCATGCGCCGCTCACGGACCTGGACTCGCGTGAGACCGCCATCCTCGTCGCAATCGTCGTCGCGATCTTCGCCATCGGCCTGTTCCCGGGCGACCCGCTCGCCAAGACGGAACTGGCCGCACGCGAGTTCCAGCAGCGCGTCGCCGGCGAGACGATCCAGCTCGGGAGCGCGCGATGAACTGGTACGACGTCGTCAAGGCGATGCTGCCCGAGCACTTGCTGCTCGCCGGGATGGTCATCCTGCTCACCCTGGAAATCCTGCGCGGCAGGCCGCGCGACGGCTTCGTCGTCGCCTTCCTGGCGCTGGCGGCGGCCGCTGCCGCAGCTCTCACGCTGCACGCGGAGGGTTACGCCGGAGCGCCTTTCAGCGGCCATTTCTCCGTCGGTCCGGACGCGTCGCTCGCCAAGTTCGCGCTGATCGCGCTCGCGCTGCCGGTCGTGCTGATCTCGCGCGATGACTTCGCCGAGACGCGGTACTACGTGCTGCTGCTCGCCTCGCTGTACGGCGCGTGCCTGCTCGTTTCCTCGGACAGCCTGCCCACGCTGTTCCTCGGTCTCGAGCTGATGTCGATGCCGGTGTACGCGCTGGTGCTGCTAGCCCAGCTGCGAGCCGACAGTGCCGAGGCGGCGCTCAAATACCTGGTACTGGGCGGCACCGCCACCGCGACGTTTCTGATGGGTGTCGCGCTGTTGTACGGCTGGAGCGGCTCCATGTCGACCGCCGTGTTCGCCGCTGCGCTGGGTTCGTCGGACACGCTGCCCGTCGCTGGCGTCGTGCTGGTGGTGGCCTCGCTGTTCCTCAAGGCGGCCATCGTGCCGTTCCATGGCTGGGCGCCGGATGCCTATGAAGGGGCCAGCGTTCCGGTGACAGCCTTCATGGCCACGATCATCAAGGCAGGCGTGCTGTTCGCGGCGCTGCGACTGTTCGAGACGGCCCCGGTGACACGCCCACTCGTCGACGTACTGGCCGTCCTGCCGCTCGTCTCGATGATCTGGGGCAACGTGGCGGCCATCCGGCAGACGAGTTTCCGCCGGATGATCGCGTACTCGTCGATCGCGCACGCGGGCTACCTGTTCTACGCGCTGCTCGGCGCAGGTCCGGGTCGCGCGCAGGCGGTCATCTTCTACGTCGTCGTGTACGGGATCATGAACGTGCTGGCATTCACCGTGCTGCCGCGCGGCACCGATGACCAGCGCAGCGACCGGCTCGAGTCGCTGCAGGGCCTGTATCAGCGCCGTCCTTTCGCCGCGGTCATGTTGGGCATAGCGATGCTCTCGCTCGCCGGCCTGCCGCCCATGCCCGGCTTCGTCGCCAAGTTCCTGGTGTTCCGCAACGTGCTCGCGGCGGGTTACACGGGTTACGCGGTGCTCGGCCTCGTGGCGAGCTACCTCGGCATCTATTTCTACCTGCGCGTCATCCAGTACATGTTCATGAACCCGGCGACAGCGGACCAGCCTGCCGGCCATCCGCGACGCCTGGCGCTCGCGGCGAGCTTGCTCTGCCTTGCGCCGGCAATCGTCCTGGCATTCTTCCCCGGCTGGTTGCTCGATCGATTCTGAGCGGCAAGCCGAGTTTCATGGCTGCCGCTGAGGTTCGGAGCGGACTCAGGTAGGCTCGCGCGTGTGAACGACGTCCCACCTTCGTCCGCCGCGACACCTGGCAACAGCCCTGCGTACCACCAGCATGGGTCGCCCGTGGTGCGAGCGTTCTTTTTCGTCGCAGGTACTGTCGCGTTCACGCTGGGCATTGCTGGCGTATTGCTGCCGCTGCTGCCGGCGACGCCGCTGTTCATCCTTGCGGCCGCGTGCTTTGCGCGCGCGTATCGTCCCTTCCACGAGTGGATGCTCGGCCACCGCTGGCTGGGGCCGATGCTCAAGGAGTGGCACCAGCACGGCAGCCTGCCGTATCGCACGAAGATCGTCGCCATCGTGACGATGCTCGTTTCGTTTGGCCTCTCGATCCTGTTGGTCGTCAAGCAGCCCTGGCTGCAGGCGCTGCTGGCAATGACGGCGCTGGCGCTGGCCGTCTGGCTGTACCGCATCCCATCACGCGACGGGCCGACCGCGCCGCCCTGAAGGTCCACTCGGCATTCGACTTCGGCGTGATGTTCGTCCCGGCCCCCGGGACGGCCTCAGGCCCCCGCCCGCTTCGCGATCGGCGAGTACATGTCCAGCACCTGTAGGCGTGCGGCCTGCAGACGCTCGGAAACCACACCCAGCAACCGGTGCATGATCTTGTAGCCGAAGCCGGTGTCGGCGCGGCAGCGTTCCAGCAGTGCGTAGCCGTCGAAGGCCAGCGCCTCGACCGACTCGAGTGCACGAGCCTGGAACAGCTTGCCGCGACCCACGATGACCGAGGACCAGCCCAGCTCGTCGCCACCCTCGAGCGTGTGCACCCGCAGCGCCTTGCCCTGCGCCATCATCTCGAGCGCCACCCGCCCGTTCAGCAGCAGGAAAAACTCGTGCCTTTCGTCGCCCTCGCGGAAGATCATCTCGCCCTGCGCAAAGCTGACAGGCCGGGCCAGCGACGCGAGCGTCGCGCAATGTTCGGGCGTCAGGCCCTCCACGAACGGATGCTTCAGCACTGCAGCGAGGATCTGATCGGTCATGACGCTCCCCTTCGGACGACTACGGTATGCTCGGACATCGATTCTACGCCCGCGACGGCGACTGGGCGTACCAGACGCGGTGATTACCGCATCGAGCCCGCCGCCCTGACCATGCACAGCCATGCAAGCCATCGACCTCCAGACCTCCCCGTACGAACGGATCCCGGCATGACCCTGCGCGTACTCTACGTGCTGCGTGCGGCGCTGGCTGCCGCGCTGCTGGCAAACCTGCTGTCGGCCTGCGCGGGACCTCCGTCGCGCTATCCAGTACCGGTCTTACCGGCCAGCAAGCTGGAGCAGTTGCGGGCCGATGCTCTGCTGGCACTGCCGCCGGACGAGACCGGCGAGTTCCTGGACACCGACCTGGTGGAAGTCGTCACGCTCGACCCAAGCCTGCGGCTCGACGTGCGTTACGCGGGCTCCGACAACTTCCTGCGTGCGCCCATTTATCCCGAGGCCCGGGTCTTCCTGCAGCGTCCGGCAGCCGAGGCCGTGGTACGCGCGAATCGTGCCCTGCAGGCGCCCGGGTACGGACTGCTGCTGTTCGACGGCTACCGGCCCTGGTACGTCACGTGGATGTTCTGGGAGGCAACACCGGCCGAGAAGCGGAACTTCGTGGCGGACCCGGCGACCGGCTCGCGCCACAACCGGGGCTGCGCGATCGACCTGAGCCTGTACGACCTCAAGACGGGGCTCGAGGTGCAGATGCCGAGCGGTTACGACGAGTTCTCGGAGCGCGCGCACCCGAACTACTCAGGCGGCACAGCGGAACAACGCGCGGCGCGCGACCTGCTGCGCACGGCGATGGAAGCGGAAGGCTTCACCGTCAACGAGGACGAGTGGTGGCACTACGACTGCCGCGACTGGCAGAAGTACCGGATCGGCAATGCGTTCTTCAAGGACCTGCCGCGAACTCGTTGACAAGGAGATCTCGATGTTCACATTGCAGAGAATCATCGCGACGATGTTCGTCGCGGTCGCCCTCGCCGGAAGCAACATTGCCCGTGCAGGCGCAGGATGCACCGAAAGTGCAGCAGTACCTGTACGTGCTGCGCGTCACTCCCGCACTGCACGATCAGGCCAAATGGACCCAGGCGGACAACGATGCGGTCAGCCGGCACTTTGCCCGTCTCGCCGCCGCGACGAAGGCGGGACAGGTAGATCTTTGCAGGCAAGACCACCGAACCACTCGACACGACTTTCGGACTCGTGGTGTTCGAGGCCGCGAGTGCCGAGGTCGCAAGACAGTTCATGGAAGCCGACCCTGCTGTCGTCGCCGGGGTCATGTCGGCCACACTGCACCCGTACGCGCTGGCGCTACAACGCAAGCCTTGAGGGCAGCTCCGTGAAGTTCGACGCGTCGCGCCCCGAGTGTCGGGGGACTGTCAGATCGACCGCGCGATGATTTCCTTCATGATCTCGTTCGCGCCGCCATAGATGCGCTGCACGCGTGAATCCACGTACAGCTGCGAGATCGGGTACTCACGCGTGTAGCCGTAGCCGCCGAAGAGCTGCAGGCATTCATCCATGACCTTGTTCTGCATGTCGGTGACCCAGTACTTGGCCATCGAGGCGGTAACGGTGTCGAGCTTTCCTGCACGCAGCTTGACGATGCAGTCGTCGACGAAGACGCGGGCGACGTGCACGTTGGTCTTCACTTCTGCGAGCTTGAACCGCGTGTTCTGCAGTTCCAGCAGCGGCTTGCCGAACACCTTGCGTTCGCGCGTGTAGTCCGCGGTGAGCTTGAGCGCGTACTCCATCGCGCCGAGCCCGCCGATGGCGAGCAACACGCGCTCGTACGGCAGGTCGCGCATCATCTGCACGAATCCCTGGCCCTCGCCCGGACCGAGCAGGCACGACGCAGGGACACGACAATCGTCGAAGAACAGCTCAGCGGTGTCCCAGCCGTTCTGGCCGATCTTGTCGAGCACGCGGCCCACTCGGTAACCCTTCAGGTCCTTCGTCTCGACCATCAGGATCGAGATGCCGCGCGATCCCTGCGTCGGATCGGTCTTGACCACTACGCCGACCAGGCCCGCGTGCAAGCCGTTCGAGATGAACGTCTTCGAGCCATTGATGACGTATTCGTCGCCGTCGCGCACGGCCCGCGCCCGGATCGACTGCAGGTCGGAACCCGCGCTGGGCTCGGTCATCGCGATCGCGCCCACGAGCTCGCCCGTAGCCATGCGTGACAACCAGTCCCGCTGCTGTGCCTCGGTCCCGTAATTGAGCACGTAGTGCGCGACGATGCTGTGCACCACATGGCCGAGACTGGAGATCCCGTGCCGGCCCATTTCCTCGGCCACGATCGCTTCGTGCCGCACGTCGCCGCCGACGCCTCCGTACTCCGCCGGGATGTCCGTGCACAGCAGGCCGACCTCGCCTGCCTTGCTCCAGAGTTCCCGGTCGACGTGGTGCTGCTCGCGCCAGCGCGCATCGTGCGGCACGATTTCCATCTGGACGAAGCGCCGGACGGCGTCACGGAAGAGATCCAGCTCGTCGTCGAGCCAGGCGGAACGATAGGCATCCATGGGGTTCACCTCGCAGGAGGCGACGATCACAAAGGAAACTGGCGTTCTTGTCCAGAGGCAGCTAGTTTTGCCGCTGGGTCCAAGACGGGCCTTGCCATCGGGGGAGACGGGGCATGTTGCTGAATGCCGGGCAGGTCCTGACGGAGCGGGCGAAGATCGCGCCACGCGTGGAGGCCATCGTCGATACCGCGTCGGGCGCACGCTGCGATTTCCGTCAGCTCAATGACCGCGCCAACCAGACCGCAAACACGCTGCTGGCCATGGAGTTCAGGCCGGGCGAGCGCATCGCCTGCCTGATGCCGAACCAGTCGCAGTACATGGAATCGTTCTACGCGTGCGCCAAGGCAGGTTTCGTCTTCGTCGCGCTCAACTGGCGCCTGTCGGTGACGGAACTCTCGTACCAGCTCATGGATTGCGGCGCCGTCGCAGTCCTCTATGCCGCCGAACAGAAGTCCCTGGTAGACCCGCTGCGGCAGCAGTTTCCGAACATCCGCTGGCTGGCCGTCGACGAGGGCGACTACGCCGCCGCGGTCGCAGAGGCTGCCACTGCCGAGCCACCGATCGGCGCGACCGGCACCGACCCTCTCTACATGATGTACACGAGCGGCACGACCGGCCGGCCAAAGGGCGCGCTGTTGTCGCACGCCGCGAACCTCGCATGGCTCGCCAGCATGCTGGCGACCTCCGACCTGCGCCATGGGGAACGCAACATCATCGTTGCTCCGCTGTTCCACATTGGCGGCCTGGGGCTCGCGATGTCGGCCGTGTACCGCGGCATGACGACGGTGCTGCTGAAGCAGTTCGACCCGGGCGTCATGTGGGACCTCGTCGATGCCGAAAAGATCACGGGTTTCTTTGCCGTGCCGGCCATGCTCGCGCTCATGTACCAGCACCCGAAGCGCACGACGACTGCACGGTCCGCGTTGCGTTGGGTGATCTGCGGCGCAGCTCCCGTCCCGGTCACCCTGATCGAGGCCTATCTGGCCATGGGCGTGGAGATCCTGCAGGTGTACGGCCTCACCGAGACACACGGCGGCATCTGCCTGATGTCGCCGGAGCACGCGCGCACCAAGGTCGGCTCGACCGGCATGCCGTACTTCGGCATCGACGTGCGCGTCGTCGACAAAGCCGGCACGCCCGTGCCGCCCGGAATTCCTGGCGAGGTGGTCACGCGCGGCCCGCACTTGATCAGCGGCTATTGGAACCGCCCCGACGCGACGCAGGAAGCGATCCGCGAAGGCTGGTTCCACACGGGCGACATCGCCGAAGTCGACGCCGAGGGCTTCATCTACATCAAGGACCGCTCGAAGGACATGGTGATCACGGGCGGCGAGAACGTGTACCCGGCCGAGGTCGAGGACGTGCTGGGCGGGCACGCCGGTGTGCGTGAGGTCGGCGTGATCGGGCAGCCTTCGCCCAGGTGGGGCGAAAGCGTCTGCGCCGTGATCGTGCGCGGCGACGACTGGAAAGGCGACGACGAACTCCTCGTCCAGGAGCTCAGGACGCTGGTCCAATCGCGACTGGCGCGCTTCAAGCAGCCGAAGTCGTACGTCTTCATGAGCGCGCTGCCGCGCAACCCGTCCGGCAAGATCCTCAAGCGCATGCTGCGCGAGCAGTTTCCCGGACCCGCGTCGGAGTGACGAGCCACGGTTGTGGCCGGTGCGGCCGGCCCCTATCCTGCAGGCATGCCTGACCCGAACCGCCCTTTTTTCGCCGCCCGCATCGCGGCGCTCGCCGCCTTGTTGCTTTTTACCGCAGCCACGCAGGCGACCGCTGATCCCTGCTCGGCGTTGATCGTTGCTGACGTTCCTGGCGCAAAGATCACCTCGGCGGCTGCCGTCGCCGCTGCAGGCGACCTCCCGGCGCACTGCCGCGTACAAGGCACGATCCCGCAGGCGATCCACTTCGAACTCCGCCTGCCGGACACGGGCTGGAACGGCAAGTTCTACATGGCAGGTTGCGGTGGCTTCTGCGGGTCGCTGGAGGCTGACCGCCCCGGTGTCGTCAACGCGCTCAATCACGGCCTGCGCCGCGGCTATGCGTCGGCCACGTCGGATTCGGGCCACGCGGGCACGAGCGTCACCGACGGACGGTGGGCGCTGGACAATCCCGGCGCGGAAACCGACTGGGGCTGGCGCTCCGTCACCGAAACCGCCCGCGTGTCGCGCGACCTCGTGCGTGCGTTCTACCAGAGGCCCGCCGCACACTCGTATTTTGCAGGCTGTTCCACGGGCGGCCGCATGGGGCTGATGTCGGCGCAGCGCTTTCCGCAGGACTTCGACGGCATCATCGCCGGCGCCCCGGCGCTCGACTACACGGGTCTCGTCGCCACGCAGGCCGCGTGGTACGTGCAGGCAAATACCGATGCCGCAGGCAGGGAACTGCTCGACCGCGCGAAAGTGCCGCTCATCGCCCGCTCCGTGATGGAAGCCTGCGATGCCGTCGACGGCCAGCGTGACGGACTGATCGATGATCCACGGCGCTGCGACTGGCAGCCTTCACGGCTGCAGTGCACGGGCCCGGACGGCCCGGATTGCCTGACGGCACGCGAAATTGGAGTGCTCGACCACTGGTACATGCCCGTCACCGGCGGCGATGGGCAGGTGCTGTATCCAGGTGGCGCACCGAAAGGCTCGGAGCCGTTCTGGCCGGTGTGGTTGTCGGGCATGCCCGGCAGCAAGCAACCGGCCCTGATGGAGCGTTTCGCCACCGATTTTCTCCGGTACATGGCCTTCGTTCCCGACGCAGGCGAGGCCTTCGCTGTGCGCCACTACGATTTCGACCGCGATCCGGCGCGCCTGGCGACCATGTCACGCATCTACGACGCCGTTGACCCGGACCTCTCCGAGTTCCGCGAGCGCGGGGGAAAGCTGCTGCTGTTTCACGGCTGGGCCGATCCGATCGTGACGCCGCAGCGCACGCTCGACTATTACGACTACCGTGCGTGCCCGCATGGGCGGTAACGAATCCACGGCGCAGTTTGCGCGGCTCTTCATGCTGCCGGGCGTCGATCATTGCGGGCTGCAGCCCGGCCCTGGCGCGAAGTCGCTTGATTTCGATCCGCTGCCTGCGCTCGAGGCGTGGGTGGAACGCAACGAAGCGCCGGACGTGCTGGAGCTCCGCTGGCAAATGACTGACGGCAGCGTGCGTAGCCGACACGTGAAAGCTCAGTGAGCGTCACCGCAGACCGCCCGAAGTCGCGTTCGCTCGGCCCATTGCGGGCCCTGGTGCCCTACCTGCGTCCCTACCGCGGCGTCCTGGTGCTGGCGCTCCTCGCCCTGCTGGTGGCGGCCGCTGCGATGCTGGCATTGCCAATCGCGCTGCGTTACCTGATCGACAACGGTATCTCGTCGAAGAGCAGCGACACGATCAACCAGTACTTCGTCGCGTTCCTCGCAGCGGCGGCGATCTTCGGCGTATTCGCGGCGCTGCGCTTCTACCTGGTGAGCTGGCTCGGCGAACGCGTCGTGGCCGACCTGCGCTCGGCCGTCTACGCGCGCGTCATCCGCATGGACCCTGCGTTCTTCGAGGTGACCCGCATCGGCGAGGTGCTCTCGCGCCTGACGGCGGACACGACGCTGGTGCAGTCGATCGCGGGTGTCAATCTTTCGATCACGCTGCGCTCCACCCTCTCGCTGGTCGGCAGCCTCGTGATGCTGGGTGTGACGAGCCTCAAGCTCACCGCCATCCTGGTGGTGCTGATCCCGCTGGTCATCGTACCGCTGATCGTGCTGGGCCGCCGGGTGCGCCGGCTTTCGCGCACGTCGCAGGATCGCATCGCCGACACCAGCAGCATCGCCGACGAAACGCTGAACGCCGTGCAGACGGTGCAGGCCTTCACGCTGGAACAGATCAACACGAACCGGTTCGACGCGGCGGTCGAAGACTCCTTCGGCGCGGCTGTGCGGCGCACCAGGACGCGCTCCACGCTCACGGCGCTGGCCACGATGCTGGTCTTCAGCGCCATCACTTTCGTGCTCTGGATGGGCGCGCACGCGGTGGTGCGCGGCGAAATGACCGGCGGCCAGCTCGGCCAGTTCCTGCTGTACGCCGGATACGTTGCGATCGCGGCGGCGAGCCTCAGTGAAATGTGGGGCGAAGTGCAGCGTGCCGCCGGTGCGATGGAACGCCTGCTCGAACTCGAACATGCGCAACCCACGATCCAGGCACCGGCGCAGCCTGTCGCGCTGCCCGTGCCCGGGCGCGGCGTACTCAGCTTCGAGAAGGTCACGTTCCGGTACCCGTCCCGCCCCGAAGCGAAGGCATTGGACGCATTCGACCTGCAGGTGCGCAGGGGCGAGACGGTCGCATTCGTCGGCCCTTCGGGCGCGGGCAAGAGCACGACGTTCCAGTTGCTGCTGCGCTTTTACGACCCGGAGTCGGGCCGGGTACTGATCGACGGCGTCGACGTCGCGCAGGCAGACCCGCTTGCCGTCCGCAGCCGCATCGGTCTCGTGCCGCAGGACACTGTGCTGTTCGCAGCGAGCGCGCGCGAAAACATCCGCTATGGCCGCCCGGGCGCTTCCGACGCGGAAGTTGAAGACGCCGCGAAGGCAGCCGCCGCTGACGAGTTCCTGCGCAAGCTGCCCGAGGGCTACGACACCTTCCTCGGTGAGCGGGGCACGCGACTCTCGGGCGGGCAGCGACAGCGCATCGCCATCGCGCGCGCGATCCTGCGCGACCCGCCGATCCTGCTGCTCGACGAAGCGACGAGCGCGCTCGATGCCGAAAGCGAACGGCTGGTGCAGGCAGCGCTCGATCACCTGATGCAGGGCCGCACGACGATCATCATCGCGCACCGGCTCGCGACGGTGCTGCAAGCCGATCGCATCGTCGTCATGGACCATGGACGCATCGTCGCGCAGGGCACGCACGCCGAACTCGTGCGCGCCAACGAGCTTTACGCGCGCCTCGCCGCCCTGCAGTTCGCGGACGGCACGGGCACGGCGGCGGCAGCCATCTCTTGAGCACAGGGCCGCAGCACAACGATCTGGGCCAGCCCATCGGACCGGCCCTGCCCGGCTGGCAGTCCCCGGCGCGTCCCACGCAACGCCGGTTGCAAGGCCGGAACTGTATCGTCGAGCCGCTCGACGTGACCAGGCACGCGCGCGCGCTGTTCGACGCCAACGGCCGGGACCGCGAGCATCGCATGTGGACCTACCTCGCCTACGGCCCGTTTACACAGTTCGACGAGTACCAGGGCTGGCTCACCGAACGCGCAGCCAGCACCGATCCGCTGTTCCAGGCGTTCGTCGATCGGCGGTCGGGAGACGCGGTCGGCGTGGGTGCGTTCATGCGCATCGACCCGCCTGCAGGGACAATCGAGGTGGGACACATCGCCATGTCGCCTGCCCTGCAGCGGTCGCCTGCCGCAACTGAAGCGATGTATCTCATGATGCGTCACGCGTTCGAACTCGGTTACCGTCGCTACGAGTGGAAGTGCGACGCGCTCAACGCGAAATCGCGGCGTGCCGCCGAACGACTCGGCTTCGTGTTCGAAGGCGTGTTTCGCCAGGCGACGGTCTACAAGGGCCGCAGTCGCGACACGGCCTGGTATTCAGTCATCGATTCGGAATGGCCCCTGCTGCGCGAGGCGTTCGAACGCTGGCTCGACTGCGATAACTTCGACGCCTCGGGCGGCAGCGCGCGAGCCTGGGAGATATCCGCGCTGTGTTGTGGCCGCAGCGCCACGCCGACGGACGCCCGGGCGAAGGCTGAACCCGTGGCACGCATCGCGATCGGCGGCTTCCAGCACGAGACGAACACTTTTTCGTCGACCCCTGCAGCGCTCACTGACTTCGAGGCGCCGGACGCGTGGCCGGGGCTCACGCGCGGCGGTGCAATGCTGGAGGCGGTGGCCGGCATCAACCTGCCGGCCGCTGGCTTCGTGCAGGAAGCGCGTTCACTGCATCACGAGCTGTTGCCGCTGACTTGGTGTTCGGCGCAACCGTCCGGGCGCGTGACGCCCGCTGCGTACGAACACATCAGTGCCTTGTTGCTCGACGATCTGCAGCGTGCCGGCAACGTCGACGGTGTCTACCTCGACCTGCACGGTGCAATGGTCGCCGGGCACGTCGACGATGCCGACGGCGAACTGCTGCGACGCGTGCGTGCGCTGGTCGGTCCCGGCGTTCCCATCGTTGCGAGTCTCGATTACCACGCCAACGTTTCCACCCTGATGGCACGAGCCGCCAGCGCACTCGTCTCCTACCGGACTTATCCGCACGTCGACATGGCGGACTGCGGCGCGCGCGCGGCGCGCGTTTTGCAGGACCTGCTCGGGCACCCACGTCCAGCGGCCGCGCTCGAGCACGTGGATTTCCTGATACCGCTCACGTCGCAATCGACGCTGGTGGAACCGATGCGCTCGCTGATGGAGCAGGCACAGAGGCTGCAGCAGTTGCCGCTGCTATCCGTGTGCCTGATGCCCGGCTTCCCGGCGGCAGACGTCGCCGACTGCGGTCCAGCCGCCTACGCCTGTGGCTACGACGACGCGACGGCGCGAGCGACCGTAGCGGGCATCGCCCGCGAAGTGCGGGCACGCGAGCACGAGTTCGCGCTCGAGCTGTACTCCATCGAGCAGGCGATCGCGGAGACGACGAAACATGCGCCACCGCGTGGACGGCCGATCATTCTCGCCGACACGCAGGACAATCCGGGTGCGGGTGGCCACGCCGACACGATGAGCCTGATCAAGGCGCTCGTGGCGAGCAACGCACGCGGCGTGCTCGCCGGTGTCATTTGCGATCCTGCGGCGGCTGCGCGCGCTCACGCCGTGGGCGAAGGCGCGCAGGTCGAACTCAGCCTCGGTGCGGGCACCGGGACACCGGGCGAAACGCCGCTCGCAGCGCGTTTCAAGGTGGTGGCACTCGGCGACGGCCGGTTCACCGGCACGGGCCCGTTCTACCGGGGCGCCCGATTTGAACTCGGTCCGATGGCGTTGCTGGAGCTTGGCGGCGTTCGCATCGCCGTGGCGACCCGCAAGCAGCAGGCGGCGGACCAGGCGATGTTCCGTCACCTGCGCGCGGAGCCGGCGGACCATGCCGTGCTGGTGCTGAAGAGCTCGGTGCATTTCCGGGCGGACTTCGGTCCGATTGCGGAACGGATCCTGGTGGTCGAGGCTCCGGGGCCGAACATCGCCGATCCGGCCAGGCTGCCGTTTCGCAGGCTCAGGCCCGGGATGCGGACGAGCCCGCGGCGGCGCTGATCGAAGTACACTCCATCGATTGTGGCGCTCGCGCCGCCGACGGTTGTTGGGGAGGGCCAGATGCGCAGAATCCTGGTAGCGATCGACGGTTCGGAGACGGCCCTGCGCGCGCTCGATTTCGCGGTGCAGCAGGCGAGTCACGCGCCGGCTGCAGAACTGCACGTGCTGAACGTCCAGCCGACGCTGAGCAACTACACCGCAGCGGAGATCTACGTGACTGCTGAGCGCATCCACCAGGTGGCTGCCGAGCGGGCACAGGCCATTCTCGAGGCGGCGGCCCAGCGGCTGAAGACTGCCGGCGGCAGTTTCAAACTCGAACAGATGGAAGGCGATGCGGCTGAAACCATTGCCCGTCGGGCCACCGAGCTCGGCTGCGAGTCGATCACGATGGGAACCCACGGCCTGAGTCGTTCGGGATCCTCTTCCTGGGATCCGTGGCACAGAAGGTCGTGCACTACGCCACCGTGCCGGTGACGCTCGTGAAGTAGCCGGGGCTATTTCACGTAGACGTGGTTCGGCAACCAGAGTGCGATTTCGGGGAAAATGATCACGAGCGCGAGCCCCACCAGCATGATCAGCACGAACGGGATGATCGAACGGTAGATGTCGATCAGCGTGACTTCCTTCGGCGCCATCGCCCGCATCAGGAACAGGTTGTACCCGAACGGCGGCGTGATGTAGGCGATCTGGCAGGTGATCGTATAGAGGATGCCGTACCAGATCGGATTGAACCCGAGCGCGATGACCAGCGGCACGTAGAGCGGCGCGACGATGATCAGCATCGCGGTGTCGTCGAGGAAGGTGCCCATCAGGATGTAGCTGAGCTGCATCAGCACCAGCACCTGCCAGGGCTCGAGGCCCCACTTCTCGAGAAACAGGACTTCGACCGCCTTGACCGCGCCGAGGCCGTCGAAGACTGCGCCGAATGCCAGCGCCGCGAGGATGATCCACATGAACATGGCACTCACGGCCAGGCTCTTCCTGAGCGTGTCCTCCAGCACCTTGCGGGTAATGCGACCCTTGAAGGCCGCGACGAGGGTGGCCGCGAATGCACCGACGGCGGAAGACTCCACCATGCTGGTGACGCCCATCACGAACAGGCCGGTCATCGAGAAGACGATGAGCAACGGCAGGACGCCGGCCCTGAGCAGCCGGATCTTTTCACCCCAGCTGATCTGCTGCCGCTCCGCGAGCGGCAACGGCGGGCCGAGGTGAGGCTGCAGGTGGCAGCGGATCACGATGTACAGGATGAACAGCGCCGCCATCATCAGCCCTGGTCCGACGCCGGCCAGCCACAACTGGCCCACCGGCTGCCGGGCGATCATGCCGTAGAGCACGAGCACGACGCTCGGCGGGAGCATGATGCCGAGCGAACTGCCGGCCTGGATGACGCCGGTCACCATGATCTTGTCGTAGCCGCGTTTCAGCAGTTCCGGCAGCGCGATCGTGGCCCCGATCGCCATGCCCGCCACGCTCAGGCCGTTCATCGCCGAGATCGCCACCATGAGCAGGATCGTGCCGACCGCCAGTCCGCCGCGCATCGGCCCGGTCCAGACGTGGAACATGCGGTACAGGTCGCTCGCGATCCCCGACTCGGACAGCATGTAACCCATGTAGACGAACATGGGCAGGGTCAGCATCGGGTACCAGTTGAGCAGCGTGATGGTCGAGGCGAACGGCATCTCGATGGCGCCTTCGCCCCACAGCGCCAGCGAAAACACCGCTGCCACGAACCCGATCGCACCGAAGACCCGCTGCCCGGTGAGCAGCAGGAGCATGAACGTCGAGAACATCAGGACCGCGATCGCCTCGTAGCTCACGCGATCTCCCTCCCGGTGAACTTCGCGATGTCCTTGAACAAGATCGAGATCGCCTGCAGCAGCATGAGCGCGACGCCCACGGTCATGATGATCTTGATCGGTGCCATCGGCGGCGCCCATGCAGAGTAGTTCGTCTGGTTGTACTTGAGCGAATAGGCGCTGCTCGCGAAGCCGCCGCGAATCATGATCACCAGGTAGAAGATCAGGAAGAATGCCGTGAGCGAGTCCATGAACGCCCGGGTCTTCGGCCGCCAGCGCTCGTACAGCACGTCCATGCGGACATGCGCGTCCAGTTGCATCGAGTAACCACCGCCGAGGATGTAATAGGCGGCCATCAGGAACTGCGCCAGCTCGATGATCCAGACGAACGGCACGTTGAAGACGTACCGGGTGACGGAAGCGAACAGCAGCACACCCATGATGACGAGCGTGAGGTACATGACGAAGTAGCCGAGGACGCGGTTCACCGCATCGACGTAGCGGACGTAGGCCTTGATGATTCCGGGCATCGCGGTAGCGCTCATGGTCGTCCGTGCAAGTCGTCAACCGGAACGTGACAACAGGGCTCCCTTCCCCGACCCGCGTCGCCACGGGTGGGGAAGGACCCTGCCAGCTGCGTCTCTACGCAGGCTCCGCCCGGGTCTACCGATACGGCGGGCCGGCCTTCTCCATCAGGGCGTTGTAGTCGCGGAAGATCTGGACCACCTTGGCGCAGCGCGGGCTGGTCGCGGCGATCTCGTCCCAGAACTTGTGCGCCTCGTTCTCCACGGTCTTCCACTCTGCGGCGGGAATCGTCGTCAACTTCATCTTCGGGCCGTTCACGCGCAGGTCGGCCTCGCCGGCCCAGTACCAGTGCTGCCGGTAGTAATGGGAACTGTCGATGCAGAGCTTGAAGAGCGTCTGCAAATGCTCCGGAACCTTCGCCCAGGACGCGGTGTTGGCGAAATAGGAACCGATCCAGGCGCCGGAGATGTTGTTGGTGAGGAAGTACGGGGTCACGTCCGCCCAGCCCACGGTGTAGTCCTCGGTGATGCCGGACCAGGCCAGGCCGTCCAGCTCGCCCGTCTGGATCGCAACCTGGACGTCGCCCCAGGGCAACGTGACCGGCACCACGCCAAATCGCGTGAGGAACTTGCCGGCGGTCGGGAAGGTGAAGATCCGGAGGCCCTTCAGGTCCGCGACCTTGGTGATCGGCTTGACGGTGTTGAAGTGACAGGGATCCCAGGAGCCTGAGCTGAGCCAGGTGACACCCTCGACCTCGTTGTAGGCCTCCGCCCAGATCTCGTTCAGTCCCCACTTATGGAACAGGGCGGGTACGTCCAGGCTGAAACGCGTTGCGAAGGGGAAGTACCCGCCGAACACGCGGACGTCGGTCGGGGCCGCGATGGAATCGTCGTCGCTCTGCACCGCGTCGATCGTGCCTGCCTGCATCGCGCGGAACAGCTCGCCGGTGGGCACCAGCTGGTCGGCAAAGTACAGCTCGATGACCATCTCGCCGTTGGCGGCCTTGTTGAACGCTTCGATCGAGGGCTTGATGACGTGTTCGGCGAGGGCGGGGCCCGCATAGGTCTGGAGCCGCCACTTGATCGCCGTCTTCTTCGCCGTTGACACGGCCGGTGCACCGACCTCGCCGGACTCCTTCTTGCCGCAGGCGGCCAGCAGTGCGGTAGAGGTCGCCGTGGCGGCCAGGGCCGCCTTCGTCAGGAATGATCTGCGCAGCATCTCGCTCTCCTTCTGGGAATTCGGGTCATCCGAGGTTCATCCCGAGCACTCACCTTGCTGTCGGCGGAGGAGGTCCAGCGTGCGCCGCTGATCTGAATTGGCCTGGAATTGCGCATCCGCAGATGCGTCCGGGACCCTGCTGTAACGGAAGGAACCCCCTCAGCTCGATCTTTGTTTCTGGATGCCGACGGCTGCCGCCGTCGTCACGACTTCGCCGGATTCTTGCACGCCACCGTGACCGCATCAATTCAGAAGAGCCCGGGTGGCTTCCGGAGCGTTTTTTCCCCCGCAGTTGTGTACGCTGCAGGTCAAGGTGCAACGCAGACAATGGGCGGGTGTCGCGCAAAGCCGGACGGCGCGCGCCTCGTCCAGGGGGTTGAAATGGAACCGAGGCAAGTACGCAGTGCGGCCGACGCACGCGCCATCGTCGACGAGCGCGGGGTCAATTTCGTCAAGGTCGGCGCCTTCGACATCGACGGCATCATGCGTGGCAAGTACATCTCGCGGGACAAGTTCCTCTCGTCGCTCGACGGGGGCTTCGGTTTCTGCGACGTCGTGCTCGGCTGGGACTGCCAGGACCAGCTCTACGACAACGTGCAGTACACCGGCTGGCACACGGGATATCCCGACGCTCCCGTTCGGCTCCTGCCGGACACCTGCCGGACGTTGCCATTCGAGGACAATGGACTGTTCTTCCTTGGCGAGTTCTCGCCGCCAGGGGAAGCGGTCTGTTCGCGTGGATTGCTGCGGCGCGTGCTCGAGCGCGGGCGCGCGATGGGCTTCGAAGCCTACGTCGGTTTCGAATACGAGTTCTTCGTGTTCAAGGAAACGCCCGAGTCGGTGCGCGAGAAGAACTACCGCGGCCTGACGCCGATGGCGCCCGGCTGGTTCGGCTACTCCGTGATCCGCAACAGCACGGGCAATGCCTTCTACCGCCAGCTGCTCGACCATTGCCGCGACATGGACATGGCCATCGAGGGCCTGCACGAAGAGACCGGCCCTGGGGTGATGGAAGCCGCCATCGCCGTGGACAAGGCGCTTGCGGCTGCGGACAAGGCCGCGCTCTTCAAGACCTTCGCCAAAGTGATCGCGCAGCAGAACGGCTTCATGGCGACTTTCATGGCCAAGTGTTCGAAGGACTGGCCTGGGCAGAGTGGCCACATCCACGTGTCGCTCAAGTCGAAGTCCGGCGATTCCGTCTTCCACGAGGCCGGCAAGCCCCATTCGATGAGCGACGCCATGCGCTGGTTCGTGGGCGGCCAGCAGAAACTGATGCCGGAGCTGCTCGCCATGGTCGCACCGACGATCAATTCCTATCGGCGGCTGATCCCCGGATTCTGGGCGCCCACGGACGCAACCTGGGGTATCGAGAACCGCACGACGGCGCTGCGGGTGATTCCCGGAAGTCCCAAGTCGCAGCGCGTCGAATACCGCGTCGCCGCGGCGGATGCGAACCCCTACGTGATCCTGTCCGCGGCGCTCGCGTCGGGTCTCTGGGGGATCGAGAACAAGGTCGAGCCGGAACCGGTGGTGACGGGCAATGCTTACGACCGCAAGTACCCGGCGCGCCTCGCGCTCCCACGCACTCTCTGGGAATCGGCGCAGCGGCTCAAGGGTTCGAAAATGGCCCGGGACTGGTTCGGCGACGCCTTCGTCGAGCACTTCGCGGCCACTCGCGAGTGGGAAGAGCGCGAGTTCCGCAAGCACATTTCGGACTGGGAGCTGGCCAGGTACTTCGAGATAATCTGAGCGAGGCGACCTGTTACTTCCCTTCCTGCCGGGTTCCTTTGCCACCATGACCAGCCAACGCACCATCTCCCCTGTCGACGGCCGCGTCTACGTCGAGCGGATGCTCGCGACACCCGTCCAGATCGAAGCCGCCCTCGAAAGCGCGCGCCTTGCGCAGCGCGTCTGGCGAGGAGTGCCAATGGCCGAGCGTGCGGCGATCCTCAGTCGTTTTTGCGACGCCTTCGAGTCCCATGGCGATGCCATCGCCGAGGAACTGTCATGGCAAATGGGCCGACCGCTCCGTTACGCGCCGAGCGAAGTTCGTGGCACGCTGGAGCGGGCGCGCCACATGATCGCCCTCGCACCCGAAGCGCTGGCCGACATCGACGTCGGCCCGAAGGCAGGGTTTCGTCGCTTCCTGCGCCGCGAGCCGCTTGGCGTGGTGTTCACCGTCGCGGCGTGGAACTACCCTTACCTCATCGCCGTGAACAGCGTCGTGCCTGCACTCATGGCGGGCAACGTCGTCGTCCTCAAGCACTCGGCACAGACACCGCTGTGCGCGGAACGGTTCGAGGAGTGCCTGCGCGAGGCGGGACTGCCGGAGGGCGCGTTCCAGGCGCTGCACCTGAGCCACGCGGACACGGAGCGTGTCATCGGTGACTCGCGCGTGGATTTCGTGGCGTTCACCGGATCGGTCGCGGGTGGGCACGCCGTGCAGCGGGCAGCGGCCGAACGGTTCATCGGCACCGGACTCGAACTCGGCGGCTGCGATCCAGCCTACGTGCGCCACGACGCGAACCTGGCCCATGCGATCGAGAACCTGGTCGATGGCGCGTACTTCAACTCCGGGCAGTCGTGCTGCGGTATCCAGCGGGTCTATGTGCACGAACACCTGTACCCGGCATTCGTCGAGGGTTGGGTCGATCTCACCCGCAAGTACGCTCTCGGCAACCCGCTCGACCCGGAGACGACGCTCGGTCCGGTGGTTCGCACCGCGGCAGCCGACGAGATCCGTCGCCAGGTTGCAGCCACGGTCGCTGCTGGCGCGCGAGCCGTCATCGACGAGAAGGATTTCGCGGCGAGCAGGCCGGGCACGCCATATCTCGCGCCGCAGGTGCTGGTCGGGGTCGATCACACGATGCCGGTAATGCAGGAAGAGATCTTCGGGCCGGTGGCCGGGATCATGAAGGTGAGCTCGGACGCGGAAGCGGTCCGCCTCATGAATGACTCCGCCTTCGGGCTCACTGCCGCGATCTGGACCGCGGACGAGGAAGCGGCCCTGGCGATCGGCGACCAGGTGCAGACCGGCACGTGGTTCATGAACCGCTGCGACTACCTGGACCCGGCGCTGGCGTGGGTCGGCGTCAAGGATTCGGGACGCGGGTGCACGCTGTCGAGTATCGGTTACGAGCACCTGACGCGGCCGAAGTCTTTCCATCTCCGCATGAAGGTTTAGCGTTCAGGCGCAGATCGCGGGCGGTCGATCCAGTCGTTCTTCCCGAGCTTGGAAAGGCAGACACGCGATGGTTCCAGGCGGTCGATCGAGTCGTTCTTCCCGGGCTTGGAAAGGCAGACACGCGCTCGGGAAGAACGACTGGATCGACCGCTTGTGAGGCGGCGCCTGAGCAAGTTTTCCGCCGAGCCGGAAAACTTGCACGGCGCACGCAGCGCCCACCGGATGCAGCGTCGGTAGCGGTAGCAATAGCGGCAACAATAGCGCCCGTAGTTCCGCCGCGCCGGTCTGCCAACGCCGGTGATCGTTGCGGCCGCTTACAGCCGACGTGCGGCGTGCGAGTCTTCGCGCCCTGTCGAAGACTCGCTCAGCCGCTGTGTACAAAGGCGACTGATCCGGGGCCTGCCCCCGAGCGCGTGTCTGCCTTTCCAAGCTCGGGGGCAGGCCCCGGATCAGTCGCCTACTACCGCCGCGAGTTGTCACGGCGCTGCAGCGCGTAAACTGCACCGACGCAGCCCGACGAAACGGAGACGACCGATGACCACACTGCGCGGCAACTGGAACTACCCCACCAACATCAGGTTCGGTGCCGGACGCATCGTTGAACTGCCCGATCACTGCCGCACGCTCGGCATGCAGCGGCCACTGCTCGTCACGGACACCGGGCTCGCGCCGCAACCGATGGTCGCGAATGCCGTGCGGCTGTGCCGCGACGCCGGCCTGCACTGCGGGCTGTTTGCCGACGTGCAACCGAACCCCGTCGAGGCGAACGTGACTGCGGGCGTCGCGGCATACCGAGCCGGACAACACGACGGAGTGATTGCGTTCGGCGGCGGCAGCGCCCTCGACACGGCCAAAGCCATCGCGCTCATGGTCGGACAGAACCGACCGATCTGGGATTTCGAGGATCGCGAGGACTGGTTCACGCGTGTCGACGTCGCTGGCATGGCGCCGGTCGTGGCGGTGCCGACGACGTCCGGGACGGGTTCCGAGGTCGGACGCGCGTCGGTCATCACCGATGTGCGGGACCACACCAAGAAGATCATTTTCCACCCGAAGATGCTGCCGGCGATCGTGCTCGAGGACCCCGAACTTACAGTGGGCCTGCCGCCTCACATCACCGCTGCGGTGGGCATGGACGCGCTGTCGCACAATCTAGAGGCGTACTGCGCTCCGGGCTATCATCCGCTCGCGGAGGGCATCGCCGTCGAGGGCATGCGCCTCGTCAAGGACTACCTGCCACGCGCCGTCGCGAACGGCGGCGATCTCGAGGCGCGCGCCCACCTGCTGATCGCGTCATCCATGGGCGCCACCGCGTTCCAGAAGGGACTCGGTGCCATGCACAGCCTGAGCCACCCGTGCTCGGCGAACCTCGGCACGCACCATGGGCTCACGAATGCCGTGGTGATGCCATACGTGCTGGAATGGAACCGCACCGCAATCGAGGCGAAGATGGTTCGACTCGCAGCCTGGCTCGGGCTCGCCGACCGGTCGTTCAACGGCGTCCTGGCCTGGGTGCTGGAACTGCGCCGCGAGATCGGCATCCCGCACACGCTGGCGGACATCGGCGTGCGCGAGGAGCACGCCAGGCCGTTCGCGCCACAGGCGCTCAACGACCCCTCGACGGGCGGGAACCCGCTGCCGATGACCGAGCAGGACTTCGAGCAGCTCTACGGTGCGTGCATCGCCGGCAGGCTGCGGGCGGGCTGACGCGACTCAACCACCGAGCACACGCCTTCGCGACACCGCGGGTGGTGCCGGCGGCTGCTCCGGCTGGAACAGCGCATCGGCCACCGAGGTGGCAGCAAGTTGCGCGGCCTCGTGATCCGTGAATTCCGTCATCGTCGAGAACAGCGAGCAGGTGCCGATCAGGCCGACGTCGCGCAGGTCGCTCACCACGAAGTCGTACACCCCCGAAGGAAACGTCAGGCGCGTGCTCGAGCCATCAACCCATATCCCGAGGTCGGCCGGAGACGGCAGCACCGTGAGGTTCATGAACCACGGCGTCACCATCACGCCGACCTGTCGCCCCTCGTGCTCGCGGAAGCCCACGGCTTCGATGGCGAGCGTCGGGTTGTAGATCGGCATGCCTTTCACCTTGAGCGCCGCGCGCCGATACGCGTTTGCGAGGTTGTTCACGGCGTCGTCTTCCGACAGCGTCGCGCTGTCGATCACCATGAACTTGCTCTTATTCGCTGCGCAGTTTGGACATTCCCAGGTGTCCGGCAACAGCCGGAACGGCGTGCCGGGCGGCGTCTGCGTTTCGTCATCGCCGAGCGCCGGGTCGTAGACCCACCAGCAGATGCCGCACTCGAGCCGGGTGTCGTCGGCGATCTTCGAGCCGTCGCCACCGTAGCTGCCTTCGAAAGGGCGGCTCATCAGTTGAACGCCTGCAGGATCTCGCCGAGTCGCTCGGCCGAATCCTCGAAGTCCTCGCGGGCGGCAAGCACCGAAATCGGCACGTTGCCGATCTCGAGCGTGTCGAGGATCACGTTACCCATGCCGTTGATGAACTGCACGGCCCAGACGTGCCGCAGGCCCGTCGCGAACACGCGCGAGCTGCCGAAACCACCGGAGCGGATCACCAGCGGAACCTGCCCGAGCACGGTTGTCAGCACCTGCGCATCGACGTCGGTGAGCGGCAGCAACGTGAAGTTGATGACGTGATTCTCGGCGCCCGGACGGTATTCCCGCGAACGCTGCTGCAGTTCGTGCAGCAGCGCCGGTGCGTTCATTGCACCCTGCGGCATGTGTTCGGGCACCTCTATCTCGGCGCGCGGCAATTCCGACGCAGCGCGCAGGATCGGCGCGGGAACCGGCCCGGTCTCGATCCACTCGCCCTGCGTGCCGTCCGCCGTGCTGCTTTCGACGCGCCAGATGCCGGCCATCACCGACTCGACCACGCGCCAGTAAGCATTGTCGAGGCCGACCTTCGCCCAGACGTCGCCTTCGCCGAGAATGTCGGCAATCGTCGCCTTCTCGGCGTCGCTGAGTCCGTGCAGGCTGACTCGCGTCGGCGGTGCGTCCGGCACGGTGACGCGGCGCTGCAGGTCCGCAATCACTTCATTCATGACGGCGCGCGAGGCCGCCGTCAGCTCTTCCTCCGCAGGTGTCTGACGCGCGGCCCGCACGAGGCCAGTGGGCATGCCGATCAGGCGCAGCTGGTCATCGGAGTCCGCGGGAGCATCTCCTGGCACCTTCGGGTGCCAGACGAGGACGTGTTCGGTCATGCATTTCCTCCAGCGAGGGGAGCCGGCACGGCGTCATCGAGCAGACGGTCCGCGGCTTGCGAGAAAACCGGCCAGTCGCGCATGCGCGCAACGAGCTCGGCGGGTTGCCCGTCGCGCATGTAGACGACTGCCGGCATCACGACGACACCAAAGCGCGTCATCAGTGCCGCCTCGTCACGCTGGTCGATGAAGCCGACGCGCAGCCGGTCCTGGTAGCTGGTGGCGAGCTCACGCACGACCACCGCGACGTCGAGACCCTCGGGCCGGTCGCCGATGAAAAACAGCAATCCGCGCGTATTGCGCGCAAGCCAGTCATCGAGTTCGGTCTTGCGCAACACATCGCACGACGGGTGCGTGGCCAGTGCGTCGATCACGCCGCTCATGTGCTGGTTCCTCCGGTCTCTTTGTCGCCGCGCGCCTCGACCGCCGCGCGGATCGCCAGGAAGCGCTCGTCGCCCCGGCGGCACGCAACGTCGGGCGCGGGACGCCCGGACTCGTACAGGCCCTGCCGCAGCGCGCTGATCACGACATCGCGTTCGGGTTGCCCGGCCCGCTCACGGACCTCGACGCCCCAGCGGCGCAACTCGTCGATGCCGAGCCGCAACGCTGCGGGAATCTGCGACTGCACCCGCTCAGTCAGGCTGCCGCCGTAATCCGCCAGCTCGACAGGCTTGATGCCGACCACGGTGAAATGCGCGGGCTTGTGGTTCAGCAGCTCGAGGCTGGCCAGGATGTCGTTCATTCCGACCTGGTGCAGGCTCATCTTGTTGCCGCCCATCAGCGCTGGAATCTCGTCGTCGCGTGCGACGATCAGCGTGCCCGGTTCGCCGCGGTGCGCGACCGCGTCGAACAGCAGCACGTGGGTGGTGTCGAGCAGCAGCGGCACGAGCGCCAGGCCGAGCGTACCGCCGTCCATCAAGCCGACGTCCTCCGGCAAGTCCCAACCTTCGCCCAGCGCCTCGACGCAGCGCACGCCGAAACCTTCATCGGCCCACAGCAGGTTGCCCACCCCGAGGACCACGATGCGGCGCTCTGGCGCCGCGGCTGCATCTGTCATCGTCTCGTCTCCCGCGCGTCACACTGCTGCATTGGGGTGCGCTGGCCGGCGCACCTGCCGGGACACTTGGATAGTGTCTAAAAGTATAACGGGACCGAAGGATTCCGGGCGACGATCGCCCTCGTCCCGCGGTCCCGTTAGCGACCTGTCGAAGGGCTTGCGCCCTGGTTCAGCGGTAGAACCTCCAGCCACTGATCATCGAGCTGACCGTCGTCTGCCGATGCGTCATGTCCTCGCGGATCGCCATGTACATGTGGACGATCGAGAAGATGACGACGACCCACATCGCGACATGGTGCCACGTGTGCACGGTCATGGAATCACCGAGCACCGTGAATACCCAGCCGAACCACGTGTACCAGGCGGTCTGCACGCCCGCGCCCTCGGCGTAGAGGGCGAACCCGGTGAAGAGCAGCACGAACATCGGCAGCACGAACATGAAGAACATCGCGATGTGCGCGAGCGGGTTGTGACCCACGTACTCTTTCGGCTTGCCGATGAACAGGTACCAGCGGACCTCGTCGAAGATCTCCTTCCACCAGGCGAAGCTCCAGAACGGGATCCAGAAGATCTGCCGGGCATGCTTGCCGCCGACCAGCACGCGGTACAACCGCAGCACGAACGCCACGCCGAGGATCATCCCCGCCGCGAAGTGCGTGAAGCGGATCCAGCCGAACAGGTACGCGTCGAACGCCTCGCCGCCGATCGACGGCGGCGGCGAGCCGATGAAGTACCCGGTGACGCCCAGCACGATGATGGCCAGCATGGTCACCCAGTGCCAGATGCGGATGGCCGCGTCGTACACGTACACCGGACCCGGCTGCACGCCGGCGGGCGGCAGGATCGCCTCGCCGAAATGCCCTTCACGTACCCTGCTCGCGACCGGGGTCAGGGGGTGATACATCTTGCTCATGACATCACTCCTTTACCGGACCTTGACGCTCGTGACCTCGTTGCCTTCCATGTCGAGCACGTGCGTCGCGCACGCCAGGCACGGATCAAAGCTGTGGATCGTGCGCAGGATCTCGAGCGGCTGCTCGGGATCGTGCATCGGCGTATCGAGCAGCGCAGCCTCGTACGCGCCGATCTTGCCGGCCGGGTCACGCGGGCTCGCGTTCCAGGTGGTCGGCACGACGCACTGGTAGTTCTTGATCTTCTTGTCTTCGATGTCGATCCAGTGGCACAGCGCGCCGCGCGGGGCCTCGACGAAGCCGTGGCCCTTGGCCGACTTGGCCCAGGTCGACGGATCAAAGTTGGCCATGTTCGCGGTCGCCGTGTCGCCAGCCTTGATGTTGGCGACGAGCTTGTTGAACTCGTCTTTCAGCTTGTGCGCCGCCCAGCTGCATTCCAGGCCGCGGGCTGCCGTGCGACCGAGCGTCGAGAACAGCGCCGTCACCGGCACGCCGCCGAGCTTGGCGAGCACCATGTCGGTGGGATCCTTGAACTCGGGGATGCCCTTGACGTAGCCGATCACGTAGCGCGCGAGCGGGCCGACTTCCATCGCGTGGCCCTTCCAGCGCGGCGACTTGACCCACGAGTACTTCGAGGATTCGTCGACCGCTTCGATGCGCGTCTTGGTGCCCTTGGCCCCGCCGATGTCGAAGTTCGGGACGGTTTCGCCTTCGTACGGGTGCAGGCCCGCTTGCTCGTCGCCGTACTTGTACCACGAGTGCGTGACGAACTCCTGCACCTGGTCGAGCGCATCGAGGTCGATGTCCTGGATCTCGTTCAGGTTGCCGTCGATGATGGCGCCGCGCGGCATCATCAGGTTGGCCGGGCTGTAATCGTTGGCCTTGATCGGCAGGTCGCCATACGACATCAGGAACTTCGACGACAGCCCGCCGCCGATCGCCGCCCAGTCCTTGTAGAAACCGGCGATCGCGATCAGGTCGGGGATGTAGACGTTGTCGATGAACTCGACGGTGCGGTCGATGATCCGGCCGACCATGTTCAGCCGTTCCATGTTGATCGCGCCGACCGCGCCTGCCGCGTCCATGTTGATCGGCGACGGCACGCCACCCACCAGCCAGTTCGGGTGCGGGTTGCGGCCGCCGAAGATCGTCTGGATCTTCACTATTTCCTTCTGGAAGTCGAGCGCTTCGAGGTAGTGCGCGACCGCCATCAGGTTCGCTTCCGGCGGCAGCTTGTACGCCGGGTGGCCCCAGTAGCCGTTGCGGAAGGGCCCAAGCTGTCCCGACTCGACGAACTTCTTCAGGCGGTTCTGCAGGTCGCGGAAGTAGCCCGGCGACGACAGCGGCCAGCTCGAGATCGACTGCGCCAGTTCGGACGTCGCCTTCGGATCCGCCGAGAGCGCGCTCACCACGTCCACCCAGTCGAGGGCGTGCAGGTGATAGAAGTGCACCAGGTGATCCTGTGAATACAGGGTCAGGTGCATGATGTTGCGGATCGTGTTCGCGTTCTCCGGGATCTCGATCTTCAGCGCGTTCTCGACCGCGCGGACCGACGCCAGCGCATGCACGCCGGTGCAGACGCCGCAGATGCGCTGCACGAACGCCCATGCGTCGCGCGGGTCACGACCGCGGAGGATGACCTCCAGGCCGCGCCACATCGTGCCCGTGGACACGGCGTTGCGGATGATGTTGTTCTCGTCGACGTTCACCTCGATGCGAAGGTGCCCTTCGATGCGGGTGATCGGATCGACGACGACGCGCTTGCCCGAGTTGTCGAGCTGGAAGCCGTTGGGTGTTGCAATGCTCATGTTCAGTTACTCCGCTCTCAACCGACGCGCTCGGACGAATCGACGGGGGCGTTCGTCTTGACCTTGGCCTGGCGCAGGGCCGTGAGGCCCGCGTGCGCTGCGATGCCGACACCGACGATCGCTGCGGCGGCAAGTCCCACCCTGTCGGCGTTGGCTTCGGCGCCAAACTGCGGGAACGTCTCGAGCCGCTCGTAGAACGGTCCGTTGTCCCAGAAGTCCGGTTCGGAGCAACCGAGGCAGCCGTGGCCCGATCCGATCGGGAACGACACGCCCTCGTTCCAGCGCGTCGTGGAGCAGGCATTGTAGGTTGTCGGCCCGCGGCAACCGACCTTGTACAGGCAGTAGCCCTTGCGTGCGCCTTCGTCGTCGAAGGTCTCGGAGAACTGGCCGGCATCGAAATGACCGCGGCGGTAGCACTTGTCGTGCACGCGCTGGCCGTAGAACATCAGCGGACGGCCCTGGCGGTCGAGTTCCGGCAGTTTGCCGAAGGTGACGTAGTAGGTGATGACGCCGGTCATGACTTCGGCGATCGGCGGGCAGCCCGGCACCTTGACGATGGGCTTGTCGGTGATGACCTTGTGGATCGGCACGGCGGTCGTCGGGTTGGGCTTCGCCGCCTGCACGCAACCCCACGAGGCGCATGAACCCCAGGCGATCACGGCAGCGGCGTCCGCCGACACTTCCTTCAGCTTTTCGACGAACGGGCGGCCGCCCGGGATGCAGAACGTGCCGTCGTTGCCGAGCGGCGGGTTGCCTTCGACCGCAAGGATGTACTGGCCCTTGTAGTCGCGCATGATGTCTTCGACGACACTTCTCGGCCTGATGTCCGGCTGCGGCCATGATCGTGTCGTCATAGTCGAGCGAGACCATCGACAGGATGACGTCCTTGGCCAGCGGGTGCGCCGAGCGGATGAAGCTCTCGGTGCAGCACGTGCACTCGAGTCCGTGCAGCCAGAGCATCGGCACACGCGGCTTGGTTTCCATCGCGTGCGCGATCTTGCCGGCGAAGTGAGGTGCGAGCCCGAGCGAAGCCGCGCTCAGCGAGCAGAACTTCAGGAAGTTGCGCCGCGAAATGCCTTGGCGGCGGATCAACTCATAGAAAGTTTCTTGACGACCCATCTCGTGCTCCCGTTGGTAGTGGCATGTCGCCAGGGCGGCCGATCTGGCTCTGGGTTTTCACCAAAGCGGTCGACTGGCGCACCAGGCGGGAGATCGCGAAGCCGCTGAGCATGGGCGGTCCCCCCTCCTGATTTGACAGACGGATGGTCCGACTCAGACCGCCGAAGCCTCAATCGTAAATGTACTTAAGGACTGAACTTGCTGCGCCGCAGCGGGCCCTACCGCGGATTCTCCAGCGGCTTGCAACCGTGACACACGGCGCGCGGAACCACCGGCGTGCTGCCCAGGCCGTCCGGTTCGCCACCGACGTCGAGGGTGCGCAGGAACTCGAGCGTGCGGCTGTCAAACTGGACGACGCGATCGCCCATCGTGGCCGCCACGTAGGCGCTGCGGCCGTCGCGCGCGACCAGGAGCCCCACAGGCAACACGCTGCCCTGGGTCATGCGGGCGAAAGGCCGCTCCCTGGCTCCGGGTGCCAGAGGGACGGTCACCTTGGCGCGGCGGCGTTCGACGCGTGTTTCGACATCGAAAGCCACGATCTCCGCGGCTCCCGCGCACGTGACCAGGGCCGTGCGGCCGTCGGGCGTCATTCCGATCCGGATCGGGATGCCGGGCAAAGGCAGGCGCGCCTTCACGGCAAGAGTTGCGGTATCGACGACGGCAACGTGCCCGTCCGTGCGTGCGGCTACCCAGAGTTCGTGACCGTCCGGGGTGAGCGCGAGCGCCTCGGAACCCGCGCCGGTGGCAATGTCCTCGAGCTTGCGCCTGTCGACGAGGTCGATCGCCGTCGTCGTGCCCGCGCCGATGTTGGTGACGTAGGCACGCCGCGCATCGGCGCTCACGACGACCATGTGCGAGGTCTCCTGCGCGGTCTCGATCTTGTCGATGATCCTGCCGCCAGCGGGATCGAGGATGAGCAGGTGCCGCGAACCTTCCGTGGTTACGGCAATCCGATCGGGTGCGTACCACGCCAGACCGTGCGGGCGGGTGTGCGGAGCAAGGTCGATGCGCCTGATCTCCTGCGGCTGTTCGAGGTCGATGATGCTGACGGTCGAACCGGGCTGCTCGCGCGTACCATAGTTCGATACGACGGCGCGCATGCCGTCGGGCGACACGCTGATTTCGTGTGGCCCATTTCCGGTCGGTACTGACGCCAGGCGCAATCCCGAGCCGGGATCCATGAAGTCGACTGCGTTGTCCGTCTTGCGGGCGACGAGCAGTGTTTCGGCGCTCGCCGGCACGATGCAAAGCCACGCAGCGGACAGCAGCAGGCTGTGGTGAAACGCGCGCATGTCGCCGTGACCGTGCTAGAACGAGTATCCGAGCGAAGTGGTCAGACCGTAGTCGCTCTGCTCGGAGTCCGCGAGCGGCGGCTTGCTGTCGTAGCTGCCGTACACCTTCAGCTCGAAATACAAGTCGTCGACGAACTCGTATTTCGCCCGCAAATCTGCTTCTGCGCGGTAGCGTCCCGACTTCGTCAGGCTTGGCAGCAGCGTCAGCGAACCGCCGATGTCGGTCTCGGGAAAATCGTAGCGAAAGAGCTTGAACGACGTCGTCAGCACGCCTTCAAGGCTGTCGAAGGTCTCGCCCCCCGTGTAGTTTTCATGGGAGTACGCCATGCCGAGCCCGGCAAGCCACTCGGCATGATTGTTCTGCACGAAATAGCGGCCATAGCCGCCGCCCATCATCGTGCGCAGGTTGAGGTCGAGTTCGGTGTTGCGTTCGAAGCTGCCGAAGCCCAGGTAGAAGTTGCGGTCCCGATGGAACTGGCGGTAGTTCCCCTGCAGCAGATAACGCTCGCTGGTATCGCCGGCGCTGTCGTCGGTGAGGTTGACCGAAGCCATCGAGCGCCCATGCGTGCTCGCGCGTTCGCGCTGACAGGCCGCCTGCGAAATCGATGCTGCGACGGTCGCTGGCCTTGGCCATGTCGAGGCCGGCGCTGACGTAACCGTCGAGCCGGTTGATGAAATCGCCACCCTCGATCGGCTGGGCACGCACGACGACAGCCATGTCGACCGCCACCGCCGGCTCGTCGACCGAGCGCGCGACCTGCAGCGTGGAATCGTTGTCGCCCTCGACCAGCTGGCCGTAGTACCGGGTGCCGTCGGTACGTTCGAGCAGCAGGTACTGGCTGGACTGCAGGCTCGCGATCTTGTCCCACTCGATGTAGATCGTGCCCATGTGATCGGTGCTGAGCTTGAGCTGGTTGTATTCCAGCGACTTGATCTCGCCAGTGATCCGGTCGCCGTTGACCAGGACCACGATGTCGGTCTTCGGGGCGGCCTGGGCCGTCAGCGGGAGAACACCAAGCAATGCCAGCAACAGCATTCGGGCCAACCACGCGCCTGACGACGCATGGCTCCGCCGCGTAGGCGCGGGCTGCGACGAAGTAATCATGGCCTGGCGCTCCCTCGATTCGGTTGCACTGATGGTACCGCGCGATTCGCCGCCATGAGACAGTGCCCCCCACCCTCGGCAAGCCGGCGCCGCCATGCTGGATGCCGTGGCCCGCTTGACGGTGGCACGGAGACCCGCATGACGAACCAGCTCGAATCCCTGCGCCGGCACTCGGTGATTGTGGCAGACACCGGCGACATCGACGCCATCGCGCGGTTCCGGCCGCAGGACGCGACCACCAACCCCAGCCTGATCCTCAAGGCGGCGCAGGACCCGCGCTATCAGCGCGTACTGCAGGCCGCAGTGGTCGCGGCGGGGGCGCGTTCGGCGGCGGACTGGAACAGCACGGTGCTGGAGCATCTCTTCGTCGGTTTCGGGCGCGAAATTCTCGCGCTCGTGCCCGGCCGGGTCTCCACCGAAGTGGATGCGCGGCTGAGTTTCGACGCTGCCGCGACCGAGGCGAAGGCGCGGCGCTTCATCGAACGCTATGACGCGACCGGCATCGGTCGCGATCGCATCCTCATCAAGATCGCGAGCACCTGGGAAGGTATCCGGGCCGCCGAGCGGCTCGAGCGCGACGGCATCCATTGCAACCTGACCCTGCTGTTCAGCTTCGCGCAGGCCGTGGCGTGCGCGGACGCAGGCGTCACGCTGATCTCGCCTTTCGTCGGCCGCATCTACGACTGGTACCGGAAATCCCGTGGCGTCGACGACATCGCCGCCACCGAGGACCCCGGCGTCGCGTCGGTCGCACGCATCTACGAGTACTACAAGAAGTTCGGCTATCGCACGCAGGTCATGGGCGCGAGCTTCCGCAAGACGTCGCAGATCACGGACCTGGCCGGTTGCGACCTGCTCACCATCAGCCCGGACCTGTTGCAGCAACTGGAGGCGACGCCGGGAACGGTGACGCACAAGGCTCTCAGTCGAGGCTGCGCGCGGCAGCAGCGTCGAACGCAAGCCGCTCGATGAACCGGCCTTCCGCTGGCAGCACAACGAGGATGCGATGGCCACCGAGAAACTGGCCGAAGGCATCCGCGCCTTCGATGCGGACGCCCGCAAGCTCGCGGCACTGGTCGCCGCCCTGCCCGCCTGAGCGGTAGGCGATGACGCGTCACCTCCCCGGCCCTACAATGCCTTGCTAGTCGCGTACACGAAAACAAAGGCGCATCGCGGCGTCGATCGACAGGGTGAGCAGGGGCAGCGAACGATGTTTGCATCTCGGCGGTGGTTGATCGAGACCGGGCGCATGCTCGCACCAGGCCTGTTGCTGGCGTTGCTGGCGATGGCGGGACCGCTGTCGCGCGCGCATGCCGACGCCGGCGCGGACACCGCAGCGGTCGCCAGTCCGACTGAATCCGCCGAACTGATCGTTGCCAACCGGCCGATCGCGACCCTGCGCGCGACCGCCTTCGGCGCCAGCCCGGCCGAGCGGGTCGAAGTGATCACCGACGGTATCGAGGCGCTTCTGCTGCATGGCGGCCCGCTGGTCGTCTCGGCGCGACCCGTTGCCGATGGCGATTGCCATCCAGATCGACGGCAAGTTCGCGTTCCGCATCCTCGACGGCGATGCCAACCAGGAGGCAGGCGAAACGCCGGCCATGGCGGCCAACGCCGCAGTCCGCAACCTGCAGCAGGCGCTGGACGAGATGCGGGAGAGTCGCGACTCCCAGGCAATGCTCAAGGCAACCGGTTACTCGGTGCTCGCAACGATCGTCCTGGCGTTCCTGTTGTGGCTGATCGTGCGTGGCTATGCGCGCACGTCGCGACGGATACGCGCGTTCGTCGAACTGCGATCCGAGAAGCTGGCGCCGGTCTGGAGCCGCCAGGTCGTGGGCAAGTCCGGCATCGCCGACCTCGCGGTCGTGCCGGTGAAGCTGGCCGCGTGGGCGGCCGCCCTGCTCATCGTCTATCAGTGGGCGGCGCTGGTGCTGGAGTTCTTCCCCTACACGCGACCCTGGGGCGAGGGCCTCTTCGACAACCTGCTGGGCGCGCTGGGGCGCTTCGGTCACAACATTCTCAGCGGCGTGCCCGGACTGCTGTTCGTCGCGCTGATCTTCTTCGTGACCCGCTTCATCGTGCGCGTCGTGCGCGCATTCTTCGATGGCGTCCAGGCGGACGAATCAACGTCGGCTGGATCGACGAAACGACGGCGCGCCCCACCGGGAAGTTGCTGACGGCAGTCATCTGGCTGTTCTCGCTCGTCGCGGCCTATCCGTACCTGCCAGGCAGCGACAGCGAAGCCTTCAAGGGCATCGGCGTGTTTGTCGGCCTGATGTTGTCGATCGGCGCGTCGGGCGTCGTGAACCAGGCCGTCAGCGGCCTGATGCTGATGTACACCAAGGCGCTGCGTCCGGGCGAGTTCGTGCAGGTGGGAGACACCGAAGGCACGGTGACGTCCGTCGGCTTCCTGACGACCCGCATCGAAACGCTGCGCAACGTCGAAGTCACGTTGCCGAATGCCTACCTGGCCAGCAACGTGACGCGCAATTTCTCGCGCCTGGTGGCGAATGGCGGCATGCGGGTCACGACGTCGGTCACCATCGGTTACGACACGCCGTGGCGGCAGGTGCACGCCATGCTGCAGATGGCGGCGGAACGCACGTCGCGAATCGCGCAGGACCCGCCGCCACGGGTGCTGCAGACGGCACTGCAGGATTTCTACGTCGAGTACACGCTCATCGTCTGCGTGGCGGAACCGAAGCTCAAGTTCGTCGTGCTCAACGAACTGCACGCGCACATCCAGGACGTCTTCAACGAGTTCGGCGTGCAGATCATGTCGCCCAATTACGAGGCGGACCCGGCCGACAAGAAGTTCGTGCCGAAGGAGCAGTGGTTCCCGGCGCCCGCGCAGGCAACTGTGGCACAGTCGGCCGCGCCAGCAGACGTGAGGTCAGCCCGACGCCGCCGGATTCCCCCAGAACGTAGAGATCACGTCGAAAGCCGGACCCGAAGACGTTGACGGCCAATGCGGCGTGTCCGCAGACTGAGAGGAGGCGTCACTGGTTCATGCCACGAGCCGCTCGACTCACAAAACGAGGCTCACCGACCATGCACCGAACCTGCTGCGGCTTTCTGCCAGAACTCCAAGTCGACCGTTCCTGCCTGTGCGCCGCCATCGCTGCGACTCTGTTCCTGGCATCGGCAGTCAGGGCCGACACTGAAGCAGGCCAGCCCGACCAGGCTGCGCTGGAGAAGGCATTTCCTGCCAAGGCCGGTTACTCGCCCTATGCCGGACGCAACTTCCCGACGCGCCCCTACTTCGGCGACACCCACCTGCATACGTCGTTCTCGATGGACGCGGGAGCGTTCGGCGCGAGACTCACCCCGCGCGACGCTTACGTCTTCGCCAAGGGCAACGAGGTGAAGTCGTCGAGCGGACAGCCCGTGAAGCTGTCCCGTCCGCTCGACTTCCTCGTCGTCGCGGACCACTCGGACGGCATGGGTTTCTTTCCGCTGATCATGGCGGGCGGACCGGACATGATGGCCGACCCACAGGGCAGGAAATGGCACGACATGATCTACGCCGGCCAGGGCGCCGCCGCCGCGATGGACATCATCCAGAGCTTCGGCAAGGGCACGATCTCGAAGGCGATCATGCCGCTGCCCGGCACGAAGGCCTACCAGGGAGCCTGGCAGGATACGATCAAGGCGGCGGAAGAAGCCAACGATCCGGGTCGTTTCACGGCGTTCATCGGCTACGAATGGACGTCCAACACGGGCGGCAACAACCTTCACCGCAACGTGATCTTCCGTGATGACGCGTCCAGGGCCAGCACCGTCGAACCGTTCACGACGATGAAGCCGCTCGGCAGCGACAACCCGGTCGACCTCTGGAAGTGGATGGCCTCGTACGAGCAGAAGACCGGCGGCAGGGTGCTCGCGATCGCGCACAACGGCAACCTGTCGAATGGCCTGATGTTCCCCACCGTGGAAGCGTTCGGCAAACCGGTGGACCGCGCCTATGCCGAGACGCGCAACCGCTGGGAGCGCCTGTACGAGACGACACAGACCAAGGGCGACGGCGAGTCACATCCGTTCCTCTCGCCCAACGACGAGTTCGCCAACTTCGAGAAGTGGGACAAGGGCAACCTCGACGGCAGCGCGGCCAAGTCCAGGGACATGCTGCAGTTCGAGTACGCGCGTACTGCACTCAAGAACGGTCTCGCGCTGGAGCAGAAGCTCGGGGTGAATCCCGTTCAAGTTCGGCCTGATCGGCAGCAGCGACGCGCACACCGGGCTCGCCGCCATGGAAGAAGACAATTTCTTCGGCAAGACGGCGCCGCAGGAGCCGAGCCCGGAGCGGATGACGAAGACCTTCTTCGACAATCCGTCGACCGGCGTGAAGGTGATGGACTGGGAAGTCTCGGCGTCCGGTTTCGCCGCGGTGTGGGCAACGGACAACACGCGCGCAGCGTTGTTCGATGCGATGCAGCGACGTGAGACCTACGCGACAACCGGGCCCCGCATGATCGTCCGGTTCTTCGGCGGCTGGGACTTCGCAGGCCAGGGATGCAATGAATCGCTTGCCCGCGGCGATCGGCTACGCGAAAGGCGTACCGATGGGTGGCGACCTCGGCAAGGGTCCGCCGGCAAGGCACCCACGTTCCTGGTCGCGGCGATGAAGGACCCGCTGGGTGCAAACCTCGACCGCATCCAGATCGTGAAGGGCTGGATGGACGCCAAGGGCACATTGCACGAACAGGTCTACGACGTCGCCTGGGGCGATGCCGACAAGCGCAAGCCCGGCACAGACGGCAAGACTGCCGGCCGTCGGCAGCACCGTCGACGTGACGGATGCATCCTGGACGAACACGATCGGCGATCCGGAACTGATCACCGTCTGGCAGGACCCGGCGTTCGACGCAAAGCAGCGCGCGTTCTACTACGCGCGCGTGCTCGAGATTCCAACACCGCGCTGGACTGCGTATGACGCCAATCGCTTCGGCATCCAGCCACTGCCCGGCACGACGATGACGCTGCAGGAACGGGCGTACACATCGCCGATCTGGTACACGCCGTAGCCCAGGCCTCGGACGGACTGGTCAGGGCCGCCAGGCAATCATGGCCGTGGCCGCGTCCGCGTCCTGCAAGAAGTCAGCCGGGAACCCTGGTGATGTCGCGGGACTCAATGATGGTGACGCCGCGCGGCTCGCGTTTGGCGGTGGCTATCATGGCCGCCGCAATCCTGCCGGCTGCAACCGGCCGATAGGTCGCCGGCCCGAACCTGAGCAGCACTTCACTCACGCGTTCGAGCGGCCGCGACTGCTGGCGTTCGCCGGCAATGACGGACGGCCGCAACAGGCACAGGCTGGGCCATCCCATCGCCCGCAACGCGTCTTCCAGCTCGCCCTTGACGCGGGAATAGAACACTCCCGACTTCGAGCTGGCACCGAGTGCGCTCACGAGCGAGAAATGCCGCGCGCCGTGGGCGAGCGTCAGCTGCGCAAGGCGCAGCGGGTAGTCGAAGTCCACTTGCCGGAATTTCGCTTGCGATCCCGCCTTGCGGATCGTCGTGCCGAGCGCACAGAACACGTGGTCAGCGCGTAGCTCGGCCTTGACGCGGTCGAGCTGCGCGAAATCGACGACGACTTCGCAGACTTTGGGGTGCTTTGCGGCGTCGCCGAGCGAACGACGCGTCACGACCGTGACCGTCGCATACGCATCGGATGCGAGCAGGCGGTGCAGGCACTCGCTGCCGACGAGACCAGACGCGCCCGCAATCAGCGCCGTGCGCTGCTTCACTTCGTCGCCGGAATGAAGCGCGGGTCGGTGATCTTCATCTCGGTCACCGGGCCGTACTTCTTCACCGCGTCGCGAATCTTCGCAGCGTCGCCGATCAGCACGACCACGAGATTCTCCGGCTGCGGAAACGACTGCCCGATCGTGCTGAGCACGGCAGCCCCATCGACCTTCGTCACCCGCGCCGCGTACTCGTCGACGTCCTCCGGGCCGAGGCCATGGAACAGCAAGTCGGCGAGGCGCGCCGCGATCTGCCCGTTGGTCTCGATCGACGGGGGGAACTGGCCGAGCATGTAGCTCTGCGACGATTGCAGCTGGCCGGCGTCGAGACCGTCCTGGTGCAGCCGCGCCAGCGTCTCGAGCGCCATGTCGATCGCCTGCGTCGTCTTGCCCGTCTCGGCATACGACGCTATGTGGAACGAGCCGGGCTGCGAGGACCGGCTGAAGGACGAACTGGCGCCATAGGTGAGCCCGCTCTTGATACGCAGCTCGGTATTGAGCATCGACGTGAAGCGTCCGCCGAAGACGGTATTGACCACCGACTGCGCGGTTCGCGCAGGATCCGTGCGCGAGGCACCGACGTTGCCGAGCCAGAAATACGTTTGCGTCGCGCCGGGCTTGTCGACCAGGAGCACCGACCGGCCGGTCACCCTGGCAGGAAGCGGCACGGATGGCAGGGGTGCACCGGCCTTGCGCCAGTTGCCGAATGAACGCTCGAGTTTCTGCAGCATCGTCGCGGAGTCGAAGTCGCCGACCACCGTGATGATCAGCCGGTCACCGCCCACCTGCCCGGCGTAATAGCGCTTGATGTCGTCGAGCGTGACCGCTGCCAGCGACGCCTCGCTGCCGCCCACGGAACGCCCGTACGGATGGCCGCGGAACAGCCACGCATCGCCGTAGCTGTTCATCAGTGCGCGCGGGTCCGAATCCTTTGCCGCCACGATCGACTGCACGGCCAGCGTGCGCGCCTTCTCGAATTCGGCGGCGTCGAGTCGGGGGCGTTGCAGCACGTCGGCGACCAGTTCGAGCATCAGGTCCACGTCGCGGGACATGAAGCTGGCGCTGACCCCGATGCTCTCGGTGCCCGCACCGGCTGACAGCGAGCCGCCCACGTTCTCGATGGCTTCAGCGAATTGCGCGGCATTGCGATTGCCCGCGCCCTTCTGGATCAGGTCGGTGTAGAGCGACGCCGTGCCGTCCCTGCCGGGCGGGTCGCCGAGACCACCGCCGCGGACGGTGACGTTCATCGACACCAAGGGTGTGTCGCGTTTCTCGACCAGGGCGACGACCGCGCCGTTCGGCAGCGTCGCCGATCGGAATTCCGGCAGCTTGACGCCGTCGGCTCCGAAGGCGAGCGCGGCCGGCAGCAGTACGCAGGTCAGCGCGAATGCGCGCAAAGCCGCGAGGCAAGTCACTTCGCACCTTCCCTGGCCGACGCCGTCGTCTCGACTTTTGGTTCCAGCACGCCGACCGTGCGGTTTTCGCGGCGCAGTACCGTGGCTGCCGCGTTCTTCACGTCCTCCGCGGTGATGCTTTCGTACTCGGCCGGTGCGCCGAAAAGCTTGCGGTAGTCGCCATGAAAGACTTCGTACTGGCCGAGTGCCTGCGCCTTGCCACTGATGGTCTCGAGCCCATGCCAGAAACCGACCAGTGCCTGGTTGCGGGCCTTGGTGATTTCCGCCGGCGTCGGGCCTTCCAGCGCGAGCCGCGCGATCTCCTCGTCGATGATCCTTTCCGTGCGTGAAACGTCGCCCCCTGGCGGCACGACCGCATAGACCCAGGCCAGACCCGGATCGAAACCGGCGTCGAACTGCGTGCCGACGTCGACTGCGGCCTGCTCCTGCTCGACCAGTCGCTGATAGAGCCGCGACGAGTCGCCATCGCCGAGAATCGACAACAGCACTTCCATCACCCGTGCCTCGCGAGCGGACGCTGCGGCCGTGTGCCAAGCCATGGCAATCAACGGCGTCTGCGCATCGCGCTCGATACGGAGGCGGCGCTCGCCGAGCTGCGGCGGCTCCTTCGTGGTGACGGCGGGCGGCGCGGGCTGCGCCGGAATGCTGGCCAGGTACTGGTCGGCCAGTTCGAACACCGCTTCCGGATCGACGTCGCCCACGATGAACATCACCGCGTTATTCGGCGCGTAATACTGCCGGTAGTAGTCCTGCAGGTCCGCGACCTTCCAGCTTTCGATGTCGGAGGGCCAGCCGATTGTTGGTATCTGGTACGGGTGCGCGACGTATGCGGTTGCCTGCATCTGCTCGATCAGCGTGCCGAAGTTGTCGTTGTCGACCGACGAGCGGCGCTCGGAATACACCACCCCGCGCTCGCTTTCGACCTTCCCGGCGTCGAAGTCGAGATTGCGCATGCGATCCGACTCGAGATCAAGGACGAGACCGGTGACCGAGCTGGGAAACCAGTTCTGGTACACGGTGACGTCGCGAGCTGGTGTAGGCGTTGTTCCGGCCGCCGCCGGCTTCCATCACGCGATCGAATTCACCGGGCGCGCGGGTCTTCGTGCCGTTGAACATCATGTGCTCGAAGAAGTGCGAAATGCCCGTGATGCCCGGCCGCTCGTTGCGGCTGCCGACGCGGTACCACGTGTACATCGCGACGTTCGGGATGTCCTTGTCCGGCCAGACCACGACCTTCATGCCGTTCGGAAGCGTGCGCGACACGATCTGGTTGGCGCCGGGGACCTCGGGCGCTGCAGCAGTCGCAACGGCACCGAAGACCAGTCCAAGCGCCAGCCCGGCGGCGCGCCATGCCGTGACCACCGACGAGGTTCCGTGAACGACACGGACGGTTCCAACGTTGCTGCGCACTGGATCGCTCCCCGATTTCAACGCTGGCTCGCGATCCAGCGATCGACCTTGGCTTCGAGCACGTCGAGTGGCAGCGCGCCGTCCATCAGCACGGCCGTGTGGAATTTGCGGACGTCGAACCTGGGCCCAAGTTCCTTCTCGGCGCGCGCGCGCAGCTCGCTGATCTTGAGCTGGCCGATCTTGTACGCGAGCGCCTGGCCCGGGATTGCCATGTAGCGTTCGGTCTCCGAGACGCGGCGCGCTTCGGCCGCAGAGCTGTTCGCGTCCATGTACTCGAGCACCTGCTCACGGGTCCACCCCTTCGAGTGCAGGCCCGTATCGACGACGAGGCGGATGGCGCGCCACAGTTCGGCTTCGAGGCGGCCGAAGTACTGGTACGGATCGGTGTACATGCCGAGTGCCTGGCCCAGCGATTCGGCGTACAGGGCCCAGCCCTCGCTGTAGGCGGTGTAGCCGCCGAACCGGCGGAACTTCGGCAGGCCCTGTTGTTCACGCTGGATCGAAATCTGGAAATGGTGGCCCGGATTCGCCTCGTGCAGCGAAAGCGCCTCCATCGCCCACTTCGGGCGCGCACGCAGGTCGTACGCGTTGGCGTAGAAGATACCGGGGCGCGTGCCATCCTCGTTCGCGGCCTGGTACTGCCCGCCCGCCGCGCTCTTCTCACGGAAGGGCTCGACGGCGCGAACTTCGTAGTCGGCCTTCGGCAGGATCTCGAACAGCTGTGGCAGCTGCGGGTTCACGCGCTTGCGGATCGCGTCGTAGCCGGCGATCAGGTCGTCGCGGTTATCAAAGAAGAACTGCGGGTCGGTGTTGAGGTGCTTGAAGAACTCGTTGCGCGTGCCCTTGAAGCCCACCTGTTTCATCACGCCTTCCATCTCGCCGTGAATGCGCTTTACCTCATCGAGGCCCAGCTGGTGGATCTGCTCGGGCGTGTAGTCCGTCGTGGTGATGCGCTTCACGTTGTAGGCATACCAGGCCTTGCCGTTCGGCAGGCCTTCCATGCCGTCGCTGAGGCGCGTCTTCGGCAGGTATTCGTCGCGCATGTAATCGCGGAGCTTGCGATAGGTGGGGACGACCTTGGTATCGATCGCCGCGCGATAAGCCTTGGTCAGGCGCTCGCGGTCGGCCGCGGAAAAGTCTGCCGGCATCCTCGCGATCGGGCCCCAGTACAGCGATTCCTCCGGCTTGGCGACGATGTGCGCCTCTAGCTGCGGCACCGTGCGCTCGGCGAGCACCTTCGGCAGCGTGTAGCCGCGCTGCACGCCTTCCTTCATGTTGACGATGGCCTGGTCGGCCCAGGCGACGAATCCATCGAGGCGCTTGAGGAAGTTGTCGTAGTCCTGCACCGTCTTGAACGGCTGCATGCCGTTGCCGGACCCGAGCTGCGCAAAACTGTTCGGCGTCGAATAGAACTGATTGAGCGGTATCAACTCGTCCGGGAACTTGAGACCCTCGATCTCGCGCTCGCGGGCTGTCTTGAACACATCGTACGAGAGCAGGTCCTGTCCGGCGAGCGCCGAACGGTCGACCGTCTGCACCTTGGCAAGGTAGTCGCGCTGCAGCTTCTCGTCGGCGGCGATGGCGGCCGGGCTGATGCCGACGACAAAACGGTCGTTGTAGCGCGGATCGCCGATCGAGGTCGCCAGGATCGGGTTCTGCAGCAGGTATTCCTCGAAGTACTCCTCGAGGATCGTATTGAGCTTCTTCGACTCGGCCTGCGCGCGTTCGGCAGCGGCCGGCACGGCGGCAGCCAGCAGGCCCACGGGAGCGACAGCCCAGCCAGCCATGAGCAGAGAGGACGCAAGCAGCGCGAACCGGGACGGTCGGGTCATGAGATCTTCCGCAAGTGGGTCAGTGAATGGGCGGACCTGAGGGACCCGGTCCGCCCTGTGCGAGGGCGCAGTTTCGCAATTTTGCACGGTTGCGACCACCCCATCCGTGACATACACGATGCCCATTCCCGCCGTTCCGAGGCATGGTCGTTTCCGGGCCCGGGACGGGCGGGGAGGAACATGTTCCAGATCAGGATTCACGGCCGGGGCGGCCAGGGCGTGGTGACGGCGGCCGAGTTGCTCTCGGTAGCGGCGTTCCGCGAGGATCGGCACTCACAGGCCTTCCCGAGCTTCGGCTCGGAGCGGACCGGGGCGCCGGTGGTTGCCTTCTGTCGCATCGACGACCGCCCGATCCGGCTGCGCGAGCCCATCCTCGCCCCCGACGCGCTGATCATCCAGGACCCCACCCTGCTCCACCAGGTCGACGTCTTCGGTGGCCTCCAGCCCGGCGGCTACATATTGATCAACACTGCGCGGACGTTCGAGGATCTCGGCCTCGCCGAGTTCGCCCAGAAATTCAGCGCGACTCACCTGTGCACGGTGCCAGCCACGGAGATCGCCATGCGCCATGTCGGTCGCCCCCTGCCGAACGCTTCGCTGCTTGGCGGCTTTGCTGCGCTGACGGGTCGCGTCTCGCTCGAGTCGGTCACCGCCGCTATCGGCGCAAAAGTTCCCGCCCAAGGTCGCGGCCGGCAACGTAGCCGCGGCCACTGAAGCCTTTGAGTTCGTGCAGCGCGAACTGAAGAAGGAGGCCGCTGGTGCTGAAACAGGTTGAAGGTTCGGCCGCGGTCGCGGAAGCCATCGCGCTCTGCCGCCCGCAGGTCATCTGCGCGTACCCGATCTCGCCGCAGACCCACATCGTCGAGGCGCTGGGCCGGCGCGTGGATGCCGGCGAGTTGACGCCATGCGAGTTCATCAACGTCGAGTCCGAGTTCGCGGCCATGTCCGTTGCGATCGGCGCTTCGGCGACCGGGGCCCGCGCCTACACGGCGACGGCAAGCCAGGGATTGCTGTTCATGGCCGAAGCGGTCTACAACGCGGCGGGGCTCGGCCTGCCGATCGTAATGACTGTTGCAAACCGCGCGATCGGCGCGCCGATCAACATCTGGAACGATCACACCGACGCGCTCAGCCAGCGCGACTGCGGCTGGCTGCAGCTTTTCGCCGAGGACAACCAGGAAGCGCTCGACCTGCACATCCAGGCCTTCCGGCTTGCGGAAGAACTCTCGCTACCGGTCATGGTGTGCATGGACGGCTTCATCCTGACGCACGCCTACGAACGCGTGGACATGCCGACACAGGCACAAGTGGATTCGTACCTGCCGCCGTACGAGCCGCGGCAGGTGCTCGATCCCGCGGATCCAGTGTCGATCGGCGCCATGGTCGGTCCCGAAGCGTTCATGGAAGTGCGCTACCTCGCGCACGCCAAGCAGCAGCAGGCACTCGAACTTATTCCCGCGTGGGCGGACGAGTTTCGACGCGTGTTCGGCCGTCCCAGTGGCGGGCTCGTGCACGAATACCGCACCAGCGACGCCGACGTGATCGTTGTCGCCCTCGGGTCCGTGCTGGGCACGATCAAGGACACCGTCGACGAAATGCGCGAGCAGGGGCACAAGATCGGTGTGCTCGGCATCACGTGCTTCCGGCCGTGGCCGTCCGTCGCGGTGCGTAATGCACTGCAACGGGCGCAGCGTGTAGTCGTGCTGGAAAAGAGCCTGGCGGTGGGCATGGGCGGCATCGTCGGCAACAATGTGTCAGCATCGTTCTCGGGCTCGCCGGATCGCGTGCACACGGTGATCGCCGGGCTCGGTGGTCGATCGATCACGCGCGGTTCACTGCACCGCGTCTTCGAGCGGGCGCTGACCGACTCGCTCGAGCCGCTCACGTTCCTCGATCTCGATCGGGCACTGGTCGACCGCGTGCTGGAACGCGAGCGCGTGCAACGCCGCTCGGGGCCGATCGCGGAAGGGATCCTCAAGGACCTCGGCGTCGTCGCCGCGAAGAACGGATGAGGCGCAACGCATGAGCTACCAACCCATTCGCTTCTACCAGACCGGTACCTTCACCGTCGGCAACCGGCTGCTGCCGGAAGCGCAGCGCTCCGTGCAATCGGGACGTGAGCGCACCAACTCGCTCAATTCGGGACACCGCGCGTGCCAGGGTTGCGGCGAGGCGCTCGGCGCGCGCTATGCCATCGACGCCGCGATGGCGGCGACGAACCGGCAGCTCGTGGCGGCCAACGCCACCGGCTGCCTGGAGGTGTTCTCCACACCCTACCCCGAAACGTCGTGGCAGATTCCCTGGATACACTCGCTGTTCGGCAATGCAGCCGCCGTTGGCACCGGCATTGCGGCAGCGCTGCGCGTGCAGGGCAAGCGCGACGTGCGTGTCGTCGCGCAGGGTGGCGATGGCGGAACGACCGACATCGGTTTCGGCTGCCTGTCGGGCATGTTCGAACGCAACGACGACGTGCTCTACATCTGCTACGACAACGAGGCGTACATGAACACGGGCGTGCAGCGTTCGTCGGCGACGCCGCCGGCTGCACGAACCAACACGACGATGCCGGTTGGAGAATCGACCGGCGCGCGTTTCGGCCAGGGCAAGAACCTGCCGCTCATCGCCATGGCGCACGAGATTCCATACGTCGCGACGGCGACCGTCGCCGAGCTGCGCGATCTCGAAGCCAAGGTACGGCGGGCGATGGAATTCCGCGGCGCGCGCTACATCCACGTGCTCGTGCCCTGCCCGCTCGGCTGGGGTCACGGTTCCGCCGAGACCATCAAGATGGCGCGACTCGCGATGGAAACGGCGTTGTTTCCGGTGTTCGAGGCCGAGCACGGTGAGGTGAAGAACGTGTCGAAGATCCGGCGGCAGTTGCCGGTCGAGGACTACTTGCGGCCGCAAACCCGGTTCGCCCACCTGTTCAAGCCACCGGGCCATGCCGACCTCGTCGCACGGATCCAGGCGCTGGCAGATCGCAACGTGCAGCGCTTCGGCCTGGTGGGCCACGCGGAGGACGCGCAGTGAAGAAGCCGTTTGCAATCACGCTCGACCCTGGCTCGAGCCTCGCCAACCACACGGGGTCGTGGCGCACCGTGCGTCCGGTCTATGTGGACCGCTTGCCACCGTGCAACGACGCGTGCCCGTCGGGCGAGAATATCCAGGGCTGGCTGTTCCATGCCGAATCCGGCGACTACGAAAGGGCATGGCGACTGCTCACCGAAGCGAATCCGCTGCCGGCGTGCATGGGTCGCGTCTGCTACCACCCGTGCGAGACGGCGTGCAATCGTGCACAGCTGGACGAGTGCGTCGGCGTCAACGCGATCGAGCGGTTCATCGGCGACGAGGCGCTCAAGCACGGCTGGAAATTCAGGTCGGCCACGAAGTCCACGGGGATGCGCGTGCTGGTGGTGGGAGCCGGTCCGTCGGGGCTATCCGCCGCGTACCAGCTCGCGCGTTTGGGGCACACCGTGACGATCCGCGAGGCGGGTCCGCTCGCCGGCGGCATGATGCGCTTCGGCATCCCGAAGTACCGGCTGCCACGCGAAGTGCTCGATGCCGAGATCGCGCGCATCGTCGCGCTCGGCGTGGCGATCGAACTGAATGCAAAGGTGTCCGACGTGCAGGCGGCAAAGCGCGATGGGCACTTCGACGCAGTGTTCCTCGCCGTGGGCGCGCACATCGCCAAGCGCGCGTACCTGCCGGCCGGCAGCGCCGGCAAGATGCTCGACGCGGTCGCCGTCCTGCGCAGCATGGAAGGCGAAGAGCGGCCGCTGCTGGGCCGCCGCGTGGTGGTGTACGGCGGCGGCAACACCGCCCTCGACGTCGCGCGGACGGCCAAGCGACTCGGCGCCGAGGAATCGGTGATCGTCTACCGGCGCACACGCGAAAAGATGCCGGCGCACGACGCCGAACTCGAAGAAGCGCTGCAGGAAGGCGTGCTGGTGAAGTGGCTGTCGACGATCCGTGAAGCCGGCGAGTCGTCGATCACGGTCGAGAAGATGACGCTCGACGACAAAGGCATGGCGCAACCGACCGGCGAGTTCGAAACGCTGGAAGCCGACTCGGTCGTGCTCGCGCTCGGCCAGGACGTGGATCTTTCGCTGCTCGACGGCGTGCCGGGCCTTGAGATCGACGGCGGCGTGGTCAAGGTCGACGCGAACATGATGACGGGCCATGCCGGCATTTTCGCCGGTGGCGACATGGTGCCGGGTGAGCGCACGGTCACGGTCGGCATCGGTCATGGCAAGCTCGCCGCCCGCAACATCGACGCCTGGCTGCGCGGCGAAGCGTGGACGCATCCGCCGCGCCCCGAAATCGCCTCGTTCGACAAGCTCAACACCTGGTACTACTCGGATGCGCCGAAAGCGCAGCGTCCGGTGCTGGACATGGTGCGCCGGCAGTCGACCTTCGAGGAAGTCGTCGGCGGGTTCGATCCCGCGACCGCGCAGTTCGAAGCGCGGCGCTGCCTGAGCTGCGGCAATTGCTTCGAGTGCGACAACTGCTACGGCGTGTGCCCGGATAACGCGGTCATCAAGCTCGGCGCTGGCAACCGCTACGCGTTCAACTACGATTATTGCAAGGGCTGCGGGCTGTGCGTCTCGGAGTGCCCGTGCGGGGCGATCCGGACGCAGGCGGAGGAGATCTAGGAAGGGGTTAGGGGATAGGGGTTAGGGGTTAGTCGGAGGTGCGGCGTAGATGCCGGATTACCTCTCCCATTCAAGCGAGAGGTCGCAGGCCATGCAGGTGAGGGCTCTTGGCGCGAAGCGCTTCCGACTAACCCCTAACCCCTAACCCCTAACCCCTATCCCCTTCCTTTCACTTCTTGATGAACTTCAGCGTCATCCGATCCGACTCGCCGATCGCGGCGTATTTGCTCTTGTCGAAGGTCGGATCCTCGGCTTTGCCTGCACTGTAAGGAGTCGAACGCAGGTTCGGCGGCAGCGTCCACACGCCGAACGGGTGATCCGTCGAGTCCTTCGGGTTGGCATTGATCTCGGACTTGCCCAACAGCGTGAAGCCAGCCTTCTTTGCCTCCTCGATCACATACGCCTCTGTGACGTAACCGGTATCCGGCTTCTCCGGCGTCGTGCCGGCCTTGGCGCGATGCTGCTCGACGGCCAGGATGCCGCCCGGCTTCAGCGCCTTGTGGAACTCGACGAACGTGTCGTGCACGGAGTTCGGTTCGTCCTGCATCCAGCCGTGGATCGAGCGTGCCGTAAGGATGAAGTCGAACTTTTCGGCCGGCAGCGTCTTCGACACGTCGCCCCAGTTCAGGATGCGCACGTCGCCGTACAATTCCGGCTTGGCCAGGTAACGCGCCTCGAAACTGCTGCGCGTCTTGCGCGCACCGTCAGACAGCTTGGGATTCGCCAGGTCGGCGCCTGTCACGTAGAACGCGCCGCCCGTCATCTTCGCGTAGGGCGCAAGGATGTCGGTCCACCACGACTGCGAACCTGGCTGGATCTCCAGGATCGTCATGCCAGGCTGCAAGCCCCAGAAGGTCAACGATTCGACCGGGTGACGGTACTTGTCCCGCGCCCTGGCTTCGTCCGTGCGCCATTCGCCATTGACCGCCGCATGCAGAGCCTTTTCGTCCGTCGCAGGCGCAGCGGATGCCGCGACGCCCTGCAATGCGACGACACAGAGCAGCAATACCTTCGTGAATGCCAGTTTCATGACCGTTCCTTTATGTCCGAATAACTGCAATTAGGCGGGAGCGGACCAGTAGATTCAACCAGTCAGAAAAAACGAAGGCCCCGCCGCTTGCGCGACGAGGCCTCGTTGGCAACCCGCGGGCGGTTGCAGCGTCGATTACATGCCCGAATCCGTGCGGATCAGCATGACGCGACGATTCAGCTGGCGGCCTTCGGCCGTCTCGTTGTCGGCGATCGGCTTGAGTTCGCCGTGTCCGATCGAGCTCAAGCGAGCCGGGTCAACACCGCGCGACGACAGGTAGTCGAACACGGCCTTGGCGCGACGGTCCGACAGGGCCTGGTTGTAGGCTTCCGCACCGACGCTGTCGGTGTGACCTTCGACCATTGCCTTGGCGAACGGCACGTCACCCATGAACTTCACGACTCGCTCGAGTTCCGTGATCGACTCGGCGCGCAGCTCGGCGCTGTCGAAGTCGAACAGGAGCTTGAGGGTCTGCTCGAGCGGGCAGCCGACCGAGTCGACCTTCGTGCCAGCCGGGGTGGCCTGGCACTTGTCGGCTTCGTCGCAGACGCCATCGCCATCCGTGTCCGCGCACTTGGCGGGCGGGGGCGGCGGCGGGGGCGGCGGCGCGACGACCGGGGCGGCCACCGGGGCCGGCGGGATCATATGGCCGAAGCGATAACCGATGTGGATACCGTACACCCACGGGTTAAGGTCGACACTGCCCAGATCGTCACCACCCAGATCGATGTCGGCGGACAGATCGATGTAGCGGACGTTCGCGTTGAAGAACCAGTTGCGCTGGCCGATGTCGACACCGACCTGGCCGGCGGCGCCGATCGAGTCGTCGAGCGTGAACTGGGTGGCGGCGAGCGCGCCGCGGGTTTCTTCGCCCGAGAACATCGTGTAGTTCACGCCCGCGCCAATGTAGGGACGGAACACGCCGTTCGGGTTGAAATGCCAGTTGAGGCTCAGCACCGGCGGCAGCACGTCAACCTGACCAACACGCGAGTCGGTGTTGGGAGCGAAACCTTTCAGGTCGATGCCATGAGTGGCCGGCCACGCCAACAGCAACTCGGTGCCGATGTTCGGGGTGATCATGTACTCGACCGTGCCGGTCGGCGTGATATCGCTGTCGACGACTAAGAAGGCGGCACCCGGAATTTCCAGGTTTTCCTTGTCAGGGTTGATCTGCGAGAGGCCGACGCGCACCAACCACTTGCCCGGATCGTATGTGCCTTCTTGAGCGTTGGCAGCGACCGGGGCCGCGAGGGCTGCGGCAACAGCCAAAGGGATGAGATAACGAGATGACATTGAGGCGTTCTCCTTGTGGCTTTTATGCCATGCATTATAAATTCAATGGCGGCCGCTGACCACCAGCCCGTCACCACACCCAGGACGGACGCGACATAACTCTACGGCGCAATTTTCCGCGTAATCGTGGTCCAAAGTCCAGTGTGGTAAATCAGGTCTTACCATAGCGGACAGGTGCGACCCTATTCACCCCGGCCCGTTCGGTAGTTTCACCCGGAGTATATGATGTTTTTTGGCAACAGAGAGTCGCAATTTGAACACCGGGCGACGGTTAGCGTGCCATTGGGAGCGCTTCTGGTCATTTGGGCGGGCCTGCTGGGCCCGGTCGCGGGTGCAACGCAGACCGTGCCCACGTCTGTGCCAATCCCCGGCCCGGCGGGCGAAGAACTGATCCCCTACGAGAAATTTACCCTCGCGAATGGCCTGACGGTCGTAGTCCACACCGACCGCAAGGCGCCGATCGTGGCGGTAAACCTCTGGTACCACGTGGGTTCGAAGAACGAACTGCCCGGCAAGACTGGGTTTGCGCACCTGTTTGAACACCTCATGTTCCAGGGCTCCGAGCATTACAACGACGAGTACTTCAAGCCGTTCGAGCAGGTCGGCGCAACCAGCATGAATGGCACGACCAGCTTCGACCGCACCAACTATTTCCAGAACGTGCCGACGACAGCGCTCGACCTGGCGCTCTGGATGGAATCGGATCGCATGGGCCACCTGCTCGGCGTCGTCACGCAGCCGCGGCTCGACGAGCAGCGTGGCGTGGTCAAGAACGAGAAGCGGCAGGGCGAGAATCGTCCCTACGGCCGCGTGTCCGAGACCGTGTACCGCGCGAGCTTCCCGCCGGGCCATCCCTACCGCACACTGCCGATCGGCTCGATGACAGACCTCGACGCCGCGACGCTCGACGACGTGCGCGAGTGGTTCCGAACGTATTACGGCGCGGCCAACGCAGTCCTGGTGCTGGCCGGCGACATCGACGTGCCCACGGCGCGCGCCAAGGCCGAGCGGTATTTTGGCCACATCGCTCCGGGCCCCGCGGTTACCCGGCCCGGCGTCTGGATCGCAGCCCGCACCGACAGTCGTCGCGAGACGATGTACGACCAGGTCGCGCAGCCACGCTGGCAGCGTCACTGGAACACGCCGCCCGACAATACCCGCGACTCGGAGTACCTCGGGCTCGTCGGCGAGATCCTGGGCGGTGGCAAGACGTCACGTCTCTACGAGCGTCTCGTGTACCGCGAGCGGTTGGCCGACAGCGCTGGCGCCGGCCAGTCGCCACTCGAAATCGCCGGGCTCTTCACGCTCTCGGCCGACGTCAAGCAGGGCGTTCCCGTCGCGCGCGTCGAGGCGGCGATGATGGAGGAACTGCAGCGCTTCATTGACGAGGGTCCGACGAGTGCCGAGCTCGCGCGGGCCAAAGTTGCAATTCACGCGGGCTTCGTCCGCGGCCTGGAACGCATCGGCGGCTTCGGCGGCAAGGCAGACGTGCTCGCCTCGTGCGAGGTGTATGCAGGCGATCCGGGCTGTTACCACGAGTCGCTGGCATGGATCGATGCCGCGAAGCCGACCGACCTGCAGCGCGTCGCGCGGCAGTGGCTCTCGCAGGGTGATTACACACTCGAAGTGTTGCCCCAGCCGCCCTTTGCCGCGGCGGCGACCGACGTCGTCGACCGCAAACCCGGTCCGCCGGTCACCTCCGAGTTTCCGGACACTGTCTTCCCCGAGCTGCAGCGCACGCAGCTCAGCAACGGCATTCCGGTGATCATTGCGACACGACCGGGCGTGCCCGTCGCCCGTGTCTCCTTGATGTTCGACGGCGGTTTCGTCGGCGACCAGGGCCGCAAGCCGGGTACCGCGAGCTTTGCGATGTCGCTGCTCGACGAAGGAGCCGGCAAGCTCGACTCGCTCGCGATCGCCGATCGTGCGGAACGGCTCGGCGCGCAGATTGCCAGCGCCGCGGGCCTCGACACGGCATTCGCCGCCGTATCGATGATGACCGATCAGGCGGATCCGTCGCTCGCACTGCTGGCCGACGTGGTGCGACGCCCGACGTTTCCGCCAAACGAGATCGAGCGTGTGCGCAAGGAGTGGATCGCCGGGATCGCGCGCGAAAAGATGAGTCCGGATGCACTTGCGCTGCGCGTGCTGCCGCCGCTGCTTTACGGCGCAGCCCATCCCTACGCCATTCCGTTTTCAGGATCGGGCACCGAGGCGTCCGTGTCCGCTCTGACCCGCGACGATCTCATCGCCTACCAGCGGGACTTCCTCCGACCCGACAATGCGACGATCATCGTGACGGGCGCGGTGACTCCCGCAACGATCCTGCCATTGCTCGAACGGCACTTCGGCGACTGGCAACCGCCGGCGGGCGCAAGCCCTCCTCGTGCCGCCATTGCTGCCGCGACCAGTTCGAGCGGGACGCGCGTCTACCTGCTCGACCGTCCAGGCGCACCGCAGACCTCGATCCTCGCCGGGCAGCTGATGCCGTCGAGCCTCGCTCCGGACCGTATCGAACTCAATACGGCCAATGAAGTGCTCGGCGGCACCTTCACGTCGCGCATCAACATGAACCTGCGTGAAGACAAGCACTGGTCGTACGGCGCGCGCTCGAGCCTGACGGAAACGCGTGGCCAGCGACCCTGGCTGCTTTCGGCACCGGTGCAGACCGACAAGACCGTGGAATCGATCCGGGAGATCCAACGCGAGCTGTCCGATCTCCTCACAGCGAAGCCAATCACCCCGGAAGAAGTCGACAAGATACGCACACGCGACGTGCGCGCGCTGTCCGGACAGTACGAGACCAACGCGGCCGTCAGCGGTGCCATCGGCGACATCGTGCGATTCGGTCGGGCCGACGACTACGTGCGCACGTTGCGGGCACGGCTCCAGTCGCAAACCGATGCTGGTGTACGGCAAGCGGCGGCGCAGGCGTTCCAACCTGACTCGCTCACGTGGGTCATCGTCGGCGACCTGTCGAAAATCGAGGCGCCCATTCGCCAGCTCGGGCTCGGCATCGTGCAGGTGCTCGACGCGGACGGTAACGTGTTGCGCTGACGGCAGGGCTATGATCCCCGCCTGATGGTTCATCGACGGAGAGTCAACGCATGGCCTCGCAACGTGGACTCCTGGCCCGCATCGCGCTCGCGGTGCGACCGCTCGGTTTGATCGGCCTGCTCGCGCCGCACGGTGTGTGCATTGCCATGCCTGCGCTCGATGAAGCCGCAGCGGGGAGGTTTGCGAACCTGGCGCTGCATTGCGCGCACATGGAGTACCCCAACAAGATTTCGCACACGCTCGGCAGCGACGCAGACGTACGCCCGCCGCGTGAACTGGCACCGGCGTTCTTCGGCTGCTACGACTGGCACTCTTCCGTGCACGGGCACTGGCTGCTCGCACGCCTCGCGCGGCAGTTTCCACAATCGCCGTTCGCCGCGGATGCGCGTGCGGCCCTTGCCCGGAGCCTGACTCCCGCTCACATCGCGGGCGAGGTCACCTACTTCCAGACACCAGGGCGCGCGTCGTACGAGCGGCCCTACGGACTGGCCTGGCTGCTGCTGCTGGCAGCGGAACTGCGCGCGTGGGATGACCCGCAGGCCAGGCAGTGGTCGCAAGCACTCGCACCGCTCGAAGTCGAGGCCGCCCAGCGCCTGCGCAGCTGGTTGCCCAAGCTGCGCTATCCGATCCGGGTCGGCGAACACAGCCAGACCGCTTTCGCATTCGGGCTCGTGCATGACTGGGCGCGCGTCACCCGCGATGCCGGGATGCAGGCGTTGATCGAATCGAAGGCGCGCGCGTTCTATGCGAACGACACGAACTGCCCGCTGGCTTACGAGCCCTCGGGCGAGGACTTCCTGTCGCCCTGCCTCGCCGAGGCCGACCTCATGCGGCGCATCCTGCCGGCGCGCGAGTATGGCGAGTGGCTGCGCCGTTTCCTGCCGGTGATTCCGGCAAGCTCGAAGAAACCCTGGCTCGCACCCGCCGAGGTGACAGATCGCAGCGACCCGAAACTCGCGCACCTCGACGGCCTGAACCTCAGCCGCAGCTGGATGCTGCTCGGGATCGCGTCGGGGCTGCCGCAGGGCGACCGGCGCATCGGCGCGTTGAACGCGGCCGCCGAGGCTCATGCTGCGGCGGCGCTTCCTGCCGTGACCGGCGAGCATTACGAAGGCGGGCACTGGCTCGGAACATTCGCCGTGTACCTGACCACGCGCGCCGGAGTGCGCGCGCCCTGAACTACCTGCGACGACGGTGACAGATGGAACGGACCGAACGCTTCTACAAGATCCAGAACCTGCTGCGGAGTCGCCACTTCGTCAGCGTGCAGGACTTCATGTCGGAACTCGGCATCTCGCGTGCGACCTTCAAGCGTGACCTCGAGTACCTGCGTGACCGCATGCGCGCGCCGATCGTGTACGACCGCGACCAGAAAGCCTACGGTTTCGATCCCGCCATCGCGGACAGCACGCTCTGGCAATTGCCGGGTCTCTGGTTCTCGGCGGACGAACTGCAGGCGCTGCTGACGATGGACCGCCTGCTCGGCAACCTGCAGCCGGGCGTGCTCAGCGAATTGATCGCGCCGTTGCGCAAACGGCTGCGGAGCCTGCTCGAATCGGGCGAGCATTCGGCGGAAGACATCGCGCGGCGCATAAAAATCCTGTCGATGGGATCGCGACGCGTGGCGCCCGCTCACTTCCGGACGATCGCCACGGCGGTGCTCACACGCAAGCGCCTCAAGTTGCGTCACCAGCGCCGCCAGGACGGTGAAGTCATCGACCGCGAGGTCTCGCCGCAACGCCTCGTCCACTACCGCGACAACTGGTACCTGGATGCGTGGTGCCACAAGCGGCAGGCGTTGCGGACTTTCGGGCTCGACGCCATCGAGTCGGCGGTGGTGATGCCGGAAAGGGAAGTGAAGGAGATCGGCGAAGACACGCTCGAACGGCATTACGCGAGCGGCTACGGCATCTTCGCCGGAACGGCAACGCAGGACGCCGTGCTGCAGTTCGGCGCAAGCAGCGCACGCTGGGTGTCGCGTGAAACCTGGCACCCGGAGCAGATCGGCACGCCACAACTCGACGGCACGTACCTGCTGCGGTTTCCATATTCGCAGGAGCCCGAACTGGTGATGGACATCCTGAAGTACGGTGCAGAAGTGCAGGTGCTCGGGCCGGAATCACTGCGCAAAGCAGTCGCGACAGGACTCCGAGCCGCCGCGAAGCTCTACGACTGAGTCTCTTGGGTCCGGTGCCGAGTCAGAGGCTGTCGTTCCGACTATCCCCTAACCCCTATCCCCCAACCCCTTCCCTCACTGCAGCGTGAAACGCTGCGGCTGCACGCCTGCGACCGGCGGCAGGTTCACGCCCGGCGCAACGTACAGATCGACTTCGCGCTCGAAGTGCAGCGGGCCCTCGACCGTCACGCCCTGCTCGATCGTGATGCGCGGATTGCGGGAATCCTTGCCCTTCCACCACGAGGCCTTGTGCTCTTCCACGTGGATGCCGCCCGTCAGGCGCGTGCCCGTGGCGAGCCGGATGTCGCCGTTGACTGTCTCGATGCCGCCGTCCACCTGCGCGCCTTCGACCAGCATCGAGCCGTTGACGTTCTCGAGTCCGCCGGCAACCCTGGCGTCCTTGCGCAGAGTCAGGCTGCCGTTCACGGCCTCGATCCCGTTATGAACCTCGGCTTCGGCCCCCACCGTAATCGAGCCGTTGACGGTCTCGGCAGAACGGACCACGGCCTTGTCCTCGATCTTCAACGATCCGTTGACTGTCTCGACGTCCCCGGCGCGGGCGCCGGCGCCGATGGTCACGGAGCCGTTTACGGTGCCGACGTCACCGACCTGCTGGCCCGGCTCGATTTTCACGCTGCCGTTGACCTTGCTGATGTCGTCGGCCGCCCGTGCGGCATCCCCGAGCACGACGGCCGAGAAGGCAAACAGGACAGTCAGGACGCAGCGAGTGACGAAATTCATGGCGAGGCCTCCAGCCGGGGCAGTTCCAGTTGTCAGTTCGATGCAGCAGAGCCGCCAAAGGTTGCAACAGGCCAGGGCCGTCGCTGCAACCGGGCGATCGATGCGCTAGGCTCCTGCGTCACCCCGCCGACCGATCGGAGCATCGACCATGAAGACCCGCGCCGCTGTCTGCCATCACGCTGGCAAGCCCCTCGTCATCGAAACGGTGGACCTCGACGGACCGAGGGCCGGCGAAGTCCTGATCGAGATCAAGGCCACGGGCGTCTGCCACACGGACGAGTTCACCCGCTCCGGCGGTGACCCGGAAGGCCTGTTCCCGGTCATCTTCGGACACGAAGGCGCCGGTATCGTCGTGGACGTGGGTCCCGGCGTGAGGTCGCTGAAGAAAGGCGACCACGTGATCCCGCTCTATACCCCCGAATGCCGGGAGTGCAAGAGCTGCACCTCGCACAAGACGAACCTGTGCACGGCCATCCGCTCGACCCAGGGCCAGGGCGTGATGCCGGACGGCACCAGCCGCTTTTCGCTCGGCGGCGAGAAGATCCATCACTACATGGGTTGCTCGACGTTCTCCAATTTCACCGTGCTGCCTGAGATCGCCGTCGCGAAGGTCCGCGACGACGCGCCCTTCGACAAGATCTGCTACATCGGCTGCGGCGTGACGACTGGCATCGGCGCAGTGATCAACACGGCCAGGGTCGAGCCGGGCGCCAACGTCGTGGTCTTCGGCCTTGGGGGCATCGGTCTCAACGTCATCCAGGGCGCGCGCCTTGCCGGCGCCAACAAGATCGTGGGCGTCGACATCAATCCGGCCCGCAAGCGCCTGGCCGAGAAATTCGGTATGACGCACTTCGTCAACCCGAAGGAAGTCGAAGGCGACCTCGTCCCCTACCTGGTCGCCCTGACGGATGGCGGCGCCGACTACAGCTTCGAGTGTGTCGGCAACGTCGACCTGATGCGGCAGGCACTCGAGTGCTGTCATCGCGGCTGGGGTGTATCGGTCATCATCGGCGTAGCGGGCTCGGGCCAGGAGATCAAGACACGGCCATTCCAGCTCGTCACGGGACGCACGTGGAAAGGCACGGCGTTCGGTGGCGCTCGCGGCCGCACCGACGTGCCGAAGATCGTCGACTGGTACATGGACGGCAAGATCGCGATCGATCCGCTGATCACGCATACGCTCCCGCTCGACCGCATCAACGACGCGTTCGACCTGATGCATTCGGGCGAGTCGATCCGCTCGGTCGTGACCTTTTGAGGGGATGGGGGTTAGGGGTTAGAGGAAATTGGGGACGCTCAAGGGAAATTGGGGACGCTCACCTATTACTCATCAACTACTGAAAGTGGGGTGAGCAATATGAGTAATAGGTGAGCGTCCCCAATTTCCCTTGAGCGTCCCCAATTTCCGTCCCCAATTTCCCACCTCTGACTAACCCCCATCCCCTATCCCCTAACCCCTTTCGTCTACGGAGAGCTGTCGCTTGAAGCTTATTTCAGAGCATGCGTGCTGGGGCGGCACCCAACGCTTTCTCCAGCACGAGTCGAGCGAGTGCGCGGGGCCGATGCGGTTCGCGTTGTACGAACCGCCACAGGCCCAAGCCGGTCCCGTGCCCGTGCTCTATTACCTCGCGGGGCTGACCTGCACGGAAGAGACGTTTCCGACCAAGGCAGGTGCGCAGCGACTCGCGGCGGAGCATGGCCTGATGCTCGTTGCTCCTGACACGAGTCCGCGTGGACCGCGGCTGCCCGGTGATGATGCCAGCTGGGATTTCGGCCTCGCAGCAGGGTTCTACGTGGACGCGACGCAGGCGCCTTGGTCGGCGCACTACCGCATGTACAGCTACGTTACGCGCGAACTGCCGGCGCTGATCAAGAGCGAATTCGCGACGGCCGATACGAACCGGCAATCGATCATGGGTCACTCGATGGGCGGCCACGGCGCTCTGGTCTGCGCCTTGCGCAATCCGGCGCGGTACCGCTCGGTGTCGGCGTTCGCACCGATCGTCGCGCCGTCGCACGTGCCGTGGGGCCACAAGGCGTTCGGCAACTATCTCGGCGCGAATCGCAATGACTGGCTGGCCTATGACGCGACGCACCTGGTGCAGCAGGCGCCGCGTGCCGACACGATCCTGATCGACCAGGGCCTGGGCGATAAATTCCTGGACGAGCAACTGCGGCCCGACCTGTTCGAGGACGCCTGCAGGCGGTCTGGACAGAAGCTGCAGCTGCGGCGTCACGCGCAGTACGACCATGGTTACTACTTTATCCAGACGTTCATGCCGGACCACATCGCGTTCCACGCGACCTTGCTGCATCAGCCTGACCAGGAACTCGCGATGACCACCCGGTCGCTGGAACGCAAGTGATCGACAACGAACCCGCCTGGGTGACGGACGTCCTGCATTTCTGGTTCGAAGAAATGGCCGAGCGGGACTGGTTCGTACGCGACGACGCCGTCGACGACCGCATCCGGCAGCGCTTCTTGACGGTGTACGGCGACATCACGGCGGATGGCGGCGTGCCGCTGGCATCGTCGCCGCGGATGCTGCTCGCCGCCGTGCTGGTGCTCGACCAGTTCTCACGCAACCTCTACCGCGATGATCCGCGCGCTTTTGCGTCCGATGCGATGCTCGCAAGCTCGCGCGCAGCATCGTCGCACAGGGTCTTGATCGAGCGATGACGCCACGGGAGCGACTGTTCGCATACCTGCCGTTCGAACACAGCGAAAACACCGACGACCAGGCGCTGGCCGTGCGTCTCATCGCAATGCTCGGCAGCGAGTACTGGACGCGCTACGCAGTGGACCACCAGACGACGATCGCCCGGTTCGGGCGCTTTCCGTTTCGCAACGCCGCGCTTGGTCGCATTTCGACGGCCGAAGAAATCGACTACATGAGCGAATCGGCAAAGAACTGAGACCGGCCAGCCAGCGGCGGGGATCTAGGCCTGAGCCGGGGCCTGGGTTACAACGATTCCTTCGCGCGCCGTGAGCTCGCGGAATAGCGCCGACAGGCGTTGCGTCACCAGGCCGGGCTGGCCGTCGCCGATCTGGCGGCCGTCGACCATCGTAACGGCCGCAAGTTCACCCATCGTGCCGGTGCAGAACATCTCGTCCGCGCAGTACGCCTGGGTCAGCGTCAGGTCGACCTCTTCGTGCGGGATGGCGTGCGTGCGGCAGAGTTCGAGCACGGTCGAGCGCGTGATTCCCTCCGGGCAGGCGACCAACCGCGGCGTGCGCAGCAGTTCCCGCTCGACGATGAATACGTGTGTCGCATTCGTCTCGGCGATGAAGCCGCGCTGATCAAGCATCAGCGCGTCATCGGCACCCGCCACGTTCGCCTCGATCTTGGCGAGGATCGACTGGATCAGGTTGTTGTGGTGGATCTTCGGGTCCAGGCAGTCGGGCGGGAAACGCCGCACGCTGCTGGTCACCAGGCTCAGGCCGCCCTTCGAGTACACGGGTGCCTTGTGCTCGGCGAGCACGATAAGAGTCGGTCCCTGTGTATTGAGCCGGGGATCCATCCCCGAGGTCACCTTCACGCCGCGCGTAAGCGTGAGGCGGATGTGCACGCCATCGAACATCCCGTTGGCCTCGAGCGTGCGACGGATCTCGCGGGTGATCGCTTCGCGCGTCGGGATCTGCGAGAACGCCAGCGCCTTGGCCGAATTCACCAGGCGATCGAGGTGTTGCTCGAGCCGGAAGATGCGGCCGCCGTACAGCCGCAACCCTTCCCAGACCGCGTCGCCGCCCTGCACGGACGAATCGAACGGGCTGATGCGCGCCTGGTCACGATGCACCAGTTCGCCGCTGACGTTGACGATCAGGTTGCGATTGCGTTCGTCGAATTGCTGCAGCAAGGGATCACCTCAGGCGCGCAGCCGGTGTGCGCGCAGCCTCTCGTACAAGGGACGGCACCGCGCCGCGATCTCGGCGACGGCGGGGGGAAGCGGAGTCATCGCGGCGACCCCGGCCGCTGGCGGTGGCGGCGCTTCGAAGCCGGTCGATTGCTCGACGCGGTCGTACCAGTGCCTGGCCCAGATACCGTCCGATTCACGCCGCCCGGCCGGCCACCACAGCATGCGATCCGTAAACGGCACCCCGAGTGCTGCACACAGCGCACGCAGCATCGGCTCGGGACGTTCGAGCAGGTCGGCGGAGTCGAGCACGGCCGGCACTTTGCCTGTCCGCTGGATCACGTGCTCGAAGATCTCGACCTGCTGCGGCAAACCCGTGGCCAGCAGATCGATATTGGCGAGCTTCTCGCCGAGCGATGCCAGCATCGCCGACGGATCGCGGATCAGGAACGCATGCGTCACCGAGTCGAGCCACTCGCGCCCCATGTGGGGCAGCAGGTGATGCGACATCTGCTTCTGGTAGAAGACGCGAATGTTCGACGGTACCGGGGCCAGCAGGGAGTCGGCCACGCGACGCCAGTCGGATTCCTGGTGCGCAATGATTTCATCGCGACCGGGATGATCCAGGCCCGTGACTTTCAGGTAGTGCGCGTAGAACGGCTCGTCGATGACGATCGTGTCGCCGCGGTTTTCCCACGAGCGCATGAACGCCGTCGACAGGTTGCGCGGCCCCGACCACATCGCGAGCCGCAGCAGGCCGTCTCCCGCCGAGGATACCGTCCGTTCCATGTCACCCAGCCTGACGCGCGGCCGTTGCCGCGCGCCGGCATCTTAGGGGATCGGCTTGCGGAAGCGGTAGATGAACTGGTCCGACTTGCCGCGGATGGACTCGTCGAACACGAGCTTGGTGTGGTCGTCTGCCGGGTGCGCCAGCACCTTGCTCTCGCCGTCGAAGACGAACCCAGCCTTGGCAAAGTCCTGCTTCACGAGCGCCGGGTCGATCCGGTGCAGCGTGTCCACCACCTTGGCAACGTCACCACCGGCACTCGCGACGTGGTCCTGCACGACGACCACGCCACCAGGCTTGAGCCCGGCGAAGAGCCGCTTGAGCAGCTCGGCCGGATCGGTCTTGTTCCAGGAGCCGTCCTCCGGACGCCAGTACGCGTCGTGGTAGCTCATCACGAACAGCGCAGCATCCAGCGATGCCGGCGCGAGCTGCAGGTCGCCCACTTCGGCCGTGACCTGTTGCACGTTGCCGAGCCGCCCGTCGGCATAACGCTCGGCGATACCCTTCTCCGCGAATCTGGCATATGGGGGGTTGTTGTAGGCAATCACCTTGCCCTTTACACCGACCGTACGGGCGAGAAGCTCGGTGTAGTAGCCGCTGGCCGAGAACATGTCAGCCACCCGCATGCCGGGCGCGACACCCAGGAAGGTCAGCACTTCGGCTGGCTTGGCGACGGCGTCACGCTCGAGATCGGCCTTGGGGCGATCGGGACTGGCAATGGCTGCAGCGACTGCATTGCCACTGGCTACGGCTGCATCCACCGGATCAGCTGCTTGAGCGACCGGGAATGAGAATGCCACGCAGAGCACCAGGAATCGAAGCACGTCGTTTGTCATCGCTTGCCCCTGCCGGTTCGTGCCGGTTGTCTGGAGCGGGTGATGCTAGCCCTGCGCCGACGTGATGTCATGCCGTCCCAGGCGTGCTTGCCAAAGCAGGCCTGTCCAACCACCATTTCTCACCGATTGCACGGCGCAACCCGTCCAGGTGCCTCATGTCGCTAACGCTTTACGCCCATCCCTTCTCGTCGTATTGCCAGAAGGTACTCGTTGCACTTTACGAGAACGACGTGCCCTTCGAATATCGAACGCTTGAAGACCCGTCGGCGATGGTGGAGCTGAAGTCACGGTGGCCGTTCGCGCGTTTTCCGGTCCTGGTCGACGATGGGCACACGATCGTAGAGTCGACCATCATCATCGAACACCTGATGCTCAAGCATGGCGGCCGGGTTCGCTGGCTACCCGACGACCCGCTCGCAGCGCTGGCGGTTCGATTCCTCGACCGGTTCTTCGACAACGACGTGATGACAGCGATGCAAAAGCCCGTCTTCGAGGCCATCAAGAAAGACAACGCTCGCGGGACGAAACGATGGCGGAAGCAAGGCGGGCACTTGACCTGGCCTATGGCTGGCTGGAGCAAAGGCTCGAGGGACGTACCTGGGCCGCCGGCGCGACCCTGAGCCTGGCTGATTGCGCGGCAGCGCCGTCGCTCTTCTATGCCGACTGGGTGCACGCCATCGCGCCTGCCTTTCCGAAGCTGCGGGCGTACCGGTCGCGTCTCCTTGCCTGGCCTGCGTTCGCCAGAGCCGTCGACGAGGCAAGGCCGTTTCGGCAGTACTTTCCACTTGGGGCGCCGGACCGGGACTGAGGCGAACCGCCAGCCTTGTTGCGCTTGCGAGCCGCCAGCGACGCCAACCTCGCCGTCACGACAGAACGCGATACAGCATCCGCGTCGCCACGATCAGCAGGAAGACCCCGAATGCCGCGGAGAGCTTCCGCCGATCGAGTGAGTGCGCGAGCTTTGCGCCCAGTGGCGCGAACAGCCAGGACATGGGCGCAACCAGCGCCAGGCCGATCAGGCTGACGTAGCCGACTGTCAGCGGCGGCAGCGCGGCGGCCTCCACTGGACGAGCCATCAGATAGCCCGCCGACGCGGGCAGCGCAATCCACAGTCCCAGCAGCGCCGCGGTGCCCACGGCCCTGTGCACCGGCTCACCGCACAGAGTCATGGTGGGCACGCTCAACGTGCCGCCACCGATGCCCATCATCGCGGAGATCGCGCCGATGAACGCCGGAATCAGCGCCCCGGGGACACCGCCAGGCAGCGTCCGGCGCAGCACAACGCGATCCAGCGGCAACAGCATCTTGAGCGCGGACAACAACGCAACCGTGCCGAATACCGCAGCAAGCACGTTGCTTTTCACGTATGCCGCGGCGAGCGAGCCCGCGAGCGCACCGACGACGATCGGCATGGCCCAGCGTTTCACGACCGCAAAGTCGACGGCATTGCGGCTCGCATGCGCACGCGAGGACGAAATGGCCGTGGGGACGATGGTCGCCATGGACGTCGCGACCGCAACGTGGAGCGAGACGGCATGGTCCACTCCCGCGGCGCCGAGGGCCAGGTCGAGCGCCGGCACCAGCACGATGCCGCCGCCCACACCCAGCAGCCCCGCGATCAACCCGCCCGCGGCGCCGGCCGCGACGAGCGCTGCGATCACCGGCAACCAGGTTGCGTACGCTTCCATTGGGCTCGATTCATCGTGGATAACCACAGCGATTCTAGGGACTGCGGACGCGCGGCACTACGGCTCGAATAAGGCGCGGTATAGTGACGAACCAACTATACATGTCCGCCACGAACCACCGGCGGACGCGGGGACGGGGACACAGCCATGAGCGAAACCAGCGGCGGAGCAGTGCTTGCGCAGATGCTGCAGGCAGAGGGCGTCGAAAAAGTATTCGGCATCATCGACGGCACGTACTTCGGCTTCTACTCCAACCTGCACAAACTCGGCATCGAAATCATTACGCCGCGGCACGAGTCCTGCGCCGCGCACATGGCCGGCGCCTACGCGCGACTGACCGGCAGGCTCGGTGTCTGCATGGCGAGCAACGGGCCCGGCGTGGCAAACCTGTTGCCTGGCCTCGTCGTCGAGAATGCGGAAGGCAATCGCGTGCTCGCGATCACGAGCTGCCGCCGACCACAGATCGTCTACCCGGACCGCGGCGGCGCCTACCAGGCGTTCGACCAGGTCGGTGCGATCAAGCACTTCGCGAAGTGGAGCAACGCGGTCGTCTCGTTCGATCGCGTCGCCGAACTCGGCCGCACCGCGATTCGCAACTGCTGGGACGGACGACCCGGCGTCGTCCACCTCGACGTGCCGGAAACGATCATGAACGGCAAGGTGAAGGCGGAGGTCGCCATCTGGCAGCCGCAACAGTTCCGCAACACGCACGCGATCGTGCCCGCGCCGGACCAGGTCGCGCAGGCCGCCGACATGCTTGCGGCCGCTGACTTGCCGATCATCCACGCCGGCAGCGGCGTGATCCACGCGGCGGCCTACGACGAGTTGCGTCGCGTCGCCGAAGCGCTGCATGCCCCCGTGACGACCAGCTGGGCCGGCCGCGGTGTACTGCCCGAGACGAATGCGCTCGCCATCCCGATGGCTCTCATCAAGCTCAACAACGAGGTACGCAACGACGCCGACCTCGTGCTGGTCGTGGGTTCGCGACTCGGCGAGACGGACTGGTGGGGCAAGGCGCCGTACTGGCGGCATCCTTCCGAGCAGAAGTTGATCCAGGTCGACATCGACGGCCACATCCTCGGCGCCAACAAGCCTGCGGCGCTCGCCGTGCTCGCAGACGCCAAGCTGTTCCTGGCCGCGCTGGCCACTGAACTCGAGAGCCGCAAGGCCCGCATGAACCTGGACTCACGCCGGCGCCAGGTCGCGAAGTACCACGAGACCATCCGCAGCGAGCGTGCGAAGCTCGACGAAAAGCTGCAGGACATGGCCGTTCCAATGAATCCGGCACACGTCGCGCACGTCTGCCAGCAGGTGTTTCCGGAAGGCACCACGCTCGTCGCCGACGGTGGCAACACGGCGGTGTGGGCGATGTTCTTCCACGAAATGCGCGTACCGAACACGCTGCTCTCGACGTTCAAGTTCGGCATGCTCGGCGCCGGCGTTGCACAGGCCACGGGTGCAGCCGTGGCGCGCCCGGACAAGCCGGTTTGCTGCATCATCGGCGACGGCGCCATGGGGTTCCATCCGCAGGAGATCGAGACCGCGGTGCGCAACGGCCTGCAGGTGATCTTCCTCGTGCTCTGCGACAAGCAGTGGGGCATGGTGAAGATGAACCAGCAGTTCGCGCTCAAGCCGATCAAGACCCTGATCAGGAAGTCGCTCGGGCCCGACGAAACGATCAAGGCCGACCTCGGCGAGATCCGCTTCGACAAGCTGGCCGAGTCGATGGGGGCCCACGGCGAACGCGTGGCTGACCCGCGCGAACTGCGCCCGGCGCTCGAACGCGCGCTGGCGACGGGCGGTCCGGCCGTCATCCACGTCGACGTCGACCCGGTCAAGCACATGTGGGCGCCGGGACTCATGTACTTCAAGGACATGCACCTCGAGCCCAAGGGCAAATGAACGAACTCGATGCGGTCCGGCTGAACTTCACCCCGGAATCGCTGATCGCGCTCGACGTCATCCTCGCGTTCGTCCTGTTCGGCGTCGCCCTCGACATGCGCGTCGCCGACTTCAAGGGCATCCTGACGTCGCCGCGCGGGACATTGATCGGCCTGTTCGCGCACTCGGTGCTGCTGCCGGCGGTCGCATTCGCTCTCACGATGGTGCTTAAGCCGGCACCGAGCATCGCGCTCGGCATGATCCTCGTCGCTTCGTGCCCGAGCGGCAACATCTCGAACTTCCTCGTCAACTACGGTCACGGCAACACCGCGCTGTCCGTCACGATCGCCGCGTTTTCGATGCTCGGCTCGATCGTGTTCACGCCGTTCAATCTTTCGTTCTGGGGTGAGCTCAACCCCCACACGCGTCCGATCCTGCACGCCGTGACGCTGAGCCCGTGGGAGGTCTTCGGCACGATCGTCGTGCTGCTCGCGATTCCGACCGCACTCGGTATGTACACGGCGCAGCAGTGGCCGACGCTCGCGCAACGCATCCGCCGACCGTTGCGCGTCCTGTCGCTGGTGTTCTTTGCGGCATTCGTCGTTGGCGCATTGGCCATGAACTGGGATTTCTTCCTCAAGTACGTCGAACGCGTCGTGCTGTTCGTGTTCCTGCTGAACGCCTTCGCCCTGCTGACGGGCTACCTGACGGCGAAAGCGGCACGGCTGCCCGAGGCCGACCGGCGTGCCGTCGCGCTCGAGGTCGGTATCCAGAACTCGGGGTTCGGCCTGGTGCTGGTATTCAATTTCTTCGGCGGCCTGGGCGGCATGGCGATCGTGGCGGCGTGGTGGGGCATCTGGCACATCGTCGTGGGCACATCGCTCGCCGCATGGTGGCGCAGGCACCCGCCGACGCCACTGCCCGTCGGGGCCGCCGCATGAGCGGCCGGCGCATCTTCGTCACGGGCAGCGCGGGATATCTCGGCAGCACGCTGCTCGAAGCGCTCGCGCCGCGGCTGCGGGCCGGTGAACTCGACGTCCTCGTCGCAAGCGATGTGCGTGAAACGCCGGCGCAGTCGCGACTGCCGGGCGTCGAGTACGTCATGCACGACGTGCGATCGCCGGGCCTCGCGCCGCTGCTCGCCGCGCACTCCATCGAGTCCGTCGTGCACCTGGCAGCCATCGTCACGCCTGGCGCCAGGTCCAACCGCGAGCTCGAGTACGCCGTGGACGTACTCGGCACGCAGAACGTGCTCGAGGCGTGCGTGACTGCAGGCGTCCGGCAGATTGTCGTGACGTCGAGCGGCGCGGCTTACGGCTACCACGCGGACAACCCCGAGTGGCTCAGCGAGGACGACCCGATCCGCGGCAATGAAGCCTTCGCATACTCGCACCACAAGCGGCTGGTGGAGGAAATGCTGACCGAATACCGGCTCGTACATCCGGAACTCCGCCAGGTCGTTTTCCGCGTCGGCACGATTCTCGGCGAGACCACGCGCAACCAGATCACGGCAATGTTCGACAAGCCCCGGATCATCGCGCTGCGCGGCGCGCGCAGCCCGTTCGTCTTCATCTGGGACCAGGACGTGGTCGGCGCGATCGAGCATGCCCTCCGCACCGACGCAGCCGGTATCTACAACGTCGCGGGCGACGGGGCACTCGGCATCCAGGAGATTGCCGGCCGCCTCGGCAAGAAATGCCTGACGTTGCCGCCTTCCCTGCTGCGCGCGGTCCTTGCGACGCTGCATCCGCTTGGGCTCACCCGCTACGGCCCCGAACAGGTCGACTTCCTGCGTTACCGCCCCGTGCTCGACAACCGCCGGCTCAAGGAAGAACTTGGCTACACGCCGCGCAGGACGTCGCGGGAAGTCTTCGACTTCTACTGCCGCACCCACGGACTCGGCGAAGGCAAGGCCTGATGCGCCGCTCGTTCGACGGCGCCACGGTAGTGGTGAGCGGCGCGGGCGGCGGGCTCGGCCGTGCACTTGCGTTTCGCTTCGCTCGCGGCGGTGCACGCATCGTCGCGCTGGATCGCGACGCAGGCGCGATCGCAGCGGTCGCGGATGACCTGGCGCGAGCCGGATTCGATGCGCTCGCTTGTGTCTGCGACGTCACCGACGCCAGTGCTTGCCAGGCCGCCATCGAGGCGACGGTTGCGCACTTTGGCCGCATCGACGTGCTCGTCAACAACGCGGGCATTTCTCACCGCAGCGCCTTCGCAGCGACGGAGACGGCGGTCCTGCGTCGCGTCGTCGAAGTGAACCTGTTCGGCGCAATCAACCTCACGCGCCCTGCCCTGCCGGCACTGACGACGGCGCGTGGCCTGATTGTCGCAGTCTCGAGCGTCGCCGGTTACACGCCGTTGATCGCACGCACCGGTTATTCGGCAAGCAAGCACGCGCTGCACGGGTTCTTCGAGAGCCTGCGCACGGAACTCGCCCCTGACGGCATCGACGTGATGATGGTATGCCCTTCGTTCATTGCGACCGGCATCGAGAAAAATGCACTCGGTCCGGAAGGAGGCGCAGCGACGCACGCACAGGTTGTCATCGGACGACGGCTGCAGCCCGACGACGTCGCGGACCGCGTGTTTCGCGGCGCCGAACGCAGCCGCCGCCTGCTGTTGATTGGCCGCACGGCACGCGCCGCATGGTGGGTGAGCCGGCTGGCGCCCTCGCTCTACGAACGCATCATGGCGCGAAAGCTCCAGGGCGAGATGACACCGTGAATTCCCCGCAGCTGCTTCCGCCCGAGCGGTGGCGGCCACGGCGCCTGTCGGACATGCTCGCGGACATCGCCAACGATCCAGCACGGGAGCGGATCGCGATTGCCGACGTCCGCAACGCGATGGGCGACCGTGCGTTCGGTGCGCTGCTGTTCGTGTTCGCCGCACCGAACACGCTGCCGGTCAACGCACCGGGCGTGTCGGTCGTGCTCGGCATCCCGCTGCTGTTCCTGTCGCTGCAGGTGATGCTCGGGTTCGCCCTGCCGTGGTTGCCGCGGGCGGTGGTCGAGGCCACGGTGACGCGACAGAGTTTCGCCCGCGTGATGAACTTGGTGGTCCCCTGGATTCGACGCGCAGAAAAGCTATCGGAGCCGCGCTGGCCGCTGCTGGCGACGGGGCTGGCCGAACGGCTGATTGGCCTGGTCTGTGCGATCCTGAGCATCGTGCTCATCCTGCCCGTGCCGTTCGGCAACATGGGGCCGGCCGTCGCGATCTGCATCCTGGCCTTCGCCCTGCTGGAGCAGGACGGCAAAGCCACCCTGGCCGGGCTGGCAACCACGATAGCGGCGCTGACGTTCGCCTGGGGGGTGATCCTCGCCATCGTGAAGGCGGTATCCTTGCTCGTCCGCCATTGGCTGGGCATCTAGTCCGCAGGCAACACGGGAACGCGACACCATGAAGATCCAGGTCAAGCATTCGCTCAAGACGGACGTCCATTCCGCCTTCAAGCTCTGCACCGAGCAGAAAAGCCAGGAGGCGATCTACGGCAAACTCCCCGGGACCGAGGTCAAGATCAAACGCGAGGGTCGCGCACCCAACGTGAAGCTGAAGATCGCGCGCAAGATGCCGGCCAATCCGCCGGCGGCGATCAAGCGGCTGGTACCGTCGACCAACGAGGTCTCGCATACCGAGGACTGGGCGGCGGAAGGCGACGGCTATTCATCCGACATCGTCGTCGAGATCAAGGGCGTCCCGGTGAAGATCGTGGGCACCAAAGCCCTGCAGCCTGAAAAGGGCGGCAGCTCGGTGCAGTGGGACTTCGACGTCACCAGCGGCATACCGCTGCTCGGCGGCCTGATCGCGTCGTTTGCGGGCGACGAACTCAAGAAGAACCTCGAGGACGAGTTCAAGGTACTCAAGGCGTCGACCTAGCCCGGCAACGACGGGATTGCTGCGGCGCAGCTAGCCATAAGCGAAATGTCGCGTTGCACGGCCTGCGCTACGCTAGCGCCATGCCCCGCATGTCACCGATGGATCGGGCGTTTTTCCTGCTCGAAACCGAGCAGAGGCCGATGAATGTCGGCGTGCTCGTCGTACTGAAAGGCCGCAAGACGGCGCGGGGACGCCCCGGGGACGACCTCGTCCGCAGGATGTTGCGCTGCCCTGTCGGCCCTCCGTTCAACCAGCGCCTGGCCGAGAATGTCGTCGCCGGCTGGCCGGTCCTGGTGCAAGACGACGGCATCGCCCCGGCGGAACAGGTGTTCCGCCACGACCTGCCCGACGGCAGCGACGTCCAGGCCCTGCTCGACCGAGTCTGCGCGTTGCACCCGAAGCGTCTCGATCGCTGCCGCCCGCTGTGGGAGGTGCATGTCTTCGACGGGCTTGCCCAGAACCGCATCGGCCTCTATTTCAAGACCCACCACGGGCTGATCGACGGCATCGGCTTCATCAACGTCATCCTGAACATCGTGACCCGCACGGCTTCGGCGCGAACTCCGCAGGCGATCTGGCGGGGATTACCGCAGGCCGCGCGCACGGCGGAGCCTTCGCACAAGGACAGCCTCGCCACCGGACTGCTGCAGACGGGTCTCGCGGCCGGCCGCACCGCAGGTGACCTGGTCAAACTGATCTGGCATCTCGGCCGCCGCGACCTCGGGATCGGCCGGGGCATGGCCACGCCCTTCATCGCAACTCCCGACGTGCTCAAGGCAGCCCCGTCCCCGAACCGCGTCATGGCACATTGCTCGCTGCCCCTCGCGCGGGTGCGAGCCGTCGCCAAGCGCGGCAACGCCAAGGTCAACGACGTGATGCTCGCCGTGCTCGACATCGCGCTCAACCGCTACCTCGCGGAACTCGGGTTGCACACGAAGCGACCGCTCGTCGCCGACATGCCCGTGGCGCTGCACGAGGGACCGGGTGCCGGCAACCGGATCACGATCCTGCAGGTGCCGCTGGGACGTCCGGGCGGCACGCCCGCCGAACGGCTCGCCGACATCGTGGCCGAGACGCGGCTCGTGAAGGAAGAGGTCAAGTCGATCGGCGCGGACGCGCTCTTCATGTACTCGATCTTCGAGCACGCCGTCGCCAGCGCGATCGAATCGCTGAACCTCGGCGACCTGCCGATGCTGGCCAACGCGGTGATCTCGAACCCCGCCGGTCTCGAAGGCAAGGTCTATTTCAATGGCCTGCCGGTCGAACTCGCGCTGCCGGTGTCCGTCGTCGCGCATCACCAGGTGCTCAACATCACGATCAGCAACTACGACGACGAACTGCACGTCACGTTCATCGCACTGCGCGAGGCAGTCCCCGACGTGCAGCGACTGGCCGACGCGACCATGCGTGCGCTGGTCGAACTGCAACGCTCGCTTACGCAACGACCCTCCGCCGGCAAGAAGGTGCCCGCGGTTGGCAAGCGTGCCGCCATCCGGCGCCATCAAGGTCCGGCAAAGCCAGCAAAAGCTCCGACCGCGACGCGCACGTTGCATTAGTCTCCGTCCCAACTCCCCAAACGCGAGGCTCGCCGCATGGACATCGGTGCTATCGCGCGCGACCTGTCTGTCGCTGCCAGGCTAAGTGCCCGCAAGCTCGTGCGCCAGCTCGGCTCATCTGCTGCCGAGCGGGCCCCACCAGACCTGGCTGCATGGCGCCAGCAACTCGAAGCCTGGGTTCGTACCGTGTCGGTGGAGTCACTGGCGGAATATCGCTTCATCGAGTTGCCCGCAACGCGACCGCCGTGGTTCGAATCTGGATTAGAGGTTGCCGCCGGCGACTGGATCACCTGGTTCGCGGCCGGACGCGTGTACCTGTCGCGGGCGCTCGATATCTGGGTGCCACCGTCGTTCCAGCTCTGGGCACGTGCCGGCGTCTCGGGCACCGTGCTGCGCGGCACGCGCGATACTCACAGCTTCCAGGCAGGGGCTGACGGTCCGCTGCAGCTCGCGAGCTACTTTCCCGGCGAATGGTCCACCCCGCAAGGCGACCTTGGTCACGGCGCAGATGACTACGGCAAGGTTTCGGGTGGCCTGGTCGTGCTGCTGCTCAAGTGGCGGCCGGGTGTCGAGCTCGCATCAGTGTTGCGCGAGACGGAAAGGTACGCGCCCCTGCCAGCACCCGTCGCCGCCGAGGCAGCGCGTCTCGCGGCGATTTCGCCCGCGCCCGCTGGCTGGGACTACCTCTGGTCCCTGGGTCCCGGCGAGATCTATCGGCCGGCCCATGCGCCGGATGGCAAGCCTTCGGTGTGCTGCGACACGCACGGCGACGTCGGCATCCTGCGTCATCCCGCAGCGCTGCCGCTGCAGCCGGGTACGTGCCTGAGCTGGCGGTGGCGAGTGGACAGCCTGCCGGCCGACCTGCGTGAAGACAGCCTGCCCGCGCACGATTACCTGAGCATCGCCGTCGAATTCGACGACGGCAAGGATCTGACGTACTACTGGAGCGCGGCGTTGCCGGTCGGCACGGTCTATCGCTGTCCATTGCCAACCTGGAAGGACAAGGAGACGCACATGGTCGTGCGCTCCGGGCCGGATGAGCTGGGTCGATGGCTCGATGAACGCCGTGATGTCCACGAGGACTACCGGCGCTGTATCGGCGGCTCCGCACGTTCGGTGGTGCGGGTCTGGCTGATTGCCAACAGCCTCTTCCAACGCGGCCATGGTCGGTGTGAATATTCGGGTATCGAATTCGAACAACCGGACGGGCACCGCCTCAAGGTGCTCTGATCCGCCTCTATACGCGTTGAGCTAACCGCAGGGGAACGGACAATGCATGGCCTGATGATGGATACGCCGCTGCTGATCACCGAGATCATGCGGTTCGCCGAACGCAATTTCGCGGATCGCGAAGTCGTTTCAGTGACGTTCGACAATCCACGGCACCGCACGAACCTGGGCGAGGTGTTCCGGCGCGCGCGCAAGCTTGCGAATGCGCTGCAGGCTGCGGGCGTCAAACAAGGCGACCGGGTTGCAACGCTCGCCTGGAACGACTACCGCCACCTCGAGCTGTACTACGCGGTCTCCTGCATGGGCGCCGTGTTGCACACCGTCAATCCGCGGCTGTTTCCGGAACAGCTCGAGTTCATCATCAACCACGCTGAAGACAAGCTGCTGTTCATCGATCCGACCCTGCTGCCGGCGCTCGCGCCGCTCGCCGGCAAGTTGCCGACGGTCGAGAAGACCATCGTGATGACGTCGGCCGCGGCAATGCCGGCCGCGGTCGCGGGCACGTTGCCCGACTACGAGTCCTTCATCGCCGGCCAGCCGGACTCGTTCGACTGGCCCGAACTCGATGAACGTACCGCAAGTTCGCTCTGCTACACGTCGGGCACGACGGGCAACCCGAAGGGTGTGCTCTTCAGCCACCGCTCCACGGTTCTGCATGGCTACGGCGGCACGCAAGTGGACGCACTGGGCCTCTCGTGCCGCGACACCGTTCTCGCCGTCGTGCCGATGTTCCACGCGAATGCGTGGGGCCTGCCGTACAACGCGCCGATGACCGGCGCCAAGCTGGTGTTCCCGGGCCCGAAAATGGGAGACGCAGCCACGCTCACGCAGTTGATGAACGACGAGAGCGTGACGCTGGCCGCGGCGGTGCCGACGGTCTGGATGATGCTGCTCGCTTACCTGGACCAGTCCGGCGCCAGGCTGCAGACGCTGCAGCGCACGGTAATCGGTGGCTCGGCCGTGCCGATCCAGATGATCCGCGATTTCCGCGACAAGCACGGCGTCACGGTGATCCAGGGCTGGGGCATGACGGAGACGAGTCCGCTCGGCTCAGTGAGCACACTGCGACCGGAGCAGGAAGTGTTGCCGCTGGAGGAGCAGACCCAGCAGCGTGCGAGGGCGGGTCACGGCATCTTCGGCATCGCAATGAAGATCGTGGACGACGAAGGCAAGGAACTGCCATGGGACGGTGTCAGCTCCGGCGAGCTGAAAGTGCGCGGCCCCTGGGTCTGCAACGGCTACTTCAGGCTCGACGACTCCCCCGCGCACTCGGAGCCGGGCTGGTTCGCAACCGGCGACGTCGCGGCCATCCACCCGAACGGCTTCCTGCAGATCACTGACCGCGCGAAGGACGTCATCAAGTCCGGCGGCGAGTGGATCAGCTCGGTCGACCTCGAGAACTGCGCGTGCGGTCATGCCGACGTGCTGATGGCTGCGGCGATCGGCGTGCGCCACCCGAAGTGGGACGAGCGCCCGCTCCTGCTCGTCGTGCCGCGACCGGGCAGCCAGCCGCAGGCTGAGTCGATCCTTGCGCACCTCGCACTGCATTTCGCCAAGTGGCAGTTGCCGGACGCGGTCGTGTTCGTCGACGCGCTGCCGATGACGGCGACGGGCAAGATCAACAAGCGGTCGCTGCGCGACTCGTATGGCCAGACGCTGATGCAAGCCGCGAAGGTGTAAGTCGTCGCGCCGCAGACTCGGATCGATGCGCGAAAATGTCTTGTGCAATCGCACGCGCGCAGTGACCGAGTCCGGGTTTGACCAGGGGAGACACGCCGTAAATCCGTCCCTGGAGGCTCGTACCCTAAAGGGCATAAACGCTCGCCGTCCATGGCTCGCGACGGTCTCCCCGATCAAACCCGGACTCGGTCACTGCAGCGCGTTTGGCTGCAGTAGCTGCATCAAGCGTTCGATCTGGAGAGTCCGCGTCGACGCAGGATCACGCCTGCATGCGTTGCAGCAGCGTCTCGGCCTCGCCGAGCGACATGTTCTTCGGCACCGGGTAATCGCGCGCGGCCTCGACCATTGCAGCGCGCGCAACCGTCGGCACGTCGGCCGGCTTGAGCGCGGCGACTTTCTCGGGAATGCCGACGCCACGATTGAGTTCACGCACGCGATCGATGAACCGCTGCGCCAGGACGTCAGACGGCTCACCCGCGCTGCCCGCGCCGATCACCACGGCGAGCTTCGCCAGGCGCTCACGCGCCAGCGGCGCATCTTTGATGAAGTCGAGCACGTACGGCAGCGTGATCGCATTGGCCAGCCCGTGCGGCACGCCGTACATGCCGCCGAGCTTGTGCGAGAAGGCGTGCACGTAACCAACGTACGCCTTGGTGAATGCGAGACCGGCATAGAACGACGCGAGCGCCATCGCCTCGCGTGCTGCCATGTCGTTGCCGTCGTCATAGGCGCGCTGCAGGTTGCCGAAAATCATGCGCACGGCGGCGACACAGTGCTGCTCGGTGTCCGGGTGCGGCCAGCGGTTGATGTAGGCCTCGATGGCGTGCGTGAGCGCGTCCATGCCCGTCGCCGCGGTGATCGGCTTCGGCATGCCCTTCATCAGCATCGGATCGAGCGCGGCCGCGAGTGGCACGAGCTTCGGATCGATGACGGCCGACTTCACGTGCTGGACGGGATCGGTCACCACCGCAGCCACGGTCACTTCGGACCCGGTCCCTGCCGTGGTCGGAATTGCGAACAACGGCAGCATCGGCTTGCCGACCTTGAGCATGCCGATGAGCTGGGCCGGCGACTTGCCCGAGACAACCATCGCGCCGATGACCTTGGCCGCGTCGATGGCCGAACCGCCGCCAACGGCAAGGATCGCGTCGCTGTGATGCGCGCGTACGGCTTCGTAGCCAGCCTGCAGCACGGGATACGTCGGATCCGGCGTGATGCCGTCGTGCACGGCGACGTCGATGCCCTGCGCCAGCAACGCCTGCCGCAGCGGCTCGACCAGGCCCAGTTTCACGAGCACGGCGTCGGTGACGATCAGCACGCGCCGGTAGCCGAACTGGCCGATGCTCGCGCACAGGCGCAGCGAGGCGTCGGGGCCGACGAACAGCGTGGGACGCGGAATCGCGACGGCGCGCGACACGGGCCAACCGAGCGGTTTGAGCAGTCGATAGCCGAACAGGCGCAACGCGAAGAGCAACGACATGGCAGCCTCAATCCCCAGTATTGATGCACTGCATCATGAGGGGGTCGCGGGCGCCTGCCAAGTCGGAATGATCCGGATGCCGGCCCGGTCGATCAGCCCGGCAAGGCGCCCACCGCCTGCAGCGCCTGCAGGTACTGTTCCGCGCGTCGCTCGGCGAAGAAGTCGATCACCAGGCCCAGTGCCGCCAGGAGCAGCAGACCGGCCGCGAACCCGTGCTGCGACGGCTTGCCCATCACGAACACGAAGAACAGTGCGAGCAGCACGGCTACGGCATAGCCGATCCGGTACTGCGCAAATCCCCTGACGACCTGCTGGATGCGCGGCCCTTCCTCGGCGGCGAACTGCGCCGGGTTGGTGCGCTGCTGTTCGATCAATTGTCGTGACTGTGCGTCGCTGCGGAAATAGACCGTGCCACCCACGCTGAGGCCGAGTCCCGCCATGATCAGCAATGCCATCGCGAGCCCGCGCGCGAACGGCTCTCGCCCCACGAACCAGAGCACGATCGCACCTGCCAGGCTCACGAACCCCGCGGCAAGAATCCAGAACGCTTCGGCTTTCTCGCCGGCAAAGTACCAGCGCACGACCTGCTCAATATCCATACTCACCCCCGAAACTCAGGGAATCGCGTGCGGCGCGATGCGTTCGGCCCATGGCACGGCCTGCTCGACCTGGCCCGCGAGCCGGAACAGCGTCGCTTCGTCGCCGATGCGTGCGGTGAACAGCATGCCCATCGGCAGGCCGTCGTCGGTCCAGTGCAGGGGCAGCGACACCGAGGGCTGGCCCGTGACGTTCGCGATCATCGTGTATGGAGAAGATTCGAATACCGGCTCGAAGGCTTCGATGATCTTGTCGCGCTGGCTCAGCAGCGCGGCACCGGGCAGCGACGCCAGCAGCTTCATTCCCTGGCGTTGCAGGGTGGTCAGCTTGTGCGCACCAATCAGCAGCGGCGGGACGCCGACGGTGGGCGTAAGCAGCACGTCGAATGCGGCGGACCAGGCCAGCCATTGGCGCGAAAAGGTCTGCATCGTCCAGAGCGCCGCCGCAACCTCACCGCCCGATTGCGCTTCACCCATCTTCGCCAGCACCCACGTGGCGAGTTCGACATCGTCGCTGCGGGCCTCCCGCCCCACCAGCATGGGAGCCAAGCGCAGCGTGCCCGCGACGTCCGCCGCGATCAGCGACGCGTAGCTTGCGACGAACGATTCCGGTGGCAGCGGCAGCTTGACCTCCACGAGTTCGTGCCCGAGCGCCGCCAGTGCACGCGTGGTGGCTTCAAGCGCCTTGCGATTCTCCGGATGCAGTGTCTTGCCCAGGCCGGGATCGAATGAAAACGCGATGCGCAGCCGGCCGGCTTCCTGCCGCGTCTCATCCAGGTAGGGACGCGCGGGCGCCGGCAGCTTCATGAGTTGCTGCGGGTAGTCGCCGCACGTGGCATCGAGCAGCGCGGCACTGTCGCGAACGGTACGGGAAACGGCATGCTCGCCGATGAATCCCCACCAGACGTCGGGTGCGTTGGGTCCCGTCGGGTTACGGCCGCGACTTGGCTTCAGACCGACCAGTCCGCAATTGGATGCCGGTGTGCGGATCGAGCCGCCGCCGTCGTTCGCATTTGCGACGGGCACGATGCGCGCGGCCACCGCGGCCGCGGATCCACCGCTCGAGCCGCTGGACGTGCGCTCCAGGTTCCAGGGATTGCGGGTCGGCCCGAACAACTCGGGCTCGGTGACGTTCGAAACACCCAGCTCGGGTGTGTTGGTCTTGCCGAAAATCACCAGGCCGGCCGCGCGATACCGGCGCGTAAGTTCCTCATCCATCACGGGCACGTAATTCTGGAACAGCCGCGAGCCGAACCGCATGGGCTCACCCGCGTACGCGGTCATGAGGTCCTTGAGCAGGAAAGGAACGCCACGGAACGGTCCATCCGGCAAGCCCGCAGCGATTGCGTCGCGCGCGCGTCCTTCCATAAGGTGAACGACCGCATTGATCTGCGGATTCACCGCGGCATTGCGTGACAGCGCCTCGTCGAGCAGTTCCGTCGGGCTCACCTGTCCCGCGCGCACCAGCTCCGCGAGCCCCAGAGCGTCGTAGCGACCGTATTCCGTAAATGCCACGTCCATCTCTCCCGATTCAGCGATCGGTGAATGATCGTCTTTTCGGCCCGCTCTTGCCATTGGGCCGCGTCGCGCGGAGACTCATTCTCTCCTTGAACTTTTGTTCCACGGCAGTCATGAAGTCCATGCGCAGCTTGCTTAGCCACACCCGTCTCTTCGCCCTCATCGCCTCGATTGCACTGCCGGTCGCGCCCGCGCAGCCGAAACCCGTTACCGCCGAACGCATCATCGCAGCCGACAGCGAGCCCCAGAACTGGCTCGCGCACGGGCGCACGTACGGCGAGCAGCGCTACAGCCCGCTCAAGCAGGTCAACGATGGCAACGTCGAGAAGCTCGGGCTGGCGTGGTCGTATGCGACGAACTCGACGCGTGGCCTGCAGGCCACGCCGATCGTCGTCGACGGCCGCATGTACGCGACCGGAGTCTGGAGCGTGGTCTATGCGCTCGACGCGAAGAGCGGCAAGGAACTGTGGACCTACGATCCAGAGGTGCCGCGCGAATGGGGCCGGTATGCCTGCTGCGACGCCGTAAACCGCGGAGTGGCGCTGTGGGGCGACGCACTCTACTTCGCGACGCTCGACGGCCGGCTGATTTCGCTCGACGCGCGAACGGGCAAGCAGCGTTGGGAGATCAACACGATCGACCGCACCAAGCCCTACACGATCACCGGCGCGCCCCGGGTGATCAAGGGCAAGGTGTTGATCGGCAACGGCGGCGGCGAATACGGCGTGCGTGGTTATTTCTCGGCGTATGACGCCGACACCGGCAAGCTCGCGTGGCGCTTCTACACCGTGCCGGGCAATCCCACGGACGGCTTCGAGAGCCCTGAGATGGCAGCGGCCGCGAAGACGTGGACCGGCGAGTGGTGGAAAGGCGGCGGCGGCGGCACGGTGTGGGACTCGATGGCGTACGACCCCGACCTCGACACGCTCTACGTCGGCACCGGCAATGGTTCGCCTTGGGCACGCTCGATCCGCTCGCCGGGCGGCGGCGACAACCTTTACCTGTCGTCGATCCTGGCTCTGAACCCGGACACCGGGCGCCTGAAGTGGCATTACCAGGTGACTCCGGGTGACAACTGGGACTACACGGCGACGCAGCACATGATCCTTGCGGAGCTCGTGATCGACGGCAAGCCACGCAAGGTGCTGATGCAGGCGCCGAAGAACGGCTTCTTCTACGTCATCGACCGCGTCACGGGCGAGTTGCTGTCGGCCGACAAGTACATCCCGGCAACCTGGGCCAGCCACGTCGACATGAAGACGGGACGCCCGGTCGAGACGCCAGAGGGCGACTGGAGCAAGGAAACCAAACTCATCGTGCCGGCGGCGTTCGGTGGCCACAACTGGCACCCGATGGCGTTCAATCCGCAGACGGGGCTGGTTTACATCCCGGCGATGCAGCCCGCCGGCATTTATCCGCCGTCGACTGAGTTCCTGCAGACCGGCAAGTACACGCGACAGGAAATGTTCTGGAATCCGGGCGTCGACTGGAACAACTACACGAACACTGTGTACGCGATCCTCGCGCAGACAGGAGGCAACCTGCCGCAGGACCGCGGTTACCTGAAAGCCTGGGATCCGGTCGCGAAGAAGACGCGCTGGGAAATCGAGTACCCGGCGTTCTGGAATGGCGGCCTGCTCACGACCGCGGGCAACCTGCTGTTCCAGGGCACGGGCGACGGGCGCTTTGTCGCTTACTCGGCCGACGTGGGCAAGACGCTGTGGTCCGTGCCGACGCTGGTCGGCATCATCGCGCCGCCGGTCACCTACTCGGTGGACGGCGAGCAGTACATCGCAGTGCTTGCGGGCTATGGCGGCGCTGGCGCCGTCACCGGCGGTGACCCGCGCACGATGGCGTCAGGCAAGTACCTGAACGAAGGCCACATCCTTGCGTTCAAACTCGGCGGCACGGCGCCGCTGCCGAAGATCGCCGAGCGCAACCTCGACATCCCTGAGCCGCCGGCCAGCACTGCCACTACCGCGCAGATCGAGAACGGCAAGTTCAGGTACGCCGCCACCTGCATGGTGTGCCATGGCGCGCTAGTGGTATCAGGCGGCGTAGTGCCGGACCTGCGCCGACTCACGGCGGAAAAACATTCGATCTTCAAGGCGATCGTCTACGACGGCGTGATCCATTCGGCAGGCATGCCGCGGATGGGTGACCTCGTCAGCGAGCAGGACGTCGCGGACATCCAGGCGTACATCATCGAACGCTCGCAGCAGGATCGAGCGGCGGCAGCGACAGCTGCAGCCAAGAAGTAGGCACTGTCACCAATTCGTGTTGGTGACCTTGCCGACACGTCCCGCAAGCGGACGGTCGGTGAGGGCGTTCGGTCCGGGTCTTTTCCGGGCGAGCGGAAAGGCAGACACGCTCGCCCGGAAAAGACCCGGACCGAACGCCTGATCGACCGCGCCTGAACGAATTCTCGTCAAAGCACGAGAATTCGTACGGCGCATGCAGCGTCAAAGCGGTGACATCGCAAGACCGTCTACCGATGATTCGCAACCGGCAATTTCCATGGCTCCGTCACCAGAACGTGTTGGTGAGACTCGTTCTGATGCGTGCCGTACGCCGAAAGCCGACCGTCAACAGGGAATAACGAAGCGGAAGTTCACCCGGCTACGAAGCGGTCGCTCAACTCCACTGTTCAACGACGAGCCGAGCGCCGTGCGGGACCGCCCGCAGCAGCTGCTCTTGTATTGAGTAGCGTTATCGGGACTAGAGTGGCCAGCACTCGAATGTTCCCGTCATTGGAAGGGGCCTGCATCCATCGAATCGAAACATGCCATGTCGACACTGGCCGCCGAAGCCTTTTCCACGAATTCAGGCACCACGCGATCAAGGCACGTCTCGATTCCAGACATCCCTTCGAGAACGTGGCCACCTTGCGCGACAATCATATGGCGGCTCGCGGGGAAACGTGTTGCCGTTTCTGCGGCCCAGTCCGGCGGCGTTACGGGATCGATGGCACCCGAGATGAAGAGAACCGGAACCTCGGATTCCGCCACTTCCAATAGCCTCCGATCGGGAGCGGCTTTGGGCCAATGGCGACAGGCGTCATTCTGGCGGCGCAAGCGGTAGGCACCAAACTGCGTTGCATCGGACTCAGCGATCGCTGCATCAAGGTCCATCATTGCCAGGCTTTCGGAACAAGTGATCGAAAGATACAGCCCGTCCGCGAAGCTCCTTCCGACATCACTGGCTAGCATTTGGAAGTCGCCATCGGCTGCTTTCCGAAGTACGGATGGCACGCGCCTCGCAGTCCCGGGTAGATAGAGCATCGTGCGAATCTTCTCGAGAAAAACGTTGCGAGCTTCTGTATCCAACCGCTCGGCAGCTCGTTCAAGGTCAGCAGCGGAATTCGGGTACTTCGTCGAGCACAGGGAATCGGCCGCACACATTTCGAAGAGCAGTTTGAGAGCGCGCTCGGCGGCCATGGCGTGATTTCTCGGCGGCATGCGATTGGCGGGTGCAGTACCAGTCAAGACGGCGGTCCGGACATGATCCGGGAAGTCGGCGATGTAGCGGAGTGCGAGCGTCGTGCCGTAGGAAAGGGCGTTTAGGTCCAACCGTTCATAGCCAAGTGCCCTGCGGACTGCGTCTATATCGCGCGCGGCCGCATCGGTCGTGTATTGACGAAGATCGGCCTTGGCAGAGAGCAACGTGGCGCAGTCCCGTACGAGCGCCGGCGGATAGAAAGGGGACTCGGGATTTTCTCTCTCGTACTGCGCAATGTTCGGGCAAAAGAGTCCCCCGGACCCGCCAGTGCCGCGCATATCTGCCAACACAACATCGCGGTGCGTACGGTACATCGCACCTTCAGTTGCATAGAATGCTGCGGAATCGGTCACAGCGAAACCCGGTCCGCCCTCCAGGTCGTATTGTGCTGCCCGCGCACTACCCGGCTCGAGCGAGTTCAGGACAATTACGTTCAGGTTGATGGTGCGACTACCCCGCTTCGAGTAGTCCTCTGGTACCGCGACATAGCCACACATTGCGTTTGCCATGGCGAGAGCTGGCGGGCAGTCGTGGGTCACGAACTGAAACCCGATCGGCTCCGCGGTATCCGAAGGCGAGTGGCAACCCGAAGCCATGGCGAGTACCAAGATCGCAACCGCCTTGGGTACAGGTGCCAGCAAACATCTACCGGACTGCATCAGTTCTCCGCTGTTTTACGAGTCAGTCAGCGGAACTCCAGCGCATTCGTGCGTCATAAGCGGACCGAGTCCCCCTGTCGACGGGTTCGTCGGACTACATCATCGATCCATTAGGACGTCAATTTGGGGCGTCCCTGGAGCATGTCGATTCGGAAGGCCGTGATCGCGGCGGCGACCGCTCCCGATAGCGGACCATCTACGCAGACAATCGACCCGAAGCGGATGTATTATACGAATTTACTTTTTGGCACGTGAAGCGGTAAGAATGGCTGCATACGCGATAAAAAGCGCGAATTGAACAAGGATGGCGCCACCGATACCGCTAACGACTCAACGCTCTCGGCGGACCTAAGCATACGATCAGGCACGATCTCGCAGTCTAGAATCAACAGAGACACAACGTACCAAGCAACGCACACGCAGAATGTGGCGCGGGATAGCTCCAGCCGCCTCATGAGGATCCGCAGAGGATGCCAGCGTGCCAATGAGGCCACCACCGGGCACGAAACATACGAATCACCTCCATCCAAGCCGCCATGTACAGCAGTACGATCATGCGTACACAGCATGCGTACAGTCTTGGCACTCACGAGTGGCACACAAAGGCTTGGCACGCGTGGACGTCAACACTAAGAGGCAGGCCGACAATTGAGACGCAATCAAAACCACCAGCACGATCGCTGTGTAACCGCGCAGCCGGAACCGCAACTGTTTGCTTAGTGGTTCACCTTGGTCAGCACAGCGTTGAATCCGACTCAGAATCATGGAAAGCATCATAGCCGCAGTCGTCCGTCGCTCCGTGCACTCCCATTTGTAGATCATCGCGGCCGGAGCTGACCGCTTCAACATCGAGTTCTGAACTAGCGGCGCGTCGGTGCAAATAGCGGACGTCGCACGCGAAGGAACGACCCGTACCGGTCTTCCGCGATCAGCTTCGCGACGCGTCGGTAGGCTCTTCGAACGGATCAAGCGGACGCGCCGAAATCGCGTAAGCGAGGAAACATAGCCTGTCCCAATCATCGCTATCGGAACAACGAATCTACGGTATAACATCTTCTGCTGCAGCACGAGGAACATGAGGCCGAGCCGACACAAGAAGTCCAAGCAGCAGCCAAGCAGTCGAAGACTTTTGTCACGCACCTGCTGTACTCGCGCATGTTCAGTTCATCCCGCCCTCGTTGACAGGCAGTTCCGATCAAGGTCGTGTCGTGGCGTCGAGACTTATGCGACGTCGAGAAGAACGTGTGGATTCCGGTCGGCAACAAGCAACAGCGTTCGGGCCGCGCCTGACGGTGCGCGAGCTCTGCTCCAGTCTGCAATGTACGGAAGAGACACCAGAAGGGCGGCAAAGCGTGATTGCGAAAGCCTGTCTTCTCGCGGATCGAGGCCACATCCGGGACATTGATGACGCGGCTGATTTCACCGCGCTTCAATTCACGGAGCCATCCAGTATCTCTTGGCCGATATCTCGCTTCGCCTTAGGCATTGTCGACCTCCTCGCGGATTTGCCGCAAAACGTGCGCCGGAATGCTGTCGGTCACGTTCTTCGGGTACATCGTCAACATCAGATCACTCCGCCGTACGACGCACGTAGTAGATGATCGATAGCCGCCACGTTTGCCCCGACCGAAGCAGCCATCGCAACTTGCGGACACCGCCTGAGCCAGGAATCACAGGTCCAGCCTCCGGATCGGCGATCAACGCGGCCTGCAGAGCCGCGTACTCAGCATCGGTCAGGTAATCGAGTACCAGCTTCGTAAAAGCTCGTGTCTCGATGAAGCTGAACATGCGCGAATATACGGCTTTGCCGTATGGTGTCAAGCTGCAGGAAGCAGGTGGAGACACCGCGCGACCGGCCGCTCGTGGCCGATACTACCAATTCGCGACGTCTGCTTTCTACTGGAACTTGCGGCAGTAGCCAATACGTATCGGTGACAGTGCAAAGGAATGGTGTCTCCCGGCTTTGCCGGAGTCGACTCTCCCGCTGCCGCGTCAGTGGGAGAAGGCAGAGGTAGGCTCGTCGCTGCAGGCTCCGTGTGTCTTTCCGCGCTCCGTGTCGGACGCCGCAGCTCGAACGCAGGCGCGAGGCGGCGCCGCGTTTTCCGACCAGCCGCTCCCTCGCCGCGCCCGTTCGAGCGAGGCTCACCTCTGCGAAATCGGGGACGCTCACCTATTTCGCGAGCATCAGCGAAATAGGTGAGCGTCCCCGATTTCGCAGAGATGCGCGGCGGGCCGACTCACGCTGCGCGCAGCCTCTCCCGGCACGTCGCCGGGAGAGGCGCAACGTCAGAACGCGACCCGGAAATCGAAGCCCCATGCACGGGGCTCCGAGATCGACGCGAAGGGCGTGCCGAACGTGTTGGCGGTGATGTTGTTGACGCCGGTCACGTACTGGTCGTCGAACACGTTCGTCACGAACGCCGCCACGCCGTAGCGATCGTCGGTGCTGGACCACGCCAGGCGCAGGTCGGTGCGGTTCGTCGATTCGCCCACCTGGAAGTTCGGGCTGGACTGGCAGGTGCCCTGCAGCTGGGAATCGGCATTGCAGCGCGATTCGCCGCGGTAGGCGTACATGGCCGACAGGTCGAGCTTGCCGTAGGTGCCGAACGACCATACGTAACTGGCGCCGAGGGAGGACGACCAGCGAGGCTCGCCGGTCGGCTCGCCCGAGAGGTCGACGCCGCCTGGCGTGACGTAGTCCTTGTAGGTCGCGTCGATGTAAGCGAGGTTGGCCGTCAGA
>CAVVKQ010000013.1:0-157791 GCA_963748985.1 uncultured Pseudomonadota bacterium
GTGCGTTGCTCAAGTGTTTCAGGCGGTTTTTTCCCGCGGCGCAGGCGCACGAATTCAGGGCAGCACTCGAGCGGGTCGCGGACCTGCTCGCCGAGATCCGCGCGCTGGATGTCCTTGCGGCGTTGCCACCCCTGCAAGGCGAGCAAACCGCCCGCGAACTGGCGTCGGCCCGACAGCAGGCTGTCAGGCGACTTGTTCGACGGCTGGCAAGTCCGTCAAATCGGGCGGCGCTCGAGTTGGCTGCCCGCGGCCCATGCCGTGGCAACCTTGGCCTGCGCGCCGGGATCACTGAGGCCGACGTGTTGCGCCGGGCGCGGCGCTCGTGGCACCGGGCCCAACGCCTGCTGCAGCCGCGGCCAAGGACCCAAAGCGAACTGCACGAACTCCGGATTCGCCTGAAAAACTTCCGATATGTGCTTGATATCGTTTTGGATATATTTCCAACGAACGCCATGGCTCTGCGTCGCCGATTGCGTGACGCGCAACAAAATCTCGGTGATCAGCGAGATGCCGAAGCCGCGGCAGACTGGTTGCGCTTGGACCCCGAACGCGCGGCGCGTGGTCGCGCCGCACGGCAGTCGCTGGAACGCTCAGTGAAACAGCTGGACCGGGAACTCGATCCGGCGCTCGAGCGTTTGGCACGGGCCGGCAAGCGCTGGGACCACGCCGTCACGAAGCTGATCGAGCGGGACCTCAAAGGTCCAACTTGACGACGACCAGGCCGCCTGAATTCGGCTCGGTTCGGACCGAGAATCCGAAGCGGCGCGCCCAGGCGACGATCCGCGCATTTTCGGCCAGTGTAGTGCCTTCGAGGCAATCGATTGCGCGAGCCTGCGCTGCAGTGGCCAGCGTGCGCATCAGTTCCGAGCCGAGGCCCCGTCCCTGCCAGCCATCGGCCACGACGATGGCGCACTCGGCCCGCCTCGTGCCTTCGATGCGCGCATAGCGGCTGACGCCGACGATATTTTCGCCGGCCGCATCCCGTGCAAAACCTGCGATCGCCAGCCGGTCGTAATAGTCGAGGTCGAGCAGCCGTTCGAGATCGCGCTCGCTGGCAGCCGTGACGACGTACTGGGCGCGCAGGTAAAGCGTCTGCGGCGACAGCTCACTGATGAACCGTCGCTCGAGGGCGAGGTCTTCATGACGGAGCGCGCGGATGGTGACCGCAGGCGCACCGGCGGGCTGCCAGGTGCGTTCGAGTTCGTGGGGGTAGCGGCCGCGAAGGGCCTCAGGAGCGACGGCTGCTGGTGCAGGAGGCCGCGTCACTCGCGATCGCGATATTCGTCGTCGTCTTCGTCGAGGTCGTCGTCCTCGTCATCGTCCCAGTCGTCGTCCTCGTCCTCGTCGTCTTCGTCGAGGTTGTCCTCCTCTTCATCGTCTTCCACGACGTCGTCGACCCAGCCTTCCGGCGGGATGGTGAGCTCGAGGTCCATCTCGTTCCACTGGTCGAGGTCGATTTCCCGGATCTCGCGATCCGGCCACTGGATGCGGATGATTTCCTCGTCAGGGTCGACCGAGAGCACCTGGAACGCTTCCTCGTTGTCGAGGTCTTCGTACCATTGGCCTGCCTGCGGTTCGTAATCACGGCTCACGGGGAAATCCTCAGCGACAACGCCGTCACGACGACGGCATCGAACTCGAACAACTATACGGTCGCGCCAACCGGGCAGGCAACCGGAACAACCGGATGCTGCACTGCCGCAATTCACGTACACTCGGGGCAAACCGGGGTTTGCCAGAGGACTCGATCGTGTACACGTACCGCGCTCCACTTCGTGACATCCGTTTTGTCGTCCATGACGTGCTCGACTTCGAGGAAAATTACCGCGCCTACGGGCGCGAAGACCTCAACCGCGAGCTGCTCGAGGGCATCCTGGAGGAAGGCGCACGCTTCGCCGAGGATGTGCTGGCTCCCACCAACCGCGTGGGCGACGTCCACGGCCTCGTCTTCGAGAACGGCGAGGTCAGGACCCCGCCAGGCTTCAAGGAAGCGTACGACCGCTACTGCAAGGACGGCTGGATCACGATGACGGCCGATCCCGAGTGGGGTGGCCAGGGCCTGCCGGGTGGTTTCTCGCTGGCTTTCGGCGAGATGCTGGTTTCGGGCAACATGGCATGGCGCATGTACTCGGGACTCACCGAGAGCGCTGCGCTCACGATCGCGGCCCACGCGAACGACGCCATCAAGCGCACCTACCTGCCGAAAATGATTGCGGGCGAGTGGTCGGGCACGATGTGCCTCACGGAGGCGCACAGCGGCACGGACCTCGGCATCCTGAAAACCAGGGCCGAGCCGCAGGCAGACGGCTCCTACGCGATCACCGGCACCAAGATTTTCATCAGTGCCGGCGAGCACGACCTGACGCAGAACATCGTGCACCTCGTGCTGGCGCGCCTGCCGGACGCACCTGCGGGCACCCGTGGCATCAGCCTTTTCGTCGTGCCGAAGTTCCGGCCCGACGCCAACGGCGATGCCGGTGAACGCAATGGGGTGGTGTGCGGTTCGATCGAGCACAAGATGGGTATCCACGCGTCGCCGACGTGCGTGATGCATTTCAACGGCTCGATCGGCTGGCTCCTCGGCAAGCCGAACGAAGGCCTTGCCTGCATGTTCACGATGATGAACCAGGCGCGTCTCGGCGTCGGCCTGCAGGGCCATGGGCTGTCGGAACTCGCGTGGCAGGCGTCGATTTCCTATGCCAACGATCGCCTGCAGGGCCGCGCGATGTCGGGTGTGAAGGAGCCTGGCAAGGCGGCGGACCCGATCATCGTCCACCCCGACGTGCGGCGCATGCTGCTGACGCAGAAGGCGTTCGTCGAGGGCGGCCGCGTTCTGTGCTTCCTGACCGGGCGCGAGATCGACAGTGCGCACCTCAATCCGGACCCGCAGGCACGCCAGGCTTCGAACGACCTGATCGCATTCCTCACGCCGATCGTGAAGGGCTTCCTGACCGAGGCCGCGATGGAGGTGACGAGCCTCGCCGTGCAGATTCACGGCGGCCACGGTTTCATCCGGCAGACGGGCGTCGAGCAGCTGATGCGTGACGCGCGCATCACGCCGATCTACGAAGGCACGAACGGCGTGCAGGCGCTCGACCTGCTTGGCCGCAAGGTCTTCGGCACGGGTGGCAAGAGCCAGCAGATGATTGCCGCGCGGATCGTCGACTCGATCAGGAAATTCGGCGGCATGGCCGAAATCGCGCCGCTCGCCGCGGATCTCGGCAGGCGACTGGAACAGTGGGGCCGGCTCACGGCCGAACTCGGCCTGGCCGCGAAGGGCAATCCGGACGAAGTCGGCGCTGCTGCGACCGACTATCTGCACGTCTCGGGCTACATTTGCCTCGGCTGGTGCTGGCTCGTGGCTGCGGGCGTTGCCGCGAAGAAACTCGCCGAAGACCCGAACGACGACTTCTACATGGCGAAACTCGTGACGGCGCGCCACTACTTCTCGCGCATCCTGCCGCGTGTCGACTCGCATGCGGCCGCCGCGCGGGCCGGCTCCACCGGACTGATGGCGCTCACCGCCGATCAGTTCGCGATCGCATGAGCGCACCCGTGGCTGCACGCGGCGGGGCCCGCCTCGCCCGTGCGAAGCGGGTGGTTGTGAAGATCGGTTCGGCGCTGCTCGTCGAGAAATCGACGGGTCGAGTCAATCGCGCATGGCTCGAGACGCTCGCCGCGGACGTCGCGGCGATGCGTGCCCGCGGGCAGGAAGTCGTGATCGTCTCGTCCGGCGCCATCGCGCTCGGCCGGCGTCAGCTCGGGCTCGCGCCCGGCAAGCTCAAGCTCGAGGAAAGCCAGGCCGCAGCGGCCGTTGGCCAGATCCGTCTCGCGCACGCATGGAAAGAAGTGCTCGAGCAGCACGACTGCGCGGTCGCGCAGATGCTGCTCACTTTCGGCGACACCGAAGAGCGCCGTCGCTACCTGAACGCGCGCAGCACGCTCAATACGCTGCTCAAGCTCGGCGCGGTCCCGGTCATCAACGAGAACGACACCGTGGCGACCGCCGAGATCCGCTACGGCGACAACGACCGGCTTGCCGCGCGCGTCGCCCAGATGGCGAGCGCCGACTGCCTCGTGCTGCTCTCCGATGTCGATGGTCTCTACACGGCCGATCCAGCGCGTGACGCGAACGCGACATTCATCCCCGAAGTGACCGGCATCACCCCCGGGATCGAAGCGATGGCGGGAGGCTCAGCATCCGACGTGGGTTCCGGCGGCATGGCCACGAAGGTGCTTGCAGGCAGGATTGCGGTCGCGGCGGGGTGCAGCATGTGCATCACCGCGGGTCGCGAGATGCATCCGCTGCAGCGCATCGAAGCCGGTGGCCGCTGCACCTGGTTCCTGGCGAAGACCTCGCCGAAAACCGTGCGCAAGCAATGGATTGCGGGTTTGCTGCAGCCCGCGGGCGTGCTGCACGTCGATGCCGGTGCGGCGAAGGCCTTGCGTGGCGGCAAGAGCCTGTTGCCGGCCGGGGTCACGCAAGTCGAAGGTCGCTTCGACCGGGGCGACGCGGTCATCGTGCGCGACGCGGACGGCGCCGAGATCGCGCGCGGATTGAGCGCTTACTCCAGCGAGGACGCCCGTCGCGCGAGCGGTCGCCGCAGCCAGGAGCTCGAAGCGATTCTCGGGTATCGTGGCCGGGACGAGCTGATACACCGCGACGACCTCGTGCTGACGTGACGACCGACAAAGCCATTGCGCAGACCATGCAGCAGCTCGGCCGCGACGCGGTCGCGGCACAGCGCGTGCTTTCAATCTCGAGCGGCGAGCAGCGTAACCGGGCCCTGCATGCCATTGCTGCGTCGCTGCGGCTGAACCAGTCCGGGATTCTCGCGGCCAACGCACGCGACATGAGCGCGGCGACCGCGTCCGGACTCGGACGCGCGGCACTCGATCGCCTGCAACTCGATGCCGTGCGCATCGAAGCGATGGCCCGCGGGATCGAGGACATTGCGGCGCTGCCCGATCCGATCGGGACGGTGCTGGCCGAATGGACGCGCCCGAACGCACTGCACTTCCAGCGCGTGCGCGTGCCGCTCGGCGTCATCGGCATCGTCTACGAGAGCCGTCCAAACGTGACCTGCGATGCCGGCGCGTTGTGCCTCAAGTCGGCGAATGCGGCGATCCTGCGCGGCGGTAGCGAAAGCTACCATTCGAGTGTTGCGATCCACGCCTGCCTGGTCGAAGGCTTGCGTGCCGCGGGACTGCCGGCAGCTTGCATTCAGCTGGTGCCCACGACCGATCGCGCTGCCGTCGGCGAGATGCTTGCGGGCATGACCGACTTCATCGACGTCATCGTGCCGAGAGGCGGCAAGAGCCTGATTGCGCGCGTGCGGCAGGAAGCGCGGGTGCCGGTCATCGGTCACCTGGAAGGCCTGTGCCACGTGTACGTCGACCGTGCGGCCAATCTGGCAATGGCGCGGTCGATCGTCCTGAACGCCAAGATGCGGCGCACCGGAGTCTGCGGTGCTGCCGAGACGTTGCTGGTCGATGTCGCGGCCGAGCGCACGCACCTGGCGCCGCTGGTGCGCGAATTGCTCGATGCGGGCTGCGAAGTCCGCGGCGATGCCGCGACCTGCGCCGTTGATTCGCGCGTAGTCGCCGCAACGGAGGCCGACTGGCACACCGAGTACCTCGACGCGATCATCGCAGTGAAGCTCGTGGGCGGTGTGCAAGGCGCGATCGAACACATCGCGCGTTACGGTTCGGACCATACGGATTCGATCGTCACGGACGACGTCGCGACGGCCGAGACGTTCCTCGCGCGCGTCGACAGCGCGATCGTGCTGCATAACGCATCCACGCAGTTCGCGGACGGCGGCGAGTTCGGGATGGGTGCGGAGATCGGAATTTCCACCGATCGTTTCCACGCGCGCGGTCCGGTCGGCGTCGAGCAGCTGACGAGCTACAAGTACGTCGTGCGGGGCAGCGGCCAGGTGCGACCGTGATAGCTCAGGCGTCGACGGCGGCGAGTCCACCCGCCAGCGAATAGACGGCCGGGTATCCCAGCGAGTGCAGGTGCCCTGCCAGCGCCAGACTGCGCACTCCATGCGCGCACACGATCAGGTAACGGCCCTCGGGCGGCAGCGCCGTCGATCCCTGCAGGAACTCGCTCAGCGGCAGGTGCCATTCGATCTGCCCGGCCGGATCATCCCTGACACGTTCCCAGGACTCACGGATGTCGACCAGTGTCAGGCCCGACGCGCGCGCCGCGGCCATGGTTGGAAATTCGAGCTCAAGCACGGCCGGGTCGATCGCGTCCGACTGCAGATCTCGCGGTGAGTGGTCACAGGCTGGATTGCGGGCCGCCTTCAGCGTGCGCCAGTGCATGCCGAGCAGGTCGAACACGTGCAGGGCCGGCGCGCTCTCCACCGGCAGGCCCAGCAGGATCTTCAGTGCCTGCATCGCCTGCATTGCACCGAGCGCCGCCGGGACCGGGCCGAGCACGCCTGCCTGCGCGCAGTTGCCGACCAGCCCGTCACGCGGCGCCTCGGGCCAGAGACAACGCAGGCAGGGCCAGTCGTCGCGCGGCAGGTAGACCTGCAACTGGCCTTCGTACTGGTACACGCTGGCGAAGACCGCGGGCTTGCCGAGGATCACCGCAGCGTCGTTCACGGTGAACTTGGTCGCGAAGTTGTCGCTGCAATCGACGACGAGGTCGTACCGCGCGAGCCAGTCGACGAGGTTGTCGGCGTCGGCGCGTTCGGCATGCACGACAATCGTCGCCTCGGGGTTGAGTTCTCGCAGCCGCGCAGCGGCCACGGCCGCTTTCGATTTGCCGATGTCCGCGACACCGTAGAGCGGTTGCCGGTGCAGGTTGCTCGCTTCGACGACGTCGCCGTCGACGATCCCGATGCGGCCGACACCGGCCGCGGCGAGGTACTGCAGCACCGGCACGCCGAGACCGCCGGCGCCGATGACGAGCACCGAGCCAGCGCGCAGACGCTGCTGGCCCGTGGCACCGACTTCGGGCAGCGCGATCTGCCGGGAGAAATCCGGTGCTGCATGCGACGGCGACACCGCGGCATGAGCGTGCGCGTGTCCGGCGTGGCTCTCGTGCTCACCCGGTTGCGCGCAGCGCTCGCAGTTCACCCAGCCCGAATCGCCGTCGACATAGTGTTCCTTCTTCCAGATCGGAACGCGGTGCTTCACCTCATCGATGATGTAGCGGCACGCCGCAAAGGCCTCCGCGCGATGGCGCGAGCTCACACCGACCCACACTGCCATTTCGCCGAGCGCGAGGTCGCCGATCCGGTGGATGCATGCGGCGTGCTGCACGCCGTATTTCGCGACCGCCTCGGCGACGATACGCTCGCCCTCGCGCTCGGCCAGCGCGGCATAGGCCTCGTATTCGAGGCGACGCACTGCGCGACCCTCATTGTGGTCCCGCACCCAGCCTTCGAACGTCGCATAGCCTCCGCACGCCGGATCGGCGAGCGCCGCGCGACCGTGAGCCGTGTCGATCGGCAACGTGCTGAAGACGAACGGCTGCATCAGCCGCCCGCGACGGGAGGAATGAAGACGACGCGGTCGTTGGCTTCGAGCGGCGACGACCAGTCCCTGAACTCCTCGTTCACGGCGACGCGCAACATCGAGAGCGGCAGGGTGAAGCCGTGCCTGGCCCGCACTTCTTCGTACAGTTCGGCAGGGGTCGTGGCGGCCGTTTCCAGGCGTTCCTCGCTGCGGCCGGCCTGCTCACGCAGCACGGCAAAATACTGCAGGGTGATCTTCTTCATGGATTCGCTGTCCCGCCCAGGTGTCCCTTGGCGCGTTGCAGTTCTTCCGGAGTGTTCACATTGTCGAGCGCGTTGGGGTCGGGTTGAACGACCAGCGCGACACCGGTGCCGATAATGAACTTTCGTGGGCAGTTGCGGCCCGACGCGAGGGCCGACAGTACACCTTCGCGCGACGCAGGTTCATAGATCGCACAGAGCGGCTCCGGCAGTCCGTCGTGGCTGCTCGCGTAGGCGACGACGGGCCGTCCGTCGCGACGACCGATCAGGTGGCTGATGGCAGCGTCGTCGACGAAAGGCAGGTCGCACGCCAGGACGAGCCACGCGTCTTCCGGGTGCGCCGCTTGCGCCGCGGCGATGCCCGCGATCGGGCCGGCGCCGTCGTGCACGTCGACAATCACGGGCCGACCACGCCGCACGGGGTCGTCCTGCTGGTCGGCGCGTATCGAGACGAAGACACACTCGCAGTGTCGAGCGAGCGTGTCGCACGCCCAGTCGAGTTGCGGGCGGCCGTGCAGGGCGAGGGCAGCCTTGTCCTGTCCCATGCGCCGGCTGGCGCCGCCCGCCAGCACGAGGCCGAACAGCGGCGCGAGGGGTGGCGTCATTGCGCGACGCCCTGGTGCACGTCGCGCTTGCCGCCGTGCTTTTCGATCAATCGCGTCTCGGTGATGACGATCTCGTGCGAAAGCGCCTTGCACATGTCGTAGATCGTGAGCGCCGCGATCGAGGCGCCGGTCAGGGCCTCCATTTCGACACCTGTCTTGTGGTGCAGCGAGACCGTACAGCGAATGACGGCTTCGTCGTCGTGCATGTCGATGACGACGTCGCAGCGCTCGAGGCCGAGCGGGTGACAGAAGGGAATCAGCTCGTGCGTGCGCTTGGCGGCCATCACTCCGGCCACGATCGCGGTGTGGAACACCGGGCCTTTCCTGGTGGCGAAACCGGCATCGCGCAACGTGCGAGCGACAGCGGCCGGGAAGCGGACGCGTGATTCGGCCACGGCGGAGCGCAACGTGACTGCCTTGGCGCTCACGTCCACCATTGCCGGTCGGCCTTGCGCATCGACGTGAGTGAGTTCGGTCATGGTGTCATCCACCGATGTAGTGCATTTCGACCTTGCGCAGCGGAGCCTCGCTGCCGCGCTGTTTGCCGCGCAATTCGCTGTAGCGGTCTGCCCTCTGTGCCCACGCGCCTCGCAGCAGCTCGAGCAATTCGGCATCCGAAGCGCCGGCGCGCAATGGCGCGCGCAGGTCGAGTCCGCGCGTCGCGAACAGGCAGGTGTACAACACGCCTTCCGATGACAGCCGCGCGCGATTGCAGTCGCCGCAGAACGGTTCGCTCACCGACGACACGAATCCGATTTCACCAGCGCCATCGTCGTATGTGTAACGCGATGCGACCTCGCCCCGATAGCGGCCGGCCGCGGCCGTCACGGGCCAGCGCGCCTCGATCTGCCGCAGGATGCCGGCCGACGGCACGACCTGCGCGGGTTCCCACGCGTTACGGTTGCCGACGTCCATGTATTCGATCAGCCGCACGGTGACACCCGTACCGCGGAAACGCTCGAGCAGGTCCAGCACCGTGTGGTCGTTGAGGCCGCGCTGGACCACGGTGTTGACCTTCACCGGTCGCAAGCCTGCGGCTAGCGCAGCCTCGATTCCCTCGAGCACCTGCGGCAGCCCGCCGAAGCCGCCGCTCATCTTCGTGAACACTGCTTCGTCGAGCGAGTCGAGACTCACCGTCACCCGGTGCAGGCCATTGCCCTTCAATTCAGCCGCGTGCTGCGCGAGCAGGACGCCATTGGTCGTGAGCGCGAGGTCTTCGATGCCTTCGATGCCCGACAGTTCGGCGACGAGATCGGGCAAGCCGTTGCGCAGCAGGGGTTCACCGCCTGTCAGGCGCACCTTGCGCACGCCGAGGCGCGCCGCGACTCGCGCCAGCCGCACGATCTCCTCGAACGACAGCCGCTCCTGCGCACGGAGGAAGCGGTACTTCTCGTCGAACGTCGCCTGCGGCATGCAGTACGGGCAACGGAAATTGCAGCGGTCCATGACTGAGATGCGCAGGTCGTGCACCGGCCGGCCGAGCCTGTCGACCACCGGGTTCAACGGACCCAGGGCGACGACACCGGTGGAATTGCGTGCATCAGGCATGTGCGTTCACCAGCGGTACAGCGGCGCGAGGAAACCTGCCGAAAATTCGCGGGGGCCCGGCGGCAGTTCCACGAAACCATCCGTACCCAGCAATGAAATGAAATCCCCCGAACCCCGGGTGGGCCGCGGCATGGCAACCATGCCCATGGTCGAACTGTATTCCACACCCACCGGCAGGAAAAAGGCGAGAGCAGGCTTGACCTTGAAAGTCGACCCCAAGGGGATGTGTTCCGTAACGCGCACTGGTGCGCCGGCCATCGCGGCGAGTGCAGGCACGACGTAGCGCAACAGGCAAACGAGGGCAGACACAGGATTGCCGGGCAGTCCGAACACCGTCTGGCCCGTCGGTCCGATGCCGAACCAGATCGGCTTGCCCGGGCGCTGCGCGACCTTGTGCAACACTTCCCGTACGCCCAGTTGTCGCAGGACGCTCGGCACGTGATCGTAACGCCCCATCGAGACGCCTCCCGTCAGGACGATCACGTCGTGCGTGGCGAGATGTACCGAGAGTCGCTCGGCGAGCACTGCGTGGTCATCCGGCAAGTGGTCTTCGGCGACTCGCTGAAGACCGCGCAGGTTCAGAGCGCCGCGCAAGGCATAGCTGTTCGACCGGCGGACCTGCCAGGCCGCGATCGGCTGGCCGGGAGCGACCAGTTCGTCGCCCGTGGTCGCGATCAGGATGCGGGGCTCGCTACGGACGTCGGCCCGAGGCAGACCGGCGGAGGCGAGCACCGCAAGCTCTGGCGCACCGAGGCGCGTGCCGCGCGCCAGCAGTAGATCGCCTTCGCGCGCATCCAGCCCGCGCGTATGCACGTTCAGAAAGGGTTCGACCGGCATGTCATCGTCGACGACTGCGAAACCGTCCTCGATACGCAGGCGTTCGACCGGAACGACGCAGTCGCATCCGTGCGGGAGCACGGCGCCGGTCATTGCTTCGAGGCATTCGGCGGAATCGACGAGATCCAGTGGCGGATAGCCGGCGGCCTGCGTACCGGCGATGCGAAACCGGCGCTGGCCCTGACGCCACGCCTGCGCGGCGAAGGCGATGCCGTCCATCGTGACCCGATCGAACGGGGGCTGGTCGCGTTCCGAGCGCACGGACTGGGCCAGGACCGCGCCCGCCAGGGATTCCAGCGGACGCGATTCGATTGGCAGCGGCAGCACGTGTTCGCGCACGAGCGCCTCCGCTTCGGCCGGGGTCGGCAAGGCCGACGCTCCCGCCGTCATGCGGACAGGGCGCTCGGGCGAACGCCGGGGCTCACTGGGCGGCCTTCTCCGAGTACGCCTTTTTCTCGACGTTCCAGCGGTCCACCAGCGCCTGCAGTTCGTCGAGCGCCGAATTGTGCTTCTTGGCATGGATCGCCTCGACAGCGGCTTTTTTCTCGGCGAGCTTCGGGTCGGCCGGATCCAGCGCCGCCAGTTGCTCGGTCTGGTCCTGCTCGAGGCAGGGCAGGTAAGTCTCCTGCACGTTCTTCGCGTAATCCTTCACCAGGGTCTGCGCCGCCAGCATGTCTTCCTTGGTCGCGGACGCGCCATTCGGCAGCGCCTGCGGAGCCTGGGGATAGACGCATGTGGCGGCCTCGGCGGTGGCGCTCAACGCCAGCAGGACCGGGGCGAGGGCAAGGGCGGTCAGCATCTTCATGTCGTTGGAACCTCGAAAGTGCCAGTAGTCGCGCAGCCTGCCACAGCGGCCGGCGGATCGCGGACGCGCACTATACCGCAGCCGTCAGCCCGTCCGGACCGGACCGGACAGGAGACCGCTGCCGGCGGGGTTGGCAGGGCGGTAAGGCTTCGTGTCCAATGCCGGCTCCATCCGACCCGATCCCCGACTGGAATCCTGCCAATGCCCCCCCGGAAATCTACCGCTGCTGCCGTAACCACTGCCTCCGAGGCCTTCGAACTCGGCCATTTCATCGGGGGAAGCGAGGTCGCCGGGGCCTCCGGTCGCAGGGGGATCGTGCACAACCCGGCCAGCGGCCAGGTCCGGGGCGAAGTGGCCTATGCCAACGCCGACGAGACCCGTACGGCCATCGCCGCGGCCGAGGCTGCGCTGCCGGCCTGGTCGGCCACGCCGCCGCTGCAGCGCGCGCGGATCATGTTCAAGTTCAAGGCACTGCTCGAGGAACACACTGACGAGCTGGCGCGGCTGATCACGGTCGAGCACGGCAAGGTGTTTTCGGACGCACGCGGCGAAGTCATCCGCGGCACCGAGGTCGTCGAGTTCGCCTGCGGTATCCCGCAGATGCTGAAAGGCGAGTTCAGCGAGAACGTCGGCACCAATGTCGACAGCTGGTCGCAGCGCCAGCCGGTCGGCGTCTGCGCCGGCATCACGCCGTTCAACTTTCCTGCGATGGTGCCGATGTGGATGTTCCCGGTGGCGATCGCCTGTGGCAACACGTTCGTGCTGAAGCCGTCCGAGAAGGATCCAAGCTGTCCCATGCGCGTTGCACAACTGCTCAAGCAGGCCGGCCTGCCGGACGGCGTGTTCAACGTCGTCAACGGCGATCGCGAAGCCGTGGACACGCTGCTGACGGATCCTCGCGTGGGCGCCATCAGCTTCGTCGGTTCGACGCCGGTTGCCGAATACATCTATCGCACCGCCTCGACGCATGGCAAGCGCGTGCAGGCGCTGGGCGGTGCCAAGAATCACATGGTCGTGATGCCTGACGCCGACACCGAAAACGCGGCGAGCGCGCTGATTGGCGCGGCCTATGGTTCTGCCGGTGAGCGCTGCATGGCGATCTCGGTGGCCGTTGCCGTGGGCGATGCAGCCGATCCTCTGATCGAGGCGCTGCAGCGCCAACTGAAGCAACTCAAGGTCGGCTCGGGGCTCGATGACGGCGTCGAAATGGGCCCCCTCGTGACCCGGGAACACCGCGACCGCGTCAGCGGTTACGTGGACCTTGGCGTGCAGGAAGGCGCGAAGCTCGTCGTCGACGGCCGCGGCCTGCGCTTGCGTGGGCTCGAGAACGGGTTCTTCATCGGGCCGTGCCTGTTCGACGGCGTCGACCCGCAGATGCGGATCTACAAGGAAGAGATTTTCGGACCGGTACTGTGCGTCGTTCGCGCGCCGGACCTGGCCACGGCCACCAGTCTCGTCAACGAGCATGAGTTCGGCAATGGCACGGCCATTTTCACCGCGAGCGGCGAAGCTGCGCGAACGTTCACGCAGGGCGTGCAGGCGGGCATGGTTGGAATCAACGTACCGATTCCGGTGCCCATGGCTTTTCACTCCTTCGGCGGCTGGAAGCGCTCGCTGTTCGGGGCCCTGCACGTGCACGGCCCGGACGGCGTGCGCTTCTACACGCGGCTCAAGACCGTGACTTCGCGCTGGCCTACCGCGCGCAGGGAAAGTGCGCAATTCGTCATGCCAACGATGAAGTAACGGTAAACTTCGCCTACCTTACGCGCGGCCGTAGCTCAGCTGGATAGAGCATCAGGCTTCGAACCTGAGGGTCGGGGGTTCGAATCCCTCCGGCCGCGCCAGGCAATCCACCCATTGACAAACTTCCAGGCCGGCGGGGTATGCACCCGCGTCGTGCCCTAGAGAGCGCACGATGCACAAGCCTTATTCGCGATCATTGCTCCTGCGGGCAGCCATAGCCCTGCAGCTCGTCCCCGCGCTCGCCGTTGCTGACGATGCCGGGGCCGGCGCCGAGGGTGCCGGTCTCGAAGTCATTACGGTCACCGCCCAGAAGGTCACCGAGGACCTGCAGAAGACCAGCGCCGCCATCACGGCAATTTCGGGCGAGGTCCTGGTCAGTGCCGGTGTGTACGACATCCGCGGCGTGCAGAACCTGATGCCGCTGGTCCGTTTCCAGGCGGAGAACGCCTCGACCGAACTCTACATCCGCGGCGTCGGCTCGACGCTCGACCTGCCCAACATCGAGCCACCCAACGCTTTCAACTTCAACGGCGTCTACATCCCGCGCGAAGGCACCAGCGTCGGCCTGTTCGACATCGAGTCGATCGAGTTGCTGCCGGGACCGCAGGGCACGCTGTACGGGCGCGCGGCACTCGGCGGCGCCGTCAACGTCGAGTTCAACCGACCCACCCAGGAGCTCGAGACGAGCGGCGTGCTCGAGGTGGGCGACTATTCGCTCCTCCACGGCACGATCGTGCAGAACCTGCCGGTGTCGGAGCAACTCGCGCTGCGCGGGGCATTCGACTACATCGAACGCGACGGGTACCTGCAGACGGGCGCGGATTCGCAGGAGGACTATGCGGCCCGGCTCTCGGCGCTCTACGCGCCGACCGACGAACTCGACATCTACGTCTGGCTGCACGGCGCGAAGAAGGACGGCAAGTCGCCCAACCTCGTACGCCGCGGCTTCAACGGCGGCACCTTCGACGGCAATCCCAACGCGTTCAACACCAGCGATCCCTGGGATGACCGCATCGATCCGGGTGCGCCCACGGCGTCGCCGCAGGATTTCGAGAACATGGTGCTCGGTGCGCAGGTCGACTGGGACCTCGGCGACGTCAAGCTCACGTACATCCCCGGGTATTTCTACCTCGACTGGGCCGCGGACTACTGGCTCGAGAACATCCCGGCGCTGCTGACGGCCCATTACAACCAGGTCACCAACGAGTTGCGCCTCGCGAGCGACACTGACTCGAAACTGCAGTGGCTCGGCGGCCTGTATGCGTACCAGGTGACGAACTCCGGTGATTTCATCGTCGGCGGCTTTCCACTCTCGCAGATATCGCGCAACCGGCTCGAGGGCTATGCGGCCTTTGGCGAGGCGACCTACTCGCTGACTGACACGGTGCGCGTCACGGCGGGCGGCCGGTTCAGCTGGGACCAGCGTGAAGGCGAGGGCCAGACCGCGTTCGGCGTGCCATTCACGGCCGACGAGGATTACGACAACGTCGACTGGAAACTGGGCGTGGAAATGGACCTGGGCACGGACGCGATGGCGTACGCGACGATCCAGACCGGTTACCAGCCGGGCACGTACAACGCGTTTCCGGCCACGGACGAGCTGTCGAACCTGGTGCAGTCCGCGACCATGACGGCGTACACGACCGGCATCAAGAGTCGTTTCCTCGACGATCGCCTGCAGGTCAACGACGAGCTCTTTTATTACGACTACGAGAACCTGCTGGTGCAGTCGTTCAACCTCAATACCGCCCTGCTCACGACGTTCAACGCCGAGCAGACGACGATCTGGGGCAACCAGCTCGACGTGCTGTTCGCGCCGACCGGTCGCGACCGGCTGAACCTGTCCGTGGGTTACCTCAATGCCGAGTACGACGACTTCATCGTCCCGGACGAAGTGAACATGGGCATCCCGAATCGCGATTTCGGCGGCTACCCGCTGCAGAACGCACCGGAGTGGACGGTGTCCGCCGGATACCAGCACGAATTCCCAGTCGGCCCGGGCCGGCTGCTCGCGCGCCTCGAGACGCGCTACGAGGATTCGTTCTGGGGCACATTCGCCCAGTTCCGCGGCACCGAGCAGCAGGACTACTTCAAGACCGATGCATCGGTCACGTACTACGCGCCAGACGATCGCTGGAGCCTGGGCCTCTGGGTCAAGAACATCGAGAACGAGGCGGTGCTTGCGGCAGCGACGACCGGCCAGTTCGGGCCATACGCCGACGTCTTCATCGAGCCGCCGCGCACGTTCGGCGCGCGGTTCACGTTCAAGCTCTAATCGCTGGCTCCCTGTCCCGCTGCCAGCGGGTTGGAAAAGAAAGGGCGGGTCGTTGCCGCCCCGCCCTTGCTCAGCGCCGTCCTGGCGCGTTACCCGCTAGAACTCCTGCGAGAACTTGATGCCGAACGTGCGCGGCCGCTGCGGTACGACGTAGATTTCCTGGCTGCATACCTCTTCCAGGCATTGGGCAAACCGCCCGACCTCGGCGCGTTCGTCGAACACGTTCTGGACGAACAGTTCCACCCGCCAGTCGTCCTTGCCGATGCCTGCAGACAGGTCCGCGACCGTGTAGCTCGGCATCTGTCCGAGGACTTCACGAACGTAAAGTGGATCGATCAGCCCGTAGTCGGATGGAGTGACGATCGTGCGCAGATCCGCTTCGCGTTCGCTGGAATAGATCACCGAGCCCTGCACGTAGCTGTCGAAACTCGAAACGCTGAATTCGTAACGAGCCGTGGCGTTCGCCTTCCATTCTGGCGTGACCGGCAGCATCGTACCTTCGGCCGCCTGTGGTGGAAGCACGTTGCCATCGACGTCGATACAGGGAGATTGCTGTGGCTTGCCGTCGGCATTTACGAAGTTGCAGAAGTCGTCCGCGAGTTCCGAATTCAGATACGCAATGCTCGCCGAGACGCTGAACTGATCCGTAGCCTGGAAAGTCACGTCCATCTCGATGCCGTCAACCTGCGCCTGGCCGGCGTTCCGAACCTCCGTCAAGCCATTCAGACCCAGGATCGAAAACTGGAAGTCATCCCACGTCTGCGAGAAGACCGCGCCGTTCCAGCGCAGCCGGTTGTCGAACCAGGTGGTCTTCCAGCCGATTTCGTAGTTTGTCAGCCAGTCGGCTTCGTACGGGGGCAGCGTACCGCGACGGTTGACACCGCCGGGACGAAAGCCTTCCGAGTACGTCGCGTAGACCATCGCTCCTTCCGTGAACTTGTAGGTCAGGTTCACGCGTGGGGTAATTCCGTCTTCCTTCGTTGTCTTGTCGAAAACCTTGCAGGGCGCGCCATTGAAGTCCGGCGCCGTGGTGTGGTCGCCTCCTGGGCAGGCCGCCTCGCCGGTTCGACCGCTGTACCCTTCGCTGTAGCCGAAAAAGCCTTTCAATGAATTGTCGCTGTCGAAGTAGCGGGCTCCGACCGTGCCGCTGAGCTTGTCGGTGAAGTCGAAGGTGAACTCGCCGAACAAGGCCCATTCTTTGTCTACCCGCAACTGCTTGGTCAGCCAGATCGTGTCTTCCCAGCCCGTCACGGAAATCTGTGAGCCAAGGCCGTCGATCATGTAGCGCTGCTGGATGTCGTGTTCCTGTCGCTGAACGAACGCGCCCAGCACAAAGCGGAATCGCTGGTCCGCGTCGGAGGCCACGCGCAGTTCGTGCGTGTAACGGTTGTAGCGATCCTTACCCTGGATGTATTGCGTCGGGTCGATCGGTACGCCGTCGTCGTCATGCCAGTACGCGCCGTAGCCGAGCAGGGTGTCATACCAGTACGAGTAGTCGGAGTAATCAGATTCCGTGTCCACATCGCGCTTCAGGTACGAGCCCGCATAGATCAGGTCGAGGTTCGAAATCTTGCCTTCGACGGTGAGCGCAGCCTGCACCCAGCGGTCGTCGGACGTTTCCGGGCGCCGATGCGAGATCTCCAGTTCGCCGACGGACGTGTCGTAAGCCCAGTTGCCGTTGGTTTCCTGCTTCTGGGTCATCAGTTGCGGGGTGATGGTCCAGTTGTCGTTGAGGTCGAACTTCAGCGCCGCACGGGCGCCGGTGGTGTCAGCGTCATTGTAATTGTCTTCGACAAACCTGGCGTTGTTGACCGTCGCGCCCGAGGTCGGGTACGTACGTTCGCCAAGCACATTGTCGATGTAGCCGGCATCGTGGCGATGCCAGCCGACCAGGCGTACTGCCGTGCGGTCGTTGATCGGCAAGTTCACCATGCCTTCGGCGAGATAACCCATGCCGCCGCCATCGACCGAATTCACTTCCAGCCCGTAGCTGGCGTCGAATGCGGACGCATCCGGCCGTTTGGTGATGATGCGGAGCGTGCCCGCCTGTGAGCTCGCACCGTACAGCGTGCCCTGCGGACCGGCGAGCGCTTCGACGCGCTGGATGTCGTAGAGGTGGACGTCCAACGCTCCCTGGATCGTCGTAATCGGCTGCTCGTCGAGGTAAATGCCAACGCTCGGCAGCGATGTCGAATGATTGCCGTCGCCGCCGCTCGCGACACCGCGCATGTAGACGGCTGCGAAGCCCGGGCCAAACGTCTGGTACGAGACGCTGGGCATGAACCGCACGTAGTCATCGAACCGCTGGATATTCAGCTCCTGGAGCCTCTGCGTGCTGAAGGCCTGGATGCTGAGCGGCACGGACTGCAGGTCTTCCGTGCGCTTCTGCGCAGTGACGACGATTTCCTCCAGGCCACCGGAAGTCGTCTGCGCGGAGGCGGACATGCCGGCGAGCAGTATTGGCACGCTGGCGGCCAGCATACGACGGGTAGACGGCCGGCCTTGCTGGCGCTGCAGCTTGCGTTTGCGGCTACGGGTCATTCGGATCAAATGGTGCGAAGAGACAAAAGAAGGGCGGGTCGATGCCGACCCGCCCTGGATTGCTCTCCCTGGCCAACTGGCCCCAACGTACGGCCTAGAATTCCTGGCTGAATCTCAGTCCAATCGTACGTGGTCGGCTCGGCACATAGTACGGCTGCACGCCGCAGACCGACGTCGCGCAACCTGCGAAAGTCGACGTCCGCGCGATTTCGTCGAACATGTTGCTTACGTAGAGCTCGACGGCAAACGCGTCCCACTTCACGCCGCCTGACATATCGGCAATCGTGTAGGAGGGGTTCTTGCCGAGAATCGCCCGATCGGTCCGTGTCAAGTCCGAGTAGGTGTCGCCGTTGTAGACAACGGCGACCTGGAAGTGGCCGTCCATGCCGCCCACGGGAAATTCGTAACGGCCCGTCAGGTTGGCCTTGAATTCCGGTGTCACCGGCAACCGGTCACCCTTCAGCGCCTCCGGTGTCAAATCGGGTGGGTCGTCAGCCAGGCCTGGAACGTAATCCTCGCTCAACTTCGCGTCGAGCCACGAAAAGCCACCGGAGATTACCAGGCCATCCGTTGCCGCCCACGTCAGGTCCGCCTCGATGCCGTCGATAGTTGCGGCACCTGCATTGCGAATCACCGTCAGGCCTGAACCACCCGGGGGCAGGAATGAGTACTGGATGTCATCCCAGTCCTCGTGGAAGATCGCTCCGTTGAAGCGCAACGTGTTGTCGAGCCACGTGGTTTTCCAGCCGATCTCGTAGTTCGTCAGGATGTCCGGGGAGTACGGCCCGACACTGTTGTTACGGTTGATGCCGCCCGGGCGGAAACCTTCCGAGTAGGTTGCGTACACGAGCTTGTCGTCCGTGATGCGGTACGTGAGGTTGCCTTTCAGCACGTTGCCGCTGTCGTCGACGTCATCGTTGATGTTCGTGCACGGCGAGCCGTTGTACGACTGGGGCGGCTGCGGATAGTCCGTACACTTGGCGACGCCGTAATTCGTGCTGTAGTTCTCGGTCATGAAACCGAAGAAACCTTCGATCGAGTTCTCGGTCTCGAAGAATCGCGCGCCCGCCGTCGCCGTCAGTTGCTCGGTAAAATCAAAGGACATTTCACCGAATATCGCGGAATCCGTGTCCTTGCGCAGCTGGTTCGTCAGCCAGAACGTATCCGGCCATTCGGGGATGACGACCGGGAAAAACTCGCCGCCCGAAACGTAGCCGCCGAGGTCTCTGACCATGTAGTTCTGGAAGATCTCGTGTTCCTGATCCTGGTAGAACAGGCCGCCCACGAACCGGAAGCGGTTGTCGCTGGGCGACGAAATGCGCAGTTCGTGGCTCTGTCGCTTGTAACCATCGCTGCCCTGAATGAACTGCGACGGGTCAGCGAGCGGATCGCCGACGCTGTCGCCCCAGTAATAGGCGACGTAGCTGCAGCATTCGTCGTAGTGAAACGTGTAATCGGAATAGTCCGCATCAACCTCGACGTCGCGCTTGAGGTAGGCGCCCGCATAGACGAGGTCAAAGTTGCCAATCTTGCCCTCGACGGTCAGCGCCGCCTGCAGCCACTTGTCTTCGCTGGTGTCGGGAAAGAAATGCGTCAGTTCGAGTTCGCCGACGCCAGGGTCGTAGGCGAAGCTGCCGCCCGCTTCCTGCTTCTGGCCCATCAGTGTCGGTGTGACCGTCCAGTTGTCATTGAGTTCGATCCGCAGCGCGGCGCGAGCACCGTATGTGTCGACGTCGTTGTAGTCGTCCTCGGCGCGCTGGGGTCCCGCTACGCAGCCCGCAGGGGGGGGCGTGCGGTTGCTGACGCAAGCTCCGGTGCTCGGGTAGACCCGTTCGCCTGCCACGTTGTCGATGTAGCCTGCATCATGGCGGAGCCAGCCGACCAGGCGCACTGCCGAATTGGCCGTGATCGGCAGGTTGACGAATCCTTCGGCGAGGTAACCCGTGCCGCCGTGATCGACGACGTTTCCCTCGAGGCTGTAGCCGGCAGCGAAAGCGTCGGGGTCCGCCTTATTGGTGATGATCCGGATCGTGCCCGCCTGCGAACTGGCTCCGTACAGCGTGCCCTGCGGGCCGGCCAGTGCCTCGACGCGGGCGATGTCGTACATGTGAATGTCGAGTGCGCCCTGGATCGTCGTGATCGGCTGTTCGTCGAGGTACATGCCGACACTCGGTTGCGGCCCCGAGTGGTTGTTGTTCTCGCCACTGGCGACGCCGCGGAAATACGGCAGGCTGAAGCCCGGGCCGAGCGAGGTGTACGACACGCTCGGCATGAATCTCACGTAGTCCCTGAAATCATTCACCTGCAGCTGGTCGAGTCGCTCAGAGCCAATGGCCTGGATGCTGATCGGCACGGACTGCATGTCCTCCGTGCGCTTCTGCGCAGTGACGACGATTTCCTCCAGGCCACCCGCGGTGGTCTGGGCGTAGGCGGACATGCCGGCCAGCAGGGTCGGCACGCTGGCTGCCAGCAATCGAACGGCACTCGGCCGGCCCTGCTGGCGCTGCAGTTTGCGTTTGCGGCTACGGGTCATTTTGTATCGGACTCCCTGAGTAATGCACCCGTGGGCGGGCGCGTGAATGCATTCATGGCAGCGGTGGCGCTGCGGGGTAAGCGTCGAGCACGGGGCCAAGTGCGGCCTTGAGCGGGTCGAGCCAGGGTTCGTAGTGCCGCCAGTGATCCACCGCGTCGCGGTAGATCGGTTGACGCACTTGTTCGGAGCTTGCCGTGCGAACCGCCCGATCGTTCTCGTAGAAGCGCAGGCAGGCGTCCTCGAACGGCAGGCCGCAGTAGTCGAGCAGCCGGTGCACCTCGCCTTCGGTGTCGTCGACCATGCGCTCATAGATCACGCGATGCACGCGGCCGGGCAGCACGACATCGTAGTGCGCCATCAGCGTGACGTAGTCGGCATAGTAGCGGCCGATGTCATCGAGCGAATAACTGAAGTTCTGGCCGCGCGCGAAATGCTGTTTGAAGCCGGAAAAGCAGCAGCTCAACGGATGACGGCGCGTGTCGATGATCCTGGCATTCGGCAGCATCAGGTGGATGAGCCCGACGTGCGCCCAGTTGTTCGGCAACTTGTCGATGAAATAGGGTGCGCCGGTCTTGCGCTGGATGCGGGTCTGCTGGAGGTAGCGCTCGCCGAGTTCGCGCAAGGCGTCCGGCTCCAGCGACTCGAGCACCTCGGGGTACTTCGAGACCTCGGAGCGTCGGTTGCGCCCGCTCAGCTCCTTGACGATACCGACGATGTCCGGCAGTTCCATCGTGCCTTCGATCGCCGAATGGCTCGACAGGATCTGTTCGACCAGCGTCGAACCCGAACGCGGCAGCCCCACGACAAAAATCGGGTCGGGCGCAGTGCACCCCGCCCCGCGGCGGGCTGCAAAGAACCCCGGCGTGAACAGCGCACGTGAACGGCGCACGTTCCCGGAGACCGTGTCGCTGTCGTAGGGCACCACTTCCTTGCGCAGCCGATTGCCTGCTGCGTAATTGCTGAACGACTCGGCGTAGTCCTGCGCATCCTCCGCAGCTTTGCCGAGCGCGAAGTGGAAGTGGAAGCGATCTTCCTGGGTGAGGTCGCTGCGTTCGAGCTGCGCACCCATCGCGGCGACGTCAGTCTCCGTGAAGCGGAACGTCTTCAGGTTCGCGAGACTCCAGTAGGCCTCGCCGAGGCGCGGCTCGAGCTCGATCGACTTGCGGTATGCCGCAATCGAATCGTCCTGCCGCCCTGCGGTCTTCAGCGCGTGGCCATGGCTCAGCCAGACTTTCGCCTGCAGCGGGTATTCGCGCAGCAATTGTTCGTAAAGGCGGATGGCCTCGTCGTATTCTCCGATACGCGCCAGCACCGCAGCCTTCAGGTTGCGGAAACTCGGGCTGCGCGGATCGTCCGCGAGCAACTGTTCGATCTGCGCCAGGGCCTCGACCGGCCGGTTGTTCCGGTGCAGGACCACGGCATAGTTATGGCGCGCGGCCTTGAAGCCGGGCGCCAGTTCCAGGCAGCGCGTCAACAGGTGCTGGGCGTCGATATAGCGCCCGATGCGCGAGGCGATCTCGGCCAGCATGCGGATGGCGGCCACGTCGGTCGGAAACTGTTGCAGGTGACTGCGGAGCAGCGGCTCGGCGACGGCGATACGGCCTTCGGCCAATGCCAGCGCAGGCTCCATGAGCCGGGGATCGCGCGTCGAATTGCGGATGTGGTTGGCGTAAGCCTGGTCGGCGCCTGCGGTATCGCCCATCGCATACAGGTGGTCGCCCAGGGCGCGCCAGGCATCAGCCATCGTTGGCTGCAGGCGCACGGCATTACGCAACGCCGCGACGGCTTCGTCGCCTCGCCCGGCATCGCCGAGCGCCAGCCCGAGTTCACGTTGTGCGACGGCCCAGCGCGGTTGCGCGGCGGCGAGCGGCTCGAGAATGCGCAATGCGTCGGCGGCGTCGTTCGATCGCCGCCGGGCCATCGCCAACAGGAGCGTTGCGGCCGGGTGGTTCGGCACGGCGCCAAGGATTTCGCGTGCCTGCTCGGCGGCCAGTCCTGGCTGGGACACGAGCAGCTTTTCGGCGTGGGCAAGCGCCACGTCCAGAGTTCCCACGGGTTCCGGCCCGCTTGTCATCCAAAGTCCCCGTGTTTTGACACCACAGCGGGCGAATGAAAGACTGCCGCGCCCGCAATGTCAAACGCCGTGTGGCGTTTCGAGGCCACCTGTTGTTTGGAGACGACGAACCGATGTCGAACGGCATTTTCACTGCACCACGATGTCGCGGAAACGCGCCGCAGGCACCGTCGCGGCGCACGGCGGGCGTCGCTTCCTGGCTGGTGGTGGCCGGGCTTGCGGCTGGCCTGCCGGCTGTCGCAGCGACGCCGATTCCCGTCATCTCGGCAGTGCCCTATAGGGCCGACTCCGGCTCCGTGGCGGTCCAGTGCGGCAGGTTGATCGACGGCGTGGCTGCCCAGGCGCAAGGCCTCGCGACCGTCGTCATTCGCAGCGGTCGGGTCGACTCGGTGCAACCGGGTGCGGTGTCGCCCGCGGGCATGCCCGTGGTCGACCTGCAGCAATACACCTGCCTGCCCGGCCTGATCGACATGCACACGCACCTGACGGACAGCGGGCACGAGACGGCCGACCTCAGTGTCTACTACAAGCGCACGCCGGTGGAGCAGGGCGCGATTGCACGGGAAAGCGCCCGCGTGACGCTGCTGGCCGGGTTCACCGGGGCGCGAGACGTCGGCACGTACATCGCCTGGGTCGATCGCGACTTGCGCGACGCAATCAACCAGGGGAACGCGGTCGGCCCCCGCATGCAGGTCGCGGGCTACTACCTGACGATCCCTGCCGGCGGCGGCGACCTCGTCATCCCCGGCCATGCCGAAGCGGAGATCCCGCCGCAGGTTCGCATGGGCGTCGCACGCGGGCCCGAGCAGTTCCGGCAGAAAGCCGAGCAAGCCGTCGCAGGCGGTGCCGACGTGCTCAAGATCATCGCGTCCGGCGCCGTGCTTGCGTTTGGCGGAGTGCCGGGCGAGCGTGAAATGCTGCCCGAGGAGATCAAGGCCGTCGTCGACGTGGCGCATGCCCACGACAAGAAGGTTTCGGCGCACGCGCACGGCGCGCAGTCGATCAAGGATGCGATCCTGGCCGGCGCCGACACGATCGAACACGCATCGCTGATCGACGACGAGGGCGTCCGGCTCGCAAAGGAGCACGGCACCGCGCTGTCGATGGATGTCTACAACGGCGACTGGATCGACACCGTCGGCCGCGAAGAAAAGTGGCCCGAGGAATTCCTGCGCAAGAACGTCGAGACGACCGAGGCGCAACGCCAGGGGTTCACCAGGGCGCACGCCGCGGGCGTCGACATCGTCTATGGCACGGACGCTGCCGTGTTTCCGCACGGCCTCAATGCGCGCCAGTTTCCGATCATGGTCCAGCGCGGCATGACGCCGATGGAAGCCATCCAGGCGGCGACTTCGCTGGCGGCGAAGCACATGGGTTGGGCGGACCGCATTGGCAGCCTGCAGCCGGGACGCTTCGGCGACCTCATTGCGGTCAAGGGCGATCCACTCGCTGACGTGACGCGGCTGCAGGATGTGGCCGTCGTGATCAAGGGCGGGCTCGCCTTCAAACTGCCGGCGGAGTGAAGCGATGGCGGTCGGGACTGACCCCCACGACTTGTTCGCGCCCGCCGAAACCGGCCGGGTGCGGCGGCTCGCGCCGAACCTGCAGCGGCTGGTCGCCCCCAATCCCAGTCCGTTGACCGGACCGGGCACGAACACCTATGTCGTCGGATTCGGCCCGCACTACCTGGTGATCGATCCCGGTCCCGACGATCAGACGCACGTGGAGCGCATCCTCGCGGCGGCGCACGGCCGCATCAGCCACGTGCTCTGCACGCATTCGCACCCGGATCATTCGCCCGGTGCGGCGGCGCTCAAGGCGCGCACCCAGGCGGTGGTACTGGGGCGGCCGGCCCCGCACGACGAATTCCAGGATGAGTCGTACCGTCCTGACCGAACGCTCGAAGACGGCGACGTCATCGAGGTTTCGGGCGCGGCGATTCGTGCGCTCCACACGCCGGGTCACGCTTCGAACCACGTCTGCCTGCTCCTCGAACCGGAGGGTTGGTTGCTGACCGGCGATCACCTGATGGGCGGCTCGACCGTCGTCATCCTGCCGCCGGACGGGTCCATGCGCCTGTACCTGGAATCGCTGCGCCGGCTGCGCACGCTGCCACTTACGGCTTTGCTGCCCGGGCACGGCGCGGTGATGCCGGATCCGCTCGGCGAGATCGACCGGGTGATCGCACATCGACTGCAGCGCGAAAGCAAAGTGGTGGCTGGCCTGCTTGACCTGGGGCGCGCCGCCACGCTCGGCGAACTGGTTCCGATCGTGTACGCCGACACGCCGGTCGCGTTGCATCCGCTGGCGCGGTATTCGCTGCTCGCTCACCTGCAGAAGCTGCTCGAGGAGCGGCGCGTCGCGCAGGACGGCGATCGCTGGACATGGCTCACGGCGTGAGTCGGGCCGTGCCGGCCGGACGCAGGCTCGCGCGCATCCAGATCGGCAACGCGAGTGTCCGCCTCGGCAGGCACTGGGCGTTGCGTGATGTTTCTCTCGACATACGCGCCGGTGAGCATTGGTTGCTGCTCGGACCGAACGGCGCCGGCAAGACTGTGCTGCTCAAACTGCTGCGTGGCGACGTGTGGCCGACACCCACTGGACGCGAAGCCCGTCGCTATCACCTGCGCGATGGCGAAGTGCTCGAGCAGCCGCTGTTCGCGGCCGAACGCATGGCCTACCTGGGTCCTGAGCGGCAGGATCGGTACGTGCGTTACGAGTCGCAGCTCGACGTCGCGCAGGTCGTGCTCACGGGTTACGACGATTCCGACTTGCCGCTGCAGGCCCCAACACTTGCTCAACAGCGACGCATCCGGCAGGTGCTGCAGCAAGCGGGCCTGGCCGGTTATGCGTCGCGAACGTTTCTTTCGCTGTCGTACGGTCAGCGTCGCCGCGTGCTGCTGGCGCGCGCCTTCGTGCGCGAACCCGACGTGCTGCTGCTCGATGAGGCGCTGAACGGCCTCGACATCAAAGGGCGCGCGGCATTCCTGCGCGCATTGCGGCGCGTGTCGTCGCCGGGGACCGCGTGGATACTGACGAGTCATCGGCGCGGTGACGCACCCGCGGGTCTTACGCACATTGCGCGTATTGCCCACGGCCGCATCGAACACGTCACGGACCTGCGAGTCGGCGCCATCGACCCATCCGCATCACAAACCGAGGCGGGACCGGAGATCGCGTCGGATGCGCAGCGCCGCCCGCCTGGTGCGAGCGTGGTCGAGGGCAGGATTCGCGCCGCAAAGCCACTGCTGCGCTTGCATCGGGCTGCGGTGTACCGGGAGGAGCGGTCCGTCATCGGCACGTTCGACTGGGCACTGGAGCGAGGCCAGCACTGGTACGTGCGCGGCGCCAACGGATCGGGCAAGTCCACGTTCGTAGCTCTGCTCTACGGTGATCTCTGGCCCGCGCATGGCGGCAAGCGCGAGCGTTACTGGTCCGCGGCGGACGACTGGAAGGCCAGGGTCGGACTCGTCTCGCCGGAGCTGCAGGCGCGGTATGCCGCGACGGGGTGCACGGTCGAACAGATCGTCGCATCCGGGTTCCACGCCAGCATCGGTTTGAACGAGTGGCCGACCGCTGCGGAGTTGCGACGCGTGCGGCGTGAATTGCGCGCGTGGGGGCTGACGAAGCTGGCCGCGCGACAGGCGCGCGAGTTGTCGTATGGCCAGCTGCGCCTGGCGCTGGTCGCCCGCGCATTCGTGCGGTCGCGCCGGCTGTGGCTGCTCGACGAACCATTCGACGGTCTCGATGCCGAGGCGCGGCAGCGGTTTCGGGCAAGGCTGGATGGCGCGGTGAGCCGTGGCGCGACTGTGGTGATGGCCACCCATCACGTGGACGACGTGCCGTCCTACGTGACCCGCGTGCTGACGCTGCGGCGTGGTCGTGCGCCGGTCGTCACCATTCGCTGAGCACAAGGCCGCGCGAAGTGCGCGGCAATGCCGGGCGTCAGAGCGGAAGCACTGCCTCGCAGACGATCACCGCGTCGCCAGTCACGCGCACGCCGGACGCGCGTTTGCCGCTGCACGCTACGGTGACTTCGACGCGGCCCGGCCGATCGACGAAGCGGCCCTGCAGTCCCACGAACGATGCCTTGCCTGCCTTCGGAGTCAACAGCCCGTTGTGCAGCAGGTACACGCCAAGCATGCCGTGTGCGTTGCCGCTGACCGGATCCTCGGGCACGCCGATGACCGGGCAGAACATGCGCGACTCGGTGGTCGTCGGGTCAGACCCTGGCTTGACTGCAAAGACGAAGAAGCCGTCGGCGCCGACGTGCGACGTGAGGTGAATCAACTGGTCCATCTTCGGCTGCAGCGAGTCGAGCGTGTCCGGCGACTGCAGGCCAAGCAGCAGGCGCGAATTCGCCGTGCTCATCACCTGCACCGGGCAGGCCGGGTGCAGGCTCGACGAACTGATGCCCAGCGCATCGAGCACCGGGCCCAGGCGTTCTTCCGGCACGACGGGGCCGAACGTTGCGGGTGTCTGGTCGATCGTGACGCGCAGGTTGGGCGCTTTGCCGGTCACTTCGACGCCGACAATCCCGGCCGCCGATTTCTGCCGGACCTTGCCACGCGGCACGCCATCGGCCATCGCACGCACGTAGTGCGCGGCGACGGTCGCATGACCGACGAAGCCGACTTCACGGCGTGGCGAGAAGAAACGCAGCTCGACGTCGTAGTCGGGTGAATCCGAACCGAGCACGAAGGCCACTTCAAAGCCGGCCAGCTCGCGCGCAATACGGCGCATCTCCTGCTCCTCCAGCACATCCGCATCGAGCACGACCGCGGCCGGGTTGCCGCAGAAACGCTCCCGCGTAAAGGCATCGACGAGGAACAGACGGCATTTGCGCTGAGTCATGGTGGCGGCGGGTTTTCTGAGCTTCGAGAACGGGCATTAGTGCCCAGCTGCTGCGCCCCGTCAACATTTTCAGGTCGTCGCGTCGCGTTTGAGCCCTATAATTCGCGTCACCTTGGGGTGGCCTGCAGGGCCTGAGATGTCGACCGCGGCCGCGCAGCATGGCGCCGCACATCGACGAACCCGTTGAACCTGATCCGGTTAGTACCGGCGGAGGGAGTGGGTATGCGTCCCGGACTGCTGCCAGTTTATTCGTATGCATTGCGCGCCGTATGCCGGCAGCCTGACCGCGTCCTTGCGGCATGGATCACCCTGCTTCACCATGCTGCTGCCCGCCGCAAACCTGGCCACCGCCGCGAGCCCGGTCGTCGCGCAACCTTCACCACCACTCGAGGAAATCATCGTTACGGCATCGTTGCGCGAACGGCCGCTCGCAGCGGTGCCTGCGAGCATCACGGTGCTGGGTCAGGAGACACTGCAGTCGGCCGGGCTGCAGCATTTCGGCGACGTGCTCGGCCTGGTGCCGAACCTCAACTGGTCCGGCGGCACGTCGCGACCGCGGTTTTTCCAGCTCCGCGGCATCGGCGAACTCGAACAATACCAGGGCGCGCCGAATCCTTCGGTCGGCTTTCTCATCGACGACATCGACCTGAGCGGTGTCGGCATGCCGGCGACGCTGTTCGACACGCAACAGGTCGAAGTCTTGCGCGGTCCGCAGGGCACGCGCTATGGCGCGAATGCGCTCGCGGGCCTGGTCAAGATCAAGACGCGCGACGCGTCGACGACGCCGGATCTCCACGCGGAAGTCACGGGTGCCGAGCACGACACCTGGTCGGCCGGAATGGCGGGTGGTGGCGCAATCGGCAGCACCGGCTCGGCGTGGCGCATCGCCGGCCAGACCTATTCGAGTGACGGGTACCTGCGCAATGCCTACCTCGATCGTGACGACACTAACGGCCGCGACGAGTCGACGCTGCGCGGCAAGCTGAGGTGGGAACTGGCGCCAGGCTGGCGTGCGGATCTCGCTGCCCTGTACGTTGATATTGACAACGGCTTCGACGCCTTCACGCCCGACAATTCGCGCACGATGCTCTCGGACAGGCCGGGTCGCGATGCGCAGCGTGCGCGCGGTGTGTCCGCGGACGTTGCGGGCAGGTTCGGGAGTTACACGGTGCGCAGCGTCAGTGCGTACGCGAGGTCCGACAGCGTGTACAGCTTCGACGGTGACTGGGGCAACGATGCGTACTGGGGTGAGTTCGCGCCCTACGACTATTTCTCGCGCTACGCGCGCGAGCGCTCGACGTTGAGCCAGGACCTCCGCGTCGAGAGCAACCCGGGTGGCGTCGTCGACTGGGTGGCAGGACTCTACGCGCTGCGGCTCAATGAGGATTCGCAGCAGCGCGACGAATTCGCCGGCGAGCTGCTGCGCCCGCTGCTCGCAACGAGTTACGCAGCGACGAGCCTGGCGGCCTATGGCGAAGCCGAGTGGCGGTTGCCGCAGGAATTGTCGCTCACCGCCGGGATGCGCGTTGAAACGCGGTCCGCCGATTACGGCGATTCCGACGGCGCGCGTTTCGACCCGCGCGACGCGATGGTCGGTGGCCAGGTCTCGTTGCAGGGGCCGCTCGCTGAGTCGAGCAAGTGGTACGCCACGGTGGCGCGCGGCTACAAGGCGGGCGGCTTCAACATCGGGCAGTTCGTGCCGGACGAGCGGCGCGAGTTCACGCCGGAATACCTGTGGAACGCCGAGTCGGGTATGCGCTTCGGCAACGCCGGGGCAGGAGTGCAGGGCGATATCGCGCTCTTCTACATGTGGCGGGAAGACCAGCAGGTGGCGACGTCGTTCCAGCTCGATCCGGGAGATCCGTTGTCATACGTCTTCTATACCGACAATGCCGCCAAGGGACGCAACTACGGACTCGAAGCCTCGCTCGCCTGGCAACCCGTCGAGCGTTTGAACCTCGGTGCGACGCTGGGGTTGCTGCATTCCGCATACGTCGGCTACCGCTATGGCGATCGCAATCTCGATGGTCGTGAGCAGGCGCATGCACCGGGGTATCAGTACTCGTTGTCCGCGCAGTGGGGCGGCGGGGAAGGGTGGATGGCACGCGCGGACCTGAACGGCGTCGACGCGTTCTACTTCGACACCAGCCACGACCAGCGTTCGGACCCGTACTCGTTGCTGAACCTCAAGGCCGCTTACTTGCGCGGCTCCTGGTCGGTCGAGGCATGGGTGCGCAACGTCTTGAACGAGACCTACGCGGTCCGAGGGTTTTATTTCAGGCTCGAGCCGCCAGACTATGCCGACAAGCTGTACTTTCAGCGTGGCGATGGGCGGCTCGCGGGAATCACTTTGCAGTGGCGCTGGTAACGGCGCTGCGATCAGTCATGAGGACATACAGATGCGCACGGCAGTGGAAATCAGCCTCTATCCCCTCGACGCGGACTATGTGCCGCCGATCAAGGACTTCATCGAACGCCTCAATGCCTACCCGGATCTCGATGTCGTGACCAATGCGATGAGTACCCAGGTGGCTGGCGAGCACGAACTGCTGTTCAGTGCGCTCGAGAAAGAGACTCGCCGGACGTTCGGCGGCGGGCGCCGGGCCGTCTTTGTCATGAAGGTACTCGGCGGCACGCCGACGTCGGACGAAGGTTGACCCTGCTCGACCCGGTGCTGGGCGCATTCGCGGCCGTACCCGCCATCGAATGGGTGGCGGCTGGCCTCGCGCTCGGCTACCTCGGGCTCGCGATCCGGCAGAACGCATGGTGCTGGGCGTTCGCCGTCGCCAGTGCGTTGCTCTTCCTCATAGTCTTCGCGCGCGCGGATCTCGTCATGCAGGCCGCGCTGCAGGTCTTCTACGTCGGCATGTCCGTCTATGGCTGGCGTTCGTGGCGTGGCTCCGCATCCAAGGCTCCTCTCGCCGTCAGCCGCTGGACGATGCGGCAACATGCAGTGGCCTGGGCCGCCATCGCCGCCTTCGCGCTGGTGAATGGCTGGGTGATCACGCGGGGAGCGTCGTCGTGGGTGCCCTATCTCGACGCTGCGATCGCATGGGGCAGCGTGCTCACGACGTGGATGGTTGCGCGCAAGGTGCTCGAGAACTGGCTGTACTGGGTGGTGCTGGATTCCGCCGCGGCCCTGCTTGCCGCCTGGCAAGGACTTGCGGCTACCGCATTGCTGTTCCTGCTGTACACGGCGTTGGCGTTGCGCGGCTACTGGCAATGGCGCAGGGACGCACGCCTCGCAGTCGCAATCGGAAGTTGACGGTCGTGCAGGCGCAGTGGCAGCAGGCTGAGCGTGCGGCGCGGGCCGCCCTCGCAACCGAGGCCGACACCGCTGCGCTCGCAGTGGCGACGTTCGAGCCCATCGCAGGCAGCCTCAGCAATTTCGCCTGGCACGTGTCGGTGCCCGGTCAGGATCGGTTCGTACGCGTCGCACGCGCAGGCAATGAACAGCTTGGGGCCGACCTGCACGCAGAAGGAGAGATTCTCCGCCTCGTCGCCAGGGCCGGGCTCGCGCCGCAAGTGGTGCGTTGCGATCCGGCGGCACGACTGCTGGTTACGCAGTGGATTGCCAGTGCGAAGACCGATCTTGCTGCCGCGGGCCGTGATCGAACGCTGCGGCAGGTGGCGGCGATGCTGCGCCAGCTGCACGAACTGACGCCGCCACCGGGCCTGCGTGTCGTCGATTTCGCGGTGCAGGCGCGCCGGCTGGGAACCGCCCTGCCGGCGGAGGCCGTGCGGCCCGCACTCACCGCGTGCGCCGAGGAGGTTCTGTCGCGACTCGGCCCGGGTTGCGCGACTGCGCTCTGCCATCACGACGTCCACACGCAGAACCTCGTGGCCGACCCTGCTGGCCGGCTTTGGCTGGTCGACTGGGAGTACGCCGGCCTGGGCGACCCGGTGTTCGACCTCGCGTCCTGCGCCAGTCAGCTGGAGTTGTCTGCAGCAAGCGCCGGTCTTCTATGCGACGAATACAACCGCGCGGGCGGGAAGGTCGAGCTGTCGCGGCTGGATCTCGCACGCTGGGCCTTCGATTACGTGCAGTGGCTCTGGTACCGCGGTCTGTTGGCGTCGGTGGCGCCCGGTCCCGATGCCTTTGAGGCGGCCTACCGGGCGGAACGGATTGAACGTGACTTGCAGGCGCGTGCATCCGGGGTCTTGCGCTGCAATAATGACTGATTCGGGCAACAACGACTGACGGGTGCGTGCATGGCGAAGATGGTAGTGACCGACCGCGACGGCAACGTCCACGAGGTCGAGGGACGTGTCGGCGTCAAGCTGATGGAAACGCTGCGGGAATACGATTACGGCGTCACGGCCATCTGCGGCGGGCTCTGCTCGTGCGCCACGTGCCACATCTTCATCAAGCCCGAATGGATGCCGAAGCTGCCCGCACCGCAGGGCGATGAGAAGGAGCTGCTGGTCGAACTCGAGCACTACGACGCGCCGACTTCGCGCCTCAGTTGCCAGGTCGATTTCACCGAGGCGCTCGACGGCCTCGAGCTCAGGATCGCGCAGGACGAGTGATCAGGGGGCCTTCGAATTGCCGGGATGAGCCCGTATGAAACTTGGACCGACGCTCGAAGAACGTATCCGCCATCTCGAGGACCGGGTGGCAATCGGCGAGTTGATCGCCCGCTACTGCCTCGTCGTGGACAACCGGGACGTCGACGCAATCGAGTCCCTGTTCACGACGGATGCGCGAGTCTGGTCCGCCGACGGGGTCATGGATGCGCGTGGAAGGCAGGCAGCCATTGAAATGTTCAAGGGCCGGTTCACCGTGCTCGGTCCCAGCAACCACTTCACCCACGACCGCATCGTGGAGTTCGACCACATGGACCCGGACCGCGCGACTGGCCTCGTGCTTGCCCACGCCGAGATGCAGCGCAAGGGCCAGCCGATGCTGGCTGCGATCCGCTACCAGGACGTGTATCAGCGCTGCGAAGGCCGTTGGCGCTTTCGTGAGCGTGGGCTTTCGTTCATGTACTACGTGCCCACTGCCGAGTATCTCGACGCGCTGGGCCCCGGGATCGCAAATCGCATGCGGGCGTATGATCGCGCGGTGCCGGCCGACTGGCCGGAGCAACTGCCTACCTGGCAGCACTATTACGGCAAATTGACATAGAGGACCCATGGATGCCGCTTCCGGCTGCGTTTCGCGATCGACTCCGTCTTCCCGTTATCGGTGCGCCAATGTTCATCGCCTCGACGCCGGACCTGGTCATCGAGCAGTGCAAGGCCGGCATCATCGGTTCGTTTCCGGCGCTGAACGCGCGCCCGGCATCGACGCTCGACGAATGGCTCACTCGCATCCGCAACGAACTCGACGCTCACGCTGCGGCGAATCCCGGTTCGCGGGTGGCGCCGTTCGCCGTCAACCAGATTGCGCACGTGAGCAACGACCGGCTCCAGCACGACATGGACGCGTGCGTGCGGCACCAGGTGCCGCTCATCATCACGAGCCTGCGCCCGCCGCGTGAAATCGTCGACGCCGCGCACAGCTACGGTGGCCTCGTGTTCCACGACGTGATCAGCGTGCGGCATGCGCGCAAGGCCGTGGAGCAGGGCGTCGACGGCATCATCGTGGTCTGCGCCGGCGCGGGTGGTCACGCGGGCCTGGGGAGTCCGTTTGCGCTCGTTCGCGAAATCCGCAAGTTCTTCGACGGCACGTTGGTGCTCTCCGGTGCCATGTCGAGCGGAGCGGACGTGCTTGCGGCGCAGGCGATCGGCGCGGACATGGCCTACATCGGCACGCGATTTCTTGCGACGACCGAAGCCCACGTCCTGCCCGAGTACAAGCAGATGCTCGTCGACTCGACTTCCGACGACGTCGTGTACACCTCGCTCTTCACTGGAGTGAAGGGCAATTACCTGAGGCGAAGCGTGGCCGCCGCTGGACTCGATCCGGACAACCTGCCGGAAGCGGACAAGTCGAAGATGAACTTCGGCTCCGGCGGCAACATGGAAAAGAAAGCCTGGCGCGACATCTGGAGCGGTGGGCAGGGCGTCGGCAACATTCACGACGTGCTGCCTGCGCGCGACGTCATTGCGCGCATGGTCCAGGAATACGACGAGGCCCGTCGGCGCCTCGCCAGCGCTTAGCCCGGGAGTGAGTCACATGTCCGTTTCTTTCGATCTGTCGGGCCGTGTCGCGCTCGTCACCGGTGGCAGCCGCGGCATCGGCGAGGCCATGGCCAAGGGATTTGCGCAGTATGGCGCGCAGGTGATCGTCTCGAGCCGCAAGCAGGAGGCTTGTGACGAGGTTGCGGCGGAGATCAACGCAGCGGGCGGCAAGGCCACTGCGATCGCGTGCCACATCGGCGACATGGATGCGCTGCATGCCTTGTTTGCACGTGTCCAGTCGGAATTTGGACGTCTCGACGTGCTGGTCAACAACGCCGCGGCGAATCCCTATTACGGCCACGTGCTCGACACCGACCTCGGTGCCTTCCAGAAGACGGTGGACGTCAACATTCGCGGCTACTTTTTCGCGTCGGTGCTCGGGGGCCGCATGATGCGCGACCAGGGCAAGGGCTCGATCATCAACGTCGCGTCGGTGAACGCGGTGCGGCCCGGCCCGAAGCAGGGGATCTACTCGATCACCAAGGGCGCCGTGCTCAACATGACGAAGACATTCGCGAAGGAGTGCGGACCGCACGGTATCCGCTGCAACGCGATCCTGCCGGGTCTCATCCGCACGAAGTTCGCCGGTGCGCTGCTGGCCGACAAGGACCAGACCGAACATTACCTCGCGACGAATCCGCTGGCCCGCGTCGGTGAACCACAGGACCTTGCGGGCGCCGCCTTGTTTCTCGCCTCGGACGCATCGGCGTACGTGACGGGAGAGTATCTGGTCGTGGACGGCGGGTTTCTGACCTAGGAAAGGGGTTAGGGGATAGGGGTTAGGGGATAGTCGGAAGCGCATGCGGCGTTGGAGTCAACCGCCCTTGACCATTGCGCCAACCTCGCCCCGCTGGTAGCGGGAGCAGGTGGTCGCAGCCAGTCAAGAGAAGTGACCCCGCGCCGCAGGCGCGCTTCCGACTATCCCCTAACCCCTATCCCCTAACCCCTTCCTCTACTTCTTCTCCGTCTGCTTCGCGACGGCTTCCGCCCGTGCCTTCACGGCCTCGGCATCACCGAGGTAGCGACTGGAGAGCGGTTTCAGGTTGGCATCGAGCGTGTAGAGCAGCGGCACGCCCGTCGGGATGTTGAGTTCGACGATGTCGGTATCCGACATCCCATCCAGCATTTTCACGATCGCTCGCAGGCTGTTGCCATGAGCGGCGACCAGCACGTTGCGGCCCGCGAGCAATTCCGGCGCGATGCTCGCGTTCCAGAACGGCATTACGCGTGCGAGCGTGTCCTTGAGCGATTCCGCGGAGGGCAATTCACCCGCAGGCACGCCCGCGTAGCGGCGATCGAAACGCGGATGGCCCGGATCGGCCTGCGGCAGCGGAGGTGGCGGGATGTCGTAGCTGCGGCGCCAGATCTTCACCTGGTCCGCTCCGTGCCTGGCGACCGTCTGCGTCTTGTTGAGGCCCTGCAACGAACCGTAATGGCGCTCGTTGAGCCGCCACGTACGCTCGACCGGCAGCCACATCATGTCCAGTTCGTCGAGCGCCATCCACAGCGTGCGGATGGCGCGCTTGAGGACCGACGTGAAGGCGACGTCGAAAGCGATGCCTTCGGCCCTGAGCAGTCGTCCGGCTTCCTGCGCTTCCTGCCGGCCCTGCTCGGACAGGTCGACGTCGACCCAGCCGGTGAAGAGGTTCTCGAGGTTCCAGATGCTCTGGCCGTGACGCAGGAGCAGAAGCTTGCCGGTGCTCATATGGGAATCAGCCTGTGGTGGTGGGGAGCGCGAGCTCAAGCCCCCTGATTCGTTGCGTATGTTCGTTTAATCAACAGCTTAGCACGCGGACGACCCTGGCTTGGCACTCGCGAACCCGCTGCGTGCGACCGTACTTTCCGCAAGCTGGAACGGTGCCGGACCGAACGGTCCTTTGCATCCGTCGGGGCAGCTGGCCTCAGAATGTGCGACTCAAACTGGCGCTGGAGCAACTGCCCGACATGACCGATGCTTTCATCTGTGATGCCATCCGGACCCCGATCGGGCGTTACGGCGGCGCGCTTGCAAGTGTCCGTACCGACGATCTCGCCGCACTGCCGCTCAAGGCGCTGATGGCCCGCAATCCAGCCGCAGACTGGGGAGCGCTCGACGATGTCATCTACGGCTGTGCGAACCAGGCGGGCGAGGACAACCGCAACGTCGCCCGCATGGCAGTCCTGCTCGCAGGCCTGCCGGCGGCTGTGCCAGGCGCGACTATCAACCGGCTGTGTGGTTCCGGCCTCGACGCGGTTGCGACTGCTGCGCGCGCCATTCGCAGCGGCGAGGCGGATTTCCTGATTGCCGGCGGCGTGGAAAGCATGAGTCGCGCGCCGTACGTGGTGTCCAAACCCGATGCCGCATTCACGCGCGACCTGCAGTTTGCGGATACGACGCTCGGCTGGCGCTTCGTCAACCCGCTGATCCGGCAACAGTACGGCGTCGATTCGATGCCGGAGACCGGCGAAAACGTCGCCGAACGCTTCGGCATCGCGCGCGCGGACCAGGATGCCTTCGCCCTGCGCAGTCAGCAGCGGGCGCTTGCGGCGCAGGCGTCGGGACGACTCGCGCTGGAAATCGTTCCAGTGACGGTATCCGCCCGGCGTGGCGCGCCCGTGATCGTCGACCGCGATGAACATCCGCGCGAGACGAACCTTGCGGCGCTGTCCAGGCTGGCTACGCCGTTTCGTGCGGGTGGAACGGTCACTGCGGGGAATGCTTCCGGCGTGAACGACGGCGCCTGTGCGCTCGTGGTCGCGTCAGAGGCAGCTGCAATCCGCCACGGATTGACGCTGCGCGCGAGAGTCTGCGGCACGGTCGTCGTCGGGGTCGAGCCGACCATCATGGGTTTCGGTCCGGCGCCGGCGACAAAGAAGTTACTCCAACGGCTCGGGCTGCAACTTGCGCAGATCGACGTGGTCGAGTTGAACGAAGCGTTTGCGTCGCAGGCCCTGGCCGTCTTGCGTCACCTGGGGTTGCCGGACGACGCAGATCATGTGAACCCCAATGGCGGTGCCATCGCGCTCGGGCATCCATTGGGCATGAGCGGTGCACGGCTGGCTACGACCGCGTTGGTCGAGCTGGAACGACGGGGACTGCGCCGCGCACTTTGCACGATGTGCATCGGAGTCGGGCAGGGCATCGCGCTCGTGCTTGAGCGTGTCTAGCGCGGGCGTCGCCTGACGGGGTCCACGCCCACTTCAGTGCGGCAAGTGCTGATCGATGCCGCGAGCGCAGCGTGTGCGGCCGCTGCGGACGGTTTCCTGCCAGCGTTCCTGGTTCGCGCGCACGGCGGCGCGCGAGGCAGGCCGGTGCGCAAGGTGCCAGGCGATCGCCGAGAAAACCAGGGTCTGGCGGCGGATGCCCGCGTTGGTGAGGCGGGCGCAGAGTTCCTTGTCCTCCGAGCCCCAGCCCGCAAAGTCCTCGTCGAAGCCGTTCGCCTGCAGCAGGTCTGCGCGCCAGAAGGCCTGGTTGCACGACTTGACGGCGACGAACGCATTGGCAGCCCGACCGAGTTTCTCCGTGAGCCGCGGCGCGTGCAGCGCATAGGGGCGACGCCTGAGGTCGACGCCCGTCGTCCACGGCGACGGAATGCGTCGGCTGCGCAGGAGCCGCTGCGTCGCAGCCTCGTCGAGTGGAATGCGCACGCCCTGTGTCCAGTAACCCGGTCTTGCAGCTCGCGCGTGATCAGCCACGAACAGCGGATGCAACACCATGTCGCCGTCCAGCAGCAGTATGTAATCGCCTGTGCAGCGCGCAATCGCGAGGTTGCGCATGCGTCCGGCGCGAAAACCCGAGTGCTCCTGGCGCACGAACTCCACGCCCGACGACAGGCGCTTCCTGAATGCATCCACCACGGCGGCCATTGCGGGACCCGATCCATCGTCCGCGACAATGACTTCGTCCGGTGCCCGGGTCTGTGTCCCGACGCTGGCCAGCACTCGCTCGAGCGCTGCAGGCCGCTCGTAAGTGACGATGACGAGGCTCGTGCGCATCAGTCCTCGGCCGCTGCCACGCGACGCACGGCCTGCAGCGCAACCGAAAGCGATGCAAAATCGATCTCGGTGGTCTGCGCGCGGATGTCGTTGATCACGGCGCGAGCATGTTCCGCGGACGCCTTGTTCCGCACCAGCCACTTGTCGAGCGACTTGACCGGATCCCTCTCCCGCGACGATTCGAGCACACCCTGCGCCAGGCTGCGGTGCACTTCGAACAACGCCTCGCGCAGGCTGCCGCGCGCCACCGCGTGCCAGTGGCCAGCCGTGTCCAGGCCTTCAATGTGCTTGCGCAGCCAGTCGAGCCTGAAATAGCCGCCGATGGCGAAGTAGGCCTTGGCAGCCGCATCGACGGTGAGCTTGCGCGACTCGGCGAGTTCGACGATGTCGGGGCTGCTGTGCAGGGCATTGCAGGCCGCGATCCGGCGCGACAAGTCGGCCGGTACGCCCGCCGTTGCGAGTTCCGCGTGACGGGCTTCGAAGGACGCTCGCGCAGTGCCGTCCAGCCAATGCAACGGCGCGCGCGTGAGTTCCTGGATGCCGGGCCGCAGGCGCGCCACCTGCTGTTCGATGCCGAGAGTCGAGCGGTGCCGCTGGATCAGCCAATAAGTCGCCTGCCGGATCAGCCCGATGGTGTCGTGCATCATGCCGTACTGCAGGGTCGCTGCCACCTTGTTGTCCAGGCGCTCGATCGCAGTCCAGAGCTCGCGCACTTCGAACACTTCGCGGGCAATCGAATAGGCGCGCGCCACCGTGGCGGCGTCGGCTCCGGTGTCCTGCTGGGTGCGTGCGACGAAGGTCGGCCCCATGCGGTTGACGATGCTGTTGGTCGTCGCGGTGACGATGATTTCGCGCTTCAGCCGGTGTTCGTCCAGCAACTTGCCGCAGCGTCTGGCGAGTCGCGGCGGAAAGTACCGGTCGAGTTCCTGGCTGAGGTACGGATCCTCCGGCACGTCCGACTGGATCAACTGCGCGCTGAGCGCGATCTTCGCGTAACTCAGCAGCATCGCGAGTTCCGGCCGCACCAGGCCCAGCCCGGCGCGACGGCGGTCTTCGATCTCCTCCGCATTCGGCAGGTATTCGAGCGCGCGGTCCAGCACCCCATCGAGTTCGAGTGAACGGATGAAATGCGCGTGTTCGCCGAGCCGATCCGGCGCGGCTGCCTGCAGCAGGCTGATCGCCTGGCTCTGCAGGTAGTTGTCGCGCAGCACGAGCTGGCCGACGTCTTCCGTCATCGACTCGAGCAGCCGGTTGCGCTCTGCCGTCTTCATGCGCGTGCGTTCCTGCACCGCCTTCAGCTGGATCTTGATGTTGACCTCGTGGTCGGAGCAGTCGACGCCGCCGGAGTTGTCGACGAAGTCGGTGTTCAGGCGGCCGCCGTGCAATGCGTACTCGATGCGGCCGAGTTGCGAGCAGCCAAGGTTGCCGCCTTCGCCCACGACCTTGCAGCGCAGGTCCCGGCCATCGACGCGGACCGCGTCGTTGGTGCGATCACCCACTGCGGAGTTCGCTTCCCACGAAGCCTTTACGTAAGTGCCGATCCCGCCGTTCCAGTGCAGGTCGACCGACAGCTTCAGGATGGCGCGGATGATCTCCACCGGTGTCGATTTCGGCGCATCGATGCCGAGCAGCACGCGGGCCTGCGGCGATAGCGCAATCTCCTTGGCATTGCGCGCGAACACCCCACCGCCCCTGGAAATCAGCTTCGGGTCGTAGTCGGTCCATGACGAGCGGGGCAGGTTGAAGAGGCGCTCGCGCTCCTTGAAGCTGCGGGCCGCGTCAGGCTCCGGGTCGAGGAAGATGTGCTGGTGGTTGAAGGCGGCCACCAGCCGGATGTGTGGCGAGAGCAACATGCCGTTGCCGAATACGTCGCCCGCCATGTCGCCAATGCCGGCGACGGTGAAGTCCTGCGACTGCGTGTCCAGGCCGAGTTCGCGGAAGTGCCGCTTGACGCACTCCCACGCGCCCTTCGCGGTGATGCCCATCTTCTTGTGGTCATATCCCGCGGACCCGCCGGAGGCGAACGCGTCCCCGAGCCAGAAGCCGTACTCGGCCGCCAGTGCATTGGCAGTATCGGAGAACGTCGCGGTGCCCTTGTCCGCTGCAACGACCAGGTACGGATCGTCCGGGTCGTAGCGCACGGTGCGTTCCGGCGGAATGATCTTCTCGCCACGCACGTTGTCGGTGATGTCGAGCAGGCCGCGGATGAAGAGCCGGTAGCACTCGGTGCCTTCGCGCTGCACTTCCTCGCGCGAGGCGCCGACGGGCATCTGTTTCGGCACGAAACCACCCTTGGCGCCGACCGGGACGATCAGCGTGTTCTTGACGTTCTGCGCCTTCATCAGGCCGAGAATTTCGGTGCGGAAATCCTCGCGCCGGTCGGACCAGCGCAGGCCGCCGCGGGCGACCTTGCCCATGCGCAGGTGCACGCCTTCGACGCGTGGCGAGTACACCCAGATCTCGTACATCGGGCGCGGCTTCGGCAGTTCGGGCAGCAGCTTCGGATCGAGCTTGAACGAGAGGTACGGCTTGAGCGAGTCGTCCGCGCCGCGCTGATAATAGTTGGTGCGCAACGTGGCCATGATCACCGCGCGGAACGAGCGCAGGATGCGGTCGTCGTCGGGGCTGGTGACTTTCTCGAGCGCGTCGTCGATGTCCTCGGCAAACGCTCGAACCTGCGAAGCACGCGTTGCGGGTTTCAGGTCGGGGTCGAAGCGCGATTCAAAGGTCCAGGCAAGGCGGGCCGCGATCGACGGATTACGGGCGAGCACCGCCTCCATGTAGCGCTGGCTGAAGGGGATGCCGGTCTGCAGCAGGTAACGGCAGACGGCACGCAGGATCAGCGCCTGTTTCCAGTCGAGACCGGCGGCCAGGATAAGCCGGTTGAAGCCGTCGCTTTCGGCCTGGCCGTGATGCACGGCGAAGAAGGCCTGCTCGAAGCGGCGCCCCTCCAGTTCCGGGTCCAGCGTGCGGCCGGCCGCATGCTTGACCTCGATGTCCTGGATCCACAGCGTCGAGCCGTCCGTCGGCGCCACGCGGTACGGACGCTCGTTCAGGATGCGCAGGTCGAAATTCTCGAGCAGCGGCAGGATGTCGGACATCGCGACGGGTTCGCCGCGGCGGTAAAGTCTGAGGTGGAGCGCGCCACTGGCGGGGCCGCCGGGGCGCAGTTCCATCCCGAGTGCCGTCGGGCTGGTGTCCAGTGCGGCAAGTTCCTGCAGGTCGTGAATGGCCTCGGCCGGTGGCACGTCTTCCTCGTACGCGACGGGGAACGCGTCCTCGAACCGCGCCGCCAGCTGGTCAGCTGCTGTTGCTGGCAACCGCGCCTGCAGTTCGTCGTTCAGGTGGTCAGTCCACGTCCGCATCGCGGCAGTGATGCGTTGCTCGATGCGCTCGACGTCGGCCACGACGCTGCGCGCAGGGTCCGTTCGCACGAGAATGTGGAGTCGTGCGAGCGCGGATTCGGAAATCTGCACCTGCGACTCGAGGTCCACGCCCGCGAGATCTTCGAGCAGGATGCGCTCGATCCGTTCACGGACCTGCGTGTTATAGCGGTCACGCGGCACGTACAGCAGGCACGAGAAGAACCGCTGGTACGGATCGCGGCGCGCGAAGAGGCGCACGCGCTGGCGTTCGTACAGGTTGACGATGCCACGCGTCGTGCGCACGAGTTCCGGCACCGTCGACTGGAACAGTTCGTCGCGCGGATACGTCTCGAGCACGTGCATCAGCGACTTGCCATCGTGACTCGTCGATGACACTCCGATGTGGTCGACCACGCGCTGCACCTTGTGGCGCAGCAGGGGAATCTCGCGTGGACTGGTGCTGTAGGTGCTCGACGTGAACAAGCCGATGAAGCGTCGCTCGCCGACGACGCGACCGCCCTTGTCGAAGGTCTTGATGCCGACGTAATCGAGGTAGGTCGCGCGGTGCACGGTGGAGACCGAGTTGGCCTTGGTCACGATCAGCAGCGCGACCTCGCGCGCCTTGCGCTGCAGTTCGCCGGTGAGCACCGTCGGTTTGGGCTGCGGACGGCCCTTGCCCGTGCGCAGCAGGCCCAGGCCGGAACGAGGGACTGGTACCAGCCGATCGAAAGAGCGGGTGCGCTCGAGCTTGTATTCGCGGTAGCCGAGGAACGTGAAGTGGTTGTCGGCGAGCCATTCGATGAATTCGACCGCTTCTTTTTCCTCGCGACGGGGGATGGCGGGCACGCCGGCATTCACGTCCCTGGCGATGTCCAGTGCCCGCTGACGGATGGCCGGCCAGTCGGACACAGCAAGCCTCACGTCCTCCAGCATGCGCAGGATGTTCTGGGTCAATGCTTCGTGCCGCGCCGGATCGCCAATTCGCGGCACTGCCACATGCTGCCAGGACTCCATTTTGCCGAGCGCACTGTCGGGTTCCTCCATGCTCAGCAACTTGCCACGGCGGTCCCGGGCCATGCGCAGCACCGGATGGATCATCAACTGGATCGGCAGGCGGGAGTCGCCGAGCACGACGGCCAGCGAGTCCACGAGGAACGGCATGTCCTCGGTCACGACCTCGACGATCGTGCAGGGCGATTCCCAACCGTCACGTTGCAGCTGCGGGTTGAAAACGCGAACCCTCGGCTCGCCGGCAGGACGCACTGCGCCGAACCTGAGGGTTCCGGCGGCTGACGCTGCGAACGCTGCGGCATCGCGCGCCTGCAGGTCCTCCTCGCCGACGCCGCGGTAGTAGGCCTGCACGAACGCTGGCAGCGGCAGCGGAGCTCCGCGCGTCTTGCGCGCGAGCTTCGCAATGTCGTCGATCAGGTGCTGTCGAGCAGCGGGGATCGTTCCTGGCATGGCGGGGCGTCCTTGGTATGTCGTTCTTTTGTAGTCATCGGGCCGGGTCGCGACGTGTCTGTGGGCGTCGCGCCTTGGGACCGCGTGCGGCGTGCTTCGGCACACGCAGGTCCACGGAGAGAATTTCCGCACGCTGCGTGAGTACGCCGAGCAGGCGGTCGAGCGCCGCGCGTTCGTCGATGGTCAGCGTGTCGAGCAGCAAGCGCTCGAATTCGAGGGCCAGGGGGGCGACGCCGCGATAGACGGCGGCTCCGGCCGCTGAGACCTGCAGGATGGAACGGCGCCGGTCATCGGTCGCGACGGCGCGACGCAGACGGCCAGCGCGCAGCAGGCGATTGACGGCGCGGCTGACGGCAACGGCGTCCATGCGGCTCTTCTCGGCAACTTCGCGTGCCGAGAGTCCCGGGTGGAGCATGAGCACGGCGATGACCCGCCATTCGGGGATCGACAGTCCGAAGCGTTCTTCGTAGGCCGTGGCGATCGCGTTGCTCGTCACGTTGGCGAGCACCGAGAGCCGGTAGGGCAGGAACGATTCGAGTTTGATCAACGGCGAGGTCAAGGCGTGGGGACCGTCCGCAGCAGAAGTTTTCGATTGTAACGAATTGGGCGACGGCCGCGCCAGTTCAGGGGCGGTGCGGCCGCGACAGGTACTCGTGCGTCTGCATCTCCGCCAGCCGGCTGCGCGTCCGGTCGAACTCGAAACGGAGACGATCGCCGACGTACAGTTCGTCGACGGGTGCGTACGCAGCCAGGACCAGCTTCACGCCGCGGTCGTAGAACTCGTCGACCAGCGCAATGAACCGGCGCGCGGGGTTGTCCAGGGCCTGGTCCATCTGCGGCACGCGGCTGACCAGTACGGTGTGGAAGTCGCGCGCGATTTCGACGAAATCGGCCTGCGAGCGTGGTCCGTCGCAGATGGCGTCGAAGTCGAACCACACGATTTCGTCCGCTCGCGCGACGAAGGGGATGTCCCGGCCCTCGATGGCCAGCTTTCCCGGTGCGCAGGTGTCGCCGCCACAGAGATCGGCAAAGCGCGTCTCGAGCTGCCGGCGGGTGTCCGGCAGTCGCGCATCGAGGTACAGCGGTGCTTTTTCGAGCAGGCGCAGGCGGTAGTCCTCGCCGCCGTCGACGTTGATGACTTCGCAATGACGCTCGATGGCGGCGATGGCCGGCAGGAAGCGCTGGCGCTGCAGTCCATCGCGGTAGAGTTGCGACGGCGGCAGGTTCGAGGTGAAGACCAGCGTGACGCCGCGTTCGAGCAGTCCCGCGAAGAGGCCACCCAGCAGCATGGCGTCGGCGATATCGGCTACGAACAGTTCGTCCAGGCACAGCACGCGGGTGTCGCGCGCGATGTCAGCCGCCACGTGCTCCAGCGGGCCGGGCAGGTCGCGCAGTTCCCCGAGACGCGCGTGCAGGTCTTTCATCAGGCGGTGGAAGTGCTCGCGCCGTGTCGACACGCCGACGTGCGCATGGAAGAGGTCCATCAGGAAAGTCTTGCCGCGGCCGACGCCGCCCCAGAGGTATACGCCGCGCTCGCCGGCCGCGTTGCTGCCCCGCTGGCGGGCAAGAGCCCGCCAACGGCCGAACAATCCCGCTCTTGAGCGATCCTCGGCGGTGCGCAGGCGCACCACCAGGTCCGACAGGCGGTCGACCGCATGCTGTTGCGCGGTGTCCGGGCGATAGCCGTGACGAACGAGTGCCGCCTCGTACTCCTTCTGCAGGTCGGCGCGCCGCATCATGCGTGGTGCTTCAACTGCGCAGCTCCGGCCGGTCACGGAACTCCTCGAGGGCTGCCGGGTTCGCCAGCGCATCGGTGTTCTTGACCGCGCGGCCGTGCACGACCTCGCGCACCGCAAGCTCGACGATCTTGCCGCTGATCGTGCGCGGGATGTCACGGACCGCGACGATCCTGGCCGGCACGTGCCGTGGCGTAGTGTTGTTCCGGATCACGTCGCGGATGCGCTTTTCGAGCGTCGCGTCGAGCGTGACGCCGGCGCGCAGGCGCACGAACAGCACGACGCGTACGTCGTTGTCCCAGTCCTGGCCGATTGCGATGCTCTCGAGGATCTCGTCCAGCTTCTCGACCTGCCGATAGATCTCCGCGGTGCCGATGCGGACGCCGCCGGGATTGAGGACGGCGTCGGAACGTCCCAGGATCACGAGCCCGCCGCGTGCCGTGAGCACAGCAAAATCACCATGACACCAGGCGTTCGGGAAGCGCTCGAAATACGCGGCGCGATACCGGCTGCCGTCAGGATCGTTCCAGAAACCGACCGGCATCGAAGGGAAGGGCGCGGTGCAGACGAGTTCGCCCTGCTGGCCCTGCAGCGGCCGGCCGTCGTCGTCGAACACTGCGACGCGCATGCCGAGTCCCCGGCATTGCAGTTCGCCGCGATAGACGGGCAGCGTGGGATTGCCGAGCGCGAAGCAGGACACGATGTCGGTGCCACCCGAGATCGACGCGAGCTGGATATCGGCGCCGATCGCGTCCCGCACGAAGTCGAACTGCTCGTGCGCAAGCGGCGAACCTGTCGACAGGACGGTACGCAGGTGCGCGAGATCGACCTGGTCGATGGGCCGATAGCCGCTCTTTTCCAGCGCAGCGAGATACTTCGGGCTCGTGCCGAACTGGGCGACACGCTCCTCGCTTGCCAGCCGCCACAACACGCCTTCGTCCGGATGGAACGGCGACCCGTCGAACAGCACAACGGTGGCCTGCGATGCCAGCGCGCTCGCGAGCCAGTTCCACATCATCCAGCCGCACGTCGTGAAAAAAAACAACCGCTCGCCGGGATGCACGTCAGAGTGCAACTGGTGTTCCTTCAGGTGCTGCAGCAGCGTGCCGCCTGCACCGTGGACGATGCACTTCGGCACGCCCGTGGTGCCCGATGAATAGAGAATGTAGAGCGGATGGTCGAATGGCAGGCGCTCGAAGGTCAGCGTTGCGCCTGGTTGACCGAACTCGTCGTAGCGAGTTGCCGCCGGCAATCGCGTGAGGTCCGGTCGTGGACTCACATTCGCCACGACGACCACGCACGTGACCGAAGGCAGGCTTGCGAGGATGCCCGCGATGCGCTCGATCGAATCGAGCGTCTTGCCGCCGTAGCAGTAACCGTCGGCCGTAAAGAGCACTTTCGGCGCGATCTGCCCGAAGCGGTCGAGCACGCCGCGAATGCCGAAGTCGGGCGAGCATGACGACCAGGTTGCGCCGAGGCTCGTCGTTGCCAGCATCGCGACGAGCGTTTCCGGCAGGTTCGGCATGAAGCCTGCGACACGATCGCCAGCGACGATGCCGGACGCTCGCAGTCCATCGGCTACTCGTGCGACCTCAGCGCGCAGCTGGTCCCAGGACATCTCCCTGCGCCGGCCGCGTTCGTCCCGCGCGATGATGGCGGGTCCGCTGCCGGTGCCTCGCAGCAGGTTTTCGGCAAAGTTCAGCCGGGTACCCTCGAACCAGGTGGCCCCGGGCATGCGCTCGGCGTCCCGCAACACTGGATCCGGGCCGCGGTCAGCGATTACGCCGGCGAAGTCGAAAACGGCACTCCAGAAGGCGGCCGGTTCGTCAACCGACCATTGCCACAGCGACGAGTAATTGCCGCCGGGCGCACCGCGTTCGCGGGCGAACGCGTGAAATGCCGTCAGCTGCGCGGCAGCGATGCGTGCGGCGGACGGAGTCCAGTGGGGCGTCTCGTCGTTCATGCCCCGGATGCTAGCCGTTGGCGCGATTGCGCACCATGGCGGAAGCAACGAGTTCCGCGACGTCGCGCGTCACGATCGTCTCGTTCAGGTTCTTTGCCTTCAGGCCGTCACCCAGCATCACGGAGCAGTACGGGCAGGCCGTCGCGATGACGTTCGGGTGCTGTTGCAGGCCCTGCTCGACGCGCGTGACGTTGATGCGTGTGCCGATGTGCTCCTCCATCCACATGCGCGCGCCGCCGGCGCCGCAACACATCGATTTTTCGCGGTGCAGGGGGAACTCGAGCAACGCGTCCTTGGCGACGCGACCGAGCACCGCACGCGGCGCCTCGAATTCGCCGTTGTGGCGGCCGAGGTAGCAGGGGTCGTGCAGCAGCACGCGTTCGTGCGTCGGCCGGACCTCGATGCGCTTTTCCGCCAGCAGCCGATCGATCAGCTGCGTGTGGTGCACGACCTCCCAACGGCCGCCGAACGCGGGATATTCATTGCGCAGCGAATTGAACGCGTGCGGGTCGCAGGTCACGATCCGCTTGACGCCCAGGCCATTGAAGGATTCGACGAGCGTCGCCGCGAGCTGCTGGAACAGCATCTCGTTGCCGGCGCGTCGCACGCACTCGCCGGTGGTGGGCTCCTGCGCGCCGAGGATGCCAAAACGGACGCCGGCTTCGCGCAGGATCTCGACGAACGCGCGTGCGATCTTCTGGCCGTTCAGGTCGAAGGATTCCGCGGAGCCCACGTAGAACAGCCACTCGACCCCGGCCATGTCCGCAGCGCTGCGGATGAGCGGCACGTCGAGGCCCTTGGCCCAGTCACCGCGCGTGTCCGCGGGCAGTCCCCAGGGGTTCGACTGCACTTCGTAGGCGTCGAACACGTTCTTGAGTTCGGCGGGGAACTCGCCGTCCATCATCACGCGATGCTGGCGCAGCCGATAGAACTTCGGCAGCAGTTCGAGTTCGATCGGGCACGCAGCTTCGCAGTAGCCGCAGGTGGTGCAGGACCACAGCGTGTCTTCGCTGATCACGTCGCCCACCAGGGCCGGCAGGTTCGCCGTGGCTTCGCCGCCCGCGAGTATGGCCTCGCGCTGTTCGAGCAGGTGGTGCTTGAGGCTGTCGTTGACGCCTTTCATCGAGAGCGGCTTGCCGGTCTGGAATGCCGGGCAGGCATCCTTGCAGCGGCCGCATTCGGTGCAGGTGAATGCGTCCAGGGCGTCCTTCCACACGAGGTCGGCCACGCTGCGCGCGCCGACTTTCAGTTCGCTTGCGTCCGCGGAGTCGTCCATGAGTGGACTCAGGTCGACGATCGGCACCGTATTGGCCGGTTTGCCACGACGGAAGAAGAGCGCGGGCAGTGCCGTGACGATGTGGAAGTGTTCGCCGAGCGGCAGCAGCACGAGAAAGGCGCAGACGGTGATCATCTGCGTCCAGTACGAGACCGCAGCGGCGGTCGCAAGCGCGGATGGCGACCAACCCGCGACCAGTGCCGCGAGCCATCCGCCAACGGGTGCATGGGCGCGCTCGTGCGCGATGGCCGGAACGGAGTCCGCCAGCTGCGCGAAGCGGAACGCGTCGAACGCGAGATCGGTGATCATGATGATTGCGATGAGGCTGAGCACCAGCAGCCCTTCGCGGTTGGGCTCCAGCCGCGCGGGCTTGAGCAGCAACCGGCGGTAGAAGGCGTAGCTGACGGCAAGCAGCACACTGACTTCGACCAGGTCCTTCCAGACGGTGAAGGCGTCCCCCAGCGAACCGGTCAACGCGAACTCGGCATCGAAGCCGATGACGACGAGCTGCAGCTTGCGCACCAGCAACGAAACGAAACCCAGGAAGATGACCGTGTGCATCACCCCGGGTTTCCACTCGCGGCGGATCATTCGCTGCTGCAGCAGTCCATTGGATGACGACCGTGCGCAGGCGGTCCCACGGGTGGTCCCAGCGGATCTCCGGCTGCAGGGCCGCGACGATGGCGAGCTTGCGCACGCTGAACCAGGCGAATGCCGCGAACGCGGCCAGCAGCAACGCAGTAATTCCAAGCGGACTCAAGCCGACCTCCAGCTGCGCCGCGCGGGTTCGACGCAGGCCTATTGCGCTGCACTATCACGAGCGGAGTCACGATGTACAATTCGGGTTTCCACCACAGTCCGCCGTGGGCGGCACGAGGGCACGGTTCATGCAGCGCGAAGCGATGGAGTTCGACGTCGTCGTCGTCGGGGCCGGTCCTGCAGGTCTCGCCGCCGCGATTCGACTGAAACAGCAGGCCGTCGCGGCCGGCAGCGAACTCAGCGTTTGCGTGCTCGAAAAGGGTTCCGAGGTCGGTGCGCACGTTCTCTCGGGTGCGGTCATCGATCCGATCGCGCTCGCGGAATTGTTTCCGGACTGGAAGGCGCGGGGCGCGCCGATCGAGACCCCCGTGCAGGAAGACCGGTTCCTGGTCCTGACGCAGGACAAGGCGCGCCGCATTCCGAACTGGCTGCTGCCCCCGCTGATGGACAACCACGGCATGTACATCGCGAGCCTCGGCAACGTCTGTCGCTGGCTCGGCCAGCGCGCCGAAGAACTCGGCGTCGAAGTGTTTCCCGGCTTCGCGGCCGCCGAAGTGCTGTTCAACGATGACGGCTCGGTCAAGGGCGTCGCGACGGGTGACATGGGCATCGGCAAGAACGGCGAGCACAAGGATTCGTACGCGCAGGGCATGGAACTGCATGCGAAGTACACCCTGTTCGCCGAGGGTTGCCGCGGCTCGCTGTCGCAGCAACTGATGTCGAAGTTCAACCTGCGTGACGGTGTCGATCCGCAGGTGTACGGCCTCGGTGTCAAGGAACTCTGGCAGGTGCCGAAGGAAAATCACCAGCCCGGACTCGTCGTGCACAGCCAGGGTTGGCCGCTGCCGGACGACGTGGGCGGCGGCTCGTTCCTCTATCACTTTGGCGACGGCCTGATCTCGGTCGGTTTCGTGACGCACTTGAGTTACGCAAACCCGCACCTCTCGCCGTTCGAGGAGATGCAGCGGTTCAAGACCCACCCGGCGATCCGCGGCTATTTCGAAGGCGGCAAGCGCCTGGCCTACGGTGCGCGCGCCATCAACGAAGGCGGCCTGCAGTCGATCCCGAAGCTCACGTTCCCGGGCGGCGCGCTGATCGGCTGCACCGCGGGTTTCGTCAACCTGCCGCGCATCAAGGGCTCGCACAACGCGATGAAGACCGGGATGCTCGCGGCCGAGGCAGCCTTTGCGGCGGTGGTGGCCGGTCGCGCGAACGACGAGCTGACGGCCTATCCGGAAGCGTTCCGCAACTCCTGGGCGTATCGCGACCTGCACAAGGTACGAAACGTGAAGCCGGGCCTGAAGTGGGGCCTTTGGGCGGGCAGCGCGCACGGTGGCGTCCACATGTGGCTCAACGACCTTGGCCTGGGCGCGCTCGTCGGTTGGACGCTGCGCCATGGCAAGGCCGACCACGAGTGCCTGAAGCCTGCGGCGGAAATGCCGCGGATCGACTACCCGCGGCCGGACGGCAAGTTGACGTTCGACCGGCTCTCGTCGGTGTTCCTGTCAGGGACGGCGCACGAGGAAGACCAGCCCGTGCACCTGCGTCTGCGCGATCCGTCGATTCCAGTGGCGGTGAATCTCGCGCGCTACGACGGACCCGAGAACCGCTATTGCCCGGCGGGTGTCTATGAGTTCGTGCCTGCAGAAGGCGGTGGGCAGCGGCTGCAGATCAACGCGCAGAACTGCGTGCACTGCAAGACGTGCGACATCAAGGACCCGCAGCAGAACATTCACTGGGTTACGCCGGAAGGCGGTGGCGGTCCGAACTACGCGTCGATGTAGATCGCGCGCAACGGCATTGCGGCGACGGGCGGCTCGCGTGACGCGGTGGTTGTTCGTGATGCAACAGCCGCACCTGGCGGCACCGGCACGGCTGGCTTCCGACTCGTTCGGAAGGCCGTGCGAGGCATGGACGCCGAGCCGGAGCCCCCATGGATGGGTTTACGGCGTCCTTGCGAACGAGTCGGAAGCCAGTCGCGGCGGTGCGGGAAGCCGCAGCCGTCTGATTCCTCAGTCGACGACCGCTATGCGTTCGCTTGGCACTGCCACTATCAGCGCGGCGCCATCCGGATCGCGCCGTCGAGACGGATCGTCTCACCGTTCAGCATCGGGTTTTCGACGATCTGGCCCACCAGTTGCGCGTATTCCGCCGGCCAGCCGAGACGCGGCGGGAACGGCACCTGCTTGCCGAGGGAATCGCGCGCTTCTTCCGGCAAGGCCGCCAGCATCGGAGTCATGAAAAGACCCGGCGCGATCGTGACGACCCGAATGCCGGAGGACGCCAGTTCGCGCGCCATCGGCAGCGTCATGCCGACCACACCGCCTTTCGACGCGGCGTAAGCAACCTGGCCGATCTGGCCGTCGAACGCAGCGACTGATGCCGTCATCACCAGGGCACCGCGTTCGCCTGCCGCATTCGGCGTGTTCTGCTGCATGGCCGCCGCTGCTTCCTTGCACAGCAGCAGCGTGCCGACCAGGTTGATCTCGATGACCTTGCGAAAGAAGTCACCCGGCATCGAGCCTTCCTTGCCGACCATGCGCTTCGGCCAGCCCACGCCCGCGCAACTCACGGCGAGGTTGAGCCCGCCCATTGCGGTGGTCGCCGCGGCCACGGCCGAGGCAACGGCGCTTTCCGCAGTCACGTCGACCTTGTGGAAGCTTGCGGCCGGACCGAGCCTGCGCACGGCCTCAACGCCGGCTTGATCGTTGACGTCGAACAGCGCGACCTTGCCACCCGCAGCAACCACGAGTTCAGCCACGGCCAGGCCGAGGCCCGAGGCGCCGCCACTGACGATGGCACGCGTATCCTGGATCAGCATCGGTGCGGTCCTCCCGCGAAAAAGTCGAAGTCTACAGTCGCAGACCACCGTCGACGTCGATGCAGCGGCCGGTGAAGAAGTCGTTCTCGACGATGAAAGACCGCTGTCTGCGCAACTTCTTCCGCGAGACCCAGCCGCTTGAACGGCACGGGCGCGGTCATCTTCTCCAGCATCTCCGGCGGCATGCCGGAGAGGATGTCGGTCTTGATGAAGCCCGGAGCGATCGCACCGGTGCGGATGCCGAAGCGCGCGAGTTCCTTCGCCCAGGTGGTAGCCATCGCGGCGACGCCAGCCTTGGCGGCCGAGTAATTGCTCTGCCCAGCGTTGCCGGCGCGCGAGATGCTCGAAATGTTGATGATCACGCCACCCTGGCCGAGCTTGATCATGCGTTCAGCGGCTTCGCGACCGCAGAGGAACACGCCGGTCAGGTTGACGTCGATGACGGCCTGCCACTGTGCAAGCGTCATCTTGCTCACGACGGCACCGTCCTTGACCTTCACCAGCACGGCGTCCTTGATGATGCCGGCGTTGTTGACCAGCACGTCGAGCCGGCCATGTGCTGCGACCACTTCGTCGAGCGTGCGGATCACTTCGTCTTCCTTCGCGACGTTCAGTGCGTGCCCGCTTACCTTGACGCCGCGGGCTTCGAACTCAGCGCGCGTCGCGTCGAGGTCTGCCTGGTTGAGATCGAGCAGTGCAAGCGTCGCGCCGCGTGCGGCGAATGCATGGGCGATGGCCTTGCCGATTCCGCGCGCGCCGCCCGTGACGACCGCGACCTTGCCATTCAATTGCATGAATGCCCCAGGAGAGAATTAAGGTCAGAGAAGTTCGATGGCGACGGCGCAGGCTTCACCGCCGCCGATGCACTGCGAGGCGACGCCTCGACGCAGGCCGCGCTTGCGCAGCGCATAGAGCAGCGTGGTGATGATGCGGGAGCCCGTGGCGCCGACTGGGTGACCCATCGCACACGCGCCGCCATTTACGTTCACCTGGTCGTGCCGCAGGCCGAGGTCCTGCATCGCAGCCATCGCCACGCAGGCGAAGGCTTCGTTGATCTCGAACAGGTCGACGTCGGCGACCTTCCAGCCTGCGCGGTCAAGCGCCTTCTGTATCGAAGGGGCAGGCGCTGTGGTGAACCATTCGGGAGCCTGTGCGTGGCTCGCGTACGAGACCAGGCGTGCAAGCGGCTTGAGACCGGCCGCCTTGGCCGCGGATTCGCTGGTGAGCACGATGGCGGCCGCGCCGTCGGAAATCGAAGACGAGGAGGCCGCCGTCACGGTGCCATCCTTGCCAAACGCGGGTTTCAGGGTCGGGATCTTGTCGATGTCGAGCTGGAAGGGCGTTTCGTCGGTCGCGACGACCTGCTCGCCCTTGCGCGACTTGATCGTCACGGGCGCGATCTCGGCAACGAAGTCGCCTTCCTTCGACGCACGCTGTGCGCGACGCACCGATTCCGCGGCGAACGCGTCCTGGTCAGCGCGCGAAAAACCGTACTTGGCGGCGGTGACGTCTGCAAAGCAACCCATGGCCTTGCCGTCCCAGGGGCTCTGCAGTCCGTCGTAGAACATGTGGTCGTAGATCTCGGCGTGCCCCATGCGATAACCGGCACGCGCTTTCAGCATCAGGTACGGCGCGTTGGTCATCGATTCGAGGCCGCCCGCGAGGATTGCGCGTGCGGAGCCGGCGCGGATCTGGTCTGCCGCGAGCATCACGGCCTTCATGCCCGAGCCGCACATCTTGTTGACCGTTGTGGCGGGAACACTCATCGCGATGCCGGCACCGACAGCCGCCTGCCGCGCGGGGGCCTGGCCAAGGCCGGCCGGCAGCACGCAGCCGAAGATCACTTCGTCGATCGAATCCGGCGGCAGGCCAGAGTCCGTGAGTGCGGCCGCTGCTGCGACCGAACCCAGATGCGTTGCCGACACGGGCGAGAAGATGCCCTGGAAGCCGCCGATCGGAGTCCGGCGGGCAGCAACGATGACGATGGATTCAGGCATGGGGGACGTCCTCGAGAAATCGGGAGCCGCGAAACAAGTTCGTTGCAGTGTACGCCGCGGTCTTTTTGCAGCGCAAGATAAACGCCCGAACGGGTCTGGTCAGGCTTTGCCAGCGACTCGAGTGCGCCGCACGCGAGCCGGCGCCTTGACGGGGTTGCCGGCACTGGTCCCGCGCGGCGCGAGGCCGTGCTCCAGGAACTGCACGAACGCGTCGGCGACTTCATCCGACGTGAGCGTGCGGCCGGCGCGATACCAGTGCGCAATCCAGTTGAGCGCGCCTGCGATCGCAAACGCGGCGAGCTTCGGGTCGGTCACGGCGATCGAACCGTCGTTGATGCCGGACTGCAGCAGACGCCGGATGCCGCGGTCGATTTCGGACTTGAGCGAGCGCACCTGCGCGCCCAGTTCGGGGCCGAGGTCCTGGTGTTCCGCGCGCACCATGCACCAGCCGTACTCGGACGCGATCGCGACGGCGTAATCGTGGATGACTTCGCGCAAACGATCGCGTCCACTCCCCGGAGTCTGCTCCGCCTGGCGCAGCGCTGCGCGGATCGGTTCGAGGCCGGCCAGGAAACACTCGAACAGGAGTTGCTCCTTGTTCGCGACGTAGTAGTAGATCGTGGGCTTGGTGACGCCCAATGCAGCCGCAATGTCGTCCAGCGACGTGTTGTGGTACCCGCGCTCGTCGAACGCCCGTGCTGCCGTGCGGATCACCGCGTCGCGTTTGGTGCCGTGGTCCTGACGGCGCCGCCGGCCGCGCCAGGCGGCGGCCGGGTCAGCGGTGGTCGGGTTCGCTGGAGTACTGTCGGGCATGACGGAATCGGTTGACTGGGGATAAGGTCGTAATCATACTCCGCAGTAAGATTCTACTCAACAGTAACTTCTGGCCGGGTACGCCCGGCGGCTGGAGCAATGCAGATGTCCGCATCCTCGACTGTCCGCCGTGAAGGTGACTCGCAACAGGCGGCCGGAGCGACGGCCGAGGCTGCTCCGCTGCGGTTCGTGAGCGCAGCTTCGCTCTTCGACGGTCACGACGCCGCAATCAACATCATCCGGCGGTTGCTGCAGGCCCACGGCGCCGAAGTCGTGCACCTGGGGCACAACCGCAGCGTCGCCGACATCGTGCGTGCGGCCCTGCAGGAAGACGCGGACGGCATCGCGTGCAGTTCCTACCAGGGCGGCCACGTCGAGTATTTCAAGTACATGGTCGACATGTTGAAGGATCTCGGTGCGCCGCACGTCCGCATCATCGTGGGCGGCGGCGGCACGATCGCGCCGCACGAAATCGAGGAACTCGAAGCCTACGGCGTCGAGCGCATCTACACGCCCGAGGACGGCCGCAGGCTCGGCCTCGACGGCATGATCGACGACGTGTTCGCGCGCGTGCGCAAGGCAGCGCGTCCGGGCTTCGAGTTCGGGCCGGTCGGGCCGCGCGACCACCAGCAGATCGCACGCACGATCTCCGCGCTCGAGCGCGGGGAGGCCGATGCGCCGTTCAGTGAAACCCTGCGCCGCGCCGTTTCGCGCAGCGCGAAGCGGACGCCAGTGGTGGGCATCACCGGCACCGGCGGTGCGGGCAAGTCGTCGCTGACCGACGAGCTGCTGCTGCGATTCGTGCGGCAGTTCCCTGATCGCAACATCGCCGTCGTCGCCATGGACCCGACGCGTCGCCGCAGTGGCGGCGCTTTGCTCGGCGACCGCATCCGCATGAACTCGCTCGCGGCCGAACAGGTGTTCATGCGCTCGCTCGCGACGCGGCGGCAGAACCTCGCAACCAGCGCAGTGCTGGCCGATGTCCTCCACCTGCTGCGGTACGCGAATTTCGACCTCGTTGTGGTCGAAACCGCCGGCATCGGCCAGAGCGACTCCGAGATCGTCGACCTGGTCGACGTGCCGCTGTACGTGATGACGAGTGAATACGGCGCGGCGAGCCAGCTCGAGAAGATCGACATGCTCGATTTCGCCGACCTGGTCGCGCTCAACAAGTTCGAGAAGCGTGGCGCCGAAGACGCGCTGCGCGACGTGCGCAAGCAGTGGCGCCGCAACCGCGTCGAGTTCAAGCGGCCCGACGACCAGGTGCCGGTGTTCCCGACCATTGCGAGCCGCTTCAACGATCCGGGCGTCAACCGCCTCTTTGCCGCACTCTGCGCACGGCTCGATGAAAAGGCAGGCGGCGACCGGCGCTGGACCGTCACGGACCCGGGCCCGACCGAGTTGATCGCACGGCATGCGCTGGTGCCGGCTACGCGTTCTCGTTACCTGGCCGAGATTGCGACCAATGGCCGTCGCGCGCACGAGGCAGTCGAGCACCGTTCACTCGCCGCGAGCCGCGCACAGAGCCTGCACGAGGCCTTGCGCACTTTGGGCGACACGTCCGTACCCGAACCGCTGGAGCGCTACGGCGCCACGGCGCTGGCAGACGGTGGCACCGATTCCGCGCTGCTGCGACTGCGGGCAGCCTACAACGATGCGCTCGAGGCGGTCGGCACCGATGGCCTCGCGCTGCTGCGGCAGTGGCCGACGATGGCGAAGTCGGCCACCGACGACCAGTTCACGTACACGGTCCGCGGCAAGGAAATCCGCGGCGACAACTATGTGCCGACGTTGAGCCACAACCGCGTGCCCAAGCTCGCGGTGCCCCGCTTCCGTGACTGGGGCGAACAGCTGACGTTCCTGATGAAGGAAAACCTGCCTGGTCAGTTTCCCTTTACCGCAGGCGTCTATCCGTATCGCCGCGAGGAAGAGGACCCGACCCGCATGTTCGCGGGCGAGGGTGGACCCGAGCGTACGAATCGGCGATTTCACTACGTCGCGGGCGGGCATGGCGCCGCGCGCCTCTCGACGGCCTTCGATTCGACGACGCTGTACGGCGAGGATCCGGACGAGCGACCGGACATCTACGGCCGCATCGGCAACTCCGGCGTGTCGATCGCGACGCTCGACGACATGAAGAAGCTCTACTCGGGTTTCGATCTCTGCGCCCCGACGACGTCCGTCTCGATGACGATCAACGGTCCGGCGCCGATGATCCTCGCGATGTTCATGAACACCGCGATCGACCAGCGCGTCGAGAAGCACCTGCGGGCCACGGGCCAGTGGGAGACGGCGGAGAAGAAGATCGCCGCCCTGTTCAAGGTCCGGCCGCGGCCGGTCTACAAGGGCGAACTGCCGCCGAATCATGACGGCTCGGGCCTCGGCCTGCTCGGCGTCACGGGCGATCAGTTGCTCGATGCCGGTACGTACCAGAAGATCCGCAAGGAGACGTTGTCGCTCGTGCGCGGCACGGTGCAGGCGGACATCCTCAAGGAAGACCAGGCGCAGAACACCTGCATCTTTTCGACCGAGTTCGCGCTGCGCATGATGGGGGACGTGCAGCAGTTCTTCATTGACAACGACGTCCGCAATTTCTATTCGGTGTCGATCTCGGGTTATCACATCGCCGAAGCGGGCGCGAATCCGGTATCGCAGCTCGCGTTCACGCTCGCGAACGGTTTCACGATCGCCGAGTACTACCTTGCGCGCGGCATGAAGATCGACGACTTCGCGCCGAACCTGTCGTTCTTCTTCTCGAACGGCATGGATCCAGAGTACGCGGTGATCGGTCGCGTGGCTCGCCGCATCTGGGCGCGTGCGATGCGGGACCTTTATCGCGCGGGTCCGCGCTCGCAGATGCTGAAGTACCACATCCAGACGTCGGGCCGCAGCCTGCATGCGCAGGAGATCCAGTTCAACGACGTGCGCACGACGCTGCAGGCGCTCTACGCGTTGTTCGACAACTGCAACAGCCTGCACACCAATGCGTACGACGAAGCGATCACGACGCCGACGGAGGAGTCGGTACGCCGTGCGGTGGCGATCCAGTTGATCATCGGCAAGGAGCTCGGCCTCAACAAGACGCAGAACCCGTGGCAGGGGTCGTTTGCGATCGACCAGCTGACGGACCTGGTGGAGGAGGCCGTGTATCGCGAGTTCGACCGGATCTCGGAGCGCGGTGGCGTGCTCGGCGCGATGGAGACCATGTACCAGCGCGGCAAGATCCAGGAAGAGTCGCTGTATTACGAAACGCTGAAGCATGACGGCACGCTGCCGATCATCGGCGTCAACACGTACCTCGCGAAGGAAAGTTCGGGCGACGAGAACCGCAACGCCGAGCTGATCCGCTCGACCGAGGACGAGAAGCAGGACCAGGTCGCTGCGGTTCGCGCTTTTCTCGCTCGCAACGCGGAGCAGCGTCCGGCCGCGCTCGCACGGCTGCAGCAACAGGCGGCCACGGGTGGGAACGTGTTCGCCGAGTTGATGGAGGCAGTGAAGGTTGCGTCGCTCGGTTCGATCTCCAACGCGCTGTACCAGGTCGGCGGGCAGTACCGGCGCAGCATGTAAGCGCGGGGCGCGTTGGTCGACGTTATTTAGGCGGCATTGATCGGAGCCTCGGGGTCCGGATTCGTTCCGCGGGACGCCGTAAACCCGTCCATGGGGGCTCCGGCCGCGCCGTCCATGGCGCGGACGGCCCGCGCAACGAATCACGGACCCCGAGGCTCCGAGCCGCGCGCCATGCGCGCGGCCAAGCGCGCCCGCGCTTCCTTCCTTTGGGTTCCGGGGCCGGGCCGTCCGCGACATGGACGTCGCGGCGGAGCCCCATGGATGGGTTTACGCGTCCCGGCCCGGAACCCGAAGGAAGGAAGCCGCGGGCGCAAACATGCTTCGCACCTCGCCATGCGCGATGCCAGGGTCCGGGGTCGATTAGCGCGCGCGAGTCGGGGCGTGCGCCAGCACCGCGAGGTCCGGCTCCCCGAGCCGGACGAGCATCGCGTCGCGCGCTGCGTCCCGCAGTTCGTCGGGCTCGCGACCAGCGCCATCGATCGACGGCATTATCTCGACGCGGATCGTGCCCGGCATCGGCACGATCGCGCCATTCGGCATCGAGCGACGCGTGCCAAGTATGACGGCCGGTACCAGCGGTACGCCGCCGCGAGCCGCAGCCACGAACGCGCCGATGTGAAACCGCTTGAGCCCGACCGCCGAGTCGAACGTGCCCTCGGGGAAGAACACGAGTGAGTGACCTTGCTCGGCGCGCTTCATCACCCGCCGCGCGCCACGCTGCCGGCCGCCGGCGGAGTGACGATCCACGAATTCCGATCCGATCCGCCGCAACAGGAATCCCATGACCGGCATGTCGGTCGCTTCGCGCTTGATCACGAAACTGAATCGTGGCGGCAGGGCCGCCGCCATCACGACGCCGTCGAGGTAGCTCGAGTGATTCGCCACCAGCACGCACGAGCCCTGTGGCAGATGCTGGAGGCCGTCCAACCGCAGTCGCAGGCCGGCGAGAGCGAGCCAGATTCGCGCGAGTCCCCGCGTGGACGAACGGCGCCAGTGCAGCGACGGCAACAGCAAAGCGAGCAGCGCGGCCAATGACGTCACCAGCAACAGCAGCGACAATGAGTAAGCGCCGAAGACGAAGCGGAACAGCCAGCCCAGCACGCCGCCCGATCTCGGTGCGGCAAAACCGCTCACAGCGTCGGCAGTCGTGAGCACCGAGGTGCCGGCGGTCTTTTCGTCAGGGGCAGTGGATTTCGTGCGCAAGCTCGCGGCAATCCTGGCGGCGATGGGGGAGACTCGTGGGCGGTGGACCCGACCGGGCCGCCAGTCTGACGGGACCCCGGCATTCTGTGAATCAGTTCCAGTTATGTTAATGGCACCCCTTGAATTGTGAGAGGGGTCACGACGGGCGGCAGAAGGCGGCTCGCATACTGCGTGCTACGTAAAGCCGCGAGGTTCCATGAGCACTGCAGTCAAGTCGAGCTTCCTGTCCCGATCGCGCACCAGCGGCGGCGAAGCATCCGAGGGGCCCGGTCCGATCGACCGGTTCCTCGATGCCGTGTGGATGGAACGCGGCTTGTCGCCAAACACGCTCGCTGCGTATCGGGCGGACCTCACCGCTCTCGACCGCTGGCTCGACGAGCACTCAGGCGACCTGGTGCACGCGCAGCGCGGCGACATACTTGCGTTCATGGCTTCGCGAGTGCAGGCGGGCGCGCGACCCCGTTCGACCGCGCGCCAGCTCTCCAGCTTCCGCCGCTTTTACCGTTACCTGGTTCGTGAGGGCGCCTTGCGCGAGGACCCCACCGCGCAGATCGCGATGCCCAAGGTCGGCCGTTCGTTGCCGAAGTCACTCAGGGAGGAGGAAGTCGAGGCCCTGTTGGCCGCTCCAGCCGTGAGTGACCCGCTCGGGCATCGCGATCGGACCATGCTCGAGGTGCTGTATGCCACCGGGCTGCGCGTCTCCGAACTCGTGAACTGCTCGCTCGCGCAGGTGAACCTGAACCAGGGCGTGCTGCGCATCGTCGGCAAGGGCGACCGCGAGCGGCTGATCCCGCTTGGCGAGGAGGCGGTGCAGTGGGTGCAGCAGTTCCTGCAGGGTCCGCGCGTCGAGATCCTGCTCGAACGGCAGACCGATTACCTGTTCCCGACGCGTCGTGGCGACCGGATGACGCGTCAGGCTTTCTGGCACATCATCAAGCGCTATGCACGCAAGGCCGGCATCGAGCGTGAACTCTCGCCGCACACGCTGCGCCACGCATTCGCCACCCACCTGTTGAACCATGGCGCAGACTTGCGCGTGGTGCAGATGCTGCTTGGCCACAGCGACTTGTCGACGACGCAGATCTACACGCACGTCGCCCGCGAACGACTCAAAGAACTGCATTCCGAGCATCACCCGCGCGGCTGACCGCCGTAAGGCTCTGCTAGACTCCGCCCGCCCCAGGGGACCGTCGGGTTGCGGGCGCGGGGAGTCACTGAACCTGCGGCCGTGGCGACTGTCCTAGAACCACCATTCCAGGGATAGAACGCCGCATGCGCCGCCGCACCCCAGCTCGCCCGATTGCCGCCGCCTCGCTCATCGCTTCCGCCGCGGCATTGATTGCCCTCGCGCCGAATTCCAGCATTTTCGCGGCGACGGCCCAGAAGCCGACTCAGGCGGCCAACGCCAAACCGGCAGTGCCCGCTGCGCCGGCGGCCATCCCGGCCGACGTGCGTGCGCGCATCGTCGCGAATCTGCCGGGGGCGCAAGCGTCTGACGTCGCGGTTTCACCGATTCCCGGTCTCTATGAAGTGGCGATGGGTGGGTTGATCGTCTACGTCAGCTCCGACGGCAAATACCTGCTGAGCGGCAATGTCTACGACCTCGATACGCAGGTGAACCTCACGGCCTCGCGTCGCAACTCGGCGCGTGCCAAGGCGCTGGCGGCGGCGTCCGAAAGCAACATGATCGTGTTCGGGCCTGCCAACGCGAAGATGACGGTCACGGTATTCACGGACATCGACTGCGGCTACTGCCGCAAATTCCATAGCCAGATCGCCGATGTGAACAAGGCCGGCGTGCGTGTTCGCTACATGTTCTTTCCGCGCACCGGTCCTGCCACGGAATCCTGGACCAAGGCCGAACAGGTCTGGTGCGCCGCGGACCGCCGCGAGGCACTCACGCGGGCCAAGAAGGGCGACACGGTCAAGGGCAAGACCTGCGGCGACGCCGCGGTCAAATCGCAATACGAGCTGGGCTCGGACCTCGGCGTGGAAGGCACGCCCGCGATCTTCACGCAAACCGGCGATTACATCGGCGGCTACGTAACGCCGGCCGAGCTGGTGCAGGCGATCCAGGAGTCGCAGAAGGCGGCGGTCGCTGCCCGCTGATCTTTAGTCCGCTCAGCGTTCGAGGTAGCCCAGCTTGCCGGGGCGACCGTCCCATTCCTTGGCGTCGTCGGGCGCGTCCTTCTTTTCGGTGATCACCGGCCACTGCCTGGCGAGGTCGGCATTCAGCTTGCGGAAATCCTGCTGGCCGTCCGGCAGTTCCTCTTCCGAAAAAATCGCCTCCGCCGGGCACTCCGGCTCGCACAGCGTGCAGTCGATGCACTCGTCCGGGTCGATCACCAGCATGTTCGGACCTTCGTGGAAGCAGTCCACCGGGCAGACTTCCACACAGTCCATGTACTTGCACTTGATGCAGTTTTCCGTGACGACAAAGGTCATCGGGGCGCTCCGGACGATGGCAGGTGACGAAAAAGGCGACAGTACGCGGCGGCGCGGGCTGGCGGGCGGCGTATTCTGCCAAAGCGCCGCCGCAGCGCAAAATGAATCCTACTTAACACCGCCGCTCCTGCGGTAGTCGAGCGCGGTGAGGTGGTGGTCCTCGACACCGCGCCGACGATCGTCGAAATAGTGGCGCAGGGCGAATTCCACGCTGCGGAAGGCGATGTCCTGCCACGGAATCTCGTCCTCGCCGTACAGCCCCACCTCCAGGCTCTCCGGACTCGGGCCGAAACTCGGTTGGGCCAACTTGGCGCGAAACATCACGTGCACCTGGTCCGCATGCAGCACGTGCACCACTGCCAGCAGCGAACCGATCTCCACCTCGGCCTGCGCTTCTTCGAACGACTCGCGCCGAGCGCCTTCCTGGGTCGTCTCGCCGTTCTCCATGAAACCGGCAGGGATCGTCCAGAAGCCGAGCCGCGGCTCGATCGCGCGCCGGCACAGCAGGATGCGGCCTTCATGCTCGGGCACGCAGCCGACGATCAGTTTGGGGTTCTGGTAGTGGACGACACCGCAGGCATCGCACACGTGGCGGGCGAAGTGGTCGCCTTCGGGCGTGCGGAGCGAGACCGTGTTGCCGCAGGCTGAGCAGAACTTCATGAAAAGGGGCTAGGGGATAGGGGTTGGGGGATAGTGGTGCCGGGAGAGGGAATCGAACCCTCACGAGTGATTAGCTCGCCGGATTTTGAGTCCGGTGCGTCTACCAGTTCCGCCATCCCGGCAAGGGGGCGCAGCTTACCCGATAGGGCTTGCCGGTGGTAAAAGATATGATAATCATATAGTTATCTACACTTCCAGGTTGTGAGGCCACGACTTCCGTGCCCGCTGACCGGAACTCGGTAGACTGTCGGCGGTCCTATGGCTCGCGTCGCCCTTGGGCGGCCGTCCCCTCCCGAGGAGACCGACCGAAGCATGCGACGTTGCCTTTCCCACGGCCTGGCCACCTTCCTGGCGCTGCTGACGACCGCTCTGGTCGCCCCGGGCGCCATCGCGGCGCAATCCGTCCTGGCCGACAAACTGGCTGCCGAGGCTCCCAGGGCCAACCCCAAAGTGCTCGCCCTTGCGGCCCGCGCTGCCGAATGCGCGCGCAAGCAGGGTGTGCTCGACGGCTTCCGTCACCTTGCCGTTATCGATTACTCGTTGCCATCCACGCAGCCTCGCCTCTGGGTCTTCGACCTCGAGCGCGGCCGGCTGATGTTCCAGGAACTGGTCGCGCACGGCCGCAACACGGGTGACGCGAAAGCCGAACGCTTCTCCAACACCGAAGGCAGCCACATGTCGAGCATCGGGCTCTTCAAGACGCTGGAGCCTTACTACGGCAGCAATGGTTACTCGCTGCGGCTCTCGGGCCTCGATCCCGGTTTCAACGACAACGCACTCGCGCGCGCGATCGTCATGCACGGCGCGCCCTACGTCAGCGAGGCCATCGCCGAGCGACTTGGCCGGCTCGGTCGCAGTTGGGGTTGCCCGGCGCTGCGTCCCGAAATCGCTCGCACCGTCATCGACACGTTGAAGGGCGGTGCGCTGCTGTTCGCCTATTACCCAGACCGAAAATGGCTTGCCGAGTCGCCGTATTTCCAGTGCGACGCCCCACCGGCAAGGGTGGTTACTTCGGCGTCGCAGCATTCGAACTCGGGCTGACGGCGCGATCGGGCGCCGGCCTGCGACCTTTTGCCGCGGCCCGGCATCTAACCTGCCGAATGTCCGCATTTCTCGACACTGCCCTCGATCCCGCCACGCTCGAGCGCGCTCGCGCCGGTGACGAAGCCGCGCTGGCCGAGATCTACCGGGCCTACGAAGTTCCGGTCCGCACCCTGGCGTGTCGCATCGTGACGCCGCGCTCCGCGGCAGAGGACGTGGCCCAGGACGTCTTCGTCGACGTCATCACCCGGCTGCATCAGTTCGAGGGGCGCGGCTCGTTCGCGGGCTGGATCCGCAGCATTGCCATTTCACGCTGCCTCATGCAGTTGCGTTCGCCCTGGCATCGTGGCCAGCGCTGGCTGGCCGGGACGACCCGCTCGATCGACGAGTTGCACCAGGACTGGCAGGCCGGGCGCCGGCCGGGTGCGGCGACCGCGGATCGGGCAGATGCGATCGACCTCGAGCGCGCACTGGCACAACTCGGCGACAAGGCGCGGGCCGTCGTGTGGCTGCACGATGTCGAGGGGTGTACCCATGCCGAAATTGGTGCGCTGTTCGGCGCTTCGGCCAGTTTTTCCAAGTCGCAACTTGCCCGCGCGCACGAGCGCCTGCGGGACCTGCTGCATGTCGAAGGAGACGGGGCGTCATGCCTACCCGTATCGAGCACGCCATGAACCTGCCCGACCAACTCCGTTCGTTGCCGACGGCCGAGCCGCGTCCGGACGGCTGGGCCGACGTGCAGTCGCGCCTCGCCGCCAGGACAGCAGCGCATGCGCGACGCAGGCTGGGCCTGCAGCTCGCGGCCGCGGCCTCCGTTGCGATCATTGCCGTGACGGCCGCGTGGCGCATCGGGGACGTCGTGACCGAGCGCCCGGGCTCGATGGCTGCCGGACTCACGCCGCTCACGGCGGAACAGGCGCTCGCGCTCGATCGCGTCGCGCAGCTGCAGTCGCAGTCGCAAGCCCTCGACGAAATGCTGTCGGTGATTGGCGAGCGTCCGGTCGTCGAGCGCGCCGGCACGAGCGTGCCGATCGATACGCTCGAGGCGCAGGTGCAGTGGATCGACCACCAGATTTCCGTCGGCGACGGTGCAATCGAACCGGGCTCTGCCGAGCAGCTCTGGCGCAAGCGCGTCGGTGCGATGAACTCCCTGGTGCAGTTGCGCTACGTGGAAGCGCAGCGCATCGACATGTGACAACGAGGACGTGACCATGCAATCCCTACGGATCAGAACATTGGCGCACCGCGGGCTCGGCGCGTTGCTCGCGTCGGTAATCGTGCTCGCGGCGACGACGCAGGTTGCCGCAGCGGCCGAGACGCAGGACAAGGCGCAACTGCAGCAGCAGCTCGACGATGCGCGCGGCCGGCTCGACGATGCGGCGCGCGACGTCGCCGACCTCTCGCGCAAGCTCTACGGCGACGACTTCCAAGGCATGCCGATGCCGGCACCCGGCGGACCAACCCGTGGCGCCATGCTCGGCATCAACGTCGGCGGCAGTCCCGACCTTGCCGAAGGCGTCGAAGTGATGGGCGTGAGTCCGTCCGGACCGGCTGCCGCCGCCGGCCTGAAGACGGGTGACGTGATCGTGGCGATCGATGGCAAGGCGCTCAAGAAGACCGGCGACCGCGCCGCGAGTCGGCAGCTCGTCGAGCAGATGCGTGGCACGCAGCCGGGTCAGAAGGTCAAGGTCGACTACCTGCGCGACGGCAAGAAGCTGTCGACGACCGTGACGACGGTGGCCGCCGAGCCGCCCATGGCCCGCATGCTGCGTGAGCACATGCCGATGCTCGAGGGAATGCAGATTCCGCCGGACTGGGAAGAGATGATCAACCCGCGTGGCCGCGGCTTCCGTGCGCTCGAACTGGTGCCGATTACGCCCAGGCTCGGCCAGTACTTCGGCACGGACAAGGGCCTGCTCGTCGTCAAGGCGCCCCCCGTCCAAGGCCCGGGCCTGGAGGAGGGCGACGTGATTCTTTCGATCGGTGGACGCACTCCGGAAAATCCGCGTCACGCCTTCCGCATCCTCGGGTCGTACCAGCCCAAGGAGAAGGTCAAGTTCGAAGTGCTGCGCCAGCGGAAGCCCCTGTCCCTCGACGTCCAGATGCCGGAGGCCGACACCAGTAATCCGGGATTCCGCCCTGGTCCGCCCCCGCGCGCACCCATCTCGCCGGTGCCACCCGCACCGCCGACCGACGCGAAGGGTGGCGGCATCTCGTCCTGAGCAACCCGAGTAATGCAGCTGCAGAGGGGTCCGTGCAAACGGGTCCCTCTGCTAGCATGCGCGCCCCTATGCGGCGCACCGACTTTCATTTCGACCTTCCCGATGCGCTGATCGCCCGTCACCCAGCGCCGCAACGCAGTGGCAGCCGGCTATTGCACCTCGAAGGTGCGACGGGGGCGCTCACGGATCGCCAGTTCCGCGACCTGCCTGGCCTGCTGCGGCAGGGCGACCTGCTCGTGTTCAACGACACGCGCGTGATTCCCGCACGGCTGCACGGCCACAAGGTCGAAAGCGGCGGCAAGGTCGAGATCATGCTCGAGCGGCTCACCGGCTTGCGCACGGCCATCGTGCAGTTGCGCGCGAGCAAGCCGTCGCGACCCGGCGCCGTAATCGACCTCGGCGGCGGCGACACGCTTACCGTCATCGAGCGCGACGAGGACTTCTGGCGCGTCGAATTCAGCAGCGACGCGCACGGAACTTTCGATCGGCTGGGCGAGATGCCGCTGCCGCCGTACGTGGCCCGCGCAGCCGAACTCGAGGATCGCGAGCGTTACCAGACTGTGTACGCGCGTGAGCCTGGCGCGGTTGCCGCGCCGACCGCGGGCCTGCATTTCGACGAAGCGGTCCTGCAAGCCTGTCGCGAGGCAGGCGCGGATTTCGCCTACGTCACGCTGCATGTCGGTGCAGGTACGTTTCAGCCCGTGCGCGTCGATAACCTCGAGGAGCACCGCATGCATTCCGAGTGGTGCAACGTGCCCGATGCGACCTGCGAAGCGGTCGCTGCCGCTCGCGCACGCGGCGGTCGCGTCATCGCGGTGGGAACGACCGCGGTGCGGTCGCTCGAGAGCGCGGCGGCGTCTGGCCAGCTCGAGTCGTACGCCGGCGAGACACGACTCTTCATCAAGCCGGGCGAGCGATTTCGCGTGATCGATGCGATGGTGACCAACTTCCACCTGCCCGAATCGACGCTGCTGATGCTCGTCAGCGCCTTCGCCGGGCGTGAGCACGTGCTCGAGGCGTACCGTCACGCAGTCGCGCGGCAGTACCGCTTTTTCAGTTACGGTGATGCGATGTTCGTCGAGCCGGCGCCTGCGGCGCTCGATCGCGGGAGCGCAGCATGAAATTTGAACTGCTGGGAACGGCCGGCACAGCGCGCCGCGGCCGCCTGCATTTGCATCATGGTTCCGTCGAGACGCCCGTGTTCATGCCAGTGGGCACGTACGGCACGGTCAAGGCGATGACGCCCGAGGAACTCACGGGTCTCGGCGCGCAGATCGTCCTCGGCAACACGTTTCACCTGATGCTGCGGCCAGGTACCGACGTCATCCGTGCTCATGGCGGGTTGCATGGATTCATGCACTGGTCGGGGCCGATCCTCACCGACTCGGGCGGCTTCCAGGTCTTCAGCCTCGCGGAACTGCGCAAGCTCACGGAGGCGGGCGTGAATTTCCGCTCGCCCGTCAACGGCGATGCGGTGTTCCTGAGCCCCGAAATTTCGATGCAGGTGCAGACCGCGCTCAACTCCGACATCGTCATGGCGTTCGACGAGTGTCCGCCGTATCCGGCGACCGAGCAGCAGGCGCGGACGTCGATGGAACTGTCGATGCGCTGGGCGCGCCGCAGCCGCGACGAATTCACGCGGCTGGCCAACCCCAACGCCCTGTTCGGCATCGTGCAGGGCGGCACGTTCCCGGGTCTCCGGCACGAATCGCTCGGCCAGCTGGTCGACATCGGTTTTGACGGGTACGCGGTTGGCGGCCTTGCCGTCGGCGAGCCCGCGGCCGAACGCAACGCCGTCCTCGAGGCGCTCGAGCCCGCATTGCCGCGGGAGCGACCACGGTACCTGATGGGCGTCGGCACCCCCGCCGACATCGTCCAGGCGGTCGCCCGCGGCATCGACATGTTCGATTGCGTCATGCCGACGCGGCACGCCCGCAACGGCCACCTGTTCACCTCGCAGGGCGTGATCAAGATCCGCAATGCCGGACACCAGGCGGACACCTCGCCCCTCGACCCGCAGTGCGCCTGCTACACCTGCCGGAACTACAGCCGCGCGTACCTGCGGCACCTCGACCGTTGCAACGAAATCCTTGGCGCAAGGCTCAATTCGATCCACAACCTGCACTACTACCTGTCCCTGATGGCCCGGATCCGGGCTGCCCTCGACGAGGGACGGTTTGGGCGCTTCGTCGTGGATTTCCTGGCAGGGCCCGAGGCCGGCCCTGCGATGGCCGCCACCTCGGCCGACCCTCGGGTATAATCGGCGGTCATTTTCCAAGCATGACCCCTCGGTCGAGGGGCAACAGGAGTTCCTGATGGACTGGTTGATCGCGAGCGCCCACGCCCAGGCGGCCACGGGTGCCCAGCCGAATGCGCTGCTGCAGATGCTGCCCTTGCTGCTCATCTTCGTCGTGTTCTACTTCCTGCTGATCCGGCCCCAGGCCAAGCGGGCGAAGGAGCACAAGGCCCTGGTGGCCGCACTCGGCGTCGGCGACGAAGTCGTCACGGCCGGCGGCATCCTCGGCAAGGTCACCGAGACCTCCGACAATTTCCTCACCGTCGAAATCGCGAGCGGCGTGCAGGTGAAGGTCCAGCGCCATACGGTCACCAGCGTGCTGCCCAAGGGCACCCTGAAGAGCGCCTGAACAGTCGTCCCGGAGTTCGCGCATGCACAGTTACCCGGCCTGGAAACTCTGGCTGGTCGTCATCGTCCTGCTCGCGGGCACGGTGCTCGCCCTGCCGAACGTGTTCGGCGAGGCGCCCGCACTGCAGCTCTCGCGCAATGACCGCACCGCCGTCACCGACCTCCAGCGCGAGCAGGTCGTCTCGCTGCTGCAGTCCAAGGGCGCGACGGTCGAGAACTCGTACCTCGAGGGCGATCGACTCGTCCTGCGCTTCGACGACGTGAGCACGCGCCTCAAGGCGCGCGACGTCATGCAGCAAGGCACAGCAGCCGAATATCTCGTGGCGCTGTCCGACGTGCCCCGCACGCCGGGCTGGATGCGAGCGCTGGGGCTTAAGCCGATGAGCCTCGGCCTCGACCTGCGCGGCGGCGTCTACTTCATGTACGAAGTCGACGCGCAGGGTGCCGTGAAGCAGCTGCTCACGAGCATGGAGAGCGACTACCGCACGATGCTGCGCAAGGAACGCATTCCTTTCACCGGCGTGGCCAGCGACGGCGTCGACACGGTCAGGATCGGCTTGCGCAGTGGCGACGACGCGGAGAGGTTCGCGAGCCTGCTGCGCAAACAGGACCCGAACCTGTCTGTCGACACGGACACGCTCGGCGAGGGCGGTTCCGTCACGGTCAGCCTGAGCCCGACGCAGATCAAGCAGCGCCAGGACTTCGCCATCCAGCAGAACATCACCACGCTGCGCAATCGCGTGGACGAGCTCGGCGTCACGGAGCCGATCGTCGCCCGCCAGGGCCTCGACCGCATCGTCGTGCAGCTGCCCGGCGTGCAGGATCCCAACGAAGCGCTGCGCGTGCTCGGTGCGACCGCCACCCTCGAGTTCCGGCTCGTGGACGAACAGAACGACCCATTGCTTGCCGCCAGCACGAAGCGTGCACCGCTCGGCACGAAGCTCTACCACACGCGCGATGGCCGTCCGGTCCTGCTCAAGCGTGAGACGATCGTCTCGGGTGAGCAGCTCACGGACGCCAGCTCCGGCTTCCAGGAGGGCGAGCCCGCGGTCATGGTCACGCTCGATGCGCGCGGTGCGTCGAAGATGCTCGAGACCACGCGCCAGAACCTCGGCAAACCCATGGCAGTCGTGTTCATCGAGAAGAAGCGTGTAACCGACGACCAGCCCTGCAAGGGCACCCGCGCGGGTAACGAATGCACCGTCGAGGAGGTCATCAACCAGGCGACCATCCGCGGCGTGTTCGGCAGCAACTTCCAGATCACGGGCGTGATGGCCAACGAGGCGCGTGAACTTGCGCTGCTGCTGCGCGCTGGTTCGCTGGCTGCCCCGCTCTACATCGTCGAGCAGCGCAGTGTCGGCCCGAGCCTCGGCGCCGACAACATCGCGCGCGGCGTTCGCGCGCTGATCATCGGCATGCTGGCCACGTTCGCTTTCATGGCTGTCTACTACCATGGGTTCGGCATGGTCGCGAACGTCGTGCTGCTGACCAACGTCGTGCTGCTCGCGGCACTGCTCTCGATGCTGCAGGCTTCTCTTTCGCTGCCGGGCATCGCGGGCATTGTGCTCACGGTGGGCATGGCCGTGGACGCCAACATCCTGATCTTCGAGCGCATCCGCGAGGAATTGCGCAATGGGATGAGTCCGCATGCCGCAATCAACGCGGGTTACGAGAAGGCCTTCTCCGCGATCGCGGACTCGAACATCACGACGCTGATCGCGGGCATCGTGCTGTTCACGTTCGGCACCGGCCCGGTCCGCGGCTTCGCCGTCGTGCTGTCGCTCGGCATCGTCACTTCGATGTTCACCGCGCTGATCGTCAGCCGCGCGCTCGTCTACCTGCTCTGGGACCGCAAGCGCAAGCTCGACCGCCTCTCGATCGGGATGGGGTACTGATAATGGAATTCTTCCACAAGAAGACCAGCTACCCGTTCATGGCCGCCCGCAAGCGGTGGTACGTGTTCTCGGTGGTGCTGATCCTTGGTTCGCTGCTGGCGCTGGGCATCCGCGGCATCAACTTCGGCATCGACTTCACCGGCGGCGTGGTGCTCGAGATGAGCTTCCCGCAGGCGGCCGACCTCGAGAAGGTCCGCGATTCGCTCGAGCAAGCGGGTTACGGCGATGCCGTGGTGCAGAGTTTCGGCACCCCGCGCGACGTGCTGGTGCGCATGCTCCCCGAGGAGGGCACGGACAACAACGTGCTCGGCCGCAAGGTGCTGGCGGCGATCCAGTCCGAGAATCCGGGCGTCGAACTGCGTCGCACGGAAGTCGTGGGCGGGCAGGTGGGTGCCGAGCTTGCCGAGAAAGGCGCACTCGCCGTGCTGTTCACTTTCTTCTTCATCCTGCTGTACGTCTGGGCGCGCTTCCAGTGGAAGCTCGGCGTCGGCGCCATCGTCGGGGCGCTGCACGACCCGATTGTCATCCTGGGATTCTTCGCGGTAACCCAGATGACGTTCGACCTGCCGGCTCTTGCGGCGATCCTGGCCGTCATCGGCTACTCGCTGAACGACACCGTCGTCGTGTTCGACCGCATCCGCGAGCGCTTCGTGTCGATGCGCAAGGGCACGAGCGAGCAGGTGATCGACACGTCGATCAACGAGACGCTGTCACGAACGATCATGACCAGCTCCACGACCATGCTCACCGTCTTTGCCTTGCTGTTCTTCGGCGGCGAGATCCTGCGTGGCTTTTCGACCGCCCTCACGCTCGGCATCGTGGTGGGCACCTACTCGTCGATCTACATCGCGAGCGCGCTGGCCCTCGACCTCAAGCTCACGGCGCGCGACCTGTTGCCCGTGCAGAAAGAAAAGGACGCCGTCGACGATATGCCCTGAGGGGCATGTCTTCCACGCAACCGGGTAAGGACAGGGCAACCGATGGTCGAATTCGTCTGGTTCGGCTTTCTTGCGCTGTTCCTCGGGCTGCTGATCCTCGACCTCAGCATCCTGCATCGCGAGTCGACGACGCTCTCGGTCAAGCAGGCGCTGTTCTGGACGGCCGTCTGGGTCAGCGTGGCGATGTCCTACGCCGGGGTCATCTACGGACTGTACGAATATCGCTGGCTCGGCTTCGAGCCGGGCCCCGGGGTCGCCGGCGGCGCCGATGCGGTCGTCCAGTACGTGACCGGCTACCTGCTCGAGTGGTCGCTGTCGGTCGACAACATCTTCGTGATCGCGCTGATCTTTGCGTACCTCAGGATCCCGACGCAGTACCAGTACCGCGTGCTGTTCTGGGGCATCGTCGGCGCCATCGTCCTGCGCGGCCTGATGATCGCAGCCGGCACCACGCTGCTGCATCGCTTCGACTGGATGTTCTACGTCTTCGGCGCGATCCTGCTGTTATCGGCACTGCGTATGTTGCGCAACGGCGAAGACGCGCACGACGTAGGCAGCAGTTTCCCGGCGCGACTGGTGCGCCGGTTCATACCGGTTACCCCGGAGCTCGAGCGCGCGCGGTTCTTCGTCCGCCGCGAAGGCAAGCTGTTTGCGACACCGCTTTTTGTCGCGCTGGTGATGGTCGAACTCACCGACGTCGTCTTCGCGGTGGATTCGATTCCTGCGATCCTGGCGGTGACGCGCGACCCGTTCCTGGTCTTCACGTCCAACGCGTTCGCGATCCTCGGGCTGCGCTCGCTCTACTTCGCCGTCGCGGGCCTGATGGCGATGTTCCGTTACCTGCGCTACAGCCTCGTGCTGATCCTCGCGTTCGTCGGCATGAAAATGCTGCTGGTGTCGACCTACCACGTGTCGAACCTGGTTTCGCTCGCGATCATCCTGGGCACGCTCGGGGTGGGCATCCTGGCCTCCATCTGGGCGACTCGGCGTGATGCCCTCAATGGACACGAGGGTCCTCCCCCGGCCTGAGACGGGTCCCCAGGCCCAGGAAAGCGGGGGCTAGTGGCCGCTCCTGCGCAGCGCGCTGTTGCGGAAGCCGTAGAACACGTAGATCAGGAACCCGATCGCGGTCCAGACGCCGAGTCGCAGCCACGTGTCCCGCGGCAGTGAAACCATCATGGTTGAGCAGATCAGCGCACCGCCGATGCAGACTAGCCACGGCGCGCGCACCCGGAACGGGCGCTTGAGATCGGGGCGCGTATAGCGCAGCACCAGTACGCCGATGCACACCGTCGTGAACGCGAGCAGCGTGCCGATGGATACCAGCTCGCCCAGGATCGTGACCGGGAACAGGCCGCCGATCACCGCCGCGAGCGTGCCCGTGATCAGCGTGCCGATGTACGGCGTCTTGTGCGTCGGGTGCACCTTGCGGAAGAACTTCGGCAGCAACCCGTCGACCGACATCGCGTAGAAAATGCGCGGCTGGCCGAGCATCATTACCAGCATCACTGAAGTCATGCCGGCGATGGCGCCGAGCTTGATCCAGCCCGAAAGCCACGAGAGTTCCGGATGGCGGTCCAGCGCCAGGGCGACGGGCGCGGCCGTGCCGAGCTGGCTGTAGTGCACCATCCCGGTCAGCACTGCCGACACCAGGACGTACAGGATCGTGCAGACGACGAGGCTGCCCATGATGCCGATCGGCATGTCGCGCTGCGGATTCTTCGCTTCCTGCGCAGCGGTCGAGACCGCGTCGAAACCGATATAGGCAAAGAAGATGATGCCGGCGGCCTGGAACACTCCACTCCAGCCGAACCTGCCGAACTCACCTGCGTTCGGCGGGATGAACGGGTGCCAGTTGGCACCGTCGATGACCCACATGCCGAAGCCGATGAACAGGATGATCACCGCGACCTTGATCGCCACGACCACGGCATTGAAGCGCGCCGACTGGTGGATACCGATGTAGCAGAGACAGGTCATCGCCGCGATGATGAGCACCGCCGGCAGGTTGATGATCGCGCCGGTGCGCACGATCTCGAAATGTCCGGCGCCCTTGGTGAACGGCGCGTTGGTGAGCGCGTCCGGCAGGTGGAACCCCAACTGCTCGACCAGGCTGACCACGTACCCGGACCAGCCGACGGCGACCGTACCCGCCGCAAACAGGTATTCGAGGATCAGGTTCCAGCCGATAAACCAGGCGACACCTTCACCGAGGGTTGCGTACGAGTAGGAATACGCACTGCCGGAGACCGGGATCATCGCCGAGAACTCGGCGTAGCAGAGGCCTGCGAGAGCGCAACCGAGGCCCGCGATGAGAAACGAGATGACGAGGGCCGGACCGGCGTGATTCGCGGCCGCCGTGCCGGTCAACACGAAGATGCCGGTGCCGATGATGGCGCCGATGCCGAGCAGCACCAGTGCGCGTGCGTCGAGCGTGCGGTTCAGTTCGTTGCCCGAATCGTCGGCTTCGTGCAGTTCGCCGATGGGTTTGGTCGAAAACAGGCGATGCGGCATGGATCGTGCGCTCGGTGTTGCGGCCCGGTCGGGCAATGCCGCCGGACTCTACCGGAGCAGCCGGCAGCGGGGTAGGGGAAGGAGGAAATTGGAAAGGGCAGGACGCTCGACGTATTTCCACGGAAGTGCGAGAAGGACAGGTGAGCGTCCGGAAGTTCCCTGGTCAGACGTCGCGCAGGTTCGCAGGGACGTACGGACCGATGCACGCGACGAGTTCGTCGAACACTTTCGGCGTGCCCGCGACGACATGACCACCCTGTGTGTACGGCTGCCCGGTGAGCGTGCCGATCCGCCCGCCTGCCTCGGTAATCAGCAGCGTGCCAGCCGCAGTGTCCCACGCGCTAAGCCCGATTTCCCAGAAACCGTCGACGCGGCCCGCCGCGACGTAGGCGAGGTCGAGCGATGCGGCACCCGGGCGGCGCACACCTGCGGTCGTCAGCATCATGGCCTTCAGCATCGCCATGTAGTCGTCGAGCCAGCGCGAGTTGTCGCGCTGCGGGAAGCCGGTGGCCACCAGCGCGCCCTCGAGTGTCGTCTGCTTGCTGACGCGGATGCGCCGGCCATCCACCTGCGCGCCACCGCCGCGCGAGGCCGTGAAGAGTTCCTGCCGCATCGGGTCGTAGACCACGGCATGCTCGAGCCGGCCACGGTGCTCGACGGCGATGGATACCGCGAAAACCGGGAAGCTGTGCAGGAAATTGGTGGTGCCGTCGAGCGGATCGATGATCCAGACGAACTCGTCGCCGCCGCTGCGTCCGGATTCCTCGGCAAGGAAGCCATGATCCGGGTGGACACGACGCACCGTTTCGATGATGTCGCGCTCTGCCATGCGGTCGATTTCCGTGACGAAATCGTTGCGGCCCTTGGCCTGAATGCTGCTGGTAGGCACCCGGTCGAGGTTGCGCACGATCAGGTCTCCCGCGCGACGGGCGGCGCGGACGGCGATATTGAGCATCGGCTGCATGTTCATGCGGCGTCTCGACGTTGGCAGGTGGGCAAGAGCGGCAGGAAAGAACCCGCCAAAGGACCGCTAGAATACCAGAGCATGTCCATTCGCATCGTCCTCGTCGGCACGTCACACCCCGGCAACATCGGTTCTGCGGCTCGCGCCATGAAGACCATGGGCCTGGAATCGCTCTACCTGGTGGCGCCCGAACGGTTCCCCGCAACGGAGGCCATCGTCATGGCAGCCGGCGCCGACGATGTGCTGCAGAACGCGCGGGTGGTGCCCGACGTGCGCACGGCGATCGCCGATTGTGGCCTGGTCGTCGGCACGACGGCTCGTGGCCGCCATCTGTCATGGCGCATCGTCGAGCCGCGTGAAGCGGCGCTCGAGATCGCAGCGGCTTCGCAGGTGAGTGAAGTGGCCATCCTGTTCGGCGCGGAACGCACGGGCCTGCAGAACGACGAGTTGCAGCTGTGCCACACGCTGCTCACGATTCCGACCGGCACGGTGTACACGTCGCTGAACCTCGCGATGGCGGTACAGGTCGTGGCGTACGAAGTGTGCCTCGCGTTGCGCGACCGTGGCACGGCCGTGACGCGCGGGGAGGGGCCCGTCCCGCTCGCCAGCGCCACTGACATGGAGAAGTTCTATTCACACCTGGAACAGGTGCTCGGCGAGGTCGACTTCAAGGACCGCACGGGATCGGGTCACCTGATGGCGCGCCTGCGCCGGTTGTTCCAGCGCACGGTGCTCGACCAGAACGAGATCAACATCCTGCGCGGAATTCTCATGGCCGTGCAGGGCAGACGACGCCGCGCGGGCGATCCGCACGTGCACAAGGCAGAATCGGCGCCATGAGTCCACGGCCGATCTACCTCGACAACGCAGCCACGACGGCCGTCGATCCGCGCGTGATCGCGGAAATGAGTTCGTGCCTCGGGCCCGACGGGGATTTCGCCAATCCGTCCTCGCTGAACCACGTCTACGGACGACAGGCCAGCGCACGCGTCGAAACTGCACGCGCCGAAGTCGCGGCGCTGGTGAATGCCGCGCCGGAGCAGATTCTCTTTACCTCGGGCGCAACGGAGGCGAACAACCTCGCGCTGCTCGGCGCGGCACGGTTTCACCGCAATCGATCACGACACATCGTGACCGCGCGCACCGAACATCCGGCCGTGCTCGACGCCTGCCGCCAGCTCGAACGCGAAGGGTGCGCCGTCACGTACCTGAAGCCCGGCCCTTCCGGCATCGTCGAAGTCGGGCAAGTCGCTGCCGCCCTGCGTCCGGACACGCTGCTCGTGTCGCTGATGCACGTGAACAATGAAATCGGCGTGGTCAACGACATAGGCTCTATCGGTCGCCTCTGCCGCAAGAGCGGAGTGCTGTTCCACGTCGACGCCGCGCAGAGCGCAGGCAAGCTGCCGATCGATGTGCGGGACGACGCGATCGACCTGTTGTCGCTCACGGCGCACAAGCTCCATGGGCCGAAAGGCATCGGCGCGCTGTGCGTGCGCCGCGAGCCGCGCCTCGGGCTGGTACCGCTGCAGTTTGGCGGCGGCCAGGAACACGGCCTGCGTTCAGGGACGCTGCCGACGCACCAGATCGTCGGCATCGGCAGCGCGTACCGCATCGCGCGTGAATCGATGAGCGTGGACATCCCGCGCATCGCCGGTCTGCGTGACCAGCTCTGGCGCGCGCTCGGCGACATTCCTGGCGTTGAACTAAACGGCGACCCGGTGCGACGAGTGGCGGGCATCCTGAACGTCACGGTCGACGGCGTGGAGGGCGAGGCCTTGCTGCTGGCACTGGCGGATATCGCCATGTCATCGGGCTCCGCCTGCGCCAGCCAGCACGCCGAGCCATCCTATGTGCTGCGGGCCCTCGGGCGCAGCGATCGACTGGCGCAAAGCTCGTTGCGGTTGAGCCTGGGGCGTTTTACGACGCTGGACGAGATTGAGCGGGCCGCCGCGCGGATAGGTCAGGAAATCGCCAGGCTCAGGGCCGGTGAGCCTCGCGCCGGCGCCATGCCTGACATCCCGGAGGACGCGAGGTACAACGATGAGGTTCGGCGCCGCCTGCACACCTTGCCGGCCTGGGGTGACATACCAGACGCGCCGTCCGTCGCCAAAGGCCGCGCGGGCGACCGGGAGCAGGGAATCGAAATTGCATTCGCGCTCAGGATCGAGCGCAATCGCGTGGCTGAGGCCCGCTTCCAGGCATTTGGCTGTCCACACGTCCTGGCCGCCGCGTCGCGTCTGGCGGAAGCTGCGCTGGGACTGGATCGCGACCAGCTGGCGGCTTGGGACTGGCACGACGCTGCGCGTGCGCTGGAGGTTCCGCCGGCCAAATTCGGGCGGTTGCTCACACTGCAGGATGCAATACGTGCTGTCGCCCGGAACTGGCCGGGCGCGACCCGGTCTACCGTGTAGAATTTTTCAGCCATCACCGCCGAGGACACCACTGCATGTCGATCTCCCTGACTCCTGCCGCCGCTGAACGCGTCCGCACGTTCATGGCCAGTCGCGGCAAGGGCATTGGATTGCGGCTTGGTGTCAAGCAGACGGGCTGTTCGGGTTACGCCTACGTCGTCAGCTATGCCGATGAGCTCGGCGCCAGGGACGTCGTGTTCGAGGTAGCCGACGTCAAGGTCGTCGTCGACACCGAGAGCCTCAAGTACGTTGACGGCACCGAAATCGACTTCGTGCGCCAGGGACTCAACGAAGCCTTCAAGTTCCGCAATCCGAACGTCAAGGGCGAGTGTGGCTGCGGCGAGAGCTTCAACGTCTAACTGCCCGTCGGGGCTATGTTTTCTTGGCCGGTGGGTCCCGTCCGGGTATACTGCACCGTTACGTTTTCAGGTTGGCCCCGTCCGGACCCGCGCTTGCGCGGGTTTCAGGTTTTTGGGGCCGGTTCGTCACAGCCGGCAGGCTGGCCTGCCGGGCAATCATTCCAAGGATCCGTATGTCCCTCGAACGCACGCTTTCCATCGTCAAGCCGGACGGTGTCCGCAAGAACGTCATCGGTGACGTCTACCATCGCTTTGAAAAGGCGGGGCTGCGCATCGTCGCGGCCCGCATGATGCAGCTGACGCAGGCCCAGGCCGAGGCGTTCTACGGCATCCATCGCGAGCGTCCGTTCTTCAAGGACCTGGTCTCGTACATGATCTCGGGTCCGGTCATCGTGCAGGTACTCGAGGGTGAGGGCGCCGTCGGCAAGAACCGCGACGTCATGGGTGCGACCGACCCGAAGAAGGCCACGCCGGGCACGATCCGCGCCGACCTCGCCGACAGCATCGAGCAGAACGTCGTGCACGGTTCGGACAGCGCCGAGAACGCCGCGCGCGAGATCGCATTCTTCTTCTCCGAGACGGAGCTCTGCCCGCGCTGAGCGCGGGCGAACTCGCGCTGCGGCGCGTGGTCCACTGACACATGGCCGAAGCAACCATGACGACTGCACGCACCAACCTGCTCGGGCTCACCCGGGCCGGGCTGGAGGCGTTCGTCGTCGCAATGGGCGAGAAACCCTTCCGTGCCCGCCAGCTGTTCAAGTGGATCTACAAGCGCGCCGCGGGCGACTTCGATGCGATGACGGATCTCGGCAAGGATTTCCGTCGTCGTCTCGCCGAAATTGCCGAGATCCGCACGCCTGACATTCACCTGTCGCAGGTGTCGGCGGACGGCACGCGCAAGTGGCTGCTCAAGCTCGAGGGCGGCCAGGCGATCGAGATGGTGTTCATCCCGGAGCCGGGTCGCGGCACGCTGTGCATTTCGAGCCAGGTCGGGTGCCAGATGGACTGCGGCTTCTGCTCGACGGCGCAGCAGGGTTTCAACCGCAACCTCGACACCGCCGAAATCGTCGGGCAGGTTTGGCTCGCCAACCGCGAACTGGGCTATTCGCCAGACGGCGACCGCGTGATCACCAACGTCGTGTTCATGGGCATGGGCGAGCCGCTGGCGAATTACCGCAACGTCGTGCCCGCAGCGGAAATCATGATGGACGACCTTGGTCTCGACCTCTCGCGTCGCCGCGTCACGGTGAGCACGTCGGGCCTGGTGCCGCAGATGCTCCGCATCGCGGACGAAACCAACGTCGCGCTGGCTGTCTCGCTGCATGCGCCGAACGACGCGTTGCGCAGTGAGATCGTGCCGATCAACCGCAAGCACCCGATCAAGGACCTGCTCGACGCGTGCTGGCACTACGTCGAGAAGCAGAACGCGCGCAGCGTGACGTTCGAGTACGTCATGCTTGACGGCGTCAACGACAAACCGCAGCACGCGCGCGAACTCGCGCAGCTGCTGCGTGGCCACCCGGCGAAGGTCAACCTGATCCCGTTCAATCCGTTTCCCGGCACGACCTTCCGTCGTTCGAGCGAGGAGGCGATCGAACGCTTTCGCGACCTGCTGCTCAAGGGCGGCGTGATGGCGACGATCCGACGCACGCGCGGTGACGACATCGACGCGGCCTGCGGCCAGCTCGTCGGTCGCGTCAACGACCGCGTCACGACGCGGCTCGGCCAGAAGATGTTTCCCGTGACCGTGGTGCAAGGTTGATGCGCCTCTACTCGCACCTCACCCTGGTCGCTGCCGGCGTACTCGCGCTTGCGGCGCTCGGTGTTCCGCATGCCTGTGTGGCTGCCGCGCCGGGCAGTCGTGAGGCCATCGACCAGGCGGCCGCGGTCAACACCGAACTCGCGCTCGCCTACATGCGCGAAGGCAACCTCAAGGCCGCACGCGAGAAGATCGACAAGGCCCTGCAGCAGGACGCGCGCACGGCCAATACGCAGATGGCGGCGGGATTCGTCTACGACAAGCTCGGCGACAAGAAGAAGGCCCTGTCGCACTTCGAGCAGGCCGTGAAGCTGGGCGGCAAGGACAACCCCGACGTCGTGGCGAACGCCGCCGTGTACTTCTGCATGAACGGCGAACCGAAGCGCGGCGAGCAGTACATGCTGCAAGCGGCTGCGAGCCCGCTCAACGCGCGCCCAGACGTTGCATATACCAATGCCGGCCGCTGCGCCCGCGGTGACGGGCGGCCAAAAGACGCCGAGCAGAGTTTCCGCAAGGCGCTCGAGCGCAACCCGAAGCAACCCGACGCGCTGATGCAGATGGCGGAGCTCGCGCAGGAAGGCGGCAACGGACTGCAGGCACGGGCGTTCCTGGAGCGCTATACGGCCGTCGCGCCGGTGACAGCGGCGACGCTCTGGCTCGGCCGCAACATCGAGCTTGGCCTCGGTGATGCCGCGCAGGCCGCGCGTTACTCGCAACGCCTGAAAAATGAGTTCCCGACGTCCGAGGAAGCCTCGCGGCTCTTCGAAGCGGAACGGGCGAAGCCATGAGCCCGTCCGACGCCGATGTCACCGAGCTCCCCTCGAGCCCGGGCGCGCGCCTGCGGCTTGAGCGTGAGGCGCAGGGCATCAGCCACCAGCAGGCCGCAGAATCGCTGAATCTCGACACGATGGTGCTCGCGCACCTCGAGGCGAATGACTTCGCCACGCTCGGCGCACCGGTCTTCGTCAAGGGCCACCTGCGCCGCTACACCACGATGCTTGGACTCGACGAGAACGAGATCGTGTCGCTGTACGAGCACTCCACGCAGCAGCTCGGCGAGCCCTCGCTGGTGCCGAAGTCGCGGCTCGAAATGGCTCCCGTGCGCGGCAAGCCGCGCTGGCCCTGGGTTGTCGGCGGCGCAGCGACATTCTTCATCGCCTCGGCACTGGTCGCGTACCTCTCTGAACATGGTATGCCGTGGGCCGACACGACCCCGGAAGAATCCACTGCACCGGTCCTGCAGGAAGGTCCGGCCACGACCACGCAGGCGTCCCCTGCTGCGGCATCGACTCCGGCAATCGCAGGATCAGCCGAGTCTCCGCCCGGCCCAGCTGCTGCAACGGCATCGAGCGCGCTGCAATCCGGCCAGGTCAACCTGCAATTCAAGTTTGCTGCCGATTCCTGGGTCGAGGTGTTCGACGGTTCCGGCAAGGCGGTGCTCTACGATCTCGGCAAGGCCGGGACCGAGCGCACGCTCACGGCGATCGCTCCCTTGAGCGTGACGATCGGCGATGCCGCTGCCGTCGCCGTGACGGTCAATGGCCGCGTGCTGCCGGTCCTGCCGCGTGCGCAAGGACAAGTGTCTGCGCGTTTCAGCATCGGTCCGGAAGGGTCGCTGCGTTGAACTCGGTGACGGGACGATGAGTGAAATCCTGCAGGCCGTCCGCGGCATGAACGACGTGCTGCCCGACCAGACGGCGGCGTGGCAGCTGCTCGAACGCGCGGCCCGCGAAATATTCGCGCAGTACGGCTACCGTGAGATCCGGTTGCCTTTGCTCGAACGAACCGAACTGTTCAAGCGCTCGATCGGTGAACTCACCGACATCGTCGACAAGGAGATGTACACGTTCCGGGACCGTGGCGATGATTCGCTCACGCTGCGGCCCGAAGCGACGGCGGGCATCGTCCGCGCCTGCATATCGAACGGCCTGCTGCACAACCAGCGGCAGAAAGTCTGGTTGATGGGCCCGATGTTCCGCTACGAGCGGCCGCAGAAGGGCCGGTATCGCCAGTTCCACCAGATCGACGTCGAGGCTCTCGGTTACCCTGGCCCGGACGTCGATGTCGAACTCATCCTGATGACGGCCCGCCTGTGGCGCGTGCTCGGCCTGCGCGGACTCAAGCTGATCCTCAATTCACTCGGCACGCCGGCGTCGCGAGTCGTGTATCGCGCGAAGCTGGTTGACTACTTCCGGGCGCACGCGGCCGTGCTCGACGCGGACAGCACACGTCGGCTCGAAGGCAATCCGCTGCGGATTCTTGACAGCAAGAACCCTGCGATGGCAGCGGTCATCGCGGGTGCGCCCCTGATCACCGATCACCTCGATCCGGAATCAGCTGCGCATTTCGCGACCCTCTGTTCGCAGCTCACCGGGGCCGGCATCGACTTCGTCGTCAATCCGCGCCTGGTGCGCGGGCTCGACTACTATTCGCGCACGGTGTTCGAGTGGGTAACCACCGACCTCGGCTCGCAGGACGCGGTCTGTTCGGGCGGTCGTTACGACGGCCTGGTCGCGCAGCTTGGCGGCGAGGCGGTGCCGGCCATCGGCTGGGCCCTGGGTGAGGAGCGTATCGTCGAGCTGATGCGATTGCAGGGACTCACCAGCGACGAGGGCGGTCCGGACATCTACCTGGTGCTGGCCGGTCCCGCGGCGGAAGCGGCGGGGCTCGGGCTCGCGGAGCGCATCCGCGACGGCGCGCCAGGCCTGCGCGTGGAAACGAACTGCGGCGGCGGCAGCTTCAAGTCGCAGCTGAAGCGCGCGGACAAGAGCGGCGCCCGCATTGCGGTCATCATCGGCGACGACGAAGCGTCGCGCCGGGTCGCCGCGGTCAAGGCACTGCGCGGCCGGGAATCGGCGCAGCGCGAAGTTTCATTCGATGAGCTTGCAGCGGAACTCGGCCGGGAACTGCAGGCGCAGCCGGCTTAATCACAGCGAGTCGTCCCGGCGGGACGGCAGATGGAGTGGGTGAAGTGGAAGACCTTTCTGACAACGAACGCGAAGAACAACTGCGGCGGTTCTGGGTCGAGAACTGGCTCTGGATCGTGGGCGGCATCGCCCTCGGCCTCGGTGGCCTGGCGGGCTGGCAGTACTGGCAGAAGTCGAAGCTGAATGCGTCCGAGCAGGACGAGGCGTCCTACGTCGCCGTGCTCGAATCGCTCAGCAAGAACGACAAGGATGCGGCCGCGAAAAAAGCGGGCGACCTGAGGGGTCTGCACCCGAAGTCGCCGTACGCCGACCATGCCGACCTGGCGCTCGCGCGCTTTGCGGTGGATACACGCGACCTCGATGAGGCTGCGAAGCGGCTGCGCACGGTGGCAGAGTCCTCGCGCGATCCCGAGCTGCGCCAGATCGCACAATCACGCCTTGCCCGCGTGCTCTCCGAGCAGGGCAAGCACGACGACGCGCTCAAGTTGCTGGACGTCACGAACGCCGGTTCCTTCACGCCGGTCTTCCACGAGATCCGCGGCGACGTGCTCGCAGCCAAGGGCGACGTCACCGGTGCGCGTCAGGCCTACGGGGCGGCCCTTGCCGCGACGGCCTCGGCCCCGGCCCAGGCATTCGATCGCGAATACGTGGAACTGAAGCGCGATGCCCTGCCCGCGACGGTCACGGCCGCTGCGCCGGTAGCAGTCGCTCCGGTGGAAGGCGCCAAGCCATGAGTTACCGTCGTCCATCACTGGTCGCGGCCGCCTGCGTGGCGAGCCTGCTGGTCCTGGTCGCCGGGTGCGACAAGGACAAGGGCGTGGAACCGCCCGCCGAACTGGTGGACCTGAAGCCGACGCTCGCGGTCCAGAAGTTGTGGGACACGGGCGTTGGCGGCGGCGGTGAAAAGCTGCGGCTCGCGCTCGGCCTCGCGCTCGATCGCGGCGTTCTATACACGGCGGCACGCGACGGTGAAGTGATCGCGCTCGATCCGGCCACTGGTCGGGCGAAGTGGACGCAGGATACGAAGGCCGACCTGGCCGCGGGTCCGGGGGTTGGCGCCAGCGTCGTGGCAGTCGGCACGAGCGACGGCAAGGTGATCGCACTCGATGTCGCGTCGGGCAAGGTGCTGTGGAAGATGTCGGTCAGCAGCGAAGTACTCGCCGCTCCGCTGGTCACGGGCGATCGCGTCATCGTGCGGTCGGTAGACGGTCGCGTGCACGCGCTCGATGCCTTGACGGGCAAATCGCAGTGGACCGGTGAGGAACCGGTGCCGAAGCTGTCGTTGCGCGGTACGGCGCCGCCCGTGCTCGCCAAGGACAACGTCGTCGCTGGATTCGATTCGGGCAAGGTCATCGCGTTCGCGCTCGCCTCGGGCGATATCGCCTGGCAGGCGCAGGTCACGACGCCGGGCGGTCGCTCGGAACTGGCCCGTCTCGCCGATGTCGACAGCGCCGTGCAGGTCGATGGCAATGACGGATTCGCCGCGGGCTACCAGGGCCGCGTCGTCATGCTGGCACTCGACTCCGGCCAGATCTGGTGGAGCCGCGATCTTTCCAGCTACCGCGCACCCGCGCTCGACGACACGCAACTTTACGTCGCCACGTCGGACGGCAGCGTCGTTGCGCTGCGTCGTCGCGACGGCGCGGTGGTGTGGCAGCAGGACGGTCTCAAGCGCCGAGGCCTGAGCGCGCCCGCCGTCGTGGGCAACGCGGTGATCGTCGGCGACTTCGACGGCTACCTGCACTGGCTCGACCGCGATTCGGGCAAGTTCATCGCCCGCGAGCATCCGGGCGGCGAGCGTATCAGCATGACTCCGGTCACGGACGGCGATCGCGCCTTCGTGATCGACGACGGCGGCCGCGTCGTCGCCTTTCGCAGCGGCGCGCCCGCGGGTCGTTGATGTGCTGCCAGTCGTCGCCCTGGTCGGGCGTCCAAACGTCGGCAAGTCGACGCTCTTCAACGCGCTGACTCGCACGCGCGACGCCCTCGTCGCCGACGTGCCGGGCCTGACCCGCGACCGCAAATACGGCTATGCCCGTCACGATGGCCGTTCGTGCGTCGTGATCGACACCGGCGGCCTGGTTGAGTCCATCGTCGGCGGTATCGAGCGGCTGATGGCCGAGCAGACACTGAAGGCGGTCGAGGAAGCCGACCGCGTTCTCTTCGTCGTCGATTCCCGCCAGGGTTGCACGCCGCAGGACCTGCACGTCGCTGACCTGCTGCGCCGCAGCGGCAAGCAGGTACTGGTCGTCGCCAACAAGGCCGAAGGCCTCGACGACGACATGGCGCAGGCCGAGTTTCATCGCTTCGGCTTCGGCGAGCCGATCGCCATTTCTTCCGCGCACAAGCAGGGCCTCGACGCGCTCATCGAGCGTGCGCTCGAAGGCCTCGAAGGCGCGCTCGATGCGCCCGACGTGCTGGGTTATACCGCAGGCACGATCCGGGTTGCCGTCGTCGGCCGCCCCAACGTGGGCAAGTCGACGCTGATCAACCGGTTGCTCGGCGAAGAACGGTTGATCGCGTTCGACCAGCCCGGCACTACGCGCGATACGGTCGAAGTCCCGTTCGAGCGCGATGGGCTGCCGTACGTGCTGATCGACACCGCGGGCGTGCGACGCAAGTCGAAGGTCAACGAGACCGTCGAGAAGTTCAGCGTCGTCAAGACGCTGCAGGCCATCGATCGCGCGAATGTCGTGATTGGCGTGCTCGATGCGCACGACACCGTGGCCGAACAGGACGCGAGCCTGATGGGCCTCGTCGCGGAGCAGGGCAGGGCGCTCGTGCTCGCGATCAACAAGTGGGACGGCATCCCGCAGGACCAGCGCGACACGATCCGCGACGGGCTCGACCTGCGCTTCGACTTCCTGCGCTTCGCCTACGTGCACTTCATTTCCGCGCGGCACGGCACCGGCGTCGGCGAAATGATGGAGTCCGTCCTCAAGGCGTACCGCGCTGCGATGAAGGAACTGCCGACCAAGGACCTCACCCGGGCCCTCGAGCAGGCGCTCACCATCCACCAGCCGCCGCTGGTGCGCGGCCGGCGCATCAAGCTGCGCTATGCCCACCAGGGCGGTCGCAATCCTCCGGTCGTGGTCATCCACGGCAACCAGACCCAGCACGTACCCGACGCCTACCGCCGGTTCCTCGAGAACCATTTCCGGGAGACGTTCCGGCTGAAGGGCACGCCGATGCGGGTCGAGTTCCGGACCGACGAGAACCCGTTCAAGGGCCGTCGCAACGAGTTGACACCACGCCAGGTCCGGAGCAAGAAGCGCCTGATTTCACGTTCCAGGGGCGGCAAGAAGGTCGGTAAGCGCTGACAGGTCCCGGCGATGGTGCCCCGGGATTGATAACTGCCGGTTCTGACCGGCTATCCTCTCAAGCTAGTGGCCCGACGGGCCCGGTCTAGACTGGACTCATGCTCATGGCCGTCGCCAGAACATCGCCAACTGCCGCCCACGACCTGCCGGCCACCCGGCTGGCCCTGCTGGACGAGCCGCTGCGCCTGTATCGCGGGGGAGTGATCGAGCACCCGGTCATTGCCTATGAAGCCCTGGGCACGCTCAATGCAGCGCGGGACAACACGCTGCTGCTGTTCACCGGGCTTTCGCCCTCCGCGCACGCGGCGTCGTCGCCGGCGGACCCGAAGCCCGGCTGGTGGGAATCGATGATCGGCGCCGGCAAGCCGATCGACACGGACCGGTTCCACGTTCTCTGCATCAACTCGATCGGCAGTCCCTACGGCTCGTCGAGTCCGACCTCGATTGACCCGCGCACGGGCCGGCCGTTCGGGATCGCTTTCCCGGAAGTCTCCCTCGAGGACGTCGCTCGTGGCGGCTACGAGGTGTTGCGCGAGCTCGGCATCGCAACCGTGGCCTGCGTCGCCGGTCCTTCGATGGGCGGCATGACCGTCCTCGCCTTCGTTGCCCAGTTTCCAGGCGTGGCGCGCAACATCGTGTCGATCTCGGGCGCGACTGCAGCCAATCCATTCGCCATTGCGCTGCGTTCCCTGCAGCGTGAAATCGTGCGCAACGATCCGGCCTGGCGCGGCGGCAACTATGAGCGCGGTCGCGGTCCGCGTGGCGGCATGCGCATGGCGCGCAAGCTCGGTACGATCACGTATCGCTCGCACGAAGAATGGGACCAGCGCTTCGGCCGTCGGCGCGTAGCGGAAACGACGGGCCAGCCCGGCGATTTCCGCGCGCAGTTCGAAGTCGAATCGTACCTCGAGCACCAGGGCCAGCGGTTCGCCGACGTCTTTGACGCCAACTGCTATCTCTATCTCTCCCGCGCCATGGATCAGTTCGACCTGGCCGAACACGGCGCCGGCTCGCTCGATGCGGCCTTTGCGAAGTTCAGCGGCGTGCAGCGGACACTCGTGCTCGGCGCGCAGACGGACATGCTCTACACGATCGACCAGCAAACGCTGATTGCCGAGCATCTGCGCAAGGCGGGTGTCGAAGTTGAATTCCATGCGTTCCCGTCGCCGCATGGTCACGACGCGTTCCTGGTGGACAACGCGCGTTTTGAGCCGGCAATTGCCGACTTTCTAGCGAAAGTCGGCGAGGGGTTAGGGGTTAGGGGATAGTCGGAGGTTGGGTAGCCACCTCCGGGAATTCTCTTCGTCGCCAACGGCGACCTCCGACTAACCCCTAACCCCTATCCCCTAGTCACTTCTCCAGCAGCAGTGCGGGATCGACCATCGCCCGGTTCACGCTCACGCCCCAGTGCAGGTGCGGGCCCGTCACCCGACCAGTCGCGCCGACCAGACCGAGCACGTCGCCTTCCTTCACCACGTCACCCGACGACACGTCAATCCGGCTCAGGTGGCAATACATCGTGAGCACGCCCTGGCCGTGGTCGACGAAAACAGTGTTGCCGTTGAAGAAAAAATCCCCGGATTCCACGACGCGGCCAGCCGCCGGACTGCGGATCGGGGTGCCGGTCGGCGCGGCGATGTCCATGCCGCTGTGCGGCTTGCGCGGCAGACCGTTGAAGACGCGTCGCTTGCCGTACGAATCCGAACGCTCTCCTGGCACCGGCGCGGTCCAGCGCCACGTCGGTGACCGGCTCTCGGTGTAAGTGGCCAGTGCGCGTTCGGTGCGTTCGGTCTCGGCGTCGATGCGTTTGAGGTCCTCGGGCAGCGGATCGGCCTTGCGTGCTTCGACCGTCAGGTTCTGGGTGGCGTACGCCTTGGGTTCGACGTCGAACGCAATCTCGCGATCCTTGTCGCTCGTCGACGGTGTCACGAGCTTGACCACCTGCCGGCCGGGCTCAGTCGCGAGCGGAATACCGACAATTGCCTTCCAGCCGTCCGGGGTGCGCACGATCGGCGCGCGGTACTCGCCGAAAAAAACGGCGCCAGGCGAATCGGTGCCCGTACCGAGGTCGAGGATTGCGATACCGCCGGGCACGCGCGTGTCGCGCGGCAGCATGACGTCGTCTGCAGCGCGTGCCGCAGCGGCGAAGCCGAGACATGCCGCGGCGAAGGCGATCAAGAAAGTGGGCCATGCCCGACCGACCGGATCCCGTCCTGAAACTCGACGCGGTGGTGCGAACAGTGGGTGCACGAACCTGACTGGTGCCGCGATCATTTTCCGGGTTTCGCCTTCTTCCGCGCCGCGCTTGCGGGCTTCGTGCCGGCCGCCAGCACTTCGGTGACCGTCGCACGAATGGAGCCGTGTGCAACACGCGCCTCGATCTGTGCACCTGGTGCAAGCATCGCTGCATCGGTCACGACGTGCGACCCGGCATCCGTGACGATGGCGTAGCCCCGTTCGAGTGTCGCCAGCGGGCTGACGGCGTTCAGGGTGCGCATGGAGCGCTCGACGCGTTCGCGCGCTGCCTGCAGTCGTCGCTGCATCGCGACCGGCAGGCGACGCCTCGCAACCTCCAGTCGCTGCTGCAGCGGCACGAGACGACGCGCCGGACTGCTGCGACGGAGGAGCGCGTCCGCGTTCGTTACGCGGACTCGGGCCCGTTCGATCCGGGCGCGGACCGCACGCTGCAGGCGTTGTTCGAGTTCGTCGAGGCGCTGCGCATGCTGCTGCAGTCGTGCACGCGGCGAGAGCCGGTTCAACGACCGTTCCCACTGCTGCAGCGTCTGTCGCAGCGACGACAACTTGCGGCGCAGGGTCTGCACCAGGTTACGCTCGAGCGCACCGAGTGAGCGCAGGTATTCCGCGCTGTCCGGCACGCTGCGTTCCGCCGCGCCGGAGGGCGTTGGTGCGCGCTCATCCGCGACGAAGTCCGCGATCGTGACGTCGGTCTCGTGTCCCACTCCGCAGATGATCGGAATCTCGCACGCGTAGATGGCGCGCGCCACGGATTCCTCGTTGAACGCCATCAGGTCTTCGAGCGAGCCTCCGCCCCGGGCCAGGATCAGCACGTCGCACTCGCGGCGTGCAGCCGCGAGTTGCAGCGCCTGCACGATCTCGCGCGGTGCCGCTTCACCTTGCACCGCGACGGGATAGACCAGGACCGGCACGGCCGGGAAGCGGCGCTGCAGGACGTGCAGGATGTCGCGCAGCGCAGCGCCGGTCGGCGACGTGATCACGCCGATGCGTCGAGGCAGGGTGGGCAGCGGCTTCTTCCGTGCGGATTCGAACAGGCCCTCGGCCAGCAGCTTGCGTTTGAGTTCCTCGAACCGGCGACGCAGGGCGCCTTCGCCAGCCTCCTCGAGGTGATCGATGACGACCTGGAACTCGCCACGGGCTTCGTAGAGGCTCACGCGGCCTCGTGCGAGCACCCTGGCGCCGTCCTTGACCGGGAAGCGCACCAGCATGCTGCGGTTGCGGAACATCGCGCAGCGAACCTGTGCCGATTCGTCCTTGAGGGAGAAGTACCAGTGGCCTGAGGCGGGGCGCGCCAGGTTCGAGACCTCGCCTTCGAGCCAGACTGAGCCCAGTCCGCGCTCGAGCAGCACCCGTGCCTGCGCGTTCAACTGCGAAATCGTGAAGATTTCGCGCGCCGGTGCGGCCGGCGGGGGCGTTGCGTCGTCGTCGAACCAGGAATCGGCCATCGACGAATCTTACCGGTCGGAGCGCCCACCGGAAAACCAAGCGACGCGGCCGGGTCGTTCGCCGGCCTGCTGCCACGCTCACCGGCAGCGAGGGCTCCGGGCTTCCGGGTCGCGGGCCGGGGCCGTCCGCCGCATGGACGCGGCGGCCGGAGCCCCCAGGGAAGGGTTTACGGCGTCCCCGGCCGCGACCCGGAAGTCCGGAGCTCCGATGCCTTGTCACCGGTGCTGCACGGCTGGCGAGCGACGGGACGTGCAACAGCGGTTTTACCCGGAGCGCCCCGAGCGGGTACAATGCCGCGCTTCCTTTCGCTCCGGGTCTCCCAATGCTGCGAATTCTCGAGGAAGCCCTCACCTTCGACGACGTCCTGCTCGTGCCGGCCTATTCCCAGGTCCTGCCGGCAGAGGTCAGCCTGGCCACGCAACTGACGCGCGGCATCAAGCTCAACCTGCCTGTCGTCTCGGCCGCCATGGACACCGTCACCGAGCACCGCCTCGCGATTTCCATCGCGCAGGAAGGCGGCATCGGCATCCTGCACAAGAACATGACCATCGAGTCGCAGGCGCGGGAAGTCGCGCGCGTGAAGCGCTTCGAGAGCGGCATCATCCACGACCCGATCACGGTCCGGCCCGAGCAGACCATCCGCGAAGTGCTCGAGCTCACGCGCTCCAAGAACATTTCGGGGGTGCCGGTCGTGCGCAATGGCAAGGCCGTCGGCATCGTCACGCACCGCGACCTGCGTTTCGAGACGCGCTACGACGCGCCGGTCTCCGAGGTCATGACGCCGCGCGAGCGCCTGATCACCGTGCGCGAAGGCGCACCCAAGGAAGACGTGCTCATGCTGCTGCACAAGCACCGCATCGAAAAGGTGCTCGTCGTCGGCGACGACTTCCAGCTGAAGGGCATGATCACGGTCAAGGATTTCCAGAAGGCGACCGAGTTCCCGCGGGCGTGCAAGGACGAGCGTGGCGCACTGCGCGTCGGTGCGGCCGTCGGCACGGGCGCGGACACGCTGGAGCGCGCGGCGGCGCTGCGCGAGAACGGCGTCGACGTGATCGTCGTCGACACGGCACATGGCCACAGTCGCGGTGTGATCGAGACGGTCAAGCGGATCAAGGCGAAGTGGCCGAACCAGCAGGTCATCGCCGGCAACATCGTCACGGCCGAGGCAGCGATGGCGCTGATCGACGCCGGCGTGGACGCCGTCAAGGTCGGCATCGGCCCGGGCTCGATCTGCACCACGCGCGTCGTCGCGGGCGTCGGTGTGCCGCAGATCTCCGCGGTGGCGAATGTGGCTGCGGCTCTGGCGCCGCACGGCATTCCAGTGATTGCCGACGGTGGCATCCGCTACTCCGGTGACGTGGCCAAGGCCATCGCCGCAGGCGCGCACTGCGTCATGATGGGTAGCGTATTTGCGGGCACCGAGGAATCGCCGGGCGAGGTCGAGTTGTACCAGGGCGCTTCGTACAAGTCGTACCGCGGCATGGGTTCGCTCGGGGCGATGGCCCAGTCCAACGGCTCGCGCGACCGCTACTTCCAGGACGCTTCGGCCGAGATCGAAAAGCTCGTGCCGGAAGGTGTCGAGGGCCGCGTGCCGTACAAGGGCAGCATCGTCGCGATCCTGCACCAGTTTGCTGGCGGCCTGCGCGCGGCGATGGGTTACACGGGCAGCGCCAACATCGACGAGATGCGCACGCAACCCAGGTTTGTGCGGATCACCAACGCTGGCGTACGCGAGAGCCACGTTCACGACGTGACGATCACCAAGGAAGCCCCGAATTACCGTGTCAGCTGAGCAAGCGTCTGCAGCGGCGGTGCGCCCGGCCGACATTCACGCGCACCGCATCCTGATCCTCGATTTCGGGGCCCAGTACACCCAGTTGATCGCGCGACGCGTCCGCGAAAGCGGCGTTTACTGCGAGATCCATCCGTGGGACATGAGCGACGCCGAGGTTCGTGCTTTCGGCGCGCGCGGCATTATCCTGTCTGGCGGCCCCGAGTCCGTCACGGATGCGCAGCCGCCCAAGGCACCGCAGGCCGTGTACGAGGCGGGCGTGCCCGTGCTCGGGATCTGCTATGGCATGCAGACGATGGCGCAGCAGCTTGGCGGCCGCGTCACCGGCTCTGATCACCGCGAGTTCGGCTATGCACAGGTCACGCTGACCGCGCCTTGTCGATTGTTCAACGAGCTGTTCGATCACCGCGACAGCCAGGGCCGCGCCGTGCTCGACGTCTGGATGAGCCACGGCGACCGCGTCGAGGAAATCCCGGCCGGTTTCGTGCCCGTAGGCTCGTCGCCGAACGCGCCGTTGGCTGCCATGGCGGACGAGACGCGCAATTACTACGCCGTGCAGTTCCACCCCGAGGTCACGCACACGCTGCAGGGCGGGCGGATGCTCGAGCGCTTCGTGCGCGAGATCTGTGCGTGCGAGGCCCGCTGGGAGCCCGGCAACATCATCGCCGATGCCGTCGCGCGCGTGCGGGAGCAGGTCGGCAGCGACAAGGTGCTGCTGGGCCTGTCCGGAGGCGTGGATTCATCGGTCGTCGCTGCGCTGCTGCATCGCGCAATCGGCGACCAGCTGGTCTGCGTGTTCGTTGACCACGGCCTGCTGCGCGCCGACGAGGGCGACCAGGTCATGAAGATGCTCGGCGAGAACATGGGGGTGAAGATCATCCGTGTGAATGCCGAGGAACGCTTCCTGGACGCGTTGCGTGGGGAGGCCGACCCCGAGCGCAAGCGCAAGATCATCGGCCGGATGTTCATCGAGGTGTTCGACGAGGAGTCGAACAAGCTCGAGGGCGTGCGCTGGCTGGCGCAGGGCACGATCTATCCCGACGTCATCGAATCCGCGGGCGCGAAGACGGGCAAGGCGCACGTGATCAAGTCGCACCACAACGTCGGCGGCCTGCCCGAGCACATGAAGCTCAAGCTGGTCGAACCGCTGCGCGAACTGTTCAAGGACGAGGTGCGGCGCCTCGGCCTCGAGCTTGGCCTGCCGCGCTCGATGGTGTTTCGCCACCCGTTCCCCGGCCCGGGGCTCGGCGTGCGCATCCTCGGCGAAGTGTCGAAGCAGTACGCCGACCTGCTGCGCAAGGCCGACAAGATCTTCATCGACGAACTGCATGCGCACGGACTCTACGACGTGACCAGCCAGGCGTTCGCGGTGTTCCTGCCGGTGCGCTCGGTCGCCGTGATGGGCGACGGCCGCCGTTACGATTACGTGATCGCGTTGCGCGCGGTGGAGACGGTCGACTTCATGACCGCACGCTGGGCGCGGCTGCCGTACGAGTTCCTCGAACTCTGCTCGCGCCGCATCATCAACGAGGTGGCCGGCATTTCGCGGGTCACCTACGACATCTCGAGCAAGCCGCCTGCGACGATTGAGTGGGAGTGAGCCTGTAGGCGGCATCCAGGACGACGGATGGACACCCCAGACCAGGTCTTCATGCGTCGCGCCATCGAGCTGGCGCGACAGGCGGAAGCGGCCGGTGAGGTGCCGGTTGGTGCGTTGATCGTGCGCCACGGCGAAGTGATCGCCGAAGGATTCAATCGTCCGATCTCGAGTCGCGATCCTACGGCGCACGCCGAGATGATCGCGCTGCGTGCGGCGGCGGCCTGCAGTGACAGTTACCGCCTGACCGGCACGACGCTTTACGTGACGCTCGAACCCTGCGCGATGTGCGCCGGGGCGATGGTGCATGCGCGGGTGGAGCGTCTCGTTTACGCCGCTGTCGATCCGCGTGCTGGCGCGGCGGGCAGCGTCTTCAACGTCGTGCAGAACCCCGCGCTCAATCACCGGCTGGACGTCGACGCGGGCGTGCTCGGTGACGAATGCGGAGCTTTGCTGCGAAATTTCTTCGTTGCGCGCCGCAATCGACCCGCGGACTAACGTCCACTCGTGCCGTTGGCACCCAGCTCGGGATCGGGCGGCGCACCCTCCGCGGTCATCGACGTCCCGGCGACCTGCAGGATGTTCAGGTAGGCCTGCACGTTGTCGACGTAGCGCACGGGCTCCCAGCCTCGGGCGTAGCCGCGCTTAGTGCGTGTGTACCAGCGCTCCTGGCTCAGCAGGGGCAGGAATTCACGCACGTCTTCCCAGCGGTCGGGATTGCGGCCTGCCTGCTGTGCCAGCACCCGTGCATCCTCGACGTGACCGAGTCCCACGTTGTAGGCGGCCACTGCAAACCACGTGCGGTCGGGCTCGGGAATCCGGCGGGGCATATCGCGCATCAGCATCGCGAGGTATTTCGCGGCCCCGAAAATGCTCGAGCGTGGATCGCGCCGATCGCCGGCCCGCATGCGGGACGCGGTGTCCTCGGTGAGCTGCATCAGGCCGCGCACGCCAGTGAACGAGACGGCGTGTGGATCCCACTTCGATTCCTGGTAACCCATCGCCGCAAGCAGCCGCCAGTCCAGCTTGTGCTGTTGCGCGGCTTCCTGGAACCATGCGGAGTATGTCGGTAGCCGGCTCTGCAGGTGCTCCATGAAGTTGCGCGAGAACAGGTAGTCGAAGCGTTCGTCCTCGCCGTAGTAACGCTCGAGCAGCGCGGCTATCACTCCATCGTGGCGCGCGAGGACGAAGAATGCGTTGACCCGGTCGAGCAGGCTCGAGTCGTTGCCGGCGGTGCTCACGACCCAGGTCAGTGCGCGTTCGGGCGACAGGTCGATCGCGATGGCCAGCTCGGGGTGAACGGAGCGATTCAACGCAAACTCGGTCGAGGAGGCGAGTGTGTACTGCACCTTGCCTTGCGACACGTCGGCCAGGATTTCCTCGGTGTCGGTGGCGTCGCGTTCGATCCAGGCGAGATCCGGGTATTTCAGCCGGAGGTCCTCCAGCGTCCGCTGGTGGGCGCTGGCTGCCCCGACCTCGATCTGGCCACGACCCGCGTCCGCGATGCTGGCCGGCCGGGCAGAGCGGCGTCGGTACACGAGGTGCTCCCGGACGCGCTGGTAGCCCGGTCCGAACTGGACACCCCGGGGCAGGGCGATACCTGTCGAGAGGCCTGCCGCCGCAATGTGAGCCCGGCCCGCCGCGACTTCCTCGATCGCGGCCTCGCGGGTCTTGACTGTGTAGAGGCGCAGGGGCACGCCCAGGTGTTCGGCGAACTGGCTGGCGAGGTCATAGGCCGGGCCTTCGGGGCCATGGCTGCCGAGGTAGTAGGCGTCCGGGCTGTTGCGAGTGACTACCCGGAGTTCGCCGTCAGCCAGGATCCGCTGCAACAGTGGTGGCGGCTGGGCACAGGTGGCCAGCAACAAGGTCGACAGCAGGGCGAGTAATACTTTCATGGGCTTAGGGCTGACCGGCCGGACCCATTGTGCCTTCCGGCGCCGTGCGGTGCGCGGGTGGTGCTGTGCCGCGGCCTGCTATAGAATTCGCGGCCCTCGCGGAGAGGTACCGAAGCGGTCATAACGGCGCCGACTCGAAATCGGATGGGGGTTTAATAGCCCCACGTGGGTTCGAATCCCACCCTCTCCGCCAGTTACGACGACGCCCCCGCGAGGGGGCGTTCTCGTTTCTGGCCCGAGGGGTGGGCTGAGAACCCACGGGACGTGGGGTCGACCCATCCGCGCCTCTGCGGATGGGCACGTCCTTGCCGCGCAAGCTGGCGAGGACGCCCCAGCGGGGCGAGGACCATTGCGGTGGTCCGAGTGAATCCCACCCTCTCCGCCAGTTACGACGACGCCCCCGCGAGGGGGCGTTTTCGTTCGGTGATCACCCGTCGGTCCGGATCAATCGCTAACCAGCACGCCGCTCCAGCAAACGCGAACGCCGCGCCAATCACGAAAGTCGCATTCCAGTTGCCGGCGCCGGAAAGTGCGCCAATGACCGGCGCCGATACCATGCCCGCGAAGTTTCCACCGGTGTTCAGGACGCCTGTCGCGGCACCCGTGTCCGAGCGTGCCACGCGCATCGTCGCAGCCCAGAACGGGCCTTCGTTCAGCTCGATCATGAAGAACGTCGCCATCAGTGCCAGCACTGCGGCATAGGGCGTCGAGACTTTGACGGCCACGAGCAGCAGCAGGCCCGCCAATGGCAATGAGATCATTGGAACGAGTCGATAGCCCCAGCGAAAGCCGATCTTCGTCGCCATGCGGTCCGACAGCAAACCACCGATGCCCGCGCCCAGGCCGGCCCCGATCCACGGCAACATGCCGGCGAAACCGCTTTCGAGTCCGGTGAAGTGCCGCACCTGCACCAGGTACAGGAACGACCACATGCTCAGCAGGTAGAAAACGATGTTGAGGCAGAAGTAAGCAAACGTCAGCAGCAAAACGTCGCGCTGCCCGACGATCTGCTTCATGCGCGCGAGCGTCATCGGCGCCGGCTTTTCCATGTCGCTCGCCTCGAGTTCCGCCAGTTCTTCCGGCGTGACTTTCGGATGTTCTTTCGGCCTGTCGCGCCCATACCGGGCCCAGGCCGCGGTGAGCAGCACGGCGGGGAGGGCGATCCACAACAATGCGCCCTGCCAGCCGAAGTGCGCGGTGAGGACCACGATCAACGGCGCGGTCATCGCGCCGCCGATGTTCATGCCCAACGAGATGGTGCCGTTGGTCATGGCCCACTGACGCTGCGGAAACCATGTCTGCGACACGGCAGCGGTCATTGGAAACACCGGCCCCTGCGAGAGGCCGAGCAACCCCTGCGCTACGAGCAGCGCGATGAACAGCGCCGTGCCTGCCAGCACCACCGGTGCAAGGGGGGTCGCGAGCGTCGCGACGAGACCGACCAGACCGACCACGGTGTAGGTCAGCCGTGCGCCGAACCGCTGACCGAGCAGGCCGCCCGGCAATTGAGCGAGCGTGTAGCACGTGGCGAATGCCGCATTCAGCCAGCCGATCTGCAGCTGCGAGAGGTGCAGGTCCGGCATGATGTTCTGCGCGGCCACACCCAGGCTCGTGCGCTGGACGTACGCCAGCATCGCGAAGCCGCCCAGGAACAGGAAGATCGTCCAGCGAACCTTCAAGCACCACCTCCGCGAATGCTCTGGACGTCAGCCACGCAGTTTCGAGCCCGTCGGGTCGTAGGGTGCGGCGCGCAGGATCCGGGCCGCGCGTTGTCTGCCCAGAATCGTGACCGACAACGAGGCGGGTGATTCGCACCATTCAGTGTCGACGTAGCCCAACGCCAGGCTCTGCCGCACGAAGTGGCCGTACGCCCCGGAAGTAACGTAACCGATGCGTCGGCCGTCGCGATGTATCGGCTCGTAGCCCGTGGCGTCAGCGTCGGGTGAATCAATCTGCAGCAGCACCAGCTTCATCGAGGGACCCGTCTCCCGCGCGGCCAGAAGAGCCTCGCGACCGATGAATTCACCCTTGTCGGTCGCAACGAAGCGCCCGAGACCCGCCATCGCCGGCGTGCACGACGTGGAAAACTCCAACGACCATACACCGTAGCCTTTCTCGAGCCGCAGGCTGTCCTGCGCACGCATGCCGATCGGGCGCATGCCGAGCGGCGTGCCGGCGGCGATCAATGCTTGCCACAGTTCGTGCTGCTGCGACGCACGGACGTTGATCTCGTAGCCGAGTTCACCGGTGAGCGAAAGGCGCGCGACCACCGCAGGTATCGACGCGACGTCGATGCTGGCGCAGCCCATGAACGGCAGGCCGCGGTCCGCAACGTCGCCGGGTGTGAGCGAGGCGAGAATTTCGCGTGACCTCGGCCCCGACAGCGAGAATCCGAGCCAGCTCTCCGAGAGGTTCTCGATGTCCACGCCCGAGGCGGGCAGGTGATCGCGGAACCAGCGCAGGTGCCACTCCTGCAGGTAGTACGAACCGACGAGCCAGTACCGATCCTGGTCGAGCCGCGTCACGGTGAGATCGCCCATCAGGCGGCCTGCAGGATTCAGCATCGGTGCCAGTCGAATGCGGCCCACGGCGGGCAGGTGCGAGGCGAGCAGGTGGTCGAGCCATTTCCCGGCGCCGGGTCCGCGTACTTCGTAGCGCGCGTACACGCCGGTATCCAGCAGTCCTGCTGCGCTGCGAGTCGCGGCGACTTCTGCAGCGACGAACCGATCAGCTGTGGACCGTCGCAACGTCGGCGGTTCGACGAAATCCGGTTCGCCCGTCGCAAAATATTGCGGTGATTCCATGCCCCACACGACGCCGAAGCGCGCGCCGAGCGCCTTCTGCGCCTCGTAGCTCGGTGTCGTCTTCAGGGGTCGGCCCGCCGGCAACTCTTCGTTGGGATAGGCAATGACGAAACGCCGTGCGTAGAACTGTGCGGTGGTGTCGCGCAGGTAGCGGTCGTCAGCTGCGAACCTGCCGTAGCGGGCGACGTCCATGCCGAAAATGTCGGTGCCCGGGTCGCCCTCGACGATCCAGTCGGACAGCACCTTGCCGATCGCGCCGCCCTGCGAAAAACCTCCCATGCAGCCACATGCAGCCCAGAAGTTGCGCAAACCCGGCACAGGGCCGACCAGCGGATTGCCGTCGGGTGTGAAGGTGAACGCACCGTTGACCCACTTGCGGATGCCAGCACGCTCAAGCGTCGGGAAACGCGAGAACCCGATCAGCAACTCCGGGCTGATGCGATCGATGTCCTCGGGCAGCAACTCCATGCCGTAGTCCCACTCGGCGCCCTCAGTCTGCCAGTGCCGCGGGTTGCGTTCGTAAACGCCGAGGATCACGCCTTTGCGTTCCTGCTGCAGGTAGGTGAAGCCCTCGAGGTCCGTCACGCATGGCATCTCGTCGGGACGTGCCAGCAGCTCCGGCAGGTCCTCGGTGATGAGGTAGTGGTGCTGCATCGGCGTGAGCGGCAGGTCGACGCCAACCATGCGTCCGACACGGCGTGCCCAGAGTCCGCCGGCATTGACCACGTGCTGCGCGACGACCGTTCCCTTTTCGGTCTCGACGAGCCAACCGTCCGCGTGCGGTTTCAGTGCCGTCACGCGGTTGCGCAGGATCACGTCGGCCCCGCGCCTGCGGGCAGCGATCGCGAAGGCGTGCGTCGTGCCGTGCGGATCCACTGCGCCTTCGTGCGGGTCGAAGAGGCCGCCGAGCAGGCCACGCGGATCGACGATCGGGCACTCGGTCACGATCTCCTCGGGTGTCGCCAGTCGCGCTTCGATGCCAATGGTCTCGTAAATCGCGAACTCCGACTGCAGCCATTCCCAGCGCTCGGGCGTCGTGGCGATGCTGTAGCCGCCAGGCATGTGCAGCCCGACGCTCTGGCCGCTCTCGGCCTCGATCTCCTGGTACAGCTTGATCGTGTACGCCTGCAGGGCGGCGATGTGCGGGTCGTCATTGATGGCGTGGAATCCCGCCGCGGCGTGCCAGGTGGAGCCGGCAGTGAGTTCGGCGCGCTCGATCAGTGCGATGTCGCCCCAGCCCTTGCGTGTGAGGTGATACAGGACGCTCGCGCCGACGATGCCGCCGCCGATCACGACGACGCGATAGTGGCTCTTCATCGCCTGCTATTCCTCGTCGAGGCTGTCCGACAGCACGGCACGGCGTTCGCACATGAACTGCTGCAGGGCTTCGTCGATGGCGGGATCGAGTCCAGGGTCTTCGTAGTCGGCGAGCATGCGCTTCCATACCACGTTCGCACGCTGTTCGGCGCTCAGGCTGCCTTCACTCGACCATTGCTCGTACGAGGAGTAGTCCGCGATGGTCGACTGGTGAAACGCCGCCTCGAAGTTTTCCTGCGTATGCGCGCAACCGAGGAAGTGGCCCCCCGGACCGACTTCACGGATGGCATCCATCGCCTGGCCGCGTGGGCTCACGTCCATGCCGTTGGCCAGCGCCTGCATCATCGCGAGCTGGTCGATGTCCATCACGAACTTCTCGTACCCGGCGACGAGTCCGCCTTCGAGCCAGCCGGCGGCGTGCGTGACGAGGTTGACGCCCGCGAGCAGGGTCGGCAGCAATGTATGCGCGCTCTCGTAGGCGGCTTGCGCATCGGCAACTTTCGACGAGCACAGCGATCCGCCGCTGCGGCAGGGCACGCCGAGCCTGCGCGCCAGCTGCGCCGTGGCGAAAATCATCTGCGTGGCTTCGGCCGTGCCGAACGTGGGGGCGCCGGTGCGCATCGAGATGGCGCCGACGAAGGAACCCATGATCACTGGAGCACCCGGCCGGACGAGCTGCGTCAGCGCCATGCCGGCCAGCGTCTCGGCGAGCAGTTCCGCCATGCAGCCTGCCGGTGTGACGGGCCCCATCGCGCCGGCGAGCACTGCGGGCACCACGATCGTGCCCTGGTTCTGCGACGCGAAGGCACGCAGCGCGCCGAGCATGCGGCCGTCAAATGTCAGCGGAGAATTCGAATTGATATTGCCGAGCAGGACGCAGTTGGCCTGGATGAAATCCTGGCCGAACAGGATGCCGGCCATGCGCACGGCGTCCGCCGCGTGTCCAGGCGTTTCCGGCGTGCCCTCGCAACCCTGGTCGCTGTAACGGAAGAACGCGTACTGGACGTCGAGGTGACGCTTGCCCTCGGGCACGTCCATCGGCTCGACCATGCAGCCGCCGGAGAAATGGATCGCTGGCGCGACATGGGCGAGCTTGATGAAGTTGTGCAGGTCGGCAAGGGTGCCGTAGCGGCGGCCGCCGTCGAGATCCGTCACGAACGGCGGGCCGCCGACCGGTGAGAAAACCGTGGCGTCACCGCCAAGGCACACGCTGCGCGCCGGGTTTCTCGCGTGCAGCATGAACTCGCGTGGTGCCGTGCGCAGCAGCTGACGGGCGAGGCCGCGCGGAATGCGCACGCGCTCGCCTTGCACGTCGGCACCTGCTTCCCGCCACAGGCGCAACGATTCCGGGTCGCGCCGGAACTCGATGCCGATTTCTTCGAGGATCGTCTCGGCGTTGTTCTCGATGATCTCGACAGCTTCGTCGTGCAGCAGCTCGACCGTGGGGATGCGGCGGCGAATGTAAGGCAGCTTTCCGGCCGCGCGGTGCGAGCGTGCCGCGCGACGGATCTCGCGGTTGCTGGTGCGGCCGGTGCGATTGATCGTGGACGTGTCGCTCAAGGGGCAGCTGTTGACGTCGATCGTCAGGCCGGACGCTTCTGCCGCAGGTCCCCACGTACGCGCGCGTACTCGAGCTCGAATGCCTCGGCAAACGACCGCGGCATTTCTTCGTTGCCAGCGGTCTGCTGGGTGAGCAGTCGATAGAACTCGGAATAGTGTTCCCAATACCGGGGACGCGGGTCCTGCCCCGGCGCGAGCTGGCGGGCACGGCCTTGTTCGAACTGGTCGGCGACGTTCGCCGGCGAGAGCTGGCCCAGCATGGAGTCGAGCCCCGCCTTCATGCCGGCGGCGAGTGCCGTCTCGTGGTCACGCATGTCCTGCAGCACGTCCCGCATCGAGTCGACCGGACCCGCAAAGAGTCGCCCATGCGCTTCGAACAGGCGCTGCAACGCCTGCTCGATGCTGGTCGACGAACGGAGCGGGTTGCTGCTGTTGCCCGCCGCCAACGGCACGGCCGCAACGGCTGCAGCCACGGCACCTGTCGCACGCGCACGCAGGATGTCGTTGAGTCCGACGACTGCTTCGCGCAGCAACTGGCCGGCGACGAGCGGCAGCATGGCCTGGGCTTCGGGTGAGAGCGTCGCCGGATCGATGCCGGCGCCGCGGCAGAAAGCCTGGACGGCCGACTGCAGGTCTGCCCACGTGCTGGCCTGTTGATGAAACGGGACCGAGCGTTCACGGGCTTCGACGCGCGTCTTGCGTCGCGCCAGTGCGTCCTCGAGTTCTTCGCGCGGAATCTGGCGCGTCTTGAGCGCCCAGTCCTGGTTGCCGGGAGCCGCCGGCCGGCCGAGCGGGGTGGTGGCGCAAGGGCGGGGTCGCCATCATCGGCCGGCGCCATTGCCGGCACGACCGAATCGATCCTGCCCGTGCGCGTCGGATCGAACGTACTCTCGCCGGACGGTTTCCCGGAGCGCTGCAGCGACTCGAGCAGGTTCGCGCGCGCCGCGGCGTCAAGGCGCATGCCGAACGCATTGCCGATCGGGAGCGAGTCGCTCGAACCGGTCTCGCGCGGAGTCAGCAGGTTGTCGAAATTGAGGCTGTGGCCGATGTCCGAGTCGAGGTGTTTCGCGGCAGATTGTTCTTCACCCGTCGCCGGCAGGAAATCGATGCGATTGTCGAGGCTGACGAGGATGTCGTAGTCGCCCACGCGCAGCCGGTCGCCATCGTTCAGCTCGACACGACCCGTGTCCGAGGCAGGCTCGTCCGCGTCATTGATGAAGACGCCGTTCGTGCTGGTGTCGACCAGCCAGTACTTGCCGCTGTGGAACTGCACTTCGAAATGATGGCCGGAAACCACGCGACGCGGGTCGGGCAGGACCCAGTCGTTGCCGGGCGCACGTCCAACGGTGCCACCGTTCACGCCGAACACGCGTGAACGGTTCTCGCCGAGTTCGCGATAGTGGTCGCTGATGACGCGAAGTTTGATGGCCATGATGTTGCTGACGCTGGCTGCCTGATGCCTGCAGTCTATCCCGGCGACAGGCCGGAAGCGGCTGACGCTGGTCCGCGACCCTTGTAATATGCGACGACCCTAACACGCAAGGCGTGCCGGCCTCATGGCCTCCAGTCACATTTTCAAGGTCATTTTCCACAACCAGGGCAAGGTCTTCGAGATCTACGCCCGCAAGGTGGGCCATGGCGCGATGTTCGGCTTCATCGAGGTCGAGGAACTGATCTTCGGCGAGAGGTCGTCCGTCGTGGTCGACCCCTCCGAGGAAAAGATCCAGGTTGAATTTGCCGGCGTGAAGCGCACCTACCTGCCGCTGCACTCCGTGATCCGCATCGACGAGGTGCGCAAGTCGGGCGTCAGCAAGGTATCGGCGGCGGATTCGGCCTCCAATGTCGCCCAGTTTCCGTTCCCCGTGTACACCCCGCCAGGCGGGCCCGGCAACCGCGAAAAGTAGAGCAACGGCGCGGCCTTACGTCCGTGTGCGCTGGCCCGGGACAGTCGGCTCCGGTATCATTCGCCGTTCATATTTGACCGGCGGCCGCCCTCGCTCATGCTCACCTTCAGCGGCGCTCCCGCGCTCTCGGATTTCCGGCTCGACAAGGTCCTGGCGGCCATCCGCGAACGGGTTGCGCACGTCGAATCGGTCGACACCCGGTACATCCATCTGGTCGAGGTCTCGGCCCCGCTGACGGACGAACAGCGCGCCGTCGTCGAGGCGCTGCTGCGTTACGGCCCGTCGACCCAGGCGGGCGGCCAGTCGGGGGTACCCGCGGGCAAGTTGTTGCTGGTTGTGCCGCGCTTCGGCACCGTGTCGCCCTGGTCATCGAAGGCGACCGACATCGCCCACGTTTGCGGACTGGGCGCAGTCACTCGGATCGAGCGCGGCGTTGCGTATTACATCGTGTCTTCGCAGCCGCTGAACAAGGCCGACTACGCGCAGGTCTCTGCGGTAATCCACGACCGGATGACCGAGGATGTGCTCGATTCGATCGACGCTGCGGCGGGCCTGTTCGCGCACCATGCGCCGCAACCGCTCGCGACCGTGCCGGTGCTGGCGCAGGGTCGGGCAGCACTCGAGCGCGCCAATGCCGAACTCGGCCTGGCGCTGTCCGAGGACGAGATCGATTACCTGGTCGCCGCGTTTACCGGGCAGTTGCGGCGCGATCCGAGCGACGTCGAGCTCATGATGTTTGCGCAAGCCAACTCCGAACACTGCCGGCACAAGATCTTCAACGCGGACTGGATCGTCGACGGCAAGCGCAGCGAAAAATCGCTGTTCGGCATGATCCGCAACACGCATCGCGTCAGCCCCCAAGGCGTGCTCTCGGCATATCGCGACAACGCGGCCGTCATCGAAGGCTGGCCTGGCCGTCGCTGGTTCGCGCAGGCGGGTGACGGCAATTACGAGGGCTCGGACGAGCCCATCGACATCCTGATGAAGGTGGAGACGCACAATCACCCGACGGCAATCTCGCCGTTCGCGGGCGCAGCCACCGGCTCGGGCGGCGAAATTCGTGACGAAGGCGCGACCGGCCGCGGCTCGAAGCCGAAGGCCGGTCTCGTCGGATTCTCGGTGTCGAACCTGCGCATCCCCGGCTTCGAGCAGCCCTGGGAGCAGGACTTCGGCAAGCCCGAGCGCATCGTGTCGGCGCTGCAGATCATGCTCGAGGGGCCGATCGGCGCCGCCGCATTCAACAATGAGTTCGGCCGGCCCAATATCTACGGCTACTTCCGCACGTTCGAGCAAAGGGTCGAAACGCCCGGGCGTTCGCCCCTGCGGGGCTATCACAAGCCGATCATGATCGCGGGAGGTCTCGGCAACATTCGCCGTTCGCATGTCGAGAAGGCGCCCGTCGTTGCAGGCGCGAAGATCGTCGTGCTCGGTGGCCCGTCGATGCTGATCGGCCTCGGTGGCGGCGCCGCGTCGTCGATGGGCGCAGGTTCCAGCTCGGCGGACCTCGATTTCGCATCGGTACAGCGCGGCAATCCTGAAATGCAACGTCGCGCGCAGGAAGTCATCGACGCCTGCTGGGCGATGGCTGACGACAACCCGATCCTGCTCATCCACGACGTCGGTGCCGGCGGTCTCTCCAACGCGATTCCCGAATCAGTGCACTTCGGCACGACCGGTGGCCGCATCAACCTGCGCAAGATCCTGAGCGACGAGCCTGGCATGTCGCCGCTCGAACTCTGGTGCAACGAATCGCAGGAGCGCTACGTGCTGGTGATTGCCGCGGAGCAGCTCCCCGCGTTTGGCGCGCTCTGCGATCGCGAGCGGTGCCCTTTCGCCGTGGTCGGCGACGTCACGGACGATGCGATCCTGCACGTGGACGATCCGCAGTTCGGCAATACGCCGGTCGACATGCCGCTCGAGACCCTGCTCGGCAAGCCCCCGAAAATGACGCGCGACGTAAAGCGCATGCCGCACGCCGGCGATGGGTTCTCGGCGCAGGACGTGACGGACGTGCGTGAGGCCGCGTTGCGCGTGCTGAGCCTGCCGACCGTCGCGGACAAGACGTTCCTGATCACGATCGGTGACCGCTCGGTCGGCGGCATGATCAGCCGCGATCCGCTGGTCGGTCCGTGGCAGGTCGCAGTGAGCGACGTCGCGGTCACGGTCGCGGATTATTCCTCGACGCACGGCGAGGCGATGGCGATGGGTGAACGCACGCCGCTCGCGTTGCTCGATGCCGCAGCGTCGGGTCGCATGGCCGTCGCCGAATCCGTCACCAACATCATCGCGGCCGACATCCGACGCATCGAAGACATCCGGCTTTCGGCAAACTGGATGGCCGCCTGCGGCGAGCCGGGCGAGGACGCGGATCTCTATGACACCGTGCACGCGGTGGGCGAAGTATTCTGCCCCGCGCTGGGCATCGCAATTCCAGTCGGTAAGGACTCGCTGTCGATGAAGACGGCGTGGAACGGACCCGATGGCGTGCGCAAGGTCGTCTCGCCGGTTTCGCTGATCGTCTCGGCGTTCGCGCCGGTCGAGGACGTGCGCCGCACGCTCACGCCGCAGCTGCGACTCGATCGTGGCGCCACGCGCCTGCTGCTCGTCGACCTGGGTGCCGGTCGCAATCGCCTGGGCGCTTCGTGCCTGGCGCAGGTCTATGGCCGCATCGGGGACGAAGCGCCGGACTGCGATGACGCCAGCCAATTGCGCGCATTCGTGGACGCGGTCATCCAGCTGCGACGAAATGGGCTGATACTCGCGTACCACGATCGTTCGGATGGCGGACTGTTCGCGACGCTGGCGGAAATGGCCTTCGCCGGTCACTGCGGGCTCGACATCACGTTGGCGGCCGAGTGATTACGCTGCAGCTGTCGCCGAGCTCTTTGCGGAAGAACTGGGGGCGGTGCTGCAGGTCGAGACCTTGCGTCTCGCCGAAGTGCAGGCCGTGTTTGCTGGCGCGGGCCTGGGCTCGGTGGTGCGCGACCTTGGCACCGCCGAGGCGTTCGATCGCATCGTCGTCGCCGACCGTCACGGCAAGTCGATGCTGGATACAACGCGCACCGAACTGCGTTCGGCGTGGTCCGAGACCAGCTACCGCCTGCAGTCGCTGCGCGACAATCCGGTCTGCGCGCACGAAGAGCGCGAGCAGGTCACGGATCCGAAGAACCCGGGCCTGTTTGCGACGCTCAGGTACGACCCGGCCGAGGACATCGCGGCTCCGTACGTACTGCGCGGTGCGCGACCCGAGATCGCGATCCTGCGCGAGCAGGGCGTGAACAGCCAACTGGAGATGGCCGCGGCTTTCGATCGTGCCGGGTTCCGTCCGGCCGACGTGCACATGACCGACCTGATTGCGGGACGCACGCGGCTCGATCGCTTCAAGGGCGTGGTCGCCTGCGGCGGCTTTTCCTACGGCGACGTGCTCGGCGCCGGCGAGGGCTGGGCGAAATCGATCCTCTTCAACGCGGCGCTGCGCGAGCAGTTCGCTGCCTTCTTCGCGCGATCCGACAGCTTTGCGCTCGGCGTCTGCAATGGCTGCCAGATGCTGTCGACGCTGAAGGCGCTTATTCCTGGGGCCCATCACTGGCCGCGGTTCGTCCGCAATCGGTCTGAGCAGTTCGAGGGCCGCGTTGGCCTGGTCGAAGTCCTGTCGACACCCTCGATCTTCTTCAGCGGCATGGCGGGTTCGGTGCTGCCGATCGCCGTCGCACACGGCGAAGGGCGCGCGGAGTTCGTCAACGAGGCGGCAGAGCGCGACTGCATCCACGGCGGGCTGGTGAGCCTGCGCTGGGTGGACAATCACGGCAAGGTTGCTGCGACGTACCCGTCGAACCCGAACGGATCGCCCGCCGGCATCACCGGGCTGACGACGCCGGACGGGCGCGTGACGATCCTGATGCCGCACCCCGAGCGCGTGTATCGCACGGTGCAGAACTCGTGGCACCCGGAAGACTGGGGCGAAGACGGCGGCTGGATGCGGATGTTCCGCAATGCTCGCGTCTGGGTGGACTGAGGAAGGGGTTAGGGGATAGGGGTTAGGGGTTAGTCGGAGGGGCTGCTGTGGCGTCCAGTACGCCTGCACCGCCGACTAATCCCTTCCCCAACCTCCTAACCCCTAACCCCTAACCCCTAGTCACTTCTGGCGGCGCGCCCGATCGGCGTGATCTTGTCGAGCGTTTCGTCGGCGAAGAACTTCCGCACCATCATTGCCTGCTGCAGCTTGCCCTTGCGCACGTAGGCCTGATACAGCATGTCCTTGACGAGTTCGAGCAGCACGCCGGCCTCGTTCGCGCCCAGTTCAGGCCACTGCGGCGAGGGATCCGCATCGCTGCTGAACAACACTTTTTTCACGATGCTGAACGTTTCGTTGTCGATCTCGGCCATCTCGCGTGCTTCGCGAGCCTGCTCGAAGATGCGCAGCCTGCCGTTTTCGCCGAGGTCCTGGAATGCCCCCTGTGCCGTGCGTCGGCACATCGAAGCGAAGGCGTTGAAGTGGCCCGACGAATAACAGCCGAGAGCCTCGCGGAACAGGCGCTCGACGTTCTCGGGCAGGTAGGTGAAGTTGAACTTCTCCTTCGCGCGCTCGAGCTCGACGAAGTTGTTCGCGAATTCGACGCGATTGGCCGCGTACATCTTGACGGCGAACTTGAGAAAGATCGGCGCGCTGCACGAATCACAGCGATAGACGATGCCCACGTGGTTGGGGCGGCTCGCGATGAGCTCGGAGTACTGCGGGATCGAGACCGCAGTGATGTGTGAATACACCTGGCAGTGCGGGCACGACAGGGCCAGGCTGCGTTCCTGGTCGTCGTGCAGCCGACTATTGGAATCGACGTAGACGGACATCGTTGCTCAGCCCTTGGTCCGAATCTTGTCGCCTCCAGTGTAGCGCATCGCCTTTGCGGCCGCTTCGTTTGCCGGGCGCGCGTCGAGCACGGCCTCGGCCTGGCCCGGTACCCTGGTCATGGAAACTTCGAACCGGGCACCGCCCGCCAGCGGCCGCCAGGGTCCGTAGGCGTGGCGGGCGTCGACGTGAGCTTTCCACCCTGAATCCGTCCGCGCCTGCGCCCAGATGTCTTCGCCCGCTTCTTCCTCGTCGCTCAGGGCAAAACTGGCGGGGACGAGGCGGGTAGCAGCGGGTTCGGCCGCGGAAGCCGCAGCGGGCGTCGGCGTGGCAGCCGGTTCCGTGCGCAGGTAACGGCCGCTCAGCCGGTCCAGTCTGAAGCTGTCCGGCAACCCCAGCTGCGCGGCAACGCCGGTCCAGACCAGCGTGCGCACGTCGAGGCGCCATTCGTCGCCGGACATCTCGAACACCTGCATGTGGCCCGCGGGAAGCCGGGTGAGCGTGACTCGATAGGCGCTGGGCCCGGTCCGTTCGCAATGGACCTGTGCGATGAGGGCCTTGGGCTGCATCGACTCGTAGGTCTGCAGATGCAGGACAGGCGGCCAGAGTCGATGGGCGACGAGCAGGAGCAGGACCGCAACCGCAAGGTTGCCGGCAGCGGCCCATGGCCGGTGCGCGAGCCAGCGGCTCAGGCTCAGGAGCAGGGCCAGCAGGCCGAAGGCGACGCAGAGCGCGATGACCCCCAGCATGCCGGCTTGCGCTCAGCCGGCCGGAATGAGCGAGGTGAGCTCGCCCGAGTCGACGAGACGGGCGAGGTTGGCGATGTCGCGATCGAGTCGATGGTCGTCCGGCTGGTACGACACGTGTGTTCGCACCGCGGCATGCACGCGCTGCAGTTCCGCCGTCGTGGTGAGCGGGCGCAGCGAGTCGAGCGCATGAGCGGCGGCGAGCAATTCGATGCCCAGCACGCGCGCCGTGTTGTCGCAGATCCTGGCGAGCTTGCGGCCCGCCCACGGCGCCATGCTCACGTGGTCCTCCTGGCCCGCCGACGTCGGCAGGCTGTCCACCGAGGCCGGGTGCGCGTACGTCTTGTTCTCCGAGACCAGCGCGGCTGCCGTGACGTGCGCGATCATGAAGCCCGACTCGAGCCCGGGTTCGGTCGTGAGGAACATGTTGAGGTTCGGGTTCACGCGACGGTCGAGCAGGTCGATGCGTCGCTCGGATGTGCTGGCGAGCTCCGCGACGGCGATCGCGAGGAAATCACTGATGAACCCGATCGGCTCAGCATGGAAGTTGCCGCCGGAGAGCACGTCGTCGCCGAAGATCAGCGGGTTGTCGGAGACGCCATTGATGGCCGCGCCCAGCACGTCGCGTGCGTGGCACACCGTATGTTCGACGGCGCCGAACACCTGCGGCATGCAGCGCACCGCGTAAGGGTCCTGCACACGCTCGCAGTTCTCGTGGCTGCGACGGATCTCGCTGTCGGAATCGAGCAATGAGCGGATGCGCCGCGCGGCGTCGATCTGTCCCGGCAGGCGGCTCGCCTGCTGGATGCGGTCGTCGAACGGCACGTGGCTGCCGGCGAGACCTTCCACCGTCATCGCGCAGCAGATCACCGAGGCGTCGAGCAGCGACTCGGCGCGGAACAGGCCGTCGAGGGCGAGCGACAGGCTCAGCTGCGTGCCGTTCAGCAACGCCAGGCCTTCCTTCGCCTGCAGTTCGAGCGGCTCGACGCCGGCCGCGTGCAGCACATCGATGCCAGTGAGGGTCCGCCGGTCTGCGGTGGCGGCCGCAGTCGGCTCCGTCGCTTCTCCCTCGCCGATCAGTGCCAGCGCCAGGTGCGCCAGGGGCGCAAGATCGCCAGAGGCGCCGACGGAACCTTGCGCGGGAATCACCGGCAGCACATCGGTATTGAGCAGGGCGAGGAGGGTATCGACGACGAGCGGGCGCACGCCGGAGAAACCAGCCGCCAGGTTGTTCGCCTTGAGCAGCAGCATGCGTCGTACCAGCGCGGCCGCGAGCGGTTCGCCCACGCCGCACGCATGGCTGCGAACGAGGTTCAGCTGCAGTTTCCGGGTCTTCTGCGCAGGAATGACGCGGTTGGCAAACGCGCCGAAGCCCGTGTTGATGCCGTACGCGGTTCGCCCTGAAGCGACCGTCGCGACGACGGTGGCCTCGGACTCCCGCATGCATGCGCGAGCCGTACCCGCCAGCTCGACCACCGGGCGCTCCCGTTCGAACCGCCGCAGCTGTTCGAGCGTGAGCGAGGCACCGTCAATGGTGAGCCTGGGTTTACGCATGCAGGCTGCGATAGCGCATGCGGTGCGGTTCGTCGGCTTCGTCGCCGCGGCGCTTCCTGAGGTCGTCCACGTATTCCGAATAGTTGCCCTCGAACCAGACCACTTCGCTGTTGCCCTCAAAGGCGAGGATGTGCGTTGCGATGCGGTCGAGGAACCAGCGATCGTGCGAGATGACGACGGCGCAACCAGGGAAGCTCAGCAACGCTTCTTCCAGCGCGCGCAGCGTTTCGATGTCGAGGTCGTTGGTCGGTTCGTCGAGCAGGATGACGTTGCCGCCTTCCTTCAGCACCTTCGCGAGGTGCACCCGGTTGCGTTCACCCCCCGACAGCTCGCCGATGGTCTGCTGCTGTTGTGCGCCACGGAAATTGAAGCGGCCGACGTACGCGCGCGACGGCGTTTCGTAGTTGCCGACCTTGATCATGTCGAGGCCGTTCGAGATTTCCGCGAACACGGTCTTCCTGTCGTCGAGCGACTGGCGCGACTGGTCGACATACGCCAGTTGCACCGATGGCCCGACGCGGAGTTCGCCGCCATCGGCGGCTTCCTGGCCGGTGATGATGCGGAACAGGGTGGTCTTGCCGGCGCCGTTCGGGCCGATGATGCCCACGATGCCGCCTTGCGGCAGGTTGAAGTTGAGGTTGTCGAACAGCAGTTTTTCGCCGTACGACTTCGCGAGCCCCCGGGCTTCAACCACGAGTTCGCCGAGGCGCGGTCCGGGCGGAATGTAGATCTCGTTGGTCTCGTTGCGTTCCTGGAAGTCGCGCGACTGCAGTTCCTCGAACCGCTGCATGCGCGCCTTGCTCTTGGCCTGGCGGGCCTTCGGGTTCTGGCGGACCCACTCGAGTTCGCGCGCGAGCATTTTCTTGAGCGCGCCTTGCTGCTGCTCTTCGACCTTGAGCCGGGCTTCCTTCTGCTCGAGCCAGGACGAGTAATTGCCCTGCCACGGGATGCCGTGGCCACGGTCCAGCTCGAGGATCCAGCCCGCGACGTTGTCGAGGAAGTAGCGATCGTGGGTCACCGCGATGACGGTGCCCGGGTACTGCTCGAGGTAGTGCTCGAGCCAGCGCACCGATTCGGCGTCGAGGTGGTTCGTCGGCTCATCGAGCAGCAGCATGTCGGGCTTCGACAGCAGCAACTGGCAGAGTGCGACGCGGCGGCGTTCACCGCCCGAGATCTTCGTGACGTCCGCGTCCCACGGGGGCAGGCGCAGTGCGTCGGCCGCAACTTCGAGCTGGCGGTCGAGGTTGTGGCCGTCGGTCGCCTGGATGATGGCTTCGAGCCGCGCCTGTTCGGCGGCGATCCTGTCAAAGTCGGCATCGGGTTCGGCGTACGCGGCATATACGGCGTCGAGCCCGGCCAGCGCATCCTTGATATGGGCGACGGCAACTTCGACGTTGCCCCGGACGTCCTTGGTGGCGTCGAGCTGTGGTTCCTGCGGCAGGAAGCCGATGTTGATGCCGGGCTGCGGCCGCGCTTCGCCTTCGAATTCCTTGTCGATGCCCGCCATGATCCTGAGCAGCGTGGACTTGCCGGATCCGTTCAAGCCGAGCACGCCGATCTTGGCGCCCGGGAAAAAGCTCAGGGAGATGTCGCGAAGGATGACCCGCTTCGGGGGTACGACCTTGCCGACGCGATTCATCGTGTAAATGAACTGTGCCATTGGGAGGGATTGCGCTCGTCGTCCGGCGGACTCGAAAAAGGTCGGCAATTATCGGTCACCCGGGGCGTTGGACGCTACCGTTGCGAAATGGGTGCTGCTAGGCTTGACTCCAATCCGTTGCAGGGGCCCACGCCGCTTGACGCAGACCGATCCGCAGCCACTGCCGGTGCTGATGGTGGCCAGTGACGGCCTGGGCCGTTATGGCTTCGGCGACGGCCATCCCTTCGGGCCTGATCGGCAGGAGGCTTTCCTGCGCGAGATGCGACGCAGCTCCGCCTACCTGCGGTTGCGCATCGTCGATCCGCGCGTGGCCGAGCGCGACGAGCTGGAATCGTTTCATCGCAGCGAGTACGTGGACCTCGTCGTCCAGAAATCCGCGGCAGGCCGCGGCTACCTCGACGTCGGCGACACGCCGGCCTCGAAGGGCATCTTCGAGGCGTCCAGCCTGGTCGTGGGCGGCACGGTGCTGGCTGTCGAAGAAATCATGGGTGGCCGCGCGCGACGCGGGTTCATTCCCATCGCGGGCCTGCACCACGCTTCCCGTGGTCATGCCGCCGGCTTCTGCGTGTTCAACGATTGCGGCATCGTCATCGAGTTGCTGCGCAAACGACATGGCCTGCGTCGCATCGCCTACGTCGACATCGACGCGCACCATGGCGACGGCGTGTTCTACGCGTTTGAATCAGATCCGGACGCGCTCTTTGCGGACATCCACGAGGATGGACGGTACCTGTATCCGGGCACCGGTGCTGCGGAGGAGACCGGCAAAGGCAGCGCGGCCGGCACGAAGCTCAACTTGCCGGTGCCGCCGGGCGCCGGCGACGAAGACTTTCACCGCGAGTGGCTGAAAATCGAAGAGTACCTGCGGCAGGCGCAACCGGAGTTCATCCTGCTCCAGTGCGGTGCCGACAGCCTGGAAGGCGATCCCATCACGCATCTCGCATTCAGCGAGGAAGCGCACGCACACGCGGCCGCGTCCGTGTGCCGCATCGCGGATGAAATCGGGCACGGTCGCGTGCTCGCGATGGGTGGCGGTGGGTACAACCGGCAGAACCTCGCTCGCGCGTGGACGCGAGTGGTCGAGGCCCTTGTCGCGAGCCAGCTTCCCTAGCGCCAGCCCTTGAAGAAGCTGCCGTCGGCGAAGTCCCAGAGCAGGCTCAGGTGCCAGCGCGTGTCGTAGGGCTGATCGCTGAGCGGAATCTCCGCACCCAGGCTCAGTGCCACGTGCGCGCCACGGGTGAGTCCGAAACGCAATTGTGGCACCACGGTCCACTGCACCGAGTCGCCGCCGTCGTCTTCGAAAGGCACCGCCGCGGTAAACTCCAGTGCGGGGAAGACCCGCCGCGGCCATTTGGTCCAGCGGTAGTGCACGACGCCAGCGAACTCGGCTTCGCCGGTGTCAACGTCGTCCACCGGCAGGATCAGGCGTGCGCTCGACTGGATCATCCAGCGCTCGTCGAAAAGCCGGCCGTAGGCGAGGTAAGGGATGACCTCATCGGACGCCTCGCCGTCGGTCGGGAAGGCGACGACCACGGCGCCCGACAGGATCGAGCGCCGCGCGAGGTCCCAGTGCAGTACCGTCTTGGCGCCGACCTCCACTTCGGTGATCTCGGCGTCGGTGCCATCGTCTTCATGGATGACCTCGACGACACCCATCGAGCGTTTGCCGAAGCGTTTCTCGATCTCGAGCACGTTGCGCCAGACGTCGGCGCCCTCGCGCTCGGTCAGCCGTGATTTCCAGACGATCTCGTCTTCGGGGAAGGCCTTCTTGGTGCGGATCGGCAGGAAGAAATTGAGTTCGCCGGGTGGATAGGATGCGCTGCCCGGTGCCAGCGTTTTCGCGTAAGCGACGACATTGCGGACCTGCTGCTCATCGAGCGCAGCCACTTGCGAGGGCATCGTGGCCGACAACCCCAACGCCTGGCCGCCGTGCGTGACGACGATCTGCCAATCCTCGGCGGGTTCGCGGCTGTTGAAAAGCGGGTCGGACAGGTCGGCAGGTTGGGGGTCCAACGCCTTGACGGTCGGATTCTCCGGGTCGGGGCGCCCCGTGGGGCCGTGGCAGGCGGCGCAGACGCTCTCGAACGTCTGGCGGCCGGCCTCGAGGTCTGGAGCGGGTACTGCGATGGCCAGGGTGGGTAGCACAAGGGCGGCCAAGCCAGGCAGCGCTGTAGCGAGCAAGCGGGCGAGCATCGTGCTTCGTGGCGCATTCATCGCAGCTTTACCTTTGGGGGCTCCGGCCGACGGGAAACCTCGTCGTCACCCTAGCGCCACCGATGGTTACGCGCGCTCGGTAGTTTCCGTGATCGGCTACAATTGCGTGTCCCCGACCGTGGAGAGCAAATGTTTCCTGCCAGCATGACTATCGCCGGGTTCGATCCCGAGCTCGCGGCTGCAATCGATCACGAGCGCGTCCGCCAGGAAGATCACATCGAGCTGATCGCTTCCGAGAACTACGCCAGTCCGCGCGTGCTCGAGGCCCAGGGTTCCGTGCTCACCAACAAGTACGCCGAAGGCTATCCCGGCAAGCGCTATTACGGCGGATGTGAATACGTCGACGTCGCCGAGCAGCTGGCGATCGACCGCGCAAAGAAGCTCTTTGGCGCCGCGTACGCCAACGTCCAGCCGCACTCCGGGTCGCAGGCCAACGCCGCAGCGTTCCTCGCGTTGATGAAGCCGGGCGACACGCTGCTCGGCATGAGCCTCGACCACGGCGGCCACCTCACGCACGGCGCCAAGGTCAACTTCTCCGGCAAGATCTTCAATGCCGTGCAGTACGGGCTCGATCCGGTCACCGGCGCGATCGATTACGCGCAGGTCGAGCGCCTCGCGCACGAACACAAGCCGAAGATGATCATCGCGGGCTTCTCCGCGTATTCGCGCGTCCTCGATTTTCCGCGCTTTCGTCAGATCGCCGATGCCGTTGGCGCGTATTTCCTCTGCGACATGGCGCACGTCGCCGGTCTGGTTGCGGCGGGCGTCTACCCCAATCCGGTGCCCTTGGCCGACGTCGTCACGACCACCACGCACAAGACGTTGCGCGGTCCGCGCGGCGGTCTGATCCTCGCGCGCGAAAACGACGAGATCACCAGGAAGCTCAACTCGATGATTTTCCCGGGCACGCAGGGCGGCCCGTTGATGCACGTCATCGCGGCCAAGGCCGTGGCGTTCCTCGAGGCGATGCAGCCGGAGTTCGTGGACTACCAGCAGCAGGTCGTCGCCAACGCGCGCGCGATGTGCAAGGTCTTCCAGCAGCGTGGAATCAAGATCGTTTCCGGCGGCACCGACAATCACCTGTTCCTGGTCGACCTGTCCGACAAGCTGATCAATGGCAAGGAAGCCGACGCTGCGCTCGGCCGTGCGCACATCACGGTGAACAAGAACTCGGTGCCGAACGACCCGCGCCCGCCCATGGTCAGCAGCGGCATCCGCATTGGCACGCCGGCCGTCACCACTCGCGGCTTCATGGAAGCGGAGGTCGCACAGCTCGCCCACTGGATCGCGGACGTGCTCGATAACTCGACCGATGAAGCCGTGATCGCGAAGACGCGCGCCGCGGTGGAAGAGATCTGCCGCCGCTTCCCGGTCTACGGGCGCTGATCGACCGCCGGATGGGCAGGGCAGGCAGGAGACCCTCCGGTGTACTGTCCTTTCTGTTCATTCGAAGAAACCAAGGTCATCGACTCGCGCCTGTCGGGCGAAGGCGAGCAGGTGCGGCGGCGGCGGGAGTGCCTGCGCTGCGGCGAACGATTCACGACGTTCGAGTCGGCCGAGCTGCTGATGCCGCGCGTCGTGAAGAGCGACGCCACGCGTGAACCATTCGACGAAGCGAAGCTGCGTTCCGGCATGGTGAAGGCGCTGGAGAAACGGCCTGTCGCGATCGAAGCCGTCGACGCCGCCGTGAATCATGTCTGCCACAAGCTGCGCACGCTCGGCGAGCGCGAAGTGCCGGCCCGGCTGATCGGTGAACTCGTGATGGACGAGCTGCATCAGCTCGACGAGGTGGCATACGTACGATTCGCCTCCGTCTACCGCAGCTTCCAGGACGTCGATGCGTTTCGCGAGGAGATCGACAAGCTGCGGCATCGGCGGCCTCGGTCGGCCGAAGAGCTGCAGCTCGGGCTCTGGACTGGCGCCGATGCGCCGCTGTCGGTAGCGCCAGCGCCGGGCAGCAACCCACCCGGCAAGAAATAGATTGAACCCCGCATGACTGCCAGCCCCGCCGCGATCGACCACGTCCACATGGCGCGAGCGCTGCGGCTCGCCGCGTGTGGCATGTATTCGACCGCACCGAATCCCGCGGTGGGCTGTGTGTTGCTCGATGCAAACGGCGCCGTGGTGGGAGAGGGCTGGCACCATCGCGCGGGTCAGCCGCACGCCGAAGTACTCGCGTCGCGCGCAGCAGCCGTCCGCGCACGCGGTGGCACGGCTTACGTGACGCTCGAGCCATGCTCGCACCACGGACGCACGCCGCCCTGCGCGGATGCACTGATCGAGGCGGGTGTGCGACGGGTCGTCGCAGCGATGCAGGATCCCAACCCGCGTGTCGCGGGCGATGGCCTGCGCATTCTCAAAGCCGCTGGCGTCGTCACGGCCGTTGGCGTACTCGAACGTGAAGCGCGCGAGCTGAATCGAGGCTTCGTTGCACGCATGACGCGGGGACGGCCCTGGGTGACGGTGAAGCTAGGCAGCAGTGCCGACGGCCGCACGGCGCTGGCCGACGGCTCCAGCCAGTGGATCACCTCGGAGTACGCGCGCGCCGACGTACAGCGTCTGCGGGCTCGCGCATCGGCGATCGTCACCGGCATCGGCACGGCACTCGCGGACGATCCCGCATTGACCGTTCGTGATCGCGCCCTGGACCTGGGCGGTCGTGTTCCGCTGCGCGTCGTGGTCGATTCCCGCGGACGCTTCGAACCCGGCCTGCAGCTTGCGCGGGACGGCCTGCCGACGCTCGTGTTCACTTCGGACGCGGGCATTGACGCGCTCGCTCACCTCGCAGAAGCCAGGCCGGAGGCCCTGCAGTTCGAACCCATGCCAGCGGATTCCGCCGGGAGAATCAACCTGGACGCGATGCTGCAGCGCCTCGCGGCGCTCGAATGCAACGAGGTGCTGGTGGAGGCCGGTCCGCGACTCGCGGGCAGTTTCCTGGCGGCCGGCCTCGCCGACGAGATCGTGTTGTACATCGCGCCAACCATCCTGGGCGACACGGCGCAGCCCTCCTTTGTTCTGCCGCAGCCGCTGCGTGCGCTGTCGGAGCGACCGCAGTATTCCTATCACGACGTGCGACGGGTAGGACCGGACCTCCGGTTGACGCTGCGTCCCGTGGAGACCCGACTTTAATGTTCACTGGAATCGTGCAGGGCGTTGGTACGGTGCGTGCGATCGAGCCGCGCGGAGGCGACGTTACCCTCGTGTTTGACACGACCGGCGTATCGCTCGCCGATATCAATCTTGGTGGCAGTGTCGCGGTGAGCGGCGTCTGCCTGACGGCAACCCGCTTCGATGCCTCGAGCTTCGCAGCGGACGTTTCACGCGAAACGCTGTCGCTCACGACACTCGACAGCTGGGTCGTTGGCAGCCGGGTGAACCTGGAGAAGGCGCTGCTGGCCGGGCAGCCGCTGGGCGGTCACTACGTGACCGGGCACGTTGACGGGGTGGGGGAGCTGGTCTCGCGGCACGACGATGCGCGTTCGGTGCGTATGGAATTCCGGGTCCCGTCCGAACTGGCGCGCTACGTCGCCCGCAAGGGTTCGATCTGCATCGACGGCGTCAGCCTCACCGTGAACGGCGCCAGGGGCGATCGCTTCGACGTGAACCTCGTGCCGCACACCCTGGAGATCACGACGCTCGGCGACCTGCAGGCAGGCAGCCGCGTAAACCTCGAAGTCGACATCATTGCGCGCTATGTCGAACGGATGATGCACCCCGACCTGGCATGAGCCTCGCACCGGCCGTTCCGCCTTACTACCCCGCCCCCTGTTAAACTGCGCGCCGCGAGGGCGGATAGAGCGCCGTTCGTATCTGATCAAAATCAATATAATTCAATGATCTAGGTGCTCTTTATAATGAATGTCCTGAACACGATCGACGAGATTCTCGACGACATCCGACAGGGCCGGATGGTCGTGATCATGGACGATGAAGATCGCGAGAACGAGGGCGACCTCGTGATGGCCGCGACGAAGGTGCGTCCCGAAGACGTCAACTTCATGGCCCGGTACGGCCGCGGCCTGATCTGCCTCACGCTGACCCGCGATCGTTGCCGCCAGTTGCGCCTGCCGTTGATGGTCAGTGACACTGATTCCGACCAGCGTACGAATTTCACCTTGTCGATCGAGGCAGCCGAAGGCGTCACGACCGGCATCTCGGCCTACGACCGCGCGCACACGATCCAGACGGCGGTTGCAGCGGCCGCCCGCGCCGAAGACCTGCGGCAGCCCGGCCACATCTTTCCGCTCATGGCGCAGCCCGGTGGCGTGCTGACGCGCGCCGGTCACACCGAAGCGGGTTGCGACCTGGCGCGCCTCGCCGGCGCCGAGCCGGCTGCCGTCATCGTCGAGATCCTGAACGACGATGGCACGATGGCGCGCCGGCCCGACCTCGAGAAGTTCGCGCGCGAGCACGGGATCAAGATCGGCACGATCGCCGACCTGATCCGCTACCGGCTGGAGAAGGAGCGTTCGGTCGAGCGCATCGCCGAGCGGCAGATTGCGACCGAGTTCGGCCCGTTCCGGCTGATCTGCTACGAAGACCACGTCAACAGCACGGTTCATCTCGCGCTCGTCCTCGGCAACCCGGGGTCGGAACAGGCGCCGCTGGTGCGCGTGCACCTCGAGGACACCGTACGTGACCTGGTCGGCGCAATCGAAGTGGGGCACAGCTGGTCGCTACGCGGCGCCATGGAGCGCGTTGCGCGCGAAGGCTCGGGCATCGTCGTGCTGCTGCGTCCGTACGAAAGTCCGCTCGATATCGCCGAGGCCGTCCGGACCAGCCATCCTACGGCGGCGGCGAGTCCGGCGCGCGGTGCGCAGGTGCTGCGTACCTACGGCATCGGGGCGCAGATTCTCCGCGATCTCGGCGTGCGCAGAATGCGCGTGCTGAGCGCACCAAAACACATGCATGGGCTTTCAGCATTCGGCCTCGAAGTCGCCGAATACGTGGACTGAGGAGCAGACTCGAGATGGACAATATCCGCACCTTGCATGGCGACGTCATCGCGCGCGACCTGCGCATCGCCATCATCGCCTCGCGCTTCAATGACGCGATCGTCGAGAACCTCGTGCGCGGCGCGGTGGACGCGCTGTTGCGCCATGGCGCCAGCGAAAAGCAGATTGAAATCATCCGCGTCCCGGGTGCGTACGACCTGCCCTTCGTCGCGCGACGTGTCGCGGCGGCGAAGCGCTGTGACGCCATCGTCGCCCTGGGCGCGGTGATCCGCGGGGCGACGCCGCACTTCGATTACGTCTGCAGCCAGTGTGCCTCGGGCCTCGCGCGCGCAGCGGACGATACGGGCGTGCCGATTGCGTTCGGCGTGCTGACGACCGACACCATCGAGCAGGCGGTGGAACGAGCCGGCACCAAGGCGGGCAACAAGGGTGCGGACGCAGCACTGGTCGCGATCGAACTGGCAAACCTGATGCGCAGGCTGGACGTCTGAGAATGACGCGACCCCGCAGCGACCGTTCCGGACGAGCGCGCAGCCTGTCGCGGCGCCTCGCGCTGCAGGCGCTCTACCAGTGGCAGATGACCGGTCAGTCGTTTCCCGAACTGCGCAACCAGTACGCGGCCGACGAAGGCTACGCCGAGGTCGACCAGGAGTACTTCCAGCAACTGCTGCAGGGCGTGGTCGACGATTCCGCAGCTCTCGACGCCATGATCGGGGAGTGGCTGGATCGGCCGGTGGCGCAGCTCGATCCGGTCGAGCACGCGGTGTTGCTGATCGGTGTCGAGGAACTGCGCGCGCACGTCGAAGTGCCGTACAAGGTGGTGCTGAACGAGTGCGTCGAACTCACGAAGAAGTTCGGGGCGACCGACGGCCACAAGTTCATCAACGCGGTCCTGGATCGTGCAGCGCGCCAGTTGCGCGCGGCCGAGCAGCAGGCCACGGCGCGTCGCTCGCCGGGCAAGTAACGCATCTCTCCCGAACCCCGGAGCACCCGTGCCCCTCGGTGAGTTCGACGTCATCGCCCGCTATTTCTCGCGCAGCTCGCCGCGCGGGGACGTCCTGCTTGGCGTGGGTGACGACGCTGCATTGCTGACGCCGGTGCCGGGCCAGGCCCTGGTGGCCGCGACGGATACACTCGTCGAAGGGCGGCATTTCCTTGCGGGCACGCCCGCCAGCGCGATCGGGCATCAGGCGCTGGCCGTGAACTTGAGCGACCTGGCCGCCATGGGCGCCGAACCGGCCTGGGCGCTGCTTTCACTTTCCATGCCGCACGCCGACGAGCGCTGGCTCGCAGACTTCGCGGACGGGTTGTATGCGCTGGCCGAACGTCATGGCGTTGCACTCGTCGGGGGCGATACGGTATCGGGCCCGCTCGTCGTTACGATCGAAGTGCTGGGATTCGTGCCGCCGACCGCGGCACTGCGGCGCTCGGGTGCGCGAGCAGGCGACCTCATCATTGTCTCCGGTGCACCGGGCGTGGCCGCGGCCGGGCTCGAGGAACTGCAATCGGGCCGGGCAACGTTCGAGTCGAAGGATGCGCGAGTGCGTCGCTTCCTGCGTGCCGAACCGCGGCTTGCGCTGGGGCGCGCGCTGCGCGGCTTCGCCACGGCGGCGATGGACGTCTCGGATGGATTACTCGGTGATCTCGGCAAGCTCGCGCGTGCGAGCGGCGTGCGTGCGTGCATCGACCTCGAGCGCCTGCCGCTGGCACCCGAACTCGAGGCGTATCCGCTGGCCGAAAAGGAGCGCCTGGTGCTGCACGGCGGTGACGACTACGAACTGCTGTTCACGCTGCCCGCCGATCACTTCGGGCACATCGAACACCTGGCCAAGGCCGGCGGCTGCAGCCTGCGGTGCCTCGGCTCGATGGTGCAGGGCGAAGGCGTCGAGTGCCGTCGCGACGGGGTGCACGTGAATGTCGCAGGGAAAGGCTATGACCATTTCGCCTCCTGAGTCCGGTCACAAGCGCGACCGCATCCCGGTGCCGGCGGCGCTGCTGCGCGATCCCGTCCACCTGCTCGCCCTGGGGTTTGGCGCGGGTCTCGCGCCCGTGGCGCCCGGCACGTTCGGTTCGATCGTCGGTCTGCTGTTCGGGTTGGCGGTCGCGCCATTCGGCTTCTGGTTCGCCCTGGCGGTGACGATTGTCGTCACCATCGCAGGAATCTGGATCTGCGGGGAAAGCGCGCGGAAGCTCGGGGTTCACGACCACTCCGCCATCGTGTGGGATGAGGTGGCCGGAATGATGCTGACCCTGCTGGCCGCGCCGGCCACGTGGTGGGGCATCGGGCTCGCTTTCGGGCTGTTCCGGCTGTTCGACGTGTGGAAACCCTGGCCGATCCGGGAGGTTGATCACGGAATGCGCGGTGGACTGGGAATTATGCTCGACGACGTAATGGCAGCCGTGATGGCCGCCGCCCTGTTGTTGATCATCAAGAAGTACACGTGACCGAAGCCAAGTCCGCCGATCGACCCGAGGTACCGTCGTCCGTGCATCCGCACGTCCAGACGCAGACCATGACGGCGCAATCGCTGCCGGGCATGCCTGACCGGATCGGCAAGTACTACGTCGTGCACGAGGTGGGCCACGGCAGCACGGGTACGGTCTACCTGTCGCACGACCCGTTCTACGGGCGCGACGTGGCGATCAAGCTCTACCACGCCACGGTCGGGGACGACGCCGAGAGCCGCAACGCTCGCCGCATGTTCATGGGCGAAGCGAAGATGGTCGGCAAGCTGCAGCACCCGAACATCGTGCCGATCTTCGACGCGGGCGAGGAGGATGGCCGCCGCTACGTCGTCACCGAGCACGTGCACGGCGCACGCACGCTGAGCGCCTACTGCCGCTCCGGCAGCCTGCTGCCGATCGATCAGGTCGTCTCAATCCTGTACAAGTGCGCGAAAGCGCTGCATTACGCGCATTCGCGCGGCGTGGTCCATCGTGACATCAAGCCGTCGAACATCCTGCTGACGCAGGACGGTGACGTGCGCATCGTCGATTTCGGCATCGCCCTGGTCGCGGACTCCGACGTGTCGCGGCTCGAGGGCGTTGCGGGCAGCCCGGCTTACATGTCGCCGGAACAGGTGCAGGGACTCGAGCTCGACGCGCGCTCCGACCTGTATTCGCTCGGCGCCGTCATGTACGAGATGCTCTGTGGGCAGAGGCCGTTCCGCGCCGGCGCACTCGGCAAGCTGCTGCGCCAGGTGGTGCAGTCGGAAGCAGAATCGTTGCGCAGCATCCGTCCCGAGATCCCCGAGGAACTCGAGGAGGTCGTCAAGCGCGCGCTGCAGAAGGAACCGAACAACCGCTACCGCACGGGCACCGAGTTCGCTGCCGAACTCACGCGCGTGCACCAGAAGCTGCGCGCCTCGCAGGCGGAGATCGACGACGAAGAACGCTTTGCGGTCATGCGCAAGCTGCGCTTCTTCCACGATTTTTCGCACGGCGAGATCCGCGAAGTGATGCGCGCCGGGGTCTGGACCGAATGTCAGCCGGGCGACTCCGTGCTGCGACCCGGCGACATCGACGACCGGTTTTACATCGTGGTTTCGGGAACCGTGCGCTTGAGCCGCGGTGGCGACATCATCGGTCGCGTGCCCGCGGGCGGCTGCTTCGGTGAAGCAGGTTATGCCGAAGGCTCGCGCCGTGACACGGTCGTCGAAGCCGAAAGCGCGGTGACCATGCTGAAGGTGACGGCGACGCTGCTCGAGCAATCGTCGGTCTCGTGCCAGTTGCGCTTCCACAAGGTGTTCGTGCGGGAGCTGATCGGGCGGCTGCAGCGGGGCAAGAAGTAGGGGATAGGGGTTGGGGGTTGGGGGATAGTCGGAAGTGTGGCCCCAGATTCGGTAACCCGCCCTCAGTTCTGCGACGGCACGCGGTGCGCTAGCATCACGCCGTGAGTTCCGGATATCCCACACATCTCGCGCTTGCCGTGCTTGCCTGCGCGGCCCATGCGGTCATGGCGGAAGAATCGCCGCGCTCTTCCCAGTCAAAGCAGCAAGCGGCGGCCAAGCCCGCGCCCTTCGACCTGTCGATCGGTGACATCAGTCGCTACGTTGATGCGGTTGAGCTCGCGACACCGTTGCCGGAGGAACTCGAGGAAATCATCGTCAATGGCCAACGGCTCGACCCCTTGCCGGAACGTCGTGCCATACCGCAGGGTCCTATCGGCGCGCTCATCTACGCGGGCACGCATCCGCTCGATGCGTGGCGGATATTGGTGCCCGATCTGAATTTCGAAATTCCCGACCGTACCGAGGATGATGCCAAGGAGCCGCCCGGCGCGTTCCGCGCGAGAATCCTGGAGCCGGGTGCGATTTACGATTGAGCGGCACGATCTGGCGGCGCAGCCGCTCCGACTATCCCCCAACCCCTATCCCCTAACCCCTCTCCTTGTCCTTCTCGATCAGCGCATACGCGCTGTGATTGTGGATCGACTCGAAGTTCTCCGCTTCGACCACGTAGGCAAGCACGCGCTCTTCACCGTTCAGCCGAACTGCCACGTCGCGGACGATGTCCTCGACGAATTTCGGGTTGTCGTAGGCCCGTTCGGTCACGTACTTCTCGTCCGGGCGCTTCAGGATGCCGAAGACTTCGCACGACGCTTCCTGTTCGGCGATGTCGATCAGTTCCTCGATCCACACGTGCTCGCGCACGCGTGCCTTGATCGTGATGTGCGAGCGTTGGTTGTGCGCACCGTAATCCGAGATGCGCTTGGAGCACGGGCACAGGCTCGTCGCGGCGACGACCACGCGAATCCACATCTGCTCGACGCCATCGTGGATCTCGCCGATCAGGCTGGCGTCGTACTTGACGACGCTCTCCACCTTGGTGACCGGCGCCTGCTTCATGACGAAGTAGGGGAACGACATCTCGATGTGACCGGAGGTGGCGTCGAGCCGCTCCGTCATTTCGGTGAGCATGGCGCGGAACGAGTCGACCGAGATCTCCCGCTCGTGCAGGTGCAGGATCTCGACGAACCGCGACATGTGCGTGCCCTTGAAGTTATGGGGCAGCGCCACGTACATGTTGAAGTTGGCGACCGTGTGCTGGTCGCCGCCGGAACGGTCGCGCACGCGGACCGGGTGATACACGTCCTTGATGCCGACCTTGTTGATCGGGATCTGGCGCGAGTCGGCCCGGCCCTGGACGTCCTCGATGGGTGTCACGCTGGCGCTGCCGAGCGTTGTGCCAAGCGTTTTAGACGGGCGGCTCATGTCGGGGTCCGGTCGGGAGGTGCTGTCGTCCATTCGGATAGGGGCGGAGCGTGGGTTCCCGCCAGGTTTGGCGAGTATACGAGACTCTGTCCGGGCTTGCCGCGAAGTGGGGGTCGCTGTGCAGGCTTCAGGAGGCCCGGCTGGCAACGGCCGGGCGGGACGGGCGGTGGTCCGCCCAGATCCGTTGGACCTGTCTTTCGAGGCCCGGCGCATCGACTCCGGCCATCACCAGGCAATCCTCGCGCGAGCCGTGCTCGATGAACCGGTCCGGGATGCCGATGTGGTGCACCTGGGCCTCGACGCCATGGGCAGCCAGGCACTCGCCGACGGCGCTGCCCGCGCCTCCGGCAACCACGTTTTCCTCGAGCGTGACGATGCAGGAATGCGCCGCCGCGAGCCGGCAGACGGTGTCCTCGTCGAGCGGCTTCACGAAGCGCATGTTGACGAGGGTGGCGTCCAGCTTTTCGGCCAGCGCGACGCACGGTGCCACCATCGTGCCGAACGCAAGCAACAGCAGGCCCGACCGACCTTCGCGGCGAATCTCGGCGCGACCGACCGGTAACGCGTGCATTTCCGTGACGAGCGGAGCGCCCGGGCCGGGACCGCGCGGATAGCGCACGGCGGCAGGCCCGCCGATCGTGACCGCGGTGTAGAGCATCTGCCGGCATTCGTTTTCGTCGGCCGGGGCCATCACGACCATGTTCGGGATGCAGCGCAGGAACGAAAGGTCGAACGCGCCCTGGTGCGTGGCGCCGTCACCGCCCACGAGTCCGCCACGGTCGATCGCAAAGGTCACCGGCAATTCCTGCAACGCGACGTCGTGAATCAACTGGTCGTAGGCACGCTGCAGAAACGTCGAATAAATGGCGACCACCGGCCGCAGGCCTTCGCAGGCCATGCCGGCCGCGAGCGTGACGGCGTGCTGCTCGGCGATGGCGACGTCGAAATAGCGGTCGGGGAAGCGTTTCGAGTACTCGACCAGTCCCGAGCCTTCGCGCATTGCGGGCGTGATGCCGACGATGCGCGGATCGCGCTCGGCCATGTCGCAGAGCCACTGCCCGAACACCTGCGAGTACACCGGGCCCGTCGTTTTTTCCTTGAAGATGGTGCCGGCCTCCGGATCGAACGGACCCGGGCCATGCCACTTGATCGGATCCGCCTCCGCGGGCGCGTAGCCTTTGCCCTTGCGCGTCACGACGTGCAGGAACTGCGGGCCTTCGAGGTCGCGCAGGTTGGTGAGTGTCTTCACCAGCATGTCGAGATCGTGGCCGTCGATCGGGCCGAAGTAGTTGAACCCCATTTCCTCGAACAAGGTGCCGGGCAGCACCATGCCCTTGAAGTGCTCTTCGGAGCGGCGCGCGAGTTCCCACACCGTGGGCATGCGGCGCAGGATCTTCTTGCCGCCTTCGCGCAGCGCAGCGTAGGTCTTGCCGGACAGCACGCGCGCAAAGTAGTTCGACAGGGCGCCGACGTTTTCCGAGATCGACATGTCGTTGTCGTTCAGGATCACCAGCACGTTGGCGTCGAGCGCGCCGGCATGGTTCAGCGCCTCGAAGGCCTGGCCGGCGGTGATCGCGCCGTCGCCGATGACGGCGACCACGCGGCGCCTCTCGCCCTTGGTCTTCGCAGCGAGAGCCATGCCGATGGCCGCACTGATCGACGTGCTCGAGTGCCCGACGCCAAAGGTGTCGTAGTCGCTTTCAAAACGGCTCGGGAACGGCGCGAGTCCGCCCTTGTGCTTGATCGTCTGCAGTCGCTTGCGACGACCGGTCAGGACCTTGTGCGGGTAGGCCTGGTGGCCGACGTCCCAGACGAGGCGATCGTGCGGCGTGTCGAATACGTAATGCAGGGCAACCGTGAGTTCGACGGTGCCAAGGCCAGCGGCGAAATGGCCGCCCATCTGGCTGACGGTCTGGATCAGGAATTCGCGCAACTCGCCGGCCAGGGGAACCAGCTTGTTTTCCGTCAACTTACGGAGGTCCGACGGCGCCTCGATGCGCGTAAGCAACGGATACAGGTCGGGACGCGACATTCGGGGAATTTTACACTGCCGCAGTCCGGGACCGTTCGTTTAACGGTTCCGGGTGAGCAGCCAGTGGGACAGGTCGGCCAACGGGCTGTCCTGCCAGCCGTGCGCGGCGAGCTGCCGGCTGGCCTCGTCATGCAACTGGCGCACGCGCGCCCGGGCGGCTTCCATACCCGTAATCGCAGGGTAGGTGGGCATGCCGCGGGCCTGGTCGCTGCCTGGCGGTTTGCCGATGACCTGCACGTCGCCCTCGACGTCGAGGATGTCGTCCTGCACCTGGAAGGCCAGGCCCACGCGATCGCCAAAAATGCGCAGCGCCGAGAGCTGGTCGGTACTGAGTCTCGACCTGCAATGCGCGGCCATCAGCACGCTCGCGCGGATGAGCGCTCCGGTCTTGAGCGCGTGCAATCGTTCCAGGTCGGCTACGGTGAGCGAGCCGCCTTCGGCGGCGAGGTCGAGCGCCTGGCCACCGGCCATGCCGGCGGTGCCGCTCGCGACAGCGAGCGTATCGATGATGCGCACGCGGACCGCGGCATCCGACGGCAGGCCCGGATGCGACGCCAGCAGGTGAAACGCCAGCACCTGCAGCGAGTCGCCGGCCAGGATCGCTGTCGCTTCGTCGAATTGCTTGTGACAGGTCGGCCGGCCGCGACGCAGGTCGTCGTCGTCCATTGCCGGCAGGTCGTCGTGCACGAGCGAATAGCAGTGAATCAGCTCGACGGCACAGGCCGCCGCGTCCACCTGTTCGAGCGGAATGCCCAGCGTTGTCGCGGTCGCGTAGACGAGGGCCGGACGGATGCGCTTGCCGGGACCGAGAACGCTGTAGCGCTGCGCGGCATGGAGCCGGCCGGGTACTGCCGTTGCGGCAGGTAGCCATGCGTCGAGTTCGCGCTCGACCCGCAGGCGCCAGCGCGCGAGCGCCTGGGCGAGTGGCTCACGCGGCGAGGAACCCGCCGGCTGCAAGGTCATTCGTCGCCAGGCGCGAACGGTTCGGGCGCCGCCGTGGCCGACTTCTGCAGCAGGATCTCGACTTTCTGCTCGGCCTGCTTGAGCGAGGACTGGCAGTCGCGGGCGAGGGCGACGCCGCGCTCAAAATGCCTGAGCGCGTCTTCCAGCGACAGGTCGCCGTGTTCGAGCTTGTCGACGGTTGCCTCGAGTTCGCCCAGGGCGCGCTCGAAGTCTGGGGGATTGGCGGGTGTTTCGGTCACTGGCGGGGCCTCCGGAGGGCGGGAAGCCTTGCACAGGGGTCCGCATGGGTCAACGCACCCCATCCTTGGCCCTCGGACAGGCCATTGCGGCGACTGCGACTGCTCAAAACGGGTCGGGGAGGCTACCGTCCAACGAGGTCCGAATTTTCCCGCGTTGACTGGGCTTTGGACTTGGTCTACTAAACGCTGAGGGACGCTGGAGCAGCCGGCGTCACCCTCGCAATCCATCGAACACAACCGACACAGAGGCTAGACAGACATGGCGACGTTGAAGGGCAGCAAGACAGAAGGGAACCTGAAGGCCGCTTTTGCCGGCGAATCGCAGGCCAACCGCCGTTATCTCTATTTCGCTCAGAAGGCCGACATCGAAGGCTTCAACGACGTGGCCGCGGTATTCCGCTCGACGGCGGAAGGCGAGACGGGCCACGCGCACGGCCATCTCGAATATCTCGAGGCCGTGGGCGACCCGGCCACGGGCCTGCCGATCGGCTCGACCTCGAACAACCTCAAGGCATCGATCGCCGGCGAAACACACGAGTACACCGACATGTACCCGGGCATGGCGAAGGCCGCCCGCGACGAGGGCTTCGACGAAATCGCCGACTGGTTCGAGACGCTGGCCAAGGCCGAGCGCTCGCATGCCAACCGGTTCCAGAAGGCGCTCGACGTCCTCTGAACGGGCCCCCGGGCACAGCGCCCGGCCGCAAGCGACCTGTGGGGAGGGCGGGCTTTGGCCCGCCCTCTTGCCTTGAGCGAACGACCGGTCCCGCCACATCTGCGTCGAGGGGACGCGCCATGACCGAAGAAACCAGCAGCAGAAGCACGGGCGGCGGCGCGCGTGAGGGCAGCTTGTCGAAGCCCACACGCCATCCCATCGCGTGGCGCGAGCCCGGGTATTTCGACGAAGACAAGCTGGTCCACGAACTCGAGCGTGTGTACGACCTCTGCCACGGTTGCCGTCGCTGCTTCAGCCTGTGCAACTCGTTTCCGCTGTTGTTCGATGCGATCGACGCCTCGCCGTCCGGTGAACTCGACGGCGTCGACAGGAAGGTGTTCTGGGAGGTGGCCGATCACTGCTACCTCTGCGACATGTGCTACCTGTCGAAATGCCCGTATGTGCCGCCGCACCCCTGGAACATCGATTTCCCGCACCTGATGTTGCGGGCGAAGGCAGTCAAGTTCAGGCAGGGCGGAACGCGCACGCGCGACCGGATCCTGAGCTCGACCGACATGGTCGGTACGCTCGCCGGCATTCCGGTGGTGTCGCAGATCGTCAACAAGGTGAATCACACTGCGTTCGGTCGCCGTATGCTCGACAAGACGCTTGGAGTTCACCCCGAAGCGCCGATTCCCGATTACCACAGCACGTCAGGCCGCACGCGCGTCGAGCGCGGACACAGGCCGGACGCCATCGTGGTCAGGTCCACGGCGGAGACGCGGGGCAAAGTCGCGCTGTTCGCAACCTGCTACTGCAACCGCAACGAGCCGGACATCGTTGATGATCTCGCCACGGTATTCCGCCACAACGGCATTCCTGTGACCACCGTGCCGCAGGAAAAGTGCTGTGGCATGCCGAAGCTCGAACTCGGCGACCTCGAGTCGATCCAGCGTGCGAAGGAAGTGAATATCCCGGCGCTGGCCGCGATGGTGGAGCAGGGGTACGACCTGGTCGCGCCGATTCCATCGTGCGCATTGATGTTCAAGCAGGAACTGCCGCTGCTGTTCCCCGAGGATGAGCAGGTAAAGAAAGTGCAGGCCGCGATGTTCGATCCGTTCGAATACCTCGCGCTGCGCCACAAGGCGGGTTTACTCCGCACGGATTTCGCCCGGCCGCTGGGCAAGGTCAGCTACCACGTGCCGTGTCACCTGCGCGTGCAGAACCTCGGGCTGAAGACCCGCGACGTACTGCAGCTGATTCCGGGTACCGAGATCGAGCCGATCGAACGCTGCTCGGGTCACGACGGCACCTATGGCGTAAAGAAGGAATACCGGGAAACCTCGATGAAGATCGGCAAGCCTGTCTTCAGCCGGGTCAAGAACGCTGCACCCGACTACTACGCGAGCGATTGCCCGATGGCTGGTCACCAGATCGAATCCGGGCTGGGCGCCGACCCGCGGCCGCCGACGCATCCGCTCAGGCTGCTGCGCATCGCGTACGGCCTCTGACACTGAACCTGCACGGGCGCAACGAACATGACGACCGATACCGCGATTGTGCGTGGATTCCAGAAGCTTTCTCCCGACGACCTGTTCAGTCTCGAGCAGTATTCGAAGCAGCGCCTGCAGTTCCGGCCCCGGGTGCTTGCGCACAAGAAGCGCCGCACGCTGCAGGTCGGCCCGAATGCGACGATCCTGTTCGAAGACCGGCTCACCGTGCAGTACCAGGTGCAGGAGATGCTGCGTATCGAGCGCATCTTCGAGTCCGCAGGCATTGCCGACGAACTCGGCGCCTACAACCCGTTGATTCCGGATGGCAGCAACTGGAAAGGCACGCTGCTGATCGAGTACCCGGACCCGGAGGAGCGCAAGTTCGCGCTGGCCGGACTCAAGGGAGTGGAGGACCGCTGCTGGGTGCAGGTCGCGGGGCACGAGCGTGTGCACGCAATCGCCGACGAAGACCTCGAGCGCGAGAACGACGAGAAGACGTCGGCCGTGCATTTCCTGCGCTTTGAGCTGTCGCCCGCGATGGTCGCAGCGGCGAAGAATGGCGCGGCGATCGGCGTCGGGATCGACCATCCGAAATACCGGCATGCGGTGGAACCGGTGGCCCCGACGATTCGCGATGCGTTGGTCGCGGATCTCGCGTAGGCGGTCGCGGAGGAGGAGGTCAGCGGCCGATCCGGTCGTTCTTCCCGCGCGCGGAAAGGCAGACACGCGCTCGGGAAGAACGACCGGATCGGCCGCTTGCGAGGCGGCGCCTGAGCGAGCGCTTGCCAGAGCGCAAGCACTCGCACGGCGCAGGTAATCGGCACGAAAGCAACCCTCTGCCAACCTGCGCTGCGGAATCTTGGCAAACCATCCTGCCGCGAACGTGCCTGCTCCGCCCGGCGAAAGCCGCTCCTCTCCGACTATCCCCCATCCCCCATCCCCCAACCCCTGCTAGAATTCGCCCGCTTTTCACCACCCACGCGAGCCCGCGGACCGATCCAAGAATGAGCCAGTCCTACACCGCCCAGGACATTGAAGTCCTGAGCGGACTCGAGCCCGTCCGGCGACGCCCGGGCATGTACACCGACACCAGTCGGCCCAACCACCTCGCTCACGAAGTCGTCGACAACAGCGTCGACGAAGCGCTGGCGGGTCACTGCAGCAAGATCGACGTGACCCTCTACAAGGACGGGTCGCTGGAGGTCGTCGACGACGGCCGTGGCATGCCCGTCGACATCCACCCGAAGGAGAAGGTGAGCGGCGTCGAGCTGATCCTCACCCGCCTGCACGCGGGCGGAAAATTCTCCGCCGACTCCGGCTACAAGTTCTCCGGCGGCCTGCACGGCGTGGGCGTCTCGGTGGTCAACGCGCTCTCGAAGCACCTCGAGTGCTGGGTTCGCCGCGGCGGCAAGGAATACAACATCGCGTTCAAGAGCGGGAAGGTGCACTCCAGGCTCGAAGTCGTCGGTGAAGTCGGCAAGAGCAACACCGGCACCACGGTCCGCTTCTGGCCGGATACCTCCTACTTCGACAGCCCCGATTTCGCGTTGCCGAAGCTCAAGCACGTGCTCAAGGCCAAGGCCGTGCTGTGCCCGGGCCTGCGCATGCGCTTCAGCGTCGAGAAGACCGGCGAGAAGGAAGAGTGGCTCTACAGCGAAGGGCTGTCGCAGTACCTGCGCGAATCGCTCGAGTCCACCGAATGGCTGCCGGACGAACCGTTCGTCGGCAAGGTCGAAGGCGAGCATGAAGGCGTGGACTGGGCCGTGGTCTGGCGCATGGACGGCGGCACGCGGTTCGAAGAGAGCTACGTCAACCTGATCCCGACGGCGCAAGGCGGCACGCACGTCAATGGTTTCCGTCTCGGCCTCACCGAGGCAGTGCGTGAGTTCTGCGAGTTCCGCAACCTGCTGCCGCGCGGCCTGAAGCTGTCGCCCGAGGACGTCTGGGACGACACCAGCTACGTGCTCTCGATGAAGATGCGCGACCCGCAGTTCGCCGGGCAGACCAAGGAGCGCCTGTCGTCGCGCGAACCCGCTGCGTTCGTATCCGGCATCGTCAAGGACCAGTTCGGCTTGTGGCTGAGCCAGCATCCCGAAGCCGGCGAGAAGATCGCCCAGCTCGCCATCCTCAACGCCCAGACGCGGTTGAAGGCAAGCCAGAAGATCGCGCGCAAGCGCGTGGTGGCCGGCCCGGCACTGCCCGGCAAGCTCGCGGACTGCAGCAGCCAGGATCCGAAGCGGGCCGAACTGTTCCTCGTCGAAGGCGACTCGGCCGGCGGCTCCGCCAAGCAGGCACGCGATCGCGAGTTCCAGGCGGTGATGCCGTTGCGCGGCAAGATCCTGAATACCTGGGAGGTCGAGGCGGCCGACGTGCTGGCGTCGCAGGAAGTCCACGACATCACCGTGGCGATCGGTGTCGAGCCGGGTTCCGACGCGGTCAAGGACCTCCGTTACGACAAGATCTGCATCCTCGCGGACGCCGACTCCGACGGCCTGCACATCGCCACGCTGCTTTGTGCATTGTTCCTGCGGCACTTCCGGCCGCTGGTGCTGGCAGGGCACGTCTACGTGGCAATGCCGCCGCTCTATCGCATCGACTACGGCAAGAACGTCGAATACGCGCTCGACGACGCCGAACGCAACGGCATTCTCGAGCGTATCCGCGCCGAGAATGCGCGCGTGAAGCCGTCGGTCACGCGCTTCAAGGGTCTCGGCGAGATGAACCCGCTGCAGCTGCGCGAAACCACCATGGCGCGCGAGACGCGCCGCCTGGTCCAGCTCACCGTCGATGCCGCGGACAACGCCGACCAGCTCATGGACATGCTGCTCGCCAAGAAGCGCGCGTCCGACCGTCGTGACTGGCTGGAGACGAAAGGCAACCTGGCCAGTGTCGTCGCGCCGATCGAGGCGATCGACGAGGTGGCGGCAGAGTAACGATGAGCAAGAGCAAAGACACCGATTCGACCGCGGCGCTCGATTTCGAGGGCGTCGAGCGCCAGCCGTTGCGGACGTTCACGGAGCGTGCGTACCTCGAATATTCGATGTACGTGATTCTTGATCGCGCGCTGCCGCACATCGGCGACGGCCTGAAGCCGGTGCAGCGCCGCATCATCTACGCGATGAGCGAGCTCGGTCTCGCCGCCACTGCCAAGCCCAAGAAATCGGCCCGCACGGTCGGCGACGTGATCGGCAAGTTTCACCCGCACGGTGACTCGGCCTGCTACGAAGCCATGGTGCTGATGGCGCAGCCGTTCTCGTACCGCTATCCGATCGTGGAAGGGCAGGGCAACTTCGGTTCGCCGGACGACCCGAAGTCGTTCGCGGCGATGCGTTACACCGAGTCGAAACTCTCACGCTACGCCGAAGTCCTGCTGTCCGAGCTGGGCCAGGGCACGGTGGACTGGCAGCCCAACTTCGATGGTTCGCTCGACGAGCCGCAGCTGTTGCCCGCGCGGCTGCCGAACCTGCTGCTGAACGGAGCGATGGGCATCGCCGTGGGGATGTCCACCGACATTCCGCCGCACAACCTGCGCGAAGTCGCGGCGGCCTGCGTCCGCCTGCTCGACGAGCCGAAAGCGTCGACGGCACAGCTCTGCGAGCACGTGCTCGGCCCGGATTTCCCGACGGGCGCGGAAATCATCACCCCGCGCGAGGAACTGCAGAAGATCTATGAATCGGGCAACGGCACTTTCCGTGCCCGTGCCCGCTTCGAGATGGAGGACGGCGAAATCATCGTGACGGAGCTGCCGTACCAGGTCTCCGGCTCGAAGGTGCTCGAGCAGATTGCGGCGCAGATGCGCGCGAAGAAGCTGCCGATGATCGAGGACCTGCGCGATGAGTCCGATCACGAGCATCCCACGCGCCTTGTAATCACGCCTCGTTCCAATCGCGTCGACACCGAGCAGGTCATGGCGCACCTGTTCGCGACGACGGACCTGGAACGCACGTACCGCGTCAACCTGAACGTCATCGCACGCGATGGACGCCCGCGTGTGATGGGGCTGCGCGCGCTGCTCGAGGAGTGGCTGTCGTTCCGCGTCGACACGGTCACGCGCCGGTTGCAGTACCGGCTCGAGAAGGTCAACGCGCGGCTGCACATCCTCGACGGCTTGCTGATCGCGTACCTGAACCTCGACGAAGTCATCCGCATCGTCCGCACCGAGGACGAGCCGAAAGCGGCGTTGATCGCGCGCTTCCAGCTCTCCGATGCACAGGCCGAGGCGATCCTCGAAACCAAGCTGCGCCACCTCGCCCGGCTCGAGGAAATGAAGATCCGCGGCGAGCAGGGCGAACTCGCCAAGGAACGTGACAGCCTGGAGAAACTGCTCGGCAGCAAGGCCAGGCTCAAGAAGCTGGTGCGCGACGAGATCCAGGCGGACGCACTCAAGTACGGCGATGAACGCCGCAGCAAGCTGGTGGCGCGTGCCGCCGCGCAGGCGATCGACGAGACCGAACTCGTCGCGAGCGAGCCGACGACGGTCGTCCTGTCGAAGAGCGGCTGGGTCCGTGCCGCGAAAGGACACGACATCGATCCGCGCACCCTTTCGTACAAGACCGGTGACGAATATCGCACCTTCGCCAAGGGCCGCAGCACGCAGTTCGCAGTGTTCCTCGACAGCACGGGTCGTGCGTACAGCCTGCTGGCCCACACGCTGCCGTCGGCACGTGGCCAGGGCGAACCGTTGTCCGGTCGGCTCGATCCGCCCGACGGCGCCACGTTCCCAGGCGTGCTGATCGGCGATCCCGCGGAACGCTGGGTGCTGGCGAGCAGTGCGGGCTACGGCTTCGTCGTCAAGCTCGAAGACCTGCACAGCCGCAACCGCGCGGGCAAGGCCGTGCTCAACGTGCCGGACGGCTACGCGGCGATTGCGCCAGCGTTCGTGCCGCCGGGTGATGAGCCCCTGCTCGCTGCCGTCAATTCGGAAGGGCGCCTGCTGACGTTCCCGGTGGCCGACCTGCCCGAACTGCCGCGCGGCAAGGGCAACAAGATCTTCGGCATCTCGACCAGGAAATCGCTGGTCGAGCCCGAGACCCTGCTCGCAATTGCAGCCGTCGCGCCGGGTCAGACGCTCAAGGTGCTCTGCGGCGACCGCACGATGGGGTTGTCGTACAGGGATCTGGCGGAGTATCGGGGCGAACGCGGACAGCGCGGCGCCGTGCTGCCGCGTGGCTGGCGCAAGGCGGAAGGGCTGGAAGTGGAATAAGGGGCTTGTGAGTGAGTAGTGGGTAGTGAGTAGTGGTTAGTGGTTAGTGATTAGTGAGATCGCTGCCCGGCGCGCTTCCGACTATTCACTATTCACTAACTCCCTAATCCCTTCCTCACATGACGACCCGTTCCGGGCTGTTCACGAAATAGCCCTGGATGAACTCGATGCCGAGCTGCCACAACACGGCCATCGTGTTCGCGTCCTCGACGCGTTCGGCGATCGTCGTCACGCCGTGTTCGCGCGCCACGTCGACCAGCGCCTTCACGCGTTCCTGCAATGGGCGGTCGTTGGCGAGACCCTGCATCAGCGCGCCGTCGATCTTCACGTAATTGACGGGCAGGCGGTGCAGCAGTGCGGCGGCGTCGCCGGAAGCGCCGAAGTGCTCGACGGCGAATTCGATCCCGAGCGCAGAGAGCAGGCCCTGCAGCGAGCGCGCCTCGCGCGGCTTTTCGTGCGCCATCTCTTCCGTGATCTCGAACACGATGCGGCTGGGCTCGACGCCCGACGCCTTGAGCTGCTGTTGCAGCCACGTGCCGAGAGTCTGGTCATGCATCGAATCGCGGGAGAGACGCACGAAGACCCGGTAGGGCTGCTTCGCAGCGCAGAAAGACATGGCGGCGCCGACGATCCAGCGGTCGATGTTCTTCATCAGGTCGGTGCGTTCGGCCGCGGCGAGGAACTCGGTCGGCAGGACTTCCTGCCCGGATTCGTCGAGCATGCGCACCAGCAGGTCGAACATCGGCCGGTCTTCACCGACGAGGTTCGCGATCGGCTGCTGCACGAGCCGGAACCGGTTTGCCATCAGCGCAGCCTTGATCTGGTTCGCCCAGGCGCGATCGGCTTCGTCGATCGCAGGCCTGGCACCCGCCGCCTCGCGGTGCAGACAGCGGTCACCGCCAGCATCGGCTGCCACACGCTGCGCAGCGATCGCAGTCTCGAGCGCCTTCTGCAGCGAGCTGGCATGGCTGGGCAGCGGAGCCGAACCAATGCTGCACGTGAGTTCGACCGAGGCCTTGTCGGCCAGCAACGGTTCTGCGGCGATGCGCTCGCGCAGCTTCGCCAGCCAGGCTTCCTGGTCTCGCGGGTTGCCGCGCTCGACGAGCAGCGCGACGCCGTGTGGCGAGACCCGGCTCGCCAGGTCGCCGGGCTGCAGTTGCTCGTGCACGCGGCGTGAAAGTGCGTCAAGCACTTCCTCCGCCACGATCGGTCCGTATTCGAGTTCGATGTTGTCGAAGCTGTCCGGCGACAGGTAGGCAACGGCGCGCAGGCCAGCCTTGAGTGGCTGTACCGCGCGCGCTTGCGCCGAATCAATGAATGCTGCGCGACGCAGGAGTCCGGTGGACGAATCAAGGCGCATGGCCTGCTCGAGCTGGTTTGCCAGCGACTCGAGATCGCGTTTCTGCGTGGCGACACGCAGGCGCACGGCCGGTTCGCCCTCGAACTCGAAGCGTTCGAAGCTGAGTTCCAGCGGTTGCGAACCGCCAGCGGGCTGCAGCGCAATCACGCTCAATGCATGACCGGACCAGCGACCCTGCGCCGCGGCGACGAGTGCGCCCTTGAGGGCCGCATGGCTGCGGGCGTCGAACATGTCCATGAGCGGCTGACCGAGCAGGTCGCCCGGATCCGCGTGCCCGAAGAGTTCGCTCCAGGCGGGATTGACGTCCACGACGATGCCTTCCTGCACGTGCGCGATCGCATCGGTCGAGCCCGTCATGAACGCACGCATCTGGTCGCGGTACTGGTGGGCGGACGCCAGCGTGCCGCTCAGCGCATTGTCGAGCCGTGCGGCGTCGAGTGCGCGCGTGGCGACGGCCTGCAACCGCCCGCGTGCAGTCAAAGTCACGACGTCGGCGGCGCCGAGCTCGAGGCCACGAATGAGGTCGGCTTCGGTAATTGAATCGCGCACCACGAGGGCCGGCACACGGGGAGCGAGGCGAGCGCGTTGCTCCATTGCGTTGCCGAGTTCTTCCGAGTCGGAGACGCAGATGAACAGCAGCTGTGGCGCGATCGGGCGTGACGAGCGCGTCCGCGAGGTCGCCGAGGTCTCGCACCCACGTGCAGTGAACCGCCTGGCCCGCGTTGCGCAGTGTGCTGTTGATGATCTCGACGGGGTCCTGCTGCCTTGAGAGGACGACCACTGGAATGGCGCTGATTTCGCCCAATTGCCTACCCCGTCAGGCACGGACCAGGCCTCCGGGCCCCCGCGCACGTGTAATGTCAAATTCCCGCGGATCATAGCATCGGGGTCTGCGCGCCTAGCGTGACGCAGGTGGCAGCATTGTCTTCAAGGCGGTGCCGCAAAACGGCAGCCGCAATGGATTGCGCAGGCACGCGTGACCACCAGCAGCGCAATGCAGTCCTGCAGCCCGTTGCCAGGCGGTCGGGCCGTGGTGACGGAGGAGGGGGGTTGCAGGTAACATATGCGGCTACCAATCGGCAGCCCGCCATCGTCGGTGCCTGCCGCTCCCGGTTCAACCGCATCCGTCCAGGCGCAGCATACCGATGTCCACTTACAGCACGAACGAATTCAAGTCCGGCCTCAAGATCATGATCGACAACGATCCCTACGTGATCGTCGAGAACGAGTTCGTGAAGCCCGGCAAGGGCCAGGCGTTCAACCGCGTGCGCATCCGCAACCTGAAGTCGGGTCGCACGCTCGAACGCAGTTTCAGGTCCGGTGACACCGTCGAAGGCGCGGACATCCAGGAATCGGAGATGCAGTATCTCTACAGCGACGGCGATTTCTGGCATTTCATGGTTCCGGAAAACTTCGAGCAGCACACGGCCGGCAAGGAAGCGATGGGCGACTCGGCCATGTGGCTGAAGGACGGTACGATGTGCACGGTCATGCTGTGGAACGGCGTGCCGCTGTCGGTGAACGCGCCGGCCCACGTTGAACTCAAGATCGTGGAGACCGACCCGGGCGTGCGCGGCGACACCGCGACGGGTGGCCAGAAGCCGGCGAAGCTCGAGACGGGTGCGATGGTGCGCGTGCCGCTGTTCCTGAACGAAGGCGAGATCATCCGGGTCGACACGCGGACGTCCGAGTACCTGAGTCGCGCGAAGAGCTGAACCAAGGGGTTAGGGGATAGGGGATAGGGGTTAGTCGGAACGACAACCCCAGCTTTCGCTCCTGGCTGAAAGTGACGAGGGCGCCCGGCATTCGGCGTACGGCTCGGATCAGAACGAGCTCCATCAACACAGTTTGGTGGCACAGTCAGGGGGATTGCGGGTCTCACCCCATCCTGAGCCGGTGACGCGTCGACGTTGCATGCGCCGTGCGAATTCTCGGGCCCTGGCGAGAATTCGCACAGGCGCGGTCGATCAGGTGTTCGTTCCGGGTCTTTTCCGGGCGAGCGTGTCTGCCTTTCCGCTCGCCCGGACAAGACCCGGAACGAACGCCCTCACCGACCGTCCGCCCCTGGTAACTTCACGGCCGCAATCGCAGCCACGAAGACCGCGACCAGTCGCTCCAGTCCCCGCGCATCCTTCGTCGTCAAACCGGTTGTGCAACGGACTGTCGAGATCGAGCACGCCGAGCAGTCGACCATCCGCCAGCACGATCGGCACCACCACTTCCGAGTTGGACGCCGAGTCGCACGCAATGTGACCCGGGAACGCATGCACGTCCTGCACGACGAGCGTGCGACGCTGCGCTGCGGCGGCACCGCAGACACCTTTTTCGAGCGGAATGCGCACGCAGGCAGGCTTGCCCTGGAACGGCCCGACGAGAAGGTCACCCGACACCTCATCGAGCAGGTAAAACCCCACCCAGTTCAGGTCGGGCAGGCTCCAGTACAGCAGCGACGACATGTTCGCGGCGCAGGCGATCAGGTTCGGCTCGCCCGCGAGCAATCCGCGCAGGCTCGACTCGAGTTCTTCGTACAACGCCGGCTTGGCGAGGGAACGGACGTCATCGTTCAATGCATGCATCGTCGCAGGATTCCGTGCGGGTAAACGCGGGCCGGTCAGGCCCGCTCGTAGGGAAACGTGACTACGTCGTCGATGCGTTCCGCGCGCGCCGCGACCATCACGAGACGATCGAAGCCGAGCGCCACACCGGCGCAGGGCGGCAGGCCCGACGCAAGCGCGTCCAGGAAAAACCGGTCGACGTCGCGCACGGGCTGACCGCTTGTGCGGCGTCGAGCGAGGTCGGCCGCAAACCGAGAACCCTGTTCCGGCGCCGATCCCAGCTCGTGAAAGCCATTGGCGAGTTCCAGCGGGCCCCAGAACGCCTCGAAGCGCGAGGCCACTTCGCCGCGGATCTGCGCCAGTGCAGCCTGGCTCGCCGGAAAGTCGTAGAGGAAAGTAAGCCGATCGTTTGCAAACGACTCCGCCACGACAGTGCCCATGGCGAGGTCGAGCGCGTCGTCACGCGCAGCTCCGGCGCGCATCGAATCCGGCACGGGAGTGCCAGCGTTTTCGATGGCCTGCATGATCGCGTCGACCGGCGCATGCAGCGGATCAAGGCCCAGGCGCCGTTGGAAGGCGTCGCAGTACGTGATCGATTCGCTGGCCGAGAAAGTCCGCACGGGTTCCAGCACGTGCCGGATCAGGGCTTCGACGTCGCGCATCAGTGCGTGGTGGTCGAGCCCGTGCCGATACCATTCGAGCATCGTGAATTCCGGATTGTGTCGCCTGCCGCGTTCACCAGCCCGAAACACTTTGCAGACCTGATAGATGTCGGGCGCCCCGGCGCAAAGCAGCCGCTTCATCGCGTACTCGGGCGAAGTCTGCAGGTAGCCGATGGTCGCCCCGCGTGTCGCATCGTCCGCGACGCGCAACGACTCGAGGTGCACGTCGGTCACGGCCGTGCGGACGAGCGCCGGTGTCTCGACTTCGAGCGCGCCGGTTGCACTGAAATAGGTGCGAACCCGCGCCAGCAGATCAGCGCGCAGTCGCAACCGCGCGAGATCGGCCGTGGGCCGCCACTCCGCGTCCGCTGCCGCGCCCGGCGTCATGCACCGAATCGCGCGAGCATCTGGCCGAGCCGGACCGGTTCGCCGGGCTCGACGCGCGGCGCAAACGCGACGGCTGCGCCGGTCAGCACGATCACGGTCGATCCCATGTTGAAGCGTGCGAGCTCCTCGCCGCGCCTGAACGTGCGCCCGACACCCGATTCGATCAGGCGAACCTGGCCGCCGCGACCGGGCGGTGGGTTGATCTCGCCGGCAAATACGGTCTCGATGCTGCCGACGAAGAGCGCGCCTACCAGCACCAGGCAGAGCGGGCCGTCAGCGGTGTCAAAATCACAGATGACGCGTTCGTTGCGGGCGAACAGATCCGGGATCGTGCGGGCTGTCGCGGCATTCACGCTGAACAGTTGTCCCGGCACATAGCGAGTGGCGCGCAGGACCGCGTCACACGGCATGTGGATGCGGTGATAGTTGTACGGCGCCAGGTACAGGCACGCGAAACTGCCCCCGTGGTAGCGAGCCGCGGCCGGCACGTCTGCCAGCAGGCCTGCGCACGAGTACTGCATGCCCTTGGCCTGCAACAGCGCGCCCGCAGTCGTGCGGCCGAGCTGGCTCACGGTTCCATCGACCGGCGAAACGAGGGCACGAGCGTCAGTGGCGATCGGACGGGCCCCTGGTCGCAACTCGCGCGTAAAAAAGGCGTTGAACGATTCGTAGGTGAACGGGTCGGGCTGCAAGGCTTCGTGCATGTCGATCTGCGGGTACGACCGCAGCACGGTGCGCAGGATGAGGTTGCGCACGGCCGGCTGGCGGCTGCGCGCCAGCGCATGCATGCCGCGCGAGAGCAGGTGCTGCGGGAGGACCTTCTGCAGCAGGGCGAACAGTTCGTCGCCGCCAGAGCGTTCGACCTCGACGGTCATCGGTGCGAATCCTCGAAATACTGCACGACCGTGCGGAAATCGCGAGCCAGGACAGTGGCATCGAACGGCGGCGACAAATAGGCAGCGAGCGCGCCCTCGGGCGAGACCACGAAGAGTCCGGCGCCGTGGTCCATCGTGTAACCGCCGCCGGGCAGCGGTACCTTGGCGAACGGAACCGAGAATGCACTGGCCGCCTGCCCGGTCGCCGCGAGCGTCCCAGTCGCACCCATGAACGAAGGGTCAAAGAACGTCACGTAGGGTTTGAGAACGGCGGTCGTGTCCCGTTCGGGATCCACGCTCACCAGCAGCACGCGCGGCTGCTGTTCCGCCGGCAGGTCGGTGAGCTTCTGCTTCATCTGCGCGAGCGTCGTGAGCGTCGTGGGGCACACGTCCGGGCACTGCGTGAAGCCGAAAAACACGATCGTCCAGCGGTTGCGCAGAAAGTCGCGCGGTAGCGGGCGATTGTCCTGGTCGACGAGATCGAGCGGGGGCAGTTCACGCGGTTGCGGCAGGATCGTCGCGCTTTCGGTCAACGGCACCGGCACTTCTCGCAGCTTGACGAACACGCGAGCGAGTATCAGCCCGAGCGCAAACGCTACAATGACGGCCAGTGTGATTCGAAACAGGGGGCGGGTAGTCATCGCACCGATTATCCCATAGGACCGCAGCAACCATGCCGACGACCCCGAGCCCGTTCACCCGCAAGCCGCCAGCCGTGCCCACCGTCGCGCAGCTGATCCGTTTTGGCGCGCGGGAGTTCGACACCGCCGGGCTCGCCTACGGGCACGGCACCACGGATGCGCGGGATGACGCTGCGGCGCTCGTCTTCCATGCGCTCGGGCTCGACCATGCCGATGCCGGGATCGCGTATACGGTCAAGCCGGGCAGGCCGCAGGTCGACCACGTACTCGGCCTGTTCGCGGAGCGGTTGCGCCGCCGTATACCCGTTGCCTACCTGATGGGCCGGATGTGGTTCGCCGGACTCGAATTCGAAATCGACCAGCGCGTGATCGTGCCGCGCTCGCCCTTCGCCGAGCTGATCGCCAGGGGTTTTGCGCCATGGATCGATCCCGCGCGCGTGCTGCGGGTCGTCGATCTCGGTACCGGCTCGGGTTGCATTGCCATCGCGTGCGCGCTGCGATTTCCGCAGGCTCGGGTTGATGCCGTGGACCTCTCTCCCGACGCGCTCGAAGTCGCAGCACGCAACGTGCAGCGTCATGGCGTCGGTGCGCGCCTGCGGCTGCACCTGGGCGACACGTTCGAGCCGCTGGGCGACGCGGTCTACGACCTGATCGTGTCGAACCCGCCGTACGTCAGCGATGCGGAAATGGATGCACTCCCGCGCGAGTACCTGCACGAGCCGGACATGGCGTTGCGTGCCGGCAGCGATGGGCTGGTCGTGGTGCGTCGAATCCTCCGCGATGCCGATGCTCACCTCGCGCCGGGCGGTGTCCTGGTGGTCGAAGTGGGCGACAGCGAGGGACGGTTGCAGCAAGCCTATCCGGGCGTGCCTTTCGTGTGGCTCGAGTTCGAGCACGGCGGCGGCGGAGTCTTCCTGTTGACGAAAGACGACCTCCGCAGGCACCGTCATGAGCTTTCCGGGGCGAGCTAGGCATGTCGGGCAACACATTCGGAACGCTGTTCACCGTGACGACCTTCGGCGAGAGCCACGGTCCGGCGCTCGGCTGCATCGTCGACGGCTGTCCGCCCGGACTGCTCCTTACGGAAGAAGACATCCAGCGTGATGTCGAACGTCGTCGCTCGGGCACCTCCAGGTACACCAGCCAGCGTCACGAACCGGACCGCGTGCGCATCCTCTCGGGCGTCTTCGCAGGAGTGACCACCGGGACGCCGATCGGCCTGCTCGTCGAGAACACCGACCAGCGTTCGTACGACTACGAAAAAATCAAGGATCGATTCCGGCCGGGCCACGCCGACTACACCTATCAGCAGAAGTACGGCCTGCGCGATTACCGCGGCGGCGGCCGCTCTTCGGCGCGCGAAACGGTGATGCGCGTGGCCGCCGGCGCAGTCGCGCGCAAGTTCCTTGCCGCAAAGGGCATCGAAATCTTCGGCTACCTGGCGCAGATGGGCTCGATAAGGCTCGCCATGCTCGATCGCGGGGCCATCGACGCCAACCCGTTTTTCTGTGCAGAGCCCGCGCGCGTGCCCGACCTCGAAGCCATGATCGACGCGCTGCGTCGCGACGGCGATTCGATCGGGGCCCGCGTCAATGTCGTGGCCACCGGAGTTCCGCCGGGCCTGGGCGAACCGGTGTTCGACCGGCTCGATGCCGACCTCGCGCACGCGATGATGAGCATCAATGCCGTCAAGGGGGTGGAGATCGGCGCAGGCTTCGCCAGCATCGAACAGCGAGGTTCGCAGCACCGCGACGAGATGACGCCGCAGGGTTTCCTCTCGAACGAAGCCGGCGGCACGCTGGGTGGCATCTCATCAGGCCAGGACGTGCTTGTCAGCATGGCGATCAAGCCGACCTCGAGCATCGTCAAGCCGGGCCGCTCGATCGACGTAGCGGGGCAACCGGTCGAGGTCGTCACGACTGGCCGCCACGACCCCTGCGTCGGCATCCGGGCCGTGCCCATCGCCGAGGCGATGCTCGCGCTCGTGCTGGCCGACCACTACCTGCGGCACAGGGCCCAGAATGCCGAGGTCCGGTCCAGTACACCGGTGATAACCTGACTTCACGGCGCCCCGGTTGGGTACGGGACGGAAATGTGCAGCATGTCCGGCAATTGCCGGACCAAAGGGCTACAAAGGCGCCTGCAGCCGCAGTCTTGTTGGGTGCGGACGTGACCGTGGGATATAGTTATGTTTAATTGGTTGTCGATCCGCGAACCCAACGGACCCGTGGCGTACCGCTGCGGCCGAGCCACGATTCGCGATTGGTGGGAGACTCGATGAAGACTGCTGTACGCCGCGTCCTGCTCATGAGCGCGTTGCTGGCCCCGGGCGCCCTCTACGCGCTCGGCCTGGGCGAAATCAAGCTGAATTCAGCGTTGAATCAGCCCTTTGACGCCGAAATCGAGCTGGTCTCGGCGAACCAGGAGGACCTCGGGGCGCTGCGTGCCGCGCTTGCCTCCAGCGACACCTTCATCCGCTACGGCCTCGATCGCCCGGCGTTCCTGGTCGATTTCAACTTCCGGGTTGCCAAGGGCGTGGACGGCAGGGATGTCCTGCGCGTCACCTCGCCCCGGCCGGTCACCGAACCCTTCGTGACGCTCCTGGTCGAGGCCAACTGGCCGCGCGGCAGGTTGCTCCGTGAATACACGGTGCTGCTCGACCCGCCGGTCTATGCGCCGGGTCCGGCGGCGGGCGAGCCTGTCGCGGCGGCCCCCCGTGTCAGTTCGGGCGGCGCCACCAGCACGCGTTCCGCGGCTCCGGTCGCCGACACGACGACGGAATCCGTTCGCTCCTCGAGTCGCGCCAGCGCCGCCGAGCCTGCGGCGGCCCCCAGCATCGAGCCGGGCAGCACATACCGGGTTCGTAACCGCGACACGCTCTGGCAAATCGCCAGTGCCGCGAACCCAGGCTCGCGCTCGAACGTCAATCAGGCAATGGTTGCAATCTTCCAGAACAATCCCCAGGCGTTCGACGGCAACATCAACGTCCTGCGTTCCGGCAGCTTGCTGCGCATTCCGGACGCCAGCCAGATCAGTTCCGTGTCAGCGAGCGACGCGTCGGCCGAAGTGGCCCGACAGTACGAAGCATGGCGGAACGGCACGGCCACCGCTGCTGCAAGCGAAGCCGGCACGCTCCGCCTCGTCACGCCGGAGCAGGGCACTGCAGCGCCGTCCACGTCCACCAGGCCTGCGGCTGCAGCACCCGCTGCGCCCGCTGCGACCACTGGAACGCCGGCCGCCGCGGCAGTCAGGCGATCTTGAAACGCGCGTCAGACAGCTCGAGAGCGAACTCGCCGAAGCCAGGCGCCTGCTCGAAGTGCGCAACGCCGAACTCGCGACATTGCAGGGCGGTGCGCCAGTGCCTGCGGATGGGGCGGCCGCGCCCGGCGTCACTCCGACCGAGCCGGATGCAACCGCGGTGGACGCTGCACCCGAGGCGCCTGCAACTGCAGAGCCGGCGCAGCCCGACAAGCCGAAGGAGCCGAAAAAGACAGTTGTCGAGCCGCCGCAGCCGAGCCTGCTCGAGCGCGTCACCGACTACTGGTGGGTGCTGCTCGGCTTGCTGGCCGCGGGCCTTGGCGCCTTTCTGATCCAGCGCCTGCGCCGCGAACGTGGCAGCGCGGAAGAGTCGCTGGAAGAGGCGCTCGGTTCGCGCGACGGTCGTGGCTCGGGACCAAGGTACACGCCGCGTTCGCGCGACACGGACATCCTCGTCGAAGAACGGGGTGGCGGCGAAAGCACCGGACGTGGCGCGACCGTCGCAGCGTCTGCGGCTGCAGCAGCATCTGCCGCACGCACACCTGAGCCGAAGCGCAAGGCCGTCACGGTCGAGGACACGTTGTCGGGTGACGGCCCGGCGAGCATGGAATCGGGCGATCCGCTGGCCGAGGCCGACTTCCACATGGCGTACGGCTTGTACGACCAGGCAGCGGACCTCGTGCAGCTCGCGATGAAGCGCGAACCGCAGCGTCGCGACCTCAAGCTGAAACTGCTCGAAATCTATTTCGTCTGGGGCAACAAGGACCGGTTCCTCGATCTGGCCCACGACCTCGACACGACACGCATGGACGCGCCGGCCGGTGAATGGGACAAGGTCCTGATCATGGGCAAGCAGATTGCGCCGGGCGATGCGCTGTTTGCGAGCAGCCCGAGTTCCGCAGCATCCGATTCGCTTGACATGGAGCTGCACGGCTCGACCGGCACGCTCGACCTGACGATTCCGGCCGGCGATTCGGCCGGGCCCGACATGGACCTGACGGAGTCGGACACCGAGATTGCGCCGATCGAGCGCTCAGGCATCGATTTCATCTTCGACGAGCCGGCCCGTGGCAATGAAGAATCCACGGTGCTGCCGACGATCGAAATGCCGCGCATCAGCAGCGCCGGCGATACGACCGGCGATACGCAGGAGGTCACGGTCGATCGTCTCGGCCTCGATCTCGACACGCTGCGCGATCTCGAGTCGCTCGACGCCGGCGAGGCCAGTGACGCGCGCAAGCGCGCCAGCAGCGACACCATCGAAACCACGATGATGGGCGGCGGCAAGGAACTGCTCGAGGACGACAATACCGACCTGCTCAACTCGACGGCACTGATGCGCATGGTCGACGACACGGCGATGCTGCCAAGCGATGAATCGCTCGAGGGCATCGTCGACCTGACCGGTGCAACGGGAGTACTGCCTGCTCTCGACGTAACGGGTGAATTGCCTGTGCTCGATTCGACGGGGTTGACCGCGAATCTCCCAGGCAATGTCGATTACGACCTGGGCGGCGAGCCGGCGACGATGAGCGAAGTCGGCACCAAGCTCGACCTCGCGCGTGCGTACATGGACATGGGTGACCCGGAAGGCGCCCGCAGCATCCTTGACGAAGTGTTGCAGGAAGGCAGTTCGACCCAGCGCCAGGAAGCGGAGCGGCTGATCGCCAGCCTGCCCTGACGGGCAGGCTCGTGCCGCGTCTGGCGCTCGGCATCGAGTACGACGGCTCGGCGTTCGCCGGCTGGCAGTTCCAGTCGCATGCGCGCAGCGTGCAGGGCGACCTGCAGCGCGCGCTGGCACAGGTCGCCGACCATCCCGTCGAACTCACTGCTGCCGGGCGCACCGACGCCGGCGTGCATGCGCTCGAGATGGTGGCGCACTTCGACACGACGGCAGAGCGGCCCCTGCATGCGTGGATGCTCGGCGCGAACGCCAACGTCGCGGCGGAAATCTCCGTGCTCTGGGCCCATGTCGTACCCGACGATTTTCACGCGCGCCACCATGCAACGGCGCGGCGTTACCACTACCGCGTACTCGACCGGCGCATGCGCCCGGCGCTCGAGCGGCAGCGCGTCTGCTGGATCCGGCACGAACTCGATGCCGCGTGCATGCACGAAGCCGGGCAGGCGCTGGTGGGGCACCACGACTTTTCCGCTTTCCGCGCGTCTGAATGCCAGTCGCCAACTCCCTTGCGCGAACTCATGGAACTGTCGGTCGAACGCACGGCCCTTACGTCGACCTCCGGGTGCGTGCCAACGCTTTCCTGCATCACATGGTTCGCAACATCGCGGGCAGCCTGATCCTGGTCGGCCGCGGCGAGCGCACCGTCGAATGGCTGTCGGCAGTCCTGCGGGGGCGCGACCGGCGCGAGGCCGGGCCCACGGCACCGCCGGATGGCCTGTATTTCGTCGGCGCCGACTACCCCGCCGGATTCGGACTGCCTTCGGGTAAACTGCGCCGTCCGCCCACGGGAGCCGTGTCGTGACCTGGTTCGAAAAGATCATCCCCTCGCGCATCAAGACGGAACGCCGCTCGCGGTCCGTCCCCGAGGGCCTGTGGATCAAGTGCCCTGCGTGCGACGCCGTGCTCTACCGCGCCGAACTCGAGCGCAACCTGCAGGTGTGCCCGAAGTGCAGCCACCACATGCGCATCGAGGGGCGTGACCGGCTCATGGGATTCCTCGACGAGGGCACTGGACGCGAGCTCGCGGACGAAGTCGAACCCGAGGATCCGCTCAAGTTCCGCGACAGCAAGAAGTACCGCGACCGGCTGACCGCCGCGCAGAAGACGGTGGGCGAGAAGGACGCGATGATCGTGATGGCCGGCGCGCTGCATGCTATCGACGTCGTCGCCTGCGCGTTCGAGTTCCGCTTCCTCGGCGGTTCGATGGGTTCGGTCGTCGGCGAGCGCTTCACGCGCGGCGCCGAACACTGCCTCGCCAACGGCCTGCCGCTGATCTGTTTCTCGTCGAGTGGCGGCGCGCGGATGCAGGAAGGACTGCTGTCGCTGCTGCAGATGAGCAAGACCAGCGCAGTGCTGTCGCGCATGGCACAGGCGAGGCTCCCGTACATTTCGGTGCTCACAGACCCGACCACGGGCGGTGTGTCGGCGAGCCTCGCGATGCTCGGGGACCTCAACATCGCCGAACCGCGCGCGCTGATCGGGTTTGCTGGTCCCCGTGTGATCGAACAGACGGTGCGCGAGACGTTGCCGGAGGGCTTCCAGCGCAGCGAGTTCCTGCTCGAGCACGGTGCGATCGACCTCATCGTCGACCGTCGCGACCTGCGGGACCGCGTTGCGACAGTGCTCGCGATGATGCTCGGCCGGCCGCCGCTGGTGCGCGCAGACGAAACAAGCCCCTCGCTCTGACCGGTCCCGCGATGCCGGCCGGACCGCGATTCGAGCGCCTCGACGACTGGCTCGACTGGCAGCAGCAATTGCATCCGGCGACGATCGAGCTCGGCCTGCGGCGGATCTCAAGCGTCCTCGAGCGCACCGGCTGGATCAAGCCGCACGCGCCCGTCATTACGGTGGGCGGCACCAACGGCAAGGGTTCCTGCGTCGCCTTCCTCGATGCGGTACTGCGTGCGAACGGCTATCGCGTCGCGACCTTCACTTCACCGCACCTGGTCGATTATCGCGAGCGCATCCGTATCGACGGCGCGATGGTGTCCGAGGCTTCGCTCATCGCGGCCTTCGAGCGTGCGGCCGACGCACTCGGGCCCGACTCACTCACGTTCTTCGAATTCAACACGCTCGCGGCACTGCTGATCTTCGAGACGGCGGTCCCCGACGTGATCGTGCTCGAGGTCGGCCTCGGCGGTCGGCTCGACTCCGTCAACGTCGTCGACCCTGACGTGGCCGTGGTGGTCTCGATCGGTCTCGATCACATGGATTGGCTCGGCCCCGACCTGGAATCGATCGGCCGCGAAAAGGCCGGTATTTTCCGTGCGGGGCGTCCGGCCGTGTTCGGCACTCCCGAGCCGCCGCGGTCCGTGCGTGAATGCGCGCACGAGATTGGCGCGCGGCTGCTGGTGCGGGGCACCGATTTCGACGGTCACGCGGCCGGCGCGGCTGGTTGGGATTTCACCGTCGGCGATCGAGTCGAATTGGCCGCGCTGCCGTTACCATCGTTGCCGGGCCCGATCCAGGTCGCGAACGCCGCGACAGTGCTGATGGCACTCCATCAGCTGCGGGACCGTTTACCGTTGTCCCGCGAGGCAATCGTCACCGGGCTGCGGTCCGCGCTGTTGCCTGGACGCTTCCAACGAGTGCCCGATGCACGCGGCTTCGAGTGGGTACTCGATGTGGCCCACAACCCGGCTGCAGCGAGGACACTGGCAGCCAACCTGCGCGCGCTGCCGGTGACGGGCCGCACGCTCGCCGTTTGCGGCATGCTCGGCGACAAGGACGTGCCCGGCGTCATCGGTACCCTGCGCGAGTCCATCGACCAGTGGTTTGCGGCCACGGCCGAAGGTCCGCGGGCGATCGACGCGACGGAACTCGGACGCAGGGCGGGCGTCGCGGGCGTCCATCTGCAGCCGGCGGGCACGGTACCCGAGGCGTTGCAACGCGCCGCCGAGGTTGCGCGGGCGGGTGATCGCATCGTCGTGTTCGGTTCCTTCCACGTCGTCGGTCCGGCGCTCGCGGCCTTGCGCGTTCCCCTATAATCCTCGCGCGATGGAAGAACCACTGAAGGCCAGGCTGATCGGCGCAAGCATCCTCGTGTTGCTGGCGGTCGCCCTGGTGCCCGAACTGCTCTCGGGCCCGAAGGATTTCGGGGCCGGCGGGCCGCTGGCGAGCAGCGCGAACAAGACGCGCACCGTCACCATCGACCTTGGCGGGGCGGTTGCAGACGGCGCGAAGCTCGAGCCTCGTCCGGACGCCGCGGCGGCACCGGCCACGGTCCCATCGTTGCCGACCGTCGATTCGCCTGCGCCGGTGACCGAGGCGCAAACCGCCTCGACGCCGCGGAACCAACCCGCGGCTACCGAGGACGCGGCGCCACCGCCTGTGCGCGCACCCGAGGCCAGGCCTGCCGCGATCGAACCGGCGGTGCAGCCAGTCGCTCCGGCCAAAGGGGCATTCTCGGTGCAGGTCGGGGCCTTCGGTTCCGAGGCGACGGCCCGCAAGCTCGTAGCCGACCTCAAGGCCGACGGCTTACCGGCGTATATCGCGCCGCTGTCCAAGTCCGGCAAGACATTGCATCGAGTCCGGGCGGGACCCGTGCCCGACCGGGCGGCTGCGGAGAAACTTGCTGCGCGGCTCAAAGCCCGTGGCCTGCCGGTGTCCGTCGTCTCCGGCGGCTGATGCCCCCCTCTGCTAGAATTCGCCCCTTCAAATTGGTTGCCAGGACCCGCCCGGCCGCATGACGACAGTCGACTACATCCTTATCGCCATCGTGCTGATTTCCCTGCTTTTCGGAGCAATCAGGGGATTCCTCCGCGAGTCAGTCGCGCTGCTCGGTTGGCTGGTGGGCCTCTGGCTCGCCTGGCGCTACGCGCCAGCCGTGCAGCCTTACCTGGGTGGCTCCCTCACGGACACCGAACTCCAGGTCTGGGTAGCCCGGATGATCCTGCTGCTCGCCGCGGTGCTGACGGCCTGGGTCATCGGCAGCCTGCTTGGTTACCTCGTGCAGCGCTCGGGACTCACGCTCGGCCTCGACCGCATCCTGGGCGGCGTGTTTGGCCTGGTCCGTGGCGCGGTCATCGTCGGCTTCGCCGTCATGCTGGCGCAGGCCGCGGAGATGCAGGACGAACCGTGGTGGAAAGAGTCCAGGTTGATTCCAGTGGGCGTAGAAATGGCCTCCGTGCTGGGTGGCTATGTCGAAACCGGGCGACAGGTCATCGACGACGTCACCGAGTCGAGTACCTGAGGGCGCAACCATGTGTGGCATCGTCGGTATCGTAGGTTTCACACCGGTCAACCAGCAGATCTACGACGCGCTCACCGTCCTGCAGCATCGCGGACAGGATGCGGCGGGAATCATGACGGAGCACGAAGGCGCGCTGTACCTGCGCAAGGACGTGGGTCTCGTGCGCGATGTGTTCCAGCAGCGGCACATGCTGCAACTGAAGGGCAACATCGGCATCGGCCACGTGCGCTACCCGACGGCGGGCTGCGACAGTTCCGACGAGGCGCAGCCGTTCTACGTCAATGCGCCGTATGGCATCTGCCTCGCACACAACGGCAACCTCACCAACGCCCGGCAACTCGCGGATGTGCTGATGCGCGAGGATCGCCGGCACTTGAACACCTCTTCCGACTCCGAAGTGCTGCTCAACGTGCTCGCGAGCGAGCTGCAGCGGTTCGGTACGACGAGTGCGTCGGCTGCCGACATCTTCGCCGCGATCAGCGCCACGTTCCGCCGGATCCAGGGCGGGTACGCCGTCGTCGCGATGATCCTCGGCCACGGCGTGATCGGCTTCCGCGACCCGCACGGCATCCGCCCGCTGGTCATCGGCAAGCGCGATACCCCGCGCGGCCGCGAGCACATGATCGCGTCGGAAAGCGTCGCACTCGACCAGAGCGGATTCGAGCTGATGCGCGACGTGGGTCCGGGTGAGGCCGTCTACATCGACGAGACCGGCCGCCTGCACACGAAGCAGTGCGCGAACCCCGTGCGTCACACGCCGTGCATTTTCGAGTACGTGTACTTTGCGCGGCCCGATTCGATCATCGACAATATCTCGGTCTACAAGGCGCGCCTGCGCATGGGCGAACTGCTGGCCGACAAGATCCGGCGCACGCGCCCGGAACACGACATCGATGTGGTGATCCCGATTCCGGACACCAGCCGCACGAGCGCGATGCAGGTCGCGCAGATCCTCGGCGTCAAGTACCGCGAAGGGTTCATCAAGAACCGCTACATCGGCCGCACCTTCATCATGCCGGAGCAGGGCCAGCGCAAGAAATCGGTGCGCAACAAGCTCAATGCGATCGATCTCGAGTTTCGCGGCAAGAACGTGCTGCTGGTCGACGATTCGATCGTGCGCGGCACCACGTCGGCGCAGATCATCGAGATCGCGCGTGAAGCGGGCGCCAGCAAGGTGTATTTCGCTTCGGCCGCGCCGCCGGTGCGATACCCGAACGTCTACGGCATCGACATGCCGGCAGCTTCCGAACTCGTCGCGGCGGGCCGTACCGAGGACGAGGTGGCCAGGCTGATCGGCGCGGACTGGCTGATCTACCAGGACCTCGACGACCTGGTGAAGGCCGTGCGCCACCATGACTCGGGCGTGAGCCAGTTCGACACGTCGTGCTTCTCGGGCGAATACGTCACCGGCGACATCACACCGGAATACCTCGACCGACTGCAGCGCGAGCGGTCGGATCTCGCGAAGCAGACCCGCAACACCGGCACGGCCGCTTCGGGTGTGCTGAAGGCCGTCGTCTGACGCGTCTGCTCACCGCGCACGCATCCTCCTGGCCTGCTTTCGTGCCGCGCTCGGCGCCGTCGACGGACGACGGGTCGTGCAGCAGGAACTCACCCGACGACCGCTGCGCGGCCCGTGGCACCTGGTCGCAGTTGGCAAGGCCGCTGCAGCGATGGCGCAAGGTGCGGTCGCTGCGCTGGACTCGCAGGTTGCCGGCGGCGTAATCGTCGTCCCGGTCGGTCACGTGCCGGCTGGCTTCAATCCCGCGACACACGGTCTGCAAGTCACGTACGGATCGCATCCCTTGCCGGAGGAAGCGAGTCTTGCCGCCGGCCAGCGTGTTGTCGACTTCGTCTCGGGACTGGATGCCAGGGCGCAGGTGCTGTTCCTGGTCTCCGGCGGCGCCTCGAGCCTCGTCGACTGGCTCGTTCCCGGTGCCGGTCTCGCGGACCTGCAGGCCTTGAATCGGTGGGCACTGCAATCGGGCGCAGCCATCGCGCAGGTGAATGCGTTACGCCGGCGCATCTCGCGATTGAAGGGCGGTGGTCTCGCCCGTATCGCGCATGGCCGGCGAACACACGCCCTGATGATCTCCGACGTGCCTGGCGACGATCCGCGCATCATCGGGTCCGGACTGCTGCATGCGTTCCCGGATGAGTGCATGGGCGAGCCAGGCGCGGGGGCGCTGCCGACCGAACTGCGCGCACTTCTGGACCGAGTCCACTCGCGACCGCAGGGCAGCGCGGACGTGCCCGCAGTGCCGGTGCGAATCGTGGCATCGGTTGGGTCTGCCTGTCGCGCTGCGGCAGCGGCGGCACGCGCGCAAGGGCTGCAGGCCCGCCTGCTGCGTGCTCGCATCGACGGTGACGCGGCCGAGCTTGGGGCCCGCTTCGTCGCGTCGCTCGTGCGGCAGCCCGCAGGTATCGTGCAGGTCCGGGGCGGCGAATCCACCGTGAGTTTGCCAGCTCAGCCGGGTCGCGGCGGCCGCAACCAGCACCTGGCGCTAGCCGCCGCGCTCGAACTCGAGCGCCGAGGACAGCACGATGCGCACTTGCTTGCCGCCGGCACGGACGGCGTCGATGGCGCATCGAGTGATGCGGGCGCGCTGGTCGACGCGGAGTCGTGCCAGCGCGGACGCGATGCCGGCTGCGATCCCGTCGTCTCGCTTGCACGCGCGGATTCCGGTACTTTTCTCGAGGCGGCAGGTGATCTGCTGCATACTGGACCGACGCTGACGAATGTCGGCGATCTCGTGCTGGGACTGCGGCTTGGAGTGCGTCGATGACGTTGCGGGCATTGATCGTGAGTGACCGCGCCGACTACCGGCAGACGCTCGCACATCACGTGACGCTCGAATGGCGCGATGCGTTGCCGGCCGAGTACGAGCCCGCTACGCGCGGACGCCTGCCTGCAGGATTCACCGGTGTCGCGTACGACGTCGTGCTGCTCGACCACGAGGTGCAGGACTCGCGCGGCCTGGAATGGCTTGCGGACCTGACCGACCGGCCTGGGTTTCCGCCCATCGTTTACTTCGCGCCCGGAGGTGCCGGCGCAGTCGGGGAAAAGGCAAAGTCCATGGGCGCGCTGGCCGTGCTGACGCGCTCGGATTTCGAGCACGCCGACCTGTGTGGTGCACTGCGGACGGCGCTGGCCCGTCGTCGCAACGTGCTGGCGGAAACCTCACGTGCGGCGCGCGAACAGTGTCCGCCCGATCGCTTCGGTTCGGTGCGCATCCGCGGCCATCGCTGCCTGCGCCGCCTCGCGGTGGGTGGTTCCTCGAGCGTATTCCTCGCCGAGAACGTGCGCACGGGTGAGCAGCGCGTCCTCAAGATTTTCCGGCAGGTGCCGGATGTCGTCGAAGGCAGCACGACGTTCGATCGTTTCCTGCGCGAATTCGATCTCGTGGCGCACCTGCGGCATCCGAACATCGCGCGCATCTTCGACATCGGCGTCGCGGACGACCACCTCTACCTCGCCATGGAATTCTTTCCGGGCGGCGACCTGCGCTCGCGCATGCGTGAGCGTCTCGACCCGCGGCAGGCGCTGGGCTACGTACGGCAGATGGCGGCCGCGCTCGGTGCACTGCACGAGGTTGGCGTCCTGCATCGCGACGTCAAACCGGGCAACCTGCTGTTGCGCGAGGACGGCTCGGCGGCCTTCATCGATTTTGGGCTCGCGCGCCAGTTGCACCTGGAAAGCGACATCACGGGCATCGGCACGATCTTCGGCACGCCGCACTACATGAGCCCCGAGCAGGGGCATGGTTCGCCACTCGACGAACGCAGCGACCTCTACAGTCTCGGCGTCGTGCTGTTCGAGATGCTTACCGGGGACAAGCCGTACATCGCAGAAACACCGCTCGCGGTGATTTACATGCACGCCAATTCGCCGGTGCCGCGCCTGCCGCTGAACCTTGCGTACGTGCAGCCGTTGCTTGATGGGTTGCTCGCGAAGAAGCCGGCCGATCGCTTGCCGTCGGCCGCCGCAATCGTCGCGACCATCGACGAGTTGCTCAAGAGCGCGGCGGCCTGAAGTCTCGCCGGTGAGCGTTCCCGTCGTGCTGCAGTCGACGACCGATCCGCGCTGGTTCCAGCTCGCCGTTGAACGTTGGCAGGAACTGCTGCTCGATCACGCGAATTGCGAAAAGAAAGCCGCGTCGACGGCACTCGCCCTGATGTTCTCGTACCCTGAGGACTTCGAGCTGGCGGATCGCATGTCGCGCCTGGCACGCGAGGAGTTGCGGCATTTCGAGTTGGTGCAGCAGCAACTGACGGCGCTGCGGGTACCGTTCCGGCGCCTCAGCCCGTCACGCTATGCCGAGGGCCTGCGCAAGGCGCTGCGGCATACAGAACACGAACGCCGGATGGACCTGCTGCTGCTGGGCGCGCTGATCGAAGCGCGATCGCACGAGCGGTTCATGGGCTTGATTCCGTTGCTCGGCGAACCCCTCGGCCCGTTCTATGCGTCGCTGGCGGCGGCCGAGTCACGGCACGCCGGACTCTACCTGCGCCTGGCTGACAAGCGGGGCGAGGGTGCGCGCGAGCGCCTGCAGCAGTTGGCAGCGGTCGAGGCGGAGCTCGCCGTGGCGCCGGACGCCGAGTTCCGGTTCCATTCCGGCACGCCGGTGGAAGGGGGTAGGGGATAGGGGATAGGGGTTAGTCGGAAAATAGGGGACGCTCACCTATTTCCCAAGATCAGCGACACCTCCGACTATCCCCCATCCCCTAACCCCTAACCCCTTCAGCGCGCGGCAACGCGCGCAGTTCCACGCCATCGTCGCGCCACTCGAGCACGCTCCCTTGCGTGTACCAGTCGCCGAGCACGATGCGACGCGCCGGCTTGCCGTCCACCTCGAGCGAATGAATCGCCGGGCGGTGGGTGTGCCCATGCACCAGCGTGCTGACGCGAGCCCGCCGCAACGAGTCGACGATTTCCGCTGGCGTCACGTCCATGATCTCGGCCGCCGTGGCGCCCACGTGCATCTGGCTTCCCGCCCGCAGCTTCCTGCCCAGCCTTCGCCGCGACTCGAGGCTCAGATGGCGCAGCAGAAAAAGCGTGAGGGGATTGCGCAGAATCCGCCGCAGACGCTGGTAGCTGGTGTCGCCAGTGCACAGCACGTCGCCGTGCATCAGCAGAACCCGCTCGCCATGCAGGTCGACGACGGTGCCGTCCTGTAGCAGGGTGCAGCCGGTCTCGGCCGCGAAGCGCGCGCCGACGAGAAAGTCCCGGTTGCCGTGCATGAAATACGTGGGTACCCCCGCATCGTGCAGCGCGCGCAGTTCCGCAACAATCGAGCGCACTGCCGGATCGGGGTCGTCATCGCCGAGCCAGGCTTCGAACAGGTCGCCCAGGATGTAGAGCGCACGCGCTGCCCGCGCCTCGCCGCGCAGGAAATCAACGAACTGTCGCGCGATCCCGGGTGACGAGGAATCGAGGTGCAGGTCCGAGATCAACAGCGTTTTGCGGCGGTCGGCGTTCACTTGGGCGTTGCAGGCTCGCCAACGATGCGCGCGGTCGAGATGACGACCGGCTGCACTGGCGCGTCTTCCTGGAATTGGCCACTGGAGCCAGTCGCGACGCTGGCGATCCGGTCGACGACGTCCATGCCTTCGACCACCCGCCCGAAGACCGCATAACCCCAGCGTGCAGGGGAAGGGTCGAGCGCGATATTGTCGGTGACGTTGACGTAGAACTGGGACGTCCCGCTGTGCGGGTCCCCGGTGCGCGCCAGGGCCACCGTGCCGCGCCGGTTGCTCAGGCCATTGCCGCTTTCATTGGGTACGCCGCCGCGGACCGGTTTTTCGGCGCCATCCGGCAGGTAGCCACCCCCCTGGATCACGAAATTGCCGATGACCCGGTGGAAGATCGTGCCGTCGTAATGCAGGTCACGGACGTATTGCAGGAAACTCACCGAGGTGATTGGTGCCCGCGCCAGGTCGACCTCGACCGTGAAGGCGCCGAGCGTCGTTTCGAAACGGACCCGCTGCAATCCGGCCGGAGCGGCGTCCTGCGACCACGCGGGCGCGCACAGTCCGGCGGCGACGAGCAGCATGACTCGCGAGAAAATCGGAACACTCAGGGACATTCGGTACCCGCCAGGCGAAAAAACACTGCGCGGATGGTAAGCGTCCCGGGGTCCACGGGCCAGCGCCGGACGAGAAGGCAATCGACCCGATCCGGTAAGATGCGCGGCCATGCCTGTCACCGCCCAGACCACGCGTTTTGCGCCGAGCCCCACGGGAGCGCTGCACCTGGGCAACGCCCGCACGGCGCTGTTCAGCTGGCTCGTCGCGCGCGCGTCGGGCGGTCGTTTCGTGCTGCGCGTCGAGGACACCGATGCCGGCCGGAGCCAGGACGCGCTGCTCGAACGGCAACTCGAAGAACTGCGCTGGCTGGGAATCACCTGGGATGAAGGTCCGGACGTTGGCGGTCCGCACGGTCCGTATCGGCAGAGCGAGCGAAGTTCCATTTATGCCGAGGCGCTGGCGAAGCTCGAGGCGAATGCCCAGACCTACCCGTGCTTCTGTTCGCCCGAGGAGCTGCAGCTTTCGCGCAAGACCCAACTGGCCGCGGGCAGGCCGCCGCGGTATGCGCGCACGTGCGCGGGCTTGAGCCAGGCCGAGGTGCAGCGACGCATCGCCTCTGGCAAAGCACCGGCGATTCGCTTCCGCGTGCCGGACCATCGCGCCATCGAGTTCGTGGACCGCGTCCACGGTCCGCAGCGCTTCCAGTCCGACGACATCGGCGACTTCGTGATCCGTCGCGCCGATGGCAGCGTGTCGTTCTTCCTCGGTAATGCAGTGGACGACTCGGCGATGGGCATCACGCTCGTCCTGCGGGGTGACGACCACCTGGCGAACACGCCGCGTCAACTGTTGTTGCTCGAAGCGCTCGGCATGCCGTTGCCCGAATACGGTCATTTACCGCTGGTGCTGGCTCCCAGCGGCACGCCGCTGTCGAAACGAGAGGGCGCGGCCAGCCTGACCGACCTGCGTGACCAGGGATTCCTGCCCGCTGCGATCTGCAACTATCTCGTCCGCCTGGGGCATGCCTGCGGCCACGACGGCTGGCTCGCGATGGAGCAGCTGGCGTCACACTTCGACCTCGGGCGCACCAGCCATTCTGCCGCGCGTTTCGACGACGCGCAGCTGCGACACTGGCAGCGCGAGGCGGTGACGCATTCGACCGACGCGCAGATCGAGCAGTGGCTCGGAGCACACCTCGATGCGTTGCCTGCGGGCGAGGGGCGCAGCGAGTTCGTCGCGGTGGTGAAGGGCAATGTCCTGTTTCCCGGCGAGGTCGACGAACTCGTGGCCGTGGTCGCCAGCGATTCGGTGCCGGTCTCGGTGGAAGCGGCTGCGCAGATCACCGAGGCGGGACCGGAGTTTTTTGCGAGCGCAGGCCAGTTGCACGGCGCGAGTGCCGGCGACTTCAAGGCCTGGACGCGCGCCATCGCCGAGGCGACGGGTCGCAAGGGCGCCCGGCTCTTCATGCCGCTGCGCTCGGCACTGACCGGCGCGACTCACGGGCCCGAACTCGCGCCGCTCGTCGGCTTGATGGGCACGAAACGTGTCCTCGGCCGGCTCGAACGGGCGCAGGCACTCGCAGGAAAATAGGGGACGCTCACCTATTTCCTATTTCTGAAATAGGTGAGCGTCCCCAATTACGAGGGATACATGCTGCAAATCCAGAACTCGCTGACCGGGCACAAGGAAGTCTTCAGGCCGCTCGAGCCGGGCAAGGTCCGCATGTACGTGTGCGGCATCACGGTCTACGACTACTGCCACCTCGGCCACGCGCGAATGCTGATCGTGTTTGACGTCGTGCGTCGTCACCTCGAGGCGTCGGGCTACGACGTCACGTTCATCCGCAACATCACGGACATCGACGACAAGATCATCCAGCGCGCGCGGGCAAACGGTGAGCCGATGCAGGCGCTGACCGAGCGTTTCATCAAGGCCTACCAGGAAGACTGCGCGGCGCTCGGCGTGCGCCTGGGCGATCGTGAGCCACGCGCGACGGAGTTCGTGGTGCAGATCGTCGCGATGGTGCAGCGGCTGGTAGACAAGGGGTACGCATACGCGGCCAGCAACGGCGACGTGTACTACGCCGTCGCAAAGTTCGAGCCTTACGGCCGGCTCTCGGGCAAGCGCCTGGCCGACCTGCGAGCGGGCGCGCGCATCGAAGTGGATGAGGCCAAGCGCGATCCGCTCGATTTCGTGCTGTGGAAAGCAGCAAAACCCGGTGAGCCTGCCTGGGAATCGCCGTGGGGCCCGGGGCGGCCGGGCTGGCACATCGAGTGCTCCGCGATGTCCGTGGACATCCTCGGCCCGCACTTCGACATCCACGGCGGCGGCATGGACCTCAAGTTCCCGCACCACGAGAACGAGATCGCGCAAACCTGCGCGGCGTGCGACTCGCCGTTCGTGAACGTCTGGATGCACAACGGCTTCGTGCGCGTCGACGACGAGAAGATGTCGAAATCGCTCGGGAACTTCTTCACGGTTCGCGAAGTGCTGGAGTGGGTGCGCGATCCGGAGGTCGTGCGCTATTTCATGGTGAACAGCCAGTACCGCGGGCCGATCAACTACACGCCCGACAGCCTGGCGCAGGCGGATGCAGCGCTCGAGCGGTTGTATACGTCTTTGCGTGGCGTCCCGGTCGTTGCGTTGAAGGCGCCGACGAAAGCCACCGAGCGGTTCGTGACCGCGATGGACGACGACTTCAATACGCCGATCGCGGTGTCCGAGCTGCAGGCGCTCGCGCGCGAGGTCAACACGGCCAAGGCGGCCGGCGATCTCGACAAGGCAGCGGGGCTGGCTGCGGAAATGCGCGTGCTGGGTGCCAGACTCGGTTTGCTCGGGCTCGAGCCGGAAGTGTTCCTGCGCAAGCACGCGGCGAAGCAGGCGAGCGACGCGGGTACGGCTGGATCGGCTGAGACTGCGTCAGCCGCATCGTCCCTGACCGACGCCGACATCGAGCGCCTGATCGACGAGCGCGCTGCGGCTCGCAAGTCGAAGGACTTCAAGGAGTCAGACAGGATCCGTGACCTGCTGGTGTCGAATGGCGTACAGCTCGAAGACCAGCCCGGCGGCCGGACGCTCTGGCGCCGCGGTTAGC
>CAVVKQ010000014.1:0-74500 GCA_963748985.1 uncultured Pseudomonadota bacterium
CGAAGTGGTAACCGTGCTGCACCTCGAACGGAAAGGTCTCGGTCGCCTGCGGACCCTTGCGCGCGGCCGCGAGCACTGCATTGAGGCAGAAGTCGTCAGGCCGGGTCGCGACGTCGAGGCCCAGGCGCCGCGTCAGGCAGTTCACGAAGAACGCCCGCGTCGTGTGCAAATCGACTTGCGTCGGGAATGGATGCGAGTAGGTCGCACAGCCCGGTCGGGTCGACCAGCCGCTGAAACGGATATTCAGCTTGTAGGTCGCGTTGCAGCGGGGCATCCACTCGGCTTCGTCGATGCCCGCGTCGGCAAAGAACTTGCGCAGAAGCGGCGTCGAACCCTCGCCGACGCCGATGATGCCGATCTCGGGCGATTCGACCAGCGTGATCCGCACGCGTTCGCGCGGCCAGGCCCGTGCGAACAGCGTCGCGGCCATCCAGCCTGCCGTGCCACCCCCCACGATCACCACGTTCAGCATGCGGACCTCTCACCCGCCCGGGTCAGTCCGCGCAGTACTGCCGGAGGAAGTCATCGTGCGGCACCAGGTGCGGCAACGGCTTCTGTACGACAGTACGGACGTTCGCAAGCATTTCCTGCAGGCTTGCCTCCGGCAGCACGCCTGCAAGCGGGTGGTAGTCGGCCGGGACCATGCCCTGGCCCACCAGCACCTGTAGCCACGCGACTTCGGAGAAGAGTTCTTCCTGCTCGCGATAGATCTTGCCGGTCGCGCTGAACAGCTGGAGCTTGCGAGCGAGCGAGTCGGGGATCGGCATCCGTCGACATTGCTTCCAGAAATCCTCGTCGCGCCGGTTGAGGTGGTAGTGGCAGATGATGAAGTCCCGCACCTGCTCGAATTCGAGCCGCGACTGCCGGTTGTATTCGTCCACTTCCGCCGGCTTGATGCCACGGAACGGGAAGTGCTTGATCAGGCGCACCACGCCTGACTGGATCAGGTGGATGCTGGTGGACTCGAGTGGCTCGAGGAAACCACTCGCAAGCCCGATCGAGATGACGTTGCCATGCCACTGGCGCCGGCGACGACCGGTCTTGAAGCGAAGCAATCTCGGTTCGGCGAGCTGCTTCGTGCCGAGGTTGGCGAGCAGCCGCGCCACTGCCTCGTCGTCGCTCCATGCCTGGCTGCAGTAGACCATGCCATTGCCATTGCGGTGCTGCAACGGGATCTTCCATTGCCAGCCTGCGCCGTGGGCGATGGACCGCGTGTACGGCGCCGTGCGAGCGTCGCACTCGGACGGCACGGCGGCCGCGCGGTCGCACGGCAGCCAATGGCTCCAGTCCTCGTAACCCGTGTTGAGCGCCTCCTGAATCAGCAACCCGCGGAAACCCGAGCAGTCGATGAAAAGGTCGCCCGCGATCGACTGCCCGTCCGCCAACTCGACCGACGTGACATGCCCCGACTCAGGATGCAGGTTGACCCTGCAGATCGTCCCCTCGACTCGTTTCGCCCCCATGCGCTCACTCTCGCCGCGCAGATACTGCGCGTAGAGTCCCGCGTCGAAGTGATAAGCATACGGCAGGGCCGGCACATCCTGCTGCTGCTGGACGAAGCCGAACGTGCCCTGGCGCGCGGCCTGGAGGTTCAGCGAGTAATCCCACAGGTCGCCACCGCCGCCCGTCTCGCGTGCGCGGAACCAGAAGTGCTGGAACGGGCAGAACGGGAAGTCCTTGCCGATCGTCCCGAACGCGTGCATGTACACGTTGTCCGGATGGCCCCAGTTCTCGAACTGGATGCCGAGCTTGATCGTGGCCTTGCTGCGGCGCATGAAGTCGCGCTCGTCGAGCGCGAGCGCCTTGTTGAGCGACAGGATCGGCGGAATCGTCGCTTCGCCGACGCCGATGGTGCCGATGTCATCCGACTCCACCAGCGTGACGCTGACGGCTTTGCCGAGGATCTTCATGAGCAGCGCGGCACTGATCCACCCTGAAGTGCCACCGCCCACGATCACGACGTTGCGAACGATCGAGTTCATGATCCGTCATCCTGGCGAAAAAAAACCCGCCGGCCGTGCGGCCGACGGGTTTGGAGTCAAAGCTCCAGCTGGGTCACATCAGAACTTGTAGCGCAGGCCCAGCTGGTAGTTGCGTCCGTAGTTCGAGTAGCGGGTGATCTGACGCTCGTCGTCGTGCTCGAACTGCACGTACGGCTCGTTCGTCAGGTTGGTGCCGGACAGGAACAACGCCAGCCCACCGAGTGCGCCCGAGAATCCGCCGCGACCGAAATCATAGCCGATCTGGGCGTCCCAGAGCTCGGTTGCGAGCACGGAGGTGTTCTGCAGGCCGTTGTTGCCGCCGCGGACTTCAGCCGTGTAATCGCTGCGGTAGTTGCCGCTGACACGCGCCTCGAACCCCATCTTCTCGAAGTAGGCCGTGATGCCATAGGACTCGTCCGAGAGCCCGATGATGTCGGCCTGCTGGTTGTCCACCTTCACGTTGTTGTCGAGGTGCGTGTAGTAGCCAAGGATGCCGAAACCATCGAGGAAGTCGGCCACGACATTGAGCGGCAGGGCGAACTGCAGTTCGGTGCCGAAGATGTTGCCGCCACCGGACTCGATCGTCTGCTCGCTGTACCCGTCGAACGTGTACACGGTGCCGAGTTCGGGGTAGTAGAACTGAGTGAAATCCTCCGGCAGCTTGCCCGTCGTCTGCCACGACACGAGGTGCTTGTTGAACATGCCCACCGAGAGGTAGCCGTCCGGGGCGAAGTACCACTCGTACGACAGGTCGACCTGGTCGGTCTTGATCGGTTCGAGCTGCGGATTGCCCGCGTTGGCGGACCACGGCGAGCGGTCAATGTTGGCCGTCGGGATGTTGTTGCCCGGGTCGAAGACGATCGACGCGCCCGGCTTCAGCTTGTCGAGACGCGAACGGGTCATCACGCGCGAGGCGCTGAAGCGGATCTGCTGGTCGTCCGTCACGTCGAACATGAGATTGACGCTCGGCAGCAGATCACTGTAGGTCCTGCCGTCCGTGATCGGCACCGCGACCACGCCCGTCGGACTGCCCTGGGCGCCGAAGCCGTCGGCGGTCTGGTCCGAGTAGACGTACTGCAAGCCGACGTTGCCCCGGAACGGCGATTCGAAGTCCCCGTCGCTGGCGAAGTCGATCTGGAGGTAGCCGGTGGTGACCTTTTCCGTAATGTCCCAGGTGTCGGCCGCGCGGTTCGCCTTGAAATCGCCTTCGTTGTACGTCAGATAATGGCCGCTGTTGTACAGAGCGCGACCGTCGATCGCGACCATGCGCTGGCCGCCAAGGAAGTCGAGCGCGACCGTGCCGCGACGGACACCCTCGGGGATCGGCGAGTTCGCCGGGTAGGCCGGATCGGTGAGGAACAGGCCGGTATTGACCTTCGACTTCTCGCGATCGGTGTAATTCACGCCGAACGTGACGCCGGTAATCCGGCCGTCCATTTCCTTGTTCGCCTGCAGGCGCAGCGTGGCCAGGGTCTCTTCGAAGTCGGCGTAGTTGATGAAGCCGTCCTGGTCATCCGTGCAGTCCGGACCCGGGCAGTGCGGGTTGTCGAAACCCCAGTTCTTGGCACCCGCCAGCTTGACGAGATTGTAGTCGTCGTAGGGCAACGTGTAACCGAGGATCGCGCCGTGATTGGTCATGCGGAATGAAACGTCGTCGGACGGCACGCCAGCCGCTGCTTCGCCGCGCCCGAAGCCGGAATAGATCTCGAGGTCCGAGATCTTCTTGTCGATTTCGCTGTAGGCGCCGTCGAAGGTGACCGACATCGTGTCCGACAGCTGGTACTTCACGTTGATGCCGCCGGACATTAGCTCCGCATCCTGCTCGGCCGAGTCGTTGCGGATCTGCACGTAGTTGTTCAGCAACACGCCATCGGTCACGAGGCCATTGCTGACCGAGTTGACGACGTAGTCCGGCGTGCCCCAGATCGCTCCCGGCGTCTCGAGGCCGCGCTTGACCTGCTCGTCGAGATAATCGATGTAAAGGCCGTCGACGGTGACTTCCAGCGAGTCCGAGGGCTGCCACTGCAGTACGCCGGAGAACGAGTCGCGGTTCAGGGTCGCGGAACGCACATAGGACTTGTGGCCGCCGAGGATGTAGTCGCCGGCCGGCGTCTGCGGATAGCCCCAGGCCTGCCACCATTCTTCCTGGCTGGGCGATTCCATCGTTGCGACCGTCAGCGCCACGCCGAGCGTGTCGCCGAGGAACTGGTCGACGTAAGTGCCCGCGGCGCGGTAGCCCGTGTCGTCCATGTCCGGGTTGAGCGCGCTCAGGTCGTTCATCTCGTAGGTGCCGTTGAGCGCGATGGTCGAACGCGCTTCGAGCGGACGAATTGTCTGCAGGTCGACCGTGCCGGCCACGCCCTGCGTCAGCAGGGTTGCGGTGGGTGACTTGTAGACCGTCGCGCGGGCAACGATCTCGGCCGGATAAAGGTCGAACTCGACACCGCGGTTGTCGCCCATGCCGAGCAGTTCGCGGCCGTTCATCGTCGCCGCGACGAAGTCCTGGCCGAAGCCGCGGATCGAGATCGCGCTGGTGCGACCGTTGACGCGCTGACCCGTGACACCCGGCAGGCGTGCCAGTGATTCGGCGATGCTCGATTCAGGCAACTTGCCGATGTCCTCGGCCGAAACGGACTGCACGATGGCCGGCGCTTCGCGCTTGAACTCAATGGCGGACTCGAGTGCCTGGCGGAAGCCAGTCACGACGATCGTCTCGATCTCCTCTTCGGCGGGGGGCGCAGTAGGCGCGGCCTCCTGGGCGTGGAGCGCGGCAGGCAGTGCCAGCGCCGTAGCGATTGCGAGAGAAAGTGCGGTACGACGCGGTCCGATCAACTGGCCGCGAGTACGATTTATGCCGTGCAACATTGCTGACGAGCCCCCGGGATGTTTTGCGTTCAAACAACGGCGAACCGTTGGGTCGGGGATGCTAGTGAGATGCTCACTGACTATGCAAGAAATGCAATCGAATTCATCATCTTTTGTTGTAATTGGTTTTGTCCGGGATGATTTTCTTTGCGCCGCAAAATGGCTTTGTTGCAATAAAGCCGCATTTTCTGGGCGCTTGCCGGGCGTCAGTGAGCCCGGCCGTGCCCCCCCGACGATGAACGTGGCGCTGCGACTCGCCAGTCTCGGCGGGGCTGTCCGCCTAGCGCCGGACTGGCCATCGTGTACGTGACTGCGGCGACCGCAAAATGTACCTTGCGGCCCGTCAGCGCGTGAGGACCTTGTAGCCCCAGGCCGGCAGTTCGACCGCATCGCCGGCCCGCAGCTCGACGGACTGCCCGGTGGCGAAGTCCGTATACCTGCCGAGTGACAACTCGCTGTCGAAGGTCACGCGGCGTTTCTGCTTCGAGAAATTGAACAGCGCGAACACCTTGTTCTGCTCGTCCTGGCGCACGAAGCTCAGCACATGCTGCGGCGCACTGTTCGGCACGTCGATCATGCGTGCGCCCCACTGCGCGTTCCACAGCGCCGTGTTCGCCTTCTTGAGCGCGAACAGCCGGCGATACAATTCGCCGCGCGGATGCTCCTTCCAGACGATCGGGTCTTTCTCGAAGAACTCAAGTTGCCTGCCGTTGCCGGCTTCCTGGCCGTTGTAGATCAGCGGGATGCCGGCACTTACCACTGATAGCACGGTCGCCGCCTCGAGCCCGGGACCGAACATCCCGGTCTCCGTACCTTCCCAGGCGTTCACGTCGTGGTTGGTGATGTACATCATGCGCATGGCTTCCCGCGGCCAGGCGTTGTCCTGCTGCGAATAGTAGTTCCGCAGCGGGGGGATGCCCTTGCCGCCGGTCGTGGCCTGGTGCGCCGCCTGGTTCCAGGTCCACGCGTAGGTGGCGTCGAAGGCCTCGGCGTGCAACTCGGCCGTTTCCCACTCGGCCAGCATGAAAACCGGCTTGATCGCGTCGAGTTCGCGACGGGCGTTGTTCCAGAATTCGACTGGCACGTAGCCAGCCACGTCGCAACGGTAGCCGTCGATGCCGGCCTCCCGAACCCAGAACTTGAGCGCCTCGGTCATGTAATGCCGCAGGCCGGGCTGGCTGTAGTCGAGTTCGATGATGTCCGACCAGTCCCACCACGACGCAGGGTGGAATTCCCCCTTCCAGTCCCGCTCGTACCATTCGGGATGCTGCCCGACCAGCACGTTGTCCCAGGCCGTGTGGTTGGCAACCCAGTCGAGGATCACGTACAGCCCCAGTTCGTGGGCGCGGTCGACGAAGCGCTTGAGATCGTCGAAGGTGCCGAACTCGGGGTTGACGGCGAGGTAGTCGCGGGGCGCGTAAGGGCTGCCCAGCGTGCCCTTGCGGTTCTTCTCGCCGATCGGCTGGATCGGCATGAGCCAGATGATGTTTGCACCCAGCGCTTTCAGGCGCGGTAATTGCTGCTGCGCGGCGGCGAGCGTTCCCTCCGGCGTGAACTGCCGCAGGTTGACCTGGTAGAGGACGGCGTCCTTCGTCCAATCGGGGTGGCGCAAGCGCACGTAGGGCACGGGTTGGAAACGCGAAAGTTCGTTGGCCATGGGCTGCGTCTGGGCTTCAGTCGGTGCAGCACAGCCTGTGATCGCCAGCGCAAGCGCGGCAACACGCAGGAACGTATTCATGGGCATCTCCCGTAAAGACAGACGGCTCCGGGACGCGGCAAGTTGCGGCCCGGAAGTCTAGCAGCGAACGAATCCGGCACGGCTGCCCGCATAGGCGACGTCGTCGAGCGGTCGCAGCCGCAAGCACGCCACGGCGGTGACCTGCGCGGCATCATCAACCTCCTCTACTACATCGCGGGCATGGGATTCACGCAACTGTGGCTGGACCCGGCGCTCGAGAACAACCAGCCCGAGGCTTCCTACGGCGGTCACGCGATCACCGATTTCTACAACGTCAGGGCGCGGTGGCACCGGCCCTGGATCCGTCCCTGCCGGCGAACAGCGTCAACAGCGGCCCGGTCATGAAGGTTGTGCCAATCGCCATGACCATGAGCATCGTGAACAGGTCCTGGCCGATTACCCCGTGATCCAGGCCGACTTTCATCACGATCAGTTCCATCAGGGCCCGCGCGTTCATCAGCGAGCCGATGGCGAGCGAAGCGCGCCAGTTGCAGCCGGCAATGCGCGCGCCCGCGGCGCCACCCAGCACCTTGCCGGCAACGGCGGCTGCGAAGACGATCAGCAGCGCGGCGAGCCCCGTGCCGACGAAGGCCTTCGTGGTCGTGTTAAGGCCGGCAAGCGCAAAGAAGATCGGCATCAGTACGATGATCGCGATGTGTTCGACGCGCTCGATCAGCGCGTTCAACAGTCGATCGTCGCGCGGTAGCGTGACGCCGAACAAAAACGCGCCAAAGACAGGGTGCACGCCGAGCAGCTTGGTTGTGAACGCGCTGGCGAAGGTGCCGATCAGCAGCACTGCCAGCACCGATGCGTCCGGCACGCCTTTGGCCGCCGCCCTCGCCAGCCAGCGCGCGATGAGCGGTCGTACGACGACCAGCAACACGGTCGCGACAGCGACCAGCCCCAGCATGCGCAAGCCGAACGTGTGCCAGTCCCGGCCCGAGTCGGCCTTGACCACGACCACGGCGAGTAGCACCCACGCCAGCACGTCAGCGAGTGCCGCGGACGTGAGCGACAACCGGCCGATGACCGAGTGCGTCATGCCACGTTCCTTGAGGATGCGTGCCATGATGGGGAACGCCGTAATTGACATGGCCGACGCCATGAACAGGGCAAAGGTCGTGAAGTCGACACCCGCGGGGGCGAAGTCGTCGTAGAGCAGCACGGCGGTGCCAAGCCCGAATGCGACAGGCACCGCGACCGACATCCCGCCGATCCAGCCAGCGGCCACAAGCTGTCGGCGTGCGCCCTGGGGTGCACGCAGTTCTGCACCGACGATGAACATGAAAAGCACGAGACCGACCTGCGACAGGCCCTCGAGCGCCGGCAGGCTGTCCTTTGCGAACACATGCGCATGGAATTCGGGTGCCAGCGCGCCAAACACGATGGGTCCGAGCACGATCCCGGCAGTCATCTCGCCGACGACCGGAGGCTGGCCGACGTAGCGCAGCAACGCCGCCAGTAGCCTCGCCGTTGCGAGGATGACGACGAGCTGCAGCAGGAGTGGCGAGTAGACCACTCAGCCGTGCCGCGCGGCACTCACTCGCCGCAAGAGCAACTGTATCCTTTCGCGGGCGAATAATTCGGCGAGATCCGTGCACATCTTGCGCTGCCAGTTGGCGTGCTCTTCGTTGGTCCCGGGCACGTTGACGGGATCGGCCATGCCGGCGAGATCCTCGGCCTGCAGCACGACCAGCGCAGACGCGGTGCGCGCCAGGAAGATGTGGATCGCATCCGCAAGCGCTTCAGTGAACGCGCCAGCGTCCTCCGCGTCGCCTCCGACTGCGACACCCTGTTCAGCCAGCGCGTCGAGCAGTGCGCGCCGGTCATGGATACGTTCCTGAAGTACAAGGTCGCAGATCTCATCATTGGGATAGAGCGCGAGACAGCGGCGCAACTCGATATCGCTCGCCGTCCAGTATCCCCTGAGCGTCGGCAGGTCGTGCGTCGTGACCGTCGCAATCGAGCGGCGCGGATACTCGCTGGGTTGGCGGAATCGGCCATCGTCCTGTTTCTCGAATAACACCACCCGGTACGAGTAAACCGCTCGCTCCGCCATCGCCTCGCGCATCTCGGTCGGTACCGTGCCGAGGTCTTCGCCGACGACGAGGCAACCGTGTCGCTCGCTTTCCAGCGCCAGCACCGACATCAGGTCCTCGAGCGGATAGTGCACGTAGCCGCCCTCGGTCGAGCCGAAGCCGGCCGGAACCCACCACTGGCGGAACAGCGCCATCACGTGGTCGAGCCGCAATGCGCCGAAGTGCCGCATGTTCGCAGCGACGAGGTTGCGGAACGGCCGGTACTGCTCCGCCACCAGCACGTTCGGATCCTGCGGCGGAATGCCCCAGTCCTGGCCCTTGAGCGCAAGCGCATCGGGCGGAGCGCCGACGCCGGCCCCCTTGCGATAGAGCGCCTGGTCGGACCATGTCTCGGAGCCGCTGGGGTTCACGCCCACGGCATAGTCGCCGTAGAGGCCGATCGGCATGCCGAGCTTGCGGCCAAGCGCTTGCGCCTCGCCCAGTTGCTCGTCGGCAAGCCACTGCAACCAGGCATGGAACTCGACCAGGTCCGCGTGCGTCTGCTCGAAGGCCCGGACGCCAGGGTGCGTCGGTTCGCGCAGTTCCTCGGGCCACATCGGCCAGCCCCAGTAGCGATGACGATCGACGGCACGCATGTGTTCGTCGATGGCGTCGTGCAGCGCATGCCGGCGCAGCGATTCGCCGCGTTCAGCGCGGTAGGCCTGGAACTGCGCGACGCGTGCAGACGTTTGCGCCGACTCGTCGCGACGAAAGTGAGCGTGCAGCAGCTTCAGGATGCGCAGCTTCGCCTGCGCCACGCCGGGGTAGTCCACGCATGGCGTCGCGCGCAGGCGCGCGAGCTCGGCCTGGAATCCGTCCGCCTGCACGATCGCCTGTGCCTCGGCACAGTGCCCGAACTCCACGACGCGCTCGATCGCAATGTAAAGCACGTTCAGGAAGTGCCGTGACGACGGGCTGTACGGGCTGAATTGCCACGGATTGCCGGGGAACAGCGCATGCAGCGGATTGAGGCCGACAAATGCAGCGCCCTGCTCCGCGCACGCACGCACGACGGCAGCCAGGTCGGCAAAGTCGCCGATGCCCCAGTTCTGCTCCGAGCGCAAGGTATAGAGCTGCACCGCCACGCCCCACAGCCGCCCACCATCGTGCAGGACCCGGGGCTCATGACATTGCAGCGGTGCCACGACGAGCGCGCAGGATTCGCTCGCACCGCCATCGAGTGCAACGTGCAGCGTGTGATAGCCGTGCGGAAGGTTGCCGGGCAGCGGCAGGTCGCGCCGTGTCAGCCAGCGGCCGTCGACTTCGCGCCGCTCGTGTTCCGGCAGTGCATCGGCGCGCACGCGTCCGCTGACTTCGTTGCCGCCTTCGGTGGCGACCCGCCAGGCGAATTCCCGCGAGAGCCAGTCGGCAGGAACCGCGAGTGTCACGTTGCTGCGGTGCGGATGGACGACGGCCACGGGTGGCAGCAGCGAACGCAGCCGCTGGGTCTCGAGTTCGTGCAATTCGCGCTCGATCGCCGCTGCATCGGACGTGGCGCAACCCATCGCCGCCAGGATCGCCGTCTTGGTTTCGCGGCTGATGTGCAGCAGTTCGCCGCGATAATTGTGGTAAGCGTCGCCGATACCGCGCTGCCTGGCGAGTTGGTCGAGCAATGAGTCGAGCATGCGATACCGTCCGGTTGGCGGTCGCGACGATGCCTTACGTCACGGACCGCCGCAAGTGAATTGATCCGATCAGACGGCCCGCGATTCCAGCAGGACCGTGCTTTGCGGCTGCAGCGCAAGCCGGGTTCCGGCCGCAAGACTGACCATGGCGCGCGGTGGTTGTTCGTGGCTGGTGTCGAACAGCACGCCCCAGGTCGAGCCTTCGGGCCCGGCCGGCAACGTCATCTGCGCCGGCGTGACGTCGGCGTTGAAGGCGATGAGCAGGTCTCCATTGCGGGTGCTGCGTGCCGCGGCGCCGTTCAGCAGCACCGCGATCGAAGCAAGCCTGGAATCGTTCCAGTCGGACTCGGTCATCTCGCGCCCTGACGGGTGCAGCCACGTCACGTCCCTGGTGTCCGCACCGCGCAGCGTGCCCTTGAGGAACGTGTCGCGGCGCAGCCAGAGTCGCGACTTGCGCAGGTCGATCAGGCGGCGCACGAACGCAATCAACGACGCGTTACGCTCCGCAGCCGTCCAGTCGATCCAGTTGATCTCGTTGTCCTGGCAGTACGCATTGTTGTTGCCGAGCTGTGTGCGACCGAATTCGTCGCCCGCCATCAGCATGGGCACTCCCTGTGACAGGAACACGGTCGCGAGCAGGTTGCGGGCCTGGCGTGCGCGCGTTGCGAGAATCACCGGATCGTCCGTCGGACCCTGGACACCGTAATTTGCGCTCAGGTTGTGCACGTGACCGTCGCGGTTGCCCTCGAGGTTCGCCTCGTTGTGACGGTCGCTGTAGGTCACGGTGTCGTGCAGCGTGAAACCGTCGTGCGCGGCGATGTAGTTGACGCTGGCGGTCGGCTTGCGGCCACGCGCCCGGAATAGATCGCTGGAACCGGCGAAGCGTTCGGCGAACGCACCGACGAGCGGACGGTCGCCGCGCCAGAACGCCCGCGCCGTGTCGCGATAGCGGTCATTCCACTCGGCCCAACCCACCGGAAACGACCCGAGCTGGTAGCCTCCAGCGCCGACATCCCACGGCTCTGCGATCAGTTTGAGGTAGGCGAGCTGCGGGTCGGCGCGCAGCGCCGCGAAGAAGGGCGCCGCGCGGCTGAACCCGTTCGCGTCACGACCGAGGATCGGCGCGAGGTCGAAGCGGAAGCCATCGACGCGCATGTCCGTGGCCCAGTACCGCAGGCAATCGATCACCATGGCGCGCACGGCGGGTTCGTCGAAGTTGATCGTGTTGCCGCAACCGGAAAAATTCACGTAGTGCGCACGATTGTCGGCAGGCAACCGGTAGTAGACCGAGTTGTCGAAGCCGCGCAGGCTCAGCGTCGGTCCCTGCTCATTGCCTTCGGCCGTGTGATTGAACACGACGTCCAGGATGACTTCGAATCCGGCTTGGTGCAGCGCGCGCACCATCGTCTTGAATTCGGTGACCGCATCCTCGACCGCGTAGCTCGGCTCGGGTGCGAACCAGGCGAGCGAGTTGTACCCCCAGTAGTTCGCGAGGCCGCGCTCGGCGAGGAACTGCTCGCTGACGAACGCCTGCACCGGCATCAGCTCGATGGTCGTGACGCCAAGCCGCTTCAGGTACTCGATGACCGCAGGTTCGGCGAGCCCCAGGAACTTGCCACGGAGGCTCGGCGGCACCGCCGGATGCCGTTGCGTGAAGCCCTTGACGTGCATCTCGTAGACGATCGTGTCGCGCCACGGCACGTTCGGTGAACGCACCTTCGCCCAGTCGAAACTGCCGTCGACCACCTCGGCGCGCGGCACGTGCGGTGCGCTGTCGTCGGGCGACGGCAGGTCGTCGCGACCGTGCACGGCACCGTGCAGTGACGGGTGCCACCTGAAGGTTCCGCGCAGCGACTGCGCGCAGGGATCGACCAGCAGTTTCGATGGATTGAAGCGTAGACCGCGCGCGGGATCGTAGGGCCCGTGCACGCGGTAACCGTACTGCAGCCCCGGTCCGCCGAAGCGCGCCGGCAGGAAGCCGTGCCACAGGTTGCCCGTGCGCGACGGCAGGTCGAGTCGCGCGATTTCGTCGCGACCGCTGCCGTCGTAGAGACAGAGTTCGACACGATCCGCGTGCGCCGAATAGACCGCGAAATTCGTGCCGCGCCCGGTCCAGTTCGCCCCGAGCGGCTGGGGTGAGCCGGCTTCCAGGCGAGGCGCGCCCGGTGCGAGTTCCAGCGTGATGTCGTCCGGCGTGGCGGGGTCGAGCACGTCCATCACATTCTCAGTCGGCGAGTTCGAAGAACAGCGCGCCGAGCGGCGGCAGGTCGAGCCGGATGTGGCACGGGTAGCCCTGGCAAGGCGCCAGCTGCGACACGACGCGCACCTGCTGGTTGAAGCCCGAGCCGCCGAAACGCGCGGCGTCCGTATCGAGCACTTTGCGGTACGTGCCAGCCGTGGGAACGCCCAGCCAGTAGGCCTCGCGCGGCACCGGCGTGCAGTTGAACACGCACAACAGCGGCGGCCGGTCCGGGTGCAGCGACGAGCGACGCAGGAAGGCGAACACGCTCTGGTCGCCATTGTGCAGGTCGATCCACGCGAAACCCGCGGGGTCGGCGTCACTGGCGTGCAGGACCGGATTCTCGAGATAGAGGTGGTTCAGGTCGCGGTTCAGGTCGAGCAGCGCGCGATGCTCAGGCTGCTCGAGCAGGTGCCAGTCGAGCGAATGTTGCTCGCGCCATTCCTGCCATTGCCCGAACTCGCACCCCATGAACAGCAGCTTCTTGCCCGGGTGCGCTGTCATGTACGCGCGGAACCAGCGGTAGTTCGCGCGCTTCTGCCACGCGTCGCCCGGCATCTTGTCGAGCAGCGAGCCCTTGCCGTGCACGACTTCGTCGTGCGATATCGGCAGCACGAATTTTTCGGACCAGGCGTAGACGAACGAGAACGTCACCAGCGAATGATGGAACCGGCGATGCACCGGATCGTGCTCGACGTAGCGCAGCGTGTCGTTCATCCAGCCCATGTTCCACTTGAAGTGGAACCCGAGCCCGCCGAGGTGCGCCGGTTGCGTGACGCCGGGAAACGCCGTCGATTCCTCGGCGAACGTCATCACGCCCGGGTAGTCGCGACCCACCGCGATGTTGAGCTGACGCAGGAATTCGATCGCGTCGAGGTTCTCGCGGCCGCCGTACCTGTTCGGCACCCAGTCACCGGCCTTGCGGCTGTAGTCGAGGTACAGCATCGACGCCACCGCATCCACGCGCAGGCCGTCGATGTGATACCGGTCGATCCAGTACAGCGCGTTCGCCACGAGGAAATTGCGCACCTCGTGCCGGCCGTAGTTGAAGATCTTGGTACCCCAGTCCGCGTGCTCGCCGAGCCGCGGGTCGGAGTGCTCGTACAGGCTCGAGCCGTCGAAGTTGGCGAGGCCGTGGTCGTCGCGCGGAAAATGCGCCGGCACCCAGTCGATGATCACGCCCAGGCCCGCCTGGTGACAGCGATCGACGAAGGCCATGAAATCCTGCGGCGTGCCGAAGCGCGAACTCGGCGCGTAGTAGCCAACCACCTGGTAGCCCCACGAGCCATCGAACGGGTGTTCGGCCACGCCCATGAGTTCGAGGTGCGTGAAGCCCTGGTCCTTCGCGTACGGGATCAGCTCGTCGGCAATCTCGCGCCAGTTGAGGAACTGGGGCTCGCGGCCGTAATCGCGGCGCCAGCTGCCGGGATGCACTTCGTAGATGTTGACCGGCTGCAGGTGATGCGGCGCGGTCTTGCGTGCGTCGATCCAGCCTGCATCGTGCCACTCGTAGCCATCGAGCGAGGCGACGACCGAAGCCGTGCCCGGGCGCAGCTCCATCGCAAATCCGTACGGATCGGACTTGAGGACGGTGGTGCCGGCCTTGGTGCGGATCTCGTACTTGTACAGCGTGCCCGGTCCGATGCCCGGCACGAACAGTTCCCAGATCCCTGAACCGCCGCGAGTCTGCAGCGCGTGCTTGCGGCCATCCCACAGGTTGAACGGGCCGACCACGCTGACGCGTTCTGCATTGGGCGCCCAGACGGCGAACCGCGTGCCTGGCAGGCCGTCGAGTTCGGCAGGATGCGCGCCGAGCTTGTAGTAGATCGTGTAGTGATTGCCTTCGCCGAACAGGTACAGGTCGAAGTCGGAAAGCTGCGGCGCGAAGTAGTACGCATCGTGCTTGTCCAGCTCGACGCCGCTCGCGTAGCGAACGTGCAGCTTGTACGGCTGCAACGGGCGGCGGTGCGGCACGCGGCCCTCGAACAGTCCCGCCGGGTGGATCGATTTCAGTTCGACTGCGGCTTCGCCTTCCCAACGCACGCTGACGGCCGTCGCGTCCGGCTCGAGCACGCGCACGACGCACACCGGGGCGTCGTTCTTGCGTGCGAACTCGTGGTAGCCCAGCACCGAACGTGGCGCGGGGTGAAGCGCGTTGACGAGCGCGTCGATGTCGGCAGGCGAAAGGGTCGTGCGGACGGTCATCCGGACGAGTCTAGCCTGCGACAAGGGGTTAGGGGTTAGGGGATAGGGGATAGTCGGAAAGGAGTGGCGATGAATTCGATTTCAGGGTGCGGTGAAGTCAGTGCATTGTTGATGGCGGTCGGTCCGGGGTCTGTGCCGGATCGCGGAAAGGCAGACACGCGACCCGGCACAGACCCCGGACCGACCGCTCCACCAGGCAGCGCGACTCGCGTCCCGACGACCACCCAACCGAACCGAACCGCTGCAACGCCAGGACTTGGCAATCACTATCACGCCGTATCGCGGTGCTCTGGCGCTTTGCGCGCGATGCCGGCAACAGAGGTCGACCGACCTCGGCCGGATCGCGTGTCTGCCTTTCCGCGATCCGGCAAGAGGTCGGATCGGCCGACGGAACAGTGGCGATCAGAGCACCGGCTTGATGCGCCAGATCCGCTCCGCGTACTCGCGGATGCTGCGGTCGCTCGAGAACGTGCCCATGCCGAGCGCGTTGAGCACCGCCTTGCGGCTCCACTCGTCGGGCTGCAGATACAGCGCGTCCACTTCGTCCTGCGCCCTGGCGTAAGCCGCGAAATCCGCCAGCACGAAGTACGGCTCGCCGTCGGAGAGCAAGCGCCCGACGATCGGCTTGCCGTCGAACACGTTAGCGGGCGAGAAATAGCCCGAATCGATCATGTCGAGCGTGCGTGCGAGGTCGGGGTTCCCGGAGACGAAGGTTTCGGGTGCGTAGCCCCTGGTCTTCAGGCTGGTCACTTCGTGCGCCTGCAGGCCGAAGATGAAGATGTTCTCCGGACCGACCTGTTCGCGGATCTCGATGTTGGCGCCGTCGAGCGTGCCGATGGTGAGCGCGCCGTTCAGCGACAGCTTCATGTTGCCCGTGCCGGAGGCTTCGAGACCCGCAGTCGAGATCTGCTGCGACAGGTCGGCGGCGGGCATGATCCGCTGCGCGAGCGAGACGTCGTAGTCGGGCAGGAAGACGACCTTCAGCTTGCCCTGGATGGTCTCGTCCGCGTTGACGACGCTGGCGACGTTGTTGATGAGCTTGATGATGCCCTTGGCCATCACGTAGCCCGGCGCCGCCTTGCCCGCGAAGATCACCGTGCGCGGGACGGCGAACGCCGCGGGGTTCGCCCGCAGCTTGTGGTAACGCGTCACGACGTACAGCAGGTTGAGCAACTGCCGCTTGTACTCGTGGATGCGCTTGACCTGCACGTCGAACAGCGAGTGCACGTCGAGGTCGATGCCGACGCGACGCTGCACCTCGGCGTCGAGACGCCGCTTGTTGGCCAGCTTGATCTCGCGGAACTCGCGCCGGAACCCGGCGTCCTCCGCCATGCCGCGGATGCGCTCGAGTTCTTCGAGGTCGTTCTCCCACGCGTGCCCGAGATGGCGCGTGATGAGCGACGACAACCCCAGGTTCGACTGCTTGAGCCAGCGCCGTACGGCGATGCCGTTCGTGACGTTGGTGAAGCGGCCCGGATACAGCTCGGCGAAGTCGGCGAAGATCGTCCTGGTCATCAGCTCGGAATGGAGCTTGGCCACGCCGTTGACCGTGTGGCTCGCGACGACCGCGAGGTTCGCCATGCGGACCTGGCGCCCGCCGCCCTCGTCGATGAGCGACATGCGGCTGCGGCGCTCGTTGTCACCGGGCCAGCGCGCGGTGACCTCGTCAAGGAAGGCGCGGTTGATGAGGTAGATGATCTGCAGGTGGCGCGGCAGGATCCGCTCGAAGAACGCGACCGGCCAGACCTCGAGCGCCTCGGGCAGCAGCGTGTGGTTGGTGTACGAGAACACGCGCCGCGTAATCTTCCAGGCCTGCTCCCACTCGAGCTCGTGCTCGTCGACCAGCAGCCGGATCAGCTCCGTGATGGCAAGCGCCGGATGCGTGTCGTTGAGCTGGATCGAGATCGCTTCGTGCAGGGAGTCGAAGCTGCGGCCTTCGGCGAGGTGCTGCGCCAGCATGTCCTGCAGGCTCGCGCTGACGAAGAAGTAGTGCTGCTTGAAGCGCAGCTCCTTGCCCTGCGGCGTGGTGTCGTCCGGGTACAGGATGCGCGAGACGTTTTTCGCCTCAGCCTGCGCGGTCGAGGCCTCGACGTGCCGGCCGGCATTGAACACCTCGACGTTGAACGGCGCGATGGCGCGGCCTGCCCAGAGGCGCAGGTGATTGACCGTCGGGCTGCGGTTGCCCGGGATCAGCTGGTCGAAACCGACAGCCCAGATGTTGTGCGTCTCGACCCAGCGGTACCGCGTGCGGCCCTGCGCGTCCTGCGTGCCGATGCAGCGGCCGCCAAAGCTGACGACGTAACGGGCATCGTCGCGCGCGATTTCCCACGGACTGCGCTCGCGCATCCACGTGCTCGCGATCTCGCGCTGCCGCCCATCCTCGTCGATGACCTGCGTGAAGATGCCGTAGTCGTAGCGGATCCCGTAGCCGACCGCCGGATACTGCAGCGTGGCGAGCGAGTCGAGAAAGCAGGCCGCGAGGCGGCCCAGACCCCCGTTGCCGAGTCCCGGATCGTTTTCTTCCTGCGCCACGCGCTCGAGGTCGTACCCGAGCTCGGCCAGCGCTTCACGTGCTTCCTGCACCAGGTCGCCGTCGAGGCTGGCGAGGCCGTTGACGAGCGAGCGGCCGAGCAGGTACTCGACCGACAGGTAACAGACGCGCTTGACGCCCGCCTGCGAAATGCGGCGCTGGGTGGACAGCCAGCGCGCGGCAAGCTCTTCGCGCACCGCAAGCGAGAGTGCGTCGTAGATGTCGCGCTGCGTGGCGGAGTCGGGGTCCTTGCCGAGCGAGCGCGTCAGGCGGTCGAGCAGGACGGCGCGCAGCGTACCGGGCTGCAGCGTGATTCCACTGAGCAAGGCGGTGCTTCTCACGTAGTGACTCCGTACGCTTGCGCGGAATTGACCGCGTCTTGTTATTGGACGACCAGGCGCCGCAGCGCGTCAGAGCTTCTGCAGCGTTCGCTCGGCCACGATGCGCCAGCCCTGCGCGTCCTTCGCGAGCGTCAGTTCCTTGACGTACGCATCCTTGCCGAAGCGCTGCACGAACGTCACGACCTTGCGGTCGGGACCGGCGTCCTTCGTCTTGAGTTCTTCGAGTCGCGCGTCGGGCGGATCGCCGTTCGCGACCTCTTGCTTGCGGTCTTCGATGTAGGCTGTGGCCCCGCCATTCTCCGTCGACTGGAACTGCGGCGAGTAGAACGACGCCACCTGGTCCGGTTTGCGGTTCGCCCACGCGGAGGCCCAGACGTAAACCGCCTCCTCGACCGAACCGGACATCACGGCCTTGGGTCCGAAATACGCGGGCGGCTGATCGAGGCACTTGGGTGCCGGATCGAGCTTCGCGGGATCGGGTGTTGCCGGCGGAATGGTCATGCCTCCGCTCAGGCGCTCGCTGCCAGTGACGCCTTCCGGCATCTCCAGGCGGGGACGTTCCTGCGCAGTGAGGTATTCGGGGTTGTCGCCGCAGGGATTGCTGGTGGCGCAGCCCGTCAGCGCGGCGACCGCCATGCCCGGCAGGATCAGCAAGCGAAGCGAAGTGCTCGAAACGGGCATCGGCGGATCACCGGGCACAGAAAGCGAAGGGGACGCATTGTAGCGTCCCCCCGCTCGGATGTGCCGCGCCCGCTGCATCTGCAATCGTTTACACGCTGCCCCCGTCGCCCAACCCACGCAGTGACGCATTGCCGGAGATGCTATGCGCTATAGCCGCGCCGCGATCGCAGCACCTCGACCTGGTCGAGCTCCCACAAGTGCACCGGAGCACCGCGACGCACGAACATGCCCGACCCGGCGTTGATGAACGAGCGTGCGAGCCGCTTGCGATACCACTCGGCGGGACGGATGTGGACGTTCCGGTCCGTGCGGCGCTTGTCGCAATAGAGTTCCCAGTCCTCGCGCGTCAGCGCGCCAAAGTGCAGGACCCCATGGCACAGGCGGGCGAGATTGCGCAGGCCGGCCGCCGCGGGTCGAGTTGGCAGGTACTGAAAGACGTCGTAACAGACGACGAGGTCGAACGACCTGGCCGCTTCGAAAGTCGCGGCCGACCCCTGGGTCCAGCCGTGCTTGTCGCAGAGGTACTGGCTGACCTCGAGGCCCGTGTACTTTGCCCTGGGGAAATGGCGCAGCAGCTGGTCACGCATCAGGCCCAGTCCGCACCCCACGTCCAGGATCGAGCGCACCCGCAGCTCGCCGTGGTTGGCGAACGCCGCGATCAGGTCGGCCCGCCGGACCATCTCCCGGTTGGTCACGACCCGTGTTCGCGGGTCGAGGTAGAAGCGCCGGAAGAAGGCGGCGTCAAACTGCTCGGTCGGGGCGGCTTTCTTTGGCACGGTCAGTCGATGTCCTGGCGTTGGGTCGCGGTCGGCCGAGGGGTCTTGATTCGGTAGCTAAAGCTTAAAGTATTTCTCGAATTGGCTGCCATCATTCGCACTTTACGTAGTTTTGCCGAACAACACCTCGCAAGCGCAAGAGCGCCTGGCCCAGTCGCTGGCCTCGCCGCGGTTGCATCGCGACCGGACGCCCCCACTTCGTGGTTCATGCAGCATTCAGAGAGGCAGCCGCGACGATGAACCGACGCGAAATACGCTCGTGGATGTGGGCCGAAGCCGTGGACAGTCTCGACCAGGCCGACCGCCTGCAACGGCAGTTTTTTCGCCTGGCCGTGCAGCCGGCGGACCCGCGACAGCAGCCCCGTTGGGAGCCGCCGGTGGACGTGTATGCGGGCACCGAACAGGTGCTGATCGAGGTCGCGTTGCCGGGCGTGCCGGCGGACCGCATGGAGTTGATCCTTGGCCCGGGTGAACTGGTGATCCGGGGCGAGCGCGCCCTGCCGAACCGACCGTCCGGGACGACTCTCCAGCGACTCGAGATTCCTTACGGACGGTTCGAGCGCCGACTGGCTCTCGGTCCCGGGCACTGGGACCTGGTTGACCGGCGACTCGCCGATGGCTGCCTGCAGTTGCTGCTGGCCCGCCGCTGATGAACCCACGGACAAGTGACGACCCCATGAGCACGGACATGAACCCAGACCAAGACGACGTATCGAAGGTGGCCATGGTGACCCCGGACAATGGCGCTGAGTCCAGCAAAGCACCCGGCCTGCCGGACGACATGTTGATCATCCTGCCGGTCCGCAACCTCGTGCTGTTCCCCGGGGTGATCCTCCCCGTTGCGATCAAGCGCGAGAAGACCGTGGCCGGCGCGCAGGAAGCCGTGCGCATCGAAGGCAAGGTCGGGTTCCTGCTGCAGAAGAACCCCGAGACCGAGGATCCGACGTTCGACGAGTTGCACCGGATCGGCACGGCCGCAACGATCGTCCGCTATGTCACTGCGCCGGACGGCACCCACCACCTGGTGTGCCAGGGCGAGCGGCGCTTCCGCGTGCTCGACGCGGTGGGCGGCTTCCCGTACCTCGTTGCGCGCGTGGAATTTCTCAACGACGTCGGGGTCCACCACCCGGAAGTCGAGGCGCGCGTGTTGCTGCTGAAGCAGAAGGCGGTCGAGGCCATCACGCTGCTGCCGCAAGCCCCGGCCGAACTCGCGAATTCGATCCAGGCGATCGAATCTCCCGCTGCGCTTGCTGACACCATCGCCAGTTTTCTCGACATCAAGCCGACCGAGAAGCAGGAGCTGCTTGAGACCACCGAAGTCCGCGAGCGGCTCGAGCGCGTGTCGACGCACCTGACGCGCCGCGTCGAAGTGCTGAAGCTGTCGCGCCAGATCGAGGAGCAGACCAAGGAAGCGATCGACGACCGCCAGCGCGAATACGTGCTGCGCGAGCAGTTGAAGCAGATCCAGAAGGAGCTTGGGGAAGAGACGGAAGGCGAGGAAGCCGAGGAACTGGCAGAGGCCATTGCCAAGGCCGGGATGCCGGCGGAGGTCGACGAGCATGCGCGCAAGGAGTTGAAGCGTCTCGAACGCATGAACGAGGCGAGCGGCGAGTACTCGATGGCACGCACGTACCTGGACACGCTGATCGCGCTGCCGTGGTCGAAGCTCGACGCGGAATCGATCGAAATCCAGCGCGCCCGTGGCATCCTCGATGCGGACCACTACGGTCTCGAGAAGATCAAGAAACGCATCCTCGAGTACCTCGCGGTACGCAAGCTGAACCCTGAAGGCCGCAGTCCGATCCTGTGCTTCGTCGGGCCTCCGGGCGTGGGCAAGACCTCGCTAGGCCAGTCGATCGCGCGCGCGGTCGGCCTCAAGTTCCAGCGCACCAGCCTCGGCGGCACGCACGACGAGGCCGAGATCCGCGGTCACCGGCGCACCTACATCGGCGCGTTGCCGGGCAACATCATCCAGGCGATCCGCAAGGCGGGCACGCGCAATCCCGTGCTGATGCTCGACGAGATCGACAAGCTCGGCCACGGCATCCAGGGGGATCCTGCATCCGCACTCCTCGAGGTGCTGGATCCCGAGCAGAACTCGACCTTCCGCGACAACTACCTGGGCGTGCCGTTCGACCTGTCGAAGGTGCTGTTCATCACGACCGCGAACCAGCTCGACACGATCCCGGGCCCGCTGCGCGACCGCATGGAGATCATCGAGCTCACCGGTTACACCGAAGAAGAGAAGGTCGAGATCGCGCGTCGCTACCTGCTGCGTCGGCAGCTCGAAGCAAACGGGCTCAAGCAGGAGCAGGCGTCGATCTCCGACGAGGCACTGCACGTGATCGCGCGCGAATACACACGCGAAGCGGGCTGCCGCAACCTCGAACGCGCGATCGGGGCCGTGCTCCGCAACGTCGCGGTGCGCGTGGCCGAAGGCAAGGCGACGTCCGTTCGCATCGACGCGGGCGACGTGCAGGACATCCTCGGTGCGCCCCGGTTCGAGAACGAAGTGGCGATGCGCGTCAGCGTGCCCGGCGTGGCCACGGGCCTCGCGTGGACGCCGGTGGGCGGCGACATCCTGTTCATCGAAGCGACCCGCATTCCGGGCACCGGCAAGCTGATCCTGACCGGCCAGCTCGGCGACGTGATGAAGGAGAGTGCGCAGGCGGCGTTGAGCCTGCTCAAGTCGCAGGCCGAGTCGCTCGGCGTGGATTCGACGCGATTCGAAAAGAGCGACATCCACGTGCACATCCCGGCGGGTGCGATTCCAAAGGACGGACCCAGCGCAGGTGTCGCGCTGTATACGGCGCTCGTGTCACTGATGACCAACAGGACGGTGCGCAACGACGTCGCGATGACGGGTGAGATCAGCCTGCGCGGGCTCGTGCTGCCGGTCGGCGGTATCAAGGAGAAGACGGTGGCCGCGCATCGGGCCGGAATTCGCACGGTGATGCTGCCGGCGCGCAACCGCCGCGATCTCGATGACATCCCGGAGAGCGTGCGCAAGGAGTTGACCTTCGTGTGGCTCGAGCGCGTCGAGGATGCGATCGCACATGCGATCGATGGGGCAGTGCCGAAAGCGGCGTGACCGCTCCCGCGTCCGCAGGAGAGGTCGCGCAGTGTGGGTGAGGCGTCAGGCGTCCGACCCGGCATGTCCTGTCGCGCTTGGAAAGGCAGACACGCGCGCGCCAGGACATGCCGGATCGGACGCCTGACATCACGCGCCTGTGTAACCGTCGGGTGATCATCGCGGCGATCGCAGGAGGCGATTGAAATGCTGTTGCCCGAATCTGCATTCCGGCGCTCTCAACGCCGCGTGCGCCGTCTCGCGAGCGACCGATCCGGGACCGTTCCCCGAGCGCGTGTCTGCCTTTCCAAGCTCGGGGAACGGTCCCGGGTCGGTCGCTAGCAGCCAGCTTGTCTGTGCCTTTCCAGGCTCGGGGCAAGGCACGGGATCGACCGCTATGACCTGGCGCATCGTCACAGGCCGGCCCGTTGCAAACGGGTTGGCGAGCCATGGTCCGACCGGGGTTACTGGAGGTGCTGGGCGAACCAGTCCTGGATGACCTGGTAGTGGTAGCGGCTGTTCTCGCCCTTGAGCACCCAGTGGTTCTCGTCGGGGAAGACGACCAGGCGGCTCGGGACGCCCTGCCGCTGCAGCACCGTCCAGAACTCGAGCGTGTTGTTGAGCGGCACGCGGAAGTCTTTCTCGCCGACCGTCAGCAGGATGGGCGTCCTGAGCTTCGTCGAGCGATGGAACGGACTCTGCGTGCGCCACAGCTCGAGATCGCTTTCCCACGCCGGCCCGCCCAGGGTGCGCTCGCGGTTGTACACCACGTCGCTCGTCGTCCACTGCGTCTTCAGGTCGTACAAGCCTGCGTGACTCGCGATCGCGCGATACCGGTCCGTCGTGACCGCCAGCCAGTTGGAGAGGTGGCCGCCGTAGCTCGCGCCGCCCGCCACCTGCTTCGACCCATCGATGAACGGGTAGCGACGGATGGCTTCGTCGGCAGCCTGGTTGATCTCATCCGCTGGACCCTGCAGCGGATCGCCCTGGATGCCGCGCGAGAACGCTTCGCCGAAACCGGTCGAGCCGCTGTAATTGGTGAGCAGTACGACGTACCCGGGACGCGAATGCAGGTGGTAGTTCCAGCGCGTGCCGAACTCGTCGACATACATGTTGTGCGGACCGCCGTGGATCAGCACGAACAGCGGATACTTGCGCGACGCGTCGAAACCCGGCGGCAGCGCGACGAAGCTGTGAATCCTGCGGCCGCGGCTCGAGGTGAACCAGAACTCCTGCAGCGGCTGCCAGTCGATCTGCGCCGCCCGTGCCGCGTTGAAATCTGACAACGCCCGCCACCGCCCGCTGGCCGCATCGACGCGACCGATCTCGGTCGGGATCACCGCACTGCCCCAGCCCGCAGCGATGACCGGCGCCGTCGCATCGCCGCCGAGCGAAAAGCCGGCATACGTGCCCGCCTCGAGCTTGCCAACCTCCACCGCCTGGCCATGTTCAAGCGACGCGACGAACAGCTTGCGGTGGCCAGCCTGCTCTGACTGGAAATACACGCGCCGGCTGTCTGCAGCGACGTGATAGTCGTCCACTGAACCCTCGAATCCGTCGATCACCTCCGCCGGCTCGCCCTGCAGCGGCCAGGACCACTGCACGAGACGCGTCGCGTTGTAGACCCACTGCTTCGACACCTGCTCGGCCTTGGCGACCAGCCGGCGTCCGTCTGGACTGAAGCTCGGCTGCGAGTAATCGCGTCCGGGGGCCGTCAGCCGCCGCGGCTCGCCACCCTCGACACTCACCTGCCACAACGCCAGGCTGACGCTCGCGCGTGCCGCCTGGTCCCGCTCTGTCGTCGCTGCAAACACGACGGCCGCGCCATCCGGCGTCCAGTCGGCATCAAGGGACTCACCCGAGTTGCCGAGTTGCCCGCCGAATCCACGGGCCGCGCGCAACGCAGTGCCACCGAGCAGGTCGCGCGGCTCGGCGCCGGGGTCGAGCGACTGCACGACCAGCGTCGGCTGGCGATCGTCGAGCCAGCGATCCCAGTGGCGGATCGGGAACGTGTCGTAGGTGCGCGCGTCGTACTTGCGTGCGTTACGTTCCTCGCGGATCTTGCGATTTTCGGCGTCGCTGCGAGTGCCCGCATACACGCGCGTGGTCACGAGCAGCTTGCGCCCGTCCGGACTCCACACCGGCGCAGAAGCGCCGCCGACGAGATTCGTGACACGTTGCGCGTCGCCGCCGTTGGCGAGATGGAGGACGTACACCTGGCTCTCGTCGTCACCTTCGCGCTTCACCGTGAACGCGATGCGCGTCGAGTCCGGGCTCCAGGCCACGTCGCTCTCGCCAGACTTGCCCGCGGTCAACTTGCGCGGCGGCTGACTGCCGTCCGATGGCACGATCCACAAATCGCTGGTCTTGGCGGCGTCGTCGTACGACGGCTCCACCACGCTGAACACGATCCAGCGGCCGTCCGGGCTCGCCTCGGGCGCACTGACGCGAGTCATCAACCACACGTCTTCGTGGGTGATCGGGTGCCTCGTGGACGGATCGGCGGCGATCGCGGGGACGGACAACACTGCGAGCACGACAGCGAGGAATGCGCGGAGCTTCATGATCGAAATCACCTCGTCAAATCCGTATCTGGCGCCACCGCCCCGACCGCCACCGCAGGTACAGCGCGACGCCGAGCACCACCACGTATACCAGCAGCCCAGTCCAGCCGCCTACGGCGCCGAGCCCGAACTGCGGCAGGAAATCGACCCAGCCCTGGCCCGGTGCAAACGAGAGTGAATGCGCAAGCGGCACGAACACGCCCCAGGCACACACGAAGAACAACACCGCCGGCACCTTCACATCGCCCGCGCCCCGCAGCGAGAACCCGCTGCCCAGGTTGAGGCCATCGAAAATCTGGTAGCCCGCGGCGATCCACAGCAGCACGACGCCGATCTGCACGACATTCGCCGTCTGCGGATCCGCCGCATTCATGAACGTCGGCAACAGCCACGGTCCCGACAGCGCAAGCAACACGCCGAGCGTGCCCATGAATGCGACGGTCAGCCAGATGATCGCGTTGCCGAGCCGGCGCGCCCAGTCGCGATCACCCGCGCCGATCGACTGGCCGACCAGCGTCGTCCCCGCGAGCGCAATGCCGATGCCTGGCATGTACGACATCGACGTCAGCATCATGATGATCTGCGTGGCGGCGCCGTCGACCGAGCTCAACCGCACCTGCATCAGCTGAAACAGCGCCATGCCGAACAGGTCGGCGGCGTACATCGCACCCATCGGCAGGCCCAGTCGATACTGCCGCGCGAGGCCGGCCAGGTCGGGGCGCCACGTCAGGTGCGACTTGTACTTCGTGCGCAGTTCCCTGCCCACGAATATCCACAGCGCAAGGCCGAGACCGCACACCATGCTGACATTGGTGGCCCAGGCAGAACCCGCGATCCCGCCGTCGAGCTTGAAGATGAAGAGCCAGTTCAATGCCGCATTCACGACCGCGACCAGGCCCGTGGTCATCACCGCAATGCGCGGACGCGAAATGCCATTGAAGAAGCCGAGCACGGCCCACAACGCCACCCCGAGCGGCGCACCGAGCATGCGCGGCTGCCAGAATGCCATCGCCTGCGCGGACACGTCTGGCGCGAGGCCGAACGGCGCGAACAGCAACGGGCCCGACCACGCCAGCAGAGCGAAGAAAGGCAGCGTCAGCGCGCTGGCCGTGAGCGCGACCCAGGTGGCGTGGCTCGCGCGCGTGAAACGTCGGCCACCTTCGGCCTGCGCCACGAACGTCTGCACCGCAAGTCCGACACCGCCGACCAGCATCAGGAACAGCAACACCACCCAGTAGACCGCGGCCATGCCGGCCATCGCGGTCGTCGAGATGTGGCCGACGAACCACGTGTCGGTGAGACTGATTACGGCCTGCAGGCTGCTGTTGAGCATCAGCGGCAAGGCCAGCGTCGCGACTGCGCGATAGTCGATGACTGTGCGCCCCGTGGCCGGATCACGTTTCTGTGCCGGCAATGGATTGCCCGCCGGCGGCGAGACGGCGTTCGTCCCGGCCGGCGGCGAATCAGCTGCGGTCATGAACGCGCGCGCATCACCGGCGCATCTGCCGGTGCACGAAAAAATAGTACAGCGAGCCCAGGAACACGAGCAGGCCGCCCACCCACAGGCTGATGCGGTGCAGGTTGCCCTGCATCAGCTGCTCGTCCTGTCCGGCAGTGACACCCACCCAGCAAAGGACCGCGCACCAGATACCCGATCCAATGATCGTTGCGAGCGAGTACCAGCCGAAATGCATGCGCACGACGCCCGCGGGAATGCCGATCAGGTGACGGATGACGGGGAGCAGGCGGGAGATGAACACACCGACCATGCCGTAGTGCGACGACCATGCCTCGGCCTGCTGGATTTTTTCCGGAGTGATCATCACGTAGCGACCGTACTTCATCAGCAACGGCCGGCCGATCAGGTACGAAGCCCAGTACATCACGCTCGCGCCCACCCACGACCCAACGGTACCGGCGATGACGATACCGGTCAGCGTGAATGTTCCCTTCGAGTGCGCGAGGTACGCGGCCGGAGGGATCACGAACTCGCTCGGCACCGGCAGGATGGAACTCTCCATCGCCATCAGCAGCCCGATGAGCCAGTAACCACCCTGGTCGAGGGCGGCGAGGTACCACTGGATCAGGGACGTGAGCATCTCGTGCATCTGGAACACATCTGGCTGTAGGAACAGAGGGTCGGCCCGCCCATGGGCCGTGCCGGGGGACAGCATTTTGCCAGAGCCAGGCCATCGTCAGGCGACAGACCCCGTAGGACGGCGCTGGAACAGGTGCGACAATGCAGGACTTCGCCGGCTGGAATGCTTGAAAGATGATGGAGGGCCTGAAACAGATGTCCCGCTCGCCCCGCGCCCTGGGTGCCCTGCTGGCCTTGTTGTCCATCGCAACCGGGCACGCCGGTATCGCTGCAGGACTATCGATTCCCGGCCTGGCTGCGGCCGAGGCGCCAGCCGACACGGCGCCAAAGTCGGCCACGCCCGAACCGATTGCCGCTGGCGACATCCCGATGCGCGCCGACGAAGACGAGCGCTTTGCGCAGGACGCCCTCGTGCGCGCGCGCCAGAAGGACGTCGGCAAGAAACTCGGCGCAGAGCTCGACGCGATCACCACGGGCATCGACAACCTGTCGCAGGCCTCCGCGAAAGAGGACTTGAAGCAGCTTTCGGTTATCCGGCTCGAGAGCCTCGAGAGCCATTGGCGTTTCTATGACCGGGAACTGACGGACTGGCGGCGCAACCTCGACCGTGTCACCACTCCTTACACTGAGGACGCTGCGGAACTCGCGCAGCGGCGCGCCGTGTGGGAAGCCACATTGGCTGCGCTTGCCGCGGGGGGCGTCACGTCAGCGCTCAGCGATCGCGTGAACGTGATCCTGGGCCAGATTGGACAGGCGGAGCGGGCGCTGGCCCAACCGATGGAAGAGCAGTTCAAGCTGCGTCGTCGTGCCAACAAGGTCCAGTCGAGCATCGAAGCCGGCACCAATGGGGTCGAGGCCGCGATCACTTACTACGACCGCCGGCTGGGAATGATCGATGCGGTTCCGGTCTGGCAGGCCTGGAATGACACCTCGTTCTCCGCGCGGGAATTGCAGGGCACCGAGTCGGGCCTGCGACTCGAGACGTCGTTCATCCAGGAATGGGGTGCGGCGAACCAGCACCGCTTGCGCGGGTACAAGGCGGCGGCCGTCGTGCTGCTGCCGCTGTTGCTGCTGCTCGCGTATCGCAGCTGGAAGAGGGTTTACGCGGAGCCCGAGATGCAGGCGGCCGCACGGGTGTTGCGGCGCCCGATCTCCGCCTGGGCGCTGCTCACGCTGATCGGCGTGATTCTCGTGTTCCCGGACGCACCACTCGTCATGCACCAGATGGCGTTGTTGCTGGCGCTGATTCCGGTGCTGCGGTTGCTGCCGCAGAAGGTCTTCCAGGTCCTCGGGCCCTGGCCGTACGTAGGCACCGCCCTCTACCTGCTGTACCGCCTGGGTTTCCTGCTGCTCGGTCAGCCATTGTTCTACCGGCTCTACATCCTCGCCGTGTCGGTCGTCACGGCAGGCGTGGTCGCGTGGTTGCTTTACTCCGCCGCTCGCAAGCGGACGCATACGGGCATTCTGCTGGCGTCCAGCGTCCTGCACGTTTTCGCCTGGATCACGATCTTGGCGCTGGTCATCGCGGTGATTGCGAACGTCGTCGGCAACGTGTCATTGGCGGAGATGCTCGGCAGCGCAGTACTCGACAGCGCCTACCTTGGCCTGGTGCTGTTCGCGGGCACCAACGTCCTCTCCTCGATCCTGAGCCTGCTGCTCGCGCGGCAGGAAATGACGCGGTTCCGCGTGATCACCCGGCACGCGGGTCCGCTGCTCGCAAGCACCAACAAGCTGATCGGGGTGGCCGCGGTGATCGCCTGGATCGTCGTGACGCTGAATCAGTTCCGCATCGCACGACCCCTCTTCGGCGGGGCCATGGCCGTGCTCACTTACCCGATCGCGTTCGGGCAGATCTCCGTCACGCTTGGCAGCATCCTGCTGTTCCTGTTCTCGGTGTATGTCGCGTTCTGGATCGCGCGCACGGTGCGGCTCGTCCTGCGCGACGAAGTACTGCCGAAGATGGAACTGCCGCGCGGCGTCGACCACAGCATCTCCTCGCTCAGCTACTACGCGCTCGTGCTGATCGGCCTGATGGTCGCACTGGCCGCCGCCGGCTTCGAGACCTCGCAGTTCGCCCTCATCTTCGGCGCGCTGGGTGTCGGCATCGGCTTTGGCCTGCAGAACGTGGTCAACAACTTCGTCTCGGGCCTGATCCTGATGTTCGAGCGGCCGATCCAGCCGGGAGACATCGTCGAAGTGTCGGGCACTTCGGGCAAGGTGCGCGCGATCGGCATGCGGGCGACTACGCTGACGACGTTCGAAGGCGCTGACGTCATCGTGCCGAACGGTACGCTGCTGTCCGAGAAGCTGATCAACTGGACGCTGAGCGACATGAACCGTCGCATCGACGTGGACGTGGGCGTGGCCTATGGCTCGGATTCGCGCCGAGTCATGGCACTCCTCAACGAAGTCGCGATTGGCACACCGGGTATTTCGCCCGAGCCGGTGCCGGCCATCGTGTTCAAGGGCTTCGGCGCAAGCTCGCTCGACTTCGGCATCCGCGCCTGGACCAACGACTTCGGCGACTGGGTGACGATCCGCACCGAGATGACGGCACGCGTGTACGAAGCATTGGCGAAGGAGGGCATCGAGATTCCGTTCCCGCAGCAGGCCGTGCACCTGCGCAGCGTCGCGCCCGCGGCGGGGCAGCAACTGGCAGGCACGGCCCAAGTGGAGAAGGACGCACCGCGTCCCGCCTGATGCTGGTTGAAGCCGGCCTGCTGAGCAGCGGCGTGAGTATCGGCGCGTCGGCCGCAACCGGCGTCATACTTGCGTTCGCCATTTATCGTGCGCCCTGGTCCGTGTGGCTTGCCGACGGTGAACGGCAGTGGGTCTGGTTCGGCTCGATGGCCCTGCTACTGGTCGTCTGGGCAATGAAGGCGGGCATCACGCCGGGACTTTCGGTGCGCTTCCTGCTCGTAACCGCGCTCACGTTGATGCACGGCTGGCAACTCGCCGTGGTCGCGGGCGCGCTCGTGCTCGCCGTGCTCTCGTACCTCGGCTTGGCGCAATGGAGCGCGTACGGGCCGAACCTGTTGTGCATGGCCGTGGTGCCCGCGCTCTTCACGGCATGGTTCCACGAGCAGGTGCACGCACGCCTGCCGCACAACTACTTCATCTATTTCTTCATTACGACGTTCCTGGGCGCGGCGCTCGCGTTCAACCTCGCAGGCCTCGTGCGCGTTGCACTGATGGCGGCCAGCGGAACACTGGATGCGGCACGCGCGGGGCCCGAGTACTTTGCGATCCTGCCCTTGATGAGCTTCGGCGAAGCGGTCGCCAATGGCACCATCATCGGCATGGCGGTGGTCTACCGGCCGAAGTGGGTCATGAGTTTCGACGACCGGCTGTACCTGGCAAAGGGACGCTAGGACGCGCTATCGACGCAGCACTCCAATCGTCTCCAGCGCCTCCAGGTACTGCACAACGGGCTCGAGCGGGACCGGACCGAACTCGGCGGACAGGGCGTCGCGAATCGATTGCACCGAACGCTTACCGTCGACGAAATTGAGCGCCTCCAGCGCGTAGGACTCTCCCTCTGCACGCAGACCTTCGTACTGCAGCAATGCGAGCGCGTCGGCTTTCTCCTGGCCAAGGTGGTCCACGAGATAATCGTAGCCGAAGACGCTCATCGGTCCTTTCGGGTTTTCATTGCGCCAGTAGACGATGGCTGTCGCACCCAGTGAATCCGGCGCCATGCCACCATCGCCGTAAAGCCGCGCCAGCTCCTCGATCTGCCGTGCAACTGCACTGCGCTGCGCCAGACGTCAGCGCGGCGAATCGCCCGACAGATTCAACCAGCTCACGTTCATACGCCCAGTGAAATCGCTGGAGTACCGCCGCTTCGTCCCTGGGCAGTGCGTTGCTGCGACCGAGCATCCGGGCCGTGCGCACCAGGCGCTTCTGGTCAAGGACACCGAGCAACCGGCCGGTGTCCGCGGTGGCAAGATTGGCCAGGTACCAGCCTGTGCTGGCACCGATGAAGGCAGCACGCTCGAGTTTCGTCGGATCGATATTGTCCGGCACATCGCGGTCGGTGTGGATGTAGCGGTCAGGCCAGTCATTGAGATAGACCGAAGGAATCCTGAACGCGCCATCCGTCAGCACGATGTGATCGCTGCCGGGAGTGAACTCGTCCATGTAGGCGAGGAGTGATTCCTTGCCTCCGCCCGTTGCAGTGAGCGGGTAGGCCGCGGCCGCGCCGCTCGCATAGGCCAGCGTCTGTTCGTTCACGAAATCGGCAACGGTCTCTGCGACGTCATTGACGAACGTGGGCAGGCTCGCCGGCGAACGCGTCACCCGGAACACCGCTTTTGTTGCGGGTCCTCCGCCGACCATGTCCATGTGGATGGCCGCCACGAGCCGCGCCGCAATGTCCGGTCGCGCGTTCAGCAGGATCGTGGTGCCTTCGATCTCGGGCGGCCACAGGAAGCGCAGCGTGCGCGCGGGTCGCGGCAGCTTGCCCTCGCGGATCAGTGTTGCGTACGTCCGCGCTACCTCGAGGATCGTCGCGCAGCCGCTGGCGTTGTCGTTCGCGCCAGGGCTCGGATGATCGAGATGACAGGTGAACGCGACTTCCTGCGCCGCCAATGCGTCATCGCTGCCGGGTATCCGGGCGGACACGATGTCGTACGACCCGATGTGCCGGCCGGCATCGACCCTGGCCTGCAGTCGCACGGTTTCCCCCGCCGCCAGGCGTGCCTGCCAGGCGCGCGCCTGGACCGGCCGGATCATGAATGCAGAAGTGGGTTTCGACGCAAAGCTGTCCAGATGGCCCCAGCGCAACAGGCGGTCATCCTCGCCCCACCACGCCGTCCGCTGGTTCTGCGCATAGCTGACGATACCGACGGCTCCAAGGCGCTCCACCGCGAGCGCCTGGACAGCGTCCGGCTGCGACGAGACGAGCACGAGCTTGCCGCGCACGTCCTTGCCGCGGTAGTCAGCATCGTTGGTGCCGGCACCGACATCCACGAGGTCTGTCGTCACGTCGGCACTGTCGCTGTCCTCGGCCAGGGATAGCGGTGTCGATTCCCAGTCGCCTATCCTGGTGGCACGAACCCAGCCCTTTGCGCCATTCTGGAGTTCCCACAACTCGGCCGACCTCGCATCCCAGGACAGCCGCGACTTCTGCGTGCCGAACATCGTCTTGCCGTCTGCCGGGAACTGCAGGATCTCGACATCGTCGAGTCCATAGCTGCGGAGCTGTGCCACGACGTGTTCGGCGGCATTGCGGTAGCCCAGGGAGGCACGCATCCGGTGCGACTGCGAAATAGTCTCGAGATTGCGCTTGGCACTTTCGCCCGAAAGCTCGTGCGCGAGCGCGGCGACGACGGCCTCGTCGAGCAATGGGGGAGGTTCGCCGGCATGCTGCCCCGAATGCTATGCACACGCAGCCAAGCAGGATTCGTCGCACGGCGGACTCCGACACACTGGATGTCGCTCGACTATAGAGCAAGTGACGGTCAGCGGGTTCTCACTCGGGAATTCCCACGACAGGTCGATGCCGTGCCAGAGCACGTGGCTGACGCAGCACACTTCCGCGAAAGGGCCGGTGCGTTAGAATGGAACGTCGGTTCTCTCGCAACTCCTCACACTCATGCCAACCTACGATTACCACTGCCCTGCCAACGGTCGCGTCGTCGAAGTGAGCCACAAGATGGCCGAAAGGATTTCGACGTGGAGCGAACTCTGCCGCATGGCCGGGCTGCCGCTCGATGGCACGTCCGGCAAGGCCAGGGTCGAGAAGCTGATGAGCGCGAGCGGCGTCGTGCACGCTGGATCGCTCGGCAGCGGCTACGAAAGGCCGTGTGACACGGGCCCGTGCGGCGGTGGTGGTTGCGGAGGTGGCGGCTGCGACTTTAGCGGCTAGTCGGTGTCAGGGGGCAGGTCGAACACGATCACCTCGGCCGCCTCGCCGCCGCCAAGACGCAGCTCAGGTTCGCCGGCCAGTTTCAGCGCGTCCCCGGCCTCGAGCGCCTCGCCATTGGCAACGATGCGACCGCGTGCCACGTGGAGGTAGATCAAGCGTCCGGCCGCGACCCGCAACTGGCTTTGCTCCGCTCTGTCGAACAGTCCCGCAGACACCCGCACGTCCTGGTGAATGTGGACGGAACCCTGCGCCCCGCCAGGCGAGGCAATAAGGCACAGGCGGCCGCGCTTTTCGGCCTCACCGAAGCGCTTTTCCTCGTACCCGGCGGGGATGCCGACGACGTTCGGCAGGATCCAGATCTGCAGGAAGTGCACGGGCTGCTGGTGCGACCCGTTGAACTCGCTGTGCTGCACGCCGCTGCCGGCACTCATCCGCTGGACGTCGCCGGGGCGGATCGTCGAGCTCGTCCCGGTCGAGTCCTTGTGCGCCAGCTCGCCTTCGAGCACGTAGCTGATGATCTCCATGTCGCGGTGACCGTGGGTGCCGAAACCGGCGCCCGGCACGACCCGGTCCTCGTTGATCACTCGCAGCGGCCCGAAGTGGACGTGCCGTGGATCGTGATAGCCCGCGAACGAAAACGAATGGTAAGACTTGAGCCAGCCGTGGTCGGCATAGCCCCGGTCCTGGCTGCGTCGAATCTCGGCCATGTGCCATCTCCTGTGGACAGGCCCCATCTTGCCTTAGAATGCCCTCCCTTCCGAAGGTCGGCGCAAATGCGCCGCTTCCGACTAACCCCTATCCCCTATCCCCTATCCCCTTGGCTTCTCCTCCCCGCATCGGCTTCGTCTCCCTCGGCTGCCCCAAGGCACTCGTGGACTCCGAACGCATCCTGACGCGCCTGCGCGCCGAGGGCTATGACGTCGTCGGCACGTACGAAGACGCGAACCTCGTCGTCGTCAATACGTGCGGTTTCATCGACGATGCCGTGCACGAATCGCTCGACGCGATCGGCGAGGCACTGGCGCGCAACGGCAAGGTGATCGTGACCGGCTGTCTAGGCGCGCGTCCGGAGACGATCACCGACCGCCACCCCACCGTACTGAAGGTAACGGGCGCACACGCCTACGAAGAAGTCGTGCAGGCCGTGCACGAACACCTGCCGCCGCTGCACGACCCGTTCGTGGACCTCGTGCCGCCGCAGGGCATCCGGCTCACGCCGCGGCACTACGCATATCTCAAGATTGCCGAAGGCTGCAACCACCGCTGCACGTTCTGCATCATCCCCTCGATGCGCGGCGACCTGGCAAGCCGCCCGATCGGCGACGTGATGCTCGAAGCCGAGCGACTGGTGAAGGCGGGCGTGAAGGAACTGCTCGTGATCTCGCAGGACACGAGCGCGTATGGTGCCGACCTCAAATACGCCACGGGTTTCTGGGGTGGCAAGCCGGTGAAGGCGAAGTTCGTCGACCTCGCGCGCGCACTCGGATCGCTCGGCGTTTGGGTGCGCATGCATTACGTTTACCCGTACCCGCACGTCGACGACGTGATTCCGCTGATGGCAGACGGCAAGATCCTGCCCTACCTCGACATCCCGTTCCAGCATGGCAGCCCTCGCGTGCTGAAGCTCATGAAGCGTCCTGCGCACGCCGAGAACACGCTCGAGCGCATCCACCGGTGGCGCGAAATGTGCCCTGACATCACGCTGCGCAGCACGTTCATCGTCGGCTTCCCCGGCGAGACGGCGGCGGATTTCGCGTTGCTGCTCGACTGGCTGCGTGAAGCGCGGCTCGATCGCGTCGGCTGCTTCAAGTATTCCCCGGTCGACGGTGCTGCGGCCAACGCGCTGCCCGATCCGGTACCCGAAGAATTGAAGGACGAGCGGCTGGCGCGCTTCATGGAAGTGGCAGCGGCAATCAGCGCGGAGAAGCTTGCCGCGAAGGTCGGACAACGCATGCGCGTCCTGGTCGATAGCGTCGACCCGGAAAAGGGTGCGATCGCACGTTCGGCGGCCGACGCGCCGGAGATCGATGGCGTGGTGCGCATCGCCAGGCCGGGCAAGAAGCTCCAGGCCGGCGACTGGGCCCATGTCCAGATCACCGGCGCCGATGACTACGACCTGCAAGCGAAGATCGCACGCGCCTGACATTCCTGGAACTCACCCGCATGACAAATCGATCGGTCTTCGCCGTCGTGGCCGCCCTGGCCGCGGCAATCCTCCTGCCTGGTACCGCGTTCGCGCAGCAGAACGCGCCGGCCGTGACGGTCCCACCGGTCACCGCCGTTGCCAATCCGCTGGCGGAAGCCATCCGTGAGCGCATCGATCATCTGCGCTACGAGAAACAGCAGGACGTGCGCGGCGCACGCGTCATTGTCGACGAGCTGGTCGCAAAGTATTACGAGGCGCAGCAGTTCCAGCCTGCGTGGCAGGACTCGGCGAGACTCGACGAACTCGTCGCGAGCATCGAAGACCTGCGCAACGACGGTCTCGATCCCAACGACTACCATCTCGAGGCACTGAAGTCGTACCGTCTCGACGTCCGGATGAAGTCGCCGCTGACGCTGCAGGATCGTGCCGATCTCGAGCTGCTCGCGACCGACGCCTTCATGCTCGGGCTCTACCACGTCTTCGTCGGCAAGGTGGATCCGGTGAAACTGAGTTCACAGTGGAACTTTTCACAACGCCCGATTCCCTCGTTCGAGGAGGCACTGCAGCGTTTTTCCGCGCGTCTTGCCGCCGGCGAGATTCGCGCAGCCTTCGACAGTGCGCGTCCGTCGCACGCCTGGTATCAGCGTGGCCGTGAGCGCTTGCAGGATTACCGTGCAATCGCCGCGACAGGTGGCTGGCCCAGTATTCCGGACGGCCCCACGATGAAACCCGGCATGAGCGATTCGCGCGTGCCGGTGCTGCGCAAGCGACTGGAAGTCACGCGAGATCTGCTGCCAGCGCCGGGCACGACCACGGCCGCAGACCCCAACCTCTACGATGCAACTCTCGAACAGGCGGTCAAGGCCTTCCAGCAACGTCACGGCCTGACGGCGGACGGCGCAATCGGGCCAGGCACGCGCGCCGCGATGAACGTGCCGGTCGAGCAACGTATCGACCAGATCCGCGTCAATCTCGAGCGCGCTCGCTGGACGCTGCACGAGATGAAAGGCGAGTTCGTGCTGGTCGACGTCGCTGGCTTCTACGTGAGCTACTTCCGTAACGACGAACCGATCTGGACGTCGCGGGTCGTCGTGGGCAAGGACCAGCGCGAGACGCCGATCTTCCGCTCGAAGATCACCTACGTAGTGTTCAATCCCACATGGACCATCCCGCCGGGCATCCTGGTCAAGGACAAGCTGCCGGTCCTGCGGCGCAATCCGGGCGCGCTGAAAGCGATGAACATCCGCGTGCTCGACGGCAGCGGACGCGAGGTCAACCCGTATTCGGTCAACTGGAATCAGTACGGGCCCTCGCGGTTGCCGCCGTACCAGTTCGTGCAGGACCCAGGCCCGAACAACGCGCTCGGCCTGGTCAAGATCATGTTCCCGAATCCGTACCTCGTGTACCTGCACGATTCGCCGGCGAAGTCGCTGTACGAGCAGGACCAGCGCACGTTCAGCTCAGGCTGTATCCGCGTGCAGAAGCCATTCGAACTCGCCGCGCTCGTGCTCAACGATCCGGCATGGAACAAGCAGAGCATGGACGCCGTGATCGCGACGAAGCAGACCCGGACGGTCAACCTGAAGGCGCCCGTGCCGGTGCTGATCCTCTACTGGACCGCGCAGCCGCGGCCGGATGGCCAGGTGAATTTCCGTAACGATGTCTACGGGCGCGATCCGCCGACGCTTGCGGCACTCAACAGTGACTTCCGCCTGCCTGTCGTCGACTGACGGGCAAAAGAAGGCCGGCGAACCTTGCGGTAGCCGGCCGAATTTTCACGCAGGAGGAAAAACGTACGGGGCACAGGTTGCTCCCGGAACGTTTTTCCGGCTTCCGGAGTATCCACCGCGCCATAGGTGGAAATTACTAGGCAGAATGGACGGCGCAGTGGCGACACACGATGATTGCGCATGCTCGCGCTGCGCTATCACTCCATCGGCGACCTGACAGGGGTCCGTCTCGACGACATTCCCATTCCGGTGCCCGCCGCGGGCGAGGTGCTCGTGCGTATCCGCGCCGCGAGCCTGAACCCGGTGGACTGGAAGATCGCGACGGGCAGTTTTCGCCTGCTCGTGCGGGGCGGCGTGCCACGGACGATGGGCTCGGATTTCGCCGGCGACGTGACGGCGCTTGGTTCCGGCGTCACGACGTTTGCGCGCGGCGATCGAGTGCTCGGTTTCATCGATCCCTTCAGGCGCACGGGCGGAACGTTTGCCGAGTTCGCCGCGGTTCCGGTCAACTTTGCGCACCTGCTGCCGGCAGGCCTGGGCTATATCGATGCTGCCGGCTTGGCGTGCGTCGGCGCCACGGCGGTCATGCTCTGCAATCTCGGCCACGTCGGCAGCGGCAGCAAAGTACTGGTGAATGGTGCTGCGGGAGGCGTCGGCCACGTGGCGGTGCAGGTCGCTCGCGCACGCGGTGCCGAAGTCACCGCAACTGCGAGTGCGGCGCGTCACGAGTTCATCCGCTCGCTCGGGGCGAACTCGTGCATCGACTACCGGACGGAGCCGATGCAGGGATGGCCGGGCGGCTTCGATGCCGTACTCGATTGCGTGCCGAACATTCCGCGAGCCGTGCAACGTCGCCTGCTCGTGCGCAAGGGTTACTACGTCACGACTGTGCCCGGTGTGGCCACGTTCTTGATCGATCCGCTCACCAACCGTTGCGGCGGCGTACAGCGACGCGGCGTCATGCTCAGGCCGGACACTGACGCGATGAATGAAGTGATGGGTTACGTGGCGCAGGGCCGGCTGCGTTGCGCCATCGAGCGCGAGTTCCCGTTGCGCCAGGCGCGGGATGCGATCGAACGCTCCCGCTCGGGCCGGGTGCAGGGCAAGCTCGTGCTCCGCGTTCCCTGAGCAGAGGGACGTTCCGCCATGGCAAATAGGGGACGCTCACCTATTTCCGGGACCTATTTCCGGAAATAGGTGAGCGTCCCCTATTTAGGTGAGCGTCCCCTATTTCCTCAGTGGTGGTGACCGCCGGCCCCGTGCACGTGGCCATGCTCGAGTTCTTCCTGCGTGGCCTCGCGCACTTCGGTGATCTCGACTTCGAAGTTGAGGTGCTCGCCTGCCAGCGGATGGTTGCCGTCGACGGTGACCATGTCGCCCTGGATGCCGGTGACCGTCACCATGCGCGCGTGACCATCGGACGTCTGGGCCTGGAACTGCATGCCGGGCTTCAGGTTCGAGACCTTGCCGAACGAGCGCTTCGGCACGCGCTGGATGAGTTCCGCATCGCGCACGCCGTAGCCGTCGACCGGCGCAATCTTCACGCTGAGTTTCGCTCCCGACGTTTTGCCTTCGAGCTCGCGCTCGAGGCCCGGAATCAGGTTGCCGTGGCCGTGTATGTACGCGAGCGGATCGCCGCCCGATGAGCTGTCAAGCACCTTGCCCTCGTCGTTGGTGAGGGTGTAATGAATCAGCACGACCTTGTCCGCAGCAACGACCATAAAGCGACTCCGGGTTTGAATGGACGGGAAAGAATGGCGCGAGTCAGACGGGCAGCCCGTCCTTCAGCTTGAGCCAACCGCGCACGACGCGATAAATGACCCAGACGCCGACGATGAATATGCCGATGGGGAACGTGACGAACCCGACGAGCACGAAGAACAGGGGCAGCGACAACAGGAACACGACCGTGACCCAGAGCGCGGCGAACCAGAACGTGCGCAGCTGCCAGGCGAAGTGCGATTCCAGGTGGGTGCCGCGGGCATCGCTGCGGCGAATGTAGTTCATCACCACGGCAATGATCGACGGCAGGCCGAACACGAAGGCCGTGGCGATGAACGCCGAGCCGAACATGCCGATCAGTGCGCTCGCCGCGTGCAGCGCATACATCCAGTGGGTGTAGCTGACGAGCGAAGCATCCGCGACCTTGAGCGAAGAGGCCGGTGAGTTCATCGATTTTCCGCCCTTGTGACAGGTTCCGTGGGGTGCCTATCCTACTGCGTCGCGCCGTCCGGCGGACAAACACCCTGTCGCGTCGCAGCCTCCCAATGACGCTTCGGCACGTGGGTACGCAGCCGTCGCGCCACCAGGTCGAGCACCTCCGCGTCGATCCCGTGCCCCAGCCACGGGATCGCATCCGCGACGACGTCGGCACCGAGCGCGACCAGGTGCCTGGCAGCTTCGACGGTGAAGCCGTAATGGATCACTTCGTCGGCCTTGCCATGGATAAGGAACAGTGTCGTTCCCCCCGGGTTCGTCGCCGGCAACCTGGCATAGCGACCGGCGAGCGCCACCACGCGGCCGGCAAGCACGTCGTCGCCCGCATGGGTCGCCGCCTCGAGAACCATGATGGCGCCCTGCGAAAAGCCCACCAGGACAGTGGCTTCCGGACCGAGGCCCGTATCGCGCTGCCATTGCCGGATCGCCGCCACGAACAGCGGCATCTCCGCGGCAACCCGTTCAACCCGCCTGGCGTCGTCGATGCCCTCGACGGAAAACCACTGATAGCCGATGCCGAAGTTCGTCGGATGAGGTGCTCGCAGGCTCGCCACCAACGCTTCCGGGTACTCCGCCGCGAGCCGTTCGCCCACCAGCCGCATGTCCTCTTCGCTGGCACCGAGACCATGGAACAGCAACACGAGCTGTCGTGCCGCACCGCTCGGCTGCTGAACGATCATGGCTTCCGGCATCTTCCCCAGCTTCAAGTCGGGCTCAGAGCCAGCGGCGGACGGACCGTCGATAGGCATCGAATTCGCCCGCGAAGAGTCCCGCGAGGATGCGTTCCTCAGGTTCGATCTGGAAGCGATTGATGTACAGCAGGAAGGCCGGCACGACGGCATAAGCCGCCGGGTTGGCGAGCCACACCGCCCAGGCGGCCAGCACGAGCAGCATGCCGAGGTACATCGGGTTGCGTGTATGACGGAAAATGCCGGAGCGCACCATCGACGGACGTTGCCATGCGGTGTCGTCGGATTCACGGTCGTGCGTACGCGGCGGAATTCGAGCACCCCGGCGCCAGCAACCAGGATCCCGGCGGCAAGCAGCAAGACGGTAGTACCGAGCCGCCAGTGCCCGCCCCACTCCAGGCCAGGAGTCCATCGCGCGAGCAACCACATGCACAGCGCCGCGATCGACATGACGGCGACCGGTGGGACGCGCAGTTCAAGCGACGATCCAGCGTTCATTGCGAATTGGCTTCCAATCGGGCGGAACACAGCCGGCTCAGGTCCGGAGTTGCTTGAAATAGAGAACGGTGGGAAACAGTTCCCCGTCGGGCGTGGTCGCGTAGTCCGGGATTTCACCCGCGCGACTCCACCCCAGGTGGCGGTAGACCTCCTCCGCGTGCGAAGCGAGCAGCGTGTCGAGGAACAGCAGCGAACGTCCGCGGCGCCTTGCCTCGGCTTCCAGCTCACCCATCAGGAGCGTGGCGACGCCGTTCCCGCGCGCAGCGCGCAGCACCAGGAGTTTCTGCACCTCGGCCCGGTGCCGGGCGTTGTCCTTTTCGCACAATGCGAGCTGCACCGTACCGACGACGGCACCGTCCTGCTCGGCGACCCAGAGCCGCAGGTCGCCGCTGAGAGATGCGAACACTCCGCGCCAGTAGCGATCCGCGATCTCGCGTGACACCGGCGCGAGGAAGCCGATGGACGCACCCGAGTGCACCGCGTCGATCAACAAATCACCGAGCGGTTCGATCAGCGCCGTCTCCGTCGCGGCGACTCGACGCACGACGACCAGTGCTGGACGACCCGATGGATCTGGAGGATCTGCCCGACGGTCGAGACCGATCCTGCACCTTTCCGGCTTGAACACACGAACGGTCGACGGTGGATTCGCCTCCAGTTTCGATGCCGGTCGCCGCGGTCGCGGCAGCAACTCGCCGCCGCAGTTCGGGCACTCGCCGTTCAGGCGACGTTCGGCGCAGGTCGCGCAGAATGTGCATTCGAACGAGCAGATCCTTGCGAGCGGCGAATCGACGGCAGAGCGACGTCGCAGCACTCACAGGAGGGGCGTAAATCCAGCATGGCCCTAGAATCGCGGATGTCGAGACTGTACGGCAAGCGTAGCACCGTTCCTTTAGACACGGTCCCGGACAGGAAACGACGCATTCCGGACCCGGTCTCATTGGGGTTTTCCCCGTCCGTAACCTCACGGATGTGTTGCTTTTGGACTACGTCCTAAGCTTCGCTGGCGATTATCGAAGGTCAGGACAGCGGTCCGCCAGAATCCTCACGGAGACACAGACATGAAGCTCACCAAGTTCGCCCTGTTGGCGGTTGCCGCCAGCTGCACCCTCGCCAGCCAGGGCGTGTATGCCCAGGCCATGGAAGTCGTGACGGTCGAAGCCGTCCGCGAGATCGTCCTCGGCAAGTCGCCGATCGGCGCGCCGATCAAGCAACTGACCCTCCGCTCGCGCGTCAGCTACGCGGATCTCGACCTGACCACGGCCGCTGGCGTCGCGACGCTCGAGAAGCGAGTGAGGGATACCGCCGCCTCATCGTGCAAGGAAATCAAGGTCGACGTGCCGGTCGAGGGCTGGACAGTCGACCGCTGCATCCGCGAAGCGACCGAGGATGCGATGGTGCAGGTGAACAAGGCCGCCGCCGACGCCAAGGCCGCGAAGAAGTAATTGAGCCTCTGGAGCATCGCAAGGCGGGTGACCTCGCGGTCACTCGCCTTCTTGTGCGCGTCTAGGCAAGTTGCTGCGCCACCGCTCCGGCTGCGCGATCGCCCGATTCGATCGCGCCTTCCATTCCACGCGCACTAACCGACGTGTGCTCGCCGCAGAAATGCACGCGGCCCCGCGGCTGGATCATCGCGGGCAGGAACTTAGTGACCGTGCCGGGATTGAAATAGGCCCACGCCCCGCCAGCGAACGGGTCCTGCTCCCAGGAATGCTGGCCGATCACTCGCAGCGCACCCTTTGCAGCGGGCCGCATCTGCTCGACCTGCGCCACGACGTAGCGCGCAACGCCTTGCTTGCCAAGGCGATCGAGGTACCGCGCACCGGCTCCGAACGCGGACACGAGCAGGCTCGACACCTGGTCGTCATTCGCCTCGTGATAGATCGCGGAAACACGGCCAATCGGTGAATCGGTCCACATCGAGGGCTCGAGGTCATCGTCCTCCCAGAACGGGCGTGACACCTGCAGCGCAACCTGGTGGATCGGCTGGTAAGGCAGCGATTTCACGGCGCGTGCCTGCATGCCTGCGAGATCCGGGCGCAGATCGATGCGTCGCAGCGTCGTGAACGGCACGGCACACACGACGGCGCGCGCGGAGTAGCGAGCGCCGTCCGCCGTACGGACCGAGACGCCAGCGTCCGTCGTCTCGATGGTCCTGACGGTCTGCTTGAACCGCACCGGCTGCCGCAGTTGCGCGGCCATTGCGATCGGGATGTTCTGGTTGCCGCCCCGGGCCTGCAGCATCACCGGCTTGGCCGATTTCTGCGCCGTGGTAAACGCCGACACGTACGCCATCATCAGCGCGGAAATGTCCCTGGCATCCAGGCCGTAGGTCGGAATCGTGTCGTAGGCGAGTTCGATCATCGGATCGGTTGCGCCCTGCTGGCGCAGGAAGTCGCGCATCGACACGTCGAACGGCGCGTTCTTCGCCTCGTACCAGCCTTCGGTCGAGGTGAGCGGATTCTCCTGGCTCGTCACCAGCGGCACGTATTGCCACGGCATCATTTCGCGCAGCGCGGGCGGGAACGGATTGCGGGGCGAGTCCGTCCATTCCGACCGGCTCACCGGTTTACCGTCGAGCACGAGCGTGAACTTCGCGTGCCTGGACAGCCGTGGCACCTGGTCTTCGAGCGGCACGGCGACGCGCGTCGCGACCTCCATCAGGCGCCGGTAGTCACCGTAGATGATGTTCCCGCCAGCTTCGGGGACGCCCTGGACGTCGCCGAACGTCAAGATACGACCACCCACTCGGTCCTGGCCTTCCAGTACAAGCACCTTGAAGCCCTTCTGCTCCAGGGCCCAGGCCGACTGCAGGCCGGAGAGACCGGCTCCGACGACGATCACGTCCGCCGTGTCCTCGACGGCCCAGGCTCTGCGCCCGGCAAGCAGGGTGGCGCCCGTGAGCACGCCCGTGTGCAGCAGGAATTTACGGCGGGAAATGGTCATCGGCGGCACGTCTCCAAGATCGCGGCCGGCAATCCAGCCCCTGAGTACGACCGGGTATTTGACGGTGACCGCTGCGCAGATGGTACGCGTACTTTTACGGGTGCGGTCCTGACGGGCGGCTGGCTGGGTTGCGCGCCTGGTTTGCCCACGACCGGCCGTTCAGCGGCGCTCCATCTCGACGATCACGGTGCGTCCGGTCAGGACCGCGAACGAATTCATCCGCGCGAGGTGCTCCCGGTTCTCCTGGTGAATTGCAGGAATATTGCGGCGGGCATGCATCGCGACGATCGCTGCTCCCAGCTTCACCAGCGGCCACAGGATGAGCAGTGCCGCCGAACCGGACTTGACGCGATCGGTGGAACAACCGATCACGCGAAATCCTGCCTTCTCGGCCATGTACGAGATGTAGTACACGGACACCGGGTGGATGTGGCCGCCGACGTGCTGTGGATCGTAGCCGTGGATCGGCAGCGGCCCGAACAGTTCGGGAAAGCCGGCCAGCAGGGTACGAACGCGCGACGTCAGGCTCAACACGTTCGGCGTCGTCAGCACGAACCGGCCGCCGGGCCGCAGCACGCGCTGCACCTCGCGGAAGAAGAGGAACTGGTCCTCGAGGTGCTCGAGCACCTCGACCGAGTAGGCGAGGTCGACGCTCTGGTCGTCGAGCGGCAGTCCGCCATGCAGGTTGATGGCATGGCACGGCACTTCCGGGACGCGAAAGTTGCCGGGAAAGAGATCGCAGGCCTCGAGCCGGGCCGCATACCCATTGCGCTTGATCAGGTCGTGCACGCGACGCGCCAGGTAACCCTCGCCTGCGCCGATGTCGAGCACGCGGCCCGCCCGCGCCAGGTGCGACTCGAGCAGCGCGAGCACTTTTGCGTTGGTCCTGGGCAACGAGTAGGAGACCGGCGCCGGCACACCGGTCACCGCAGGATTCGTCATGGTGTCCTCGACTGTTGCATCGCCGGGTGCGCAGCAGCAACGCCCGGTTTTGCGAATTCGGTTCCGGCGAGGATAGCGTCGAGGCGCGCCTGTTGCTCGCGGCGCACGGGCGACGGCGCCAGCGTCACACGTTCCTGCTCGCTGCCGCCGACACCGACGTGCTGCACGATCAGGCTGTCCGCCGTTTGCTCGACCACCAGCGTGTCGCCGGCCGCGGCGTTGAACGAATGCCGTTCGAACGGCACGATGTCGAGTTCGAGCCGTGCGGACAGCCCCAGCAGTCGCCACGTGTACCGCCTGCCGCGATCGGACCGCTCGTACGATGCATTGAGGATGCCGGCACCGATCCTCGAATTGAACTCGACGTCGCCGAATGCCTTCGGCAGCCGCGGCGCCAGACGGATCACGCCCTGCTCCAGGTCGGGCTGGATGCCTAAAAAGCCCTGGTACCAGGCGCGCAACTGCTCGGCGTTCGACCAGCCCTGCAGGTACGTCCCGGTGAGACGCGGCGCAGTTTCACCGGGATGCGGATAGGCGTCGAGGTTCTCGGGCAATCCGCCCACCACGCCGCGCGTGAGCGCGATTTCGTTCGTGTTCGTGAACAGACGCCAGGCCAGGTCGGCCTGACCGAGTTCGAGCATGCGCTGGATCGCGATGCCGTTGAGCCAGGGCCAGACTGCGCCGTTATGGTAGGCCGCATCCTTGTGATAGTGCTCAGGCGCCAGGTGGTACGGATGAAAGCCGGGATCGGCTTGATCGAGCGTCGCGACGCCCCACGGATAAACGAGGGCTTCCCAGGCTTGCCGGGTTACGCGCGCGACATCGGCCGGCTGGTCCAGCAACTGCAGGCTGAACAGCGCATTCGGCCGCATCCGCAGACTCGGGACGTCGCGTGCATCGAGATGATCGGCCATGCGGCCGGTTGCCGGATCCACGAAGTCATGCGCGAAGCGGTTGTGCAGTCGATCGGCTGCCGCTGACCAGCGCGTTGCCGATTCCCAGTCACCCAGCGCGGCCGCGAACTCCGCGCCGGCCCGCAGTTGCTCGTACCACAGGGCCTGGATGTCGTTGGCGCGCGTGCTCCGAGGCGAATACGAGACCTTGTCGGGTTCGCGGCGTGCGTCCATCCAGGTTTCGTTGTCCGCGTGCACGAGGTAGCCGGACGTGTCGGTGAAGTTCGCAAGCGCACCCTCGATGCTGGCCTGCACGTTCGGATACAACTCGGCCACGATCGAGCGATCGCCCGTGTAGCGCACGTAGTCACGCAAGGCAATGACCCAGCGCGGTGTTCCGTCCGTCGTGTGGTAATCGATGCTGCCGGGCTTGACGATGTTGGGCAGGCGCCCGTAGAAGCGGGACGAGCGATCGAGGTCCTGGAACTCCGCAAATGACGTCAGGATGGCGCGAGCCTCTTCGAAGTGACCCGTGACGAGCGTCGCGCCGGGCAGCGAGATGAAACTGTCGCGACCCCAGTACTCGTTGAACCAAGGCAACCCGGCGTAAATGCCGTCGCCGCGTTGACGCGTCACGAGCGAATCCGTCGTCAGCTGCAACCAGCGCAGTGCCTCTGTCAGCCGGGGATCGTCGCTCCGGAAGTAGTGATCGCCACTGACGACGGTTGTCAGGCGTTCGCTCCGGGCGTCCTGCCATGCAGGTGCTGCCGCAACTGCCTGGTCGAATAACGTTCGGGCGGCGGCACTGGAGGAACCAACGGCGATCAGGAAGCGATTGCCGCTGCGACCCACGACGATGTGATCAACGATGCTCGATTCGCCTCCATGTGAGGCCGTGTATTCGTCGATGCCAGGTCCGCCTTGCACGTGCGAGACGGTGTCACCCGACAGCTGCAACGTCACGTCACCTTTGGCACCACTGACTTCCACCTGAACCACGTCCTGCCCGTCGAACAGGCGCAGCGCCTCGGTGATTCCCTGCGGATAGGTGCGGAGCAATGCATCCGGCCGCACGATCGCCGTGGCCCCCTGCGGATCGAGCGCCGTACCGGCAACGATCAGCCGGTAATCGCTGAAGATGCGTCGACCCGCGATGTTGAAGCCGCGAAAGAAGGCGTGCTCGGGGTGATCGTTGCGGTGCGTCTGCGTGTAGTAGAACGCGGACCGCTTGTTGGTGAAGGAGACGGCGCGGTTCTCGTCCGCGCTGACAGGAATCGCCAGCGAGTCGAGCGACACCTCCGGCGGCGTCGGCGGTGACGCGGGCAGCTCCGGCAAGGAATGGCAGGCGGCCAGCAGCAAGCAGGCGGCAATACACGCCCAGGCCGACAGGGTTCGAGGCATTGGCATTCGAGGAACCATATCGAAAAGCGCTGGACGTGTCCCGCGCAACAAGCGGTGTCGGTCGCGGCGCAATTCCGGGAAAAGACGGGTTCGGAGTATCCTTGCGCCAGCATCAGCGAGACCCGGGCGCCTGGGTTTCGAATAACCCGGGATCCGCTCATGACCACTCCTCCCTCGCTGCCCAGGCATGCCCGTGTCGTCATCGTCGGTGGCGGCGTCATCGGCACGTCGACCGCGTATCACCTGGCGTTGATGGGATGGCAGGACATCGTGCTGCTCGAGCGCCACCAGCTCACGGCCGGCACCACCTGGCATGCTGCGGGACTCATGGTCACGTACGGATCGACGTCGGAAACGTCGACCGAGCTGCGCAAATACACCCGTGACCTCTATGCCCGGCTCGAAGCCGAGACCGGACAGGCGACGGGATTCATGCCGATCGGTTTCATCGAGGTCGCTTCCGACAAGGATCGTCTCGAGGAGTTCCGGCGCGTCGCGGCGTTCAATCGCTACTGTGGCATCGACGTGCAGGAGATCTCGCCACGCCAGGTGCAGGAGCTCTTCCCCCTGGCGAAGGTGGACGACATCGAGGCCGGCTTCTACGTGAAGGAAGACGGCCGCGTGAACCCGGTCGACGTCACGATGGCGCTCGGCAAGGGCGCGCGCATGCGCGGCGTGAAGATCCTCGAAGGCGTGCCGGCGACCGGTGTGCTGCAGAAGAACGGACGTGTCACCGGGGTGAGCACGCCGTACGGCGACATCCAGACCGACTTTGTCGTGAACTGCGCCGGCCTGTGGGCACGCGAGCTGGGCGCGTCGTCGGGCGTGGCGATCTCGAACCAGGCGGCCGAGCACTACTACCTGATCACCGAAGCAATCAAGGACCTGCCGCAGAACATGCCGGTACTCGAGGACCCTTCTGCCTACGGCTATTACCGGCAGGAAGGCGGCGGCCTGATGGTCGGCCTGTTCGAGCCGGTGTGCGCGCCGTGGAAAATCGATGGCGCGCCAACGGACACGCCCTACCTCGACCTCGAACCCGACTGGGAGCGCATGGGCCCATACCTCGAGACCGCGATGTCGCGCGTCCCGGTCACGAGCCAGGTCGGCATGAAGAAGTTTTTCTGCGGGCCAGAGAGCTTCACACCTGACCTGAAGCCGATCGTCGGCGAGGCGCCGGAACTGCGCGGCTACTTTGTCGCAGCGGGACTCAATTCCATCGGCATCCTGACGGGCGGCGGCCTCGGCCGCGTGATGGCGCACTGGATCATCAATGGCCTGCCCGACGTCGACGTCACCGGCATGAACATCGACCGCGTGCTGCCGTTCCAGGCGAATCCTGAGTACCGGCGTTCACGCACGGTCGAATCGCTCGGCATGGTCTACAAGTGCCATTACCCCACGCACACGCTGAAGACCGCACGCGGCGCGCGGCGCTCGCCGTTCCACGACCGGCTGGCGGCGCAGGGCGCGTATTTCATCGAGACCAGCGGCTGGGAATCCCCCGGCTGGTATGCAGGCGCGGGCAAGGTCGCGGATCCCGGTCCGGACACGTGGGGCCGTCCTGCGTGGTGGAGCCGGTGGGAAGCCGAGCACCGCGCGGCGCGCGAGAACGTGATCGTCATGGACATGTCGTTCATGGGCAAATTCATGGTGCAGGGTCGCGATGCCGGCAAATGCCTGAACCGGATTTCAGCGAACAACGTCGACGGCGCCACGGGCGAGATCACCTACACGCAGTGGCTCAATGCGCAGGGCAGGCTCGAGGCCGACCTGACCGTCACCAAGCTGGCGGATGACAGGTTCTTCGTCGTCGTCACCGACACGATGGTTCGTCACGCCGAAACCTGGATGAAGCGCAACATTCCGGACGGCGCACACGCGTTCGTCACGGATGTCACCTCGGGTTACGGACAGCTCAACGTGCAGGGCCCGCGCTCGCGCGACCTGCTGCAGTCACTGACGAGCGTCGACCTGTCCAACGCGGCATTCCCGTTCCGCGCCGCGCGTGAAATCGACGTCGGGTATGCGCGCGTGCTGTGCACCCGCATCACGTACCTTGGTGAACTGGGTTACGAGCTGTTCATTTCCACGGACCAGGCCGTGCACGTGTACGACAAAGTCGTGGCGGCAGGCGAGCAGTTCGGCGTGGTACATGCGGGGCTGCGTGCACTCGGCAGCCTGCGCATGGAGAAAGGTTACCGCGACTACGGGCATGACCTCGACAACACCGACGATCCGTACGAAACCGGTCTCGGTTTCGCGCTCGACCTGAAGAAGCCCGATGGCTTCATCGGCAAGGAAGCGCTGTTGGAGCGCAAGGCGAAGGGTCCATTGCAACGGCGCCTGGTGTCGATTCTCGTCAAGGATCCGGAGCCGCAGATGTTCCACGCCGAAATCGTGCGGCGCGACGGGAAGGCCGTTGGCTATGTGCGAGCGGCATCGTATGGCCACACGCTCGGCGGCGCAGTTGGGCTGGCGTTTCTCGAGCCGAAGCAGACAGTCGACGAAACCTACCTGACGTCGGGCACCTGGGAAGTCGAGATCGCCGGCAGGCGCTACCCCGCCGCCGTTTCCGCGCGACCGCTGTACGACCCCAAGGCCGAACGAACGAAGATGTGACGCCAACCGGGTCGGATGAAGAGATCGGGCAGCGGTGCCGCCCGATCTCCTGAGTCCGAGGATCGCTGTTGCGGTCAGAAGCGCAGCGACAGGCCGACGCTGAGGTTAAAGCCGTCCTCGTCGTCGATCCAGTTCTCGGCACCGGTGAGGTTTTGCCAGGCGATGCCAATGATCACGCCGACGTGTTCGTACGGATAGTACTTGGCTCCAGCCGACAAGCCATAGCCAAAGTCGTAAGCGTCGCCGAGGTCACCGCCAATGTAAGCGACGTCGGCACCGATGAACGGCACCATGTTGCCGCCGCTGTCGAAATTGAACTGGTAGAAAGCACCGAGCGTCGTGCCGTCGACACTGCCGAGCCCGTCGACGTCGGTGTCCATGTAGGCCATGCTCATGCCGACTTCGTGTTGCGGCGTCAGGTAGCGGCCATAGGACACATCGATGCTGGTCGTCGAGACGTCGGCGATGTCCGTATACGACAACGAGCCGGCCACTTCGTTCTGGCCACGGTCCTGCGCAAGACCGACCATCGGCAGCGCAAACAGGACGGACGCGGTGACTGGAACCAGGATTTTGAATGTACTCATGACGATCTCCTTTGCGGCGGCGGGAGGGGGTACTGCGGCGGGCGTTCCCTGTCGTTTGCGCATCACTCCTTCCCGTACTGCAAGACTCGACGCTTCGCTTCGACGCGACCATTGGGAGCAATCGGTAGGCAGCGCCAAGTAGTACCCAACAGCCACTGCTAGCGGCTGTGCATTCGCCGCAAAAACACGTACTTGGCGCAGGTTCTGCTACAGCCGAACTGAGCGCGACAGGTTCTGGTGAGGTACTTGCAACCGGCTGTGGTATAGAAGAGACGAAATAACGGCCGCGGGAACGATTCCTCTTTGCACGCGGTCTTAATCAACGTCGTGACAGGAAAACACTCCTCGAAGAGCACCGCAGCGATGATTCGACGCGTGGCAACAGCGCTGGCCGGCGCCGCGGTGCTCGCTGCATCGGCAGGCTGCGCTTACCAGGAATCGTTCGGGCTGCCGGACCTGGCACCGCGCGGCGCAGCTCCTGGCGCGCAGGTCTACCCGAGCTACGGGTACGGGTACGGCTATGGCTCCAGCTACCCCAACGGTTACCAGCCGGGCCACGGCAACGTTTACGGCTATCCCAACCCCTGGTACGCCGCGCAGGGGCCGTATCTCTACGGCTACGGTTACGCGTACAACAACTATCCGCGCTACGTCGTCGTGCCCTGTGCCGACAGTAATCGCGATGGCCATTGCGACACGCAGCCGCCGAGGCAGCACCACGACCGCGACCCGCGCGGCCACGACAATGAAGACCATCCGGTTCCACCTCACCGCGGTGACCGCGGCGAAGTACCGCGCGTGAGGAACGGCAACGGTCGCGACGTTGCGCCGAACGCTCAACGGCGAGCGGCGCCTGTTCCCACACCTGTCCTCCAGCAACCTGCGCAGCTTCGGCCAGAAACCCGCCGCACGACGCCAGCGGAAGCGGCGGGTCAGCGGGGACCTCGCGCAGGCAGCGGACGCGCATCCACGACCGGCAACGACGTCGTGTCGGCGCCTCCCACGCAAGAACCCTGAGTCCCCGGGGGTATCCTCGTCGATAATGGCTCGATGACGACGCCTGCGAGGAAAAAGAGCCTACAGCCCAGCACGCTTCGCATTGGTCACCGCTATCGGCCCTCACGGCTCAATGGCCCCTACGACGCGCTGGTCATCGGCTCCGGCATTGGCGGCCTGACCACGGCTGCGCTCCTGTCCGAACTCGGCTGGCGCGTCGCGGTGCTCGAGCAGCACTACACGGCCGGCGGCGCCACGCACAGCTACGAGCGCAATGGTTACGAGTGGGACGTCGGCGTGCATTACATCGGCGACATGGGCGGCGCCACGATGTCGCGCCGACTCATGGATTTCCTGACGCAGGGCAAGGTTCAGTGGGCGCCCATGGACGCACACTACGATCGCTTCTTTATTGGCGACCGAACCTACGATGCAGTCGCGGGCAGCGCCGAGTTTCGCGACAATCTGCTCGCGCACTTTCCGCGCGAGGCCGCTGCGATCGATCGCTACCTCGAACTGCTGCGCGAGGTCGCGCGCGGCATGCGCACGTTCACGCTGGATCGAACGCTGCCGGCATGGGCTGCGACGCTGGCAGGGCCGATCCTCCGGCGTCGCTTGCCCCGCAGTTTCCAGCGCACGACATGGGAAGTTCTCTCAGAACTGACTTCCGACCCTGAACTGATCGCGGTACTGACCGGCCAGTGGGGCGACCTGGGGTTGCCGCCGAAGCGATCGTCGTTCGTGGTGCAGGCGATGATCGCGCGGCATTACATGCACGGGGGCTTCTACCCCGTGGGTGGTGCGTGGCGCATCGGCGAGGCGATCCTGCCCCGCATCCGCGCCACTGGTGGCGAAGTGTTCACGTACGCGCGCGTCGATGAAGTGCTGCTGCGCGACGGCAAGGTGAGCGGCGTGCGCATGGCGGACGGTCACGTAATCGACTGCAAGGTCGTGATTTCGGACGCTGGAGCAATCAACACCTTCACCAGGCTGCTGCCACAGCAGACGGTGCAGGAACACGGCTACGACAACCTGCTCAAAACGGTGAAACCAAGCATCGGCCACCTGGGCGTTTACATCGGGCTGCAGGGAACGGCGCAGGACCTCGGCTTGCCGAAGACCAACTACTGGATCTACCCGGGCGGCAACGATTACGACGGCGCGCTCGACCGCTTCCTGCAGGATCCGCACGGTCCGTTTCCGGTCGTGTACCTGTCGTTTCCTTCGGCGAAAGATCCCTCGTTCGAACGGCGTCATCCAGGTCGTTCGACGATCGAGATCGTGGCGCCCGCGCCTTACGAAATCTTCGAGCAATGGGCGGGCGGCACCTGGGGCAAGCGCGGCGACGATTACGACGCACTGAAGCAATCCTATGGCGTACGCCTGCTCGAGCATCTTTACGACAAGGTGCCGCAGGTGCGCGGGCGCGTCGATTACTGGGAAGTGTCGACTCCCCTGTCGATGCAGCACTTCTGTGGCTACGGTCGCGGCGAACTCTACGGGCTCGACCACGATCCCGAACGCTTCCGGCAGGACTGGTTGCGACCGCGCACCCGCATCAAGGGGCTCTGGCTCACCGGGCAGGACGTGATGTCGTGCGGCGTTGCCGGCGCCATGATGGGCGGGATGGCGTCTGCGGCCGCGATCGCGGGACCGCGGCGCATGATCCCCGTGATGAAGAGGATCTTCGGCTGAATCCTGCCAGAGACTGCGTTACCGCTATTTCTCCGGGCCACTCGGCATCGTCCACTCCCCGGTCTGCGTGTTGAGCTTGTGGCAACTCATGCAGTCGCTCTTGTACGTCGTCACGTAGGCATTGTTCGTGCCACCGACGAGGTGCACCAGGTGCAGCAGGCTTGAAAATGGCGGTGCCTTCTTCGAGCCGGTGTCATGGCAATCGAGGCACGCACCCGGGATGTCCTCGAGCGAGTCGTCCGCGGCGGGATGCTTGCCCTTCAGCGTGAGTCCCGCTGGTGCACTGGCCTTGCTCTTCGCAAGCAGGCCGGGCTCGATCTTTCCAGCCGTCCATTGCTGGAGGACAACACTCAAGCGCCCGTCCTTGCCCTTGCCTTTGTCGAGCACGTGGCAACTCACGCAGCCATTCGGGTAGGGATCGACCGCCGTGCTGCCGACCGTCGGCAGGACGCACAGCGTCGTGACCAGCAGGGACGCAACCAGCAGCTTCCGGGAATGAATGCTCATGTCGCTCACCTCATATCTGACTTTACGGGTGGGGCTCAACCTTCAGCTGCGCCTCAGACGGCGGTCGCGCCGCCTGGAGCCTCGTCGCAACCTGCTCGGCTCGTTCCATCACTCGCAACACGTTCAATCCTGCGAGCTTCGCGACGTCCGCATCCGACCATCCCCGACGCATCATTTCCGCCAGCAACGCCGGATACCGGTCGACTGCTTCCAGGCCCTGCGGTGTCGCGGGAATGCCGTCGAAGTCGGAGCCGATGCCGACGTGGTCGATTCCGGCAATCCTGCGGATGTGTTCGATGTGATCGGCGACTTCTGCCAGGGTCACGATCGGCTTCGGATGCGCTTTCTCCCAGGCTTCAAGTGCTGCTTTCGCCTTCTCAGGCTGGCCGATGTACAGACCCGCATACGGCGGAGAGTTGTAGCGTGTCTGCTCGGCAGCGTAATCCGCCTCCCACTGATTCGCGGCCTCGGAGACGTAAGCCGGATAGAAATTCACCATCACCACGCCACCGTTCTTCGCCACCAGCCGCAGGACGTCGTCAGATACGTTGCGCGGGTGACTGTTGATTGCCCGTGCCGAGGAATGGGAAAAGATCACCGGCGCTTCGGTGACCGCGAGCACGGCCTTCATCCCCTCTGGCGAGACATGGCTCAGGTCGATGAGCATGCCCAGCCGGTTCATTTCCCTGACGACCTCCAGGCCGAATGGCGTCAGACCCTTATGCGTCGGCGTGTCGGTTGCTGCGTCGGCCCAGTCGGTGGTCCGGGTGTGCGTCAGCGTCATGTAGCGCGCACCCAGGTCGTACATCGACCGTAACGTCGCCAGCGAGTTGTTGATCGAGTGCCCGCCTTCGAGGCCGATCAGCGACGCGATCTTTCCCGATCGATGAATGCGACGAATGTCTGCCGCCGTGTATGCCATCTGGAAATCGGCGGGATACGTCGCAACCATCCGCTTGACGAGATCGATCTGCTCGAGCGTCGCCTGGACCGCGTCATTGCCCTTGAGCTCCGTCGGCACCCAGACCGACCAGAACTGCCCCCCCACGCGACCTGCGCGCAGTCGCGGAATGTCCGTCATCATGGCTGCGCCGCCTTCCGGCACGGGAAGTTTCGCCGTATCCGAGCGCAGATCGATCGCGGCCAGGTGACCCTTCGATCGATCACGCAATTCCCACGGCAGGTCGTTGTGACCATCGATGAGCGGCGTTGCTGCGAGCACCCGGTCCACTCGGGCGGCAAAGTCGTCGGCTGCGTCGACCACGCCCGGGACTGCGACCAGGATACCCAGCACTGCCACTGCGACGGCGTGACGCCCGGGTCGTCGAACCACGAAGGAAAGCCTGGGCATTCAGTTCACCGCACCGTAAGAAGGACGCGTCAGGATAGTCGAAGCAGACGATGTCTTCATCGTCATGCAGCGACTGCGGGCCTTTGCGAACGATTGATCGAAGCCCGGATCAGGGTCAACGGGTGGCTGCGCAGTATTTGCTGCGTCCACTGTTCGCCCTGAGCATGTCCACGTAGTACGCGGCCATCCCGTGTGCACGTTGTTGCTCGACCGGATCGTCAGCCAGCAAGCTCCGGATTGAGTCAACCCATTCGGAAGCGCACTCGCCCTGGGGACGGGCGGAGTCCGCGCACCCGATGAACGCTTCGAACGCAGTCTGATAGAGCTGAAACTGCGCACGGGTCATCGGGCCGCCGTGGCCGGGAATCGCCATCTCGAACGGCATGGCCGCCACCTGCTGCAACGCGACCTTCCATCCGTCCGGACAGGCAGTGTCCAGGAACGGCGCCGGCAAGGTGACGAGATCACCGAGGACGGCCACCCGGCTGTTTTCGTCATAAAGCCAGACGTCGCCGGCCGTTGCGGCATCACGCGCAAGGTTGATTTGCAGTGGACGGCCACCCAGCGTTATCGGGCCCGAGACCGAGATCACCGTGTCGGGCCTCAGCGCCGCTCCGTTCTGGATCGTGAGCAGGTCCCCCCGAATGTCGTCACGGGTCGCCTGTGGAATCTGCGGGTCGTCGAGGTATGCGGCCGAATCCCGGACGCTCGACGGAAAGAAGTTTTCGAGTGCGCCATCGATCGCATCGCTCGCATACACCCGCAGGCCCGGGTACGCCGCACGCAGATCCGGATTGCCACTGACGTGATCCAGGTGCCAGTGCGTGTTGACGATCGCAACGATGTCTTGCTTCTGCGCGCGCGCCAGCGCAAGGATCGCCTCGCGTTGCCAGGAGTGGCGGCCCGTATCGACGACGATCAAGCCCGTCGGGACAGCGAAGATCACCGAGTTGCCGTCGGGCTGGCGATCGGGCGGGATGCCACCAGGGACCAGCCACACTCCCGGTGCCACGTCGCGCAACGCGGGCGCAGCGACCGGGTTTGTACCTGGCCACCCGGCGGTGAAAGTCCCGAGCGCGGCCAGCGTGATCCCGATGCGAGTCCAGTGGTTCATGGGGTGCTCCGGCGCCCAATCCTACAACCGTTGACCGTGTAGAGACCCTGCGAGCGCTGGACAACCCGGGCATGGCGCGTTTCGCTGCGCGACCGCGTGCCCGGATCGGCAATTACCCTGATTGTTTCGGCTGCAAGCTTCGGGCAAAACCGCAGCAGCACAGGGGGAAAAGGATGAACCAGGCACGAGTTGCCGGGTACGAGGTCGTCAGCCCGGCAGGACTTCTCGGACGTTACGTTCCTGCTCGAAGTTCAACACCCGCAACTGGCCAGGGCAGCGCGCCCCGGGCAGTTCGTCATCGTCATGGCCAGCGAGCACGGTGAGCGCATCCCGCTGACGATCGCGGACTACGATCGAGCGCGCGGGACGGTCACCCTGGTCATCCAGGCGGTCGGCAAGACCACGCGTGAATTGCAGCGCGACTGCCACGTCGGCACCCGGCTCGTTGCTCTCGTCGGTCCGATGGGTGTTCCGAGCCACATCGGCAAGGCGCGCAAGGTCCTGTGCGTGGGCGGCGGCCTGGGGGTCGCGCCGGTCTATCCACAGGCGCGGGGCTACAAGGAAAGCGGCGCGTACGTGATCGGCATCCTCGGGTTCCGCAATCGCGACCTGATGTTCTGGGAAGACAAGTTCCGCGCCACCTGCGACGAACTCATCGTCTGCACCGATGACGGTTCCGCCGGCATCAAGGGCCTGGTCACCGAGGGCATCCGGCTCGCGATATCGCAGCACCGGGACATCGACGAATGCGTCGCCATCGGCCCGCCCGTGATGATGAAGGGGTGTGCCGAAGCGACTCGCGGCAGCGGCATCCGGACGATCGTCAGCCTGAACCCGGTGATGGTGGATGGCACCGGCATGTGCGGCGGATGCCGCGTGAAGGTCGGCGACACCGTCAAGTTCGCCTGCGTCGACGGTCCCGATTTCGATGGTCATCTCGTGGACTTCGACGATCTCATGTTCCGCCTGCAGCGGTACCGCGCGACGGAGCTTGCTGCCACCGAGCGTTTCAACGAGAGCTGCCGCATGCGCAGCCTGACCGCACAGCCGGTCGTAGCGGAGTGACATTGTCATGCCAGGCGATGCGAGGCCGAAGAAGAAGACGATACGGATGATCCCGCAGGCGCGCACGCCTGCCCATGAACAGGATCCCGCCGAGCGCGCCTGCAACTTCGACGAAGTGAACCTGGGTTACCTGGTCGAGGACGCACAGCTGGAGGCGGAACGCTGCCTGATGTGCCCCGAGCAACCGTGCGTCGCGGGATGTCCCGTGGGCATCGCGATTCCCGATTTCATCCAGCGCATCACGGCCCGCGACTATCGCGGTGCGTACGACGTCATCACCACGACGAACCTGTTGCCGGCCGTGTGCGGACGGGTGTGCCCGCAGGAAACGCAATGCGAGGGATCCTGCACGGTCGGCGACACACTCGAGCCGGTGGCCATCGGCAGGCTGGAGCGCTGGGTCGGCGACATGGCGATCCGCGAGAACTGGTCCAACGTACCGTACATCCAGCCCAGTGGCTTCAAGGTGGGCATCGTCGGTTCCGGCCCTGCGGGCATGGCATGCGCGGCGGACATGGCCAAGGCAGGTTGCGAGGTGACGGTGTTCGAGGCCTTCCACGAGCCGGGCGGCGTGCTGAAGTACGGCATTCCCGATTTCCGCCTGCCGAACAAGGTAGTCGATGCAGAGATTGCGAAGCTCGAGGCGCTCGGCATCCGCTTCGAGTGCAACACACTGGTCGGCCGGCTCTTCACGGTCGAGCAGATGGTCGAAGAGATGGGATTCCATGCGGTGTTCGTCGGCACCGGCGCAGGCTATCCGAGCTTCATGGGGATTCCCGGGGAATCCCTGAACGGCGTGCTCTCGGCCAACGAGCTGCTGACGCGTTGCAATCTGATGCATGGACGGGAGTTTCCAGACTACGACACGCCATTGCAGCCGGGCAGGCGCGTGGTCGTCATCGGTGCCGGCAATACGGCGATGGATGCGCTGCGCGTCAGCCGTCGTCTCGGTGCCCTGAACGTCCGCTGTCTGTACCGGCGCAGCCGCGCCGAGGCTCCCGCTCGTGCAGAGGAGCTCCACCACGCCGAAGAGGAAGGTATCGAATTCCATTGGCTCGCCAGCCCCGTCGAGCTGCTGGACGACGGCAAGCGCAACGTCCGCGCCGTGCGCTGCATCCGCATGACGCTCGGCGAACCGGACGACTCCGGGCGGCGCCGTCCCGTCCCCGAAGCCGGCAGCGAGTTCGAAATCGAGGCCGACATGGTGGTCTATGCAATCGGCACCAACGCCAATCCGATCATCGGCCAGACGTCCAAACTGAAACTCGACCAGCGCGGCTACATCGCTACGGATGCAAGCCTCGAAACGTCGATTCCAGGGGTCTTTGCTGGCGGCGACATCGTCACGGGAGCCGCCACCGTCATCGAAGCCATGGGCGCCGGACGCCGCGCAGCCCGGGCAATGAAAGCGTTCCTGGGTTTACGCGACACCGATCATCTGTATAGCGATGCCGCGATGGATCCGGGTGCCCGAATGTTTGGCATCGATCGTGCGGAGCGTGGCTTTGCCCGCATCCGCCTGCCGAGGTGAAATCGCCATGAATGCAGTGACGCCCCTGCCCACGCGAGCCAATGTCGCCCGCATGGGTTCGGCTGCGACCGTCGCCAAACACGTGCAGACGCTCGATCAGCACGTGATCGAGATCATGAGCGACTCGGGCGAAGGCGCGCAGAAGTGCGGCCAGTCGTTTGGCACGATTGCCGCGCGCACGGGTAACGGCGTGTGGACGGTGGAGATCATCCCGGCCGAGATTCAGCCTCCTGCGCGCAGTGTCGCGGGTGCGAGCGGCAACCGGATTCGCATCGGCTCGCACCAGATCACGAACGGCGGCGACGAGGCCGACATCGCGGTCGCTTTCAACGAGCAGGTGTTGCTGGGCAGGGTCAACGCGGGCGAACTCAAACCCGGTTGCATCGTGCTGCTGGAGAACATGTGGGCGAAGCACGACGACGCGAAGATCGCGGGTCAGTATGCGGAAACCCGCGACCGGCTCGTCGCCGAAGGCTACCGGGTCTACGAAGTTCCGATGGAGACGGAGTGTCGCGCGCTGGTCCCTGACCCGCGCAAGGGCAAGAACATGTTCGTGCTCGGGATGCTCTGCAACATCTACAGCCTCGACATGGATCTGGCACGGGACCAGATCGCGTTCATTTTCGGCAAGAAGGATGCGAAGGTCATCGCGTCCAACGTGGCTTTGCTCGAAGCCGGCTGGCAATGGGCCGAGTCGAATCTCGATTTCAAGTACCGGGTGCCCGCGGTCAAGGCGACGGTGCCGCAGGTCGTCATCAACGGCAACACGGCCGTCGCGCTCGGTGTGCTCGCCTCGGGCATGGACATCTGCGCGATGTACCCCATCACCCCGGCGACGTCCGCTTCGCACTACCTCAGCGACGTGTTCGAACGCGCGGGTGGCATCGTGCACCAGGCCGAGGACGAGATCGCGGCATGCGCCTTCGCCATTGGCGCCTCCTACACGGGCAAGGTCGCCGTGACGATCACCTCCGGGCCGGGCTACTCGCTGAAGCAGGAAGGACTGGGTCTCGCCGTCATGGCGGAAATCCCGCTCGTCGTCGTCAACGTGCAGCGCGGAGGCCCGAGCACGGGCCAGCCAACGAAAGTCGAGCAGGGCGACCTGCTCACCGTCATGTTCGGCAGTCACGGCGACGCGCCCAAGGTCGTCCTGGCGCCAGGCACGATCGAGGACTGCTTCTATTCGATGATCACGGCGCGACGACTCGCGGAAACCTTCAACATGGTCGTCGTCGTGCTGTCGGATGCAAGCCTCGCGACGGCGCAGCAACCGTTCCCGCGTCCGCAATTCTCCACGGAATGGCTCGCGCCGCCGGTCGACCAGAATCCGGTGCCGGACGGTGTCAAACCTTACGACTGGGATCCGGTCACTGGTCTCAGCCGGCGCTTCGTCCCAGGGCAGCCGAACGGCATGCACACCCTGACCGGCCTGGCGCACGATCGCAGCAGTCGTGTCGCCTACGACCCGGAGATCAACGAACAGGGAATGCGTGCACGCAGCATGAAGCTCGCGACGCTGCAGAAGACTCTCACGCCGCCTCCGGTGTTTGGCGAGCGCGAGGGCGAGCTGCTCGTGGTCGGCTGGGGCGGCACGAAGGGCGCCATCGAGGAAGCCGTGGCGCGGCTGCGCGGCGAAGGTCACCGCGTCTCCTCCACGCACCTGACCTTCCTGCAACCAATGCAGCCCGGCATCGGTGAAATCCTGCGGGGCTTCCGCCAGGTCATCACCGTCGAAGGCAACTGGGCCGACGATCCGCGCGATCCATTGATCGACGAATCCAATCGCCGTTACTCCGCGCTCGCCATGCTGTTGCGGTCGCGCTACCTCGTCGACGTCGACTGCTGGACCGAGGTGCGCGGCCGGCCGATCAAGCCGGGAACGGTCTATGCCGAGCTGCGTGGACGCCTGGCTCACCTGGAGACTTCGCGATGAGCGCCGCAACGCTGTGCCTGCATCATTTTGCCGAGGAGAACTACGCGCTCGAGGACTACCAGGGTGGCGTGCCGCGCTGGTGCAAGGGCTGTGGCGACAACGCGATCCTGGCGGCGATGCAGCGCCTGTGCCGCGACGAGAGCCTGCGACCGGAAAAGACCGTCTTCGTCTCAGGTATAGGGTGCTCGAGCCGGCTGCCGCATTACATGCGCACGTACGGCTTCCACGGTATCCACGGCCGTGCGCTGCCGATTGCCGAGGGCATCAAGCTAGCGCGCCCCGACCTGCACGTGTTCGTGAATACCGGTGACGGCGATTGCTGCAGCATCGGCGCCGCGCACTGGATCCATGCGATCCGCTACAACATGAACATGACCGTGCTGCTGCACGACAATCACATCTATGGGTTGACCAAGAAGCAGGCTTCGCCAACGTCGCCGATCGGGACCAGGAGCAACACGACGCCACGTGGCTCGTATCTCGATGCACTGAGCCCGCTCACGGTCACGCTGGGCGTGCAGAACGTTTCTTTCGTCGCCCAGGCGGTGGACTGGATTCCGGAGTCGTTGTTCCAGATCCTGACGGCCGCATACCGTCATCGCGGTTTCTCGTTCGTGCGCATCCTGCAGCGCTGCCCGGAATTCGTCGGCAACATGTTCGAACCGTGGGTGCATGACCCGCAGCGCATGCTTATGCTCACGCACGCCGACGGCATTCGCGTCAGCCCGGCCCTGCAGAAGATCTACCGTAACCAGCTGCCGCACGATCCGGCGGACATCAATCGTGCCCGCGAGATCGCGTCGTCCGAAGACCCGATCCCGGTGGGGATCCTCTATCGCAACCCGGAAGTGCCTTGCTACGAGGACCTCCGGGGCGCCGGCAAGCTGCGCACCGCTGACCAGGTTCGCGGGGCGCTCGATGGCGAGCTCGATAAATTCACCGTATGGCCGCAGTAACCATGGACAGTCAGCTCAGGTCGCAGGTCGTCTTTCATCTCACCGGCCGCCTGCCGGAGGACGACGAAGCCGGACAACCGTTGCCGGCGGGATTGCGGCCAGCCCTGCTGGCTCCGTACCGCAGGCTCGAGTCGATTCGTCACGATTTTCCCGTCGTATTCGCCGCAGGACCCGGCGAGTACGTCGTCTCGCTCGCAGCCGCCGTCGATGGTGCATTACGAGCTGCAGCACCGCAGGGTCCACCGGGCGAAGCGATGCGCAAGCGAGCGCTGCATATCGAGCGACTGATCCGGGAGGCCGCCGCCCACGGGGCACAGGGCACATTGCAGCAGGCCTGGGATACCGCTGTCGCCGGTGCCGGCACCGACGACGCCTGGCGGCGCGAAATGACGGCTGTGCGCAACGCTCTGGCTGTCGACGGCGAACTGGCCGGATGCGATTCGCGCCTGCCCTCCCGATTCCTGCGACATGCGTGGGCTGTGGTGCAAGGCGAAAAGTCGCGTGCTGCGCGTACCCGCATCGATGCACTGGTCCTGCGTCTCGAAGGCATTCTCCGGGCGGACTATGCGCGATCTGCAGTCGCTTTTCAGTCTGCAAACCTGCAGCAGATCGTTCGGTGGCACGCACCAGGCGTTGTTCAATTTCGCGACCATGTCAAAGCTGCTCTCGCCCGCAGCAAGCCAGGGGGGCCTGGACACACCCCGACGCGCGCGCATCGAGTGGGCACTTCGCACGTTGCGGGAGCAGGCATTCTTCCCGCGCCCTGGTGATCCTGGCGCGCAGGCTGCAAACCACGGCGGCTTCGCATTCGACAACGTGTCGTCTGCACTGGACACCTACCGCCAACGCCTGCCCGACATGCTGTCGTTGCTGAAGGCGCTGTCCCTGGCGGAACTGGAAGTCGAGGGACAGTTCGTCGAGCAACTGCATGCACCGATTTTCGATGGCATGCAAAGCCAGGACTTCACGGCGGCCGAACTGCAGTTCTTCCCGGACTATCTCGTGACGCTCGGCAGCGACGCGCCCGGCGTGCAGGCCGACCTCGGCAACGCATTGTCGTCGGGCATGCCGATAAAAGTGCTGCTCGAAGTCCATGACCTCCTGGAAGAAGCCGCGCCGGGCCAGGGTCGCTTTTCGTTCGGCATGCGCGGCAGTCAACTGGCGTCCATGGCGATGACGTTCGGCGACGCGTTCGTGTTGCAGAGCACCGCGTCCAATCTTCTGCAGATGCGCGACGGCATCCAGCGGGGCCTGCGTCATGCCGGCCCGGCGCTCTTCAGCGTCTACGCACCAGCGGACGGCGAGAGTGCGTTGCCCGGCTATCTCGCATCCGCAGCGGCCATGCAGTCTCGGGCCTTCCCGGCGTTCAGCTACGACCCGGGCAGGGGCCCAGACAGCGCCACCCGCTTTTCGCTCGAGAACAATCCGCAACCAGACGTCGATTGGCCGCTCGAGTTCCTGACGTATGCGGACCAGGACCTGCAGGCCGTGACGGAGGAACTGGCATTCACGTTCGTCGATTTCCTGCTCGCCGACCGGCGGCACACTGGGCATTTCGCTGTCGTCCCGCGCGCGCATTGGGGCGAGGGCCTGATCGGCGCCCGGCAGTGGCTGGAAGCCCCGCCGGCTGATGCGGCGACCGGATTGCCCTATGTTCTTGCGGTCGACGATGCCGACCTGTTGTGCCGCGTCGTTGTCGACGAAAGGATGATGCGTGCCGCCCAGCGTTGTCGCGACGCCTGGCATCGGCTGCAGGAGCTTGGTGGCATCCATGATTCACGCGCCGAGGCACTGCTGGCGCGCGAGAAGGCGCTCTGGGAGCAGGCGCGGGCCACCGAAACGGCCGCAATTGCGTCAGCCGCCATTCCTGCGGCCCCGGGCGATCAGCCGCCGGTTGCCGCTGCGGTTCCAGACACACTCGCCGCGGAGGATGAAGCCGCACCGAATCCCGATGTTGCGTACATCGAGACCGTGCGTTGCTCGAGCTGCAACGAATGCACGCTCGCCAGCCCGAAGATGTTCGCTTACGACCAGAACAAGCAGGCCTTTATCACCGACCTGAAAGCCGGCAGTTACCGGCAACTGGTCGAGGCGGCCGAGAGCTGCCAGGTCTCGGTCATACACCCCGGCAAACCGTGGAACCCGGACGAGCCGGGGCTCGATGAACTGATCGAACGCGCAAGGCCTTTCCGGTAACACTTGCCAATCGTGACTTCATACAAAAGAGTCGTGCCCGACGAAGGCGAAAATCCCCGCGCAATTTCTTGGTCGGCTAAGGTCGACTGACAATAGAGTCCTTCCCGGGCACCACGCGCGAAGTGTTCACTTGCGCAGGCACCCAGATCCTTAACCAGGCGAGCACGGTAATAAAGGATATTTTATTAACCGTAAGTTATGTGTTTTATTAATAAATGATAACGTGTTATACGTACATAGTGGATCAGACTAATAAAGGCTCTGGTCCCCCGCCCGAGGGTATTCATGCGCCGGGAAGACGTCGCGGCCGACCGGCAACAGTACCTGGCGCCCGCCCTGGGGCACCCGAACGCGTGGGCGCTTGTGGCGCCACCGACGCCCCGGGCCCTGCCGCCCGGCCGCTTACACGACATGATCTTTGCCGAGGCCCACGCGGCGCTCGGCCGTTTGCAGGGGGCGCTCGCGCACATCCCGAACGCGGACATGGTGACCCGCACGCTGGCGCGGCGCGAGGCCGTCTCGAGCTCACAGATCGAGGGCACCAGAACCGACCTGTCGCAGTTGCTCACCTACGAGGCAACGCACACCGCGGGCGATCTGCCGACGGACGTGCGCGTCACCCAGCGCTATGTCACGGCACTGCAGCGCGGGCTCGATCGTATTCGCGAGGGCGGGCGCGCCGCAGTCACCCTCACATTCATCGATGAGTTGCACGCGCAGCTCATGCAGGACGATTCCACCCCGGGGGTCGTGGGCAGGTATCGACAGAACCAGGCGTGGATCGGCGCGAGCCGACGGATCGAGGACGCGACGTTCGTGCCGGCCCCGCCGGCGGACATTGCCCGGTGCATGGCGGAGATGTCCGCGAGCATTCTGCAGTACACGCCCGGTGAGGATGAGCAGGCATCGCTGTCGGTGCTCGCACAGCTGGCGATCGCCCACGCCCAGTTCGAAACCATTCACCCCTACCATGATGGCAACGGCCGCACGGGACGGCTGCTACTGCCACTGCTGCTCGCGGCCGAGGGCTTCCCGCCGCTCTACCTCTCCGGCGCGCTGCTGCGCGCGCGGCGCGAGTACTACGCGGCGCTCGCCGTGGTGCAGCTGCGCGGCCATTGGAGCCCCTGGCTCGAGTTGTTCGGACGGGCCGTGATCGAGTCCTGCGATGAGTCAGTTTCGATCGCGCAGGACCTGCTCGCACTCGCAGAACGCTGGGAAGCGCAATTGAGCGGCTACCGGGTTGATTCGGCCGCGCGCCGCCTGCCCCGCTTCCTGATTGGGTACCCCGTGCTATCGGTGAGCCAGGCGGCGGCTGCGCTCGAGCTGTCGGTGCCCGCGGCCAACGCCGCCTTCAAGAACTTGCTCGATGCCGGCATCCTGCGGCTGCAGGATGAGCGCAAACGCGGCCGCGTATTCCTCGCGCCCGAGGTGCTGGAAAGACTCGATCGGCCGCCCGGCTGACGCGAAAGCTGAACCAGGCGGGCCGCGCCATTTCAGTTGACCCAGTATGGAAATATGTTTCCCAGCAAGCGCCTTTGTTTTCAATAGCAGCCTTTGTTTTCAGTAAGCGACTTTGTTTTCAGCGCACAAAGGTTGCGCGCGCCAATCGCCCGCTATTCCACCGTCACCGACTTCGCCAGATTCCGCGGTTGATCGACATCCGTGCCCTTGAGAATGGCGCAGTGATACGCCAGCAGCTGCAGCGGAATCGTGTACACCGCCGGTGCCTGGAAGTAGCTGACGTGCCGCGGCATCTCGATCACGTGCACGCCGTCGGACGATTCCATCCCTGACTCCGGATCCGCGAACACGTACAGCTCACCACCGCGTGCCCGCACTTCCTGCAGGTTCGACTTCAGCTTCTCGAGCAGGTCGTTGTTCGGCGCCACCGTGATGATCGGCATGTCGGCGTCGACGAGTGCGAGCGGGCCGTGCTTCAGCTCGCCCGCCGGGTACGCCTCGGCGTGAATGTAGGAAATTTCCTTGAGCTTGAGCGCGCCTTCCATCGCAATCGGATACATCGGGCCGCGGCCGAGGAACAGTGCGTGCTGCTTGTCGACGAAGCGCTTCGCCAGTTCCTTGATGACCGGATCGAGCTTCAGCGTCGCCTCGATCAGCGACGGAATGCCGAGCAGCCGCTGCACCAGGCCACGCTCACGCTCGGCATCGGCGCTGTGGAACTTGGCAAGTGCCACCACCAGCATGCCGAGCGCCGTCAGCTGCGTCGTGAATGCCTTGGTGGATGCCACGCCGATCTCGGGTCCCGCGCGCGTCAGCATGACGAGATTGGACTCGCGGACCAGCGAGCTTTCCGGCACGTTGCAGATCGCGAGCTGCGACAGGTAGCCCGCCTGCTTGGCCATTCTCAGCGCGGCCAGCGTATCCGCGGTTTCGCCCGACTGCGAAACGCTGACGAACAGCGTGTTTTTCGGCACGACCGGATTGCGATAGCGATACTCGCTCGCGATTTCGACCCAGCACGGCAGCCGGCAGATCTGCTCGATGAAATACTTGGCCACGACGGCGGCGTGGAAGCTGGTGCCGCACGCGACGATGCGCACGGCTTCGGTCTTCGCAAACACAACCTGTGCCGCCGGACCGAACGCAGCCTCGAGCAGCTTGCCGCCTGCGACACGTTCCTCGAGCGTCTGCGCGACGGCGCGCGGCTGCTCATGGATTTCCTTCAGCATGTAGTGCGGAAAGTCGCCCTTCTCCGCCGCATCGGCCGAAAGCTCGCTCTCGTGCACCTTGCGCTGGACCGTATTGCCGTCCTTGTCCAGGATGCGGTAGCGGTCGCGGCGGACTTCGCAGACGTCGCCTTCCTCGAGGAAGATGAATTTGCGCGTCACCGGCAGCAGCGCGGCCACGTCGGACGCGACGAAGTTCTCGCCCTCACCCAGGCCGATAACGACCGGGCAACCCTGGCGTGCAAGGACGAGGCGCTCAGGGTCCTGCTGCGAAATCACGACCAGCGCATACGCACCTTCGAGCTCGGCGACGGTCGCGCGGACCGCCTTGAACAGGTCGCGGGTCTTCTGCAGGTGATAGTGAACGCGGTGCGCGATCACTTCGGTGTCGGTCTCGGACGTGAACTCGTAGCCGGCTGCCTGCAGTTCCGCACGCAGCTCTTCGTGGTTCTCGATGATGCCGTTGTGGACGAGCGCGATGCCGTCCCTGGAGATGTGCGGGTGCGCGTTGCGCTCGCTCGGCACCCCGTGCGTGGCCCAGCGGGTGTGCGCTATGCCGAGCAGACCGCTCGTGGGATCCGCATCGAGTGCATCCTGCAGCATGCGAACCTTGCCGACTGCGCGCAGCCGCTTGATCGTGCCGGTGCCGTTCAGCACGGCAACTCCCGCGGAGTCGTAGCCCCGGTACTCGAGGCGTCGCAGGCCCTCGATCAGGATGGGAACGACATCACGCTGCGCGACGGCACCAACGATTCCGCACATGCTCAGTCCTTTGTCCGCGGGGCGGCGAGACTAACAGTTTTTCGTTGTGGATCAAAGGGCTACGCTTATCCGAACGCTTCCGGACAGCCCCCTCCACCCCCGACTGAACCCACATTCTAAGGCCCCAGAGGGCTCGCAGACGGCTTTGCGTCACGTTCGAGTCCGGCGTTGGCCCCTGCCCGCACCGCCTGACGGGCTGGCTCGTTCAGACGCCCGTGATGTTGCCGTCGCGGGCGCGCAGCAACTTGAACCGATGGAACCCGAGGCTCTCGAGATGGTCCAGGTCGAAGTCCTGCATGCCGAGCAATTCCCGGTACTTCAGTTGCTGGGAGCACCGGAACAGCGACTTGTCGCCGGTCTTGTTGGCCTTCGAGATGCTTGGATAGCAAATCTTGGAAGGACAGGTCAGGGCGCAACCAGCGTTGGCAAACAGCGTGATCTGGTCCTTGTTGCCGATCGAGGCCAGGAAGGTCTCGTCCTCGTTCGCGCTCATCGGCAGGATGATGCTGTCGTAGATGCCAGACGCTTTCTCGATCTTCTCCAGGCTGTCGATGTTCTTGATCACGCTGGCTTCGAGACGATAGCCAGGAAAATCCCTGCGTATCCACCGCGCCAGGTTGTCGTTGGTGACGATGATCGAGTTGCCGGGCCGGTGGTGCTTCTCGAGCAACGGCAGGTTCGCCGTGTATTCCTCCGGCGAGGCGTCGTGGTTGGTCAACGGCAGCCGCAAACCGATGCCCATTCCGTACATCGACTTGAGGTCATAGGCACTGAGCTCCGTGCCGCCGTAGATTCGACCACCATAAAGCGTGCTCTTGTCCGTGGTAAACCCGAAGAAGCTGTCGATCTGGGCGACGGGAATGTCGCTGAAATGCCGCTTCATGAACATCTGGATCGGCATGGCAGCGGACTTGCCCCGGGCCGAAATCGTGAATTGCCGGTTCATAAGGATTGCCGCAGATTGGAGCGCCATCGCCGGCCGGCCGCAATCCGTGCCGGACGCAGGAATCACGCACCACGTCTGGCTCCGGCCCTCGACCAGTCGATCGGCGCGATCCCCGGCAGGATGACCACCCAGCCGACCAGGCCGACGACATTGACGGCTGCAACAAGAGCGAACGCGATGTCGAAATGGCCGGTCTGGTCGACGAGGATGCCGGTGATCGCCGGCGCAATCAGTCCGGCAATGTTGCCGGCGGCGTTCTGGACGCCGACCCACCTGCCGGCGGCATTGGGCCCGGCAATGATCTGCGGGATCGCGAACACGCCGGGATACGAAAACCCCGCGATGATCTGGAAGACGAACAGCGCGGCGATCGACCCGGCGACCGGCAGCATGACCATGCCAGCCATGCAGGCGATGCCTGAAACGTGGGTGGCCGCCATGAGCCCCTTGTACACGCGATCCGCGCTGCGCCCGTTGCGGATCCAGCGATCGGCCAGCCAGCCCATGAACAGCGCGCTCGATGCGTTCAGCAGGTAGGCCCACGACGCGATCAGCGCCATCGTGCCCATCGAGAAACCGCGTTCCTTGACGAGGTAGAACGGCAGCCAGGAAAGAATGAAATAGAAGCTGTAGTTCGATGCGAAGTGCCCGAGCGATGCGCCCCAGAGCGCCCGTTGCCGCAGGATCGTGCGGAACGGCGGCACGTCCCTGTCCGTGGTGCCGCCTGGCAACGACAGCGCGACCTGGACTTTGCGCCACGGCCACAGCCACAACAGTGAAAGCGCCCCGAACAGGATGAACACTGGACGCCAACCGTACACGCTCATCAGGTAGCCGCCGAGCAGCGTGCCCACGGCGGGCCCAACCAGGTAGCCGAAGCCGAGCACGCCGTTCGCGATCCCGAGGCGCTCCACCGGGACGGCATTGGCGAAGACCTTCGACGCGCAGGGAAAGCTGACGCTCTCGCCTACGCCCAGCAGGATGCGCAGGACCAGCAGCGCCGTGAAACCGTGCACGAGCCCCGTGCCCAGCGTGGCGAGCGACCAGATGATCAAGCCAGCGGCAAGAACCTTATGCGCCCCGTAGCGCTCGGCGAGCCAGCCGGCGGGCGCCATGCAGAGCACGTACCCGTAGTAAAACGCCGAGAGCAGGAAGCCGAGCTGGCTCGCGCTCAAGTGCAGTTCGTCCTGGATCAGCGGCGCCGCCGTCGCCAGGCTGCCGCGGTCGATGTAATTGATGAACAGCGCTGCCGTGACCAGCAGGACCAGTCGAGTGGCCGAGGTCGACTCGCGCTGGACGCCGGCAGCCATCGGCGCTACGCGGTCACGTCGACGACGACGCACCCGTTCGAACCGCCCTGCTCGACGAGCTCGTTGGCGCGTGCAATCTCGCTGAGCGGCACACGCTCGGCAATGCGGTGCAGGAGCATGCCGTCGCGGAATGCTTGCGTGATGTCGGCGATCGCCTGCTTCTTGGCCCGCTCCGGCATCGAATACACGATGACGAAATGGATCGTGAGGTCCAGGTACATCAGGCGGAAGAACGGCAGCGGCGGCTCCTTCATCTGTGTCGACGAATACGTCGCGATGACGCCGCCGGTGCGGATACAGTTCAGGACTTCCGGCAGATTCGCGCCGAACTCGACGTCGATTACTCGATCGACCGGTTTGCCGTCGTTGAGCGCCTTGACGCGCTCGCCCCAACCGGGCTCTCGGTGATTGAGAACATGCTTCGCACCCGCTGCACGACACACGGCCTCGTCACGGGAATTGCTCGCAGACGCTATCACCCGGGCGCCGGCCATCTTCGCCCACTGGATGGCGTAGTAACCGACTCGTCCGGCACCACCGGTCACCAGCACGCTCTGTCCTGCAATCGGGCCGTCGGCCAGCACGCACCGATGGGCGGTCATGATCGGGATGCCGGCGCAGGCGCCGACGTCGAAGCCTGCTTCGATCGGCAACGTCACCGCGCGCGCGGCATCGAGCGCCACATACTGCGCAGCCGTGCCGAAGCGACGGCCGAATTGCGCCTGGTAGACCCAGACCTTCTCGCCGACTCGTTTCGAGTCGACCTCGTCGCCGACCGCCTCGATCACGCCGGCGCCGTCGCTGTTCGGGATCACGTAGCCGTCGTCGAGCAGGTCGGGGAACGAGCCGGCGCGCTTCTTGACGTCTGACGGATTGACGCCGCTCGTGCGCAAACGTACCAGCACCTCACCAGGGCCTGCGACGGGTGTCGGCTTCTCGCCGACCACCAGCACGTCGCGTGCGGCGCCAAACCTCTCGAACCACGCTGCTTTCATCGATTTTGCCCAGTGCCTGAATTCAGTCGTCGAGCCAGTTCGACAATGATTCCGTGTGGCCGTCCACGCCGATGATCTGGCCCGAAATCATCCGGCCCTGCGACGAGGCGAGAAAGTACGCCATGTTGGCGACGTCTTCCGCATCGACGAACTGCCGCAGCGACACCTGCCGCTCATAGAGTTTGCGAATCTCCGCCGCCGTCATCCCGCGCGCAATCGCGTCACGCTCGATGACACCGTCGATGCGCGGGCCCTTGATGCTGCCAGGGCAGATCGCGTTGACGCGGATGCCCTCAGGACCGAGTTCCATCGCCAGTGTCTTGGTGAAGCCGAGCAGCGCCCACTTGCAGGCGGCGTACGGTGTGCGTAACGGAAAGCCGAAGAACGCCGCGCTCGACGAAATGTTGACGATCGAGCCGCCGCCCGCGGCACGGATCAGCGGCACGGCGCGACGCGTGCAGTAGAACTGGCCGCTCAGATCGACGGCGATCGTGCGATCCCAGTCGGCCGGGTCGATCTTCTCGACCGGTGCCGTGGGACCGGCGATGCCGGCGTTGTTGACCATCACATCCACGCGACCGAATTTGGCGGCGATCTCGTCGAACCAGGCGTCGACCTGCATTGAATCGGCGACGTCGACGATGCTGGCCATTGCCTTCGGATGCGAGGTGCGGAATTCCTGGACCGCGGCCGGATCCGCGTCGCCGACATGAACGCGAAACCCGCCTTCGGCGAAGCGTTCGGCAATGCTGCGGCCCAGGCCCGTCGCGGCCCCGGAAATTACTACGACCGGCATGTGGGCCACCCGAACCTCCTGATCTCGTGGTTGAAACCTGCTCAACTTGGCTGACATGCCACAAGCGACTCATGCTTTTAGCCGCAATAGATCCCGAGGGCGGACGGTGATCAAACGATGCCTTCGCCCCGTCCGAGTTGAATCTCAGGCCGGCGGCAGGTAGTCGAAAATGAACGTGATCCGATCCTCCGTGCCGCCATTCATGACGCTGTGCGTTTTCTGGTTGTTGATTTCGTAGGCCTGGCCGACCTCCATGCGACACGGCCGGCCGTCGATCGTGAAGCGCACCCGCGAATTGGTGGTGATCGGCACGTGGATGCGGTGACCCGCCGCGAAGGACGGGTGCGAGTCGCGGTGCGGCAGTATGCGGCCACCAGCCAGAAGCTTGGCGGCCATGGCGCGGAGAATCCTGCCACCCGGCGCGTAGTGCCGGCCAAGGATTTCCTGCATGACCGGTTCCGCGACCGCACCGAGGCGGTCCCAACCCTGCTTCCGGCCGACTTTCGCCTCCGGCCACGCTTCGACATCAGCGAACAGCAGCACGATCGAACGCGTCTGCTCGTGAACTTCGTAGTCCTGTTGTCGCTGCGTATTCTCGTTCCACGCCGCTTCGTCCTGGGCGAGGATGGCGGTGGCCAGGTCCTGCATTGCAACCTGACCGAAGCAGCGGATCGGTACGTCGATATCCATCCCTCTACGCTACTGCAGACGACGCGGACGGGCAATTGAGGCGCTCAGCCCCATAGCGCGGGATCCGGTGCGTGCATGACGCCGCGTTCGAAGCGGATCGGGTGGGGCCGATCGAGTCGCTGCAACAGCGGCCCGTCCAGGTCCGTGACGATGCAGGCCTGCGCCACCAGGAAGGCCGGCGCCATCGCGAGTGACGTGCCACACATGTTGCCCACCATCAGCCCGAGACCGAGACGCCGCGCCTCGGCGCACATCGCGAGCGCTGCCGTGAGCCCGCCGCACTTGTCGAGCTTGATGTTGACGCATTGGTAATAAGCGGCCAACCCGGCGAGCGAACGGCGATCGGTGCAGGACTCGTCCGCCGCGACCGGAATGGGACTGCGCAGGCCATCGAGCGCGGCATCGTCACCACGAGGGACGGGTTGCTCGACCAGTTCGACGCCGAGCTCGTGCAGTTGCGGCAGCAGTCGCTCGAGCAACGTGCGCGTCCAGCCCTGGTTGGCGTCGACGATGATCCGGGCGGAAGGGTGCGCCTCCCGCACGCCGCGCACGAGATCGACGTGGCGTTCGGCGTCGACCTTCAGTTTCAGCAATGGAAAATGCCGCGCCTCGCGCGCCTTGCGCCGCACTTCCTGCTCGTCGCCGAGGCCGATCGTGAAGGCCGTGGTGAGTGGCGTCAGCGACGCGAGTAGCCGGCCGTGCGCCATGCGGGCACGCCCGGTCTGCTTTGGCGCGCAGGTCCCAGAGCGCGCAGTCGAGCGCATTCCGCGCACCGCCAGCCGGCAGCAGGTCGCGCAGTTCACGTGCCCGTCCGCCGGTGGTGCAGCGCGCACGCACGCGTTCGATCTTGCGGCCATCATTCGGGTGTTTCGCCGTCGTAGTCGACGCCCGCGGCCTCGGCCCACCCTCGCTGTCCATCGGGATCGGTCGTAGCACGACGAGGACCGGGACGTGCGTGTGAGCGTCACGCGCGATTTCGAACGGCTCGATCAGCTCCCACGCTCGATTCGGGTGCGACGTCAATCATCCGGCCAGCAACGCGCCACGATGGCTCGACACCGCCGCGCATCGGATCGCAGACCGGCACGCCCAGCTCGCGCTCGAGCGCCGCACGGTAGTATCGCCATCCGTCTTCGACAGCGTGGACGAGTTGATGCTGACACCGACGCAGCGAATGTGCCGGTTCGTGACGCGCCCGGCACCGTGTACTCGCGCCACCTGCGGCAGCGGCGGGATGGGATAATCCGGGTATTACTCGATCGTGGTGCGCGAGGGATCGTGGCACAGCACGAACGCATCGGGCTGCGAGCCGTGCAGCAGGCCGAGCGTGACGCCCGCGTAGGCCGGATGAAACAGCGAGCCCTGGCCTTCGATCACGTCCCAGTGATCCGGCGTCATTGTCGGGCGAGAGCACCTCGGCGGCGCCGCGAGGAAGTCGGCGACCACCGCATCGATCGGCGATGCCGTTCGCCGGCGATCATGATGCCGGTCTGCCCGGTGGCGCGGAACGTGGCGCGGCGCCGTGCGCCCGCAGCGCGTCGGTGAGCGCGAGCGCCGTGTACTTCTTGCCGAGCGCGCAGTCGGTGCCGACGGTCAGCCACGCGTCGCCCGGTGCGCTTGCGGCCGGTGCCAACCGGGAGGCGACGGCGGGTGCCGCACGTCCACCAGCCGCGTGCCGGCCTGCGCAGCGGCGCGCACGAGGCGCGGAAACGACGTCAGTCGGGTATGCATGCCGCTCACGACGTCGAGGCCGGCGGCGATCGCTGCTTCGAGATCGTCCTGCCAGTGCTCCGGCAGCACGCCGGTCGGCGCGACGCCGACCACCATAGAACCGGCGCCCAGCGGCGCGGCATCCGCCGGAGACAGGCGTGGCAAGCCGACGCTGACCGTGGCCGCGGGATGCGACCACTCGCCGATCACGTCGTCGCCGCACACCAGTCGCGCAGGCCGCAGGCGGTCTTGCAGTCCGACTTCAGCGCGGCGTCGCCGAGGTAGAGCAGGTAGGGTTTGCGCAGGACGAGCATGGTGTCGAAGCCTGGAGGTCGGGTGGATGTCGTCAGTCGGAATCGTTCAGGGCTGGTAGGCCGCGCTGCGCAGGACGCGGCCGGGACGCTTGCCGGTCACGGCACCATCACGCACGACCCATTCGCCGCTCACCATCACGTCTGGAATGCCGAGCGGCGGCTCCTCCGGTTTCTCGACCGTCGAACGGTCGATCACCGTGGCGGGATCGAACACGACCAGGTCGGCGACGAAACCCGGCGCGATGCGGCCGCGATCGGTGAGGCGAAGTTGCGCGGCCGGCAAACCCGTCATCTTGTGGATTGCCAGTGCCAGTGGCAGCAGCCTTTCCTCGCGCACGTAGTGCCCGAGGATCCTGGGATAGGAACCTGCGCCGCGCGGGTGCGCGCCGTGCAATGCGCCGTCGGTGCAGAACATGATCTCCGGATGAGCGATGAACCAGCGCACGTCGTCCTCGCTCATCGAGGTGCCGAGGACGTTCACGTCCTGCTCGTAGGCGTCCGCGCCACCCGTCGCCTTGACGATGCGCATGTAGGCCTCGACCGGCGTGACCTGCCAGTGCGCGGCGATCTCGGCGAGTGTCTTACCAGCCAGCGCTGCCTCGGGCGCATAGTTCACGATACGGATGTTCTGCGCGCCGCCATTTTCGACCAGCGCCTGTTCGACCTTCTGCGGATTGAAGTAGTCACGGTCGGGCACGATCACACGGATCGTGGAGTGCCAGTACGTGTAGGGGTAGACATCGGACTTGAGATCGACGCCTTCCCGCCGCGCGCGCTCGAACAATTCCGGCATGCGCTTCGCAGCCTGGTGCCAGACCGACGTCGAGCCCATCTTGATGTGGGTGATTTCGACCGGGAGCCGCGCTTCGCGGCCGATGCGCAGCACTTCCTCGAACGAGTCGAAGGTGCGACTCGCTTCGTCACGGACGTGGCTGATGTAGAAGCCCTTGGTGGCGGCCGCGATCTTCGACAGCTCGATGACTTCCTCGGTGGTAGCGCCGAAGTGCGCCGACTCGTATTCGAGACCGGTCGACAGGCCGAACGCCCCCGCCGCCAGTTCCCGCGCGAGCAGAGACTTCATCTGCGCGAGTTCCTGCGGCGTCGACGCACGGTAGAGGTCCTTGCCCATCACCTGCTCGCGCAGCGTCGCGTGGCCGACCATGCTGGCAAGGTTGATGGCTGGCGGGTTCGCCTTGAGCTGCGCAAAAAAGTCGCGCAGCGGGAAGTTCGACTCGCCAGTCCTGCCCGACCAGGATCGTCGTGATGCCCTGGCGCGGATTGTCGCGGCGTCCAGGTCTTCCGTCAGGCCGCCGCTGCCGTGGCTGTGCATGTCGATGAAGCCGGGCGCAAGCGCAAGCCCGTGCCGGTCGAGTACCGTCTCCCCCGCCGTTGCTGCCAGGTGCGGGGCGACGGCCGCGATCCGCTCGCCCTCGATGCGCACGTCGCCGCGGAACGGTTCGCCGCCGGTCCCGTCGTAGACGACGACGTTCGTCAACAGCACGCTTGCGGCCGACAATGGATTGCAGGCCAGCAGGAGCGCGGTCACCAGGACGGAACGGGTCATGTTCATGTCGGCCACTGGACAGGTTCGGTGCCGAGATCATACCTGCGGAT
>CAVVKQ010000015.1:0-115764 GCA_963748985.1 uncultured Pseudomonadota bacterium
CGATGTCGACCTGACTGTGACGGCCCGCGGGCGAGGGTCGCGGCGACTGGCTATTTCGCCGGCAATGCCGCCGCTGCGGCCTGCACGCGTGCTGCGATGTCGCTCACGACCTGTGCATTCGCGCGCTCGAACGCCACGACGACCGCACTCAACCGATTCTCTGACGCGGGCACGGCCGCTTCGCTGACGAAGCTCGTGACGCGCGCAGCTCGACGTGAATCGACCAGGCTCGCCTGCACCTGGACGTGGGCCACCGGTGCCGCACCGGAGGTCGCCGCGTCCGCGCCCGCCGTGACCACTTCGAAACGTCGCAGCTCTACATCGAGCAGGAGTTCCGTCGGCACACGTGCTGGAGCTGTCATGACGCCGCCACCGAACTGAGCCGTGGCTGCCAGTGCGCTGACGAGGTTCTGCTGCAGCATCAGCGGGGCCGGCTCGGCCCAGCGTGCCTCGGAGTAATAGTCGAAACGATTGCCCGCGGAGTGCACGGCGATGCGATCCGTATCGATCGCTGCCGCAGCACGCGGACGAGCGACCGCGATGGCGAGCCCGGCGGTCGATGACGTAGCGCTCGCCGAGGGGGCCATCGTCGCGGCGACATCGAGACGGAAGGTATCCGGTGCCGCGACGTCGGATTTCAGCAGGCTTCCCGCGCACCCTCCCAGCAGCAGTGCCAGTGAAGAAGCGCATGCCAGCCACCGGGCCGGCCGAATGTCAGCCCTGGCCATTGCAATCGTCATCGCGGAATCTCCACGCCGGCCGCCTTCGGCTCGAACAGAACACTCGACGGCCGCTCCCGCAGCGTGCGTGCGAGCTCGCGCACTTCGTTGCTGGCACTGCGGGCGTCGATCACGAGTTGCTGCATTTCAGCGAGGCTGGCGCTGGCGGCCTTGCCGAGCCCGCCTTCGTTCTGGTTCAGCAGGCGGTCGAGGCTATCGGCGGTGCGCGCCAGGTTCTCGGATGCGATGCGTGCGTTGGCAAGCGTTGCCTCGAGATCCGGCTGCACTTTGCCCAGCGTCTGGTTCAGGCGATTCGTGAGTTCGAGCGTCGAACTCGAAATTCCGCGCAGTTCGGTCGCCAGCGCGCGCGCATCGGCCATGGTCTCCGGCAGCGCCCCCGAAGCCTGTTCGATGTGCGCGAGCGTCTGCCCGATCGAGCGCACGTTCTCGTCCGACAACACGTGTTCGATGCGCGACAGCACCTCCGTGGCCTGCCCGAGAATCTCCGGCAAGCGCTCGACGGACGCTTCAATGCTGCTCTTGCGCGACGGTATGACCGGGTATTGCGTTCCCCGCTGCAGTGCCTTCGTGCCGGCGGTATCCGGGTTCTGCTGCAGGTCGATGTAGAGCAGGCCGGTAAGACCCAACAGGCCGAGCTTCGCCAGCGTCCCGCCCGAAATGGGGGCACTGGAATCGATGTCGACGATGACCTTCACCTGGCCCGGATCGGCCTTGTCCACGCCGAGGTACGTCACGCGACCGACGTCCACGCCGAGGTAACGCACCGGGCTGCCATTGGAGAGGCCGCTCACGGTGCCCTGGAAATAGATCTCATACGTCTGGTAATCGCGCTGGTCGCCGCGTCCCGAATACCACCAGATGAACGCTACGGCCGCCGCCACGCAGGCAAGCGCAAACAAAGCGAGCGTGGCGTATTTCGCGTCACGCTCCATGGGCTTCACCCGCGCCGTCCGGGGCGATCAGTCGCGCGCGTGCGCCGTGAAAATATTCCCGGATCCACGGATGTTCGTTCCGGACGATGCCGGGCAGCGTATCCACGATGACTTTGCCGTCGACGAGCACCGCGACACGATCACATGTCCGCGCAAGGGTGTCCAGATCGTGAGTCACCATCACCACCGTCAGGGCCAGCGTCCGGCGCAGGTAAAGGACCAGGTCGTCGAAGGCGGTGGCTGCGATTGGATCGAGACCCGCCGTGGGTTCATCCAGAAACAGCAGCGCCGGATCGAGCGCCAGCGCGCGCGCCAGTGCCGCGCGCTTGATCATGCCGCCCGACAGCTGCGCAGGAAACTTGGCGCCTGCATCGACCGGCAGGCCGACCATGCGCAGTCGCAGCTCGGCGAGGCTCTGCAGCGTGGCTTCCTCCAGCGCGAACAACTCGACCATCGGCAGGATCACGTTCTCGGTCACGGTGAGCGACGTGAACAGCGCCCCGTGCTGGAAGGTGACGCCGTAGCGCCGCTTCACTTCACGCAGCTCGCGTTCCGACATGCACGTGATGTCGTGCCCTTCGACCTCGACCACGCCGGAATCGGGCTTGCGCAACCCGAGCATGGTCTTCAGCAGCACGGACTTGCCGCTGCCGGAGCCGCCGACGATGCCGAACACCTCGCCCGCATGCACGTCGAACGATACGCCATCATGCACGGTCTGCTGGCCGAAGCGGTTGACCACGTCGCGCACCGAAATGATCACTGCAGGAGTGGCGGCAGCCATCAGAAATCGATCTCGAGGAAGAGAATGGCGAACAGGGCGTCCGCGAGGATCACCAGGAAGATCGACTGCACGACGGCCACCGTCGTCAGCCGACCGAGTTCACGCGACGACTCGCGTACCTGCAGGCCGCGCAACGTGCCCGTCAGGCCGATGAGCAAGCCGAAGACCGGTGCTTTCACGAGCCCGGCCCAGAAGGTCGTCGGCGCAATGGCTTCGTCGAGCCGCGCAAAGAACTGCGGCCACGGCAGGTCGATCAGGTAGCGCGTCAGCATCGCGCCGCCGAACAGCCCCATGAAGTCCGCGACGATGGTGAGCAGCGGCAACGCGATGACGAGGCCGAGGATCCGCGGCAGCACCAGCACTTCGTATGGATCGATACCCATCGACTCGAGCGCGTCGACCTCGTCGTTGAGCTTCATCACGCCGAGTTCGGCCGCGTAGGCGCTGCCGGTGCGGCCCGCGACCATGATCGCCGTTAGCAGCACGCCGAATTCGCGCAGCACGCCGACAGCGACGATGTCGACCGTGAAGATCTCGCCGCCGTACGGGCGCAACTGCTGCGCGCTGATGTAAGCCGAGATCACGCTGATCAGGAACGCGATCACTGCAACGACCGGAACGGCCTGGTAGCCGGTCTCATAAGCGTGCCGCACGACGGACGGAATGCGCAGGTGTCTCCAGGAACGCCAGGCCGAGCCCGCCGTGCTGATGAGCTTGCCGCCGTACGTCAGCGCTTCGTACCAGCTTTCGCCACGAACCTCGAGCGCGCGGCCGAGACGGACGAGACCGGCAGGCACGCGTGGATCTGGAGCGATGTCAGCCGTGCGCGCACTCGCGCCGTCAAGCAGTTCGTCAAGGTACGCAAAATGCGCAGGCAGCGAGCCGCCGACTGCGGGCGCCGTCGCCACATCGGCCATGGCCCGCTTCAGAATCCAGGCCGGTCCGATGTCGAACCGACCCGCGGCGGACAGGTCCACGCTGCGCGCCCCGGTCGCGGACCAATCCAGCAGGGCAGTCTCGAGCGTGCCGAGATCGGCAGCGCGGCAGTCGCCAACCAGCGACAGCCGTCCCTCGGCGGGATCCACGCGGGCCTGGAATGCGGGGGATTTCGGCATGATGGCGGCTGGCCGGTCGCGTGGCCGGTCAGGGCTGCTGGTGGATCTCCACGGGCGGGAATGCCTCGTTGGAATGCTAGCATCGGTGCATCCGCCGCGTGAGACCCGATGGCGCACGACTTTCTCAGCCAGATCCTGATCCTGCTCGCGGGCTCGCTGCTCGTGCTGAGCCTGGTGCGCCGCTTCAAGCTGCCGCCGATCCTCGGCTACCTGCTGGTCGGCATGGTGCTCGGCCCGCATGCGCTCGGCCTCGTACCGAGTGTCACGTCCGTGCAGGTGCTCGCTGAAATCGGCGTCGTGTTCCTGGTGTTCACGCTGGGACTGGAATTTTCGCTCGGCCGCATGGTCGCGATGAAATCCGAGGTGCTCGGCATCGGTGGCCTGCAGGTGCTGCTGTGCGGCATGGCTTTCGGCGGCATGGCGTTTGCCGTCGGCGTCCACGCCGGCGCGGCCATCGTGATCGGCGGCGCGCTCGCGATGTCGTCCACCGCAATCGTGTTGCGGCAACTCGGCGACCAGATGGAACTCAACCGCACGCACGCGCGGCTCGCCCTCGGCATCCTGCTGTTCCAGGACCTCGCCTTCGCGCCACTGCTGGCGCTGGCCACCGCGCTCAGCGTGACCGGCGATGTTCCCGGACCCCTGTGGCTGCTCAGCATGGCCGGACGTGGCCTGGTCGCTCTGGTCGTCGTGCTCGTCGTGGGACGGTGGCTGCTGCGTCCGCTCTTCCGCGAGATTGCGCATCACCGCAGCACCGAAGTGTTCACGCTGACGGTCCTGTTCGTGTCATTGCTCGCGGCCTGGGCCACGGAGCGGATGGGACTGTCGATGGCGCTCGGCGGATTCCTGGCCGGCATGTTGCTCGCCGAGACCGAGTTCAAGCACCAGACCGAGGCCGTGATCAAGCCGTTCCAGGACATCCTGCTCGGCCTGTTTTTCGTTTCCGTCGGCATGCTGCTCGACCTGCGCCTCCTGCTCACGCAGCTGCCGCTGGTGCTGCTGCTCATCGCCGTGCTGCTGCTCGTCAAGGCGACGATCGTCGCGCTGGTCGTGCGTCGGTTCGTGCCGAACAACCGGAAGGCGCTGCGCACCGCCATCGCAGTGAGCATGGGTGGCGAGTTCGGGTTCGCGCTGCTCACGCTGCTGTTGCGCGGCGACGCGGTCGATCACCGCATCGTGCAGGCGCTGCTGACAGCCGTCGCGCTGAGCATGCTGCTGGGGCCGCTGCTCGTGCGCTACAACGGCCGCATCGCCGACAGGATCCTGCGCCGCCCGCCGGCCCAGCCTTCCGATCTCGCGCTCGAAACCGTGGCGACACGGGATATTGCACGACGCGAGCACGTGATGATCTGCGGCTTTGGCCGCGTCGGGCAGAACCTCGCGCGCGTGCTGGAACGGCGCGGCTTCGAGTTCATCGCGCTCGATTTCGATCCATTCCGCGTGCGCGACGCACGCATGGCGGGCGAACCCGTGGTGTACGGCGATGCCACACACCCGGAAGTGCTGCGCGCCCTCGGTCTCGAGCATGCCTCCGTCGTGGTGATCTCGTTTGACGAGCCCGCGACGGCACTGCGCATCGTACGAGCCGTGCGTCGGCTGCGAACGGACGTGCCCGTGCTGGTGCGCACCGAGGATGACAAATTCCTCGAACCACTGCAGGCGGCCGGTGCGACCGAGGTTGTGCCAGGCATCTTCGAGACGAGCCTGGCCCTCGTGTCGCACGTGCTGTTGTTTCTGCGGGTGCCGCCAGCAGAAGTGCTGGAGACGACCGAGGAGATCCGACACGAGCGCTACGCGATCCTGCGCAGTTTCTTCCGTCGGCGCGAAGACCGCGCGCCGCTGGATTCCGAGGACGATCGGCAGGACCGGCAGCAGCTCTACACGGTGGTTCTGCCGCCGGGCGCGCGTGGAGTGGGCCAGACCATTCGCGACCTTGGACTGGAACGCGGTCGTGTCACGGTGAGCGCGATCCGGCGCGAAGGGATCACCGGCCGCGACCCCGACCCCGAGACCCGGCTCAAGGTCGGGGACGTGCTGGTGCTGTGGGGACGCCCCGAGGATTTACAGCACGCGGAAAGCCAGCTGCTGATGGGATAGGGCGAGGGCTGGCTAGCAGTCCGCCTGCAGGTGCGCTTCGATCAGCCAGAGGCTCTTGTCGGAGCCGCGCGAAATACCCGTGAACAGGTCGCTGGTGTCGGCATCGCCAGCCTTGCCGGTCTCGTCGATGGCCTTGCGCACGCTCTTGCCGAAACGGGCGAGCGCGCCCGCAAGCGCTTCCAGGTGGGCGCGGCCTGCAGTCAAGTCGAGCGGGTACACGGGCAGCTTCGACCGACCGGCGACGGCCTGAATCGTGCCTTCGGCGGATCCTGCCCAGTGCGGTGATGCGTTCGGCCATGTCATCGACGTGGGCGCCGAGATCACCGGAAATCTTGTCGAACAACTCGTGCAAGGCGATGAAGTTCGGTCCCTTCACGTTCCAGTGCGCCTGCTTGGCCTGCAACTGCAGGTCGATCGCGTCCGCCAGGCGGGCGTTCAGAACCTCGACCACCTTGGTGCGGGTCTTGGTGGAAAGGTCATTACGGGTCGGGTGCATGGCAACTCCTTGGACGGCGGCAATCCGCGGTACGAAACGGTTCGGACGCTCGTGATTGTCGGGCCCCCGGCGAGCGGAACCAACAGGACCTGACGATGCCAATGATTGGCTTCGTCGATCGATACAATTACACAGTTGTCCATGTATTGACACTGTGTCAATAACCTTGCACGATGCCAACCATGTCGTACCTCACTGCACGCCGCCAGGAAGAAAGGGATCGCCGTCGCGCCGAAATCGTCGATGCCGCCGAGGCCCTGTATGCCGAGACGGGCTGGGATGCCATCACGATGGACCAGGTGGCGCGCCGGGCTCGCCTGAGCCGCGCCCTGCTCTACGTTTACTTCAAGGACAAGAGCGACCTGCACATGGCGCTGGTCGAGCGCTCGCTCGAGGCGCTGCACGATCGCTTCGTCGCGGCCCGGGCGGGCAGGCCGAACGGCATTGCGGAGGTCGAAGCCATCGGTCGCGCCTACCTCGCCTTCTCCGTGGAGACGCCGCATTACTTCGACGCGTGCGCGCGCTATCAGGCGCACCCGATGGGCGAACACGCGGCGGACGGCACGCCATGCAACGAAGCAGCCTGTGAAATCGCCGGCCATAGCGTCCATGAAGTCATCGTCGAATCGCTGCTGCGCGGCATGGCCGATGGCTCGATCCGCGCGGACATCGGCGATCCATTCGTCACCGCGCTGACGCTGTGGGCGTTCACGCACGGCATGATCCAGATCGCATCGACCAAGGGCGGCCAGATCGAACACGAAGGCACGTCCGTGCAGTCGTTCATCGAGCATGGCCTCGACCTTGCGCTGCGGGCGCTGAAGCCATGAAGCACGGGCCCGCGTTGATCCTGTTCCTGCTCGTCGTCGGCATCGTGCCGCTGGCTCAGGCGGCGTCGCCACCGCCTGTCACCCACGCAGCGCAGCCGCTCGTCACCATGGAAGACGGCCTGCGCCAGGTCATCGACGAAGCGCTCACCGCCAACCTCGAACTGCGCGCTTCCGGCGCGACCGTGCAGCAGCGGCTCGCGGCGCTCGACCAGGCACGCGCGCGCTACCTCCCGGTGATCGACTTCGCTGCGCGCTACTCGGTGGCTGACGGCGGTCGCACCATCGAGTTCCCGGTCGGCGACCTGCTCAATCCGGTGTACGAGACGCTGGACCAGATGCTGCTGGCGCAGGGTCAGGCAGCGCAGTTTCCCCGTGTCCAGAACGAGTCGATCGCGTTCCTGCGCGACCAGGAGCAGGAAACGAAGCTGCTGCTCGAGCAGCCGATCTACGAGCCGCGCATCGGGCCGGCCGTCGACGCGACGCGGGCCGACGCCGCACGTGCCGAAGCGGACCTCGCCGCGCTGCGGTCACAGGTCATCCGCGACGTCAAGCAGGCGTACTACCGCTGGATTGCGGCACAGCAGGCCGTGACGGTGCTCGACGCAACTCTCGAAGCCACGCGCGAGAACCTCAAGGCCAACACCAGCCTGTATCGCAACGGCAAGGTCACGCGCGACCTCGTCTACCGCGCCGAAGCCGACGTGCTCGAAGTGGAGCAGGAACGCCTGGCAACGGCCAGCCGCGTGCGCATCGCGCAGAGTTACGTGAACCTGCTGCGGAATGCACCACTCACGCAGTCACTGCCGAACGCGGCGCTCGACGCCGAGACTATCGAACGGTTCCGCGCGCGGTTGCTGGCCGTGCTTGCGGGACGGCAAGTGGACACTCCGCAGCTGCAGGACCTCGCGAGCCAGCGCCGGGAGGAACTCAAGAGCCTCGATGCAGCCATCGCTGTCGGTGAAGCACGGCAGGACCTGGCGCGCGCGGCGTTCAAGCCGTCGCTGGCTTTTGGTGCCGAGGCGGGCATCCAGGGCACGGACTATGGTTTCGCGGACGAAGACCGCTACGTGCTCGCGTCACTGGTACTGCGCTTCAACGCGTTCCGCGGCGGCGCCGACCAGGCCGCCCTGCGCGAAGCCCGCGCTCTCACCGATCAGTTACGTGCGACTCGCGAACTCGCCGGCCAGCGCGTGCGCCTCGAAGTGCAACAGGCGCTCGAGAACTTCGAGGTGGCCGAGGCCTCGCTCGACACCGCCGCCAAGCGCGCTGAAGCGGCCAATGGCGCATTTGCGATCACCAGCCGCAAGCGTGACCTCGGCCAGATCAACCAGGCCGAGTTCATCGACGCGCGGCGCGCGCAGACCGATGCCCAGCTGAACGTTACGCGGGTGCGGGCCGAATACCTGGCCCGGCTTGCGGAACTCGAATTCTCCATCGGCGACGCGCGCCGCCTGGACCAGGAGCGAATGTGAAAATGCCAACGTTGCAGGCGCTCTCCGTCGTGGCCGTGGCGGCCCTGCTTGGCGCCTGCGGCGCCGAAAAGAAGGACGACACTGCTGACGCGCAGCCCGCGGCGGTGCGTGCGGTCCCCGTGGCCAGCGTTGCGGTGACTGCGCAGACACGCGCGGTGGGTGTGCTCGCACCTCGCGACGAAATCCGCCTTGCCTTCAAGGTCGGCGGCGTCGTCGATTCAGTGCACGTCGAGGCGGGTGACATAGTACGCAAGGGCCAGGTGCTCGCCGAGCTGAAGCGCGCCGAAGTGGATGCCACGGTCTCGCAGGCGTCCGAAGGCGTCGAGAAGGCTCGCCGGGACCTGCAACGCGCCAGGCAGTTGCGCCTCGACGAAGTCGCGACGGAAGAACAGGTGCAGGACCTGACCACCGCGTACAACCTCGCGCGCTCCAACCTCGACGCCGTGCGCTTCAACGCGAGCTTTGCACGCATCGAGGCGCCGGTGGACGGCATCGTGTTCGAACGCATGATCGAGGGCGGCGAACAGGTGCAACCCGGCCAGCCGGTGGTCGTGGTGGGCTCGACGGATGCGGGCTGGGTCGTGCGCGTCGGACTCGCCGACCGCGACGTCGTGCGCATGGAATCGGGTGCGGTCGCACAGGTGACGTTCGATGCATTCCCGGGCCGTGCTTTCGAGGGCACGGTGACGCGCATTGGCGCGGCTGCGAACCGCGTCACGGGCACGTTCGAGGTGGAAGTCGAAGTGCAGCCGCACGGCGCCCGCTTCGCGCGCGGACTGGTGGCCAAAGTCGCGTTGCCGCTCGCGCCATTGCCCGGCGTCGCCTCGAGCGCGACAGTCGTGCCGGTCACGGCACTCGTGGAAGCCGACGGCCAGCATGCGACTGTGTACGTGCTCGATCGCGGAGAAGAACGTCGCGCGACGCAAGGAGGTCACGCTCGGCCCCCTGCTCGGCGAGCAGGTGATCGTGACCGCGGGCCTCATCACGGGCGAGCCCGTGATCACGGACGGCGCGGCGTGGCTCACGGACGGTCGCGGCGTCCGCGTCGTCACCGACGACCAGGGTTGAGCCGTGCGTTTGTGGGAGTTCGCAGTCCGGCGCTGGCAGTTCACGCTGCTGCTGTTTGGACTGTTGCTCGGCGTGGGGTTTACCACGCTCAAGAACATTCCGCGCGCCGAGGACCCGGAGTTTCACGCGCCCGTGCCGATCGTCGTCGTCGCCTATCCGGGCGCGGACCCTGCTGACATCGAGCGACTGATCGTCGATCCCATCGAAGACGCGATCAACGAACTCGACGACATCAAGCGCATGGACAGCCGCTCGCTCGACGGCGTCGGCATCATCCAGGTCGAGTTCCAGTGGGACCAGGATCCGGACGAAAAGTACGACGAGGTGGTGCGCGAGGTAAACCGAATCCGCGCCGAACTGCCCGTAGACATTGCGAGCCTGGAGGTGCGGCGCACCGGCTCCGGCCTGGTCAACATCATGCAGGTCGCCCTCGTCAGCCCGGACGCCTCTTACCGGGAACTCGACGACCTCGGCCGTGCGCTGAGCGACGACCTCGAAACGCTGCCCGGTGTGCGCCGCAGTGAGGTGTTCGCGCTGCCCGAACCCGAGGTCCGCATCGCCGTCGACCTGGAGCGGATGGGTCGCGCGGGTATTTCACTCGGACAGGTCGAAGCCGCGGTGCGCGGCGAAAACGCATCGATCCCGGGCGGCTCGGTCGACCTCGGCTTGCGCAAGTTCAACCTGAAGACCTCGGGCAGCTACGATTCGCTCGACGAAATCGCGGGCACGGTCGTGGCGAGCCGCAACGGCAGCGTGGTCCGGCTGCGCGACATCGCCGAGGTCTCGTGGGACACGAGCGAGCAGCAATACATCGGCCGCTACAACGGCCAGCGTGCCATCTTCGTGACCGCGAGCGCCAAGGACCGCGTCGACGTTTTCGACGTACGGAAGGTCATCGACGGCAGCCTCGCTCGCTTCGAGGGCACCTTGCCGCCGAACGTCAGGCTCGAGCACGGCTTCGACCAGACGCGCAACGTCAAGCATCGGCTCGACCGACTCGGCATCGACTTCGCCATAGCGATCAGCCTGGTCCTGTTGACGCTGACCCCGCTCGGCCTGCGGGCCGCCAGCGTGGTGATGATCTCGATCCCGCTCTCGCTCGCGATCGGCCTCGCCGCGCTCTACTTCACGGGCTTTTCGCTCAACCAGCTCTCCATCGCGGGTTTCGTGCTGGCGCTCGGCCTGCTGGTCGACGACTCGATCGTCGTCGTCGAGAACATAGAGCGCTACCTGCGCGCCGGGTACAACCGGGTCGAGGCCGCGATTGCGGCCACCGACCAGATCGCGCTCGCAGTCGTCGGCTGCACCGCAACGCTGCTGTTCGCGTTCCTGCCACTGCTGTTCCTGCCCGAGGGAGCCGGCATCTTCATCCGTTCGCTGCCGGCGGCGGTGCTGTTCACCGTAGCCGCGTCGCTGCTCGTTTCGCTGACGGTCGTCCCCTTCCTCGCGAGTCGCATGCTGCGAACCGAGGGACACGGCGCCGAGGGCAACAAGGCCCTGCAGGGATTGATGCGAGTGATCCACGGCATCTACGGTCCGGCGCTGCGTGTCGCACTGGCCGCGCCGAAGCGCACGCTGCTCGCAGCGCTGACCTTCGTGCTCGCCGCTTTTGGCCTCACTGCGCTGATGGGTTTCAGCCTGTTTCCGAACGCCGACATCCCGCAGTTCCGCATCGCCATCGAGACGCCAACAGGCGCGAGCCTGACCGATACCGATCGCGCCGTGCGCTTCATCGAAGCCGAACTGCAGCGGCACGAGGAAGTGAAGCATGTGTTCGCAAACGTGGGTCGCGGCAACCCCCGCGTCTACTACAACATCTTCCCCGAGGAGAAAAAGGCGAACGTCGGCGAGGTCTTCGTCGAGTTGCGGCAGTTCGACCCGCGCACGACGCCGGCGCTGCTCGAGGAATTGCGACAGACGTTCGCCGGCTACCCCGGCGCACGCATCATCGTCGAGAGCTATCGCAACGGCCCGCCGATCAACGCACCGATCGAGATCGCGATCGTGGGACCTGACCTCGATACCCTGCAGGAACTCGCGAACCAGGCCGAAGCGCTCATGGTGGCGACGCCGGGCACCCGCAACGTCGATAACCCGGCCCGTCGCCTGCGCACCGATCTCGACCTGCGCATCGATTCCGACAAGGCTGCGCTGTTCGGCGTCGCTCCGGTCGAGGTCGACCGCACGGTGCGCGCTGCGGTCGCGGGCCTCACCGTGGGCAAGTACCGTGAATCGGACGGCGACGAATACGACATCACGTTGCGCCTGCCGATGCATGAGCGGCAGCAGCTGCAGGCGCTCGATTACATCGAGGTCGCCTCGGCGAGCGGGCAGCCCGTGCCATTGCGGCAGTTGACCGATCCGGAATTCAAGGCGGCGCCAAGCGCGATCCGCCGGCACGATCGGCTGCGCGAATACGTGCTGACGGCGTACCCGACCGCGGACATGAACGTGGCCGAGGTGACGCAGAGCGTCTTGCGGAACCTGCAGCAGCTCGAGTTGCCACCCGGTTACTCGATTCGGGCCGGCGGCGAACTCGAAGCGCAGCAGGAGAGTTTTGGCGGCATCGGCACGGCCGTGCTGGTTGCGGTGTTCGGCATCCTGGCGGTGCTGGTGCTCGAATTCGGCAGCTTCCGCTCGATGCTGATCGTCGCGGGCGTGATTCCACTCGGCATGGCCGGCGGCTTCATCGCGCTGTTCCTGGCGGGTTACGACCTGTCATTCACCGCAACGATCGGAATCGTGGCGCTCATCGGCATCGAAATCAAGAACTCGATCCTGCTCGTCGACTTCACCAACCAGCTGCGTGAACAGGGGGTGCCGCTCGACGACGCGATCACGCAGGCGGGCGAAATCCGCTTCCTGCCGATCCTGCTGACGTCCGCTACGGCGATCGGCGGGCTGCTGCCGCTGGCGATCCAGGGCTCGGGTCTCTATTCGCCGCTCGCAATCGTGATCATCGGCGGACTGGTGTCTTCGACACTGCTCGGCCGGCTGGTGACGCCGGTGATGTACAAGGTGCTGCCGCCGTCGATCGTGGTGTTGCCCGGGGCGGCGGTCGATGCCTCGATGGCCGTCACGCGGGCGGTCTGACGCGCGTTCGTTCCGGGTCTTACCCGGGCGAGCGGAAACTCCAGGGAATCACCAATTATCTGGTTTGACCAATTCGGACCGTCTAGAGTCTTAATTCCTGGCGACGTGAAGCGCTCTGATTCAGCCACATCTTCACCAAACGGCAGCCAATGCCGACTCAGCTCCTGCTGGAAGCCAGTCCGACCAGGCGGGCAATGACTATGGCCGGAAAAAGGACGCCCAAAGTGGATAGAAAAGTGGACAGCATCCTGGCGGAAGTACCCACAGCATAGATGTCTCCGAAGCCCACGGTAGTCAGTGAAGTCAGGCTGAAATAGATGAAGTAAACATAGTCATTGTCCGTCCCACTCAGCAGGACATTACCGCCCAGGGAAGTCCCCGTAGCGGCATGAATGACTTCCAGTGTCAGCGCCCCCATGAGTGCCAACAAGAGGTAAACATTAACCGCTCCGATAATCCGGTAAGTGTTCACAATCTGGTCGCGAAACAACAGCCGGAGGTTGATGAAAATAAACACCAGCGTATTGGCGATGCCTATGACATTTTCCAGGACGAAGAATGAATACGGGTTCTCTCCGAAACGAATGAGTCGCAACGTCAGGTGAATGCTGAACAGTATTGCGGAGACGGCTATGAGCCCTGCACTGCGTGTCGAAAATATCCCTGAAAAGAACACGCTGAGCAAAAGTATGTTGAACAGCAGTACTCCGTGATCACTGACTTCCATGACTACCGGGAGTACGAATACTGCGGCAATGAGCATGATCAGCAAGGTGACGAAACTGGCATCAGCCAGCCAGTAAGCCTGGAATTTTCTGATCAGGTTTCGCATGGCGTATTGCTGTCCAGAACTATAGCGGCTTCATTGCCCGGTTTCGGGCTGGGTTGGCGCGAAGGTCCGCACGTGGCCGGTTGACCCCGGTCGTGAGTGTCTGCAATCTCGCGGTCCCTCACAACGCCCGCATTCCTGCCGCCCATAGCGGCCCCCTAGAGGGGAAATAACGACCCGATCCAGACATCGGCCCTCGCGCGACGGCAAGGCCTGTAGTTCCACCCAGGAAAAGCCGTCGCCAGGCCCTCCCCTGCATCAGGCAGTGTTCGAGGTGCCCACGGCCCTGGGTATCGCGAAGCATGAACGGTCTGAAAACCGCCCCGGAAACGCTCGGTCTCAGGCATCCAATCCTTTTTCTGCGCGCACCGAACGGATTCGGATCCGATCCGGCGCGGCTTGCCCGGCTCTGGACTATAATTCGCTACCCCGATTTCTTTTTTCCATGACCCGCGAGGAACGATGTGAGTCAAACGCAGCAAGACCTTCAATTGAAAGTTTGGAAAGAGCTCGCCATCAGCAAGCAGATCCTGATGCGAGCGGCCACGGAAGCACTCAAGCTCGACCCGGAGTGCACGCAGGAAGAGCTGAAGGAAGCACTGGAGGGTGCGCTGAAGAAGATCGCCAAGGCGGATACCGACCTCTTCAACGCGAAGGAAGAGGCGAAGGTCGCCATCACTGCGCTCGAGCAGAAGGTCGCCGCGACCGAGGAGCGCCTGGCGATTGCGCAGAGGGCTGCTACCGAGGCGAAAGCCGCGCAGGACGACGCGGTTCAGCAGATCGCCAACCAGCGCGCTGCCGCCGCGAGGGAGCTGCAGAAGGTCAAGGACCACCTGACCGAGCGTGACAAGTCACTCAAGGCGATCAACACGGCACTGGCCGACACGCCGGAAAACCTTCTGAAGAAAATGAACACGCTCAAAAAGCAGAAACAGGAAGAAGCGGATGCACGTCGCCAGGTCGAGTCCGCGCTGAATGCGCTGCGCACCGAGAAGCGCCAGCAGGACCAGAGGTCGGCGGACGTGCTGCGCAATGGCGCGACCCTGGTGAGCCGCTATCGCGACCTGCGCGCGCTGTCGCTGAAGCTGCTTGAGCAGCTCCAGCCGCTGGTCGAGGATGCGAAGAGCCTGCCGGAGATTCCCGAGCTGGACACGGGTCTGCTGGAAGCCATCGAGCAGCCGGCGGACAGGAGTTTCAAACGCCCTGCCCGCTCGAGCCGCGGCCTGCCCTCGTCCTGAACGCGGCGCAGCCCTTTACCCGGCACAGGATGATCGGATCGCTGGCGCACTCAAGCCAGTCGGAGCGGAGGTTCGGAGGGGTACTGCTCCGGCGCCGTGCGTTGCGGGCTTGAGAACATGCGCGCTATGACCGCGTCCAGGAGTGTCCGCAATCCCGCGGCCATGACGATGTGGTGATAGAGCCTGGTAATTAGTGGTCAGTGATCAGTGATTGGTGACTAGTGATTAGTGATCACAGATCGCTGGTCACTTTTTCAGGAGATCGCCGGCACTGAGCCCGAGGCGCTCGATCGTCAACAGTACGCGCGGCCATTCCGTGACGAGGAATTTCTCGCGTTCGTCCCGCATCAGACTTACGCGTGCACCCGGCGTGACGAACATGCCGCGGCCGCGACGCTTCTCGACCAACCCCTCGTCGACCAGCTGCTGGTAACCCTTCAGGACGGTCAACGGATTGAGCGTGTACTCGGCAGCGACGCTGCGTACGGATGGGAGCGCGTCGCCTTCGGCGAGCGTGCCTTCGAGGATCATCGCCACCACCTTGTCACGGAGTTGGCGGTAGATCGGCTGGTTGTCGTTCCAGGTGGAGTCCATGCGTCATCAGAGTTCGGAACAGGGTGGTGCGCTGCTCTACTGTAGCAGAACACCGAGACCGGTCCCGTCAGGGGCGACCGGTATGCGATGCCATGACGGAGGGGTGCGCATCGAGAGCCGGGGGCGTGATGGCCTGATGCGCCACCGGCCTCGATGCGACCGCATACCCTGCGACCGACCATGCGACGACGGCGAGGACTGTTGCCCAGATCCTGTCTGACGTCTTCATGGTGGTCACCTCATCCGTGAGTGGGCTTCCTTGGTGTTGTAGTTAACTACAACACTAAACACTTTGCAAGCCCTCAAGGCATGAATCGTGCCGGAGGCAGAGGCGGCTTTCCGACCAGGCGTGCTTTGCAGCGCGTTAAAATGCTGAATCCCGGACAGACACAAGCGACGGGCACATTACCCGCCACGAGCGACCCGGGCTCAGACACCACAGAGAGAGTTCCCTCATGAAGACCCCCGTCAACGTCGCCATCACCGGCGCCGCGGGCCAGATCGGCTACGCGCTTGCCTTCCGAGTGGCCTCGGGCCAGATGCTCGGGCCCGACCAGCCGGTCAACCTGCACCTGCTCGAGATCACGCCGGCGCTTGGCGCGCTGCAGGGCGTCATGATGGAACTGAACGACTGCGCGTTTCCGACCCTGAACAGGATCGTTGCGACCGACGACGCGAAGGTTGCGTTCAAGGATTGTCATGCAGCGCTGCTCGTCGGCGCGCGGCCGCGCGGTCCTGGCATGGAGCGCAAGGACCTGCTGCTCGCCAACGCGCAGATTTTCTCGGTGCAGGGCAAGGCGCTCGACGCCGTCGCGGATCGCAACGTGCGCGTGCTGGTCGTCGGCAACCCGGCGAACACCAACTCGCTGATCGCGATGAAGAACGCACCGAGCCTGAGCCCCTCGCGTTTCACCGCGATGGTTCGCCTCGATCACAACCGCGCGCTGTCGCAGCTGGCGGAGAAGACGGGCACGCACGTGACCGATCTCAAGAAGGTGATCATCTGGGGCAACCACTCGGCGACGCAGTATCCCGACCTGCATCACGCGACCGTTGCGGGCAAACCCGCGCTGTCACTGGTCGATCAAGCCTGGTATGCCAGCACGTTCATTCCCGTAGTGCAGCAACGCGGCGCGGCAATCATCAAGGCGCGCGGCGCGTCGTCGGCCGCATCGGCTGCATCGGCCGCAATCGACCACATCCGCGACTGGGCGCTCGGAACGCCGGCGGGTGACTGGGTCTCGATGGGCATTCCTTCGGATGGCAGCTACGGCATTCCGGAAGGCGTGATCTACGGCTTCCCGGTGACCTGCAGCGGCGGCAAGTACGAGATCGTGCAGGGGCTCGCGGTCAACGAGTTCAGCCGCACGCGCATGGACGCGACCCACAAGGAACTCCTCGAGGAGCGCGACGGCGTCAAGGACCTCATCTAGGAAGGGGTTAGGGGTTAGGGGTTAGTCGGAACGGCCTGCGGCCGCAACCGACGATGAATCCCGCCCTGCCTGCCTCGCTCGACGCAGCGGGCGATGGAAGCGATTCCATCGCCCGTTTGCCAAACAATCACGTGACGCTTCGGGGCGAAGACTCAAAGCGGTCAACCTGCGGTCACGTGCGTTGACAATTCCAGAATGAACGTTCATTCTTAGCTTTATCCGGTTCCGGGCACCGCCCCAACCGGGCCCGCACGACCTAACTCTGTCGAGGCCACATGTCATCGCCCAAGTTCGCGAATCGCAGGGCTGTTTTTGTCCTCGTCGGCCTGACAGGAGTGGCGGCATGCGGCAGCCCGGAAAACGCGCCTCAGGGCCGCGGCGCCATGCCCGTCACGGTCGTTACGCTCGCCACGGCACCGGTCGTTCTCCACCGTGAATTGCCGGGACGCACAACGCCCTACCTCGTCGCGGAAGTGCGGCCGCAGGTCAGTGGGATCGTGAAGCAGCGGCTCTACACCGAGGGGACTGCGGTGAAGGCCGGACAACCGCTGTACCAACTCGACGATGCGACGTACCGGGCGGACCTCGCGAGCGCCAAAGCCGCGCTTGCCCGTGCGGAGGCGACGCTCAACACCGCCCGTCTCAACTCACGGCGCTCCGCCGACCTGTTCGCGATCAACGCGGTCAGCAAGCAGGATGACGAAAACGCCGCGGCTGCGTTGAAGCAGGGCGAAGCCGACGTTGCCGCTGCCGCGGCGGCTGTCCGCAGCGCGGAGGTCATCCTCGGCTACGCGCGCATCACGGCACCGATCGACGGCCGCATCGGCAAGTCCTCAGTAACGCAGGGTGCGCTCGTCACGGCGAACCAGGACGCGCCGCTCGCAACGGTGCAACAGCTCGACCCCATCTACGTGGACCTGACGCAGTCGAGCGCGGAATGGCTGGCGCTGCGCAGGGAACTGGCGGCGGGGCGGCTCGACGGCAGCCAGAACATGCCGGTCGCGATCGTGCTCGAGGACGGCACGCCCTATGCGCAGTCCGGCAAGCTCGCTTTCTCCGAAGTCAGCGTCGATCCGACGACCGGCAGCTTTGCGTTGCGCGTCGTCGTCCCGAACCCCGAGCACATCCTGCTGCCCGGCATGTACGTCCGCGCCATCGTCGGCACTGGAACCCGGCAGTCAGGCCTGCTCGTCCCGCAGCAAGGCATCGCGCGCGACCCGAAGGGCCACACGACCGCGATGGTCGTCGGCCAGGATGGCAAGGTGGAAGTGCGCCCGGTGCGCGTGAGCCAGGCGATCGGCGACAAATGGCTGGTCGAGGAAGGCCTGGCTGCCGGCGACAAGGTGATCGTCGAGGGCCTGCAGAAAGTGCAACCCGGCGCCACGGTGCAGCCGACGGAAGCCGGGGCCGCTCCGCCGACTCCCGCGCAGAAGCCGTAAGCGGCTCGCCATGGCACGTTTTTTCATCGACCGACCGATATTCGCGTGGGTCATCGCGATCATCATCATGCTGGCGGGCGGCCTCGCGATCACACAGCTGCCGATCTCGATGTACCCCAACATCGCCCCGCCCTCGGTAACGATCAGCGCTAATTACCCGGGCGCGTCGGCGAAGGTCGTCCAGGATGCGGTGACGCAGATCATCGAACGGAACATGAAAGGCCTCGACGGCCTGATCTACATGTCTGCGACCAGCGACGCCTCGGGTAACACTTCGATCACCCTCACGTTCGAATCCGGCACCGACCCGGATATCGCCCAGGTCCAGGTGCAGAACAAGCTGCAGCTGGCGATGCCCTCGCTGCCGCAGGAAGTGCAGCGCCAGGGCGTCAACGTGACCAAGTCGCGCAGCGGATTCCTCATGGTCATCGCGTTCGTCTCGAAGGACGGCAGCATGACGCGCGACGACATCTCGGATTACGTCGGCGCGAACCTGGTCGACCCGCTGAGCCGTGTCCCGGGCGTGGGCACGGTGCAGCTCTTCGGATCGCCGTACGCGATGCGCATATGGCTCGACCCGAACAAGCTCGAGACGTATGGCCTCGCCGTAGGCGACATCATCACGGCGGTGCGAGCCCAGAACGCCCAGGTCACGATCGGCCAGCTCGGCGGCGCGCCCTCGGTCGAGGGGCAGCAATTGAACGCGACGATCAGCGCGCAGGAGCGCCTGCAGACGCCGGAGCAGTTTCGCGACATCGTCCTGCGCAGCAATCCCGACGGGTCGGCCCTCAAGCTCGGCGACGTCGCGCGAGTCGAAATCGGCGCAGAAACGTACGAATTCGTCAGTCGCTACAACCGGCAGCCGGCGAGCGGCGTTGCGATCTCGCTGGCGACCGGCGCCAACGCGCTCGAAACCGCGGCCGGCGTGGAGCGGGCGCTGGACGCACTGCGGCTATATTTCCCGGCCGGCCTCGAAGCGGTAGTCCCGTTCGACACGACGCCTTTCGTGCGCATGTCGATCAGGGGCGTGATCACGACGCTGGTCGAGGCGATCGTGCTCGTGTTCCTCGTCATCTACCTGTTCCTGCAGAATTTCCGCGCCACGCTGATCCCCACCATTGCCGTGCCCGTGGTGCTGCTTGGGACGATGGGCGTGCTGGCCGCGCTCGGCTTCTCGATCAACATGCTGACGATGTTCGCCCTGGTGCTGGCGATCGGCCTGCTGGTGGACGACGCCATCGTCGTGGTCGAGAACGTCGAGCGCGTGATGCGCGAGGAGGGGCTGTCGCCCGTCGAGGCCACGCGCAAGTCCATGCGGGAGATCACCGGCGCGCTCGTCGGCATCGGCCTGGTGCTCGCGGCGGTGTTCGTGCCGATGGCATTCATGCCGGGTTCGATTGGCGTTATCTACCGGCAGTTCTCCGCGACGATCGTGTCGGCCATGGCGTTGTCGGTGCTGGTCGCGATCGTGCTCACGCCGGCGCTGTGCGCGACGATGCTGAAGCCGGTGCGCAAGGGCGAGCACCACGCCGAGACGGGCTTCTTCGGGTGGTTCAACCGCGCATTCGAGCGCGGCAGCGCGAGTTACCAGGACGGCGTGCGCGGCATCCTCGCACGCAGCGGCCGCTTCATGCTCGTGTTCGCCGCCCTGGTCGTTCTGATGGGCATGCTGTTCGTGCGGCTGCCCAGCGCGTTCCTGCCGCAGGAGGACCAGGGAACCCTGCTCGCGCAGCTGATCGCGCCGGTCGGCGCGACGCAGCAGCGCACCCTGCAGTCGCTGGAAAAGGTCGAGCAGCATTTCCTCGAGGGCGAGAAAAGTGCGGTCAAGGCGGTGTTCGGCGTGCAAGGCTTCAGCTTCGGCGGCAGCGGCCAGAACAACGGCATGGCCTGGATCAACCTGAAGGACTGGAGCGAGCGCAAGGCGCCCGAGCTGCACGCCGATGCGATCGCCGGCCGCGCGATGGCGGCACTGTCGCAGATCCAGGATGCTTTCGTCTTCGCGTTCGTGCCACCGCCGATTCCGGAACTCGGCCTTTCCGCTGGCTTCGCTTTTTTCCTGAAGGACAATGGCGCGGCAGGCCACGAGGCGCTCACCGCCGCGCGCAACCAGTTCCTGGGCGCCGCTGCGCAGAGCAAGCTGCTGGCGAACGTGCGCCCGAACGGTCAGGAAGACACGCCGCAGTTCCACATCGACGTCGACAACGAGCGGGCTGCCGCGCTCGGGCTGGCGACGGCCGACATCAATTCGACGCTCTCTGCGGCCTGGGGCGGCCAGTACATCGACGACTTCGTCGATCGCGGTCGCGTGAAGCGGGTCTACATCCGCGCAGATGCGCCGTTTCGCATGACGCCGGACGACTTCAAACTCTGGTCGGTGCGCAACGCCGAAGGACGCATGGTGCCGTTCTCCGCATTTGCCACATCGCGCTGGGACTACGGCTCGCCGCGCCTCGAGCGGTACAACGGTGTGCAGGCCATGGAGATCAATGGCCAGGGCGCGCCGGGCGTCAGCACGGGCCAGGCGATGGCCGAAGTGGAGCGACTGGTCGAGCAGCTGCCGGCGGGCTTCGGCGTCGAGTGGACCGCGGTTTCCTACCAGGAACGCCAGGCAGGTTCGCAGACGCCCCTGCTCTACGCGCTGTCGCTGCTGATCGTCTTCCTGTGCCTCGCCGCGTTGTACGAAAGCTGGTCGATCCCGACGGCGGTACTGATGGTGGCGCCGCTCGGCATCCTCGGCGCGACCCTGGCCAGCACCCTGTTCGGCATGAACCGCGACGTGTACTTTCCAGGTGGCGATGCTCACCACCGTCGGCCTCACCAGCAAGAACTCGATCCTGATCATCGAGTTCGCCAAGCGGAACCTCGAGCACGGCATGGAACTGGTCGAGGCCACGATGCAGGCCGTGCGGGTCCGGTTGCGCCCGATCCTGATGACCTCGCTGGCGTTCGGATTCGGCGTGCTGCCGCTCGCCATCGCGACTGGTGCCGGCTCGGGCGCGCAGCGCGCAATCGGCACCGGTGTGCTCGGTGGCATGGTGGCAGGCGTCACGCTCGGCCTGTTCTTCATTCCGCTGTTCTTCGTCGTGATCGAACGCCTGTTCGTGCAGAGAAAAGCTCATGCGTAGGCGAACGAAGACCTCGCTGTTGCTCTTCGCTGCCGTGATGACGGGCGGATGCGGTGCGCTCGAACCGCGATTGCCAGAGGCTGCTCCGTCGATTCCGGCTGAGTGGCCCATACCGGATACGACTGCGGTTTCAACCGTGGCGGTGGGTGGCAAAGAGGCATCGCCCGGGACGTCCGCCACGGCCGACATCGGCTGGCGCGATTTCTTCGTCGATCCGCGACTGCAGGAAGTGATCGCCCTCGCGCTCGCCAACAATCGCGACCTGCGGGTGGCCGTGCTCAACGTCGAGCGGGCGCGCGCCCTCTACCGCATCGAGCGGGCAGACCGCGTGCCGTCAGTCGGGGCGACCGCTGGAATGGTCCGTACGGGCGGCGACGCCCCCACCACCGAGTCATTCACAGCGGGCGTCGGCATCACCGAGTTCGAGCTCGACCTGTTCGGTCGCGTGCGCAACCTGAGCCAGGCGGCCCTGCAGCAGTACTTCGCGCAGGAGGAATCGCGACGCAGCGCGCAACTGACGCTGATCGCGGAGGTCGCGAACGCATACCTGGCGCTCGCTGCCGATCGGGAACAGCTGCGCGTCGTGCAACTGACTCTCGCAACACGTGAAGAATTCCACGCACTGACGCAAAAGCGGTACGAGTTCGGCGCGGTCTCCGCGCTGGACGTCAGTCAGTCCCGCACGCAGGTCGAAACCGCGCGCGCAGACGTCGCCCGCCTCTCGGGACAGGCTGCGCAGACCGCCAACGCGCTGCAGTTACTGGTGGGTGCGCCGGTCGGGACCGACCTGCTGCCGCAGTCCTTTGGCGAGTCGGTCACGGGCCTCGCGCCCCTGCCCGCAGGCCTGCCATCCGAAGTGCTGCTGCGACGTCCCGACGTGCTCGCCGCCGAGCATCAGTTACGCGCCGACAATGCGAACATCGGTGCCGCACGCGCGGCTTTCTTTCCGTCGATCAAGCTCACGGGCTCCGTCGGCTCCGCGAGCGACGAGTTATCGAGCTTGTTCGACGCGGGCACGGGAGTCTGGGTGTTCGTACCCCAGGTGAACCTGCCGATCTTCGAGGGGGGCCGCCTGCGGGCGAACCTCGACGTCGCCCGCACCGACCGCGACATCGCACTGGCACAGTACGAGCGGGCCATCCAGGCTGGCTTTCGCGACGTGGCGGACGCGCTCGTGCTGACCACGACCCTGGCCGAACAGCGCGCCGCGCTGCAAGCGACGGTCGATGCGGCAACCGAGGCAGACCAGCTCGCGCTCGCACGTTACAAAGCGGGCCGCGACAGCTATCTGGTGCTGCTCGAATCGCAGCGCGCTCTCTACCTGGCGCAGCAGGCACTGATCGTGACGCGCCAGTTCGAGCAGTCGAATCGGGTCACTCTGTACAAGGCGCTGGGTGGTGGCTGGCTGGAGCGCGGACCGTGATCGGGCACGCCGTCTGCGCGGGCAAGGACACGCCGCGCGCCGAGGTACAGCGCGAGCGGATCCTCTGCGCGGCGCAGAAGTGCTTCATCGAGCACGGCTTTCACGCGGCCAGCATGGCGAACATCGCTGCAGCGGCGCAGATGAGCGCCGGCCTCATGTACCGGTATTTCGAGAACAAGAGCGCAATCGTCAGGGCCATCGTCGAACGCCAGTTGCAGGATGGGCGCGCGCAGATCGAGCAGCTGCACACGTCGGCGGACCTTGCTGCGAGCATCCTGCAGACATACCGCCTGTGGCTCGCCCGGGACCCTTCGGTGATGAATCCGGCGCTGTACCTCGAGATGAGCGCCGAAGCGACCCGGGACCCGCAGATTGCCGCCGCCCTGCAGGATTCCGACGAGCGCATCTTCGAAGCCCTGCAGGCGTGGATGACGCGCGACCGGGACGATCGGGGACTCGGGCCTGCCGCCGGACATCGCGTCCCGGCGTGCCCACCTGCTGATGCAGGTCTGGAACGGCCTGGCGGTCAGCGCCGTTCGGCATCCCAATCAGGATCCCGCAACGATGCGGGAAGTGATCGAGAAGTTCGTGAATCGCCTCGTAACAGACTGAGAACGCGCCCGGAACACACGTTCCTTCGGATCGGGTCAGGCTCAGCAGGGCATGATGCAGCCTGCGAATCCGGATATTGCGGCGGCGCAGCAAACGGATGCATAGTCGGGCTTCCGGCAGGGCATTTCGCCCCGCCCCACTGCAAGGAACGCAGCAGTGATTACCGCTCTCTGGCTACTGATTCTCGTCGGCAGCGCCCTCTATCTCACCTACCAGCGCGTGTCACTGCGCGCGGCGACACTCGCCGCCGGCATCGTTCTCGTCACCTACTCGGTCATTCGCGTCCCCGCGACGCCGTGGCTCGTGACGTTCTGGTTCGTGTTCGGCGCCATGGCGCTGCTCAACGTCGACGCCTTCCGGCTGCGCTTCATCACCCGGCCGTTCCTGAAGACGTACCGCCGCATGCTGCCGTCCATGTCGGATACGGAGCGCGAGGCGCTCGAAGCCGGCACCGTGTGGTGGGACGGCGAACTGTTCACGGGCCGCCCCGACTGGAACAAGCTCCTGTCGGCGCAGGCGCCCAGGCTGACGCCCGACGAGCAGGCGTTCATCGACGGCCCGTGCGAGGAACTCTGCCGCATGATCGACGACTGGGACATCACCCACCGTCGCGCCGACCTGCCGCCCGAGGTCTGGGACTTCCTGAAGCAGAAGGGCTTCTTCGCGATGATCATCCCGAAGCGGTACGGCGGTCTCGAGTTTTCCGCCTACGCGCACTCCTGCGTGCTGGTGAAACTGTCGAGCCGCAGCGCGACGGTGTCGTCGACCGTGGCCGTGCCGAATTCGCTCGGCCCCGGCGAACTGCTGCTGCACTACGGCACCGAGGAGCAGAAGAACCATTACCTGCCGCGACTCGCCCGCGGCGAAGACGTGCCCTGCTTCGCGCTCACGGCGCCGCGCGCCGGCTCCGATGCCGCATCGATTCCCGACACGGGCGTCGTCTGCCGTGGCGTTTACGATGGCGCGGAAGTGCTCGGACTGCGCCTGAATTTCTCGAAGCGCTACATCACGCTTGCGCCGGTCGCGACAGTGGTGGGCCTGGCCTTCAAGCTGTACGACCCCGACAAGCTGCTCGGCGGCGACAAGACCGAGTACGGCATCACCTGCGCGCTGATCCCTCGCGACACGCCGGGGCTTGTAATCGGCCGCCGACACTTCCCGCTCAACGTCCCGTTTCAAAACGGGCCGTTGTCCGGCAGGGACGTGTTCGTGCCGCTCGACTGCATCATCGGCGGACCGAAGATGGCTGGCCAGGGCTGGCGCATGCTGGTCGAGCAGCTGTCCGTGGGCCGTTGCATCTCGCTGCCATCGAATGCAGCCGGCGGCGCGAAGGCCGGCATTTTTGCATCGGCTGCGTATGCGCGCATCCGCAAGCAGTTCAACCAGCCGGTCGGCAAGTTCGAGGGCGTCGAAGCCGCGCTCACGCGCATGGCGGGCGCTGCGTACATCGTCGACGCGGCGCGTTCCGTGACGACCGGCGCGATCGACGGCGGCGAGAAGCCGTCCGTGCCGGCCGCGATGCTGAAGTACCACTGCACGGAGTTTGCACGGCAGGTCGCGAACGACGCGATGGACGTGCACGGCGGCAAGGGCATCTGCCTCGGCCCGAAGAATTATCTCGGTCGCGGCTACCAGGTCGTGCCGGTCGCGATCACGGTCGAGGGTGCAAACATCCTCACGCGCAGCCTCATGATCCTTGGCCAGGGCGCGATCCGCTGCCATCCGTACGTGCTCAAGGAAATGAACGCGGCCAAGGAGAAGGACAAGCGCAGGAGCCTGCACGAGTTTGACAAGGCTCTGTTCGGCCACATCGGCTACACGCTGTCGAATGCCGCACGCTCGTTCGTGATGGCCGCGACGTTCGCGAGGTTCTCGGATGCGCCGGACACCGGCTCGACGCGCCGGTACTACCAGCACGTCAACAAGTTCAGTGCACAGTTCGCCTTCGCGACGGACATGGCGATGCTGACGCTCGGCGGCTACCTGAAGCAGAAGGAGCACCTCTCGGCGCGCCTCGGCGACGTGCTGTCGTCGCTGTACATGGCCTCGATGGTGTTGAAGCACTACGAGAACCAGGGCCGGCCGGAGGCGGACCTGCCGCTGGTCGAGTGGAGCTGCCGCACGCTGCTCTACAAGGCGCAGGAGCAGCTGCACGACTTCCTGCGCAACTTCCCGAACCGCTTCATCGCCGGCGCGATGCGACTCGTCATTTTCCCGCGCGGGCGCACGTACTTCGCCGCCAGCGATCGCCTGGGCCGCGCAATCGTCGAACCGCTGATGATGCCGAGCGCGACGCGCGACCGGCTGGCGTGGGGCATCTACCGCACGGTCGAGCCCGGCAATCCGGTCGGCCTGCTGCAGGAAGCGCTCGAGCTGTCCGTCGCCGCCGAACCGCTGGAGAAACGCATTCGCGTGGAAGGCGTGAAGACGGGCCTCATCACGGCGCTGGATCTGCCCGGACAGATCGAGCAGGCGCTTGCGAGCGAGCTGATCAATGCCGCTGAAGCCACGCTGCTGCGCGAGTTCGATCGGAAGGTGATGGCGATCATCGACGTGGATGATTTCGCGAGCGAGGAACTGCAGGCGGCGGTGCAGGCCGAGCCGAAGGTATCCGGTGCGGGCGCGGCGAAGTTGCAGGTGGCCTGATAGCGACCGTCTGCGTTCGTCCCGCCATGCCTTCCTGCCTGCCCCTCAGATCGCGACAGTCAGATTCACCCACCAGTCAGGCAGGTAAGGGATCACCAGGGCTTCGAGGCGCTTGTCCCAGTTCATCAGGATGGCAATGCCCAGCAGGACGAGCAGGACACCGAAGCCATTCTTGAGGGACTTGATATGGCTCAGCACCCAGCCGCGCATGCGGACGAATCCGGCCCGCGACGCGTAAGCGGCGCCAATCAGCGGTACCGCCGCACCCAGGCCGAACGCCCCCAGGATCATGGTCCCGCGCAGGGCTCCCCCTTCGCTGGCCACGAGGGTGATCGCCGAAATCAGCAGGGGACCTGAACACGGGCTCCAGACCAGCCCGAGCAATCCCCCCAGCAGGAAGGAGCCGGCCAGGGAGGTCGCGTTGATCCGGCTCGACAAGCCATCGGCCCCACTCGCCAGCGGCGTCATGAGGCGGGTGAAGTGCTCGTTCAGCGTCGGCACCAGCATCACCGCCCCCAGCAGCAGCAACAGCCAGCCCCCGACGAACCGGACGCTTTCGCCATCGATCCCCAGCACGGGACCGGCCACGCCGAGCAACAGACCGATCAGGGCAAACGAGGCCACCATGCCCAGCCCCATGAACAGCGGACCGGCACGGTTCGCCTGCAGACTGCCGCCCACCACCAGCGGCAGTAGCGGAAAGACGCAGGGATTGAGCGTCGACAGGCCGCCGGCGGCAAGCGCAAGCAACAGGTGACCTAAGGAAGCGGCTTCCATGGCCGGTCAGAGGGCCGTCACCAGGGCGGCCTTGATCCTGTCGGGCTTGGTTTCGCCGCCGATGCGGGCGGTTTCCTTGCTGCCCCGGAAAACCACGACCACCGACTGCGACCTCACGTTCATGGCCTTCTTCAGTTCCCGCTCGGTGTCGTAGTTGGCGACCAGCAAGGTGATGCCCTTGAGTTGCGGGTCGCCTCGCAGGCCATTGAAAGCCTTTTCCTGCGCCTTGCAGGTCGGACACCAGTCGGCATGGAAATGCACGGCGACCGGCTTGCCGGAGGCCTGCGCCTGCTGCAGTGCGTTCGCCGTGTAGGGCTGGATGTCGAGTGCCCGGGCCAGGCCGGAGACGGCCAGCAGCAGGACGAACACTGGAATCATCAGCTTGCGGGCGTGCATGTCGTTTTCTCCATTGCTGTTACTGCCATGTAGTAGTCGGACAGGCCGGGCATTTCTTACAATCCCTCGAGCGTCAGCGCCTTGCCATTGCGGATGCCGACGGAACCGCGCGCGATCCTGCACTCACTCACCGAGCAGGAAGGTGAGTACCTGCTGATTGAACTCCCCCGCCGCACCGATATTCGACAGGTGCGCCGTCGGCAACTCGAGGGACCGCGCATTCGGGATCATGGAAGCCCACTCCCGCGCCGCGGCGGGCGTCGGTGCGGAATCGAACTTGCCCGCGATGACGAGTGTCGGTGCCGTGTTGCGCGCCAGGTCGTTAAACGCTAGCAGGCTGTTGAGATTCGGCTCATTTGAGGCCCAGTCCGGCATCGCAGTTGTTTGAGGCGAACGCGATGCGCGGAGCCGACGCTCAACAGGGCGGGCTGTTCAGTTACGTGTCGGTGGAGAGCGGGATCCGGCCAACCACCCGTTGCGAACAGGGCGTGTCCAGCTCGAGGAGGCGCTGGCCTCGATGAGCCGTGGTTTCGACCGGGTTTACTCTGAAGGCGGTCGCGGCTCGGTGCCACCGGAACGACTGGCGCGGGCGCTGGCGCTGGCGCTGGCGCTGCAGGTGCTGTACTCGATCCGCAGCGAACGGCTGCTGATGGCACCGCTCGACTACAACTTGTTGTTCCGCTGGTTCGTCAGGCTTTCGGTCGACGAGCCGGCGTGGGATCACGCGATCTCCATCAAGAACCGCAAGCGGCTGATCGAGGCGAAGGCTGCGCCGGGTTACGCGTCTGACCGCTCCCCCACCACTTGTGTCCACGTAGGACGAGTCGGTGCGCCATGAGCCTCACGATCATCAAAGGCCGCCCGGCGAGCGAAGGCGCTTCCACGGAAATGCCCCGTACGCAGCGACGGCGAGTCCAGCCACTGGAAGAATCCTCGCCATGAGCACCGCGTTCGTCATATCGACCCGACTTTCGACAGCCTGTCAGGGTTTGGTCAGAGAAGAACCGTCATCCCCGATCCCCTTGCCAAGAAAGGCCAGGACAGTCTCATTGAACTGCGATGCGGCGCCGATGTTCGAAAGATGCGCGGTGGGCAGTTCCATGCAGTGGGTGTCCGGAATCGTTGACACCCACTCCCGCGTCGCCGCGGGCGTCGGTGCGGGATCGAAGGTCCCCGCGATGACGAGCGTCGGCGCCGCGATGCGCGCCAGGTCTGCGCGCTGATCCATGTCCCGCAGGGCCTCGCAGCAACCAATGTAGCCGCCGACCGGGGTCTTCAGCAGCGTCTGCCTCGTCCGCTCGACGGCCACGGCATTGCGCATGCTCGCGTCGTCGGTAAACCAGCGTTGGATGATGCCGTCGACCAGTGCGGTCATGCCTTCGCGCCGGATGGTCGCGATGCGTGCATCCATGGCCTCGGGGGGACCGAGCCACGGTGTGGTATTGCAGAGCACGAGCCGGTCGATGCGCGTGGCTGCGTGCACAGCGAGCCACATGCCCGTCGCGCCGCCCATCGACAGTCCGCAGAAGTGAGCGCGTCGGATTCCCAGCATATCGAGCAACCCGACCACGTCGGAACCCAACTGGTCGATCGTGTATGGACCGGGGGGCGCCGCCGATTTGCCATGCCCGCGCGTGTCATAGCGCAGGACACGAAATTCGCGACTGAACTCCGCTACCTGCGGCTCCCACATCTCGAGCGTGGCGCCGAGTGAGTTCGACAGCACCAGCCAGGGCGCACCGTCCGGCCCGTCGATCCGGGCGTGCAGGTCGATGCCATTGACTCGGAACATCCGGTCCATCGTGCAACTCGCCTTCGTTTCGCGGGGCTGGCGCGGCAGCGCGGCAGTGGTGCGGCGATGATACCGCCGGGCCAGGAATGTCGTCACGAAGCCATGCTGCCGCGCCGCGGCTTGCGCTACCCTTGCGCCCGTGACACCCGACGACGACAACGAAACCGTACTGTACGAGGTCAATCTCGACGCGGACGCCGCCATCGCGGGCCCGTTCGACACCTGGCTGCGCGACCACATCGCGGACGTGCTGCAGTTCGACGGGTTCCTGTCGGCGGAAATTCTCGACGACGACACCGCGTCCGAGGGTCGCATCCGACGAATCGTCCAGTACCGGTTGCGCAACCAGGCGGCGCTTGACGCCTACCTGCGCGAGCACGCACCGCGCATGCGTGCGCAGGGCGTCGAGAAATTCGGCGAACGCTACACGGCAGAACGACGAGTCCTGGCGCACCGGGAAGAGTTCATCCGCGGCGCATTCTCGACCGAGAACTGCCTCAACTGCGGCGAGGTGCTGCGCGGCCAGCACTGTTCGCACTGCGGTCAGCGCGCGAAGGTGCGGGTGCTCTCGCTCGGCACGCTGCTGCGCGACCTGCTTGGCGACATCACGAACTTCGACTCGCGCATCTGGCGCACGCTGAAGCCCCTGGCGTTCAGTCCCGGTACGCTCACAGTCGAATACCTGCGCGGGCGGCGCACGCATTTTTCACCGCCCTTCCGCATGTACCTGATCCTGAGCGTCGCGTTCTTCCTGCTGACGACGGTGGGCGGAAGTCCAGGCGACGTATTGAATTTCGAGGTCGGCAACGACGGCAGATGGCGGTGCAAACCTGACCCTTGGGCCCGGCGAGCAGGCGCCGCCCGCGCCGGGCACCGCCGACTCGAAGGGTGCACCGGCACCTGCAACTGCGAAGTCTTCGGCGGACGCGCCGAAGCTCGATCCGCAACGCCAGCGCATCGTCGACGAAATCGTCAAGCGCATTCCGGACCCGGCGGATCGCGCGCAGGCGCGGGCAGAACTCGAGCAGGACCTCGGCGCAATGACCCCGGAACAGGTTGCGCCGATCAAGCGGCTGATGGACGACCCATGCAGCCCGGACAATTTCAAGATCGACATCGGGCTCAGCAAGCAGACCGAAGACCGGGCGCGCGACGCCTGCCGCAGGATCGTGGCCGACGGCAAAGGCTTCGGGCGGGCGGTGTACGAGAACATCCCGAAGATGATGTTCATCTTCCTGCCGCTGATCGCCGCCGTGATGTTCGTGCTGTATCTCGGATCCGGGCGCTACTACGTCGAACACCTGCTGTTCTTCGTCCACTTCCACGCCTTCTTCTTCCTGTGCGGCATCGCGATCCTCGTGCTCGAGCGGACTTCGTCGATGCTCATCGACACCGTGGTCGGATCGGTCCTGAAGACGACGGAGAACATCCTCACCGCCGTCCTCATGTTCTACGTGCCGTACTACCTGTATCGGGCGATGCGCCGGGTCTACGGACAGGGGCGCATCGTCACGCTCGTGAAGTACTCGCTGCTGGTGATCGGTTACCTGGTCTTCATGACGCTGACCGTGCTGGGCCTGCTCGCCTACACCGCCCTCACGCTCTAGCGCCGGGGTCCGCGACCCTCGCCGTGAAAGCGCCCCGCTCCATCCTGCACGTCGACATGGATGCGTTCTATGCGTCCGTCGAGCAGCGCGACAACCCTGAACTGCGCGGCAAGCCCGTCATCGTGGGTGGCGGCGGCAATCGTGGCGTCGTCGCAGCCGCGAGCTACGAAGTCCGCAAGTTCGGCGTGCACTCGGCAATGCCGACGCGGGAAGCGCTGCGCCGTTGCCCCGACGCCATCGTGGTCCACCCGCGCATCGGTCATTACAACGCGGTGTCGCAACAGATCTTCGCCGTATTCCATGAGTTCACGCCGCTGGTGCAGGGGCTCTCGCTCGACGAGGCGTTCCTCGACGTGACTGCAAGCGAGAGCGCACTCGGCAACGCCGAACACATTGCGCGTGAGATCAAGCGCCGCATCCGCGAGCGTACGGAACTCACTGCGTCCGTGGGCGTCGCGCCGAACAAGCTGGTCGCCAAGATCGCCTCGGACCTGCGCAAGCCGGACGGCCTCGTCATCGTGCGCGAAGCGGACGTGCGCGGCCTGCTCGACCCGCTGCCCATTCGAAAACTGTTCGGCCTCGGCGCGAAGACGGCACCGAAAGTCGAAGCGCTCGGCATCTACACGCTGGGTGACCTGCGCCAGGCCGCGCCCTCGCGGCTGCGGCCCTTGTTCGGGCGCTACACCGAACGCCTGCAGCAACGCGCGGCCGGTATCGACGATCGTCCGGTGATTCCGGATGTCGACGAAAAACAGATCAGTGCCGAGGAAACCTTCGACACCGACATCGCCGATCCCGCGCGCCTGCATGCCGAGATCGTCCGGCTGGCCGACAAAGCGGTCTCCCGGCTGCGCGCGAAGAAACTTACGGGCGGGTGCGTGACGGTGAAGATCCGGCGCGGCGACTTCACGACCTACACGCGCCAGCGGCAGGTGGAACCGCGCACGCAGGAAACGCGAGTGGTGGCGCGGATCGCGGGCGAACTGCTCGACGGGTGGCGCAAGACGCAACCGCAAGCCGCACTGCGGTTGCTCGGTGTCGGCGTCAGCGACCTCGGTGAAGAAGTGCAGGCCGACTTGTTCGGCGCGCCGGAGTCCACGCGCAACCGTCAGCTCGATGCGACCGTGGATGCCGTACGCGAGAAATTCGGATCTGTCGCGTTGCGGCCCGCGAGCACGATCGTCAAGCCTCGCGAGTAAGCCCTCACGGCACTCGGTCGAGCGCGATCGGCGGCATTTCCAGCGAGACGACGCTGGTGGCGGCACCCGCCGCGGGCACCCTGAATTCCAGCGGCGCCGGCAGTCCGGGCAGCAGGTAGCGCGTTTCGCTCAGGGCGATCAGTTCGGTCTCGGGACCGCCCGGGTCGCCACCGAACAGCTTGCCCCGGTCGAGACGTACTTCGATCGTCCAGTCGAGTTCGTCGGAGCGGTAGGTTCCGGGCAGGCGTTCGAGCACGGAGATCGGCACCGGGACGCTTTCCGGCAGCGAGACGTTGTGCTCGCCGAACGGATGTTTCTGTCCGCAAACGATGCAATGACGCGGTTCGCCGACGTTGCCCACGTAATGCGCCACGGGATAGGCGTCGCCCAGCGCGTCGTAGATGGCGCCGAGGTCTTGCTCCGTGAGACCGCTGAACGTCGTCCACGGCATGATCGGATGCAGCGACTCACCCTTGCCGGTGCGCATGACGGCAATGAAAGTCTCCTTCGGATACGCGACGCCGGATTCGTGCCGCGTGAGATTGCTGCTGAATGCGCTGCGCGTGCCGCGGACGATTTCGTTGCCCCCTGCGAGCAGGCCTGGGTTACGCGGCGCCTCCCACGCCGAATGACATCCCGTGCAGTCGGCGACACCGATCAGGTAGCGGCCAAGCGCTTTCGAGTCGCCGGGGGCGGGTCCAACGACCGGCGCTGTAATCGGCTGCGGACTCCTGGCGTTGGCGGCCTGCTCGTCGGCGGGCAGGACGGTCCGCGGCAGGGCGTTGCGCACCGGCGGCAAGGTCCGCAGGTAAACGATGACGGATGCGAGATCCTCGTCCGAAAGACCCGCGAACGACCGGTACCACATGCCCCAGTGCAGGGCCCGGCCATCGTGCCCGATCCCCTCGCGAATGGCGCGGGCCAGCATGTCGTCGGTCCAGCCGCCGGCTCCCGTCTCGACGTCTGGCGTGATGTTGGGTGCGACGATGCGTCGATCGGTGCGTTCGCTCATCACCGTCCCGGCGCCTTTCCTGCCGGCGCTGGGCGGCGCACCCGGCGCATCCCAGTCGCGTTCCGAGTGACAGACGAAGCACTGCAGCAGGTGCTCGGCCAGGTACCGCCCACGCTCGAGCCGGGCCGGACTCGGCTCGAAGGTCCGGTCGGTCAACGGCCGTGCCCGCGGGTAATCAGGCTCCGCAGCACCGGCGACCGGCAAGGCCGCGAGACCGGCCAGCAGTAACAGCAGCGAGCGCTTGGCCATCGATCCCTTCTCCCTGCCCGCCCCGTTCCGGAATGTAGCAGCACTGCCCCGACCCTGGTTCGGCCGACCCCTGGGGATGAAGGGTGAGCGATGATCGAGGATCAGGCATGATTGGCGTCCCCCGCCGGTCACGGCAGGCCTAACCCCGCATGTATACGAGCTTTTTCGGCCTCCAGGAAAAACCGTTCGCGATCACGCCGGACCCGCGCTACCTGTATCTCAGCGAGCGGCATGCCGAGGCGTTGGCGCACCTGTTGTACGGCATCAACGAGGCGGGCGGCTTCATCCAGCTGACAGGCGAGGTCGGCACCGGCAAGACGACGGTCATCCGCAGCCTGCTCGAGCAGCTGCCGGGCCATGCCGAAGTTGCGCTGATCCTGAACCCGCGCATCACGCCGCCGGAGTTCCTGCTGACGATTTGCGAGGAACTGCACCTGCAGGTGCCTGCCGACGGCCGCAACAGCACCAAGGCGCTGATGGACATGCTCGGGCACTACCTGCTCGAGGCTCACGCGCGCGGACGCCGTGTCGTGCTGATCGTCGACGAGGCGCAAAACCTGAGCTTCGAGACGCTCGAGCAAGTGCGCCTGCTCACGAACCTTGAGACGGCGACCACGAAACTGCTGCAGATCATCCTGATCGGCCAGGAAGAACTGCGGACGCTGCTCGAGCAACCAGACCTGCGGCAGCTTGCGCAACGGGTCACGGGCCGTTACCACCTGAGCCCGCTTTCAAGAGTGGAATCAGCCGGTTACGTGAAGCACCGCATGCGCGTGGCGGGTGCGACGGCCGAAGCCTTCACGCCGGGTGCGCTGCGCGAAATTCATCGGCTCAGCCATGGCATTCCCCGTGTGATCAACGTCGTGAGCGACCGCGCCCTGCTCGGCGCGTTCACGCGCGAGGAGCATCGGGTCGGCGCCGCTTTCATTCGCCAGGCTGCCTCGGAAGTGTATGGCCGGCCGATTCCCGCACCGTGGCTGCGCTGGGCCACGGCGGGTGCCGTTGTCGCGGCACTGGCCCTGGTCGCGTTCGGCGCGTGGTCACTGCTCGGACGAGACGAGGCCAGGATTGCCGCAACAACGACTCCGGTGATTGCTCCCGCGAGCGGCACTGCGCAGGCCACGGTTCCGGTGGTAGCCACCCCACCCGTCGCGATCGTGCCGGCCCTCGACCAACTGCTGGCGCAGAACGCGAACGACACCACCACCGAGGCCGCGCTCGCGCGACTTTTCACGCGCTGGAACATCACCTACGCACCAGATCGCGGTCGCGGCTGCGAACAGGCCACGGCACAAGGTCTCGAGTGCCTGTTCCAGAAGGGCTCGTGGGCGCAGCTGCGCACGCTGAATCGTCCGGCGATCCTCACTCTGACGGATGACGTCGGAGGCACACACCAGGTGCTGCTGACCGCACTGACCGACGAAGCGGCCACGATCGAACTCGGCGACAAGCCGCAGGATGTGCCGATCGCGACAATCTCACGCTACTGGTTCGGCGATTTCCTGCTCTTGTGGCGGCCGCCGCTCGCGGTTGCGAAGTCGCTCGGTCCCGGCATGCGCGGTGCAGAAGTCCGCTGGCTGCGTGACAACCTGCGTGCGGCCCAGGGTTTGCCCGAGACACGGCCCGCCAACGACCTCTACGACGAAGAACTCACGCGCCTGGTGCAGGATTTCCAGCGGACGCACCGACTCAACGCCGACGGCGTCGCCGGCGTCCAGACACAGATCGTGCTCGACACGGTCCTGAATCCGTCAGGTTCGCCTACTCTGGGTGGCGCGCCCGAGCGGAAGGGAGGCTGAGCGATGTCGTTCATCCTCGATGCCCTGCGCAAGTCCGAACACGCACGCCAGCGCCAGACGGGACCGGGCCTCGCCGAGGTACCGATCGCGCCGACGAAGCCAGGAACCAACGCGTGGGCCACGGCGGCGATTGCACTACTGGTCGTGAACCTGCTCGCCGTCGGCATCGTGTTGCTGCGACGCGCGCAGAAAGACGACGCCACGGCGCCGACTGCACCGGCACCAGTCGCGAGTACTGCGCCGGGTCCTGCGAATCCTACGCTGGTCGCCCCATCGCCGACGGTTGGAACACCCGTCACGCAAGGCGCTGCGCCAACGCGGGCTCCCATCGATGAGCCCGCGGGTCCGGGTGGACGCAATCCGCTGGCGGACGAAGTGGGGGATGCGTCCAACGCCATCGAAGCCTCGTCGCAGTCTGCAGCCGCCGCCGTGCCGTCGGGTCCGCGGACCGTCGTGAGGAATGGCAGCGCGCAGCGTGGTGGCTCGGTGATCTATGCACCAGTACCCGAGGCGTCCGACCTGCCGTACTCACCGCCGCCCGAACAACCTGCGGTGCAGCAGGCAGCACCGCAAGCCGCGGCCATGCCGGATGCCGCGGAGGTTTCGGCACGGGGCGGCGTGGCCGCCCTGCACCTCGATCTGCACGTCTACGTCACGCAGCCGCAGCAGCGTTTCATCTTCGTGAATTCGCGCAAGTACAAGGAAGGCGAGACGCTGGCCGAAGGCCCGCTCGTCGAACAGATTACGCCGGATGGCGCCGTGCTGAATTTCCGGGGCAGCCGGTTCAAGCTGTCCAACGACTGAACTGAGGGGAGTCGGTCGCCAGTGAATGCTGCAGCGGTCACTGCCGACAGCCTCGACGGGCTGCGGCTGAATTTTGCGCTGCAGGCGGGCATCCTGCGGCTGCTGTCGCGCCAGGAACACCTGAACAAGATCAACGTGTTCCCGGTGCCTGACGGCGACACGGGCACGAACCTCGCGCTCACCGTAAACGCAGTGCTCGGTGCGTTGCGCAAGTGGCCCGACCGGCACGCGGGCAAGACGCTGACGCGCGTGGCCGATGCCGCGCTCGATGGCGCGCGCGGCAACTCGGGGGCGATCCTCGCGCAATTTTTCCTCGGCCTTTGTGATCGTGTCGGCCACCTGAACCAGATCGACCCGGCGGAGTTTGCCGCAGGCATCGACGGCGGCGCCGAGTACGCCCGTGAAAGCCTGAGCGAACCGCGCGAGGGCACCATCCTCTCGGTGCTGACTGCGTTCGCGCACGCCGTGCAACTGGCGCGCAAGGACGGCATGCGCGATTTCCGCTCGATTCTCCGCCAGGGTGTCGCTGCGTCGCAGGCGGCGCTGGCGCAGACGACGTTCCAGCTGGAGGCATTGCGCAGGGCGAACGTCGTCGACGCGGGCGCACAGGGCTTCGTCGAGCTGATCGAGGGCGTGACCGACTATCTGGAAAGCGGCTCCGACGCGGAGCCGGCCGCAAGCGCGTCGCCACTGGTCGCGAGCGCGTCCGAGGAATTGACGGCCGGCAGCGGCGAGGACGAACTCGCGTACCGGTACTGCACCGAGTGCGTCGTCACCGGCGAGCGCATCGACCGGCGACATCTGCGGGAACAGCTGTCGGCGATCGGCGGCAGCCTGGTGGTCGCGGGCCTGCACAGCAAGATCCGCGTGCACATCCACACCAACGACCCGTCCGAGGTGTTCCGCGCGGCCGCGCAGTTCGGAAGCGTCGCGGGCGAAAAAGCCGACGACATGCAACGGCAGCAGCACTCGGCGCACTCGACCGATCGTCGCGTCGCGATCGTCACCGACAGTGCGGCGGACATTCCCGAAGCGGAGCTCGACCGCCTCGACATCCACATGATCCCGGTGCGCGTGCACTTCGGTGCCCGCAGTTACCTCGACAAGGTGGGCATCACCTCGGACGAGTTCTATGCCGAAATCGAGCGCGGCACCGAACCGCCCAAGACCTCCCAGCCGCCGCCGGGCGACTTTCGCCGGCAATTCGAATTCCTGGGCTCGCACCACAGCGCAGTGATTTCGATCAACCTGAGCAGTCGCGTGAGCGGCACGTGCGCCGCGGCACAGACGGCCGCGGCTCGCACTGCCACCCATGGCAAGGTGAGCGTGATCGACACGGGCAACGTCTCCGCGGGCCAGGGTCTCATCGCCATGTACGCCGCGGAATGTGCGGCGGCGGGTTACGACGCAGACCGCATCATCGCCGCGACGAAAGCCATCCTGCCGCGGACACGCTCGTTCGGCGTGGCCGGTTCGCTCGAGTATGCCGTGCGCGGCGGTCGCCTGCCGCGCTGGGTCAAGCGGGTCGCCGACGCGTTGCGACTGATGCCTGTCCTGCACAACGACTCCAAGGGCAAAGTCAGCGCGGGCGGCGTGCTGTTCGGCCGGCACGACCTGAAGTCGAAGTTCGCGCGCTGGGTGCGGCGCCGCATGCGCGACGACGTCACCTACAGGTTGATCGTCGGTCACGCCAATTGCGAAGCGGACGGTCGCTGGCTGCTGCAGGAACTGCGCCTGCCGAACGTAGGCTTCGCGCAACTGGTCTCGATTGGCAGCGCGCTTGGCGCGCACGGCGGACCGGGTATGCTCGTGGTGGGTCTGCAGGAATACGAAGCACCGGGGTCAACTCCATGAAGTTTGAAACGCTGGCCATTCACGCAGGGCGCGGACCCGACCCGGCCACCGGCGCAGTGCGCGAGCCACTGCATCTCTCGACCACGTTCGAACGCGGTGCGGACGGCACCTACCCGCACGGGTATGACTACACGCGCAGCGGCAACCCCACCCGCACTTCGCTCGAGCGCGCGATCACGGCGCTGGAACGTGGCAAGGACGCGATCGCGTTCGCCTCCGGTTCGGCGGCGACGCTCGCCGTCTTTGCGCTGACGGCGCCTGGTGGTCGCATCGTCTGCGCGTCGGACTGCTATTACGGCACCGGCAAGCAGCTGCGCGACATCGTTCCGCGCTGGGGTGTCGACGTGGAGTTCGTCGACGTGTCGAACCTCACCGAAGTGTCACAGGCCCTGGCGGTGCCGACGAGCCTGCTATGGTTCGAAACGCCATCGAATCCCCTGCTGCGCGTCGCCGACATCGCCGCGCTCGTAGACCTGGCGCACAACCGGGGCACGCTGGTCGGCGTCGACAACACCTTCGCAAGTCCCGTGCTGCAGCAGCCGCTGGCACTCGGCGCCGATCTTGTCATGCACAGCACGACGAAGTACCTCGGCGGTCACAGTGACGTGCTCGGCGGCATCGTCGTGACGCGGGATGCCGGCGCGGAGTGCGCGGCGTTGCGTCAGTACCAGGCCACGGGGGGTGGCGTGCCGTCGCCGTTCGACTGCTGGCTGCTGTTGCGGAGCCTGCCGACACTGCCGTTGCGCGTGCGGGCGCAGGCAGCGAACGCGTTGGCCGTGGCTCGTTTCCTGCACTCGGACCCGCGTATCGAGAAAGTCCATTACGCGGGACTGCCCGATCATCCGGGGCACGAAATCGCGTTGCGCCAGATGAGCGGTGGCTTCGGTGGCGTGCTGTCCATCGAGGTGCCGGGCGGGCGCGACCGTGCATTCGCGGTGGCGGCGAAGACGCAACTGTTCACGCGGGCGACGAGTCTCGGCGGGGTCGAGAGCCTCATCGAACACCGCCAGTCGATCGAGGGCCCACACAGCCAGGCGCCGGCGGGCCTGCTGCGCTTGTCGATCGGGCTCGAGCACGTCGACGACCTGATCGCGGATCTCGATCAGGCGCTGGATGCCTGATCGCGTCAAACTCTCCCGCTGGTCAGCAGCGCGCGAGCCAGAGGAATCCTCGGGGATTTCGAGGGCACGCCGTGAATACGTCCCTGTAGGCTCGCCCGCGCCGTCCGGCGGTCTCAACCGGTTGACGCAACGGTTTGCGCAAAGCGTTCGGCGGGATTCTGCCAGCCGAGTGTTTGACGCGGACGGCCGTTGAGACGATCGGCCACTTCGTCGAGTTGAGCCTGAGAGTACACCGACAGGTCGCGGCCCTTGGGAAAGTACTGCCGCAACAGCCCGTTGGTGTTCTCGTTCGAACCCCGCTGCCAAGGGCTGTAGGGGTCGCAGAAGTACACCTGAACATCGGTTGCCAGCGTGAAGCGATGGTGCGAGGCCATCTCGATGCCGCGGTCCCAGGCGAGAGAACGACGCATCTCCTTCGGCAGCAGCTGGATCTTCTCGGCCAAGGCGTGAGCGACCCGCACGCTGTTCTTGTCGGCCAGTTTAATTAGCATCACGAAGCGCGAGTAACGCTCGACCAGCGTTGCGATCTGCGAGCCCTTCGAGCCACACAGCAGATCGCCCTCCCAGTGCCCGGGCACCGCTCGATCGCCGGCCTCGGCCGGGCGTTCGCGGATGGAGAGCTCGCCAACGATCGATCCACCGCGCGCGCCAGCGCCCTCCGCGTGGCGTGCGCCACGGCGCTTGCGGTGGCTGCGCAGGTGCGTGGTCAGTTCGCGCTTGAGTGCGCCACGGGCCTGCACGAACAGCGTCCGGTAAATCGTCTCGTGCGACACCCGCATACTGTGGTCGGTCGGGTAATCACGCACAAGCCACGCGGCAATCTGCTGCGGCGACCACTGCAGCTGCAGCTTCTCCGCCACGCGCTCGCACAGCCTCCGGTGCTGTGCCAGGCGACACACCTTGGGTCGTCGTGCCTGGTCCCAGGCGCGTTGATCGGCGCGGCCCGCTCGATAGGCGCCTGCGCCCCCGTTGCGGCGCACTTCGCGACTGACGCTCGAGGCCGAGCGGCACAAGCCGTGAGCAATCGAGCGCAGTGACCGCTGCGCCGCCAGGCCGCGCGAAATCTCCTCGCGCTCGCCCTCGCTGAGTGAACGTAAAGCGCGCCGGCGCGGCCGCGGGCTGATCCCGCCGCTACGATCCAACTCGTCGCGGATCGTACCGCTTCGACGCTCCAGCGCCCGGGAGATCCGCCAGATCGGCTCTCCTGCTCGCCAGCGTTCCCAAATCTGCGCGCGCTCAGTTGAGCTCAAATACGGCCTGATAACCCTTGGCATACAACACTCCTTCCTCCGCAGGGATCAGTGTTGCATCGATCAGTTGAGACCGCCGGACGGCGCGTGCGAGCCTACAGGGACGTATTTACGGCGTGTCCGCGGACCCGGAACCGGTCGCCGAAGGCGCCGATAAGAACCAGCGCAACCAACTCACGCGAGCAAGCACTCGCTCAAGGCTTCTCGATCGGGCGGCCCCTGGCAACCCACGCGTTCATGTCGCCTTCGAGATGCGACAGCCGCGTGTAGCCGTTCGCTGCCAGCACATCCGCCGCGATCGCGGTGCGCCGCCCGGACTTGCAATACAGCACCACGTCCTTGTCTTTTGGCACTTCCGCGAGTCGGGCTGCCAGCTTGTCGTGCGGCACGTTGACCGCGCCGGGCACATGGCCTTCTGCGTATTCCTGCGGCGTACGCACGTCGAGCACGAACAGATGATCTGGATGCCTGGCCTGGTGTTCGAGCAGCGCTTCCTGGCTCATTGGTGCAACCGCCACCGCGGCGGGAGCCGGTGCGGACGCCGTCGCTGTCGCGACAGGCTCGCCAGCTGTCGCGATCGCCGTGAAGGCAACGCCCATTGCCCCGACCAGCAACAGTGCAACCAGGCCACGCCTGGATTGGAGCAAGCGCTTCGCTTCCGGGCATCGCTCGTACGCGATCACACGACAGACGGCGCCAGCATCAGTACGGCGATAACGACGAGACTGAATGTTCCGGGTCATGAGGGTGTCCTTCCTTCGAGCTGCATCCCGATATTCCTTGCCAGAATTCAATCTGACTTCGTGGGTGGTCACAAGTTTCGGCCGTGGGCGCGCTGCAGATTCACGTGTCAGCAGTGATGAGGTACGCATCCGCTTCAATTTCGACGAGCATGGCCGGATCGACCAAGCCGCTGACTTCCACCATGGCGGATGCCGGGCGGATCGCGCCGAAAATCTCGCCGTGCGCACGCCCGACGGCTTCCCACCGCGCAATGTCGCGAACATAGATGCGCGTCCTGACGACGTCTTCCAGCCGTGCACCCGCACGCTCGAGCGCCGCCTTGATGTTGGCGAGCACCTGGCGCGTCTGGGCGCCGGCATCGTCACCACCGACGAGTTGGCCATCCGGACCCGTGGCCGTCGTACCCGACACGAACACCATCGGTCCGACCCGGACCGCGCGCGAATACCCGACGATCGGTTCCCACGGCGTGCCGGTCGCGTAGTTGGTGCGGATTGGAGCGGTCATGGCGCACACCTCATTTCTATAGATTCCCTCGATAGCGGTCCGCGAATACCCTTGATTAACTGGGATTCGCGCCGTATTGTTAATCGTCATTTTACTCAAAGGCAACCGATGGCGACCCCTCCGGACCGAGTGCCGCTCAACGCCCTGCGCGTCTTCGAGGCTGTCGCTGCGCACTTGAGCTTCACCGCGGCCGCCAAGGAACTCGGCGTCACCACCGCGGCGGTCAGCGCGCAGATCAAGGCGCTCGAAGCCGACATCGGTGTGCCCTTGTTCCGTCGTCACACGCGTGCCGTCGCCCTCACCCAGGAGGGTGCCGAACTGCTGCCCGGCGTCCGCCGCGGGCTCGAAGAGCTGCGCCGCTCGGTCGAACGCATCCGTCGCGAGCGTGTCGGCGGCATGCTCAACCTCAGCGTGCCGAACGAGTTCCTGCAGCGCTGGTTGTTACCGCGCCTCAGCGAGTTTACGCGCCGGCACCCCGAGATCGAGGTTCGATTCGGGCCGCCACGTGCTGCTGGCCTCGACTTCGGTCGCGACGATTTCCACGCCGCCATCGTCTACGGTTCCGGCCAGTGGACCGGCCTGAAGGCCGAGCGCCTGCTCGACGAATACGTGTTTCCGGTCTGCAGCCCCGTGCTGCTCGCCAGGTTCGGCCCGATCGAGACGGTTGCCGATTTTGCACGCTACCCCCTGATCCACAGCCGCACGGAGCCTTGGCAGGATTGGTTGCGCCGGGTCGGCGGCGATACAACGCGAGCCGACTCCAGCCCGCCGATGGAAGATTCCGCGGCGTCTCTCGTCGCCGTCGAACAGGGCAAGGGTGTTGCGCTGGCCCGCTGGTCGCTGGTAGCGGCCGACATTGCCGCCGGCCGCCTGGTACGTCCGATGCTCCCAAGTGTATTGCAGCGAAATGCCTGGTTCCTCGTGGCGCCTCCAGCGAACTTTTCATTGCCGAAAGTCGTACGATTCCGGGCCTGGCTGCTCGACTGCTGCCGCGAGTTCTCACCGCCCGTCGGCGAAACCCTCGGCGTCGAATAGGCGCACGGCCGGCTGGCCACCCCCTTGGCGAGTTCCACAGGTTCGAGTAGCGTGCACTGAGAACAAGACCGTTCCCGGGGGAGTCCACGCCATGGCTGGCCTGCTCAAGCCGCAACCGCTCCGTCGGCGTTTCCACGCTGTCAGCATCGTCACGGGCCCAAGCCCCTGCGCCCAGGTCAAGGCGCTGACAGGCGTTCGCCTGCTTTCGCTCGAGGCACCGCGACTGCCTGTCGCCGGATGCACCAACCCGGACGGCTGCAGCTGCCGATTCCAGCACCACGAAGATCGCCGTGCCGGTCCCAGGCGCTCGGAACAGCCTGCTTCGACGCGGGGAACCTGGTCGGCGGACGACAACCGGCGCCGCACCCCTGGCAGGCGCGACAGCGACTACTCCGAGAACTGACTTGCCGCTACGGCAGCCGCAGCGTGACCCGCAGCGGCCGATGGTCCGAGCCCACGTCGGGCCCGATCTCATGCCCGGTGACGCAACTGCGCCACGGCACCAGCACGTGATCGATCGGCAACGCGAGCGGCCAGAATCCGGCCTGCCACGTCGGCCGCCACGCCTCGCCGGCGAATGCGTCCCGCAATCCTGACTCGGACATCAGTCGTGCGAACGCCGGTGCGTACGGCGTAAGGTTGAGATCTCCCAGCAGGATCGTCGCCTCGGGCTGTGTGAGCGCAAGCGCAGCCGCCTGCTGCAGCGCCCGGTCGCGTGCGACCTGCAGGTCCGGCAGCACCGGCCAGCGAGTATGCAGCGCGATCACGCGCAGCTTGCGACCGTCCACGTCAAGGTTTGCGACCAGCGACGGCATGCCGTCCCCGGCGAAGTCCACCGGCTGCACGTCAGCGATGGGCCATCGACTCAGCAGCGCGATGCCGTACGGGTCGTCGCGTGCCATGACTTTGCGGTACGGGTAGGCTCGTGCGAGTGGCTCGAGCGCCAATGCCCACTGCGGCGTGATTTCCTGCAGTGCAATGATGTCGGCATCGCTTTGACTCAGCCAGGCGACCAACGCAGTGTGGTCGGTGTTCGCGAACCAGGCATTCGCTGTCACGACCCGCAGCTGCTGGTCGCGGCACGTCAGCGCGGTCGGCTCGTGCGCCGAGGCACGGCCGCTCATCAGTACACCGGGCAGCCACTGCATCACGACGGTGACGCAGGCCACGACCATCATCCAGGGTTGGCGCAGGACCAGCGACGCGAGCAGCAACGCCAGCGCAGCAATGCCAATCTGCCAGCGGAAATGCGCGAACAGCTCGAAGGGCCAGCCGAATGGCGCGAGCAACGCGGCGAGCGAGGCCGCGGCCGTCCCGATGAGCGCAATGCTCACCGCACGCGACCAGGCTGCGCGGGACAGGCGCATGTCTACAGCAGCAGCAGTGCCAGGATGAGACCGAACAGCGGGACGAGGACGGTCATGCAGAACATGGGCCAGTAGGCCGACTTGTGCGTCTCACGGCAAACACCGCGGATCGTCGTCACAACGTACCCGTTGTGCGGCAGCGAGTCGAGTCCGCCGGAGGCAATCGCAACCACGCGATGCAACGCATTCGCATCCACACCCAGGCCCAGGTAGTGCGGCGCCAGGATCGGCAGGGCGATCGCCTGGCCGCCGGAGGCAGACCCCGTCAGTCCCGCGATCAGCGTGACTGCGATCGATGCGCTGACGAGTGGATCGCCCGGCAACGAGGTGAGCGAATCGACTGCAGCACCGAAAGCCGGCGACAGTTTCGCGATTGCGCCGAAGCCGACCACGGCGGCCGTATTCGCGATCGCGATCAGCGCCCCGAGCGTGCCGTTCGACACGGCGTGCGGCAGGTTGATGAAGTACCGGCGGTTGACGACCAGCACCGTCAGCACGCCGGCGAGCAGCGCGACGATCAACGCCGACTGCTTCAGGGAGTCGTGCAGCGCGAACGCGACGCCGAGCACCGCTGCGAGCGGAACCAGGCCGGTGGCCGGATGCGGCAATCCGCCCGTCTTCGGCTGCGGGTCGCCTTCACGCGCGTCGTAGCGCTCGCCCGCGATGATGGAGCGGCCGATCATCCACTTGAGCCAGACAAAGCCCGTGACAGCCATGAGCATGGCGACGACCAGGCTGACCTGCCACGCGGCATAGGGGGTCGTGCCCAGGTACTGCATCGGGATCCAGTTCTGGATTTCCGGGGAACCCGCGGACGTCATCGTGAAGGTGACCGAGCCGAAGCCGATGGCGCCCGGTATGAAACGCCGCGGCAAGCCGGCCTCGCGGAACAGCGCAAGCGCGAGCGGGAACACCGAGAACGCCACCACGAACAGGCTCACGCCGCCGTAGGTGAGGATGGCACAGGCGCCGATGACTGCGAGCAGGGCGTGTCGCGCCCCGAAACGCTCGACGACCCACTGCGCGACGCTGTCGGCCGCCCCGCTGTCCTCCATCACCTTGCCGAAGACCGAGCCGAGCAGGAAGACGAAGAACCACGAAGCGATGAACCCGCTGAAGCCCGTCATGTACGCGGTCGTGAAGTTCTCGGCGCCGACGCCGGCCAGCTGTGGCACCAGCGGCAGTCCGAACGACAGCGCGAGCAGCAACGCGCACACGGGGGCAGCGAGCAACAGGTCAACGCCGCGCATCGTGAGGACGACGAGCAATGCAAGGCTGCCGAGCAGTCCGATCCATTCGAGCGTCATGCGGAACGTGACTCCGGCAGAGGGGCGCGCCGCGTCAGGGCGTGCGCGCGAGGAACTCGTCGATTGCAGCGACGCTGACGGGCTCATCCAGCATCGGCGTATGCCCGCGTTGCGGCACCTCGACACGCACGAGATCGGGTTTCTCGCGCAGCATGCGGTCAAACGTAGCCGCGGCGAGGATATCGGACGTGGCACCGCGCAGTGCCAGCGTCGGCACCGGCAGGAGCTTCGCGAACAGTGACCAGAGATCCGGCGCCGCCGCGGACGGTGCATGGCGCACGGCCTCGCCTATCATCGGATCCATGTCGAGCCGCGGCACGCCGCCGGCGTCGCTGTAACTGCGCCTGGTGTGGGCCACCCATTCTTCGTGCGTGAGACCTGGCATGCCGATCTCATAAGTCGCTTTCACCGTCGCGACCGCTTCATCCCAGCTGGCGGGTGGCGCATGACGGCCGACGTATGCCGCGATGCGCGCGAGGCCTTCTGGCGCCACCTCCGGACCGACATCGTTGAGAATGACGCCGGCCACGAGGTTCGGATTCATTGCGGCGAGCAGCATCGAGAGAATCCCGCCGAGCGAGGTGCCGAGCAGCACGCAGCGCGTGACGCCGGCGTCCTGCAACAGCAGGCCGAGGTCGGCGAGGTAGGTGCCGGGATGATAGTTCTGCCAGACCGGGTCGTGCTGCGAACGACCGCGGCCACGCAGGTCCGCGCAGAGCACCCGACGATCCTGCCGGATACGTTCGGCGACGTGAGTGAAGTCCCGCGAGTTGCGTGTGAGGCCCGGCAAGCAAAGCACGGGAAGTTTCGGCGGCCGCGTGCGCGGTGCGAAATCGCGATAGAACAGCTGCAGGCCGTCGGCCGAGGTAAAGAATCGTTCAGCGCCGGCGTCGGGCATGGTCACCTGGCCTTCTCCCAGTCGGCGTACTGCCGGCGCAACTCGCGCTTGAGGATCTTGCCATTGGGATTGCGCGGCAGGTCGGAGACGTAGACAGCACCCGCGAGGCGCTGCTGCTTGCCGACGCGCTGGTTGGTCCATTCCACCAGCGACCCGGTGTCCGGCGTGTCACCTGCACCTGCTGCGACGACCAGCGCCAGTGGCGTTTCGCCCCAGCGTTCGCTCGGTACGCCCACGACCGCGACGTCGGCGACCGCGGGGTGATCACGCATGACCGCTTCGATGTCGGCCGGGTAGATGTTCTGGCTGCCTGACAGGATCATGTCCTTCTTGCGATCGACGATGTAGAGGAAGCCATCGTCGTCGAGTCGCCCGATATCCCCTGTGCGCAGCCAGCGCCGGCCTTGTGGATCGACCCATGTCGCCTCTTCCGTCGCGTCGGGCCGCTGGAGATAGCCCTCCATCACCAGGCGTCCGTAGCCGCAGATCTCGCCGAGCTCGCCGGGTGTCGCCTCGACGTCATCGTCGCGCACGAGCTTGAGTTGCTGGCCCGGAATGGCCTTGCCGACGGATTCGATGTGCGCGTCGAAATCCTCGGGAGCGAGCGTGGTGATGATGCCTTCGGTCAGGCCGTAGAGCTCGATCAGTTCGCAATCGAGCGTGTCGCGTGTCGCGCGCTTCAACGCCGGCGGGAGCGGCGAACCGCAGCACATGATCGCCTGCAACGAAGACAGGTTGCGAGTCGCGATCGCCGGGCAGTTCGAGCACACGCTGAAACTGTACGGGCACGAAGCCACCGTGGGTGGCGCCGTGACGCTCGATCGCGTCGACCAGCGCCGCCGCGGTGAACGACGGCAGGACGACGATGGTACCGCCCACGACGACCGTGCACAGCATCGCGACCCAGCTGATGTTGGAATAGAGCCCGAGCGAGCAGACGGTGACGCAGTCGCTGCGGTAGCGCAGTGCGATGGCGAGATCGGTGCCCCAGTCATAACGACAACCGTGCGTGTGCACGATGCCCTTGGGCAGCCCGGTGGTACCCGAGCTGTAGATGACGTTGCACTCGGTATCGGGACCCACCTTGACCGCGGGGGTGGCAGTCGACTGTCGCGCGAGCCAGGTCGACAAGTCGGTCCAGTGACCTGCAGCCGGAACGTCGACGCCGAGCCTGACCATGGTGCCTGCCAACTGACTGGCCGCGAGCAGCGCATCCACGCGCCGGCAATGCTCCCCTGAAGCGGCGATTGCGCTGGCGCCGCTGTCGCGCACCATCGCAGCGACCGCCGCGTCGCTCACCGACGTATTGAGCGGGACGACGGACACGCCCGCCTTGCCGGCACCGAACAGCAGCAGCGCCATCTCGGCGCTGTTCTGCATCAGCACCGCGAGCCGCGCTCCCGGCGCGAGATTCAGTTGCAGCAAGCCGTTCGCCACCTGGTTCGTCGCAGCGTCGAACTCGGCCCAGGTCCACCGGCGCTCTCCGCAGAGAAGCGCCGGTTTCCTGGCCTGGTTGCGGCCGTGCTGGACGATCAGGTCGGGGACGATCGGCCGCGGTACGTCGTACCAGCCCATGACCCTAACCTCATCAGTCCGGCGATCAGTTGAAGCGGTAGCTGGCGCTCAGGCTGATCGTGCGCGGCGGGCCGTAGAAACTGTTGACGATGTTGCCGTACAGCGCACCCGGGAAGTAGTAACCGCCGATCTTGTATTCCTCGTCCGTCAGGTTGCGTCCGAGCAGCTGGAAACGCAGCTTCTCGTCGTTGGAGGTCCAGGCAACGCTCGCGTCCACCAGCGTGTACGAATCGAGCTGGTCGATGAGCGGATTCGGGAACTCGAACATGTGGTACGAATCGCGGTACGAACCCGACACGGTCGCGAGCAGCGAGCCCCAGGTGCCGGGCAGCGGCTGCGCATAGTTGAGCGCCAGGTTGCCGTTCCACTCCGGCGTGTTCTGGAATACAGCAGTGTCGGAAAGATCGACCGGCACGGTGAGCGTGGCAGGCGGCGGCGCGGGATTCGTGACGACCTGGTACGTCTCGTACTTGTCGAACTCGGCATCCGTCCAGCCAACGCCGTAGTTCAGCGAGAATCGGTCACTGAGCTGCGCGGAGCCTTCGAGTTCAACGCCCTGGATGGTCGAGGCGCCGGCGTTGTCGACGAAGCTCGCGATCGACCCGGTGACCGTCGGTTGCTGGCGGGTGATCTGCTGGTCACTGTAGTCCGCATAGAAGGCCGCGAAATTGTATGAGAGCCGGTCATCGAACAAGGTGCCCTTCGCGCCGATTTCGTACGACTGGACAGTTTCGGGATCGTAGCCGTTGACCGTGTCCGGCGTCAGCACGACGTCGCCGCGCATGTCGAAGCCACCTGACTTGAAGCCTTCCGAGTAGGACGCGTAGGTCGTGAACGTTTCGGTGAATTCGTAGCTGACGCTGGCGCGCGGCGTGAACTGGTCGAACGTGCGGTCGTTGGTGTAGTCCGAGCGGATCAGCCCGGGGACCGCCGCGTCGTTGCCGAACAGCGGCGAATACAGGCCCGTGAAGTTCTGGCGATAGACACCGCCTTCCTTCTCGTCCGACGTATAGCGGCCGCCGAGCGAAGCCGAAAGCTTGTCGGTGAAGTCGTAGCTGAAGTCCGCGTACGCCGCGTAGCTCGTCGTGTCGACGAAGCCGGAAGTCGCGATCGTGAGGTTGAGCAGGCCGACGATGGTGTCGAACTTGCCGGCCGCATGAGCGTCGAGGTAGTAGAGGCCCGCCACGCCGCGCAGGCGCTCGCCTTCGTACAGGAACTGCAGCTCCTGCGTAAGCTGGTCGTCCTCGTAATAGCCGGGGACGTCGAGCGCCGGCGCCGGGCTGGTGTCGAAGTCGATCAGCGTGTGCGTGACGCCATCGCGGTAGGCCGTGATCGACTTGAGCGTGATCGCATCCGTCAGCTCCCAGGCCGCCGTGAGCGAGATCCCCTGGTTGCGCACGAGGTTGTCGTCGCCGATGCCACCTCGCGTGTCGAAGACGTCCGGCAACACGACCTCGCCCGCCGCGAGCCCCAGGCCCGGTTCTTCGCGGTGGCCGTGCTTGGCATCCGAGTTGTCCTCGACGTAGTCGCCGGCGAGACGGAAGCTCAATGTGTCCGTCGGGTTCCATTCGGCGCTCATGCGGAATGCGTCCACGGACTTCGCGTAGTGGTTCTGGTTGCCGGTGAACTGGTTCTCGCCGTAGCCATCGCGACGGTAGATGGCAGCACTGCCGCCGATCGATAGCGTGTCGCTCAATGGCAACACGCCCGAGGCGAGGAAGTCGTGCTGCGCGTAGGTGCCGAGCGTGAGCTTGGTGTCGAGATAGGCTTCGTTGCCGAGCGACTTGGTAACGTACTTGATCGCGCCGCCGATCGTGTTGCGGCCGTACAGCGTGCCCTGCGGGCCGCGCAGCACTTCCAGCCGCTCGATATCGTAGATGTCGAGCACCGCGCCCTGCGGACGCGCCACGTACACGTCGTCGACGTAGAGGCCGACGCCGGGCTCGAAGCCCCACAGCGGATCCTGCTGGCCGATGCCGCGGATGAAAGCGATCAGCGTGGAGTTGGAGCCGCGCGCAACCTGCAGGGTGAGGTTCGGAGTGGACTGCTGCAGCCACGTGATGTCCGGCGCGCCGGCATTCGTGATGCGCTCGGCGGAGAACGCAGAGAGCGAGATCGGCACGTCCTGCAGCGATTCCTCACGGCGGCGGGCGGTCACGGTGACTTCCTCGAGGCCGGTGACCGACGACTTGGCGACGGGCGCGTCCTGCGCGAGGACAGCGGGTACGGCGAACATCGAGGCCGCGCATGCTGCAGCGGCCTGCACCGAGTAAACGGCGAGCTTCTTCATGGATCCCCCTGCGGTGGCGTCGGTTTCCGACGCCGTTGTTTCAACGAGTGTTGGAATTTAGTTGAACGTTCGTTGAAATTCAACAGTCGTTGCAAGAAGACCTCCAGGTTCTTCAGAATCGCGGCTCGACCTGACGCTCAAGGGCAATTCGTACCGCGATGCAAAAGAAAGGCACGGCTGGCCGCACGGGTGCGGAAAGGGACCGCCTGCCGCGGGCAGGGACGGCCGGCACCGGTTCCCGCTCGCACGCAACGCGCGAACGCATCCTCGACGCCGCCGAGCGATTGTTTGCGCAACGCGGTTTTTACGGCATTTCGGTGCGCGACATAACGGGTGCCGCGGATGTGGACGTGGCTCTCGCGAGCTATCACTTCGGCAACAAGCAAGGCCTGCTCGAAGCAGTGTTCACGCGGCGCGCGGAGGACCTCAATACCGAGCGCATCGCCCGCCTTGACGCCGTCCTTGCTGCAGCCAAAGGCCGCCGCCCGCCGCGAATCGAAGACGTCATCGATGCGTTCACCCATCCGCTGCTCGATCGTTCCTCGCGCGGCAGCCCGGGCTGGAAGAGCTATTTTGCGCTGATCGCGGAGGTGAACAATTCGCGGGAATTCGGTGGCGTCCTGATGTCACGGTTCTTCGATCCGGTCGTCGAGAAGTTCATCGACGCGATTCGCCGCGCCTTGCCGGAGTGTGAGGACCGCGACCTCTACTGGGCCTATCACTTCCTTTCGGGTGCCCTCACGCTGTCGTTCGCAGAGACAGGCCGCATCGACAAGTTGTCGGGCGGCGCCTGCCGTTCGAGTGATCTCGACAGCGTCCACGAGCGCCTCGTGCCGTATTGTGCTGCGGGGTTCCGGGCGCTCTGCGCGCCGAAGCGCTCGGTCGCCAGGTCGGCCCGCGCGAAGAAGCCACGCCAGTGAACGTACCCGGGAACCGTCTTGGAAGTTACCCGATGCAGACTTCGCCGTTCGTGAAAGCCCTGCGTGCTGCAGCGTTGTGCCTGTCCGGTGTACTTGCACTCTCGGGTTGCAGAGGCAGCGATTCCAGCGCTGGTCCACAGGGTGATCGACTTGCCGCATTGCCGCTCGCCGCAGATTCGATCACGACGTCGGGCATCTCGGCAGGCGGCTACATGGCGGTGCAGTTCCACGTCGCGCATTCAGCGCTGGTCAGTGGCGCAGGCGTCCTGGCCGCCGGACCTTACTACTGTGCGGAGAACTCGCTGAGCCATGCGCTCGGTCGCTGCATGAAGGGCGACGAGCCGTTCGCGGTGGATGAACTGGTCGGAATCACGAGCGAACTCGCCCTGGCCGGCCGCATCGACCCGATCGCGAACCTGGCCAACGACCGCGTGTGGATTTTCCACGGCGGGGCGGACGCCGTCGTGGGCAGGCCGGTGGTCGATGCGCTGCAGGAGTACTACGAATTGCTGGTGGACCCGCGCGGCGTGCAGCGCACGGATCTTGCAGCCGCCGGCCACACGTTTCCGAGTGCCACCGGGAATCTGCTGGACTGCGGCAAGACTGCAACCCCGTTCGTCGGCAGCTGCGACTTCGACGGCGCCCGGCAGCTGCTCGAGCACCTGTATGGCCCGTTCGGCACGCAGGACGCGGGCGTCAAACCGGGGGCGCTGGTGCAGTTTTCACAGTCGCCGTACGCGCAGGCGACCGCTGCCGCCGGCTTGGACCCGAGCGGGTGGCTCTACATTCCAGCGGCCTGCGCTGGCAACGGCGCTGCTGGGCGGTGTCGCCTGCACATCGCCTTTCATGGCTGCAAGCAGGGAGCTTCGTACGTGAAGGATGCCTTCATACGGCAGTCCGGCTACCTGGCAGCTGCCGACGCGGGCCGCATCGTCGTCCTGTTTCCGCAGGTCGAGCCCAGCTTCCAGCCCCTCAATCCGAACGGCTGCTGGGACTGGTGGGGATACGGCAGCGATGCCATACGCAACCCAGGCCGGGCCGCAGATCGCGGCTGTGAAGGCGATGGTCGACGACTTGATGGGTGCGGACGACCGGGCGCGCGTCGGGCCCTAGCGAATCAGAGCGACGCGGCGCGCAACCGTTGCCCGCCGTAGAGCACTTCAAGTCGACGTACGCCCTTCATGCGTCGTGAGGAGCGGCGCACCTCGCCCATCAGGCGCAACAACAGCCCCACGTCATCGTTCATGCCGCCCGTGCAGTAGTCCTCGCTCATGCCAAGGTGCAGCACGGTCACGTGCTCGAGGTCGGCCCGGTTATAGACGGCCACGCCGACCGGGCGGGCGGTCAGCGTTTCCACGGCGAACAGGCATTGAACGTCCGGCAGGTTGCCCACGCGCACGCGCAACCCTTCTGCATCGTCCACTATTTCGGGCGGCCCGTACCTGTCGATGACGTCGACGATGCCGCGCGCGAAGCGATCCTGGCAGCCGTTGAAAAAGAGGATCCGCTCGAGCGCATGGCGCTTGTGGCGAGGGAGCCGCGACGTGAATTCGATTCCCTGCATGCAGGTTCCCCGGCCGCGTGCACGGCCTCGGACGGAGGTGCGGTCGATCATGCTCGCGCGACCACCTTATGTCGAGTGGATGGACGCGGAAGTGTTGCTGCAACGCCACAGAAATGCCTTGAACCCGGAATGGCCACTCGCGGGCATTTTTTTGAATTGCTTCATGTTTTTGACATTTCGAGGTGGAGTGTCGGGGCGGCTTGGCGTGCAATGGCGGCGCGATGCCCCGCGATCCCCTGCCCGTCCCGAATGCGGCCGATCTGGCCGTTCACGCGCCCTCCGTTCCGGGCACGATGCTCGTGGACGTGGTGGTGCTGACGGCCGACCCTGAACTGTTTCAGTCCGCACGGGAAGCAGTAGGTGAGCAGAATCCGGTCTGGCGTGCGCGCTCGGCCGAAGAGGCGGCCGACTTGCTGATCAACGGACGCTGCGGCGTACTGGTCATCGACATGGCCGCGGTCTCGACTCGCGCCGACACCCTTGTCGAGCAGATCGTCGAGCAGTTCCCCGATGCCATCGTCTGCGTCGCCGGCACGCGTGCCGACGAACCCCTGCTGGCCCCGCTCATCAGCGCCGGCCTGGTCTACCGCTTCATGCACAAACCCACGTCGGCGCGACGGGCGGGTATGTTCCTGCAGGCTGCGATCCGCCGGCACGTCGAGCGCCGCGAGGGGCGCGAAGCCAACGACCCGCTGTTGCCGCTGCTGCGCGGTCTGCGCCGCCCAACGGCTGGCATGCCCCGCGGTTACCTCGCGCTGATCGGCCTTGTGGCGCTGGCGCTGGTCGTCCCGCTCTTTGTCGGCGGCGAGCCGGATGCGCCGAAGGCGACGGCAATAGCCGCGGCGCCGGTGGCGCCCGCCCCCGAAACTGCGACAACGGGGCGCGCCGATCCAGTCCTGTCGCGAGCCCGGGCAGCGTTGCATGCCGGCCGTCTCGAGGCGCCCGAGGGCCGCAACGCGCTCGACCTGTTCCAGGCCGTGCTGCTCGCGCAGCCCGAGCAACGCGAGGCACAGGCCTCGCTCGCGAGGACGGTCGACCAGCTGCTGCAACGCGCGCAGCTGGAATTCGACGCAGGCCACAAGCCGGAAGCCGAACGGCTGGTGCGGCGTGTGCTGGCAGTCGTTCCCGACAACGAGCAGGCCCACGCCCTGGTGCGGCGTTTCAGTCCGCCCGACACGCCGTCGCGCCAGTTGTCGCGCGAGCAGCGCGCCGAGGTGGAAGCGAGCCTGGCCGGGAATACGACCGGCTCCCCGGCGATGCCCACGCACGCGCGGACCCTTGAGGAAATCCAGACCGAACTCGCCTCACTGCCGGGGCCGGTCACGAAACTGTCCGGTTCGTCCGTTGCCCCGACGGCCGCTGCGTCAAAGACGCCGGCGCCGGTCATCCGGCCCGATCCGCTCGCGCCGCGCTTCGTCAATCCGACGCCGACGATCGCGCCCGCAGCACGCAGTTACGCGCGCGAGCCGGTCAATTCACCCCCGACCGCAGGAGTGACCGGACCGACGTCGCGGAACGAGCCTGCAGAGCCTGCAGGCGAACCGGCGAGCCTCAGTGCCCCCCGGGGCGGGTGAGATCGACCCCCTGCGCAGGTTTCGCCACCTCCGCCTGCGCTCCCCTTGCGCGCAGCGCATCACACAGCCCGTTCGCACCTTCTGCTTCGCCGTGCACCAGGTACGTGCGGGGATTGCCCCCGACGCCCGCGTGCCAGCGCAGCAGATCTTCCTGGTCGCCGTGCGCGGAAAATCCGCCGAGCGTGTGGATACGCGCGTTCACCTTGAACTTTTCGCCATGAATGCGCACGTGCTCGCGACCATCGACGATCGCGCGCCCGAGCGTCCCCACCGCCTGGAAGCCGGTGAAAATCACGTCGCACTCTCGCTGGGTGATGTTGTGCTTGAGGTGATGCACGATGCGCCCGCCGCTGCACATCCCGCTCCCCGCGATGATGATCGCGCCACCCCGCAGCAGGTTGATCGCCATTGATTCTTCCGCGGAGCGGCAGAGCTTGAGGTTCGACAGCGCCGGCATGCGGCCGGCATCGCGACGCGCGGCGCTGGCTTCCGCGTCGTACAGCTCGGGATGCTTCCAGTAAACCTCGGATGCCTCGATGGCCATCGGACTGTCCAGGAACACATGCCAGTCGCCGACGCGCCACTCGTCGAAGTGACTGGCGAGCTCGTAGAGGACTTCCTGGCTGCGTCCCACCGCGAACGCGGGGATGAGCACGTTGCCGCCGCCGGCCCGCGCCGCGCGCAGGATCTCGCCGAATTCACGCAACGTATCGTTGCGCTCACGATGCCGGCGATTGCCGTAGGTGCTCTCCATGACCACGACGTCAGCCGCGCCATTCCCTTCCGGGTCGCGCAGGATCGGCGAGTCGTATTGCCCGACGTCGCCACTGAAGACAATGCGCGAGCGTGCGCCCTCCTCCTCGAGCTGCAGCCAGACGCTGGCGGAGCCGAGAATGTGGCCGGCGTCGCGGTACGTCAGGGTCACGCCAGGAAGAACTTCGGTCGCGCGACCGTACGGCAGAGTCTTGAACTGCTGGATTGTCTCGTCCGCGTCCACTCGCGTGAACAACGGATCGGGAAAGCCGCGCGCGCTTCGATTGCCGTGTTCGGCCTGTTTACGGCGGTAGCGCTCCGCCTCGCGCTCGGCCATGAAGGCGCTGTCCGCGAGCAGGATGCGCGCAAGGTCGCGGCATGCCGGGGTGGCGTAGATCGGTCCGCGGAAGCCGCGCTTGCGCAGCAGTGGCAGCCTCCCGCAGTGATCGATGTGCGCGTGGCTCAACACGACCGCGTCGATCGATTCCGCATCGAACGGAAAAGGCTGCCGATTGCGGATGTCGGGTCGATCGCCGCCCTGGACCAGGCCGCAGTCGAGCAGCAGCGTACGGCCGCGAACGGTGAGGATGTGGCAGGAACCGGTGACTTCACCGGCCGCGCCGTAGAACTGCAGGTGCATCGCGCGAATCGCCTCAGGCGATTCGCTGCCCGACGGCCGTTTCGCCTTCCTGATGGATCGGAACGGCCGCCACCTGGCCGTCGCGCAGCAGCTTGACGCAGGCCTTGACCACCCTCGCATCGTACCGGCGACCGGCCTGCGACTGAAGCTCGTCGAGGCACGCCGCCAGGGTCAGTGCCGGTCGGTGCGGACGGGGCGACAGCATCGCTTCGACGGCATCGGCGACGGCAACGATCCGGGCCTCGAGCAGGATCTCCTCGCCTTTCAGTCCGCGCGGGTAGCCCGAGCCGTCGAGACGCTCGTGATGCTGGCGCACGGCTTCCGCGACAGGCCAGGGGAATTCGACAGTACGCAAGACTTCGAAGCCGCGCTCGGCGTGCGTCTTCACGAGTTCGAACTCCGAGACAGACAGGATGCCCGGCCGCCACAGCAGTTCGCGCGGAATCTGCAGCATGCCGACGTCGATCAACTGACCCGCCACGCGCAAACCGCGCACGGTATGACCCGGCAGCCCGAGTGCAGTGCCGATGCCGGCCGCATAGTCGCCGACACGGCGCGCGCGCCCGGTCTTGCAGGCATCCTGTGTTTCGGCGAGTTGCGCGAGCGCTTCGATCGCGCCGAACATCACACGCTCCATGTGATCCATGGCAGTGACGATCTCCGCATCCGAGCGGCGGCGGCGCAGCAGCTTGGTCGCTGCGTCTGCAATGTGTTCGACGTGTCGACGGTCGTCGTCGTCATACGGCTGGGCCGCATCCGCGACGAGCAGCACACCAGCGAGACGGCCGCCGTCGAGCATCGGCATCACGAGCTGGCGCTGGAATTGCGCCGGCAATCCAGCGGCTCGCAGCGCGGCCGTGCCTTCCGTCGCGTCACGAATCACCGGGCGCTGCGAGGTCGCGCATTCGCCCAAGGCCGTTGCCGGAGGCGGCGGACCGCGCCAGGGCGTAAGCGCCGTCAGCGGCTCGGTGGCTTCGGATACGCGGCGCGCGGCCAGTTCGAGCGTCGTCGCATCGCCCACCGGCAGGAAGAAATAACCCTGCGCGCTGCGCGTCAGGTCCCGCGCCAGCAGCAGCGTGCGGTCAAGAATTTCGGCTTCCGTCAGCTCGTGCGTGCGCTGCGCGAGTTCGAGCAGGCGGCTCACGCGTACGTGATCGCGCTCAATGCGCTCGGCGGCTCGCTTCGGGCCCGCAACGTCCCGCGCGGTCAGTACGCGGAAGCCCGACTGCTCGTCGATCGCAGCAAGCGAAAATTCGACCTCGATCGCCTGTCCGTCCGGACGTCGCCAGCGCACGTCCCGGCGCAGCGCCCCGGTGACGGTGCGCTCCTCATCGCGCGGTTTCGAATGGGCCGCAGCTTCAACTTCGAGCGCCTGCAGCGTGAGCGTGCCGAGACGTTCACGGTCGGTGTGGAGCAATGCGAGCAGCGCGCGGTTGCCGTAGCGCAGGCGTCCCTCGCCGTCGACGACGCCGCAGGGCTCGGGCGCGACTTCCAGTGCATCGGCGAGCGCAGCCAGTTCCTGTTCCCGCGCGAGCGTTGCCAGTTCGGAACTGACGTCCCGCGCGGTGAGCAACCAGCTCGCCCGGCCGGCAAAGCTCGTGGCGACACGCCGCAGTTCGAGTCGTGTCTCGCTGCCATCCGGACGTTGCCAGTGCAGTATCGTCTCATGCGTCAAATCGTCACTGAACCCGGCGCCAGGCAGCAATTCGTTCAGCGACTTGCCGCGCAGGGCCGCGGCTTCCTGCCCGACCAGCGCCGCCGCCGAATCGGTGGCCACGTGCACGAGCTTCGATTCGATGTCGACGATCCACGTTGGCGTCGGTTGCGCCGCGAATGCACGATCGGCGTCGTTGACGGCCGACTGCAGGCGCGAACGCGCCGTCTGCAGTTCGTTGACCCGCGCCTCCAGCACGGTCACCTTGCCAATCTCGGCGCGTGATTCTTCTGCGGCGCCGCGCGCCTGCGACTCGGCCTCGACGGCCTGGCGTTGCGCAGTCTCCAGCTCGCGGATCCGCAACTGCAGCTCGCGGATGCGTACCGATTCCGCCGCGGCGAATTCGGCACGGGCACGTGCCTCGTATTCGGCGCGTTCGCGCGCGACGCGCTCAGCCACGCTCAGCTGCTTGTTCGTCGCTTCGACGTCACGGAGCTGCTTTTCAAGGTCGCTGAGCCGCCTGCGATCCTGCTCGCGACGGTCGAGCAGTTCGGGTACCAGCGCAGGCATGCGCATCGTGCCGGAGCCGGACGGCGCTGAGTCGAAGGTCGCGGCGAGTTCCTCCAGCGTCGAACCCCGCGGAAAGAATCGTTGCGCCCCGACTTCGGCGGCGAAGGCTTCGTACTTCGGGCCTTCGACACGGAATGAATGCAGCAGCACCGGCAGGTGCACGAACGACGGGTCCTCGCGGAGCCGGCGGCACAGTGCAAAGCCGTCGAGTCGTGGCAGCATCACGTCGCTCACGATCGCGTCGGGATTCTGGGTACGGACGACCTCGAGCGCCTCGATGCCGGTCTTCGCCTTCAGCACGCGGTGGCCGTGCGATTGCATCACGCTCTCGACGGCGGCGAGATCCTGGTCGCGTTCGTAGGCAAGCAGCACGGTCTTCATTGACGGGCTTCAACTCCATCACGCGGTGGCAGCGCACCCGGGCAACGGCCCGGCGCCGGTCGCAACTTCGCTGCCGGCAGTATGCTCCCCCGGCCGTTCGGGGCACTAACACGCGGCTTCAAGCCGTTGACATGCGTCACAAAACGCCGCCCGGGACGGCTCCGGCGGTACACTCGTCCAACCATGATGGGATTCCAGGAGAACCCGATGATCCGGCGCATGGCGTTCGTAGGGGCAGGCGCCCTGGTCCTGCTGGCAGGCTGTGCCACGCATTGGGACGTCGACAGCTTCGAGGCCCCCGATGGCAACGTGTCTGCCCGGCACACGTACTTCTGGCAGGGCGGTGAATTCGGCACGCCTGGCACCCTTGATCCAGCGATGGTCGCGGCGGCCTCCACGCAGCTGCGGGGTACGGTGACGGCAGAACTGGACCGCAAGGGTTTCAAGGAAGTCGACACGGCGGCAGCCGCCGACATGGTCGTGAGCTTCCAGGTCGCCGGCACGCAAAGGTTTGTGCCGTCGGACGAGAGACGCATCGGTGCGCCGTCGGCCACCACGGTGCTCAGCCCGGGCGCGATTCAACCGCCCCCGGCATCGACGGTGCCGCGCGAACGGCGAGTTCGCGAGGGATCGGTCCTGGTGTTCATCGAAGACCGCGCGTCGGGCCGCCTGATCTGGCGAGGCATGGTCACCGCTGAGACACGCAGCAGCTCGACCGAACAGGGCGTGCACGTGCTCACGCAGATGGCGCGCGAGATCGCGAAGGAAATACCGGCCCGCGTCGGCACGAAGCAATAAGCCGGCTCAGCGCCGCATCACGAGCAACGCGCCAGCCAGCAGTAGCGCGGCGCCGAGCAGCCGTGTCGGCGTCACCGCAATCTGCGGGTAACCCAGGATGCCGAACTGGTCGACGAGCAGCGCGACGATCAACTGCCCTGCAATCACCAGCGCCACCATGGTCATGCCGCCGAGGCGTGGACCAAGGATCGTGACCGAAGCGACGTAGACGGCACCAAGCAGGCCGCCCATCCACGCCCACGCCGGGACTTGTCCAAAGCTGCCGGTCGAGGCACGGGAACCCGCGACGACGGCGAAGCCGACGAGCGCGAGCAGCCCAATCGCGAAGTTGGCGACCGCTGCCCAGAGTGGCGAACCGATTACGCGGGCCAGCGTCGCGTTCATGCCGACCTGCACCGTCAGGGCCCCGCCGACGAGCATCGCCAGCAGGTGCGGCCAGTAGTTCGCCATCATCGTTCAAGACTCCTCAAGCCTGGCCGGCACCGGAATGACAGCGGCCCGATCGCGCTCGACGCTCGCCGGGGTGGCGCCGGATTCAGGCCGCCCCTTGCAGCGTGGCATCGCGTCGCGGCCAGCCCTGCCACACGAGCGCGCCGATGCCGAGCAGCAGCGCTGCGAATTTCACCCAGCCACCGATGACGGGCACCAGGCCGACGAGCCACAACCCCAGCACGGCGAGCAGCAGCGCGAACAGCTTCCAGCCCGTAGTCGAGACAGTGCCGCCGCGCATCATGCCGTGCAGCTTCTGGCCGACGAACATCGCGGCCGTGACCCAGCCGAGGAACAGCAGCAACAGGTAAAGCATGAGCACGATCAACGCGAGCGGGATGCCGATGATCGTGACCAGCAGCAGGACGACCAGCACCGGCAGGCACACGAGGATCACGAACCCGAGCCCGAGACTGCGCAGGGGTTCCTGGCCGATCCACTGCGCGGCGCGAGTGGAGTACGCCGGGAAGGCGAGCATGAACAGCGTGCCGGCGACGAACACGCCGAGCATCCACAGGAACGAGCCTACCCCGTGCGCAACGGTGTGAACGTCCCGCGCGGTTTCGTGATCGTCGACGTAGTCGCCGACGTCCGTCTGGTGGAACTCGATGCCACCCGCGACCTGCGCGCTTTCGGGCAGTTCGGGTTCACGCGCGCTGTGGACGACGAGCTTGCCGTCGATGCGCGTGTTCGGGCCGATGTCGACATCCTCAGCGCGGACTTCGACATCGCCCCGCACGACGCCGTCGAGGCGCACGCTGGCGCCCGATGCCTTCAGGTATTCCTGCGCGTTGCCCTCGAACCGGATGCGGCCGCCGGTCAATGACAACCCGCCCGTGATCGTCGTGGCGGGGCCGAGCGTGACGTCGCCGCCGGCCACGCGTGCATTCCCGGCGACGATTGCATCCACCTGCACCTCGCCACCCGCGACGTAGAGATCGTCGCCGACGCTGCCGCCGATCGACACTTCGCCACCCGCGGCGATGAGGTCGCCTCGCACCTCGCCAGCCGTGGCGACGTGCCCTCCCGCCAGCATCGCGTCGCCAGCGACCGGATCGGTGAGATTGAGCGAGCCGCCCGCGCCGAAGTAATCCGAGCCGAATTGCCTCGAAACGGAGTCGTCGCCCTGGCGCTCGAAGCTGCAGCCTGCGATTAACAGGCCCAGGGCGAACACGCCCAGGGTCCGTGCGACCGGTGTCATATCGGTTCTCCTCGACTCCCGTCGCCCTGCCGGACAGGAACGTGCGGGATTTTGCAGGCCATCGCAGAGCAGTCTAGGGCAAGCCAGCAGACACGGATATGTCCGGCGACTCCGCTGGTCCCGCCGTACCCACGCTTCGACGCAGGCGCGGACGCCAGTCGCCGCCTTTGGCCACCCACAGGCTGTACCCCAGGAACTTGCGCCCGAACACACTGGCCACCGCGCTCTTGGTCTCATTGACCGTGAGCCGCAGCCGCGCGTACAGCCGCCGTAGCAACGCCATCACCCGCGCACCCGCCTTGAGACTGCGCACGTACACGTTGCAGTCATCGGCATAGCGCGCGAAGCAGTGACCCCGCCGCTCTAATTCCCGGTCCACCTCGTCGAGCAACACGTTTGCGAGCAGCGGCGACAGCGGTCCGCCTTGCGGCGTGCCTTGATACCGCTCCAGCACCACTCCATCGCTTATGATCCCGGCGTCCAGGTACGCACGGATCAGCCGCAGCGTTGCGGCATCCCCGATTCGTTTGCCCAGCCGGTCCATCAAGATGTCGTGGTTGACCCGGTCGAAGAACTTCTCCAGATCCACGTCCACTACGACCCGGCGCCCGGACTGCACGTACGATTGCGCGGCCAATACCGCGTCGTGCGCACGTCGTCGCGGCCGGAAGCCGTAGCTGTGCTCGCTGAAGGTGGGATCGAGCAACGGTTGCAGCACCTGCAGCAACGCCTGCTGGATCAACCGGTCCGTCACCGTCGGGATGCCCAGCTCGCGCTGACCACCGTCGGGCTTCGGGATCGTCACCCGCCGTACCGGACTGGGCCGGTACGTCCCCCGCAGCAACCGCTCGCGGATGTCGGGCCAAGCGATCTTCAGGTGTTGGCCAGTCTGTTCAACGTCCAGACCGTCCACTCCCGCCGACCCCTTGTTCACCTTCACCCGCTGCCACGCCCGCTGCAGGTTCTCTCTCGTCAGCGCCGCCGCAAGCAACGACCCTGACCCTGTGCTTTTGGTGTCGTGCCGCGGGTCTCGGGCTTCGTCGCTGGACGCTTCGCGCGCGGCTTCACCGCACACTACCCCGTCCCGCCCGGATCGCTCCGGCATCTGACGCATGGCCCTCGACATCGACACGCCCTCGTGCACTTCCACTCGTTTGGCCCTTCCAAAAAAAAGCCGCGACTCGCTGAGCGAATCGCGGCTTTTCCGACGCACGGTCTTCCGTGACGGCCCGCAAACGTCCCCCGGTCGGGCCCTCCCTGTCGTCTGTCGCCCGGTCTCCCCCAGCTTGCGACTGTCAGGCGTTTTACGTGGTTTGACTGGAGTCGTCACGTTGCGGCGCAAAAACGACTGCATACGAATCAACGGCCGAATTAGTGTGTCTCTTTCCTGCAACAACGGTCGCTCAAGATTTCAGCGCGGACCCCTCGGTCATGTAGCCGGCAAACCTGGGCACGCGCCGCAGGTAATAGTGCTCGGCATCACGCAGCAGCAAGCCTGATCCCGCCACCAGCTGCACCGTGTCCCGGATGAGATGGCAGCCACCGCCGAGGCGCTGCTGAATCGGGTTGAGGCGATGCTGCCAACCGGCCACCTGCGCATCGGGCGACAGGCCATGCTCGAGGAACAGGAACTGTCCGCCGGGTTTGAGCACGCGATGAACTTCGCCGAGTGCATGCACCACGTCGGGAATCGAGCAGAGTGTCAACGTGCAGACAACGGTATCGAAGCTGTCGCCCTCGAACGGCAAGTGCTCCGCGTTCAGGTGATGGAAGTCCACGGCAACGCGGGACGCCGCGATGCGCGGCAGCGAGAAGCGATCGAGGTCCGCATCGGGATCGATGGCTTCGATGCGACTCACGCCAGGCGGATAGTGCGGCAGGTTCCGGCCCGTGCCAAAGCCGATTTCGAGAATTCGACCAGACGCCCGGGCCAGCGTGCGACGCCGCGGCTTGTCGAAGACCCGACTTCCCATCGTCAGATCGAGCAGGTACGGGAAGACGCAGTGATGATAGAGACCCATGCTAGCGAGTCGCTGGCCATCGCACCGTGACGGCGCCACGCAGCTGGCCGGTTTCAAATCCGGTCGCCGTGTCTTGCGGGTAATCGTGGGCGATTGCCATTTCGAGTTCAGGCGCGAGCGACGCGCCGTGACATGCAAGGCACACAGGTTGCATGACGATCGCACGCAGGTAGCGGCGCTCGATGCCCCGGGCTGACCGGGACTCGAGAATCGCTTCAGGAGGTGCCGTCGCTGCCGGCAATCCGCTCGACAACTCGGCCGCGAAGCCTTGCATGACCGCGCGTTCCAGATCGTCCGGCGCATTCACCGGGTTCCGCAGCCGGAGGGCAGTGCGACTCACTTCGGCACCCGAGGACGCTGACAGTCGGGCAGCGATCTCCGGTGCACGAGACTTGCAGACGGCTACGGCGGCAACCGGGCCACCTTGCTGCATCGCCTTGCCGAGTTCAGTCTTCAGCTCGCTCATCAGCTGGTCGGCGAGCGCCCGACTGCGCTCGTCCCATTTCGTTTCTGGCTCACCGCCATACACCGGGAAGGCTGGCACGGCGTGCAGGCCGAAAAGGATCACTGCAGACCACGCGGTTCGCATCGAGTTCATGCCATCACCAGCCCATTCATCGCCATTCAATTTGTAATCGTGAATGTATTAATTCAATGCTCTTGATCTGAATATCGCAATTTAATCAATAATTTTTTACAATTATCAACGCTTGCCCGGCTCGATTCCTGCGTGCCATCGACTCGCCGCTGGGGTAGATTGCGCGCCCTTACCTGCCCCCCGCCTGGCCGGAGTTTACAGAGCAATCATGGGACGAATTTTCGAAGTCAGAAAGCACACGATGTTCGCGCGCTGGAACCGCATGGCGAAGCAGTTCAGCCGCATCGGCAAGGACATCACGATTGCGGTGAAAAAGGGCGGCTCCGACCCCAACGCGAACCCTGCGCTGCGCCGTGCGATCCAGAACTCGCGTGCCGTGAACATGCCGAAGGACAAGGTCGAGTCGGCGATCAAGCGCGCTTCCGGACGCGACGCCGCGAACTTCGAAGAGGTCATCTACGAGGGCTACGCGCCGCACGGGGTTGCCGTGCTGGTCGAATGCGCGACCGACAACCCGACCCGCACCGTCGCTGCGATCCGCAACGCGTTCAACAAGAACGGCGGCAACTTTGCCACCTCGGGCAGCGTCGCCTTCCAGTTCCGTCGCATGGGGGTGTTCCGGCTGAACCCGGAGGGCATCGACCAGGACGACCTCGAGCTCTACCTGATCGATCACGGGCTCGAAGAATTCGGCGAGAGCACCGGCGAAAAAGGCGAGCCACAGCTGGTCGCGCGCTGCCTGTTCGAAGATTTCGGCACGCTGCAGAAAGCGCTCGAGGAGCGCGGCATCAACCCGATCTCAGCCGAGCACGAGTACATCTGTACCACCCCGACCGAACTCGGTGATGCGGAAGCGACCGAAGTGCTCGAACTGATCGACAAGCTCGAGCAGGACGAGGACGTGCAGAAGGTCTACCACACGCTGGCCTAGCCACCTCGGCCGCGTCAGCCAAGCGACTCCAGGGCATCCGCAACAGTCAGCGCGCCGGCGAAAGCTGTCAGCACGGCCCGGTCTGCAGTCACCAATGGCGCACCGAGGATTTTCGCCAGCGCGACGAACTCGGCATCGTAGGCGGACAGTCGACTGGCCTCCGTCACCGCAAACACGCGGTCACTCGGCAAGTGATGCTCGCGTCCCGCCAGTGCGGTTTCAGCCGCGAGCATGATCTGGCGCACCTGGGACTCGTCCAGACTCCCGTCGCGGCGATACCCGGTAAGAACGCTGCGCAACTCCGATCGCCACAGCACCGGTGCATGCCAGTCGGGATCCAGTCGCCGCAGGCGATGCGCATGCGCAGTCTGATCGCCGTTGATCCAGCAATACGCGATGACATTGCTGTCGACAACGATCACGCGCGGCCCGAATTGCGATAGCGTCGCACCCGCGTGTGATCGACGCGCGGCAGGGCTGCCACGAAACGCTCGAGCCGCTCCTGTTCGGAGGCAACGTCGACTGCAGGCGCCTCGAGCTGCGCTTCAAGCAATGCCAGGATCTCCCGGTTCAGGCTGCGCCGGTTGGATTCGGCACGCGCCTTGAGCTGCACGTGCAGCTCGGCTGGAATGTTTTTCAGCGTCAGGTTGAGCATGCGCATAGTGGTACCGTGTTGGTACCGTAATGGTGTCGAAAACTGAGCCCTTGATCAAGTGCGGGCGCGATTCTCATCGGCTCGCCACCTCGGATCGCGTTGAATTCGCGGGCAAAGCGACCAGATTGACCCGCCCCGGTGGTTGGGAACGGACCCAAGCCGTCTAAACTTCACGCCTCATGCAGACCTCCGCCCGCGAACTCTTCTCCTACCGCAAGCACTGGGCGCACCGCTTCGGTGCTGCCCCGTTCCTGCCCATGTCGAAGGAGGAGATGGACGCGCTCGGCTGGGATTCGTGCGACGTCATCCTGGTCACGGGCGACGCCTACGTCGACCATCCGAGCTTCGGCATGGCGATCGTGGGTCGCGTGCTCGAAGCACAAGGTTTCCGCGTCGGCATCATCGCCCAACCCGATTGGCACTCGACCCGCGACTTCGTAAGACTCGGCAAGCCGAACCTGTTCTTCGGCATCACCGGCGGCAACATGGATTCGATGGTGAACCGCTACACCGCGGATCGCCGCATTCGCACGGATGACGCATACACCCCTGACGGCGCGGGTGGCGCGCGACCGGATCGCTGCGTGATCGTGTACTCACAGCGTTGCCGCGAAGCCGCGAAAGACGTTCCGATCGTGATCGGTGGCATCGAGGCTTCGCTGCGCCGCATCGCGCACTTCGACTACTGGTCGGAAAAGGTGCGTCGTTCGGTCCTGCTCGATGCCAAGGCCGACCTGCTCGTGTTCGGCAACGCCGAGCGGCAGATCTGCGAGATCGCGCATCGGCTTGCAGCGGGCAAGAAGATCGAGGAAATCGACGATCTGCGTGGCACAGCGTTCGTGCGCAAGGCGGTGCCGGCAGGCTGGGCCGAAATTGATTCAACGACGATCGACGCGCCGGGAACGCTGGCGCCGCCGGTCGATCCGTATGCGATGGAGCCAGCGTCGAGCTTCGCTCGCAAGAGTGGAGTCGTGGACGGCGCTTCAGTTCCGGGTCCGGGGTTCGTGCGGAAGGACGCCGTAAACCCATCCATGGGGGCTCCGGCCGCGCCGTCCATGGCGCGGACGGCCTTCCGCACAGATCCCGGACCCGGAACTGGCGCCTCGGCCCCTTCACACAGCGGTGGCGACGTCGCGATGGCCGACTCCGGATCGCCTTTCCGCGGCAGGAAGAACCAAAACAGCTCGGCAACGCTGGACGCTGCAATTGCACGCAACGACGCCGCAATGCCGGCCCCGTCTTCCGGGTTTGCCCGGGAGGCCGTGCGCGCCATGGACGGCGCGCCCGGAGCCCCCACGGATGGGTTTACGGCGTCCTCCCGGACAAACCCGGAAGACGGGGCCGGTGGCAGCGGCGTGAGCACCGGCAATCGCACGGATATCGTGCTGAAGTTCCACGGTCGCCCATCGACAATGACAAACCGCGAGCACAGCGTCATCCGCATGCCGTCGTACGAAGCGGTCGTGGACGACCCCATCCTGTACGCGCACGCCTCGCGCATCCTTCATCTAGAAGCAAATCCCGGAAACGCGCGCGCGCTCGTGCAGCGCCACGGCGACACGGACGTCTGGCTGAACCCGCCGCCGATCCCGCTGACCACCAGAGAGATGGATGCGGTATACGAGCTGCCGTACCAGCGCGTGCCGCATCCGGTCTACGGCGCCGCGAAGATTCCCGCGTACGAGATGATCCGTTTCTCGATCTCGATCCAGCGCGGCTGCTTCGGCGGCTGCACCTTCTGTTCGATCACCGAGCACGAGGGCCGCATCATCCAGAACCGTTCCGAAGACTCGGTGATCCGCGAGATCGAGACGATCCGCGACACCGTGCCGGGCTTCACCGGCGTGATCTCGGACCTCGGCGGGCCCACCGCCAACATGTACCGCGTCGCGTGCAGATCGCGCGAGATCGAAGCTGCGTGCCGCAAGCCGTCGTGCGTGTACCCCGGAATCTGCCCGAACCTGAACACGGATCACTCGCCGCTGATCAGGCTGTACCGGCGCGCACGCGAACTGAAGGGCGTAAAGAAAGTGCTGATCGCATCGGGCGTACGGTACGACCTCGCGATCGAATCACCCGAGTACGTGAAGGAGCTGACGCAGCACCACGTGGGCGGGTACCTCAAGATCGCGCCCGAAGCGCTCGCGGAAGGCCCGCTCTCCAAGATGATGAAGCCGGGAGTCGGCAGCTATGACCGCTTCAAGGAGCTCTTCGACAAGTTCTCGAAGGAAGTGGGCAAGGAGCAGTACCTGATTCCGTACTTCATCGCGGCACACCCGGGTACGCGCGACGAAGACATGCTCGAACTCGCGCTCTGGCTCAAGCGCAATGGCTTCCGCGCCGACCAGGTGCAGGCATTCCTGCCCTCGCCGATGGCGACGGCCACCGCGATGTACCACTCGGGCAAGAATCCGCTGCACAAGGTGACGCGCACCTCGGAGGATGTCGTCATTCCGAAGGGCACGCGCCAGCGCCGCCTGCACAAGGCATTCCTGCGCTATCACGATCCGAACAACTGGCCGCTGTTGCGCGAAGCGCTGCGGCAGATGGGGCGCTCCGACCTGATCGGCAATGGCCGGAACCAGCTGGTGCCGACGTATCAGCCGATCGGCACCGGCCGTGCCCACGAAGGTCATCGCAAGCCTGGGAAGGCTCCCGCATCACCGACGAGATCGCAGCCGAAGGCGGCGGCCAAAGCCAGGACTGCACAGCCGTTCCGCACTCAGCACACTGGATTGCCACGCGTGCCGACCGAAGCCCCGCGGCGCCCGCCGGGTCCGAAGCGCAAACCGGGCCGGTGACCCGCCCGGTGCGCCGGCGGGGTAACCGGTCCGCACGACCGTCACCCCGAAGTCGTCAATCAGCCCTTCTTGGCTTTCTTCTCGGCGCGCTTCTCTTCCTTCGACTTCGCCGGCTTCTTTTTCGTTTCCTTCTTTCGATCCATGCCCTTGCCCATGTCGCTCACTCCCGTGGTGATTGGTCGAAGGCGAGAGCTTAAATCAGTTGTAGCGATTCGTCTTGAACAGGTCGGACGCCGTCTGGAAATACGCGACGCCCAGATCCTGCAGGGCCGTATCGTCCGCGACCGGCTTGAAGGTCTTCGCCAGCGGGTCGTAGGCCAGGGATTGGTGGGTCTTGCCCAGACCGAGCACCACGAGCTGGTTGTCACGCAGGATCGCCACGTCGTGGTTGTGGCTGAAGAGCGCAACTCGCGCGTGATCCGGCCGCTCGTGCAGCGCATCGATACCGAAGAAAGGCGCCTCGTACTGCATCCCGAGCAGGCCGAGCACCGTCGGCGCAATGTCGATCTGTGTCATCAGGGTGTCGATCTGGCGCGGCGCGACGTGCTTCGGCGAGTAGATCATCAGCGGGATTTCATACGTCTCGAGCGGAATCTCGGCCTTGCCATAGACGCGCGCGCCGTGATCGGCGACCACGACAAATATCGTGTCGTCGAACCACGGCTGCGTGGCGGCCTCGCGCAGGAAACAGCCAAGCGCGTAGTCGGCGTAGCGCACGCCCGCCTGCCGGCCGCCGCCCTCCTCCGGGATGCCCAGTTGCTCCAGGCCCGGACGGAACGTAAACGGCTTGTGGTTCGACGTCGTCATGATGATCGAGAAGAACGGCTTGCCCGCTTTGAACTGCTCGCCGTAGTGCTGGATTGCACGGTCGAACAGGTCTTCGTCGGCGACGCCCCAGACGTTCTCGAAACGGACGTTGTCGATGTCGGTGCGGTCGAGTACCTGGAATCCGTTGCCCGCGAAAAACGTGTTCATGTCGTCGAAGTAGCCGTATCCGCCGTAGAGGAAGCTGCTCTCGTAGCCGAGGTCATCCATCACCTTGCCCCAACTGCCGATGCCCTGGTTGCCAGGCCGGCGCAGGATCGAGACGGTCGGGATCGGCGGGAAAGAAGATGCAATCGCCTCCAGGCCCCGCACGGTGCGGGTGCCGGAGGCATAGGTGTTGGCGAACCAGAGGCCCTGCTTCGCGTAGGCGTCGAAGTTCGGCGTCCAATCCTTGCTGGAGCCGTGCAGCTTGCTGAACTCGGCGCCGAACGACTCGCTCGACACGACGACGACGTTGAGCTGGCCGAGGCCATCGGGCCGGGCGGCATGGGACCGGTTCATCTTGCCGAGCGCCAGCTGCGTGAACTGCGCTCCGTCGTCCGCCAGTTCCGTCTGCATCAGGCGAAGGTTGTCCGCCGGCTTCGCGCTGGCGTAGTAGGACTCGTAGTCGATGTCGCTGGTGCGTGCTGCGCGGAAGAAGCTGCTGTGCCCATTCTGCACCAGCTCGTTCTCCACGCGGTTCGATGACAGCGACAAGGCGTTGGTCGGGTAGAACGCAACGGAGAGAGCCAGCAAGACGGCATAGGGCGTGAGCACCACGAGCCGCTCGCGCAACCGGACGACGCGAACGAACCCTGGCTTGATCGAGTTGCGCAGGAAGTAGACGGCCAGCGCCGCCAGCGTCACGGCGACGCCGAGCACCTTCATCACCGGATACGCATCCCAGATGTCGGTGAACACTTCGGTCGGATAGGCGAGGTAGTCGTACGCAACGATGTTGAAGCGCGCGTCGAACTCCTCGAAGAAGAAGTATTCCGCCGCGTTCAGGTAGATCAATCCCGTGATCGTCACGGCAGTGGCGCCGAACAGGATCACGCGGTTGGCGGTCGACCGGAACCAGCGATCAGGCAACAGCAGGATGTAGAGCGCGAACGGCGCGAACAGGTAAAGGCTCTCGACGAGGTCGTTGATGAAACCCGCCGTCAGGACATACGGCAGCCGGGAGGCGCCGACATCGGCCTCAATTCCAAACCTGGCCCACAGCAAGGTCCGCCCTGCCAGTCCGAGCACCATGTAGACGGCCACGACGGTCAGCCAGGGCGAAAAGCGGGTCAGGGCTTTGCGGAACGGCGGCATCTGGCTGGAATCCTTGAAGAAATTCGGATGACCGCACCGGCCCATGGCGGGTGGGTCATGGTTTAGACGCCATTTCGGGCCGGAATCAATCGTGGGTCGCCCGACTTTGACTTAACGCAGTTCGCGCGCGTGACGGGAGTCACTCATTGGCCCGACCGTCGTGTCGAGACCAGCGAGGACGGTTAGCGTTGGCCACGTGTCCAATCGGGACTCGATCGCTGACGAGCCGAGGAGGTTTCGATGCAATCGTTCACAGCATTGGCGCAACGCGCAGGGATTGCGCTGCTGTTGGCCGTGCCTTGCGCTGCGCTCGCGACGCCCCCGAGCTGGGCACCTGCGCATGGCTGGCGTAAGCAGAACGATCCGACCTATGCTGGCTACAGCGGCCGCACCTGGGACTACGACTATGGTGTGCGCTCGGGATCGTGCGATCGCGGCCGGATCGGCCAGGTGCTTGGTGGCGCCGTCGGCGGCGTTGCGGGCGGCGCGATCGGCGGGGAAATTGCCAAGGGCAGCACCGAGCGCAACGTGGCCATCGTGATCGGCACCGTCATCGGCGCGGCCATCGGCTCGGAAGTCGGGCGACGCATGGACAAGACCGATCGCTCCTGCGTCGGCCACTCGCTCGAACTCGCCGACTACGGCCAGAGTGTCCGATGGACCAATCCGAACACCCGCGTGACGTACCAGCTGACGCCGCTCGACGCCGAGCAAGGCGGCGAGGGGTGCCGCCGGTTTCGGCTCATCGCGCACGGCTCGTTTGGCCTGAGCGAAGGCCGCACGGTCGCCTGCACGGATGGCAGTGGCGTCTGGCAGTCCGAGGACGATCGCCTGACCCGACGCTGAGGCACAGATGCCGGGTCGTTGATGCCCCACCGGGCGCATGCTAGCGTGCGCCCGCTTCCAGGGGGATCAATGAAGCGCACCCGGCCGACATCACGCGACATCGCCCGCCTCGCGGAGGTTTCGCAGGCCACGGTGTCGCGCGCCTTGCGCAACAGCCCCCTCGTCCGTCCCGAGACCCGCGAGCGCATCGAAACGATTGCGCGTCAGCTCAGCTATCGCACGGATCGTCGTGCAGCCGGCCTGCGCACGCGCCGCTCGAACACGCTGGCCTTGCTGCTGTTCGAGGAATCCTCCGAAGACGGCCAGATCAACCCGTTCTTCCTGTCGATGCTGGGTCACATCACGCGCGCGACGGCCCGGCGCGGCCTCGACCTGCTGGTGTCCTTCCAGCAGCTGAGTGACGACTGGCACACGGAATACCAACTCAGCAATCGCGCCGACGGGCTGATCCTGCTTGGCTACGGCGACTACATCTCGTCGATGCCGCGGCTGCAGAAGCTCGCCGACGCCGGCGCCAATTTTGTCATCTGGGGGCCGGACGTGGACGGCACGCCGGGTCGCTACGTTCGCACCGATAACGCCGCGGGAGGGTTGCAGGCAACCCGCCATCTGCTGCGCCTCGGACGCAAGCGCATCGCCTACGTCGGCAGCTCGTCCGATCACTGGCCGGAATTCCAGGCGCGCTTCAGCGGCTACGTGCGGGCGCTGAGCGAGGCAGGCATCGAGCCCGATCCGCGCCTGTCGGTCGAAGCACAGTCAAGTGAGCAGGCGGGCCACGAAGCGGCCACGGGCCTGCTCGACTCGGGCGCGCCGTTCGATGCGATCTTCGCGGCGAGCGACCTCATTGCGATGGGTGCGATTGGCGCATTGCGCGACCGGGGACGGTCGGTGCCCGGCGACGTGGCGGTCGTTGGCTTCGACGACATTGCCGCGGCGGCACACTTCATTCCACCGCTGACGACCGTGCAGCAGGACACGCATCGCGCGGCCGACATGCTCGTGGATAACCTGCTGAAGATGACCTCAGGCGAGCCCGTCAAATCCGCGCTGATCGAGCCGAAGCTCGTCGTCCGCGGGTCGTGCGGCGGTTCAGCCAGCGCTTAGTCTCGGCACGAGCTGCGCAGCCTCGCTCGCCGCGTTGCGGATCGCGGCCCAGTCACCGGTGTCCAGCCATGCCTTCGTCACGATTGACGACATGCCGACACAGAGCACGTTCGGCAGCGACAGGTAATCAGGCGCGTTCGCGAACGTGATGCCGCCGGTCGGGCAGAACGCGACCATGGGTAACGGTGCGGCCAGTGCCTTCAGCATCGCTGCGCCGCCCGACTGCGCGGCGGGAAAGAACTTCAGCGTGTCGATGCCGGCGTCGAGCGCAGCCATGATTTCCGATGGCGTCGTCGCACCCGGCAGCAACGGGATGCCGTGGTCCTTCGCCGCATCGATGAGGCCAGGTGAAAGCCCGGGAGACACGACGAACTGGCTGCCGGCCGCGGCGGCGGCGGCGAACTGCGCAGTGTTGATGACGGTGCCCGCACCGATCACTGCGCCTGGAACGGCTGCCCGCATCGCGCGAATGCTGTCGAGCGCGGCCGGAGTGCGCAGCGTCACTTCAAGCACCGCAAGACCGCCGGCGACTAGCGCCTCGGCCAGTGACACGGCATGCGCAACATCGTCGATCGTCAGGACCGGAATCACCGGCGCTCGCTGCAGCAACTTACGCAAGGGCATCCTTCCGCGAATTCAGTGACGCTGCGCAATGCAGCACAGCGCGCCGCTTTCGGCGTCGCCAACCAGGCGCCGGAAACCGGCGAAGAGTTCGCGCCCAGAGCCGACGCGCGAATCGTACGTGACTCTGGCGGGCGTCCGTTCGAGCCAGCGCGCGTCGGCTCCCAGCAGCTCGAGCGTTCCCGTGTGGGCGTCGAAACGGATCACGTCACCTGTCCGTATGCGAGCGAGCGGTCCGCTTGCGTCCGCTTCGGGCGTGAGGTGAATGGCTGCGGGGACGGGCCCCGAGGCACCGGACATGCGGCCATCGGTGACCAGTGCGACCTTGAACCCGCGGCCCAGCAGCGATGTCAGGGCCGGCGTCATCTGGTGCAATTCGGGCATGCCGTTCGCGCGCGGCCCCTGGAAGCGAACGACCGCCACGAAGTCACGCTCGAGCTTGCCTGCCTTGAATGCCGCCAACAGTTCGGACTGGTCTTCGAACACGATCGCCGGTGCCTCGATCACGAAATGCTCGGGTTGCAGCGCGGACGTCTTGACCACCGCGCGGCCGAGGTTGCCGCGCATGAGCCGCAGGCCGCCGTCCGGGCTGAACGGACGCGCGACGGGACGGACGATGCTTTCGTCGCCGCTGACGTCCGGCGCAGGACGCCAGCGCAGCACGGTCCCGTCGAGCCAGGGCTCCTGCGTATAAGCGGCGAGGCCGGTGCCGACGATGGTTTCGACGTCGCGGTGCAGCAACCCGGCGGCAAGCAGTTCACGAATGACGAACCCCGTGCCGCCAGCCGCCTGGAACTGGTTCACGTCGGCCTTGCCGTTGGGATAGACGCGCGCAAGCAGCGGCGCCACGTGCGACAGCGCATCGAAGTCGTTCCAGTCGATGCAGATGCCAGCCGCGGCGGCGACCGCGACCAGGTGAATCGTGTGATTGGTCGAGCCGCCGGTGGCCAGCAACGCGACGATCGCGTTGACGATGGCACGCTCGTCGACAATGCGGCCGAGCGGTCGATGGTTGGTCCCCAAGGCAGTGATCGACACAGCGCACCGCGTCGCGGCGACGGTGAGCGCATCGCGCAGTGGGGTACCGGGATTGACGAACGCGGCGCCCGGCACGTGCAACCCCATGACTTCCATGAGGAACTGGTTGCTGTTCGCGGTGCCGTAGAAGGAGCATGTGCCTGCCGAATGGTAGCTCTGCATTTCGGCTTCGAGCAGCGCGTCGCGGCCGACCTTGCCCTCCGCGTACTCCCGCCGGATTCGTGCCTTGTCCGAGTTCGGCAAGCCTGACGGCATTGGACCCGCGGGCACGAACACTGTCGGCAGGTGCCCGAACGCCAGGGCGCCGATCAGCAGGCCGGGCACGATCTTGTCGCACACGCCGAGACATAGCACGGCGTCGAACGCATCATGCGCAAGCGCGACGCCGGTCGACATGGCGATCACGTCGCGACTGAACAGAGACAACTCCATGCCGGGCTGGCCCTGTGTCACGCCGTCGCACATCGCCGGCACACCGCCGGCGAACTGCGCCACCGCTCCCGCCTCACGCGCAGCGCGCTTGATCAGGGCGGGATAGCGCTCGAGCGGCTGGTGCGCCGAGAGCATGTCATTGTACGCGGAGACCATCGCAAGGTTGGGCCAGGACAACGCCTTGAGGCCCTCCTTGTCGCCGCGCTCCGAGGCCGCGAGGGCGTGCGCGAGGTTCGTGCACCCGAGGCGCGAGCGCGAGACGCCCTTGCAGCTGGCCGCGTCGATGCGCTCCAGGTACGCCTCGCGCGACTCGCGACTGCGCTCGACGATGCGTTCGGTCACGGCGGCGAGGACGGGATTCAGCGTCGGCGAGGAGTCGACCATTGTCGGATGCTACCGTCGGCAGAAGGCCGAGCTGGGCCGAATGCTACACGAATCACGTAGCCCCACTACACTTCAAAGATGCATACGTATTCTTTTATATCTGTATCAATGACTTATAATTCTCGTGCAGGCCGATAATTCGACGGGTAGGATTCACATGACTGTAGTTTTTCTACAGAAGGAAGCTGATGATCGACGCTCCCAGCGTGACGCCCGGATCACCCCACGTGCTGCCCGATTTCGACCTCGTCCTGTTCGGGGGAACCGGCGACCTCGCAATGCGCAAGCTCCTGCCCGGTCTCTACCGGCGGCACGTTTCGGGAGACATGGCTCCCGGTGCCCGCATCATCGGCGTCGCGCGCACGGCGACGATGCACGAGGAATTCGTCGCCCAGGCCGAACAGTCGTGCCGCATACGCGTCGGTGAGGAATTCGACGCCTCCAGCTGGCAGAGCTTCGCGGCGCGCCTGACCTACCTGCGCATCGACGCCACGGCGCACGCGGATTACGAGGCACTGGCCGCGACGCTCGCGCCACGCGCGTCCGTCGTCCGGGTCTTCTTTCTATCGACCGCGCCTGCGCTGTTCGAAGTCGTCTGCCGTGAACTGCAAACCGCGGGTGTCGTGACGCCTGCATCCCGGATCGTGCTCGAGAAGCCGCTCGGGTCGGACACCGAGTCCGCCAACCGCATCAATGAAGTGGTGGTGGCGGCGGGCTTCCAGGAGCACCAGATCTTCCGTATCGACCATTACCTCGGCAAGGAGACGGTGCAAAACCTGATCGCGCTGCGCTTTGGCAATGCGCTGTTCGAGCCGCTCTGGCGTCGCGACCGGATTCGCCACGTGCAGATCACCGTGGCGGAGCAGCTGGGGGTTGGGACGCGTGCTGATTTCTACGACCGCACCGGCGCGCTTCGCGACATGGTGCAGAACCACCTGCTGCAGCTGCTCTGCATCATCGCGATGGAGCCCCCGGTTTCCGCAACACCCGACGCGGTACGCGATGAAAAACTGAAAGTCCTGCGTGCGCTGCGACCGATGACAGGCGCCGACGCGCTGCGCAACACCGTTCGCGGCCAGTACCGCACGGGCGTCATCGGCACCCGGAGCGTGCCGGGATACCTCGAGGAACGAGGCGTCGCGCCCGACAGCGCAACCGAATCATTCGTGGCATTGCGTGTGGACATCGACAGTTGGCGCTGGGCTGGCGTGCCGTTCTACCTGCGCACCGGCAAGCGACTGCCGGATGCCCTCGCCGAGATCGTGGTCACGTTCGAGCAGGTACCGCATTCGATTTTCGACGGCTCGGCCTCGATGCAGCCGCCGAATCGCCTCGTGATCCGGCTGCAACCCGAAGAGCACATCACGCTGCGTATCCTCGCGAAACGACCCGGCGAGGCGATGCGCCTGAAGCCGGTGGACCTGGGACTGGACCTCACCGATTCGTTCAAGTCGCGCCGGCTCGACGCGTATGAACGGCTGCTGGGCGATGCGATCCAGGGCAATCTCACGCTGTTCATGCGCCGCGACGAAGTCGACGCGGCCTGGCGCTGGATCGACCCGATCCGCGCTGCATGGGACGGCGACCTCGACGGTCCCCGCCACTATGCCGCGGGCACCTGGGGCCCAGCTGCAGCCGCGTCGCTGATCGCCCGCGACGGCTTCGAGTGGCACGAGGAAATCTGACACGTGGCACATCACGCATTCTCGAGCGGTGACGCGCTCGCCCGCAAACTGGCGAATGACGTGGCCGCAGCACTCGAGCGCCGGCTTGCCGCGGAAGGCGCGGCGAGCCTGGTGGTGTCGGGTGGTCGGACGCCGGCAGCCTTCCTGCGCGAACTCGCGACGCGCGAACTCGACTGGTCGCATGTGTTCGTTACGCTCACCGACGAACGCTGCGTTCCGGCGGACGATCCCGCCAGCAACCTGCGCCTCGTTCGCGCAGCCTTTGCGAACGCTCCGGCGTCCCACGCGCTGCTCGTCGACATCGACACGACAGCGACCAATGCCGCCGCACGCTGGAACGAGGCCTTGGGGCGGGTCCCGCGACCTTTTGCCGCGGTCGTTCTCGGCATGGGCGACGACGGCCATTTTGCGTCGCTGTTTCCCGGGATGCCCGGGCTCGCAGCGGCATTGAATCTTTCGAACACGACGCACGTGGTCGAGGGCGTTGCCCCGTTCGCACCCAAAGCCCGGCTCAGCCTGACGCTGCCGATCCTGCTCGACACGGACTTGCTGGTACTGCACGTCACAGGGGACTCCAAGCTCGTGACGCTGCAGCGCGCATCCTGCCCCGGCAGTCCGCTCGAGATGCCGGTGCGCGCACTTCTCGAGCAGCGCCGGGTTCCGCTGGAGATCTACCATGCTTCCTGAGACCGGCGAACGCCGTGCCACGGCGGAACGTGGCGAACTGTTACGTCGGGTGGCGGCAGCGCAGACCAACCTCACTCCCGCGGAAGCGAAAGTTGCCGCTCTGGTGCTCGCTGAACCGTCACGAGTGCTGAGCCAGTCGTTGATGCAGGTGGCTGCGCGGGCGGGCGTCAGCGAACCGACCGTAATCCGCTTCTGCCGCTCCATCGGGCTCGACGGCTTCCAGAGCTTCCGCCTGCGCCTGGCGCAGAGCATTGCCAGTGGCGCGTTGTTCCTGCCGACGGAAATGAGCCCCGACGACGCCGCGGTCGACATTGCCGGCAAGGTGCTCGAACGATCCGCGCGGACGCTGCTCGACATGCGGACCCAGCTGCATCCGGCGCGCCTGGAACAAGCCGTCGCGCTGCTGGCGGGTGCAAGACGCCTGGAGTTCTACGGGCTCGGCAGCTCGGGTATCGTGGCCGCCGACGCGCGCCACAAGTTCTTTCGGCTGGGGATCGTCGCCACCGCCTATGCGGACGCCCACCTGCACGGCATGGCCGCCACGATGCTCGGCCCGGAGGACGTGGTCGTCGCGATCTCGAGCACGGGTCGCACGATAGACCTGATTTCGAGTGTCGAACTGGCGCTTGAAGCCGGCGCCAGAGTCATTGCGATTACCGCTCCCGCGTCGCCGCTCGCACGGCTCGCCAGCGTGCCGATCGAAATATCCGTCGACGAGGACACCGACGTCTACACGCCGATGACGACGCGGCTGGCACAACTCGCGATCATCGATGCCCTCTCGGTCGGTGTGGCGATGCGGCAGGGTCCGGAACTGATCGAGAAGCTCGAGCGCACGTGGCGCTCGCTCAGAACGAAGCGCGTTCCTGGCTTCGACTGAAGGGGGTCAGGTCCGTTCTTCGTGGTCGTCCACGCGCAGGGTGGCCAGCCCTGCGAGGACCAGCAGCAACCCGCCGAGCGCCAGCGCATTGATGCTGTGACCGCCGAACAGCGCGCGCACCAGGATGCCGAGGACGCTGGCCGCGAGAATCTGCGGGATCACGATGAAGAAGTTGAAGATCCCCATGTAGATTCCCATCTTCTTCACCGGCACCGCTTGCGACAGCATCGCGTACGGCAGCGACAGGATCGAAGCCCAGGCGATGCCGACGCCGATCATCGACACCAGCAGCAGCCGCGGGTCCTCGATGAAGCGGACCGAAACGAGGCCGAGCGCACCGAACCACAGGCAGACCAGGTGCGCCTTGCGACGGCCCAGCATTTCGGCAAGCTTCGGGATGAACAGCGCGGCGAGCGCGGCAAAGCCGTTGTATGCGGCGAAGAGGATGCCAACCCAGTTCGCTCCCTCGTTGTAGGCCGCAGAAGCAGCATCGGTCGTGCCGTAATGGTGCTCGGTGACCGCCGCGGTCGTGTAGATCCACATTGCGAACAGCGCAAACCAGGAAAGGAACTGCACGACTGCCAGCTGCCGCATCACCTCCGGCATCAGGTACAGGTCGTTGATCACGTTGTGCAGCATGCCCTCGGTGTCACCGCGCTGCTGCCGTGACGCGACGACGATCTGCAGCAGGCCGAAAGCGACGAGTCCGCAGCCGAGCACGTAGAGCTGCTTGTCCCAGCCGAACAGCGCAACGGCTGCCGCGAAGACCGCTCCCACTACGATCCACGCCGCGGCGGATTTTCGATACCACCCGGGCGTCCGCGCATGCCGTTCGGCACCGCCCGGCTGGTCATCGACTCGCTCGTCGAACTCTGCGAGTTCCGCCGGTGAGTACTCGCGCGTGCGAAAGATGGTCCAGAGCACGGCACCGAGGAACGCAGCGGCACCGAGGTAGAACGCGAGTTTCACGGACTGCGGCAGCTGGCCCGGTTCAGCCACGTTGGTGACATCGAAGACGTTCGTGAGGATCCACGGCAGCGCGGAGGCGACCACCGCACCGATGCCGATGAACCAGCTCTGCATCGAGTAGCCGCGACAACGCTGCCGGTCGGGCAGCATGTCGCCCACCAGCGCGCGGAACGGTTCCATCGAAACATTAATTGACGCGTCGAGAATCCACAGCATGCCTGCCGCGATCCACAGGTAGGGGCTGTTCGGCATGATCACGAGCGCCGCGGTGGCGAGCAGCGCACCGATCAGGAAATACGGACGGCGGCGACCGAGGCGGCCCCAGGTGCGGTCGCTCATGTAGCCGATGATCGGCTGCACGACCAGCCCAGTGACCGGTGCTGCAAGCCAGAGAATCGGCAAGTCATCGATCGATGCGCCGAGCGACTGGAAGATACGGCTTACGTTCGCGTTCTGCAGCGCGAAGCCGAACTGGATGCCGAGGAATCCGAAACACATGTTCCAGATCTGCCAGAAACCCAGCGTCGGCTTTTGCTTGCGCACTATCTGTCCTTTCCAAGTCGAAGGTCGAGCCACACGGCGAGCGCGAGCACGATGCCGCGTGCAATGTACTTGGCCTCCGGTGAGACCGCCATCAGGGTCATGCCGTTCAGCAGGCTCGTGCCGCCGATCACGCAGGCCGGCTCGCGTCCACCCTTCAATGCAAACGTATGCAACATCTTGTAGCCCGGGTAGCCGGGGTGATTCACTGCCTGTCCCGTGCAGGAGACTTCCCGGATGATCAGGAAATGGCTGGCAGTGCTGTGGGTCGCGATCGCCTCGACCTCGGCCGTGGCGGCCGACCGCATCGAACGCGTCGAGCCTGCGTCCTGGTGGGTGGGCATGAAGGACGACCGGTTGCAGTTGCTGGTGCACGGCGACCGCGTGGCCGAACTGGAACCAAAGCTCTCCTACCCCGGCGTCACCCTCGTCAGTGCCGAACGGGTCGAGAACCCGAATTACCTGTTCGTGAACCTGCGGATCGCGCCGGACACCCGGCCAGGCACATTCCGTATCGACTTTCGCAAGGGGCGCTCGAAGACGGCTAGCCGCACCTACGTACTGAACGCCCGCGCACCAGGATCGGCGGACCGCGCGAGTTTCGGGCCGCAGGACACGATCTACCTGATCACGCCCGACCGCTTTGCCAATGGCAACCCGTCGAACGACACGGTGAAGGGCATACCCGACGGCCTGAACCGGAGCCTGCCACTCGGCCGCCATGGCGGCGACCTGCAAGGCATCGCGAACCACCTCGATTACCTGGCGGGCATGGGGTACACGCAGCTCTGGCTGAACCCGGTGCTGGCGAACAACCAGCCCGAGGTCACGTACCACGGCTACGCCATCACCGACTTCTACAAGGTGGACCCGCGCTTCGGCACCAACGAAGGTTTTCGCCAGCTCGTCGCCGACGCTCGCCAGCGCGGCGTCGGCATGATCATGGACATGGTCCTGAACCACTGCGGCTCGCAGCACTGGTGGATGCAGGACCTGCCGAGCCGCGACTGGTTCAACAACGACAGCCAGTTCGTCGCCACGACGCACGTGCGCGAGACGCTGCAGGACACCCACGCCGCAGCCGATGATCGCCGGGTGTTCTCCGACGGCTGGTTCGTCGCCACGATGCCGGACATGAACCAGCGCAATCCGCACCTGGCGACGTACCTGATCCAGAACAGCCTCTGGTGGGTCGAGTACGCCGGGCTCTCGGGTATCCGCGTCGACACGTACTCCTACTCCGACCGTGCGTTCCTGACGGAATGGTCGCGCCGGGTGACGCAGGAGTACCCGAACCTGAACATCGTCGGCGAGGAATGGAGTTCGAACCCGTCGACGGTCGCCTACTGGCAACGCGGCCGCAATCCGCCGGACGGCTACGTGTCGTACCTGCCGAGTCTGTTCGACTTCGCGCTGCAGGAAGCGGTGGCGATGGGACTCAAGGAACCGGAAGGCTGGGGCACCGGACTGCGTCGCATCTACAAGGTGCTCGCGCAGGACAGCGTCTTTCCCGATCCGTACAACCTCGTCGTCTTCCACGACAACCACGACATGAGTCGCATGTTCACCGCACTGGGCGAACGCCAGGACCTGAACCGCATGGCGCTCGCGTTCCTGCTGACGACGCGCGGCATTCCGCAGATCCTGTATGGCACCGAAGTGCTGATGAGCAACAAGGGCACCGAGGACCACGGCATCATCCGCAGCGATTTTCCGGGCGGCTGGGCCGGCGACGGGAAGAATGCCTTCACGGGACAGGGGCTCAGCGACGACGAGCGTGCCATGCAGGACTACACGCGCACGCTGCTGCAGTGGCGTCGCACCGCACCGGCACTGCGCGATGGCAAGCTCACTCACTACGTACCCATGGACGGCGTCTACGTTTACTTCCGGCACGTTGCGGCACAGACGATCATGGTCATCCTCAACAACGGCGACGCCGGGCGAACTCTCGACACCCGCCGTTTCCACGAGCTGATCGGCACGGCGACCACCGGTACGGACGTGCTGTCGGAGCAGACACACGATCTGGCCGGCGGCGTGACCGTGGCTGCGCGCAGCGCGACCATCCTTGAGCTCCACTGAAATGACGCCATACCACGCGCCACGCGAGGCCATCTGCTGGTCCTGCTCGGCCGCTGACGGGATCGATGCATTACACTCCGGGCCGCGGCGTGACGAGCGGAGCCGCTGAACGTAGCCAGTCCTCGGGGGAAAAACACGATGCTCGGCATGCAGCGCAAGCTGTCGACGCCTTTTCTTGTCTTGCTCACGCTGCCGGCCACCGCCATGGGGTTCGCCCTGTCGGTGCAGATCTCGGTGCTGAGCTGGATTCTTGCCACCGAGTACAAGCTCGACATCCACGAGATCGGCATCGTGTGGGCCGCCGGTCCGCTCGCCGGCATCATCGGCCAGCTGCTGATCGGCGTGATCAGCGACCGTGTCTGGTTCTGGGGCGGGCGTCGCCGCCCGTTCATCATCGTCGGCGGCATCCTCGCGTCGCTGATGATCCTCGCCCTGCCCTACATCGGGCTCATCTCGCAGAAGTTGGGGCTGGATGCCGTGATCGGCGTCGCCATCGCCGTTGCGCTCGCGCTCGACCTGTCGATCAACGTCAGCTTCAACCCGACGCGCTCGCTCATCACCGACGTCACGCCCGAAGGCATCGCGCGGACGCGCGGCTATACGTGGATGCAGACGGTGTCCGGTTCGTTCGGCGTGCTCGCCTACGCGATCGGCGCCGTGTTCGGCAATTTCATGCTGATCTACGTGGCTGCCGTGCTCGTGCTGCTGTTCTCGGTGTTGCCGGCGTTCCTGATCGCCGAGCCGCGTATCCTGCCCGGCACGTCGGCCGCCGCAGCGGCAGCGGGCGACAACAGCGGCGGCGACGGCTTCCGGGACCTCATGCGCCTGATCCGGCCGTTGTGGGCTTTTCTCGTATATGACGTCGTGGCGATGGGCCTGAAGCTCTCAGGGCTCCAGCCGCCGGGCCTGTGGCTCGAGGCAGCGTGCGTCCTGTTCGCGCTCGTGCTGTTCTGGCAGACACTGACCGCAAAAGGGCCGGGGCGCCCAGTTCGCGCACCAGGACCTCGTCGATTTCCGCAAGGTGCTGGCGGCCAATTCGCTGAGCTGGATCGGTGTGCAGACGATGTTCGTCTACATGATCGCATTCGTGCAGCAGCGCTTCCCCGGTCTCGACGACGACATGACGGGCAAGGTGCTGTCGACGAGCTTCCTCGCGCTCAATGCGGTGGCGGCTGCGCTGCCAGCGCTCGTCCTGTTGCCGCTGGCAAAGAAGTACGACGTAGTGAAAGTACACTCGTGGTGCCTGGCCGTGATGGCAGCAGGTTTTGCCGGCGTCTACCTGTTCGCGCAGTCGGCGCTCGTGCTGTACCTGTTGATGGCCTTGATGGGGATCGGTTGGGCGGCGATCGTCAGCCTGCCGTTCTCGATCATGTCGCAGCGCGTCGATCAGTCGCGCATCGGCCTCTACATGGGCGTCTTCAATCTCTCGATCGTGCTGCCGCAACTCGTCGTAAGCCTCGGCGTCGGTACATTCGTAAGCGGTGTACAGGATAAGGGCGCGATTTTCCTGATTGGCGCGGTGAGCCTGGCGCTGGCATCGATCGCGTGGCGCAGCGTTGCGGGCGACGACGGAACGGCCGTCGGCACGCCCGTCGCGATGCGATCGCACTAGTTCCTGGCCGGATTGATACCCGTCGACGCGGGGTAACATCCTCCGCGAAACCTGCGGACTGCATCACACATTGACGCACCTGCGCGTCCAAGGGTTGTCTCGGTCGACAGCACGCGTTTAAGTAAGGCCATCGCAGAGGTAAGGATCGCGTGGCCTTCATCATCGTCGCTGCCGGACCAATGACAGCCTGCCGGATGCGGACGATACCCGCCGGCCGGGCGCTGTCCGGCATGCTCGTGGTGGCGCTCGTACTGATGGCGGGCTGTGTCGCACTCGGCTACCGCATGGCGGAAGGCACGGCCGGCGAACGCGGTACGGCCGGGAAGCCCGCCACAGGCAGCTCCATTGACTTGAAGCGCACCGAAGGCCGAGTGGTCATCGATCGTATCGGCGACCTGTCAGGCAGGCTGATCCGCCTCGAGATCGAGGCGGCGGCGTTGGCCCGGCGGCTCGGCGTCGCGCCGTCGCCGGTGAAGGTCGAACCCGTCAGTGCGGAGCCGGCAGTTGATGACCGGCCTCGCGGCGGTCCCCTGCTGCCACTTGGCAACACGGTGCCGATGACTGGCGCGGCGACGCAACCCACCGCGGGCGAGCCGGGCAGCAGCCTTGGGTACCTCGAAACGGAGATCGAACTGCTGGAGTCTTCGCTCGATCGCATGGCCGGCCTCCTCGACGACCGCGACCTGGCGTCCATGACGTACCCGAATCGCGTTCCCGTACAGGGCCGCATGCCAAAGATCAGCTCGGGATTCGGTGTTCGCCACGACCCGTTCACCGGGCGACTGGCGCGTCACATGGGACTGGACATACCCGCTGCCCGCGGTACTGCGATTCTCGCGAGCGGCGGCGGCCGCGTGGTATCGGCCGGGTATCGCGGTCCTTATGGCAAGGCCATCGTCATAGATCATGGCCACGGTACGCAGACTTTGTATGGTCACTGTTCGGTCCTGTACGTGCGCGCCGGGGACCTCGTGATGCCGCGGCAGAAGATTGCGGCAGTGGGTTCCACCGGCCGATCGACCGGACCCCACCTGCATTTTGAGGTCATACGCAACGGCAAGCGTGTCGAACCCGGCCAGGTGCTGGCGGACGTCCTCGCCAGGAAACCGAATTGAAGCCCGTCGCCGCGCGCTCGCCCACGCTCAAGCTCGCCGCAGCTCGCCTGGAGTTCAGCCGCGATCGTCGCTTCACCAATGCGCTGCACGTGGCAGCCGTGGCGTCGCTCGTGATCCTGTTAATCATCATCGGCTGGAGGGACCATGCGGACAGCCGCTCATCCGCGGCCGTGCTGGCAGGACTCAGGCAGCAGAACGCGGCACTGCGAGCGGAACTCACACGTGCCCTGGTCGAACTGGAGATGGAGCGATCGACGCGAGCGGCGCTAGCCCGCCAGGTCGCAGAACTGAACGAGGAATCGCGCGAGCTGAAGAGCCGCCTCGATTTCTTCAACGCGCAAAGCGGCCGCCCGGCCAGGACGCGCTGACCCGCCAGGCCCGACAACGCTGCCGATCACTCGAGGACCGTGCCATGTTTCGCAGAAAGACTGACCAGCCTTCCATCGACGTCTCGCGGTTGTCGAGCCTGATCTCCGCCGGGGTCGAGATTGCAGGCGACGTCGTCGTCACGGACGGAGTGCGTATCGACGGCCAGGTCGTCGGCAACGTGCTGTCAAAGCCAGACACGCGCGGGCTGCTCGTGCTGAGCGAGCTCGGTCGCATCGAAGGCAACGTCAGTGTGCATGACGCCGTCATCAACGGCACGATCTGCGGCGACCTCGAGGTGGAGAACTTCATCGAGCTGCAGGCGAACGCCCGCATTACCGGTGCAATCAGGTACCGTACCTTGAAGATGACCTGCGGAGCCCGCGTGGAAGGCAGCATGGAGTGCATCGTCGATCGCGCCGAAGCCCCGGCGGCCACGCACAGTAACGTGGTCAGCCTGTCCAAGGTCGCGGAGTCTTAGCTGCGAGCTCGTCGCGCCTGCAAACGACCCGGTGACCAGCCTGCCGTGCCACCCCCCACGATCACCACGTTCAGCATGCGGACCTCTCACCCGCCCGGGTCAGTCCGCGCAGTACTGCCGGAGGAAGTCATCGTGCGGCACCAGGTGCGGCAACGGCTTCTGTACGACAGTACGGACGTTCGCAAGCATTTCCTGCAGGCTTGCCTCCGGCAGCACGCCTGCAAGCGGGTGGTAGTCGGCCGGGACCATGCCCTGGCCCACCAGCACCTGTAGCCACGCGACTTCGGAGAAGAGTTCTTCCTGCTCGCGATAGATCTTGCCGGTCGCGCTGAACAGCTGGAGCTTGCGAGCGAGCGAGTCGGGGATCGGCATCCGTCGACATTGCTTCCAGAAATCCTCGTCGCGCCGGTTGAGGTGGTAGTGGCAGATGATGAAGTCCCGCACCTGCTCGAATTCGAGCCGCGACTGCCGGTTGTATTCGTCCACTTCCGCCGGCTTGATGCCACGGAACGGGAAGTGCTTGATCAGGCGCACCACGCCTGACTGGATCAGGTGGATGCTGGTGGACTCGAGTGGCTCGAGGAAACCACTCGCAAGCCCGATCGAGATGACGTTGCCATGCCACTGGCGCCGGCGACGACCGGTCTTGAAGCGAAGCAATCTCGGTTCGGCGAGCTGCTTCGTGCCGAGGTTGGCGAGCAGCCGCGCCACTGCCTCGTCGTCGCTCCATGCCTGGCTGCAGTAGACCATGCCATTGCCATTGCGGTGCTGCAACGGGATCTTCCATTGCCAGCCTGCGCCGTGGGCGATGGACCGCGTGTACGGCGCCGTGCGAGCGTCGCACTCGGACGGCACGGCGGCCGCGCGGTCGCACGGCAGCCAATGGCTCCAGTCCTCGTAACCCGTGTTGAGCGCCTCCTGAATCAGCAACCCGCGGAAACCCGAGCAGTCGATGAAAAGGTCGCCCGCGATCGACTGCCCGTCCGCCAACTCGACCGACGTGACATGCCCCGACTCAGGATGCAGGTTGACCCTGCGGATCGTCCCCTCGACTCGTTTCGCCCCCATGCGCTCACTCTCGCCGCGCAGATACTGCGCGTAGAGTCCCGCGTCGAAGTGGTAGGCATACGGCAGGGCCGGCACATCCTGCTGCTGCTGGACGAAGCCGAACGTGCCCTGGCGCGCGGCCTGGAGGTTCAGCGAGTAATCCCACAGGTCGCCACCGCCGCCCGTCTCGCGTGCGCGGAACCAGAAGTGCTGGAACGGGCAGAACGGGAAGTCCTTGCCGATCGTCCCGAACGCGTGCATGTACACGTTGTCCGGATGGCCCCAGTTCTCGAACTGGATGCCGAGCTTGATCGTGGCCTTGCTGCTGCGCATGAAGTCGCGCTCGTCGAGCGCGAGCGCCTTGTTGAGCGACAGGATCGGCGGAATCGTCGCCTCGCCGACCCCGATGGTGCCGATGTCATCCGACTCCACCAGCGTGACGCTGACGGCTTTGCCGAGAATCTTCATGAGCAGAGCGGCACTGATCCACCCTGAAGTGCCACCGCCCACGATCACGACGTTGCGAACGATCGGGTTCATGATCCGTCATCCTGGCGAAAAAAAACCCGCCGGCCGTGCGGCCGACGGGTTTGGAGTCAAAGCTCCAGCTGGGTCACATCAGAACTTGTAGCGCAGGCCCAGCTGGTAGTTGCGTCCGTAGTTCGAGTAGCGGGTGATCTGACGCTCGTCGTCGTGCTCGAACTGCACGTACGGCTCGTTCGTCAGGTTGGTGCCGGACAGGAACAACGCCAGCCCACCGAGTGCGCCCGAGAATCCGCCGCGACCGAAATCATAGCCGATCTGGGCGTCCCAGAGCTCGGTTGCGAGCACGGAGGTGTTCTGCAGGCCGTTGTTGCCGCCGCGGACTTCAGCCGTGTAATCGCTGCGGTAGTTGCCGCTGACACGCGCCTCGAACCCCATCTTCTCGAAGTAGGCCGTGATGCCATAGGACTCGTCCGAGAGCCCGATGATGTCGGCCTGCTGGTTGTCCACCTTCACGTTGTTGTCGAGGTGCGTGTAGTAGCCAAGGATGCCGAAACCATCGAGGAAGTCGGCCACGACATTGAGCGGCAGGGCGAACTGCAGTTCGGTGCCGAAGATGTTGCCGCCACCGGACTCGATCGTCTGCTCGCTGTACCCGTCGAACGTGTACACGGTGCCGAGTTCGGGGTAGTAGAACTGCGTGAAATCCTCCGGCAGCTTGCCCGTCGTCTGCCACGACACGAGGTGCTTGTTGAACATGCCCACCGAGAGGTAGCCGTCCGGGGCGAAGTACCACTCGTACGACAGGTCGACCTGGTCGGTCTTGATCGGTTCCAGCTGCGGATTGCCCGCGTTGGCGGACCACGGCGAGCGGTCAATGTCGGCCGTCGGGATGTTGTTGCCCGGGTTGAAGACGATCGACGCGCCCGGCTTCAGCTTGTCGAGACGCGAACGGGTCATCACGCGCGAGGCGCTGAAGCGGATCTGCTGGTCGTCCGTCACGTCGAACATGAGATTGACGCTCGGCAGCAGATCACTGTAGGTCCTGCCGTCCGTGATCGGCACCGCGATCACGCCCGTCGCGACTGCCCTGGGCGCCGAAGCCGTCGGCGGTCTGGTCCGAGTAGACGTACTGCAGGCCAACGTTGCCCCGGAACGGCGATTCGAAGTCGCCGTCGCTGGCGAAGTCGATCTGCAGGTAGCCGGTGGTGACCTTTTCCGTGATGTCCCAGGTGTCGGCCGCGCGGTTCGCCTTGAAATCGCCTTCGTTGTACGTCAGATAATGGCCGCTGTTGTACAGGGCGCGACCGTCGATGGCGACCATTCGCTGGCCGCCAAGGAAGTCGAGCGCGACCGCGCCGCGACGGACATTCTCGGGGATCGGCGAGTTCGCCGGATAGGCCGGGTCGGTGAGGAACAGGCCGGTATTGACCTTCGACTTCTCACGGTCGGTGTAATTCACGCCGAACGTGACGCCCGTAATCCGGCCGTCGATTTCCTTGTCCGCCTGCAGGCGCAGGGTGGCTCAGGGTCTCTTCGAAGTCGGCGTAGTTGATGAAGCCGTCCTGGTCATCCGTGCAGTCCGCACCCGGGCAGTGCGGGTTGTCGAAACCCCAGTTCTTGGCACCCGCCAGCTTGACCAGGTTGTAGTCGTCGTAGGGCAGCGAGTAGCCGAGGGTTGCGCCGCGATTGGTCATGCGGAACGTGACGTCGTCCGACGGGATGCCCGCCGCCGCTTCGCCGCGGCCAAAGCCGGAATAGATCTCGAGGTCCGAGATCTTCTTGTCGATCTCACTGTAGGCTCCGTCGAAGGTGACCGACAGCGTATCCGACACCTGGTATTTCACGTTGATGCCGCCGGACATCAACTCCGCTTCCTGCTCAGCCGAGTCGTTGCGGATCTGCACGTAGTTGTCCAGGAACGCGCCCTCGGTCACGAGGCCATTGCTGACCGAGTCGACGCGATAGGCCGGCGTGCCCCAGATCGCTCCCGGCGTCTCGAGGCCGCGCTTGACCTGTTCGTCAAGGTAATCGATGTAGAGGCCGTCGACGGTGACTTCCAGCGAATCCGAGGGCTGCCACTGCAGTACGCCGGAGAACGAATCGCGGTTCAGCATCGCGGAACGCACATAGGACTTGTGGCCACCGAGGATGTAATCGCCGGCCGGCGTCTGCGGATAGCCCCAGGCCTGCCACCATTCTTCCTGGCTGGGCGATTCCATCGTCGCGACCGTCAACGCCACGCCGAGCGTGTCGCCGAAGAACTGGTCGACGTAGGTGCCCGCGGCGCGGTAGCCCGTGTCGTCCATGTCCGGGTTGAGCGCGCTCAGGTCGTTCATTTCGTACGTGCCATTGAGCGCGATGGTCGAAGGCGCGTCGAGCGGACGAATCGTCTGCAGGTCGACCGTGCCAGCCACGCCTTGCGTCAGCAGGGTTGCGGTGGGTGACTTGTAGACCGTCGCGCGGGCAACGATTTCGGCCGGATAAAGGTCGAACTCGACACCGCGGTTGTCGCCCATGCCGAGCAGTTCGCGGCCATTCATCGTCGCGGCGACGAAGTCCTGGCCGAAGCCGCGGATCGAGATCGCGCTGGTGCGACCGTTGACGCGCTGACCCGTGACACCCGGCAGGCGTGCCAGTGATTCGGCAATGCTCGATTCAGGCAACTTGCCGATGTCCTCGGCTGAAACGGACTGCACGATGGCCGGCGCTTCGCGCTTGAACTCGATGGCGGACTCGAGCGCCTGGCGGAAGCCAGTCACGACGATCGTCTCGACCTCCTCTTCGGCGGGCGCAGGAGAGGCGGCCTCCTGGGCGTGGAGCGCGACAGGCAATGCCAGCGCCGAAGCGATCGCGAGTGAAAGCGCGGTACGGCGCGGTCCAATCAACTGGCCGCGAGTACGATTTATGCCGTGCAACATTGCTGACGAGCCCCCGGGTGATTTGCGTTCATACAACGGCGAACCGTTGGGTCGGCGATGCTAGTGAGATGCCCACTGAATATGCAAGAAATGCAATCGAATTCATCATCTTTTGTCGTAATTGACTTCATTTGGGATGTTCGTATTTGCGCTGCAACATGACTTTGTTGCAATAAAGCAGCATCTTTGGTGGGCATCCCCGGTATCCGTGAGCTCGGGCCGCGACCCTCGCAAATGACCACCCCACGAACGATCCTGTGTTTCGGTGAAGCCCTCTGGGACGTGCGCCGGGACGGCAGAACGCCGGGCGGTGCGCCGATGAACGTGGCGCTGCGACTCGCCAGCCTCGGAGCAACTGTCCGCCTGACGACGCGTGTCGGATGCGATGAGGCCGGCGACAGCCTGTTGGCCTACCTGCGTCACGCCGGGCTGGACACGCGAGATGTTCAGCGGGACCCGCGGCACCCGACAGGGCAGGTCCTGGTCGACCTGACCAATCCGCACGAGGCGCGGTACACGATCGAGCATCCCGTGGCCTGGGATTTCATTACGACGGATGAGGCACTGCAGGTGCCTGGCGCCGATCTGGCCCTCGTGTACGGCTCACTGGCGGCACGGAGCATCGCTTCGCGACAGACCCTGTTGGCATTGCTGGACACCGCATCGCTGCGCGTGTTCGACGTCAACCTGCGGCCACCGCACGTCGAACGCAGCGTGATCGAGTCCCTGCTGCAGCGAGCCAACTGGGCCAAGCTCAACCAGGACGAGTTGCAGGTGATCGCTGGCTGGCATGGCTGGACCGGCGACCTCGACGCGCTGCTGCTTCGGCTCGCGGAGCACTACCTGCTCGACTGCGTCTGCGTGACGCTCGGCAGACTCGGTGCCGCGATGCTGCGCGACGGCCGGCTGCATCGCCAGACCGGATTCGACGTGGCGGTGGTCGACACGATCGGTTGCGGCGATTCGTTCCTCGCCAGCTGGCTGCTCGACCTGGTGCTGGGCAGCGATCCTGCTCGCGCCCTGCGCCGCGCCTGCGCGCTCGGTGCGCTGGTGGCTAGCGCAGCAGGTGCCAACCCGGTCGTCGACACTGCGCGCGTCGATGCGCTGGCCGGTCCGTAGGCGCGCGGCGCCAGTCAGTGCCGCGCCAGGTCCTCGGCGATGTGCTCAAGCGTGCGGCCTTTCGTCTCGGGCATCAATGTCAGCACGAACAGCAGCTGCAACACCATCATGCACGCAAAAAAGCCGAAAATCGTCGCGCCGGTGAACCGACTGAGCAGATAGGGCATCAGCAGCGTGATCAGCGCTGCAAACACCCAGTGCGTGCTGCTGCCGAGCGCCTGCCCCTTGGTGCGGACGTTGTTCGGGAAGATTTCCGAGATGAACACCCAGATGACCGCCCCCTGCCCGACTGCGTGCGAGGCGATGAACAGGAACACGAACGCAACCACGAGCAAGCCGCCCGCCTGCACGTGGAATGCATACGCCACGGCAGCCAGCGACACGATGTAGCCGATCGATCCCGCCAGCATCAGCGTGCGGCGCCCGGCCCGGTCGATCAGGTAGACGCCCAGCAGCGTGAAGACCAGGTTCACGAGCCCGATCCCTGCCGTGGACAGCAGCGACGACGCGCCGTCGAGTCCCGCCAGGCCGAAGATTCGCGGCGCAAAGTAAATGATGAAGTTGATGCCCGACAACTGGTTGAAGGCGGCAATCAGCACCGCGAGCAGAATGGGCCGGACGTAGGCGCGCACGAACAATCGGTCCTGCGTGAACTCGCGTTGCGCATGCCGGATCTCGGCGATCGTCTCGTCGACGGTGGCCGCGTCGACCTGTCCCAGCACGCGCCGGCAACCGGCCTCATCGCCTTTGCGCAACAGCAGCCAACGCGGGCTCTCGGGTACCCGCAGGACCAGCAGCAGGTAGGCCGCGGCCGGCAGCGCCGCCGCGCCCAGCATCCAGCGCCAGTCGAGTGCGAGATACCGCGCGAGCAGATAGTTGGAGGCAAACGCCACCAGGATGCCGAGCACGATCTGGAACTGGTAGAGCGCAACCAGTCGCCCGCGTCGCGCCGCGGGCGCGATCTCGGAAATGTACGCCGGCACGACGATCGAGGAAATGCCGATGCCCAGGCCACCGATGAAGCGCCAGAACGAGAACGTGTACGGGTCGTTCGCCAAAGCTGAGCCGACGGCCGACGTCAGGTAGAGCACGCCCAGGGCGACCTGCACAGGCTTGCGCCCGTAGCGCTCGCAGGGCCATTCGCCGAACAGCGCGCCGACCACGGTGCCCCACAAGGCAGACGACATGACGAGCGCACCATGGACGAGATCGCTTGTCTGCCACAACCGCTGCAGCGGCTGGTCCGCGCCCGAGATCACCGCCGTGTCGAAACCAAACAGGAACCCTGCGATCGCGACCGCGACCGACCAACGCGCAATATTGCTGCTCATCCCCCTGACCACCTTCCGCGCATCGTCCACCGGACGGCGCGGGTCTTTATGAGGCCGGGATTATTGACCGCCCGAAGGCTGCTGCGATAGTGGCGTCGTTGACGCCGGCCAGATGCTGCCGATCCGATGCGCTTCACCCCGCGTCAGCGCCGCCACGCCGCCTTCAGCGTGCAGGGCCATGAGTGTGAATGCAGTTGAGGGGAAGAATACGTCGGTGAGCACCGTCGCGCCGTCGTCGGCGAACAACTCCGCCGATGCGACATCGAAGTAGATTTGCAACCGCAGACGGTCCCCCGTCGCTGCCCGCGGCGCACGGTGCACGCGCAGGAACTTTTCGGAGAAGGCGCCAGGCCCGGACCGGGTGCGATCGCTGGTAAACCGCCCGGAAGCCCGGTCGAAGCCAATGCGATACACCTCGCCTCGATCGTTCGACAGAGTAACGCCGAAGGACTGCGCGGTGGTGCGGCCGAGGTCGAACTCGAGCAGGACCTCGGATGTCGCGATGGCGAAGGGGATTTCCTCGCTCAGGTCTGCCAAGCCGCGAAACGTGCGCGGCGTCAGCGTCGCCGTAGCCGTGCGCAGGCGCTCGAGTTCGCGCACCGGTCTGGATTGCAGCCGATAACCGCCCGCCGTTTTGAGCAGCTGCAGGTCGCGAGGCACGGTCATCGCGCTGCGCCAGGGATGCGTCGGCACCTGCTGCGCATAGTCCCAGTTGCTCATCCAGCCGATATACAGGCGACGACCGTCTTCCGGCGGCACATCCGACCAGGTCACGCCGGCGTAATTGTCGCGCCCCCAGTCGATCCAGGCCGCGCCGTCACGTTGTAGCGATCGCTCGAACGAGGGATCGAGGGTGAAGTGATGTCCGTCGAAATCGCCGACGAAATACTGCGTGCCGGAGCCACCCTGCGGGCCGCCGGGATTGAGGTTCACGACCAGTACCCATTTCTTCTCACCGCCACCCGCCACCTGGAGAGGAAACAGATCAGGGCACTCCCAGGTGCCGTCGTGCGCGCCCTTGCCCTGGCCGAAGGTGCCGAGTGGCTGCCAGCGCTTCAGGTCGGCCGAGCCGTGGAATTGCACGTGATCGAACACCGACAGCACCATGATCCAGCGCTGCGATGGCTGGTGCCAGAAAACCTTCGGATCGCGGAAGTCCTTGTGGCGACCGACGTTCGGCAACACCGGGTTGCCGTCGTACTTGGTCCAGGTTCTGCCGCGGTCGTTGCTGTAGGCGAGGCCCTGGGACTCGTGATCGCCGGTTCCCGCCTTGCCGCGCACGGGATCGTGATAGGTGTAGATGGCGATCAGTGGTGGCTTCCCATTCACGCCGAAGCCACTGGTGTTGTGCCAGTCGACCACCGCGCTGCCGGAGAAGATGTAGCCCCGCGCATCCGGCGCGAGCGCGATCGGCAGGTGCTCCCAATGCACGAGGTCACGGCTGACCGCATGGCCCCAGTGCATCGGCCCCCAGATGGTGTCCGCCGGGTAGTACTGGTAAAAAAGGTGATACTCCCCATCGTAATGCACGAGCCCATTGGGATCGTTCATCCACATCGATGGGGGTGTGAAGTGGAACTGCGGCCGGTGCGGCTCCGCGTAAGCCGGCGCAGCAGCCGAAGCGTTGGCCTTCGGCTCGACGGTGGCCTGCGCCGCCCCGATGCCCGCACCCCAGGCCATCAGAATCACCAGCAGTCTCTTCATCGGACCGTCTCCTCCCGGTCATCGACGCACAGCGCCCCTCGCCGCCCGTCAGCGCGTGAGGACCTTGTAGCCCCAGGCCGGCAGTTCGACCGCATCGCCGGCCCGCAGCTCGACGGACTGCCCGGTTGCGAAGTCCGTATACCTGCCGAGTGACAACTCGTTGTCGAAGGTCACGCGGCGCTTCTGCTGCGAGAAATTGAACAGCGCGAATACCTTGTTCTGCTCGTTCTGGCGCACGAAGCTCAGCACATGCTGCGGCGCACTGTTCGGCACGTCGATCATGCGTGCGCCCCACTGCGCGTTCCAGAGCGCCGTGTTTGCCTTCTTGAGCGCGAACAGCCGGCGATACAATTCGCCGCGCGGATGCTCCTTCCAGACGATCGGGTCTTTCTCGAAGAACTCAAGTTGCCTGCCGTTGCCGGCTTCCTGGCCGTTGTAGATCAGCGGGATGCCGGCACTTACCACTGACAGCACGGTCGCCGCCTCGAGCCCGGGACCGAACATCCCGGCCTCCGTACCTTCCCAGGCGTTCACGTCGTGGTTGGTGATGTACATCATGCGCATGGCTTCCCGCGGCCAGGCGTTGTCCTGCTGCGAATAGTAGTTCCGCAGCGGGGGGATGCCCTTGCCGCCGGTCGTAGCCTGGTGCGCCGCCTGGTTCCAGGTCCACGCGTAGGTGGCGTCGAAGGCCTCGGCGTGCAACTCGGCCGTTTCCCACTCGGCCAGCATGAAGACCGGCTTGATCGCGTCGAGTTCGCGACGGGCGTTGTTCCAGAATTCGACTGGCACGTAGCCAGCCACGTCGCAACGGTAGCCGTCGATGCCGGCCTCCCGAACCCAGAATTTGAGCGCCTCGGTCATGTAATGCCGCAGGCCGGGCTGGCTGTAGTCGAGTTCGATGATGTCCGACCAGTCCCACCACGACGCAGGGTGGAATTCCCCCTTCCAGTCCCGCTCGTACCATTCGGGATGCTGCCCGACCAGCACGTTGTCCCAGGCCGTGTGGTTGGCAACCCAGTCGAGGATCACGTACAGCCCCAGTTCGTGGGCGCGGTCGACGAAGCGCTTGAGATCGTCGAAGGTGCCGAACTCGGGGTTGACGGCGAGGTAGTCGCGGGGCGCGTAAGGGCTGCCGAGCGTGCCCTTGCGGTTCTTCTCGCCGATCGGCTGGATCGGCATGAGCCAGATGATGTTTGCACCCAGCGCTTTCAGGCGCGGTAGTTGCTGCTGCGCGGCGGCGAGCGTTCCCTCCGGTGTGAACTGCCGCAGGTTGACCTGGTAGAGGACGGCGTCCTTCGTCCAATCGGGGTGGCGCAAGCGCACGTAGGGCACGGGCTGGAAACGCGAAAGTTCGTTGGCCATGGGCTGCGTCTGGGCATCAGCCGGTGCGGCACAGCCGGTGATCGCCAGCGCCAGCGTGGCAACACGCAGGAACGTATTCATGTGCATCTCCCGTCAAGACAGCCGGCTCCATAACGCGGCAAGCTGCGGCCCGGAAGTCTAGCAGCGAACGAATCCGGCACGGCTGCCCGCATGATTGACGTAGTCGACCGGTCGCAACCACTAGCCCGAGGCTTCCTGCCACGGTCGTAGCGCAGCAACGTCGCCAGCAGTCTCGCCGTTGCGAGGATGACGACCAGCTGCAGCAGTGGCGAGTAGGCCACTCAACCGTGCCGCGCGGCACTCACTCGGCGCAAGAGCAACCGTGTCCTTTCGCGGGCGAACACTTCGGCGAGATCCGTGCACATCTTGCGCTGCCAGTTGGCATGCTCGTCACTGGTGCCGGGCACGTTGACGGGATCGGCCATGCCGGCGAGATCTTCGGCCTGCAGCACGACCAGCGCGGACGCGGTGCGCGCCAGGAAGATGTGGATCGCATCTGCAAGCTCTTCAGTGAACGCGCCAGCGTCCTCCGCGTCGCCTCCGACTGCGACACCCTGTTCAGCCAGCGCGTCGAGCAGTGCGCGCCGGTCATGGATACGTTCCCGGCGTACAAGGTCGCAGATCTCATCATTGGGATAGAGCGCGAGACGGCGGCGCAACTCGATATCGCTCGCCGTCCAGTATCCCCTGAGCGTCGGCAGGTCGTGCGTCGTGACCGTCGCAATCGAGCGGCGCGGATACTTCCCGGGTTGGCGGAATCGGCCGTCGTCCTGTTTCTCGAATAACACCACCCGGTACGAGTAGACCGCTCGCTCCGCCATTGCCTCGCGCATCTCGATCGGTACCGTGCCGAGGTCTTCGCCTATGACGAGGCAACCGTGTTGCTCGCTTTCCAGCGCCAGCACCGACATCAGGTCGTCGAGTGGGTAGTGCACGTAGCCGCCCTCGGTCGAGCCGAGGCCGACCGGAACCCACCATTGGCGAAACAGCGCCATCACGTGGTCGAGTCGCAACGCGCCGAAGTGCCGCATATTCGCAGCGATGAGGTTGCGGACCGGCTGGTACTGCTCCGCCATCAGGACGTTCGGATCCTGCGGCGGGATGCCCCAGTCCTGGCCCTTGAGCGCAAGCGCATCGGGCGGAGCGCCGACGCCGGCCCCCTTGCGATACAGTGCCTGGTCGGACCACGTCTCGGATCCGCTGGGGTTCACGCCAACGGCATAGTCGCCGTAGAGTCCGATCGGCATGCCGAGCTCGCGGCCAAGCGCTTGCGCCTCGCCCAGTTGTTCGTCGGCAAGCCACTGCAACCAGGCATGGAACTCGACCAGGCCCGCGTGCGTCTGCTCGAAAGCCCGGACGCCAGAGTGCGTCGGTTCGCGCAGTTCCTCGGGCCACATCGGCCAGCCCCAGTAGCGATGATGATCGACGGCACGCATGTGTTCGTCGATGGCGTCGTGCAGCGCATGCCGACGCAGCGATTCGCCGCGTTCAGCGCGGTAGGCCTGGAACTGCGCGACGCGTGCCGACGTTTGCGCCGACTTGTCGCGACGGAAGTGCGCGTGCAGCAGCTTCAGGATGCGCAGCTTCGCCTGCGCCACGCCAGGGTAGTCCACGCAAGGTGTTGCGCGCAGGCGTGCGAGCTCGGCCTGGAATCCGGCGCCACGCACGGTCGCCTGTGCCTCGGCACAGTGTCCGAACTCCGCAACGCGCTCGATCGCAATGTAGAGCACGTTCAGGAAGTGCCGTGACGACGGGCTGTACGGGCTGAATTGCCACGGATTGCCGGGGAACAGCGCATGCAGCGGATTGAGGCCGACAAATGCAGCGCCCTGCTCCGCGCACGCACGCACGACGGCAACCAGGTCGGCAAAGTCGCCGATGCCCCAGTTCTGCTCCGAGCGCAAGGTATAGAGCTGCACGGCCACGCCCCACAGCCGCCCACCATCGTGCAGGACCCGGGGTTCATGACATTGCAGCGGTGCCACGACGAGCGCGCAGGATTCGCTCGCACCACCATCGAATGCAACGTGCAGCGTGTGATAGCCGTGCGGCAGGTTGCCGGGCAGCGGCAGGTCGCGCCGTGTCAGCCAGCGGCCGTCGACTTCGCGCCGCTCGTGTTCCGGCAGTGCATCGGCGCGCACACGACCGCTGAGTTCATCGCCGCCTTCGGTGGCGATCCGCCAGGCGAGTTCCCGCGAGAGCCGGTCGGCAGGAACCGCGAGTGTCACGTTGCTGCGGTGCGGATGCACGACGGCCACGGGCGGCAGCAGCGAACGCAGCCGCTGGGTCTCGTGTTCGTGCAATTCGCGCTCGATCGCCGCTGCATCGGACGTCGCGCAACCCATCGCCGCCAGGATCGCCGTCTTGGTCTCGCGGCTGATGTGCAGCAGTTCGCCGCGAAAGTTGTGGTAAGCGTCGCCGATACCGCGCTGCCTGGCGAGTTGGTCGAGCAATGAGTCGAGCATGCGATACCGTCCGGTTGGCGGTCGCGACGATGCCTTACGTCAAGGACCGCCGCAAGTGTGTTGATCCGATCAGACGGTCCGCGATTCCAGCAGGACCGTGCTTTGCGGCTGCAGTGCAAGCCGGGTTCCGGCCGCAAGACTGATGATGGTGCGCGGCGGTTGTTCGTGGCTGGTGTCGAACAGCACGCTCCAGGTCGAGCCTTCGGGGCCGGCCGGCAACGTCATCTGCGCCGGCGTGACGTCGGCGTTGAAGGCGATGAGCAGGTCCCCAATGCGGGTGCTGCGTGCCGCGGCGCCGTTCAACAGCACCGCGATCGAAGCAAGCCTGGAATCGTTCCAGTCGGACTCCGTCATCTCGCGCCCTGACGGGTGCAGCCACGTCACGTCCCTGGTGTCCGCACCGCGCAGCGTGCCCTTGAGGAACGTGTCGCGGCGCAGCCAGAGTCGCGACTTGCGCAGGTCGATCAGGCGGCGCACGAACGCGATCAAGGGCGCATTGCGCTCCTCGAGCGTCCAGTCGATCCAGTTGATCTCGTTGTCCTGGCAATACGCGTTGTTGTTGCCGAGCTGTGTGCGACCGAACTCGTCGCCCGCCATCAGCATGGGCACTCCCTGTGACAGGAACACGGTCGCGAGCAGGTTGCGGGCCTGGCGGGCGCGCGTCGCAAGAATCACCGGATCGTCCGTCGGACCCTGGACACCGTAATTTGCGCTCAGGTTGTGCGCGTGACCGTCGTGGTTGCCCTCGAGGTTCGCCTCGTTGTGACGGTCGCTGTAGGTCACGGTGTCGTGCAGCGTGAAACCGTCGTGCGCGGCGACGTAGTTGACGCTGGCCGTCGGCTTGCGGCCGCGCGCGCGGAAGAGATCGCTGGAACCGGCGAAGCGTTCGGCGAACGCTCCGACCAGCGGACGGTCGCCGCGCCAGAACGCCCGCGCCGTGTCGCGATAGCGGTCATTCCACTCGGCCCAACCCACCGGAAACGACCCGAGCTGGTAGCCGCCAGCGCCGACATCCCACGGCTCTGCGATCAGCTTGAGGTAGGCGAGCTGCGGGTCGGCGCGCAGCGCCGCGAAGAAAGGCGCCGCGCGGCTGAACCCGTTCGCGTCACGACCGAGGATCGGCGCGAGGTCGAAGCGGAAGCCATCGACGCGCATGTCCGTGGCCCAGTACCGCAGGCAATCGATCACCATGGCGCGCACGGCGGGTTCGTCGAAGTTGATCGTGTTGCCGCAGCCGGAAAAATTCACGTAGTGCGCACGATTGTCGGCAGGCAACCGGTAGTAGACCAAGTTGTCGAAGCCGCGCAGGCTCAGCGTCGGTCCCTGCTCATTGCCTTCGGCCGTGTGATTGAACACGACGTCCAGGATGACTTCGAATCCGGCCTGGTGCAGCGCGCGCACCATCGTCTTGAATTCGGTGACCGCATCCTCGACCGCGTAGCTGGGCTCGGGTGCGAACCAGGCGAGCGAGTTGTACCCCCAGTAGTTCGCGAGGCCGCGCTCGGCGAGGAACTGCTCGCTGACGAACGCCTGCACCGGCATCAGCTCGATGGTCGTGACGCCAAGCCGCTTCAGGTACTCGATGACCGCAGGTTCGGCGAGCCCCAGGAACTTGCCGCGGAGGCTCGGCGGCACCGCCGGATGCCGTTGCGTGAAGCCCTTGACGTGCATCTCGTAGACGATCGTGTCGCGCCACGGCACGTTCGGTGAACGCACCTTCGCCCAGTCGAAACTGCCGTCGACCACCTCGGCGCGCGGCACGTGCGGTGCGCTGTCGTCGGGCGACGGCAGGTCGTCGCGACCGTGCACGGCACCGTGCAGTGACGGGTGCCACCTGAAGGTTCCGCGCAGCGACTGCGCGCAGGGATCGACCAGCAGTTTCGATGGATTGAAGCGTAGACCGCGCGCGGGATCGTAGGGCCCGTGCACGCGGTAACCGTACTGCAGCCCCGGTCCGCCGAAACGCGCCGGCAGGAAGCCGTGCCACAGGTTGCCCGTGCGCGACGGCAGGTCGAGTCGCGCGATTTCGTCGCGACCGCTGCCATCGTAGAGACACAGTTCGACACGATCCGCGTGCGCCGAATAGACCGCGAAATTCGTGCCGCGCCCGGTCCAGTTCGCCCCGAGCGGCTGGGGTGAGCCGGCTTCCAGGCGAGGCGCGCCCGGTGCGAGGTCCAGCGTGATGTCGTCCGGCGTGGCGGGGTCGAGCACGTCCATCACATTCTCAGTCGGCGAGTTCGAAGAACAGCGCGCCGAGCGGCGGCAGGTCGAGCCGGATGTGGCACGGGTAGCCCTGGCAAGGCGCCAGCTGCGACACGACGCGCACCTGCTGGTTGAAGCCCGAGCCGCCGAAACGCGCGGCGTCGGTATCGAGCACCTTGCGGTACGTGCCCGCCGTGGGAACGCCCAGCCAGTAGGCCTCGCGCGGCACCGGCGTGCAGTTGAACACGCACAACAGCGGCGGCCGGTCCGGGTGCAGCGGCGAGCGGCGCAGGAAGGCGAACACGCTCTGGTCGCCATTGTGCAGGTCGATCCACGCGAAACCCGCGGGGTCGGCGTCACTGGCGTGCAGCACCGGATTCTCGAGATAGAGGTGGTTCAGGTCGCGGTTCAGGTCGAGCAGCGCGCGATGCTCAGGCTGCTCGAGCAGGTGCCAGTCGAGCGAATGCTGCTCGCGCCATTCCTGCCATTGCCCGAACTCGCACCCCATGAACAGCAGCTTCTTGCCCGGGTGCGCCGTCATGTACGCGCGGAACCAGCGGTAGTTCGCGCGCTTCTGCCACACGTCGCCCGGCATCTTGTCGAGCAGCGAGCCCTTGCCGTGCACGACTTCGTCGTGCGAGATCGGCAGCACGAATTTTTCGGACCAGGCGTAGACGAACGAGAACGTCACCAGCGAATGATGGAACCGGCGATGCACCGGATCGTGCTCGACGTAGCGCAGCGTGTCGTTCATCCAGCCCATGTTCCACTTGAAGTGGAACCCGAGCCCGCCGAGGTGCGCCGGTTGCGTGACGCCGGGAAACGCCGTCGATTCCTCGGCGAACGTCATCACGCCCGGGTAGTCGCGACCCACCGCGATGTTGAGCTGACGCAGGAATTCGATCGCGTCGAGGTTCTCGCGGCCGCCGTACCTGTTCGGCACCCAGTCACCGGCCTTGCGGCTGTAGTCGAGGTACAGCATCGACGCGACCGCATCCACGCGCAGGCCGTCGACGTGATACCGGTCGATCCAGTACAGCGCGTTCGCCACGAGGAAATTGCGCACCTCGTGCCGGCCGTAATTGAAGATCTTGGTACCCCAGTCCGCGTGCTCGCCGAGCCGCGGGTCGGAGTGCTCGTACAGGCTCGAGCCGTCGAAATTCGCAAGGCCGTGGTCGTCGCGCGGAAAATGCGCCGGCACCCAGTCGATGATCACGCCCAGGCCCGCCTGGTGACAGCGATCGACGAAGGCCATGAAATCCTGCGGCGTGCCGAAGCGCGAACTCGGCGCGTAGTAGCCAACCACCTGGTAGCCCCACGAGCCATCGAACGGGTGTTCGGCCACGCCCATGAGTTCGAGGTGCGTGTAGCCCTGGTCCTTCGCGTACGGGATCAGCTCGTCTGCGATCTCACGCCAGTTGAGGAACTGGGGCTCGCGGCCGTAGTCGCGGCGCCAGCTGCCGGGATGCACTTCGTAGATGTTGATCGGCTGCAGGTGATGCGGCGCGGTCTTGCGCGCATCGATCCAGCCCGCATCGTGCCACTCGTAGCCGTCGAGCGCGGCGACGATCGAAGCAGTGCCCGGGCGCAGCTCCATCGCAAAGCCGTACGGATCGGACTTGAGGACGGTGGTGCCGGCCTTGGTGCGGATCTCGTACTTGTACAGCGTGCCCGGTCCGACGCCCGGCACGAACAGCTCCCAGATCCCGGAGCCGCCGCGAGTCTGCAGCGCGTGCTTGCGGCCGTCCCACAGGTTGAACGGGCCGACCACGCTGACGCGTTCTGCGTTGGGCGCCCAGACGGCGAACCGCGTGCCGGACAGGCCGTCGAGTTCGGCAGGATGCGCGCCGAGCTTGTAGTAGATCGTGTAGTGATTGCCTTCGCCGAACAGGTACAGGTCGAAGTCGGAGAGCTGCGGCGCGAAGTAGTACGCATCGTGCTTGTCCATCTCGACGCCGCTCGCGTAGCGCACGTGCAGCTTGTACGGCTGCAACGGGCGGCGGTGCGGCACGCGGCCCTCGAACAGTCCCGCCGGATGGATCGATTTCAGTTCGACTGCGGCTTCGCCTTCCCAGCGCACGCTGACGGCCACTGCGTCCGGCTCGAGCACGCGCACGACGCACACCGGCGCGTCGTTCCTGCGCGCGAACTCGTGGTAGCCCAGCACCGAACGTGGCGCGGGGTGAAGCGCGTTGACCAGCGCGTCGATGTCGGCGGGCGAAAGGGTCGTGCGGACGGTCATCCGGACGAGTCTAGCCTGCGACAGGGGAGGGGGTCTAGGGGTTAGGGGATAGGGGTTAGGGGTAGTCGGAAAAGCGCGGCGATGAATTCGATTGCAGCGTCCACTTTGGTAAACAGGTTCGATGCAGCGGTGGCGGACAACGTGAAGCCCGGCGCCAACGGCGCCTTCCGACGCACCCCCAACCCCTATCCCCTAACCCCTCAAACCCGTCCTACAGGACCGGCTTGATGCGCCAGATCCGCTCCGCGTACTCGCGGATGCTGCGGTCGCTCGAGAACGTGCCCATGCCGAGCGCGTTGAGCACCGCCTTCCGGCTCCACTCGTCGGGCTGCAGATACAGCGCGTCCACTTCGTCCTGCGCCCTGGCGTAAGCCGCGAAATCCGCCAGCACGCAGTACGGTTCGCCGTCGGAGAGCAGGCGCCCGACGATCGGCTTGCCGTCGAACACGTTGGCGGGCGAGAAGTAGCCCGAATCGATCATGTCGAGCGTGCGGGCGAGGTCGGGGTTCGAGGCGACGAACGTCTCGGGAGCGTAACCCCTGGCCTTCAGGCTGGTCACTTCGTGCGCCTGCAGGCCGAAGATGAAGATGTTCTCCGCACCGACCTGTTCGCGGATCTCGATGTTGGCGCCGTCGAGCGTGCCGATGGTGAGCGCGCCGTTCAGCGACAGCTTCATGTTGCCCGTGCCGGAGGCCTCGAGACCCGCGGTCGAGATCTGCTCCGACAGGTCGGCAGCAGGCATGATCCGCTGCGCGAGCGAGACGTCGTAGTCGGGCAGGAAGACGACCTTCAGCTTGCCCTGGATCGATTCGTCCGCGTTGACGATGCTGGCGACGTTGTTGATGAGCTTGATGATGCCCTTGGCCATCACGTAGCCCGGCGCCGCCTTGCCCGCGAAGATCACCGTGCGCGGCACGGCGAACGCGTCGGGGTTCGCCCGCAGCTTGTGGTAGCGCGTCACGACGTACAGCAGGTTGAGCAACTGCCGCTTGTACTCGTGGATGCGCTTGACCTGCACGTCGAACAGCGAGTGCACGTCCAGGTCGATGCCGACGCGACGCTGCACCTCGGCGTCGAGACGGCGCTTGTTGGCCAGCTTGATCTCGCGGAACTCGCGCCGGAACCCGGCGTCCTCCGCCATGCCGCGGATGCGCTCGAGTTCTTCGAGGTCGTTCTCCCACGCGTGCCCGAGATGGCGCGTGATGAGCGACGACAGCCCGAGGTTCGACTGCTTGAGCCAGCGCCGCACGGCGATGCCGTTCGTGACGTTGGTGAAGCGGTTCGGATACAGCTCGGCGAAGTCGGTGAAGATCGTCTTCGTCATCAGCTCGGAATGGAGCTTGGCCACGCCGTTGACCGTGTGGCTCGCGACGACGGCGAGGTTCGCCATGCGGACCTGGCGGCCGCCGCCCTCGTCGATGAGCGACATGCGGCTGCGGCGCTCGTTGTCGCCGGGCCAGCGCGCCGTGACCTCGTCGAGGAAGGCACGATTGATGAGGTAGATGATCTGCAGGTGGCGCGGCAGGATCCGCTCGAAGAACGCGACCGGCCAGACCTCGAGCGCCTCGGGCAGCAGCGTGTGGTTGGTGTACGAGAACACGCGCCGCGTGATGTTCCAGGCCTGCTCCCACTCGACCTCGTGCTCGTCGACCAGCAGCCGGATCAGCTCGGTGATGGCCAGCGCCGGGTGCGTGTCGTTGAGCTGGATCGAGAGCGCTTCGTGCAGGGTGTCGAAGCTGCGGCCTTCGGCGAGGTGCTGCGCCAGCATGTCCTGCAGGCTCGCGCTGACGAAGAAGTATTGCTGCTTGAAGCGCAGCTCCTTGCCCTGCGGCGTGGTGTCGTCCGGGTACAGGATGCGCGAGACGTTCTTCGCCTCAGCCTGCGCCGTCGAGGCCTCGACGTGCCGGCCGGCATTGAACACCTCGACGTTGAACGGCGCGATGGCGCGGCCTGCCCAGAGGCGCAGGTGATTGACCGTCGGGCTGCGGTTGCCCGGGATCAGCTGGTCGAAACCGACGGCCCAGATGTTGTGCGTCTCGACCCAGCGGTACCGCGTGCGGCCCTGCGCGTCCTGCGTGCCGATGCAGCGGCCGCCGAAGCTGACGACGTAACGGGCATCGTCGCGCGCGATCTCCCACGGGCTGCGCTCGCGCATCCACGTGCTCGCGATCTCGCGCTGCCGCCCGTCCTCGTCGATGACCTGCGTGAAGATGCCGTAGTCGTAGCGGATCCCGTAGCCGACCGCCGGATACTGCAGCGTCGCGAGCGAATCGAGAAAGCAGGCCGCGAGGCGGCCAAGACCGCCGTTGCCGAGTCCCGGGTCGTTTTCTTCCTGCGCCACGCGCTCGAGGTCGTACCCGAGCTCGGCCAGCGCCTCGCGTGCTTCCTGCACCAGGTCGCCGTCGAGGCTGGCGAGGCCGTTGATGAGCGAGCGGCCGAGCAGGTATTCGACCGACAGGTAACAGACGCGCTTGACGCCCGCCTGCGAGATGCGGCGCTGGGTGGACAACCAGCGCGCGGCAAGCTCTTCGCGCACCGCGAGCGAGAGCGCGTCGTAGATGTCGCGCTGCGTGGCGGAGTCGGGGTCCTTGCCGAGCGAACGCGTCAGGCGGTCGAGCAGGACGGCGCGCAGCGTGCCGGGCTGCAGCGTGATTCCACTGAGCAAGGCGGTGCTTCTCACGTAGTGACTCCGTACGCTGGCGCGGAACTGACCGCGTCTTGTTATTGGACGACTAAGGCGCGCTGCGTGTCAGAGCTTCTGCAGCGTTCGCTCGGCCACGATGCGCCAGCCCTGCGCGTCCCTCGCGAGCGTCAGTTCCTTGACGTACGCATCCTTGCCGAAGCGCTGCACGAACGTCACGACCTTGCGGTCGGGACCGGCGTCCTTCGTCTTGAGTTCTTCGAGTCGCGCGTCGGGCGCAGCGCCGTTCGCGACCTGTTGCTTGCGGTCTTCGATGTAGGCCGTGGCCCCGCCATTCTCCGCCGCCTGGAATTGCGGCGAGTAGAAGCCGCCACCTGGTCGGTTTGCGGTTCGCCACGCAGAGGCCAGACATACACGCTCTTCGACGAGCGGCATCACACTTGGGTCGAAATACGCGGCGGCTATCGAGGCACTTGGTGCATATTAGCACGTCGAACAGCGAGTGCACGTCCAGGTCGATGCCGACGCGACGCTGCACCTCGGCATCGAGACGGCGCTTGTTGGCCAGCTTGATCTCGCGGAACTCGCGCCGGAACCCCGCGTCCTCCGCCATGCCGCGGATGCGCTCGAGTTCTTCGAGGTCGTTTTCCCACGCGTGCCCGAGATGGCGCGTGATGAGCGACGAGAGCCCGGGGTTCGACTGCTTGAGCCAGCGCCGCACGGCGATGCCGTTCGTGACGTTGGTGAAGCGGTTCGGATACAGCTCGGCGAAGTCGGTGAAGATCGTCTTCGTCATCAGCTCGGAGTGGAGCTTGGCCACGCCGTTGACCGTGTGGCTCGCGACGACGGCGAGGTTCGCCATGCGGACCTGGCGGCCGCCGCCCTCGTCGATGAGCGACATGCGGCTGCGGCGCTCGTTGTCGCCGGGCCAGCGCGCCGTGACCTCGTCGAGGAAGGCACGATTGATGAGGTAGATGATCTGCAGGTGACGCGGCAGGATCCGCTCGAAGAACACGACCGGCCAGACCTCGAGCGCCTCGGGCAACAGCGTGTGGTTGGTGTACGAGAACACGCGCCGCGTGATGTTCCAGGCCTGCTCCCACTCGACCTCGTGCTCGTCGACCAGCAGCCGGATCAGCTCGGTGATGGCCAGCGCCGGGTGCGTGTCGTTGAGCTGGATCGAGAGCGCTTCGTGCAGGGTGTCGAAGCTGCGGCCTTCGGCGAGGTGCTGCGCCAGCATGTCCTGCAGGCTGGCGCTGACGAAGAAGTATTGCTGCTTGAAGCGCAGCTCCTTGCCCTGCGGCGTGGTGTCATCCGGGTACAGGATGCGCGAGACGTTCTTCGCCTCGGCCTGCGCCGTCGAGGCCTCGACGTGCCGGCCGGCATTGAACACCTCGACGTTGAACGGCGCGATGGCGCGGCCCGCCCAGAGGCGCAGGTGATTGACCGTCGGGCTGCGGTTGCCCGGGATCAGCTGGTCGAAACCGACGGCCCAGATGTTGTGCGTCTCGACCCAGCGGTACCGCGTGCGGCCCTGCGCGTCCTGCGTGCCGATGCAGCGGCCGCCGAAGCTGACGACGTAACGGGCGTCGTCGCGCGCGATCTCCCACGGGCTGCGCTCGCGCATCCACGTGCTCGCGATCTCGCGCTGCCGCCCGTCCTCGTCGATGACCTGCGTGAAGATGCCGTAGTCGTAGCGGATCCCGTAGCCGACCGCCGGATACTGCAGCGTCGCGAGCGAATCGAGGAAGCAGGCCGCGAGGCGGCCAAGGCCGCCGTTGCCGAGTCCGGGGTCGTTTTCTTCCTGCGCCACGCGCTCGAGGTCGTACCCGAGCTCGGCCAGCGCCTCGCGTGCTTCCTGCACCAGGTCGCCGTCGAGGCTGGCGAGGCCGTTGATGAGCGAGCGGCCGAGCAGGTATTCGACCGACAGGTAACAGACACGCTTGACGCCAGCCTGGGAGATGCGGCGCTGGGTGGACAACCAGCGCGCGGCCAGCTCTTCGCGCACTGCGAGCGAGAGCGCGTCGTAGATGTCGCGCTGCGTGGCGGAGTCGGGGTCCTTGCCGAGCGAACGCGTCAGGCGGTCGAGCAGGACGGCGCGCAGCGTGCCGGGCTGCAGCGTGATTCCACTGAGCAAGGCGGTGCTTCTCACGTAGTGACTCCGTACGCTGGCGCGGAACCGACCGCGTCTTGTTATTGGACGACTAAGGCGCGGCTGCGTGTCAGAGCTTCTGCAGCGTCCGCTCGGCCACGATGCGCCAGCCCTGCGCGTCCCTCATGAGCGTCAGTTCCTTGACGTACGCATCCTTGCCGAAGCGCTGCACGAACGTCACGACCTTGCGGTCGGGACCGGCGTCCTTCGTCTTGAGTTCTTCGAGTCGCGCGTCGGGCGCAGCGCCGTTCGCGACCTGTTGCTTGCGGTCTTCGATGTAGGCCGTGGCCCCGCCATTCTCCGCCGGCTGGAATTGCGGCGAGTAGAAGGCCGCCACCTGGTCCGGTTTGCGGTTCGCCCACGCCGAGGCCCAGACATACACCGCCTCTTCGACCGAGCCGGCCATCACGGCCTTGGGTCCGAAATACGCGGGCGGCTGATCGAGGCACTTGGGTGCCGGATCGAGCTTCGCGGGATCGGGTGCCGCTGGCGGAATGGTCATGCCGCCGCTCAGGCGCTCACTGCCCATCACGCCTTCCGGCAGCTGCAAGCGGGGACGTTCCTGCGCAGCGAGGTACTCGGGGTTGTCGCCACAGGTGTTCTGGTTGGCGCAGCCCGTCAGCGCGGCTACCGCCATGCCCGGCAGGATCAGCAAGCGAAGCGAGGTGCTCGAAACGGGCATCGGCGGGTCACCGGGCGCAACAGGCGAAGGGGTCGCATTGTAGCGTCCCCCCGCGCGGATGTGCCGCGCCCGCTGTGTTTACGGATCAAGTCGCCCGCGGTCGGCGGCAGCCGGGGCCTCGTGCAATCGATTTCACGCTGCCGTTGCGCAGGTCATGCAGCAGCGCGTTGCCGGAAGCGTTCAGGCGCTGTAACCCCGCCGCGATCGCAGCACCTCGACCTGGTCGAGTTCCCACAAGTGCACCGGCGCGCCACGGCGCACGAACATGCCCGACCCGGCATTGATGAACGAGCGGGCCAGCCGCTTGCGGTACCACTCGGCGGGACGAATGTGGACGTTGCGGTCCGTGCGGCGCTTGTCGCAGTACAGCTCCCAGTCCTCGCGCGTCAGCGCACCGAAGTGCAGGACGCCATGGCACAGGCGAGCGAGGTTGCGCAGGCCGGCGGCGGCGGGGCGCACCGGCAGGTACTGAAACACGTCGTAGCAGACGACCAGATCGAACGGCCTGGGCGACTCGAACGTGGCCGCCGACCCCTGGGTCCAGCCGTGCTTGTCACACAGGTACTGGCTGACTTCGAGACCGGTGTACTTCGCCCTGGGAAAGTGCCGCAGCAACTGGTCGCGCATGAGGCCCAGTCCGCACCCCACGTCGAGAATCGAGCGCACCTGCAGCTCGCCGTGGTTTGCGAACGCCGCGATCAGGTCGGCGCGCCGGATCATCTCCTTGCCGGTCACGACCCGCGTCTTCGGGTTGAGGTAGAAGCGACGGAAGAAGGCTTCGCCGAACTGCTCGGCCTGGGCGGTGTTCTTTGGCACGGTGAGTCGATGTCTCGGCACTTGGCCGCCGCCGGCCGGTGATCTTGATTCGGTAGCTAAAGCTTAAAGTATTTCTTGAATGATGAGCCAGGATTCACGCTTTACTTAGTTTTACCGAACAACGCAGCGTTCCTGAGGCAGTGCCTGATCCACGCGCGGGCCGCGCCCCGGTTGCATCGCGACCAGACGCCCCCACTTCGTGGTTCATGCAGCAATCAGACAGGCGGCCGCGACGATGAACCGACGCGAAATGCGCTCATGGATGTGGGCCGAAGCGGTGGACAGGCTCGACCAGGCCGACCGCCTGCAACGGCAGTTCTTTCGCCTGGCCGTGCAGCCGGCGGACCGCCGTCAGCAGCCCCGGTGGGAGCCCCCCGTGGACGTCTACGCGGGCACCGAGCAGGTGCTGATCGAGGTCGCGCTGCCTGGCGTCCCGGCGGACCGCATGGAGCTGGTCCTCGGCCCGGGCGAGCTGGTGATCCGGGGCGAGCGCGCCCTGCCGAACCGACCGGCCGGCACGACGCTCCAACGACTGGAGATTCCTTACGGACGGTTCGAGCGCCGCCTGGCACTCGGTCCCGGGCAGTGGGCCCTGGTCGACCGGCGCCTTGCCGATGGCTGCCTGCAGTTGCTGCTGGCCCGCCGCTGATGAACCCACGACCGGTGACGACCCCATGAGCACGGACATGAACCACGACCAGGAAGAAGCAACGAAGGTACCCATGGCGGTGCCGAACGAGGCCGCCGAGGCCAGCAAGGCACCCGGCCTGCCGGATGACATGTTGATCATCCTGCCGGTCCGCAACCTCGTGCTGTTCCCCGGGGTGATCCTGCCGGTCGCAATCAAGCGCGAGAAGACGGTGGCGGGCGCCCAGGAGGCCGTGCGCGTCGAAGGCAAGGTCGGATTCCTGCTGCAGAAGAACCCCGAGACCGAGGACCCGACGTTCGACGAGCTGCACCGGATCGGCACGGCCGCCACGATCGTCCGCTACGTGACCGCGCCCGACGGCACCCACCACCTGGTGTGCCAGGGCGAGCGGCGCTTCCGCGTGCTCGACGCGGTGGGCGGCTTCCCGTATCTCGTGGCCCGCGTGGAATACCTCAACGACACCGGGGTCCACCATCCTGAAGTCGAGGCGCGCTCGTTGCTGCTGAAGCAGAAGGCGGTCGAGGCCATCACGCTGCTGCCGCAGGCGCCCGCGGAACTCGCGAATTCGATCCAGGCGATCGAATCGCCCGCGGCGCTCGCCGACACCATCGCCAGTTTTCTCGACATCAAGCCGGCCGAGAAGCAGGAACTGCTCGAGACCACCGAGATCCGCGACCGGCTCGAGCGCGTGTCGACGCACCTGACGCGCCGCGTCGAGGTGCTGAAGCTGTCGCGCCAGATCGAGGAGCAGACCAAGGAAGCGATCGACGACCGCCAGCGCGAGTACGTGCTGCGCGAGCAGTTGAAGCAGATCCAGAAGGAGTTAGGGGAAGAAGCGGAAGGCCAGGAAGGCGAGGAACTGGCGGAAGCCATTACCAAGGCCGGGATGCCGGCGGAGGTCGAGGAGCACGCGCGCAAGGAGCTGAAGCGTCTCGAGCGCATGAACGAGGCGAGCGGCGAGTACTCGATGGCGCGCACGTATCTCGACACGCTGATCGCGCTGCCGTGGTCGACGCTCGATGCGGAATCGATCGACATCCAGCGAGCCCGGGGCATCCTCGATGCGGATCACTACGGTCTCGAGAAGATCAAGAAGCGCATCCTCGAGTACCTCGCGGTGCGCAAGCTGAACCCGGAAGGGCGCAGCCCGATTCTTTGCTTCGTCGGTCCTCCCGGCGTGGGCAAGACCTCGCTCGGCCAGTCGATCGCACGCGCGGTCGGCCTCAAGTTCCAGCGCACCAGCCTCGGCGGCACGCACGACGAGGCCGAGATCCGCGGACACCGGCGCACATACATCGGCGCGCTGCCGGGCAACATCATCCAGGCGATCCGCAAGGCGGGCACGCGCAACCCCGTGCTGATGCTCGACGAGATCGACAAGCTCGGTCACGGCATCCAGGGTGATCCGGCGTCGGCGCTGCTCGAAGTGCTGGACCCGGAGCAGAACTCCACCTTCCGCGACAACTACCTCGGCGTGCCGTTCGATTTGTCGAAGGTGCTGTTCATTGCGACCGCGAACCAGCTCGACACCATCCCCGGCCCGCTGCGCGACCGCATGGAGATCATCGAGCTCACGGGCTACACCGAAGAGGAGAAGGTCGAGATCGCGCGGCGCTACCTGGTGCGCCGGCAGCTCGAGGCGAACGGGCTCAAGCAGGAGCAGGCCGCGATCTCCGACGAGGCGCTGCACGTGATCGCGCGCGAATACACGCGTGAAGCGGGCTGCCGCAATCTCGAACGCGCCATCGGCGCGGTGCTGCGCAACGTCGCAGTGCGCGTGGCCGAAGGCAAGGCGACGTCGGTTCGCATCGAAGCGGGCGACGTGCAGGAAATCCTCGGTGCGCCGCGATTCGAGAACGAAGTGGCGATGCGCGTCAGCGTGCCGGGCGTGGCCACGGGCCTCGCGTGGACGCCGGTGGGCGGCGACATCCTGTTCATCGAAGCGACCCGCATTCCGGGCACCGGCAAGTTGATCCTGACCGGCCAGCTCGGCGACGTCATGAAGGAGAGCGCGCAGGCGGCGCTGAGCCTGCTCAAGTCGCAGGCCGAGTCGCTCGGCGTGGATTCGACGCGGTTCGAGAAGAGCGACATCCACGTGCACATCCCGGCGGGCGCAATCCCGAAGGACGGGCCGAGTGCGGGCGTGACGCTCTATACGGCGCTCGTATCGCTGATGACCAGCAAGACGGTGCGCAACGACGTCGCGATGACGGGCGAGATCAGCCTGCGCGGACTGGTGCTGCCGGTCGGCGGCATCAAGGAGAAGACGGTGGCCGCGCATCGGGCGGGCATCCGCACGGTGATGCTGCCGGCGCGCAACCGGCGCGATCTCGACGACATTCCGGAGAGCGTGCGCAAGGACCTGCAGTTCGTCTGGCTCGAGCGCGTCGAGGACGCGGTCGCGCACGCGATCGATGGGGCGGTGCCGAAGGCGGCGTGATCACGCCTTCTGTTTCGCCGACAGTAGTTGCGTGCTGAGGCTGGTGCTCAGTCAGGCGGCTGTGGTACGTACAAGATCTGGCCTGACCCAGCGCGCGGCAACGATGCGACGCTGCATGAGCGATCGATCGGGACCGTTTCCCGAGCGCGTGTCTGCCTTTCCAAGCTCGGGGAACGGTCCCGGATCGGTCGCCAACAGCCAGCTTGTGTCTGCCTTTCCAAGCTCGGGGCAAGGCACGGGATCGACCGCCGCGACCTCACCGATCAGTAGTCGCACATGCGTCGGCCCATCCCAGCCCCGGGCGAACCAGGGACAGGCCCTACTGCAGGTACCTGGCGAACCAGTCCTGGATGACCTCGTAGTGGTAGCGGCTGTTCTCGCCCTTGAGCACCCAGTGGTTCTCGTCGGGGAAGACGACCAGGCGGCTCGGGACACCCTGCCGCTGCAGCACCGTCCAGAACTCCAGCGTGTTGTTGAGCGGCACGCGGAAGTCCTTCTCGCCGACGGTCAGCAGGATCGGCGTGCCGAGTTTCGTCGAGCGATAGAACGGACTCTGCTTGCGCCACACCGCGAGATCGCTTTCCCACGCCGGCCCGCCCAGGGTGCGCTCGCGGTTGTACACCACGTCGCTCGTCGTCCACTGCGTCTTCAAGTCGTACAGGCCCGCGTGGCTCGCGATCGCGCGATACCGGTTCGTCGTCACCGCCAGCCAGTTGGAGAGGTGGCCACCGTAGCTCGCGCCGCCCGCCACCTGCTTCGACCCGTCGATGAACGGGTAGCGGCGGATGGCTTCGTCGGCAGCCTGGTTGATCTCGTCCGCCGGACCCTGCAGCGGATCGCCCTGGATGCCGCGCGAGAACGCTTCGCCGAAACCGGTCGAGCCGCTGTAATTGGTGAGCAGCACGACGTAGCCGGGACGCGCGTGCAGGTGGTAGTTCCAGCGCGTGCCGAACTCGTCGACATACATGGTGTGCGGACCGCCATGAATCAGCACGAACAACGGATACTTGCGCGACGCATCGAATCCGGGCGGCAGCGCGACGAAGCTGTGGATCCTGCGGCCGCGCTTCGAGGTGAACCAGAACTCCTGCAGCGGCTGCCAGTCGAGCTGCGCCACCCGTGCTGCGTTGAAGGTCGACAGCGCCCGCCACTGACCGCTGGCGGCGTCGACGCGACCGATCTCCGTCGGGCTCACCGCACTGCCCCAGCCCGCGGCGATGACCGGCGTCGCCGCATCGCCGCCGAGCGAAAAGCCGGCATACGTGCCCGCCTCGAGGTTGCCGACCTCCGCTGCGAGACCGTGTTCAAGCGGCGCGACGAACAGCTTGCGGCGGCCGGCCTGTTCTGCCAGGAAATACACACTCCGACTATCCGCAGCGACGCGATAGTCGTCCACTGAACCGTCGAAGCCGTCGATCACCTCCGAAGGCTCGCCCTGCAGCGGCCAGGACCACTGCACGAGACGCGTCGCGTTATAGACCCACTGCTGCGACACCCGCTCGGCCTTGGCGAGCAGACGGCGTCCGTCCGGAGTAAAGCCGGGTTGCGAGTAATCCCGCCCGGGGCCCGTGAGTCGCCGCGGCTCGCCGCCCTCGGCACTCACCTGCCACAGCGCCAGACTGACGCTCGCGCGGGCCGCCTGGTCACGCTCTGTCGTCGCGGCGAACACGACCGCTGCGCCATCCGGCGTCCAGTCGGCATCGAGGGTCTCGCCCGAGTTCCCCAGCCGGCCGCCATATCCACGGGACGCGCGCATCGCGGTGCCGCCAAGCAGGTCGCGCGGCTCGGCATCGGCGTCGAGAGACTGCACGACCAGCGTCGGCTGGAGCTCGTCGAGCCAGCGATCCCAGTGGCGAATCGGGAACGTGTCATAGGTACGCGCGTTGTACTTGCGGGCCTTGCGCTCCTCGCGGACCTTGCGATTCTCGGCATCGTTGCGGGTGCCCGCATACACGCGCGTGGTCACGAGCAACTTGCGCCCATCCGGACTCCACACGGGAGCAGACGCGCCACCTACGAGATTCGTCACACGCTGCGCGTCGCCGCCGTTGGCGAGCTGGAGGACGTAAACCTGGTTCTCGTCGTCGCCCTCGCGCTTCGCCGTGAATGCGATGCGCGTCGAATCCGGGCTCCACGCCACGTCACTCTCGCCGGCCTTGCCCGCGGTCAGCTTGCGCGGCGGCTGGCTGCCATCTGAGGGCACGATCCAGATGTCGCTCGACTTGGCCGCGTCGTCGTACGCCGGTTCCGCCACGCCGAACACGATCCAGCGGCCATCCGGGCTCGCCTCGGGACTGCTGACGCGAGTCATCAGCCACATGTCTTCATGGGTGATCGGATGCTTCGCGGGCGGATCGGCGGCGACCGCCGGAACGGACAGCACTGCCAGTGCGATGGCGATGAATGTGCGGAATTTCATGGTCGACCTCACCTCATATTTGTATCTGGCGCCACCGCCCCGACCGCCACCGCAGGTACAGGGCGCAGCCGAGCAATACGACGTAGACCAGCAGTCCAGTCCACCCTCCGGCCGCGCCGTAGCCGTACTGCGGCAGGAAGTTGACCCAGCCCTGGCCCGGCGCGAACGAGAGTGAATGCGCCAGCGGCACGAAGACGCCCCAGGCACACACGAAGAACAGCACCGCCGGCACCTTCACGTCACCCGCACCCCGCAGCGAGAACCCACTGCCCAGGTTGAGGCCGTCGAAAATCTGGTAGCCCGCCGCAATCCACAACAGCACGATGCCGATCTCCACGACGTCCGCCGTCTGCGGGTCCGCCGCACTCATGAACGTCGGCAACAGCCAGGGGCCCGCCAGGGCGACCAGCACACCGAGCGTGCCCATGAACGCGACGGTCAGCACGATGATCGCGTCGCCGAGCCTGCGCGCCCAGTCGCGATCGCCCGCACCGATCGACTGGCCGACCAGCGTGGTGCCGGCGAGCGCGATGCCGATGCCCGGCATGTACGACATCGACGTCAGCATCATGATGATCTGCGTGGCTGCGCCATCGACGGCGCTCAACCGCACCTGCATCAGCTGAAACAGCGCCATGCCGAACAGGTCGGCGGCGTACATCGCGCCCATCGGCAGGCCCAGCCGATACTGCCGCGCGAGGCCGCCCAGGTCGGGGCGCCAGGTCAGGTGCGACTTGTACTTGGTGCGCAGATTCCTGCCCAGGAACACCCACAGCGCAAAGCCGAGACCGCACACCATGCTGACGTTGGTGGCCCAGGCCGAACCCGCGATGCCGCCGTCGAGTTCGAAGATGAAGAGCCAGTTCAGCGCGGCATTCACGATCGCGACCAGGCCCGTGGTCATCACCGCGACGCGCGGCCTCGAGATGCCGTTGAAGAAGCCGAGCAAGGCCCAGAGTGCGACACCGAGCGGCGCGCCGAGCATGCGCGGCTGCCAGAACGCCATCGCCTGCGCGGACACGTCCGGCGCGAGGCCGAACGGCGCGAACAGCAGCGGGCCCGACCACGCGAGCAGCGCGAAGAAAGGCAGCGTCAGTGCACTGGCCGTGAGCGCGACCCAGGTGGCATGGCTCGCGCGCGTGAACCGACGGCCGCCCTCCGCCTGCGCCACGAACGTCTGCACCGCAAGTCCGACGCCGCCGATCAGCATGAGAAACAACAGCACCACCCAGTAGACCGCGGCCATGCCAGCCATCGCAGTCGTCGAGATGTGCCCGACGAACCACGTGTCGGTCAGGCTGATCACCGCCTGCAGGCTGCTGTTGAGCATCAGCGGCAGGGCCAGCGTCGCGACCGCGCGATAGTCGATGACGGCGCGTCCCGTGGCGGGATCACGCTTCTGTGCCGGCAATGGATTGCCCGCCGACGGCGAGACGGTGTTCGTCCCGACCGGCGGCGATTCAGCGGCCGTCATGGCAGTGTGCGTATCACCGGCGCATGTGCCGGTGCACGAAAAAATAGTACAGCGAGCCCAGGAACACGAGCAGTCCGCCGACCCACAGGGTGATGCGGTGCAGGTTGCCCTGCAGCAGCTGTTCGTCCTGTCCGGCAGTGACGCCCACCCAGCAAAGCACCGCGCACCAGATGCCCGAGCCGATGATCGTTGCGAGCGAGTACCAGCCGAAATGCATGCGCACGACACCCGCGGGGATGCCGATCAGGTGACGGATGACAGGGAGCAGGCGCGAGATGAACACACCGACCATGCCGTAGTGCGACGACCAGGCTTCGGCCCGCTGGATTTTTTCCGGTGTGATCAGCACGTAGCGACCGTACTTCATCAGCAACGGCCGGCCGATCAGGTACGAGGCCCAATACATCACGCTCGCGCCCACCCACGATCCGACTGTGCCGGCGATCACGATACCCGTCAGCGTGAATGTTCCCTTCGAGTGCGCAAGGTACGCAGCGGGCGGAATCACGAATTCGCTCGGTACCGGCAGGATGGAACTTTCCATCGCCATCAGCAGCCCGATGAGCCAGTAGCCACCCTGGTCGAGGGCGGCGAGATACCACTGGATCAGTGACGCGAGCATCTCGTGCATGGGTGACTTCGACTTGTTCAGGGGTGCGGACGGCCGGTCGCGGAACGCGCCGGGATGACCGGCATTTTGCCAGAGCCGGGACTTGCTCAGGCGACAGACCCCATAGGATGGCGCTGGGACAGGTGCGACAATGCCGGCACTTCCCGCCTTCCGGAAACCCACAGTGACGACCTTGTCGGATCGCCAGCCGCATTCACGCCCCGCCGTGCGCACTCTCGGCGTCCTGCTCGCCCTGCTTTTCGCGGTCGCCGGGCCGGCCAGCGCCCAGGCGGGACTGCTTGCCAGCGCAAGCAAGACCGACGCGCCCGCGGAGTCCGGATCGAAGTCGAACGCGCCCGAACCGATCGCCGCCGGCGACATCCCCATGCGTGCCGATGCGGATGAGCGCTTCGCGCAGGACGTCGTCAGGCGCGCCAAAGGCAGGGACCCAAGCAAAAAGCTGGGTGCGGAACTCGACGTCCTGACTGCCGGGATCGTCAAGCTGGCAAAGGCGTTCGAAAACGAGGACCTGAAGCAGCTGGCTGCGATCCGCCTCGATAGCCTCGACAACCACTGGAGGTTTTACCAGCGCGAACTCGATGACTGGCGGACCGCGCTCGACATCACGACCGGCTCCTACACAGAAGACGCGGCAGAGCTCGCCACCCGGCGCCGCGCCTGGGAGGCGACGCGTGAGGCGATGCTCGCAGGCGGCGTCACTCCGGCGTTGGCCGCTCGCGTCGACGTGATCATCGGCCAGTTCACGCTCGCGGAGCGAGCACTGTCGCGGCCGCTGGACGAACAGCTGAAGCTGCGCCGGCGCGCCAACACCGTGCAATCCAGCATCGACGCTGGCAGGAAGGGTGTCGACGCGGCAATTGCCTACTACGACCGCCGGCTCGGCATGATCGATGCGACG
>CAVVKQ010000016.1:0-21710 GCA_963748985.1 uncultured Pseudomonadota bacterium
TCCTGCGGCGTGATGCGGAACAGGCAGATCGTGTCGGTTTCCTTGGGGACGTAATCGGCGTCCCAGTACCCCATCTGCCGGTACTTGAGGACGCCGGCGCTGTAGCGCTTCTTCTTGTCGGTGATCTGGTTGCTGTTGCCGACGATTTCAGGTGCGGTGGCCATGCCGGGCCCTCTGGTGGGGTGTGAACGTGACACCAATGTAGGAGGCTCGATCATTTAGCTGAAGTCATATATTCTGATCCCAGCATTCAGCCTTCCTGAACTGTCACAGAAATAGGGGACGCTCACCTATTTCTGAAAATAGGTGAGCGTCCCCTATTTATGAAAAACGTGTCGCTGCGACAGCTGCGGGTTTTCGCGTCGGTTGCCAAGCACCTGAGTTTTGCCCGCGCGGCCGAGGAATTGAACCTCTCGCCCCCGGCAGTTTCCATGCAAATCAAGGAGTTGGAGGTCGAAGTCGGCCTGCCGCTTTTTGACCGGACCAGCCGCAAGGTCTCGCTGACCACGGTCGGCGAGTACCTGCTTGCCTATACCCGCCGCGTGCTGGTCGCCATGCGCGACGCCGAGGACGTGGTCGCCCGCTTCCGCGGCCTCAAGACCGGTGTGCTCGACGTGGGCATGGTCAGCACGGCCAAGTACTTCGTGCCGCGGATGCTCGCCAACTTCCGGGATGATCACCCCGGCGTCGAGATCCGGCTGCAGGTCTGCAACAAGCGCGACGAGGTCGTGACGCTGATGCAGCAGGGTGCGGTTGAGCTCGCGATCATGGGGCGACCGCCACAGTCGTGGCCTACGCGCGCAGAGCCGTTCGCGATGCACCCGCACGTGCTGGTGACGGCAGTCGACCATCCGTTCACGCGGATGGAACGCGTGCCGGCCCGGGCGCTGCAGGAAGAAGGATTCATCGTGCGTGAGCCAGGCTCCGGCACGCTCGCGGCGCTCGACGAATTCATGATGGCGCATCACATGAAGGCGCGCGTCGCGATGCAGATGTCGAGCAACGAGGCGATCAAGCAGGCCGTGATGGCTGGCATGGGGATCTCGCTGCTGTCGCTGCACACGCTTGGGCTCGAACTCGATCACGGGTTGATCGCCGTGCCGGAGGTCCAGGGCTTGCCGGTGATGCGGCGCTGGCATGTCGTCAACAACCTGTCGAAGACGCTTTCCCCGGCCGCCGAGGCGTTCCGCTACTTCATCCTGGAGCGCGGCGAGAGTTTCCTCGCCGAGCAGTTCGCGCGGCACGATGTTGCGCGCACTGGGAACGCGCTCGCGACGGAACACTGAACGACCGCTCACAAACGGATTTGCACGGGTCATACCGTGGTGATACCGTTCTGGTATGAAGATCGCAATTTCGGTGCCGGACGAGGTGTTCGAAGCCGGCGAGCACCTCGCGCACCAGCTCGGCATTTCCCGCAGCCAGCTGTACAGCGACGCCCTGGCCACCTACCTGAGCGCGCGCGGCGCCGAAGAGGTGACCGCCCGCCTGAACGCGCTATATGGCGCGCAACCGTCAGAAATCGAGCCGGCAATCCAGCGCGCGCAACTCAAGAATCTCGTCGATGAAGCGTGGTGAGGTCTGGTGGGCATCGCTGCCGGCACCGACCGGTTCCGGCCCCGGCTTTCGCCGGCCTGTGCTGGTGATTCAGGCCGACCCGTTCAACCAGAGCCGCATCGCCACAGTCGTCGCGGCCGTCATCACGTCGAACCTGGCATTGGCGGATTCGCCCGGCAACGTGCGCATGGGCAAGAGCGAATCAGGACTGGCGAAGCCTTCGGTCGTGAACGTCTCACAGGTGGTCACACTCGACCGCCAGCTGCTCACGCAGAGAGTCCGCGCAGTCCCGGGCACGACGATGCGTCACGTGGACGAAGGGTTGCGTCTCGTTCTCGGGCTTTGACTCATCAAGATCAGCGGGGGCTGAGCAAGGTCAGTTCGGTCCTGCCCAGCAGGCGCAGAAAGCCTCGGTCGAACGTGGCGAGATGCTCGCCAATGGTCTGCACGGCCGCCGCGATCCACGCATCGGGCACATCGTTGCCAGTTATAGAGTGATCGCGCAGCAAGCGGCGCAACGCCGGCCACTCGCGCCCGAGTTCAGCAAGCTCGACACCCGGGACCGCCAGCAATGAATCGATGTACTCGACAGCGGCTTGCGACGGCGCAGGTTCACGGAAGACCTTCGCATGCGTGGCCAGACGCAGGAAGCCCGCGACCACCATGGGTAACAAGACAAAGCTCCGCCCTGTCGCGACACCGGACACGCCGGCCCGGACGCAGGCCAGCGCAACTTCGTGATGTGGATGATCGGGCCGGAACGCCGCCAGCAGCACGTTGACGTCAGGTGTCATCGTCAGCCGCGTCGGCAAGGGATCGATTGGAGAGGGGGTCAACGCCCCGCACCAGGCCGCCACGACCTTCGTACACCGCAATTTCCGGCTCTGCCACGTTCCCGGTCCGCTGACGCCGCACCCTCAATCGCAGGCGCAGTCCGTCTTCGATGAGCCCGGTGAGGCTGCGGCCTTCACGAGCCGCGAGCGCCTTGGCGCGCACCAGCAACTCGTCATCGAGGTCCAGCGTCGTCTTCATGGGCGCGATTATACAGAAATCTGTACTCCGCCCGTCGAGGCCTGTTTGTGACGAATTCCTACAGATTGAAGAACTGCAGCTCGCCGAATTCGAAAGCCTTGCTGCACGAGCCGGCCCCTGGTTCACCCAGTCGAGCTGCCATTTCCCTGGCCTGCTGCAGGCACTCCGCATAGAGACGCACGCGCTCCGCGGTGGGCAGCGCGGTCTGCTCACAGCCCCTGGACTCGAGCGCGGCTTCGATCGAAAAGCGTTCGTGCTGTTCCTGGAACTCGCGGTGCGTCCACATCCCGGTGGGAGGATCGAACTCATAGAGCGGCAGGAAGCAGTGTCCCTGCTGCGCGACGAAATCAACTGCGTCCGTGATGAACCGGGCGTCGGCATCGTCCATCGCGTAATGGAACCCGACGCGGCACCAGCCGGGCTTGATGCCCTGGAAGCCCTTGCGCACCCAGTCCCGGTACTGCTCCGAGGTCGTCTCGTCGATGCCCAGCAGGCGGTGACCGTACGGACCCGCGCATGAACAACCGGCACGCGACTGGATGCCGAACAGGTCGTTGAGCAGCACCGTCACGAACTTGGGATGCAGGTAGCGTCCGCGTGCATCGCGCAGGTTGAACGACACGATGCCGATGCGGCGGGCTGGATCGGCATTGCCGAGCAACTCGAAGCGCTCGTTGGCAGACCACTGCTGCATCGCGCGGCGCAGCAGCTCGTGCTCGCGCGCCTCGATGCGCTCGACGCCGATCTTCTGCTTGAGGTCCAGCGCCAGCGCCGCCTTCATCGTCTGCAGCACGCCCGGCGTGCCGGCTTTCTCGCGCTCTTCGATGTCCGCGATGAAATCCTGGTCCAGCGGACTCACGTAGTCGACGGTACCGCCACCCGCGACGCTCGGCGGCAGGTCGCGTGAATACAGGCGTTCGTTGAAGACGAGCACGCCGCTCGAACCCGGACCGCCGAGAAACTTATGCGGCGAGAGGAAGACGGCGTCGTACGAAGCGTCGCCACCCGCAGCGTCCGGCGCAGGATTCATGTCGATTTCGACGTAGGGCGCGCTCGCGGCATAGTCGAAGCATGCGTACGCATCGTGTGCATGCAGCAGCTTCGCGATCTCGCGCGTCGGGGAGCGCATGCCGGTGACGTTGGACGCGGCCGAGAACGAGCCAATGCGCAGGCGGCCCTGGTACTCCGGCGCACGCAGCAGGTGTTGCAGGTGTTCGACGTCCACACTGCCATCAGCGGCGAGATTGACCTCGACGACCGTGGCGAGACCCTGCCGCCACGTGACTTCGTTGCTGTGATGCTCATAGGGGCCGACAAACACCACCGGCTGTCGCGACTGCTGGAAGCGACGGAATTCTTCGAACTTCGCATCACCCATGAAGGCTCGCAGCTGGTCGCCCACGACCTTGCGTGTAGCCGGCGGCAACGCGACACCGAGAATCTGCTGCAGCTTGTCGATCGCGCCGGTGGCGCCGGTGCCGCAGGCCACGATGCGCCCGTGCGGCCCGGCATTCACGGAGCGCTTGATGGTGCGCTCCGCTTCGTGCAGCAGGCGGCTCATGCTGCGGCCCGTCAGGTCGTCTTCCGTGTGCGTGTTGGCGTAGATGCGCTGCAGGTGCTGCAGGTAGCGCTCGACGAAGAGCAGGCAGCGGCCCGACGCCGTGTAATCGCAATAAACCATCAGCCGGCGGCCGAACGGCGTCTCGAACGCCGAATCGATGCCGACGATCTGCGAACGCAGGAAATCGAAGGTCAATGGTTGTTGCATTGGCCGATTCTACCCCTGCACCCGGGCGGCGAGGACTGGGGTGAGGGCTACGACGATTCGGTTACTTGCGCCTTGCGCACCTTTCCGCAGCGACGGAAAAGGCGCTCGGCCGCAATCTCGCAAGCGGTTGATCCGGAGCCTTTCCCCGAGCGCGTGTCTGCCTTTCCAAGCTCGGGGGAAGGCTCCGGATCAACCGCTTGTGACGCCATTGCGCGCCTACTTTCCAAACTCGAGAGCCAAAGGAGCGCCGTGCGCATATTCCGACTGTGTACGAGCCCGCATCGGGTCTACCATGGACTTGGGTAACGCACGGGAGAACGGTCATGTTGCATGAGCACGTTTCAATCACCCAGGTCGGATCGCCCGACCCTGAACTGCGCAACTCCCCGATTGCCGTCGAGGACGACATCGATACCGATGTCGTGCGACAGCAAGTGCCCGGCGCAGCGGTGTGCTGGTTCAACGGCAGCGAATTCCGCAACGACGACCTGGTCGCCAGCGGCTCGCAGGTCCTGCGGTGCAGCTACGGCGTGTGGGTCGACGCGGGCTCGACGATCGACGACCGCAGTCCGTAATCCGAAGTGACGGGCGACGGCGGCAGCCAGAACCGGACCACGACTCCCTCCTCCCCGTCGGTCCGGTTGCCCGCTTCGAGCGAGCCGCCGTGCGCCTCCACGATCTCCCGGCACAGCGTCAGGCCGAGCCCGCTCCCGGCAGGCTTGGTCGAATAGAACGGCAGCAAGGCGTTGGTCAGCACATCGGGGCTCATGCCCGAGCCGCGGTCGCGCACCTCGACCGTCCAGCCGCCACGCGCGGGGCGGACCGACACGAAGGTCGACGACGGCGGCGAACCTGCTTCCGTGGCGTTCTTGAGCAGGTTGATCATCACCTGCTCGAGTTGCGACTCGTCGAACCACCCCACCTCGCCGGGCACGATGCCATCGAGCGCAAACGGAGCGACGGCCTGCAGCGAATCGAGAAACCGGCGCCATTCGACGTGCGCGGGGCGCGGCTTCGGCAGCTTGGCAAAACGCGAGTACCCGTCGACGAACTGCGCCAGGTGCGACATGCGCTCCTCGATCGCCCCGAACACGCGCATCAGCTGCCCCGTGTCCGGCTGCAAGGCGAGGCGCTGGCCCGACTGCGCCAGCGACGCGATCGGGGCGACGGAATTGTTGATCTCGTGCGCAATGACACGGATCACGCGCTTCCAGATCGCGACTTCCTGGGCGTTGACCTCGCGCGTGAGCTGCTTCAGCAGGCGCAGGCGGTGCGGCTGCCCGTTGAGGAGGAATTGCCTGTGCGAAACGTGGAACACCTCGGCATCGGCGTGGATGGTTGCGGTGAAGAGCCGGTCCCGGTTGTCCTCGAGTGCCTCGCGCAGCGAGGCAGGCATCGGCTCGAGCAGGGGCGAGAGCGCAAGGCCTTCGAGCTTGCGACCCGCGGACAGCAACTGCCGGGCCGCGAGATTCGCGTACAGGATCGTGCCCGTGGCGTTCGTCAGGATCAGCGCCAGCGGCGAGGCCTGGATCACGGTGTCGAGCAGCAGTTCGCGCTGGTAGAGGTCCTGGCGCTGGCTGCGCAGCTTGCCGCCCAGCGTGTTGTACGCAGTCACGAGCTTGCGCCAACTTGCATCCCGGGGCTTCGCGATGCTCACGCTGTAGTCCGCGTCGTGCAGGCTCGAGATGCCGTCGGCGAGGGCATCGAGCAGCGACTCCTGCATGTGCAGCGAGCGGCGCACCCACCAGGCCAGCGTCGCGTACGCGATCGTCGCGAACACCAGCGCTGCGATCCGGTAGGGCCACGCGACGTCCATGAGGGCAAGCGCGATGAGCGTCAACAGCCCCAGCGCGACGAGGAAGAGCGTGACCCGCCGCCGCCGCATGATTCAGCGTCCGTCCTGACTGCCGGGCGCGATGCCGAGTTTCTCCATGCGCCGGTACAGCGACTGGCGCGAGAGGCCCAGGTCGCGCGCGGCCTTGGCGATCACGCCCTCGTGACGCGTGAGCGCACTTTCGATTTCATCGCGGTCGGGCTCGCGGGCGGGCAGCGCTTCCCACGTTCCCGTGGTGCCCGATCCCGGCAGCATCAGGTCGGCCGCCGCGATGCGCGTCGAGCCTGCAAGCAGGCAGGCACGGCGGATGCTGTTGCGCAGTTCGCGCACGTTGCCGGGCCAGTCGTAACGCACCAGCAGGCGCTCGGCATCCTGCAGCAGCCCATATCCCGGTTCCAGAAAGTGCCTTGCCAGCGGCAGGATGTCGTCGCGCCGATCGGCGAGCGGCGGCACCTGCAGTTCGATGACGTTGAGCCGGTAATAGAGGTCTTCACGGAAGCGGCCCTGCCGGATGGCTTCCCCGAGCGGTGCGTTGGTCGCTGAAAGAATCCGGACATTCACCTTGCGGGTCTGGCTGGAGCCGAGCCGCTCGAACTCGCCGGTCTGCAGCACGCGCAACAGCTTGGCCTGCCCAGTCAGGGGCAGGTTGCCGATTTCGTCGAGGAACAGCGTCCCGCCGTGCGCTGCCTCGAAGCGGCCTTCGCGTGCCCTCGAAGCGCCCGTGTAAGCACCGACCTCCGCACCGAACAATTCACTCTCGAGCAGATCCGCCGGCAACGCCCCGGCGTTCACCCGCACGAACGGACCTGTCCTCGACGTGGAGTTGGCCTGGATGATCTCGGCGAGGATTTCCTTGCCCGCACCGTTCGGGCCCGTGACGAGCACTGGCACGTCTGCCTTGGCGACCTGCGTGGCCATCTGCACGACGGCATGCATGGCGGCGCTGCGATACACGATGCCGCGCAGGTCGAATCGCGCCGCGAGCTCGGCGTGCGATCGATCGACGCGTGCCAGGCGTTCACGCTCCGCCGCCAGCGCCGTGTGCAGCTGCAGCAGGTTGCGCACCGTCGTCACCAGCCGCGCGTTGTCCCACGGCTTGGCGAGGTAATCCGCGGCGCCCGCCTTCACGAGTTCGACTGCGGTTTCGAGCTGCGTCCAGGCGGTGAGCAGGACCACCGGCAGGTCGGGTTGCGCCGCCCGCAGCGAGCGGAACAGCGCGATGCCTTCGTCGCCCGAGGTCGCCTCGCGCTGGAAGTTCATGTCCTGGATGACCAGGTCGATGCCGCCCCGCGCGACGCGTTCGAGGCCCGCGCGGGGCGTGGCCACGCATTCCACCTTCGCGCCTTCGAGGGTCAGCAGGACGTCGAGCGCCGTACGTACGGCATCGTTGTCGTCTATGACCAGTAGCGTGCGACCCTGCATTCGGCTGGCTGCAACCTGTTGCGTGTGTTCAGACGGTACGGGTGGCAATCGCCGGCGAGACCATCGAAGCGCGACGTGCAGGCCGGAACGCTGCCGCAAGGCTGACGATCCAGAGCCCGACCACCCCCAGCAGCAGATAATAGAGCTTCAGTCGCGGGAGTTCGAACGTCGTGCTGAGCCAGTACCCCAGCACCAGCGCCAGGACGCAGCCAAGGACCACGCCCAGCGACGTGATCAGCCAGTTCTCGGCCAGGAAGTACTGCAGGATGTCGGTGCGACGGGCGCCGACCGCGCGACGGGTGCCGATCTGCTTGGTGCGCGTGCTGACATTGAACGCCGCCAGCCCGAAGATGCCGAGCGCCGAAATGCCCAGCAGCAGTGCGATGACCACGCTCAGGTACACGGCCATGGCGCGGTCGTCCGCGTAGGAGTTGGCCGCGAAGTACTCGAGCGAACGCACCTTGAGGATCACGCGCCCGTTGTCCACCTTGTTCAGGACGTCCTCCGCCTGTTTCATCAGCACATCGCGCTGACCGGGCTTCGCCCGGACCATGTAGCGCGCGTAGGTCTCGTCGGGAATCACGGGGAACAGGGCGACATTGCCGACCTTGTCCCAACCCGGCCACGAACCGTGCATGTGGTCGATGATGCCGAGGATCGTGACCGGCTGACTGGTGCCGGTATAGATCGTCTTGCCCAGGGCAGGCTCCTTCGGGAACAGCTCCTTCGCCACATCCTGCGTGACCAGGATTCCCGAGGGTGAGAACGAACTGTTGCGGGGCGGCTTCGTGACGATCGTGGCATCGAAGTTGCGCCCTTCGAGCAGCGTGACACCGAGCGTGTCGAGGCCCTGCTCGTCCACCTCGAAATAGTTCATGTCCGCACGCGTGCCCTTTTCATTGGGCTCGGTAAACACCGAGGTGCTGGATCCTCCACCCGACAGCGGCACGGCATTGACGACCGTAGCCGCCACGACGCCGGGAAGGCTGCGCAGGATCTGCAGGTCCTCGCGCATCGTCACCTCGCCCTTGAATCCGTCGCCTGATGACACCCACCCGACGAAGAAGATGTTGGGCACGTCGACGCCCGGGTCGCGGTTCACCTTCTCGTACCGCTGCACGATGATGAACAGCGAATTGACGACAATCGCGAGCGCCAGCGCGATCTGCAGCGCCACCAGGATGGCACCCGTCGGGCTGCGGCGCAGCGAACTGAGGATTGGCTTGATGTCCATGTTCGGTGTGTCCTTCGAACTTACTGCGTCTTGAGGTAGACGGCCGGCGCGGTGCGGCCGATTCGCCACGAGGGGTACAGGCCCGCGACCGCACCGGCGAGCAGCGCCAGCGCGAGCGTGGCGAGGACGATGACCGGATCGATCTGCGTCAACCGCTCAGCCGAGCTGGCATTGAAATCCGAGTTGTACAGCGTGCGAATTCCGGCCAGTCCGGCCACCGCGAGCAACAGGCCGAGCCCCCCGCCGGCGAGCCCGATCAGCAGGACCTCCGTCATGTGCTGACGAACGATGTCGCGCCGGCTCGCCCCGAGCGCGCGCCGCAGTCCGGTGAGTGGCGCCGCGTTCAGGAACTTGGCGAGCAGCAGGCCGACCACGTTGACCAGGCACACGCCCAGGAACATCAGCGCGATGCCGATCAGCACGCGGTTGTCCTTCTGCACGACCTCGTTCCGGTCCAGCCACTGCTCGACGTCGTAGAGCCTGTTGTTGAGCGGCCGCGGCATCCGCCCCGCCGCCTTCTGGCTGCGCACGTAGTTGTCGACGAACGCCTGGTACTTGTCGCGCGCGACCGCCGTCGGCAACTCCGCCCAGAACTGCAGCCAGACGCATTCGGAGTTCAGAAAGTCCTGATAGCCTTCGCCGGTCTCCGGCTTCCAGCAGTTGGTGTTGCCGTACACCGGCAATTCCTGCGCCTTGCCCCAGCCATAGGGCACGTAGGCGTCCTCGGGGTCCTCGAACGCGCCGTTGTTGAGGTCGTAGAAACTCGGGCTCGGCGCCCACGGCTGCAGCACACCCACGACCCGATACTCGACCTTGCCAAGCTTGACCATGCGACCGACGCTGTTTTCGCCGCCGAACACCTTGTCATTGGTCTCGTCGCTCAGGACGACCACGGGCCGGGGACCTTCATCGGCCGCCGCGTCCCAGCCCTGGCCGTACTGGAACGGCACGTCGAACATCGGGAAGAACTCGTGCGTCGTGACGCGGAGCATGGCATTGAACGGCTTGACGCCCTGTCGTTCCGGCAGCAGCAGCGCACCGGACTTGTACATCACGAGGCTCCGTGCAGCCGCCTTGGCGCCGTACAGGAACATGGCGTCGCGATAGGTCAGCAACTGCGGCGGATTCTCCGGCTTCTCGTCGTCGTACGGGCGCTCGGCACTCCACGTGTCGAGCGTCACCGCATAGAGCTGGCCGCTCTTCTGCGGGATCGGGTTGGTCGCCATCGCGTGGTAGATCGTGAACGTCACGGTGCAGACGGCAATGCCAAGCGCGATTGCCAGCACCATCAGCGCCGAAAGCCCCGGGTGACGCTTCATGCTGTCGAGCGCGAGGCGCAGGTCGTAAGCGAACATGGTGGAACCTCCCTGCCCGGTCAGCCGTAGGTCGCGTCAGCTGCTTTCGGGTGCAGCATCGTCACGGTGGCCGCGTGCGCTTCGTACGGTTTGTAGTCCGTGATCTGGCCGTCGATGACCTGCACGTTGCGGTGCGCGCGTCGCGCGAGCTCCGGGTCGTGCGTGACCATCACGATGGTGGCGCCCATGCCGTTGATCTGTTCGAGCAGGTCCATGACCTGACGCGCCATCAGCGAGTCGAGGTTGCCGGTGGGTTCGTCGGCGAGCAGCAATGCCGGATCGCCCGCAAGCGCGCGCGCAATGGCGACGCGCTGCTGCTGGCCACCCGAAAGCTGTGACGGCAGGTGATTCATGCGCGAGGAGAGCCCCACCAGGTCGAGCGCGGAGTTGATCCGCTCGCGACGTTCGGCGGCGGGCATGCGGCGGTAGCGCAGCGGCACGTCGACGTTGTCGAACACGTTCAGGTCGGGGATCAGGTTGAAGCTCTGGAAGATGAACCCGATCTTGTGGTTGCGGACCTTGGAGCGCGCGTCGTCGTCGAGCTTGCTGACGTCCACATCGTCGAGGCGGTAGCTGCCGGAATCGAAAGTCTCGAGCAGGCCCGCCACGTTGAGGAACGTGGTCTTGCCCGAGCCCGACGGCCCGGTTACCGCAACGAATTCGCCCTTGTCGACCTTCAGGCTGAACTCGCGCAGCGCATGCGTCTCGAGCAGGTCCGTACGGTAGGCCTTCGTCACCTGGGTCATTTCGAACATGGTTCGTCCTCTTGCGTTCGTTCGTCAGTCCGCGAGCATCACGCGCGGCGCATTCTTGAAATCTTCGGTGTCCGAAATCACGATCTGGTCGCCCGCGGCGAGACCATCGACGATTTCGATTTCGCGCACGCTCACGGCGCCGGTCTTGATCGGGCGTTGCTCGGCGACGTCGTCTTTCACGACATAGGCCGTGGCGCCACCGCCGGCCTCGTAAAAACCGCCGCGCTCCACCTTGAGTACGTTGTCGCGCTTGTCCATCAGGATGCGCACCGAAACGCGCTGGTTCTGGCGCAGGCCCGCCGGGATCTCGCGCAGTCGCACGCGCCCGGTGACTTCGCCCTGGCGCACTTCCGGCGAGATCGTGCTCACTTCACCCGCATACGTCTTGCCGCCATACGACACATCGGCCTGCATGCCGACGCCGATGGTCCCGGCGTAGGTCTCGGCGACGCGGAACTCGATTTCGAGCGCAGACAGATCGACGACGGTGAGTAGCGCCGCATCCTGCTGCACGGCCGCTTTCTGCGTCACCGCGAGGTTGCCGACCATGCCGTCGACCGGGGACTTCACCGCGAGTTCGCCGACCCGGCGTTCGAGATCTTCGACCAGCAGCTGCTGCCGGTCGCGCTGCAGGCGTCGTGTCTGCAATTCGAACTCGAGACCTTCCTTCTCCAGGCCCGCGGTCTCGACCGCGTGGTGATGCGTGAGCTTCGCCTCGTCGAGATCGTCCTGGGCGCGCTGGTAATCCCGCTGGCTGATGATCCGCTGGTCCCAGGACGTCTGCGCCCGGGCAAATTCCCGCTCGGCGGCACGGATCGCGACACCGGCCATGTCCGCGTTCTGCTGGCTCTGCAGGATCTTGCGGCGCACGTCGATCTCCTGGCGGCGCAGGTCGACGACAAGGCTTTCGTAGGTGGCGCGCTCGCGCTCGAATTCGTTCTTCAGGCCGGGACTTTCCACGGTCGCGAGCAGGTCGCCTTTCTTGACCGTATCGCCCGCATTGCGGTTGAGGGTCACCGTGCCGGCCGCAGGCGCATACATCGTGGGACTGACGGCGGCCACGACGGTGGCCTGCGCCGCGACGTCGCTCAGAAATTCACCGCGTGTCACCGTCGCGATACGCACACGGTCCAGCGCGACGGTCGCGTCCGTCGACGCCCAGCCCTTCAGGAACCACACCAGGACCGCCGCACCGAGCACGAGCAGCGCGACAGCCGCGGCGATGCGGACGCGTCGATCGTGCTGCCATCCGGTGGCCTGCTCGACGACGCGATCCTGACCGTCGGTGCTGCGCATGCCCGGCGCGGCAATCTTGTCTGGAGTTCGCTTGATGCTGGCGATTGACATGTCACTGGCTTGGATGCGGTAGACAGTGGTTTAGTTTGCAGGGATCGTGCCAGCCGTCGCAGATCGCGCAAGGCCATGTTTTGGAAGTCATTTATGGCTGCACACGAGATCCAGGCGAGGTGTCCGGGTGTCCGACTGCGGTGGGCGGACACTTTTCGCGGACACTTCCCCGCCACCGGACGGAGATGACATAGTTCGACTCCACCGCAGGAGACCGACAGCATGGATATTCGCGGGCAGCGTCGCAGCTCGAACATCGAAGACCGCAGAGGCATGTCGCCCGTGCGCAAGGGCGTGGGCCTGAGCGTGGGCGGGGTTCTGTTCCTCATCGTGTTGAGCTTCTTCGGCATCAATCCGCTGCCGTTCCTGGGCGTAGCGACGAAGCAGACCGAGGTGGAGCCGCAACAGCCGTCACAGCCGTACCAGGAGTCGGCACCCGAGGCGCAACTCAGCGAACTCGCGGGCGTGACGCTCGCACAGACCGAGGAGACCTGGGGCAAGCTGTTCGGTGGCAAGTACACGCCACCGACGATGGTGATGTTCAGCGGGCAGACGGATCCGCGTGCGGCACCGGTCAGGCCGCGATGGGGCCGTTCTACTGCCCGCTCGACCAGAAACTCTACCTCGACCTCTCGTTCTTCCAGGAACTGGAGCAGAGGTTCGGCGCCCCCGGCGATTTCGCCCAGGCCTACGTGATTGCCCACGAAGTCGGTCATCACGTGCAGAACCTGACGGGCACGGCCGAGAAAGTGCAGCAGGCGCAGCAACAGGCCGGCAGCAAGGCCGAGGCGAACCAGTACTCCGTGATGCTGGAGTTGCAGGCGGACTGCTACGCCGGGGTGTGGGCGCGAGACGCGGCACCACGCACTCAACATCACCCAGCAGGACATCGACGAAGGCATGCGCGCTGCGACGGCCATCGGCGACGACACGCTGCAGCGCGCAACCCAGGGCCGCGTCGTGCCCGATGCATTCACGCACGGCACGTCGGAACAGCGCAGTCGCTGGCTGATGACGGGGATGAATTCGGGCGACCCGAACGTCTGCGACACGTTCAACTCGCCGCAGCTTTAGCGCTGGTTGCAGGCGGCCGATCCGGGGCCTTCCCCCGAGCTTGGAAAGGCAGACACGCGCTCGGGGGAAGGCCCCGGATCGGCCGCCTGTGATACGCGGCACCTGTTACCCCCCGCTGCAGCGGGTGAGAGAGTTCATAAGTCGAGCTTGCCGCCGTACCCCGTCAGCTCGAGGTAGCCGCGACCGGCTTCCTTGCCCGTTGCCTCGTCGATGAGCCGGATCGGGCCCTCCCAATACAGGATTCCGGTCGTCGGGCGTGAATCGAGTTCGGCATCGAGAGCCAACGGCTCGACGCGATACCGCCGATCGCCGACCTGGACCCGCCACTGGACCGGGTACGTCACCCCGGTCCGCGGAGAACGCCAGGACTGCAGCGGTGTCCAGCGCACTGCTTCGGGACCGAAGGTGGTCACCTCTCCCACCCCGGCTGGAGTCGGCAATCGCAGCGTCGCGCTCGCCCAGCGCGCGCCACCCTGGCGATCGCGCATGCGGAAGGCCATGAGCGCCCCGCCGTCGGCCATGTTCACGCCCAGCCAATCCCATCCGAGCGCGCTCTGGTCGACGTAATCACTCGACCATTCATGGTCGAACCACGCCTGTCCGCTGACCTTCCGAGTGCTGCCACCCACCGTCACGTCGCCGGTGACCGCAAGCTGCGGCAGGCTGTAGTAGTAACTCGCCGCAAGCGGGTCCGGCCCCTTGCGGCTGAAGCCGCGCTCACCCTGCAGCAATGGCGGCTGAGTCGAGGCGAGCGTGAGTTCGAAGGCGAAGTCCTCGCCATGACACACCGTGACGTACTTGCCGGGTGCCACCTGCCGGATTGACCAGTCGTCCAGCGTCACGTCCAGTTGGCCCTCGCGTGCATACGCCAGGTCGAATCCGGTGCGTGCGCTGCGTTGCGCAGGATGGAGCTTGCCGCTGACCGGGTCGGCGATTGCCGCATGCGCAAACAGCACCTGCCGCGGCGCGAAGCTGCTCGGATTGTCGGCCGCAAGCCCCGTGCGCACGCGAAAGAACGTGACCTGAAAACCGAGCGGTGCCTTGACCTTGCTGGCGCCATCCTCGAGCTGGCCGGTGACGTACCACCACTCGATACGGTAGTCAGGGTGACTGCCTTCGTCGCGCGGAAATTCGAGTTCGTAGCCCGGCACGACCGGTGGATACACAACCTCGCCGAGCGCGCGCAACGAGAGGAGGAGCGCGAAGACACCTGCCGCAGGACGACGCGACCTCACCAGTCCTCCTTCACCGCACGGACCACGTCCTCGCCCATCGCGCGACGTCCGCTGACAGCCGCTGTCGCCGCAGCGGCACCGATCAGGACGACGCTCAGGACCGCAAGCAGGCCCCACGGCACGTGCACGTCCATCGTCCAGTGAAACGACTGCCGGTTGACGACGAAGATCAGGATCATGCTGACGATCGCGCCAACGACAAGACCTGCGGCAACCCCGATCGCGCCGAGTGCCGCCCCTTCGAAGGCGAGCATGCGTCCTATCTCGCGACGCGTGACGCCAAGGTGTCGCAGCATGCCGAACTCACCACGCCGGGCGAGCACCTGCGAACTCGTGCTCGCACTGATGCCGAACAGGCCGATCAGGACCGCGACGGCTTCGAGCAGGTAGGTGACGGCGAAGGTGCGGTCGAACAGGGCGAGCGAGCGCCTGCGGATCTCGCCTGGAATGGCGATGTCGTAGTCGCCGCTGCGCGCAATGGCGTCGCGCAGTCGTCCGCTGAATTCCCCGGTATCGGTGCCTTGCCGCAGCCAGAGCGCCGCCGTCGTGGCGGTGTGTTCGCCGCTCAATGCGATGAAGGTTTCGCGGTTCATGACGATCGAACCGCCCGGACGCTCGTAATCGCGCCAGATGCCGCGAACAGTTGCGCGCACGACTTTGCCGCCGATGGGCAGGTCGAATTCCGTGCCGATATCGAATCCGCGCAAGTCCAGCGCGGCTTCGGAAGCCCACACCGGAATGGCTCCCTGCGGTGCGGACCCGGGCGCCGACCGTCGGATCGGAATCACCTGGTCGGCGGTCGACTCGAGGATCGGGCGCGCGATGATGGTGAGGGGCAGGCGCTCGCCGGGCAACAGCACGTCCTGGAACTTCACGAAGTCCGCACGGACAATCTCCGGCAGTGACGTGATGGATCGCTGCGCATTCACGTCCAGGTATGCGCCGGCCGCGGCTGAACCCGCGCGCACGTAGAGATCTGCCGGCAGGATGCGCTGCATCCATGCCTCGAGCGACATGCGGAACGAGAACACCATGATCGCCATTGCGACCATCAAGCTGAAGCTGACGAGCACGGCGGCAATACTGACGGTCGCGCGACGCGCGGTGCCGCGGAGCTGGGCCACTGCCACCTCACGCCAGGCCGGTCCGTCGGTGCGGAGGCGGGAGAACACGGTGGACGCGATACTCGGCGTCAGGAAGACCGCGCCCAGCAACAGGCAGGCGATCGAAACGTAACCCGGCAGCGCAATGCCTTCGAGCGGCGGCAGGGCAAGCGCGAGTACGCCGGCTGCGAACAAGGCGAGAGCGATCCTGCCGTGCGTGCGCGGCGCCAGCGGAGCTTCGTCACCGGCCTTCAGCGCTGCGGCCGCTGGCACGGACGCTGCCTCGCGAGCGGGCCCGAACGTGGCGACCAGCGCGGCGCCGACGCCGAGCAGGAAGAAAACGAGGTATTCGCCCGCGGTGACGTTCAGCGCAGGTGCGACGCCGCGAAAATAGCCGGCCCCGAGGTCGGCGCCGAAGGAAGCGAGCCCCGCACGTGCCACGAGCGCACCGAGGACGACACCCAGCGCGGCGCCGAGCGCACCCACGATCATTCCCGCCAGCAGGGACGCCGTCAGTTGCTCGCGCACCGACATGCCCATGGCGTGCAGCAGCGCGATTTCGCGGCGGCGTCGCGCCACGGCGAGCGATTGCGTGGCGTAGACCAGGAACGCGCCGGTGAACAGCGCGACCAGCGCGAGTGCGGTCAGGTTCGACCGGTACGCGCGGGTCAGGCGCACGGCGTCGTCCGTCGCTTCGCCCGGCGTGACGACCTGCGCACCGGGCGGCAGCAAGGCAACGATGGCGGCACGAACGGCCTGGCGGTCAGCCTGAGGCACGAGTCGAAGGTCGACGCGATCGAGTCGGCCCAGCCGTTGCAGTCGCCACTGCGCCTCGCCGATGTCAAGCAGTCCGACGGGTTGGGCGTAAGCACCGGGCGGCAGTACGCCAGCAACCCGGAAGCTCACGCGGTCGAGCGCCACCTGCACGTCGAGGTCATCACCCACCTCGAGTTCCAGTGACTGAGCCGCCGCGGGACTCAGCCAGATCGAACTCTCGGCAAGCAGCCCCTGCCCTTGCCGTGCGGTTGTCGCACCGGCGCCAGCGAGCGCGGGTTGCAACTGCAGCGCACGGAATGGATCGATGCCGAGCAGCTTCAGGTTCCGCTCCCGCCCCGGCAGTCGCACCTGTACTTCGACGACCGGACTCGCCGCAGCCACGCCGGGCACGCGCAGGAGCCGAGGGAACAGCGACTCGTCAAAGCCGGAGCCCGGCGACTGCACGGTGAGATCGGCGAGACCGAACAGCGAGCGCGACGCTCCCTGCACTTCGTCTGCGGCGACGCGATTGATGAGATAGACCGCAAAACCGAGCGCGACGCCGAGCGCAATCGCGAGGACGGCCAGCAGGGTGCGGCCCGGCGCCTGGCGCAGCGGGCCAAGAGCCGAGGCATCGAGCAGCGACAGTCGGGCCCGCAGCGCATTCCTGCCCGGAGGCAGTGCCTGTGCCGCAACGCTCATGTTCGAAGCGTCAGCCCGGCGCGCGTGAGTTCGTAGACACGGTCGGTCGAAGCTGCCGCCGCGGCGGAATGCGTGACGAGGATGCCCGCTGCGTTGTCGCGCTTGATCTGCGCACGCAGCACCTCCAGGATCATCGCCGCATTGTCGGGATCAAGATTGCCGGTCGGCTCGTCTGCGAGTACCAGCGCTGGACGGTGCGCCAGCGCGCGCGCCACGGCGACACGCTGCGACTCGCCGCCGGACAGCTCGCGCGGGAAACTGGTCGCGCGATCGGCCAGGCCCACGGCCTCGAGCAATTCCAGCACGCGCTCGTCGGCTGCGCGACCCGCCAGTCCGTTCAACGCCAGCGGCAACGCGACGTTGCGGGCGATGCTCAGGTGCGGCAACAGGTGAAACGCCTGGAACACGAATCCCATGCGGGTGCGACGGACCTGGGTACGGTCCTCCTCGCCGAGCCGGGCGAGGTCACGCCCCTCGAGCAGCAACTGGCCGCTGTCGGGTACGTCGAGTCCCGCGATCAGGTTCAGCAGCGTGGACTTGCCGACACCGGATTCGCCGACGATCGCCACGTACTCGCCCGGCACCACGGTGAGCGCCACGCCGTCGAGCACGCAGCGGCCGGCCGGGCCGCCGAAGGACTTCGAGACTGCAATGAGTTGGAGCATATGGGCTAAGTTGATCGGTGCGCCTGCAGTGCGTTGCGCCTGGCTTGCAAGGCTGCAAATTTCTCGCGCTTCCGTTCGAACCGCGCCAGGATTCTTGGCCACTGCCGTTCGTGGAACCGGGGGTAAGCAATTCGCTCTACTGGGATCGCGACGAGCACTTCGACGTCGTAGTTGAACGCAACCTGGGCAAGTCTCGGATCAAGTGCGATCTTCGCAACGCGCTGGACGGCCTGCCGCACCGTGCGCGGATCATTACCTCCATCCATGTAGTCCTCGATGAACGCCCGCACCACGCTCACGGCAAGGCGCGCCTGCGCCACACCTGTGGCGTCGCGCTTGGTTGGGATCGAATCGAGATTGCGCAGCCGGCTCTCGAGCACGTCCAGTGGGTGCAGCACTTTCACTGCGACGCCGTCGGGCAAGGTGACTTCCGTGGCACGCCTGCAGACGACTTCAGTGTCGAGGCCGACGATCCCTGAGAGGAAGTCGACCTGCTTGATACCGTCCATGGTCTTTGCATAAACCTTGGCCACCTGGCCGCCGACGTCGTCGAGCGTGCCCTTACGCAGCTTCCAAGGCTGGCCGAGTGCTCGCTGCAGCGCGTGGGCGACGTCGCTCGTGCCGATGAAGTCGACGTCCATGGTCACTGCGCGGGACAGCTCACCGATCGGTTGGATGTTGTAGTGCACGGCCCAGGCAGCGAGCGCCTGTCCGCCCACGAGCAGGGCGTCGGTTCCGCACACTCGCAGGATCCGCTCCACCTCATCGGGTGTCAGCTGGGTCGCATGCAGGGCGCGGGCCGAGTCGGTCACACCAGGCTGGCCTTCGGCCAGCGAACCTTGGCGCCGCGCAGTCGCTGCGGGCGAAGCAGCAGCATCTGACCCTTTGCGACGTCGGCCGATCTCGCGATGCGGTGATCGCGCGCTTGCGACTGGCGCTTCAGCACCTGCAGTTCGGCCATCGACGGCTCGAGCTCGGCACTGCGAATGTCGAACGGGATGCCCTGGTGCGCAACCACCTGCTGCAGGAACAGTCGGATCGCGTCACTCGGCTCGAGGCCACACGCCGCCAGCACCCGGACGGCTTCAGCTTTGAGTGCGGAATCGATGCGGGCACGAACGACAGCATTCTTCATGTGCTACATTGTAGCTACGTTTTGTAGGTTTCGCAAAAAATAAACGGCGCTGACCGTGAGGCGAGCGCCGCTGCTATCAGTGACGAGCCGCGGGCAGTAAACCGCCCGCGACCGACTCGTCATTTTTTTCGTCGGACTGGTGCCTTCGCCTTCCTGGCCGGTGACTTCACAACCTTGAGCGGCTTGCGCGGAGCCTTCCTCACCGCGACCTTCGCCTTACGCACGGCCACCCTGGTCTTGGCTTTCGCCTTGACCGGGGCCACCTTGACCCTGGCCTTCGTGACGCGGCCCTTGAGCCGCTTGAAGATCGCCGCGCCGAGTTCCGCGGGCGAGCGCACCGTCGTCACGCGAGCCGCTTCGAGCGCCGCGAACTTGTCTGCCGCCGTGCCCTTGCCGCCCGAGATCACCGCGCCCGCATGACCCATGCGCTTGCCCGGGGGTGCCGTGACGCCCGCGATGTAGGCGACCACCGGCTTCGTGACGTGCTTGCGGATGAACTCCGCGCCCGCCTCTTCGTCGCTGCCGCCGATTTCGCCGACCATGATGATGCCTTCGGTCTGCGGGTCAGCCTGGAACAGCGCCAGCACGTCGATGAAGTTCATGCCACGGACCGGATCGCCACCGATGCCAACACACGTGCTCTGGCCGAGGCCGACGTTGGTCGTCTGGAACACCGCTTCGTACGTGAGCGTGCCCGAGCGCGAAACGATGCCGACCTTGCCCTTCTTGTGAATGAAGCCCGGCATGATGCCGATCTTGCATTCTCCGGGCGTGATCACGCCGGGGCAGTTCGGGCCGACGAGTCGCGACTGCGAATCCTGCAGCGCCGCCTTGACCTTGACCATGTCGTTTACCGGAATGCCTTCGGTGATGCACACGATCAGTTCGATGCCGGCATCGGCGGCTTCGATGATCGCGTCGGCCGCGAACGGCGGCGGCACGTAGATCATCGTGGCATTGGCTGCGGTCTTCGCCACGGCATCGCGCACGGTGTCGAACACCGGCAGGCCGAGGTGCTTCTCGCCGCCGCGGCCCGGCGTGACACCGCCGACGAGCCTGGTGCCGTAGTCGAGGCAACCCTGCGAATGGAACGTGCCCTGCTTGCCAGTGAAGCCCTGGCAGATCACGCGCGTGTTCTTGTTGATCAGGATCGACATGGGTTACTTCCTCGCAGCGGCCGCAACGGCCTTCCTGGCGGCGTCGGTCAGGTCGCTGGCGACGATCAGGTCCAGCCCGCTTTCGGCGAGCAGCTTGCGGCCCTGCGGCGCGTTGGTGCCTTCGATGCGGACGACGACCGGCAGGTGCAGGCCGAGGTCGCGCGCGGCGCCGATGACGCCTTCGGCGATCATGTCGCAGCGAACGATGCCGCCGAAGATGTTGACGAGGATCGCCTTGACCTTCGGATTGTTCAGGATGAGCTTGAACGCGACCGTCACGCGTTCACGCGTGGCGCCGCCGCCGACGTCGAGGAAGTTCGCAGGCGAACCGCCATAGAGCTGGATGACGTCCATCGTGGCCATGGCGAGACCCGCGCCATTCACCATGCAGGCGATGTCGCCGTCGAGCGAGACATAGTTGAGGTCGGCTTCGCCCGCGATCCGCTCCATCTCGTCTTCCTGCGAGGTGTCGCGCATCTCGACCAGCGCCTGCTGGCGGAACAGCGAGTTGTCTTCGATGCCGATCTTGCCGTCGAGGGCGATGACATCGCCATCGCCGTTGACGATCAGCGGGTTCACCTCGACCAGGCTGGCGTCGCAGTCCATGTAGAGTTTGAACAGGCCGCGCGCGATCTGCTCGAACTGCGCGATCTGCTTGCCCTTGAGGCCCAGTCCGAACGCAAGCGTGCGGCAATGCGAACCCTGGATTCCCGTGGCCGGGTGGATTTCGACGCGGATGATTTTCTCGGGTGTCCGGGCCGCAACTTCCTCGATGTCCATGCCACCAGCGGCCGAGGCGACGAACGCCACGCGGCCCGTGTCACGGTTGAGAAGCAGGCTGAGGTACAACTCGCGGTCGATCTTCGAGCCGGTCTCGACGTAGACCTGGTTGATCGGCAGGCCTTCTGCCGATGTCTGCTTGGTCTTCAGTCGCTGGCCGAGCATGCCGGCGGCGGCGGCCGCGACGTCAGCCGTCGACTTGACCACCTTGACGCCACCCGCCTTGCCGCGGCCACCCGCGTGTACCTGGGCCTTGACGACCCAGACCGCGCCCCCGAGGCGCTTGGCAGCATCGACGGCTTCCTCCGGCGTGGAGGCGACGAAACCCGACGGCACCGGGATGCCATAGCGGGCGAACAGCTGCTTCGACTGGTATTCGTGGAGGTTCATGGGGCTCGGTCAGGCGGTGGAACGAAGCTCGGCAGTTTACCCCAAGACGCCTCTGCTAGAGTGCCGGGCCATGGCGCGAGTGCTCAGGACCGAGCTGAAGGAATCCCTGCACGGGGCTACCGGCATCGAGCTGCCGTGGCGGGTACTTTCGCTGCTGAACGTGTTCCGCCTGCTGCTGCCGATGCTCCTGCTGCTGGTGTTCTTCTTCAACGCCCCGAGCAACAGCGTCGGCAGCCACCAGCCCGGCCTCTTCCTCAGCGTCGCGGTGGGGTACTTCGCCTTCGGACTGGTCTGTATCCAGACCATCCAGAGCCGCACGCCCTCGGCCGAGTGGCAGGCCATCGTGCAGCTGGTCGTCGACGCCATCGCGATCAGCATCCTGATCCACGCCAGCGGTGGCGTTTCCAGC
>CAVVKQ010000017.1:0-21823 GCA_963748985.1 uncultured Pseudomonadota bacterium
CGTCGAGCACGCGCTCGTCTTCGTAGGCGAACTGGTTCTGGTTCAGCTTGCCCATGCGCATACCGGTCTGCAGCACGACGTCGCCGGAGCTCTGCTCCAGCTCGCCGCCCAGGATCTTCATCAGCGTGGACTTGCCGCTGCCGTTGGCGCCGATGAGCCCGTAGCGGTTGCCGTCGCTGAACTTGACGGAGACGTGCTCGAACAGCGGCTTGGCTTCGAACTGGATCGAGAGGTTGGTCGTGGAAAGCATCAGGGCGCCATGGCGGAAGGAGTGACGGGCGAAGCAACGCCGCCGGCTGCGCTGGCGCCTGGCCTCGCGGACGGCAAGCTCGAGCGCCTCGAGGAAGCGGGAACGATCGCGCGGGCCGAATGGTGGCGGACCACCGCCCACACCATACGCACGCAGGTCTGACATCAGTTCCCGGGTTGCCAGCGCATTGCCGATGTTGTCCGCGGTGAACGGCTTGCCCGCGGGGCCCAGCACCCGAGCGCCTTTCTTGAGACAGCGCGACGCGAGCGGAATGTCCGCCGTCACCACGACATCGGCGGCTACGACCTGCTCGACGATCCAGTCGTCGGCGGCGTCGAACGCACCCGTAACGACCTGCATGCGGACGCCCGGTGCGCGGGGCAGCTGCAGCCAGGCATTGGCGACGAACGTGACGGGCAGCCCGTGCCGTTCAGCGACCTTCACGGCCTCTGGCTTGACGGGACAGGCGTCGGCATCGACGTAAACGTGGGGGTCGGTCGGCATGGGGCCGCGCAGTTTAGCCGCTCGCGACCCCGCTGGGGCAGCGATGCGTCCGGCCCGGACGAGCTTTCTGTAATCATTTGAAAATCAACAGGTTGGCGGCACCAGCCTGGCGGCCAAGGCGCCGCTGACTGTGGTGTGGGCTAAACCGCGGCGGTCACCTGGATCTCGACCTCGTACTGTGGCGCCGCGAGCTTCGCCTCGACCGTTGCACGTGCGGGCGTGTGACCCGGCGGCACCCAGGCGTCCCATGCGGAATTCATCTGCGCAAACGTGCCGATGTTCGCGAGATAGATCGTCGTCGACAGGATGCGCGTCTTGTCGCTTCCCGCCGCGGCGAGCAACTTGTCGATGCTCGCCAGTATCTGGCGTGTCTGGCCGGCCACGTCCACGGACGGATCGTCCGCCACCTGGCCCGCTAGATAGACAGTGTTGCCATGCACGACGGCCTGCGACATGCGCGGCCCGGATTCCAGTCTCTTGATCATCAACGACCCTCTGATTCAGGTTTTCGCGAGTTCCGCCGCCATCAACGGCATCAGCGTCTGCAGCGCCTTGATCGGTCGCACCATGACCTTGAAGCGCGAGATCCGTCCCTCCGCGTTCCACTCGATCATGTCGATGCCATCGACCTCGATTTCACCCAGCATGCACTTGAACTCGAGCACTGCAGAGCGCTCACCGTGCCATTCGCCCACGTAGTGAAAGCTGTCGTTCATCAGGAGGATGCTCGCTGCAGCCAGGTACTTGCGGGTGATCGCCTTGCCCTGCTGCGGCGCGTGCACGGCCGGGGATTCGAACACGGCATCGTCGGCCAGCAGGTCGTCGAGGTCGGCGATGTCACGCGTTGCGACGACGCGGTGCCAGCGCTCGAGCGCCGAAGGCTTTGAACTCTTGCGCACCACGCAGAAGCGCTGCCCCGTGGGCGCCTCCATGACCCACCACGTGTGAGTCTGCGCCACACGCCTGGCGCCGAGCCCTTCGAGTCGCACCACCTCCGCTTCCACATCGGTCGATTCGATGTCCAGGTGAACGCGACTCGGATGGGTGACCGTCTGCACCTCGATGTGCAGGCGTTGCTCGGGATCGACGAGCCGCCGGTACTTGCCGCCCTCCTCGGCGGGCAACTCCCTGACATCCATGCGCAAGGCCGCGCCCCAGAATTCCGCGGCGGCAGCGAGGTCCGGCACGTTGCAGTCGATGATGAATCCAGCCAGCCGGCTCTGGTGCATCGTCACCTCCCCTCTCATTGGCGCTGCGATTGCGCCGGTTCGGTCGCCTGCAATGCGGACGCCTCCGCTCGGCAATCACGTCCGGCAGGCGGGCCGTGTCTGCGCGCCTTCTTCACTTCGAGTTTCGCCGCCGCCATGTCGGCGACGAATTCCGGATCCTGGTGCAGTCGCTCGAACACCGCCTGGCCGACCGTGCGTCCGCCATCGACGTCACTCTGCCGGTGCACCCGACAGACCACGCGGCTCTGTCCGAACTCGTAGGCGCGGGCCCGGGCGGCGGCGGCGCGCTCCGGCAGCAACTCGGCGAACACTTCGCCCCAGACGTAGCCGAGTGACGCGTGACCGGAAGGGTACGACGCATTGCCTCGCAGCAGCGATTCGTCCTCGGGCACGCAGGTGGGATCGCCGGTAACCTCGAAGGGCCGGTTGCTGTTGTATTTCTGCTTCGCCTTGTACGTCGATTGCCCTGCATCGATGACTACCCGCTGCAACAGCGCATACAGGTGCGGCGTGGTCGCTGCCGTCACGTCGATGCCAACTGCGCACGAGAACACGTTGGCGGCCTCGGGAAACTTGAGATTGGCATCCCTGGCCGCCAGTTGCCAACGCGCGGTGTCCTGCAGCGCGCTCAACTTGCGATAGGTGGCTTCGTCGGCGGCGAATTCGGGTGAGCCTGGCGCGGGCGGTGGTGGGAGCAGCGCGACGCTATCGGGGCGTTCCTCGGGCAGCAGGTAGCCCGGCATCTTCGCTGCCGCCGCAGCCGAGGTCGCCTCCCGCGAACCGGACGTCGTCGGGACGACCTCACGACAGCCCACGAACCAGGCGAGCATTCCGGCGAGCGCGAGCAGCGTCGCGCCACGCGCGAAGTTGGATGGGATGTTCATGGCGGCAGTGTAACGGGCAGTGCGGATTTGCCAAAACTGCCCGGCCCTAATCTCAACCTCTCCACCTCAAATGCGCGTTTCCCACGCTGTCGCGTTGCGCGAATGTCCGTGCCGTAACCCGATGAACCGCCAACCTGGGAGACGGCGATGTGTAAGGACGCATGGATGCAGCGGCTGGCACGGCATGGCCGGTCGATCGGAATCGCCTTGCTTGCAGCTTCGATTGCGGGCTTTTCGGGCGCCGACGCGCTCGCCGGCGTCGCGGCGACTTCGGCCGCCGGTCGCACGCCCGCCGAGTTCGGCGTCTCGCACTCGGGTGCCGCGACTTATCGCATCCCGCTGTGGACGCCACCGGGCGTCGGCGAAGTTGGCCTCGACCTCGCGCTGGTCTATGCCAGCCGCAGCGGCAGCGGCCTGGTCGGCGTTGGTTGGTCGATCGCGGGCCTCTCGACGATCGCGCGCTGCAACCGCACCTGGGCACAGGACGGCGCTGCGGGCAGCGTCACCAACACCCTCGCCGATCGCTATTGCCTCGACGGCCAGCAACTCAAGCTCGTGAGCGGTACGCACGGCGCGGCCGGCGCCGTTTACGCCACCGAGGTGGAGACGTTCTCGCGAATCGTCGCGAACGGCGTCGCAGGCAACGGCCCCGCCTCGTTCACCGTGACGACGAAAAACGGGTTGATCTACGAGTACGGCGGCACCGTCGATTCGCGCGTCTACGCCGGTACATCGACCACGATACGTGCCTGGGCGCTATCGCGTGTCCGCGACCGGGCAGGCACCGGCACCGGCAATGCGATCACCCTCACCTACTTCAACGAAGCACAGTTCGGCGCGTATACGAACGGCACGCATCGAATCGCGTCGATTGCCTACCCGACCACCGCAACGGGCGCGGGACCGTTCTACCGCGTCGACTTCGCCTATTCCGCTCGTCCCGCAAGCGACGTACCCACGGGGTACCTCGCCGGCAACCTGGTCCGCGATCCATACCAGCTCGACCGGATCACGATTCAGACCGTTGGCGCAGCGACGCCAACCAAGACGTACGCGCTTGGTTACGAGACCGCCCCGGTCTCGGGACGACTGCGCCTGGCCACCGTGCAGGAGTGTGCAGCTTCGACTTGCCTGCAGCCCACGGCAATCACCTATCAGAACGGCGCGAACGGCTGGCAACCCATGGTCGATACCGGGGTGGCCGCCTCGACCGGTAAGGCACCCTTGCCGCTCGAATTGAACGGCGATGGCGTCATGGACCTGCTTTATCCCGTCGATGCCGGCAGCGGCAGGTTGAGCTGGCGCATCCTGCTCGGAACCCCAGCGGGTTTCGCCGCACCGCTCGACACCGGCGTCGTGACGACAACGTCACACGCGCTCATTCCTGCCGACTTCGCTGGCAACGGCCGGACGCAATTCCTGGTCGTGCAGAACGGGTACTGGTATTGCGCCGGTTACACCAACGCGGGTTTCACGGTCGCGAACACCGGCTTGGTCCCCGCAGGAGAATACGGCGCAGCGGACTTCGACGGCGACGGCCGGGCCGACCTCATGGGGCAGAGCGGCGGGTTCACGCCGACCATCAATGTGCGTCGCAACGTCAGCGCCCCCTCGAGCACTTCACTCGCGGTTCAGTTCGCCACGAGCGCGCAGGCCATATGGACGATACCCAGCTCGCGGCAGGCGACGCCCTGGGACAACCTGCGGGTCGCGGATCTCAACGGCGACGGCCGCGCGGACATCGTCGCGCTCACCTTCACCGGTTCGGACCGCAATCCGAAGTTCTTCGCCACGCCCTTGTTGTCGAACGGGTTCGGCAACGCATTCACCGTCGGCACCGAAAAACTGTTGTGGCAGGAATCGATGGTCACGATGGCCGACTGGAACGCCGATGGCTGCTCCGACATCCTGCAGGTGCGTAGCGTGTTCGTCTCGAACTGCGCGGGTGCGTTCGTGGAGCTCGCGACCGGCGCAACGGCCGCGACGGGTAACTCGCTGTACACAGCGCTCCCGGCGGACTGGAACGGCGACGGCCGTGCCGACCTGTTGTACATCGATGCCGCAACGCGACAGTGGTTCGTAGTGCGTTCGACCGGCGAAGGCGCGGCCGCACCGGTCAGCACGGGCATCAGTGCGCCTGCCTCCACCGTCTGGTTCAACCTGGATGCGGACGGCGACGGGCTCACCGATCTCGGCTACCGCGATGGCAACAACGGCAACCGCCTGCGCTACCGGTTGCACGCGGGCCCGTCTACACCCGCCGACCTCGCCACCGCGTTCGTCGACGGCTTCGGCGTGCGCCAGAGCCCCTCATACGTTTCGATCGCGCGCAGCAATCACACGCGCCTGAACGATGCCGTCTTTCCGGCGGCCGATTTCCAGGGCCCGCTGTACGTGGTGAGCGAGTTCAGCGCAACGGACGGAACGGGTGGCACCTACCGGAACCGGCTGCAGTACTCCGGCGCGCAGTTGAACCTGCAAGGCCGTGGCTTTCAAGGATTTGCGACGCAGCGCATCGAGGACACGCGCACGGGCCTCGTCACGCTCGACTCCGTGTCGAGGGTGTTTCCGTACACGGGAATGCACGTGCAGCGGCATGTGTTCCAGTCAAACGGCACCTCGCCTGTGAGCCAATGGCAAGCAGTCCTCGGCCAGCAGGCGAAGGGTGCGGCGGGTCGCGAGCAGCGCGTATTCCCCTTCATCGCGTCCACCAGCACCCGGCAGTTCGAACACGGCGGGACACTCAACGGCACGCTGGTGACGGAAGCGACCACGACGTTCACATACGGGGACGGCTACGGCAACCCGACGCAGGTGCAAACGACTACCTGGGACCGGGACCCCTACTCGCCGTACCTGAACAGCCAGTGGCACTCGAGCCTGAATCTCGGTTACACGAATGACCCGTCGGTCAACTGGTGCCTCGGATTGCCCGCCAGCCGCACTTTGACGAGCACCGCACCCGACCAGCTCGCCGTGACGCAAGCGACGACGTACGCAGCCGATGCGGTGCGATGCCGGGTCACGCAGCAAGTGGTCGAGCCGAATGTGCCGGCATTGAAGGTCATCACTTCATTCGGTTTCGACGGCTGCGGCAACCTGAACTCGGTGCGCACCGTGGGTTCCAACCCGGACGGCACGGCGATGCCGGCGAGGACGGCGAGCTTCAACTATGGCAGCCGCTGCCAACTGCCTGAGTCCGCCACCAACGCAGCAGCGGCAACAACGACCTACGAGTGGCGTTACGACTACGGGGTGCCGACTCGCATCACCGATCCGAATGGGCTGGCGACGACGTGGTCACACGACCCGTTCGGGCGCCGAGTCAGCGAAACGGCGAGCGACGGCACGCGCCGGACGTGGAGTTTCCAGTCGTGCGGCACGACCGGGTGCTGGGGAACGGGCGAATTTCGCTTCCTCGTATTCGACCGGAACTACGCCACCGATGGCACGCTGATCCGCGAGCACCATGCTTACTACGACGGCTACGAACGCCCGCGACTGCGGGAGTACCACGGTGCGCTCGGAACCTGGCTGCACCAGACGTACGACTACGACGCAGCGGGACGCATGGTGCGCGAATCACGACCGTACGCGAGCGTGCCCAACGGCCACACGATCCGGACATTCGACCCGCTCGGCCGACCGCTCAGCGAGCGTGACTACGACGGGGGCGGAACAATCGTTCGCAACTCGAGCCTCGCCTACGCCGGTCGAACCACGACACTTACGGACGCTCTCGGCCGTTCGCGGTCGCGCATCGTGGACGTCGCCGGCAACCTGCGTCGCGCAATGGATCCGTCGCCCGGCGGCACCATGCGCTACGACTACGACTCGCTTGGTCACCTCAACCGCGTCCAGGACGCCATCGGCGCCGTGTCGACCGGCGTCTACGATGTGCGTGGGTTCCGCACGCGGTGGTCGGATGCGGATGCTGGAACCTGGACTTTCAAGCGTAATTCGCTCGGCGAAGCCATTGCCTGGACCGACGCGAAAGGGCAGTCGTTCACTACGGCTTACGACACGCTCGGTCGCAGGGTGTCCCGCACCGAACTCGAGGGTACCAGCACCTGGACGTGGGGCTCGTCGGCGGCCGCTCGCAACATCGGGCGACTGCAGTCGAAGGCTGGCCTCGGCTATTCGGAATCGCTCGCCTACGACGGATTCGGCCGCGTCAGCAGGCGCACCATCACGACGGACACGAGCTACCAGTACGACTACACCTACAACTCGATCGGCAGCATCGACACGCTGACCTATCCGACCAGTCCAGTGCCCTCGGGACAGACGGGCAGTCGACTCCGGCTTCGCTACTCGTACAGCTTCGGCACACCTTCGCGGATCGACGATGTCACGCTGGCAACGCCGCGCACGCTCTGGAAGCTCGACGCAGTCAGCGACTTCGATGCGCCGACGCGGGAGTCCCTGTCGGGCAATGTCATCGCGCGATGGTCGAGCTACGACTCGGCGACGCAGCGCCTGACAGCACAGCAGGCGGGCATCGGCGGTGCCGGTAGCGCCCGCCAGAACCTCGCCTACAAGTGGGATGCAGCCGGCAACCTCCTGCAGCGACGCGACCTGAATCAGAACCTGACCGAAGCCTTCACGTACGACGGACTCGATCGCGTAACGCACTCCACGCTGAACGGCTCGACCAACCTGTCCGTGGGCTACGACGCATCGGGCAATGTCCTGCGGAAGTCGGATATCGGCAGCTACGTCTACGGCAATGCACTGCGGCCGCATGCGGTGATGGCCGCGGGCAATGAGACATTCACGTACGACCACAATGGCAATCTTGCAACGCGCAATGGCCTCAGCCAGAGCTGGGCTTCGTTCAACCTGCCAACCACGCTGCGCAAACCGGGCTTCCAGTCCCTGAATGCCTACGGTCCCGATCGCGAGCGCTGGCGTCAGGTTGCGACCTACCAGAATGGCACTGAGACGACGCTTTACGTCGGCGGCCTGCTCGAGAAGGAATCGACGACCGCCACGGGCCTGACGTACTGGCGGCACTACGTGCCGACACCCGGTGGCTCGACCGTCGTCATCTCGCGCAACTCGAATGGCACGAGTTCCACGACGTATGTCGTGCCAGACCACCTCGGCAGCAGCGACACGCTGTTGAACGAAGCGGGCGCGTCCGTTGCCAGGGAGAGCTTCGGTACGTTCGGCACTCGTCGCGGCAGCAACTGGAGCGCTGCGACCGCACCGGACTGGCTGGGCATCGCCAACACGACCCGCCAGGGCTTCACCGGGCACGAGATGCTCGACAACGTCGGACTCGTCCACATGAACGGTCGCGTCTACGACCCGGCACTCGGCCGATTTCTCTCGGTCGATCCGCTGATCGGCGACCTGGGCGACTCCCAGTCGGTGAATCCGTATGCGTACGTCGGCAATCGGCCCCTGAACGCGTCGGACCCCACGGGCTATCTTGCCGATGGCGGCATTTCGATCTATGTCGGCAAGTTCATCGTCGACTCGATCCTGTCCTCGCTCGCCTACGGCCTGCTGAACCACGGCGGCTTGCCGCCGCCACCTGCGACCGCACTCCCCGGCTGGTCAGCACAGAACGGCGTGGGGTTGTGCGGTGCGGGGACGTTCTCGCCTACCTGCGGCGGCACCATCCTGTATGCAAGCGCGCCGGGTACCGGCCGCGGCGGAGTACCGACGTCGACCTGGGCAGAAACCTCGGTTGACGACGAGTACGCGCATGAGAACCTCGAACGCTTCTTCATCGACTTCGGGATCAACGCGGTCGACGTCCTGATCCTCTCGCCCGTGCACGACGCCAGGGACGCGTACGACGCTGCAAAACGGGGAGACCACGCCACTGCCGCACTTTATGTCAGCTTCACCGTCTGCGATGTCGTCAAACAATGCCAGTCGATTCTGGCACCTGCGAAGGCATTGCGGCGCGCAGCGAGGTCGCTGGACAATTCAGTGCCGCGAGAGCTCGCTAGGGTCATAGCGGGAAAGGGTAAATTTCCAACACTCGGTCCTCCAAGCCGTGACGACGTGTTTGTAACGGCCGCGGAAGATATTGCCGGATTGAACTCCCAACAAATTGCGCAAAGACTGACAATCCGTGAAGCGGATGAGTTCACCGTCATTAGGTTCCGCACTCCAGGCACGGGACTTGCGACACCCATCAATCGGTCGGACCCTGGATTCGTCGGTCGCGGCCGCACGGCAGGGAATGCGCGTGAATTTGTCATTCCAAATGGTCCGATCCCCTCGGACGCCAAAATCGAAGTGATCGGAAAATGAAACTCAAACCCGAAGAATCAATTTTGACTGGGCGATGGCTATTTGATGACGGCGTGATTCGCGGAGACTTCGCCTGCGAGCGAATTGATTGGCTTACCAAGAACGAACTTCAGAGACTGGCTAACAGCCCGCAGTGGGGCGACTGGGAAGTTCTGTTTATTGATCCGACGGACGGTCGCTATTGGGAGTTGACGTATCCGCAAGGTGAGATGCACGGTGGAGGACCGCCACAGTTAAAGGTGCTTTCAAATTCAGAAGCACGAAGCAAGTACCCGCTAGACCATTGATTTCAGGCGTCAGCCGACAACTAACCGCTCCCCGTGCGAAGATGCTCCTTCGCACGAGGAGTACCGGACCAATGACCCAGACCTGCCAGCGCATCGTCCTTGCCAGCCGCCCGCAGGGCGGCGCCGTCTCGCCGGACAACTTCCGTCTCGAGCGTGTCCCCGTCCCCAGCGTGGGTCCCGGACAGGTCCTCGTGCGCAATCACTTCCTGTCGCTCGATCCGTACATGCGTGGCCGCATGGACGACGCCAAGTCGTACTCGGCACCGCAGGTGATCGGCGACACGATGGTTGGCGGCACCGCGGGCGTCGTCGAAGCTTCGCAGAACCCCAAGTTCGCCCCCGGCGACGCCGTGGTCGGCTACCTGGGCTGGCAGGAATACGGCGTCTCGGACGGCACCGGTCTCAACAAGGTCGAGACCAAGCATGTCCCGCTCTCGGCCTATCTCGGGCCCGTCGGCATGCCCGGCGTCACGGCCTGGTACGGCCTGAACGAGATCTGCAAGCCCAAGCCCGGCGAAACCGTGCTGGTGTCGGCAGCGAGCGGCGCCGTGGGCTCGGTCGTGGGCCAGCTCGCGAAAATGAGCGGCTGTCGCGCGGTCGGCATTGCCGGCGGCCCCGAGAAGTGCGCCTACGTCCGCGACGAACTCGGCTTCGACGCCTGCATCGATCACCGTGAGCACAAGGACATCCGTTCGATGAGCATTGCGCTCAAGGAAGCCGCGCCGAACGGTATCGACTGCCTGTTCGAAAACGTCGGTGGCGTCGGCCTCGATGCCGCGCTGGCGCGCATGAATGCGTTCGGGCGCATCGCGATATGCGGACTCATCGCGGGCTACGAAGGCGGCGACATCGCCATCCACAACACCCGCGCCCTGCTGGTCAACCGGCTCTCGCTGCGTGGATTCATCGTGTCCGAGCACCTCGAGTTCTGGCCGCAGGCGCTGGGCGAACTTGCCAGGGGCGTGGCGACGGGCAAGATCAAGTATCGCGAGTCGATCGCCGACGGTCTGGCCGCCGCACCGGCAGCGTTCATCGGCATGCTGCGCGGCAAGAACTTCGGCAAGCAGCTGGTCAAACTGACCTGAGTCTTCCGCAGTGACCGCGACGATTCCTCACGCCGCGACGGTCCTGCTGCTGCGGGAGAACGACGTCGGCCTGCAGGTGCTGCTGACCAAGCGTGCCGCCAGCCTGTCGTTCATGGGCGGGCGGTGGGTGTTTCCAGGCGGCCGCATGGAAGCGTCGGACCTCTCGCCCGAACTGGCTGCGCGTTCCGACCAGGCTGCAATCGCCGAGACCTGCTCGCGCATGCTGAGCGCCAATGCCGCCGCGAACACCGATTCGATAGACCTCGATACGGCGCGCGGGTTGCTGGTGGCAGCCTGCCGCGAAACGTTCGAAGAATCAGGTGTGCTGCTGGCACGACCGCGCGGCGGTGGACACTGGGGCGACGAACGGCTGGCCCGCGTCGCGGCACGCCGCGTGGCGACCTCGGCCAATGCCACCGAGTTCGCGCGCATGCTCGACGACGAAGACCTGGTTCTCGACGTCGAGAGCCTCGTGTACTGGTCGCACTGGATCACACCGGAGTTCGAGAGCCGGCGCTTCGATACGCGCTTCTTCGCTCTCACCGTGCCGCCCGATCAGGAAGCAAGCGTCGATCGTGGTGAACTCACGCATCACGCGTGGCTCACCGAAGCCGACGTTCGCAGCCACCTGGCGGCCGGCGAAATGAAGATGGCGCCGCCGACTCGCGCCACGCTGCAGGATCTCTGGAGCAGCCATCGCCTGCATGGCAGCCTGGCCGCGATGCTCGCAGCCGAGCGCACGCGGATCGTGCCGCCGATCCTGCCGAGGCGATTCGAAGTCAGTGCGGCCGAAATCGAAATCGTGTTGCCCTGGGACGAGCAGTACCAGCAGTTGCCCGGTGAAGGGTGCAGATCGCTTGCGACCTATCCGGACTACCTGACGGCGATGCCGTCGCGGATGCGGTTTCCTCGGCTGCGCTGAATGCGCGCCCGGATCACGAGCCCCCTCCCGTAGTGCGGGAGGGAGCGCGGATTCATCGAATCACGGCTACTTTTCGCCCGGCACCAGGTTGCCGACGGCGCTCTGCACCGTCTCGCTGACCTTGGCCGCCATTTCCTTGGCCGAATCGAACATCGACGTTGCCTGTTTCTCGGCCGACGCCTGGGCGGCGTTGACCATCGAGCCGGCCTGCGCAGCAGTCTTCGAAGCTTTCTTCTTCGCGGACTTCACGGCCTTGACGATGCTCTTCTCGGCCGACTTCAGGTTGCGGTCGGCCTTGCGCAGGGCGCGCTTGGCTGACGGCGGCAGCTTGTTGACGGCCTTCTTCACGGCTGCACGTGTGCGGGCCGGGGCCTTCCTCGCAGCAGCCTTGACGGCAGCGACGCGGCGACTGGTGGCGGTGCTGCGGCTCTTGGCGGCCTTGCGGGCGACCTTGCGCCTGGCCTTCACAACCTTCGCTTTCCTGACGACTTTGCGCTTGACCTTGGTGGCCTTCGCCTTCGCTACGACTTTACGCTTTGCCTTGGTGGCCCTCGCCTTGCTGACCTTGCGCGGCGCCGCACGACGCGCTTTCTTCTTCGCTGCCATGTGAATCGATCTCCCTTTGCCTTTGGTTGGCTTGAGTTGCGTCGGTGGTGGACACCGTCGCGCCTGACGTTCGGACGCTATTCCTCGCGCCCTGCACAGTCAACAAGGGAAAACTGCAGTCGGATTCAGCCCGTGCCCTGCAGGCCGTGCGCGATGCCGTTCACCGACGCCACCAGCGCCGGGAACAGCCGCCGGTCAGGGTCGTCGAGGGTACGGCCCTTGTCGTTCGGCGAGCCTGCTTCGCGCCAGCGACGCAACAACTGCACCTGCATCAGGTGGATTGGGTCGACGTACGGGTTGCGCAGCCAGATCGAACGCTGCAGCGTGGGTTCGGCGTCGAGCAGCCGCGCGCAGCCCTTGAGCTGCAGGACGAGGCGGCGCGTCAGTTCGTACTCCTGCCGGATCGCCGTGGAATACCGCTCGACGTCACCCGGGTACAAGCGCTCGTAATGCCAGGCGATGTCCATGTCGGCGCGGGCGAGCCGCATCTCGACGTCGTCCACGAGCCCCTCGAAGAACGGCCAGTCCCGGTACATCTCGCCGACCAGCGCTTCCCCTTGGGCGTCGATGACCGCCGCCAGGCCCGTGCCAGCGCCGAACCAGCCGGGCAGCATGTGCCGGCTCTGGGACCACGCGAACATCCACGGCACCGCCCGGATCGTGTCCACGCCGCTGCCGCTGCCCCGCACCAGGGGTCGCGAGCCGATCTGCATGCGCTCGATCACGTCGACGGGCGTGACCGCCTGGAAGAACTCGAAGAAACCCGGGTCGTCATGCACGAAACCACGGTAACGCGCCCGACTCGCGTCCGAGAGCAACTGCACTGCGTCCTGCCAGCCCGGCTTGACCGTCTCGCGCCGCTCGCCCGCGACGGCCAGGGCGAGGGTGTTAAGACCCTGTTCGAACGTGCGCAACGTGATCGGCTGCAGGCCGTAGCGGTCGTTGATCGTTTCGCCCTGCTCCGTGACGCGCATCTGGCCGGCCGCGACCGCCGTGGGCAGGCTGCTGACCACGGCCTCGGTCCGGCTGCCGCCGCGACTGATCGACCCGCCGCGACCGTGGAACACCAGCAGGCGCACGCCCCCTTGCTCGCACGCTGCGAGCATGGCTTCCTGCGCCCGGCGCAGCAGCCAGCGCGAGGATGCGATCCCCGATTCCTTGTTGCTGTCGGCGTAGCCGATCATCACCACCTGCCGGTTGCCGCGCGCGGCCAGGTGCTCGCGATAGATCGGATCGGCGAGCAGCCGCGTGAGCGTCGGCCCCGCCGCATCGAGCGCAGCCACCGATTCGAACAGTGGCGCAACGTCGAGGGAGACCTGGCCATTGCTGCCATCAACGAGGCCCGCCCAGCGGGCGAGCAGCAGCACGGAGAGCACGTCATCGATGTCGCGCGCCATGCTGACGACGTACGACCCGACTGCGGCCTGGCCGTACCGGTGCCGGCAATAGTCCATCGCCTCGAACACCCAGAGCGCGCGCTTGCCGGCAGCTTCGAGCACTTCGGGCGGCGATTCGTCCCGGGCCAGCGCGTCCCGCAGCCGTTCGACGCGCTCCGCGGTCGGGCGAGTTTCCCAGTTCGGTTCCGCGAGCGCACGACCGACGATCTGCCGGTGCACCTCGGCGTTCTGGCGCACGTCGAGCGTCGCCAGGTGCAACCCGAACGTTCGCACCCGACGCAGGAAGCGGCGGATGAGGAACAGACCGGCGTAGCGGCCATGATTGGCCTCGAGGCTGTGCACGATGATCTGCAAATCGTCGGTCAGCTGCTCTACGCGCTCGTACTGGCCCGAGCGGTGGTCGTAGGTGGCGCGCAGCCGTTCCGCAATCTGGCCGAGCAGCACGCGGTACGGCATCTCGTCGTGGCCCGAAGGCGCGCTCGCGCGCGCGGCCGGCACCACCGATTTGTAATGTTCGATCCGGTCACGCAGGGGCTGCGGGATGTTGGGCGTGCGCCGCTCGCTCTGACTCAGCTTTTCGGCGAGGCGCTGCGCCTCGAGGAAGTAGCGATTGACGATCAATGCGTGATGACGGGCACAGCTCTCGCGGATGGTCTTGGCATGCACGTCCGGCAGGCCGTCCATGTCGCCGCCGACCCACGAGCCGAAATGCAGCAACTCCGGGACCTTCGCCTGCCGCGCCTCGTCACCAAAGATGAGGACCAGCGATTCCTCGATCTCCTCGTAGAAAACGGGAATGACGTCGTAGACGATCTCGACCAGGAAGAAGAGCACGTGCTCGCGCTCGTCCGCGATCGTGAGCTTCTCGCGTGAGTTGTCGGCGGTCTGCCAGCCGGTGGTGAGTTCGCCCCGCACTCGCTCGAGCGTCGTGCGGCGCTCGACCGGTGTCAGCGACGGATCGAGCCGCGTCATGAGCAGGCGCGCGATGCGCTGCTGCTGGCGCAGCAGGGTGCGGCGCGTCGATTCAGTCGGGTGGGCCGTAAAGACAGGCTCGATGCTCAGGCGCCCGAGCAGTTCGACCACCTGCGACAGGCTGTATCCGATCGAACGCAGCTTCTGGAAGCATTCGGCGAGGCCGCCGGGCTGGTAGGTACTGCTGTCGTTGAGGTACTGCCGCCGGCGGCGCACGCGGTGCACCTTCTCGGCCATGTTGACCATCTGGAACCACGTGCTGAAAGCCCGGATCAGTTCGGCGGCCAGCTCCGCCGACCGGCTTTCTGCCCGCACGACCAACTGCACGGCGGCCTCCGGGTCACCGTCGCGGCGACGGATCGCTACCTGCCGATCACCCTCCACTTCCTCGAAGAACGCGTCGCCGCCCTGGTCCCGCAATACTTCGCCCACGAGAGCGCCGAGCGTGTGGACGTCCTCGCGGAGCGCCGCATCCTTTGCCGTGAACGAAATGTCTTTGCGTGCCATGGCCGCGAGGGTCGGAAAACGTAAGTGGGGTCCAGGCGCGGCGGGCGGTGATGATGAATCTGGGAAGGACGGCTCCGCGAATGCTAGCAGAGCCCGTGGCCGGCGCACTGTTGCTACGGGACAACATTGGCTGGAGCGATCCTCACCCGCAGCCGCTTGTTCTATTGTCTTACTTATATTGCAACTTCGCCGGACCGGGTGGTATGTTCGCGACGAGCCTGGGGGGCCCGCCCGGCGGGGCCTATCCGACCTTTCAGCACGGGGACATCACATGAAGCATGGCAAGACTCGGTTGTTCGCCCTGGCCGCCGCGCACGGCGCATCGCTGCTTGCGGTGCCGCCAGTGCTGCAGGCCGCAGAGACCAGCCAACTCGAGGAAATCGTGGTGACCGCGCGACAGCGCGAAGAGCGCATCGAAGACGTGCCCGTCTCGATCACCGCCTTCACGGCCTCGGAAATCAGGAGCGCCGGCATCCAGCGCCCGCAGGACTTCATCGCGCTGACGACGGGCGTTTCGCAGGTGCAGACCGCGGAAGCCGGCGACATGCAGGTCAACATCCGCGGCATCAACACTGGCCGCGACGCGGAAACGAACTTCGCGCTCGTCATCGACGGCGTGCTGCAGACCAACCCGCAGGCGCTGAACCAGGAGCTGTCAGGCGTCACCCAGATCGAGGTCCTGAAAGGCCCGCAGGGCGCGCTCTACGGCCGCAACGCCGTCGCCGGCGCGCTGATCCTGACCACGCGCAAGCCGGGCGAGGAGTTTGCAGCCGACCTCAAAGCAGGATACGGCTCCGAAAACAGCTACCTGGGCAGCATCTACCTGGGTGGACCGCTTACGGACGGCGTCAAAGGCTCGATTTCAGCGTACACGCGCAAGACCGACGGCCAGTGGAGCAACCTGAAGAACAACTGCGACGATTGCGTCGATCGCTTCGAGGAAAACGGCATCTCCGGCCGGCTGCTGTTCGAAGCACTTGGCGGCGACATCGACGTCAAGGCCAAGTATTCCGAGCTCGACTCGGGCGCCATCAACTTCAACGCGTCGATTGCGCTCGCCGACGTGGCGCCGTTCGTCGGCCCGGCGTTCTACGAGGATGCGAACAAGCACAACTTCCGTTACATCAACAACGTCGACCCGCAGAACGAGCAGGAGAACATCAACCTCTCGATCAAGGGCGACTGGGACGTCGGCATCGGCACGCTGACGAGCTACCTGGCCTACAACGACCAGACCAACTTCTTCCTGACGGACGGCACCAGCGACGCGTTCCTGCTGTACGCGCTCGACGCCACCTGCCAGGCGTCGAACGACGCGAACCTGACCGACCCGGGTTACGAAGCCCCGTTCTTCGGCATCCCGTCCAGCATCTGGTTCACGCCGGCAGGCGGCGGCGCGGCCGGCTTCCTGCCGCCCTACGGTCCATCCACCTGCGGCGGCTACCAGTACCAGCAGCGCGACCAGGAAGACTTGAGCCTTGAAGTCCGCCTCACCTCCCCCGGCGATCAGCCGCTGCGCTGGGTGGCGGGTGCCTATTTTGCCGACATCGATCGTCACGTGGTCGTGTCGCAGGGCTCGGACCTCGCGCAGGGCTTCCAGGCCCGTCCGTTCGTACCGACCAGCGGTCCGAACCCGACCGACCTGCTGTACGACGACGACTACAGCAGCAAGGTCTACGCCGTGTTCGGCCAGATCGCCTACGACGTGATGGACAACCTCGAGCTGGCCCTCGCCCTGCGCTATGACAGCGAGGACCGCGAAGTCAGCAACAACGTGCCGGTCTGCACGGGCACGGACCTCACGTCCTGCCGCGCGCAGACGCCGGGCTTCAGCTTCTTCAGCAACCCGTACATCAACCCGGCCTACACGGTGAATCCGGCCTACGCGACGTCCGGCATCCCGAACCGCAGTGAGACTTTCGACCAGTTGCAGCCGAAAATCTCGGCGAACTGGAAGCTCACTGACGACTTCGCGTTGTTCGCGTCCTACGGCTACGGTTTCCGCAGCGGCGGCTTCAACTCGTCGGGCAGCGCAGCCACCGTCGACACGTTCTACGGGCTGGCAGGCACCACACCGCTCTGTCTCGGTGACAACACCACGGGCCCGAACGGTCCCGTGTACGCGCCGGCCTGCGACGCGACGTCCCAGCTCAACCTCACGGACGTGAACGACACCTTCAAGCAGGAAGTCTCGAAGGCCGCGGAACTCGGCTTCAAGTCCTACTTCCTGGATCGCTCGGTCAGCGTGAATGCGGCGTTGTTCTATACGGAAGTCGAGGACATGCAGTTCTTCAACTTCTTCGCCGGCCCGTTCGGCCTGCTGCGTGCCGTGACCAACATCGACGAGGTCACGATCATGGGCGCCGAGATCGACGCCCGCTGGCAGATCAACGAGATGTTCACGGTGTTCGCGGGCTACGGCATCACCGACGGCGAGATCGACAAGTACAGCGGACGCCCATACACCAAGGGCAACGAGGTGCCGTACGCGCCGGAGTACACGGGCAACATCGGCGCCGAAGCCACGTTCACGCTCACCGATTCGCTGGCGCTGATCGCACGCGTCGATGGCTCCTTCGTCGGCGAGACCTGGTTCCACCCGGTACAGGAAGAGCGCCTGCCGAACCTGTTCGGTTACTTCGGCTTCGGCCAGGGCGAGTTCTCCAAGCAGGTGCGCGACCCGTACGCGGTCGTCAATGCCCGCCTCACCCTGCAGGGTGAAAGCTGGGGCGTGACGGCCTGGGGCCGCAACGTCGGCGACGAGGACTACCTCGCCGAGATCATTCCGGCACCGGAGTTCGGCGGCTCGTTCGTTCACGACGCGCCCGGCGACTCGTACGGTGTCGAGCTGAACTACCGCTTCTGAACTTTGACCCCTCTCCCTCCCCTCCCTCTCCCACGACCGTGGGAGGGGGTTGGGGCCCGGGACCGCGGTGCTAGACTCGGCGCCGCTTGCACACTCCAACAGTATTCCTGCTTCGACCGATCACCGCCGCCGACGACGCGGCGATGGCGCAGGTCATTCGCACCGTGATGCCCGAGTTCGGCGCATCCGGACCGGGTTTCGCAATCAACGACCCTGAAGTCGATCACTTGAGCGTCGCTTACTCGGCCCCGCGCGCCGCGTTTTTCGTCGTCGTGCGCGACGGCAGTGTCGTCGGTGGTGGCGGCATCGCGCCACTCGCGGGCGGCGATCCCGACGTGTGCGAGCTGCGCAAGATGTATTTCCTGGGCGAGGTGCGCGGGCACGGCCAGGGCCGACGGATGCTGCAGCGTTGCATCGATACCGCACGCCAGTTCGGCTATCGCCGCTGCTACCTGGAGACACTCACCGGCATGGATGCCGCGCAGCACCTCTATATCGACGCGGGCTTCAAGGCGCTATGCGGTCCGCTCGGCGCGACGGGCCATTTCGCCTGCGACCGCTACTTCGCGCTCGACCTCTGATCACCCCTCCGATGCCGCCAACGCTGCCCCTCACCGGCCTTCGCATCCTGACGTTCGAGAACTTCGGCGCGGGTCCGTTCGGCTCGATGTACCTCGCCGACCTCGGCGCCGAGGTCATCAAGATCGAGAACCGCGACCAGGGTGGCGATGCCACGAGGGCCATGGGTCCGTATTTCCTCGGCGAGCACGACAGCCAGTTCTTCCAGGCGTTCAACCTCAACAAGAAGAGCGTGACCCTGAACCTGAAGCACGCAGCCGGTCGCGCGGCGTTCCACCGACTCGTGCAAACGGCGGACGTCGTGCTGAACAACCTGCGCGGCGACCAGCCCGGAAAACTCGGCCTCGATTACGCGACATTGGGCCCGATTCATCCGCGCGTGCTCTGCGCGCACCTGTCGGCCTACGGGCGTGACAACGAGCGCAAGGGCTGGCCCGGTTACGACTACCTGATGCAGGCTGAGGCCGGCTACCTGCACCTGAGCGGCGAGCCGGGTTCGCCGCCCGCGCGCATGGGACTCTCGATCGTCGACTACATGACCGGCATCACGACGGCGGTCGCGATCCTGTCGTCGCTGTTCGGTGTGCTGAAAGGCGGCCGCGGTCACGACATCGACGTCTCGCTGTTCGACGTCGCGCTGCACCAGCTCACCTATCCGGGGGCGTGGTACCTGAACTCCGGCTACCGCACCGAGCGCCTGCCACGCAGCGCACATCCCTCGACCGTGCCGGTGCAACTGCAGCGCACGAGCGACGGCTGGATCTTCATCATGTGCATGACGCAGAAGTTCTGGATCGAACTCGTCCGGGCGCTGGAGCGGCCGGATCTCCTCACTCACACGGACTATGCGACGGTCGAAGCCAGGCGCGCGAATCGCGATGGGTTGACGGCCGTGCTCGACGCGACGTTCTCGACGGCGACGACGGCGGACTGGCTCAACAAGCTGCAGGGCGTGCTTCCCGCTGCTCCGGTCTACGACCTGCCGCAGGCGCTCGACAATCCCTACCTGCGGACCATCGGGATGGTGAAGGACCTGCCGCACCCGGCGCAGGAGGGTTATCGCGTGCTCGCGAATCCCATCAAGCTCGACGGCGAGCGGTTGCCAAGCCAGCGTGCACCACAACTGGGTGAGCACACCGACGCTGTGTTGCGCGAGATCGGTTTCGACGCAGCGGCGATCGCGAAACTGCGTGCCAGTGGCGCCGCGTGAACGCCGCATGGAGAATCGAATGCTGAAGTCGTTCCTGATCACTGGCGCTTCATTGCTCACCCTGGTGGGGTGGCCCGGACGCCAGGTCGCGGCGGCGGACTTGCGCCCCGACGACGCCAGACCTGTCCCGCCCGCAGCCATTGCGATCGTTCCCGCAGGGGCCTATGCGCTCGACCTGGCACATGCGAGCCTGATCTTTCGCGTGAATCACCTCGGCTTTTCGAATTACACGGCGCGCTTCAAGCGCTTCGACGCAAGCCTGCAGTTTGATCCGATGAACCTGGCTGCGTCGAAAGTGGTTGCGAGCGTGGAGGTGGATTCACTGGAGACGGACTTTCCGGATCCCGCCAAACTGGACTTCAACGCGACATTGAAAGGCGAGGGTTGGCTGGACGCCGCCAGGTTTCCCAGGATGGATTTTGAATCCCGGCAAGTCGACGTGACGGGCGTGAACCAGGTGCGCATCCACGGCGATCTCACGTTGCACGGCGTGACACGGCCGGTTGTGCTCGCAGCCACGTTCAATGGCGGCTACGCCGGCCATCCAATGGACCCCAATGCGCGTATCGGGTTCTCGGCGCAGGGCACGCTGAAACGCTCGGAGTTCGGAATTGCGTATGGAATTCCAGCGCCGGGAACGACCATGGGCGTCAGTGACGAGGTGGCTGTCGTCATCGAAGCGGAATTCACGGGTCCGCCTCTGGTTACCAGGTGAGCAGCTGGAGATGGCCGTACGGGGTCCGGCGATCCCCGTGCTAACGTCGGTGCATGTGGACACGTCGCCATTTCATTGCTGCGCTGACGACGGGCTCCCTGGCCCCGGTCGCGTCGGGCAGCGGCGGTCCATTGGCCGCGATGCCCCCAAAGCCAGGGACCCGGCGCGACGAACTCGCGGCGTTCAAGGTATTCGCGGAAACAACCCATCCGCGCGGCCCTGCAGCCGCGACCGATCCCGACTGGCGCATGCGCTGGCAGCAGCTTGCGGCTGAGGCGGACCGGTTGAGCGATGGCGCTTATTTTCATCGCCTGCGCCGCGCCTTGGGTTGGTTTCGCGATGGCCACACGACTGTCCTGCCTTTTGAATTTGTCGGCGGCGTACCGGCACAGCTGGCGAGCGGACCGTTCAGACTCACCCTGCCGCTGCGGCTGCGCGTATTCCACGATGGCGCCTGGGTCGTTGCGGCCGGCGACGATGCATCGACTTTGCTGGGCCGCAGAGTGACTGCGATCGGCCGTATGTCCGTTGCTGAACTGATCCGCGCCCTCGCCAGCGAATGGCCAGGCAACGATGCGTGGGCCCAGCGCTGGTCGGCGGGAGCACTCATGTCGCCCGCCTTTTTGCAGGCGTTGGGCGCAATCGACACTCCTGAACAGCCGGTTCCATTCGCTGCCGCAGTAGCCGACCGGGTGCCGCAGTCGACAGTCGTGCGGCCAGTGACGACGATAGCCTGCCGCTGTCGACGCTCGAGCGCCACCGGACCCCGCGTGAGGACTGGGCCGAAGCTGCGGGTGGTGGCAACTACGTCCGCATGCTGGACGACGGCGTCTGTTACCTCAGTCTTGACGACATGGACGACCTCGAGGGCAAGACCTTCGAGGCGCTGACACGCGAGGTCTTCGCACAGCTCGAGCGCACCGGCACGCACCGTCTCATCGTCGACCTGCGTCGCAACGGCGGCGGCAACAATTACTTCGGCGAAGCGCTGCGCAAGGGCATCGGACACTCGAAGCTGAATCGCCCGGGTGGACTGTACGTGCTCATCGGCCCACAGACCTTTTCAGCAGCGCAGAATCTCGCCAATCGGCTGGAGCGAGAGACCTTTGCGCTGTTCATCGGCGAGCCCACCGGCGGGTCGCCGAATCACTACGGCGATGCCAAGGTCACGGCGGGTGCCGTGTCAGGTCTTACGGCCATGGTCTCGACACTGCCCTGGTTCGATTCATATCCCCAGGACCAGCGGCCATGGATCTTCCCTGACCTGTTCGTCCCCGACACTTTTGCCGGCTGGCATGCGGGACACGACCCGGCGCTCGCGGCAGCCATCGAACATCGGACCAGCGCCGCGCCCGACGAACTTTCACGCGAGCGCATTTTCTACTTCCGACGCGCAAGCCAGCAGCAGGACTGGCGCCCGTTCTGGCGTGCTTGATCGTCACGACGCGCGCCATTTGGCGCACGCATCCGAGCAACATCTCGCGCGCCCTGCGTAACCATCCGCTCACCACGGTTCAAGGTGTCACCGGCGTTAGAA
>CAVVKQ010000018.1:0-60385 GCA_963748985.1 uncultured Pseudomonadota bacterium
CTGCCACACCCGCACGTACACCGCACGCACCTGCGGCTCGCTCCCGCGCGCTGCCCGCTTGTCCAGCAGCTCACCGTGGGTGACGGCGAGGTCCGCACGGGCTGCGCCCGTCACGGAACCGGTCGTGACGGCCCTGACGTCGATGCTCGAGGAACCCGCCAGGTGCAGGTTGTGCAGCCCGGAGTTCAGCTTGAGCTCGGCCGCGAGCAGTTTCTCGACCGCCGACGTCTCGTCGCAGGCGCCACCTGCGGGCAAGGCGGCGGCAGGCATCGATGGCAGGTTGATCCACTGGTCCAGCACGATCCGCCACTGGCCGGCAGCGGAGAGACGCCAGGCCGTGAGGTACTGGCCGGTGTCCGCGACCAGGCTATCCGTCGCGGTGTAACTCCAGGTGCCCAGGGTCACGGCGAAACTCGAATCGCAGGCCGTTTCTGCCAGCGCCGGAGCCCATTCGAGCCGGCCTGTCGCCGGCTCGTGGGTGTCCAGCCAATCCCGGGCGCGCACGGGCAAGGGCCGGAACAACACCGCATCGTCGGCGAGGAATCGGTCGTAGGCCGCACGAATCCCGAAATCGAGCGCCGCCTGTGCGAACTCGCGATCCGTCGCGGTGACGTCGGGCGCGGCTTCGCCGGGAACTTCTGCGGGTGCCGCGCGACCAACGTCATGACCCGCAATTGCAGCGCACGCCGTCAGGGTCGCGCGCAGGGCTATCCCGGTGAGGCCAGGCGAAGGGCGAAGCGTTTTCATTCCAGTCCGGCGCAGTGCGTCCCCCAGGCCAAGGTTATCCTGCTGCGCGCGGTACGCCCACCCGCGCGGACGATCCGCGGGCGCATTCTGTTAAAGTTGTGATAATGATCACCTTGCACATGACCCAAACCACCATGAAGAGAATCGCCGCCTCGTGCCTGTCGCTGCTGCTGGCCGTCATCCTCGTCCTGCCCACGCAGGCGCAGGCGGACTCCAGGACGGACCAGCGGCTGCAGAATTCGCAGCGGGTCTTCGAGTCCTTCGCCGACCTCACGGAGCAGAGCATTCCCAGTTGGCTGCTCGAACGCGCCTATGGCGTGGTAGTCGTGCCGAGCGTGGTCAAGGTTGCCCTTACCATCGGTGGACGCGGCGGCAAGGGCGTCATGGCCGTCCGCCACCCGGATGGCACATGGAGCCTCCCGACGTTCGTGACCCTCGGTGGCGTGAACTTCGGCTTTCAGTTCGGCGTGCAGTCGACGGACGTCGTCCTGGTGCTGATGTCCCGTGAGAGTGTCGAAGGCATCGCAGGCGGCAAAGTGACGCTTGGCGCCGATGCCAGCGTCGCAGCTGGACCCCTCGGCCGCTCGTCGGCGGCCGCGACGGACGCCACGTTCAGCGCGCAGGTGCTGTCCTACTCGCGAAACTCGGGCATCTTTGCCGGCATCGCGCTCGACGGCACCGTCATTGCGATCGACCGGGGCGCCAATGAATCGGCATACGGAATCTCAGGCGTGCTCGCGTCGCAGATCCTCGAAGGCAGGGTCACGAACGTGCCGCCGGCCGCGCAGGAATTCACCGCAGCGCTGACTCGCGCGACGAACGCTCCAGCCTCGAAGACGGCGCCAGCCGAACCCGCCGTCAGCCCCGCGCCGGCCGTCACACCCGTGCCCGAACCGGCCCAGACCTATCCGCTGGAAGACCCGAGTCCGGGTACGCCACCTCCTTCGGACTGAGCTCCGGCCAGGCCGCAGCACAGTTCGGCGACAAGCTGCGCCTCGAACAGGGGGAAAGCGCGATGAAGATCCTGCAGGGGCTGTTCTTCTTGCTGCTTGGACTGGTGGTGCTGTTCTTCGTGACCGCCCTGCTCCTGCCGCAAGCCGCGCATGTCGAACGCTCGATGACGACCACGGCGAGCCCCGCGACGGTCTACGGCCTCGTCGACGGCTTCAAGCGCTTCAATGAATGGTCACCGTGGGCGGGACTCGACCCGGCGACGAAGTACACCTACAGCGGCCCCGAGACCGGCGTCGGCGCCCGCATGGAATGGGCCAGCGCCAATCCGGACGTCGGCAACGGCAGCCAGGAAGTGATCGACGTCGAACCAGGGCAACGAGTCACGAGCAAGCTCGACTTCGGCATGGACAACCCGACGACGTCGACGATCAGCCTGGTGCCGGAAGGCACGGGCACCCGCGTCACCTGGACCCTCGACACCGATTTTTCAGGCAGCCTGATGGGCCGTTACTTCGGCCTGGCGCTCGACCGCATGGTCGGGCCCGATTACGAGAAAGGCCTCGCGCAACTCAAAGTCGTGGCGGAATCGACGACGCCGGCAAGCGCACCGCCGATCTCTGCACCCGCTACGGAGGCGGATGCGGCCTCTCAACCGCCCGCGGTGGCGAGCCCCACTGGACAGGAAACGCCGGTGCCGCCGATGCCGCAATAGCCGCCGGGGTTCTTCGCCAGGTACTGCTGGTGGTAATCCTCGGCGAAGTAGAACTCCGGCGCCTCGCGAATCTCGGTCGAAATCGCGGGATAGCCAGCTGCCTGCAGCTTCGCGCCATACGCCGCCGCGCTGCCCTCTGCGGCAGCGCGCTGCACGTCGTCATAGACATAGATACCTGAGCGGTACTGGGTGCCGATGTCGTTGCCCTGGCGCATGCCCTGCGTCGGGTCATGCGATTCCCAGAACACTCGCAACAGTTCTGCGTACGAAATTTCCCGCGGGTCGAACACCACGCGCACCACTTCGTTGTGCCCCGTGTAGCCGGTGCAGACTTCCTCGTACGTGGGATTCGGGGTGATGCCACCCGCGTAACCGACCTGCGTGCTGTGTACGCCGGGTGTCGTCCAGAACTTGCGTTCGGCGCCCCAGAAACAGCCGAGCCCGAACAGCGCGAGTTGCATGCCCGCGGGGAACGGTGCTTCGAGCCGATTGCCGTTCACGAAGTGGCGCGCAGGCACGGACAGCGGCCGCGTGCGGCCAGGCAGTGCTTCGCTGCTCGTCGGCAGGTCGAGCTTCTTCTTGCGGGATGAAAACATCGTCAGCCCTCCTTGCCGGCGCGCAGCGCTTCGGCCAGACCGGACCAGAACGCAGGATCGTGCAGGATCATGGTCGTGCCGTTGATCAGGAACTGCACCCCGATCGAAATCATCAGGAAACCGGTCAGTCGCGTCAGCGCGACCATCCCCGTGGCGCCAAGCAGCCGGTTGACGCGTTCGGCACCGCTGAGCACGAACCAGCTGAGCAGCGCCGTCAGGAAGATCGCAGTCAGCACGCCCATGAAATCGACGATGCTCAGGTAGCCTTTCTGGGCCGCTGCCTGCGACGAAAGACTCATCACGACCGCAAACGTTCCCGGGCCGCTCAGGCCCGGCATGGCGAGCGGAGTGAAGGCGATGTCGTATTTCTCGCCGGCCGCCTTGGTCATCGCTTCCTTGTCCGAGATCGGGTTCGGAAACAGCATCTGGAAGCCCAGGAACGCGACGATCAAGCCGCCGGCAATGCGCATGCCGGGCAGCGAGATGCCGAAGAAATTCATGATCAGGCCGCCCGCCACGAGGAAGCCCGACATCAGGAAGAAGGTGTAGATGCAGGCGCGGCGAATCTGGCGCAGGCGTTCCTGCTCGGGCAGGTGCCCCGAGGCGGACATGACGAGCGGAACGGCGCCGAACGGGTTCACGATCGGCAGGATCGCGAGCAACGCCGCCAGCAACGAGCTGAAATAGAGACCGAGCCAGTTCATCCGCGCACTTTAACCGGCGGCTAGAATGCCTGCATGACCTCGTACAGTCCGGCCCCGTGAACAGCTCCCACAGCACACCACGCGTGCGCCTGATGGCATTGGCCGTCGTCGCCTGCATCGTCCTGGTCGCGCTCACCGAGCGCCCTACGTTCACGGGTTTCGCGGCCGGGCTGCTGGGGTTCCTCGGTTTCGTGCTGGTCGCCCTCGCAGCCCTGGGCCGCTTCTGGACCTCGCTGTTCATCGCCGGCCGCAAGGACGCGGTGCTGGTCCAGATCGGGCCGTACGCCGCGTGCCGGCACCCGCTCTACCTGCTGTCGCTGATCGGCATGATCGGCCTCGGCCTCGCCACGCGCAGCGTCGTGCTGCTGCTGGCGCTGGCGAGTATCGCTGCCTTGCTGCACGTCGGTGCCATGCGGGCCGAGGACGCGCTGCTCGAGAGCACGCATGGCGACGCAGCTCGTCGCTATCGTGAACAGGTTCCGGCGCTGATTCCGCACGGGTTACGCCATTCGGTCCCGGAGTTGCTGGAGATCCAGCCGCGCGTGGTGTGGAAAGCCGTGCTGGACGCCGGCAGCCTGCTGCTGGCACTGGCGCTCGTGCAGGCCGCGCACCTGCTGCAACACTCGGGAGCCATCACCGCCTGGTGGCGCTTGCCGTGAACGGACCCATGTCGCGCACCGTGCTCAAGCGCGATCTGCTGGGTTGCGTCTGTCGCATCGACGTGCCGGCGCAGGGCTCCCACCCGGGTTCCGCCTGCATCGAGCGTGACACGCGCGACGCGCGCTGGTGGCTGCGGCTGGCCGCGCGACGTCTCGCAGCCCGCGAAGCGCGCGCACTCGCGGCGCTGCAGCAGGTGCCGGGTTTTCCGCGCCTGCTCCAGTGGGACGGCCGCTGCCTGCGGCGCTCCTGGCTCGAAGGCCAGCCGATGCAGCGAAACCAGCCACGCGATCCCGGGTATTACCGCGAAGCCCTGCGCTTGGTCCGGCGCCTGCACGCGGCGGGTGTCGTGCACAACGACCTGGCCAAGGAACCGAACTGGCTCGTCGCGCCCGACGGCTCGCCGGCCGTCGTGGATTTTCAGCTTGCGATGTGCCCGCACTATCGCGGCTGGCGCTTCCGCGTTCTCGCCTACGACGACTTGCGGCACCTCTTGAAGCACAAGCGCACGTATTGCCCGGAGCGCCTCACGACGCGGCAACGCTCCATTCTCGCGCGCCGCTCCTGGCCATCCGCGATCTGGATGCGCACGGGCAAACCAGTCTATCGGTGGGTGACGCGGGGACTGCTGGGTTGGTCGGACCGTGAAGGGGCCGGCGACCGCGGCCACTGAGCGGCTGCGACGACAATAAGTCGATGTTCAGGGATCGACTTTCTCGAAGTCGACGGTGGGTGCGTCACCCGGACGGAAATAGACATACCGGCCACTCATCTGCACCAGGGCGGCATCACGTTCGGCACGGCTCGCGAACCAGTGATCCTTCTGCCAGTCATCGCCGACGAGGTGACGGAACGGGTCATTGCGGCGCGCGCGGACGCGCAGTCCATAGGGGCGTGACGCGGGCAGCGACTGCCGCAGGTTCTGTTCGTTGGCGATGGCCATCGGCTCTCTCCGGGAAGGCCTGTATTTTAGCCTTTCCGGAAGCGCCCTGCCCGACGGCTCAGAAAGTCTTGCCGAGGTAGAGGTAGAAGGCCCGTTCGCCGCCACTCGCGAGTCCCGCGGCCAGGTAGACCGGGCCAAACGGGCTCTCGGCGCCGAGGAACAGGCTGCCGCCCGTTTCGAGGTCGCCGAAGTCGACGTCGTCGCGGGTCGCCCACACGTTGCCGGCTTCGACCGAGAAGCCGATGTACGCCGGGAACTCGAAGAAGCCCGTGCCGCCCCGACTGATACGGCGGTAGAGGATGGCGCGCGCGATGCCGTACTGGGTGCCCGCGATGGCGTCGGACGCGAGCCCGGAGATGTCGAACAGCCCGCCGAGCGTGAAAAGTTCCTGCGGCGAAACGACCTGGTCGTCGAGGGCCGAGCCGCCGTCCATTGACCACACCAGGCTGTAGCGGCCGCGACTGCGCGCCAGTTGCCAGGATGCGCGGACGATGTCCGCATCGCGCGTTGCGCCAAGCGATTCGCGGTCGGCGAGCCAGCTCGCCCGGAAGGCCTGGCCTTGCGTCGGGAAGTAACCACTGTCGAGCCGGTCATAGCCGAAGGACATGAACATGCCACCGAGGTCGAAATCGGCCGTGGGCAGGCCGGGGTCGCCGATCAGCACGTGGCTGCTGCCATCGCCGCGCCGCAGACCCACCCGCACTTCGCCCCAGTTCGACAGCTCTGCACCCACTGCCAGCGACACCTCGGTGTCGCGAGTGCGATAACGCGCGAGCCGCTGACCTTCGTCGCTGACGACCTGCAGCGTGACCTGCTCGTAACGGAACGCCGGCGCGATGAAGTATGGCCGCCGCAGTGACAGCGGCTGGTAAAGCTCGGTCCGCAGCTTCGGCTCCTCGCCGATCTGGCCGTCGATGATCCATTCGGCGTCGAGCGCATTGACGTGCGTCATGCGCAGCTGCGCCGCTGCATTCGCCGTGGCGCCGCCTTCGAAATCGTTTTCCACGCCCACGCCGAGCCGCAGGAAGGTCGGGCCCCAGGACTTGCGGCGCAAGTCGATTTCCAGTCCGCGCTCGCCCGCATCGCTGCGGACAATCCGGTAGTCGACGGATTCGAAATCGTCGAGGCGATACTGCGAGGCAAGTCGTTCCTGCAGTTCGGGACGGTCGAGTGGCTTGCCGGCCAGGTCGCCGAAGACGGCCTCGACCCGGTGCGCTTCCTCCTGCGACTGGTTGCCCGGGCGCACGAACGCGACCTGCACGGCAGGTTCCACGGTGCGCGCCCGCTGCGCGACGTAGCGCTCGTAGTCAGCGGCGGACAACGACAGCGCTGCGAGCGCGGAGGCCTGCGCGCTGGCCGCCTTCCGTCCCTGCTCCATCACCTGCGGCATGCGGCCGAACTCGATCGCGGTCATCGCGCCAAGGTCGGGTTCGATCAGCACGTCACCCGGCTGCAGGTGTTTCTTGGATTCGAGCGTACTGCGCCGGACCATGATGCCGACCATCTGGTTCGTGATGTCGAACGCGGAGCGCAACCCATCCCGCTGCGCCAGTGGAAAGCTCACGTCGACGACGATCAGCCGGTCCACGCCCATGCTCTGCGCGAGTTCGACAGGCAGGTTGTCGACGAGGCCGCCATCCACCAGCAGTCGGCCGTTCATCTCGACCGGAGTGAGCACGCCCGGGGCCGACATGCTCGCGCGCAGGACGGTCACCAGGTCGCCCTGCCCCATGACGACAGCCTCTCCCGTCTCGAGATCGGTTGCGAGCGCGCGGAAACGCGTCGGCAACCGGTCGAAGTCCTGCACGTCGGCAACACGGGCCGTCGAATCACGCAGCACCTGCGTGATCTTGTGGCCCTGCACCAGGCCGAGCGGCAGCACGACGCCTGCGCTCGCGTTCACGCCGAGCGCGCCCTTGGCGAGGATGTTGCGGTCGTCCTGCTTGCGGCGATATGCGAGCTCGCGGCGCGGCGCACGGTCACGGATCAGTTGCTGCCAATCGAGTCCGCGGAATACACGCTCGATCTCGTCGCCGCTGAGGCCCGCGGCATACAGCCCGCCCACGACCGCGCCCATGCTGGTGCCGGCGATCGCATCGATCGGGATCTGCATTTCCTCGAGCATGCGGATCACGCCGACGTGGGCCGCGCCGCGTGCACCGCCACCGCTCAACACCAGCCCGATACGGGGTCGCGCAGACTCGGATGCAACCTGTACCGGCGCCAATTGTCCGCTGCTCTCCGCCGCAGCGGCCTGCCCGGGCAGGCCATGAGCCATGCAGACGATGCCGACGCAGGCCAGCAGCGCACTCCGCGCCCACGCCGGACGGGACGGAGAATGCAGTCGGTGGGCGCGCAAGCGGCGGGGCACGAATGGGATTCGCATTGCCAGCTCCAGAAGGTGCGGCGATGGTAGCAAACGTCGACACCACTCCCGCTCCCGGTCGGTAATAATGGCCGGCGCAACTGCATCCCGCGCCACCGCTGAATCCATCCTCCATGACCATGCAGAACTATCGATCGGCGCGCTGCGTGGCTTGGCTCATTGCTGGCGTAGGCATCGCCGCAGCCACAGCCGCGCGGGCAGCGTCGCCGACACTCGAGGTCATCGTCGTGACCGCGCAACGGCAACCCGTGGCCACGCTGGCGACGCCCCTCAGCATCGGTCGCGTTGACCGGGACGCCATCGAACTGCTCGGCGCCACGCACAGTTCCGAGGCGCTCAATCGCGTACCCGGCGTGATGGTGCAGCGAGGCAGCGGGCAGGAAAGCCTCACCGCGATTCGCTCGCCGGTACTGACCGGCGCGGGCTCGTGCGGTGCGTTCCTGTTCCTCGAGAACGGCGTACCGATTCGCCCGGTGGGCTTCTGCAATGTCAACGAGATGCTCGAGATCAACACCGAGCAGGCCGACGCAATCGAAGTCCTGCGCGGCACCGGGACGGCGCTCTACGGCTCGAATTCCGTGCACGGCACGATCAACGTGCTGCAGGACGCGCCACCGGAACTGCCGCCCTGGCAGCTGGGACTCGGCCTCGGCCCTGACCAGTACACGCGCGGCAAACTGATAGCCTCGCACGAGGGCGAGACCACTGGTTTCGGCATCAAGGCGCTGTATACACACGACGGCGGCTGGCGTGACCAGTCCGGTTTCGACGAGGGCAAGCTGAACGCCACGCTCACGTCCGGCGCGGGAGGCAGCATTCCTTCGCGATTCGATCTCGCCGCGACGAAGCTCGAACAGCAGACGGCCGGATTCATCCCGGGCAAGAACGCCTACCGCGACCCCGCGCTCAGCGAGCAGAACCTGAACCCTGAGGCCTATCGCAACGCCAACGCCGTGCGGATCACGGGACTGGTGCAACCGCAGACGTCCCTGCCCGGGCATCTGGAACTGCGGCCGTACCTGCGCACTTCGCGGATGGACTTCCTGCAGCACTTCCTGCTCGGCCAACCGGTCGAACGCAATGGCCAGGAGAGTGCGGGCGTGATGACGAGCTTCGACTGGGACCTTGGGCGTCGTGTCGGCCTGATCACCGGGCTCGACCTCGAGTGGGCGGATTCTTTCCTCGTCGAAGACCAGGATGGGCCCACGACCGGAGGCAGCCCGGCCGCCAATGCGATCCGTCCCGCCGGCCTGCACTATGACTACAGCGTGACCTCGAACGTGGCCGGCGGCTATGCCCAGCTCGACTACGCGCTGACAACCTCGCTGCACGCCGGCGCGGGGGTGCGCGTCGAGTACGTCGGTTACCGGTATGACAACCGCATGCTGGCCGGCAACACGGACGAGAACGGCGTGCCGTGCCTGCCGGCAGGCTGCCTGTACAGCCGCCCGGCCGATCGCAACGACTCATTCACCAACGCCGCGCCGAAGCTCAGCCTGCGCTGGGACGCGGCCGCAGGCCTGATGCTGTACGCGAATGCGTCGCGCGGATTTCGCCCGCCCGAGATGACCGAGCTCTACCGGTTGCAGCGCAATCAGGCGGTGGCCGAACTCGATTCCGAGCAGGTGGACGCTTACGAAATCGGCGTGAAATTCGCGCGTGGCGACTGGCACGGTGAACTTGCCGGGTTCGACATGCGCAAAGACAACGTGATCCTGCGCGATTCCAACGGCTTCAACGTGAGCAACGGACGCACGTCGCACGAAGGCGTCGAGTACTCGGTGACCTGGCAGGCGCTCGATTCGCTCGCCGGCACGGTTGCAGGCACGTACGCCAGGCATCGATACGAGTTCTCACGCGCAATCGAGGGCGGCGAGACGATCACCGCCGGCAACGACGTGGACACTGCGCCGCGCGACCTGTTGCGTGCCGCACTCGAGTACAGGCCATCGCCAACGGTGGCCGCGGAAGCCGAATGGCTCGTGGTGGGCGACTATTTCGTCGATGCCGCCAACGCCCATCGTTACACCGGCCACGAACTGCTGAACCTCCGGGCGCGCTGGGAATTCGTGCCACGATGGTCGCTGACGCTGCGCGTCAACAATGCGCTCGATCGCGCGTATGCAGACCGTGCCGACTTTGCGTTCGGCAACTACCGCTATTTTCCGGGACGCCCGCGCTCGGTGTTTGCGGAACTGAGCTGGCAAGCCCAATGACCGCTCGCGCGGACAGTCGTCAGGCCACTGCCCGCAACGCGTGCCAGTGGACGGGGGCGGACCCGAACCAGTGCAGCTTTCCGGCCAGCGCGGCCACCTCGCCCACGATGACGAGCGCCGGCGACTTCACGGCAGCGGCGCGTCCGGCATCCTCGAGTTCGGCAAGGGTCGCGAGCACCACGCGCTGATTCGAGCGCGAGCCGTTTTCGACGATGGCCACTGGCGTCGCAGGCGCGCGTCCGTGCTGCACCAGCTGGTCACGAATCGTGCCGAGGCCCGCCACACCCATGTACAGCGCGAGCGTCTGTCGCTCCCGGGCCAGCGTGGCCCAGTCGAGGTTGCCCATCGAGTCGCCGCTGTGCGCCGTCACGAACCGCACGGACTGCGCGTGGTCGCGATGCGTGAGCGGGATTCCCGCGTACGCGCCACAGGCAATGGCTGCCGTGATGCCCGGAACGACCTCGAATGGAATGCCATGCTGCTCGAGGAATTCCAGCTCCTCGCCGCCGCGGCCGAAGATGAACGGATCGCCACCTTTCAACCGCACGACGCGCCGGCCGAGCCGCGCCTGCTCCAGCAGCAGCTCGTTGATGCGACCCTGCGAGACGGAGTGGCCGCCCGCCATCTTGCCGACGCAGATGCGGTCCGCATCGCGTCGCGCGAGGTTCAGCACTTCATCAGCGACCAGCCGGTCGTGCAGGATCACGTCTGCTTCCTGCAGGGCCCGCAACGCGTTCAGGGTCAGCAGACCGGCGTCGCCGGGCCCCGCGCCAACGAGCACGACGCTGCCGCGCCGCGGCGCATCGACGTGCTGCAAGGTGCGTTCGAGTTCACGCTCTGCGCCCGGCAGGTCATTGTTGCGCACCAGCGCCGAGACCGGCCCACGCACGACGGTCTCGTAGAACCGGCGACGCGAATTGACGTCAGGCAGTCCGCCCTTGATCCTGCCGCGCCACCGTTGCAACAGGCCGGCCAGCTGGCCGAATGACCCGTCGATCATTGACTCGAGCCGCTCGCGCACGAGCCGCGCCAGCACAGGGGCGACACCGCCAGTCGAAATCGCAATGACCAGCGGCGAGCGATCGACGATCGCCGGCACGATGAAGCTCGAGAGCTCCGCGACGTCGACGACGTTGACCAGGGCGTTGCGCTCGCGTCCAGCGGCCGCGACCGCTTCGTTCACTGCGCGATCATCGGTCGCTGCAATGGCAAGCACTGCGCCGGCAAAGTGCTGCGGATCGAATTGCTCACGGTGGACTTCGATGGACGGGTTTTCGCGCAACCACGCCGAGACCTCGGGCGCGACGAGCCGCACCCGCGCACCCGCTTCGAGCAGCAGTCGCACTTTCCGCTCGGCCACGGCACCGCCGCCGACGACGAGGACGCAGCGGTCGTGCAGGTCGGCGAAGAGCGGGAAATAGCGCACTTCAGCCTTCGAGGCCGTGGATGCCGCATTCGCGCTTCAGGCCGAAGAAGCGCGTTGCCTCGACGTCGCCGGCCTCTGCCAGCGTGCGCGTGGTGTGCCAGTCGCCGATCGAGACGTACCCTTCGTGCCAGAGCGGGTGGTACGGCAGTTCGTGCAGGCGCAGGTAATCGAAGACCTGGCGGTCGGTCCAGTCGAAGATCGGATGCACCTTCCAGCGGCCATCGCGCCATTCGAGCGGCCGGATGCGGCTGCGCGTCCCGGCCTGGTCGCGGCGCAGGCCCGCGAACCACGTGTGCACGCCGAGTTCACGCAGGGCACGCTGCATCGGCTCGTTCTTGCGCAACTCGTTGTAGCGGTCGATGCCGTCGATACCGTGCTCCCAGAGCCGGCCGTGCCGGGCCTCGAGCCAGGCCGAAGAGACCCGCGGCTGGTAGACCTTGAGGTTCAGGTCGAGCTTCTCGACCAGGTCGTCGATGAAGCGGTAGGTTTCGGGAAACAGGTACCCGGTGTCGACCAGGACGACCGGCAGGGACGGCAGGTGCCGCGTCACCATGTGCAGCGACACGGCCGCCTGCGCGCCAAAACTCGAAGACAGCGCCTGCTCGCCCGGCAGGTTGGCCACGGCCCAGCGCACGCGTTCCTCGGCGCTCATGCGCTCGAGATCGCTGTTGACCTCGTCCATGATGGCCGGCTCGTGCATCGCCCGGGCTGGATCCCACGCCAGTGCTCTCATCCTTGCCAATCCTCCACGGCTCATGCCGCCTGCGCCCCGACCAGGCCCGCGCGCCAGGCAAAGTCACCGAAACGTTCACCGTCCGCGCGTTCCTTGGCGTAGCGACCGAACGCGCTGTCCAGGGCTGCCACGATCGTGGGCTCGTCGACGTTCTCGAGGTGCAATGCGTTGAGGCGCTGACCTTTGCCGTCGCCGCCGTAGAACAGGTTGTAACGCCCCGGTGCTTTACCCACGAGCGCGACTTCCGCGAGATAGGGTCGCGCACAGCCGTTCGGACAGCCGGTGATGCGCAGCACCAGCGGCGCACCGGCCAGCCCGTTTGCGGCCAGGCGTTCGTCGACCAGCTGTGTGAGCCGCGGCAGGTAGCGTTCGGCCTCGGCCATCGCCAGTGCGCAGGTTGGTAACGCGACGCATGCCAGCGCGTTCAGTGCAACGGGTGTCGCCCGTGCGTGCCGGTCGAGACCGTAGCGCACGACGAGACCGTCGATGAACCCACGCGCGTTCGCGTCCACGTTCGCGATCGTCAGGTTCTGGTTCGGCGTCAGGCGGAAATCGCCGCGGTGCACCTTGGCGATCTCACGCAAGCCCGTCAGCCAGGCCCCCCGGGTCGTGTCGGCGACGCGACCGGAATCGATGCGCAGCGTGAGATGCCAGCGGCCGTCGAATCCTTCAGTCCAGCCGAAGCGGTCGCCGGTGGTCTCGAACTCGAACGGACGCGCAGGCTCGAGCGCAAAACCCATCCGACGCGTGATCTCCGCGACGAACCACTCGAGGCCGCGGTCCTCGATCGTGTACTTGAGACGGGCACGCTTGCGCACCGCACGGTTGCCAAAATCGCGCTGCGTGGTGAGCACGGCCTCCGCCACGGCGAGCAACTGCTCCGGTTGCAGGAAACCCGCCACGTCCGCGACGCGCGGGTGCGTCTCGGCATCGTTGTGCGTGGCGCCCATGCCGCCACCGACAGTGAGATTGAAACCCTGCAGCTCGCCGTTCTCGATGATCGCGATGAAGCCGAGGTCGTGCGCGAAGACGTCCACGTCGTTGACGGGTGGCACGACGATCGCCGCCTTGAATTTGCGCGGCAGGTAGGTCGGCCCGTAGAGCGGCTCGACCTCCTCCGTGCTCGACACCTTCTCGCCGTCGAGCCAGATCTCGTGGTACGCGCGCGTCTTTGGCAGCAGATGCTCCGAGAGCTGCTTCGCCCATTCGTGCACGACCGGGTGCGCACGCGTCTCGACCGGATTCGCGCTCGCCATCACGTTGCGGTTGACGTCGCCGCACGCCGCCAGGGTGTCCAGCAGCGAGGCGTTGATCGCCTGCATCGTGGTCTTGAGCTCGGTCTTGATCACGCCGTGGAACTGGAAGGCCTGTCGCGTCGTGATCCGCAGCGTGCCATTCGCGTAGCGGCGGGCGATCTCGTCGAGCTGCAACCACTGTCTGGGCGTGCAGACACCGCCCGGCAGGCGGGTGCGGATCATGAAGCTGTAAGCGGGCTCCAGCTTCTGCCGCCGGCGCTCGTCGCGGACGTCGCGATCGTCCTGCTGGTAGCTGCCGTGGAACTTGATCAGGACGGTGTCGTCCTCGCGGATCGCGCCGGTCAGCGGGTCCTGCAGGCTTTCCACCAGCGTGCCGCGCAGGTGGCGGCTATCGCGCTTGATCCGTTCGACGGGTGATTGCTCGGTCATGCTCGTGCTGCTCAGTACACGTCGCGCAGGTAACGGCGGTCATCCGCCAGCCGGCGCACGTAGGCGTCAGCGTCGTCACGGCTCTTGCCGCCGTGCTCCGCGACGATGTCAACCAGGGCCGCATTCACGTCGGGCGCCATCTGCTCGGCGTCGCCACAGACGTAGAGGTACGCGCCGTTCTCGAGCCACGCATACAGGTCCTTGCCTACGCGGCGCAGGCGGTCCTGGACGTACTCGCGGGGGATGCTGCGGTCGCGCGAGAACGCGAGGTCGCAGCGGCTCAGCACACCGCGCTTCACCGCGTCCTGCCATTCGGCCTGGTACAGGAACTCGCTCTGGAAGTGACGCGCGCCGAAGAACAGCCAGTTGCGGCCCGTGGCGCCCTGCGCCTCGCGGTGCTGTACGAAACCACGGAACGGGGCCACGCCGGTGCCGGGGCCGATCATGATCACGTCGCGCGACGTGTCGGCCGGGAGGCGGAAGCGCTCGTTCTCTTCGACGAAGACCCGCGCCCTGGCCTGATCGCCCTGCAGGCTGGCGAGAAATCCCGAGGCCGCGCCCGTGCGGCGCTTGCGGTCGAGTTCGTAATCCACCAGCGCAACGGTGAGGTGTGCTTCCTCGCCGACTGCTTCCTGGCTGGACGCGATCGAATACAGCCGCGGCGCCAGCGGACGCAGTGCCTGTACGAATGCCTTGGCATCCCACTCGCCGGGGTGACGCTGCAGCAGGTCGACGACCTGCAGGTCTTTCAAAGTGCGGCGCAGGTCGACTTCGTGGCCGGGCAGCAGCACGTCGGCGAGCCGCGCGTCCTTCGATCGCTCGGCCTGCTGCGTCAGGAACGGACGGGTCAGGCGCGTGAGTTCGCGGCCAGTCGCGAGCCATTCGCGCAGCGGCTTCGCGGTGCCGTCGAGTTCCACGGCCTGCTCGCCGTCGAGGTGCAGCGCTTGCAACACTTCGCCGACGACAGCCGGCGGATTTTCGTGCCACACGCCGAGCGCATCGCCCGGCGTGTACGTGAGGCCCGAGCCCGCGAGGCTGATCTCGAGGTGACGGACTTCCTTGGTGGCACCTCGTCCGGTCAGTGACTGGTTGGCGATGATTTCAGCCGCAAATGGCTGTTCGCGCGAAAACTGCGGTGCTACGGGTGCCGCGCGCAGTCGCGTCACGGTCGCGGATTGCGAACTGCCGCCCAACGCGTCACGGGCGCCAGTGACGACGCGATCGAGCCACGCATTGGCCAGGGTATCGTAATCGACGTCGCAGTCGACACGCTCAACGAGTCGCTTCGCCCCGAGTTCGTTGAGGCGCTCGTCGACCTGACGGCCGGTCTCGCAGAACTTCGGGTAGCTCGAATCGCCGAGCGCGAGCACCGAGAACGTCAGCTGCTCGAGTTTCGGCGCACGGCGCGACTGCAGGAACTCGATGAGGCCGCGAGCGTCGTCAGGCGGGTCGCCGTCGCCCTGCGTGCTGACGACCAGCACCAGCGCACGCTCCCTGGCCAGGTCCTTGACCGGGTAGTTGCCCGCGGCATACACGCGCGCAGCGAGACCGGCTGCTTCGGCAGCGCGGCCGAGGCGCTCAGCGATGCGCTTGCTGTTGCCCGTTTGCGATCCATAGACGATGGTCAGCCGTGCCGTTGGCTCGTTGCGGGCCGCGGGCGCCACGACTGGACCTGGCGACAACGACAGGCCAGGGCGTCCGCTGGCACGCTCATGCGCCACGCCCGCGGCAAAGCCCGAGAGCCACTGCAGAGTGGACGGCTCGAGACCTTCGACGACACGCAGCAGCAACTCGGTCCGCTCGGGGTCGAGCGGGCCCAGGGGCAGCGTAGTCACGATGTTGGCGCTCATGGCAATCCTCGCCCCGCGGATCTGGTGCGGGTACGTGGATGCTAGGGAGCTACCCCCGGCCAGCGGAAAGGCCGGGTGGTTATGGACTCAGAACGGGTCTCAGGCGGGGAAGAACTCGATCGGCTTGGTGGTCGTCATGGTGGCGACGTCCCGGTCCTCGAACCGGAACATCTTGACTCGGGCAACCAGCTTGCGCTCGAGCTCCGGGTCGGCCAATTCGCTGGAAATCACGCGACATCCAGTGACTTCGCCCGACGGCGCGATGGTGACCTCCAGGACCAGCTTGCCCTGCAACGCGGGATTCTCACGGAGCGCCCGGCTGTAAAGCGAGTAGATCGCCGATTTGTTCTTATCAAAGACCAATTCGATCTCTTCCCGGGTACGGGCGGCCTTGGCGCTCTTGCCGGACCGCTGGGCCTCCACCGCACCGGATTCGGTCGTGGCGGACGCCACCTTGGCTGTCGCATGCCCCTTCAGGCCCGTCGATCCGCCGCCAAACCCCTTGCTGACTTCACTCACCGCGATCCCGCCGCTGCCCGTCCCCACCTTGGCAGTGAGAATCGAGCGGTCGACGCGCGTGCGCTCGCCGGCGCCGGCATTCAGAGACCTGGCATCGACGTTCGTCTTGACGTCAAGGTCACGTAGTTCAGCCAGTTGATCCGACATGGCCAACAAGCCCGCGGCCGCCGCTTTCTTGCGCGGATCGGGTTTCGGCTCGGGCTGCACGACGGGCACCGGGCGCTCGATACGCACCTCCACCTTGGGAACCTCGACGGGCTTGGGTTGCACGACCTCGACCGGCTTCGGTTTCGGCTTGGGCTGCTCGAGGATGAACTCGACGATGCGCTCCTGTACGGCCGGCGCCATCACGGGCGTGCGCGGCTTGTCCGGCAGCAAGGGAATGACGATGCCAAGCCCGATGAACAGGCCGAGCGCCGCACCGAGCACGCGGCGAAACCGGCGCTCCTCCTCGGGCGAAGGCGTCCACGGCAGGTCATAGATGCGGAAATTGCTGGCGACGGCAGTGCTGCTCATGGCGCGTGGACCTCTCAAACGCCTGCAAGGCCGGCGAAGGCCTGTTCGCGCTCGACGACGGCGAGCGACACCTTCGTGTACTCGGCAGCCGAACTGCTGGCGACGACCTTGCGCAGGATGGCGTACGGCAGCGACTTCTCCGCCATCACTGTCACTTCACGGTTCGCCTCCGAGCCCGGCAACAGGCCCTGCGCCTGCGCATCGAGCGCGGCACGCAGGGGTTCGTTCACCTGGCCGCTGGTCGCGCCGAGGTCGGCGACGGTAACGACCGCCTCGCCGTTCACGTACAGCATGTCGCGCGTCACCATCACCACGGTGGCCTCACGCGGCTTCTGTTCCGAGTTCGACATCGGGATCGTGATGTTCTTCGAGTTCGGCAGGATTTCCATGTCCGCGGCGTGCACCAGCAGGTACACGACCAGGATCGTGAGCATGTCGATCATGGGGATCAGCGCGAGCGGCCCGTGGCCGCCGCCGCCCTTGCCGTGGCGCGAATGGCGCCGCATTCCGGTGCGGATCATGTCGGAGCGTCTCCCAGTGCAATCTGCGGAAAGAGCGTTTCGCGCGTCACCTTGCCGCCAGCGACCGTCAGCCGCATGCGCGCAGCGTCCATGACCTGGACGATCGTGTCGTAGTCGACATCCTCGGCGACCAGCAGCGTCGCGTGGTCCACGTCGGGCACCTTCACCTTGAGCGCGGCGAGGTACTCGGCCAGCTTCGCGACGTCCTGGCCGTTGGCGCCGATCGGAATGGTTTCAAGCACGCCCTGGTTGCGGTCCGCGACCTCGATTCCCGACTTGCGCAGGATCAGTTCGAGTTCAAAGCGCGGCGTTTCGTCGGCGGCCATCGACACCGGTCCCGGCAGGTGCACCTCGAGCACGCTCGTCTTCGAGAACACGGCCGTGAAGATCAGGAAGAACGTGAGAATGACCATCACGTCCAGCATCGGCACGATCGTCAGGTCGTTGCGGCCCCGGTAACGCGCGTGGTTGCGCTGTTGCCGCCGCGCGAGGGCAGAGCTCCTCCTCATGCGCGTGCGGCCCCGCGGGCAGGCGCCTCCGGGGCCCCTGCGGCGACGCCGGGGCGTGCCGAGGCGGCCTGCGCGGCCGAAGTGACGGTCTGCGGCGACCGGGTGCGATGCTCGACCACGGTGTTCAGGAACTTGATCGAAGCGACTTCGAGGCTGTCGACGAGTTCGGTCGTCTTGGTCTCGAGGTACATGTGGCACAGCAGCAGCGTAATCGCGAGGCCGAGGCCGAGGGCCGTGTTGTTCATCGCCACCGAGATGCTGGCCGAGAGCATGCTCGCCTTCTCCGCGGGATTCACGGCGGCGACCGCCGCGAACGCCTGGATCAGGCCGATGACGGTGCCGAGCAGGCCCATCAACATGCCGATGTTGGCGAGCGTCGCGAGGTAGTGCGTGCGCTTCTCGAGGCGGGGAATCACCTCGATCAGGCTTTCCTCCATGGCCTTCTCGACGTCGTCACGGCGTTGGGCCGTCGCAACGCGCGACATGCCGTAGCGCATGATGGTCGAGAGCGCGGAGTCGGTCCTCTCGGCGACTTCCATCGCCTTGCGGAAATTGCCCGCCTGGATCAGCGGCGACAGCTCTGCCCAGAGGCGACGGTTGCCGAACGAGACGCGCGTCAGGTAGATGAAGCGCTCGACGGCGACGCCGAGGCCGATCACGAAGACGGCGGCAATCGGGTAGAGGAACGCTCCACCCTGCTTGAAGAAGTTGACGATCAGGTCGATGGTGCTCATTGCGGGCTTGCTCCGGGGACGGGGACTGTTGAAACGGGTGCGGTGGGCGACGCAAGGTCGCGGTAGTAATTGATCTCGCGCCGGAATTCGTCACGATCGAGCGGCGCCAGCAGTTCGTCGATGAGGCTGCCCATCGGGCGATCGGGGCCGCCCGGCGGTTCGGCGGCCTTCCACGGCACGATGCTCATGACCTTGGGCAGCTCGCGGTTGCCGGTGATGGACGTGGCGTCGAGTTGCAGGCGATCGACTGCCTTGTCGGTCGCAGCGCCCTTCGGCGCTGGATCCGCGGCGTGGACCGCCGCAAGCGGGATGCCTGCCAGCAGCAGTACGAGACTGCAGTGGAGAAGTAACTTCACGGCGTGGCCCCCGCAGTGCGTGTCATGGTGGCGATGCGTGTCTTGAGCTCCGCGACCCAGGCGGTCACCTGCGTGTCCGCGCCCTGTGTCAGCAGTTGATAGCGCTCGTAGTGCGGCAGCGCGGCCTGCGGATCGTCGAGATACAAGTCGTGCAGGATCGCGAGATTGCGCTCGGCATCGGCGAAGTTCGGATCGAGCACGAGCGCGCGTTCGTACGCCGCCTGCGCGTCGGCGAACTGCCCTGCCTGGCGCTGCTGCACGCCCAGCTGGTTCTGTGCGGCCGGGTCGACCTCCGGCAGCAGCGGCGGCACTGCGGCCGGGGCGTCCGCCACTTCCGCGCGCGCATAGCGCCCCGGATTCAGCTGCGCGAGTTCGGCATAGCTCTTCTGTACCCACTCGTCGAAGACACCTTGCGCGGCGAGCCGCGCATTGCGCTCGTGGATGCCGATGGCTTTCTCTTCGAACGGGAACGCCTGCTCCTCGAGCAGCAGGTCGTATTGCTCGAGTTCCTCGGCGTCGAGCTGCTGCGGCCGGTCCGACTCCAGCAGCGCCCTGCCGAGGTCGCGATAGAGATCCGCCATCGCGAAGACCGATGCGGTCGTGACCTGCGCCACGGCGTACTCCTCCGCGCGGCCATAGGCGCCCAGCGCCGCCTCGAGGGCCTTGCGCTTGGCCGGAAACGATTTCTCGAGCGGCAGGGCCAGGCGGATGGCACGCGCCGACGCGTCCAGCGGGCGCGCAAGCTCGAGCGCAGCCGAAGCGGCGAGAAACTTCGTCCGGTCGGTGCGCTCCGCGCCCGCCGCGCGGTCGGCGACGATGATCTCTTCGAGCCAGCGCGTGCGGCCGGCGGGATCGTTGGCATCGCGCGCCAGGTCGGCAAGCGTCTGGCGTGCGTCCAGCGCCGGGCCGACAGGCACCGGGTAGCGCTTGACGTACTCGGCATAGACGCGGCTTGCCGCTGCACGGTCGCCCGCAGCGACCTGCAGTTCCGCCGCCTGCCACAGCGCCGTCCGCCGCACTTCGGGATCCTCGGTTGCACGGGCGGCGACCCGCTCGAATTCGGCGGCCGCCTTGGCCTGCTGGCCAGACTCGACGTAGGCGACCGCAAGCTTGCGGTCCACGTCGGCGGCAAGTTCGTGTTGCGGATACGCGGCCCGGAAGGCTTCCAGCACCGTCGCTGCCGCTGTCCACTGCTTGTCCTGCAGCAGCAGCGTCGCAGCGTCGAACTCCGCCTTCGCGCGGATCGGCGAGGCTGGCGCGACCGCGGCAACGCGCAGGAAGTCCTGCACGGCACCGGCATGATCGCCCGCTGCCTGCCGGGTTTCAGCTTGCCGGTACACGGCGGCAGCCTGGCGTTCGACCGCCTCCGCATGCTGCGGATCGTTGCCCGGCGTGCGCGCGACGACTTCGCCATAGGCGCGTTCGGCTTCCGCATAGCGCGAGGAGTCAAAGTAAGTGTGCGCGAGTACCGTCCAGGCCACGAGCTGCTGTTCGGCGTTGGCGCGTGCACCCAGCGCCAGCACGCTCTGCGCGACCGCTTCCGCGCGTTCCCGGTCACCGAGATCGAACAACTGCTTGGTGGTGCGCGTCAGCACGCCCGGTGTTTCGACGTGTGCGGGGAACGTGCTCGAGAACAGCAGCGAGGATTCGATGGCGCGCTGGCGCAGCGCAGGTCGCTCGGCCGCGGGCACCGTCGGTTCCGCCTTGTCGAGTGCGACCAGGGCGGCGTAACCGGCCCGACCCGCTTCGGGCGCGTCCTGGTAGCTGTAGGCGGCCTTTTCGTACTCGTCGGCCGCCTCGACGTAGCGCAGAGCTCTCGAGCAGCAGGTCAGCCAGCAGCAGGCGCGTCGACGGCGCTTCCGGCGTGGCGTCGAAACCGTCGAGGTACTCGCGGTACCAGCGCACGGCGGCGTCGCGGTCGGCCTCCCCGCCCTTCTTCTGCGCCAGCGCATGATGATGCCGTGCGAGGTCCAGCAGGTTCGCCTGCACGGCAGCGCTCACGCGCGGATCGATGTTCGCGCCTCGTTGCGCCCAGTAGGCGCTGCGCGGTCCATACAGTTCGACCAGCTCCTGCTTCGATTCGAGCACCAGCGCATTGAAGCCCGCCTTGCCATAGGCCTCGGTCGCCTTGCCGAGCAACAGGGGCGCCTCGGGATCGAGCGGCTGCCGGCGCGCGAACGAGCGGTATACCTCCGCGCCGTCCTGGTAGCGCTCCTTCTCGACGTAGAGATCGCCGAGCGCGCGGTAGAGACGCGACTCGTACGGAGCCGGGCCACGCCGTTCCAGCGCGGCCTGCAGCGATGCCGCGCCTTCGTCCGCGGCAAACATCAGGCTGAGCGCCCGCAGCGCGTCGTCGGACAGCTCCTGCTGGGGCCGCGTCAGCTGCGACGTGTCACGGAGCTTCCCGTCCTGCACCAGCACGGTGTCCAGCAAGGCAAGAAAATTCTGGCTGCTCGACGCGTTGTCGCCGAGCTTGAATTGCGCCCAGCCACGCTTGTAGAGCGCCTGCTCATGAAACGTGCTGGCCGCACCCATCGCGAGCACCGCCGCGTACGCCTGTTCCGCCTCTGCATAACGCTTCGCGCTGAAGAACACTTCGCCGCGGCGGAACTGCGCCTCGTCGGCACGGGCTCCCTGCGGATGCCGCAGGACCAGCTCATCGAGCGCCGTCATCGCGGCACCGGCATCGCCCGCAACTTCGGAAGCACGCGCGAGCTGGTACAGGACCGCATCGCGCGCCTCGTACTGGGGATAGTCGCGCAGCAGTTCCTGGTACGCGGCGACGGCTTCAACCGCCTTCGCCTGTGCCGCTGGATCCACGACCTCACCCTCGCCGCTGAGGGCCACTGCCTGCTCGAGTCGCAGGTCGCCGAGCCTGCGCAGGGCCTGCGCCCTGAGCGCCGGGTCCGCGCCATCGATCTGCAGGAACGCCTGGTAACTGTTCGCGGCGTCCTCGGGCGCCGCCTGGACCGGCAACGAGCGATCCACCGGCGCGCTGCGGCCCGCGAGCGAGCCGAGCGTCGGCTCGACCTTCTTGCGTGCGCTCTCGGCCGTGCCCGACCAGCCACTGGCCACGACGCCGGCGATGGCGACCCAGACGAAGCGGGAGGCGCTCATTTGCCGCCACCGTTCGAGGCACCGTCATACAGCGAGGCCAGGGCGAACTGTGCCTGCGTCGAGTAACTGCCCAGGCGCTTCTGTTGTGCCTGCAGCTCTGCGACAGCGATGCCGGCAAGCGCACGCTCCTGCGCGAGGGCCGTGGCATCGAGCAAGGGAACGATGCGCGCAACCCGCTCCGAGAGTGCGTCGACACGGCCCGCAAAGCCCTCGGTGTTGCGCGGCACCAGGTCGCCTGCCTCGCCGATCGCCGCGAGGCGCGTGCCGGCCTCGGCCAGTGCCGCTTGCGCCTGCTGCAGGTCACGACGTGTCTGCGTCGCGCGCACCTTGTACGCGCGATCGAGCTCCCACGACAGCGCGCCACGCAGCAGGCGCGCGCGCTCATTGAACTCGTCACGCTGGGGTCCAGCCGGCATGGAGGCCAGCGTCGCGTCGATGCGCGCGAGCGTTTCCCACTGCGCCCGCTCCGGCGGTGATGCAAGCGCCACGATCTCGCGACTCGCTTCCACCTGGGCAAAGCGGTCGGTCAGTTGCTGCTGGCGCTGCGCCAGCGCAGTCAGGTCCGTGCCCGAGAGCATCTCCTGCCGGCGCGGCTCCCGCTGCGTCGCGGCGATCTCACGCGCCTCGATCATGGCGCCGAACGCCTCGAGCGAATCGGTCCAGCGCGAGAGGTTGGCCTGCATCAGGCGCAGGTCGCGGTAGTTCTTCAGGCCTTCCTGGAATTCGTGCGAGGCCATCAGGTGATAGAGGTAGCGGGTATGTGGCGCGTCCGGCAGCGTCTCGAGTTGCCAGAACCAACCCGGACGATCGCTTTTCGGCACGGCCGCCAGGATCGAGTCGAGGAAGCCGCCCTGGCGGATCGACGCGATCGACTCGTCGATCCGGCGCGACTCACGCGTATAGGCGTCCACCGCCGCACGGTACTGCTGCGACGCCTGCCCGTTGGAAGCAAGCTTGACGTACGCGTACGGCACCGCAATCAGCGATTCCTGCACCGACGCATCGAGAATCGTCCGCTGCTGCAGTTCGAGCCAGGGCACGAGCGCGCGCTCGGGATGGTTGGCGTTGGCCTCGGCCCAGCCGAGCGCCAGCAATGCCTTGTTCGTGAACGGCCCATCGAGCCGCACCCGGCTCAGCACCGCCGCTGGTTCGTCGCTGCCCTGCTGCTGCAGCAAGGCGAACCCCAGCGCCAGGTTGGCGCGATCGCGCAACGACGCCTGTTCCTCGTTGCTGGCGGGCATCGTACCCACCTGCTCGAGGTACTGGCGGCCACGTGCCATGTCACCCGCGCGCACCAGCGCAACGCCGAGGTTGAAACGTGCGTAGCTGGACCAGCCGCTCGTGTCACTCCAGCCGGCGAGGTGCTGCGCCGCCTCGCCATAGCGGCCGAGGCTCATCAGCACGTTCGCTTCCAGCAAGCGGCGTTCGGGTTCCAGGTCGCCGGCCAGGGGCTGCCCGATCAGCCCGAGATTTCGCAGCGCCCCTTCGTAGTACCCGCGCTGGTAACCGATCCGCGCGAGATAGAAGCGGGCCCGGTCGCGCACGGAGGGCGCCACCGGACCCGCGAGCAGGCGATCGAAGATACGCTCCGCCTCGGTGTGCAGGCCCAGCGAGAGGTAGAGGCCGCCCGACAGCAGGTCTGCTTCGGCAGCGTGATGGCTCAGGCGATTGAAGTCGCGGTTCGCTTCCAGCCGGACGATCGCTTCGAAGTAGTCGTCCTGGAAGAAATGAAACAGCACGTCGCCGTAGTCGAGATCGCGGATCTTCGTGGGTGGCGGCGTTTCACGTGGCGGCTCGTCCGCGCGCGCCGTCCATGCGGCGGCCGCGCCCAGCACCAGGACGATGCAGATTGCGTAAAGCCGGGCGGTGGAGGATCGCTGACGCATGGTGAGGAATTCGGGAAGCCAGCAGCCCGCCCTACTCCCACTGTCGCACGACGAACTCCGGCTGCAACGATGACTCGCGGTCACTGATGCGGAGTTCGACGTACTTGGCGCCCACGGTCTTGTCGACCTTGAGCGTCGTGCCGCGGCGATAGTCGCGGTCGTGCGGGCCCTTGCCGGTGAAGAACGCGACGACCTCGTGGCTGCCGGCCTTCAGGTTGCCCAGGTACAGCTTCTGCACGCCCCCGCGGTGCAGGGCCTGCACTTCGCGTTCGGTATAGAGGTAGTTCGCCACTTCCTTGTCGTCGACCTTGAGCGTCACCGAATCGAGGGCGAAGAACGTGCCCACGTCGACCGACAGGAACACCGCCACCTGCGTGCTCGCCGGATAGAGCAGTTCTTCCTCGAGCTTGAACAGGTCCCGGTTGAGCTCGATGAGTTGCTTCTTCAGCGCCTGCACGTCCTGGTCAACGGACCTGGCGCTCGTGGTGTCGGCCTCGGACGGCATCGCCGCGATCGGGGCTGCCAGCAAGGCAAGCACCGTGAACAGTCGCGCAACGCGCAGCAGGGGATGTGGTTTCGATTTCATGCGGGCGAGGCTCCGTCAGTACTGGCGCAGGCTTTCGAGTTGTGGCTTGAGTGCGGCAAGATCGGCCGGGACGCCGGACCAGGACGCGCGGACGTGTCCCTCGGCATCGAGCAGCAGCGTGAGCGGCAGCTTGGCGACGTCGTACGTGCGCGCGATGGACTGCTGCGCATCGACGAGCGTCGGTGTCCGCAGGTGCATTGCTGCGGCAACCGCGGCTGCGCGGTCGGCGCCGTCGAGATTGACGCCAAGCACGGGCGTGCCGGAGCTCAGTCCGAGCGCATCGAGCGCTGCGACGGATTCGCGGCAAGGCCCGCACCAGCTGGCCCAGAAATGCAGGACGACCGGTTCGCCGCGGTACTCCGACAGGCGCACGTTGCGGCCGTCGACGGCTTTCAGGGCGAAATCAGGGGCGAGGGAATTCAGCGCGGGAGGCGCGGCGAACGCGGGCACGCCGGCGGTCACGGCGATTGCCGCAACCATCAATGTGCGCACTGCCCGTTGCGGGGCGATTGAATCGAGTGTCCTGCGTTGCACCTGGCAACCCCGCTGTCATGGGAACGTCCCGAAGACCGGTGGCTTTGCGTCCCCGCCTTTCGGTGGGTTTGCCTTTTTCAGTCGACCGCATCGTTGTCTGCGGCTCCCCAAGCTGTCAAATCAGGGGCGCAATGGATGCCAGACACTTGCGCTGCGTCACATTTCGCCCCGCCATCGCCCCGGTTCCCTAGTGCGGGGGTTCGAGCCCGGCCGAATAGAAGATCTGGCCGTCGCGGTCGACGATGATCGCCTCGACGTCGCCGAGTCGGCGGACGAATTCCATGCCGCGCTCGACCCCGAGAATGAAAACCGTCTTGGTCAGGCCATCGGTGCGCGTCGCATTGGCGCCGATGACCGTGACGCTGCGCACGGCATCCGGTGACTTGCCGGTACCCGGCACCAGGATGTGGTGATAGCGCTTGCCGTCTTCCTCGAAATAGCGCTCGTAGTCGCCGGACGTCGAAATGGCTTCGTCCTGCAGCGGGATGCGCGCCACCACCGCGCCCTGCTTGCGTGGATCGCGGATCCCGACCACCCAGGGTTTGCCGAGCCGGTCGCCGAGCAGGGCGGTGTCGCCGCCGGCGTTGACCATCGCGTGTTCGATCCCCATGCGCCGCAGGATCTCGATGCCGCGGTCGACCGCCCAGCCCTTCGCAATGCCACCGAGGTCGATGCGCATGCCGGGTTTCAGGAAGCGGATCGTGCGCGCGACCGCGTCGACTTCGAGGTGCCGGTAATCGACACCCGGCAGGGCGGCCTTGATCTGCTCGTCGGTCGGATGCTGGTGCGCGCGATAGTCGTACAGGTACCCGACGCTGGCATACGTGATGTCGAACGCGCCGTTGCTGATGCGCGAGTACTCGAGCGCCCTGGTCACGACGTCGATGATGTCGGCATCCACCTGCACCGGACGCTCAAAGGCGTGTGCATTGACCTGCGAGAGCTCGCTCTCCGGTTTGTAGGTGCTCATGAGGTTGTCGGTACGGTGCATGTCGGCCATGACCGCGTCGATGGCATTCACGGCGAGGACGGAGTCTTCGCTCCAGAGCTGCACCGCGATGCGCGTGCCCATGATGGCTTCTTCGCGCTCGTACCACGCGGAGTGCGCGGCCGGGAGGCCGGCCAGCAGATTCAAGACCAGCAGCAGTACCATCCGGCGCATCGTCAAGCCTCAGATTCCAGTCCGCAGCTGGGCCTCGTCGTGCAGGCGCAGCAGGTAGTCGCGCACGATGCCAGTCGCTTCTGCCGGGGGCAACAGTCGTTCGTCGACGAGTTTCGCGGCTATGTCGCGCATCGAGCGCCTGCCGTCGACCAGCGAAGCCACGTAGCTGCGCACCCGGAGAGCCAGCGCGTGGTCGGCCACTTCGGGCAGCAGCGGAACCGGATGCCGCGGATCCGCAAGCCACGGCGGCACCGGGCGCAGCGGCAGCTCCGCCTCGCGCTGCTTGCGGACGGCGAACGTCACCACTTCCTCGACCCGCGCGTGCCGGCTCGCCGGCGAAGCCAGGTACGGCTGGCGCGAGGCCTGCAGCTGGGGCGACTCGAAACCCGCCCCCGCCACGATCTCCTGCACTTCCTCGCTCGAGTACGCCTGCGCGGGATCGGCCTGCTGAAAGAACAGCGTGCCGGTGCTGACCCAGCGCCCGCCCGGTGCAAGCAACGTATTGACGGTCGCCGCAAGGCTGTCGAGGTCGGTGTCGACGACGTCCACGAGCCACGGGGTCACGACTGTATCGAAGCTGCCGGGTGCAAACGGCGGCTGCTTCGCGTCGCCGAACACGAGATGCAGTCCAGGCTCCGCCCGCGCCGGCGCAGTCAGCGCTCGCAGCAAGGCGTGGCTCGCGAGGTCGCGCGGCGCGACGGGAAATTCGTAGAGGTCGACGCGCTCGGCGGCGTACATGCGGCGCGCAACGGCCATCAGCAGCGGGTTGATGTCGACCGCGACGGTCAAGGCGGGATGCAGGATCGCGTGCAGGTCGTAAGGGAGCCGCCCTGCGCCGCTGCCGAGCACGAGCAATCTCTCCGGACGTTCGCTGCCCAGCGCAAGACGGACGGCTGCAACCGCCGCCTGATTTTCTGCGTCGCCCCAGACCCAGTCGCGGTGCACGTTGGGGTAGTAGCTCGCGAGTCCCTGCGCCGAAGCAACGACCGGAGCGAGTGCCGCATACGTGGCTGCCGCTGCCGGCTCGGCCTCCGTCTCGAGCGATGCCAGGAGCGACTGCAGGCGTCGCGCGTGATCTGAACACGCCATCGCCAGCAGCTTGAGCCGGTTGCGCGTACTGGATCGCGTGACGTCCGGACGCAGTGCCGCGCGGTACTGCGCAGCCTGCCGCTTGAGGTGGATCGTCATCGCGTGCAGCCGCCCGCGCCATTCGGCGAGCGCGAGGTCCGGTGCCGGCAACAGCCACGGCATGCCATCGACCAGCGGATAGCGCACGCCGCACGCGGCGCAACTCAGCGTGGAGTCGCCCTCGAGTTCACCGGCGCAGCGTGGGCAGCGCAGGCATGGCCGGATGCCACTCGAATTCGCTCCGTTCAAAGGACCCCTATGCGATGCGACCGCTCACGATCGGATTGAAGGCGATCAGGCTGTCCTGCAGGGTCGAATTGCCGAGCCCGTGGCGCGGGAAGCGCGCAGCGAACTGGGCCTGTTCACCATGCAGGGCCATGTAATTCAGCACGACCGTCTCGACCAGCAGGTTGACGTTCCCCGCGGCCGGGCTCGAAGCAGTCTCCACCGACGCATCCGAACGGAAATAGCCGATCTGCTGATGACGTGCCGTCCCTCCCGCGCCGGAACTGACCAGGCTCGGGCGACCGGTTGGATTGTAAACGAGAAAGAACGAGGCTGCGGTGGACTGATTGTCGCTGGTCCACATGAACTTGCCGCGACCGTCCACCGTGTCGTCGACCTGGCCGCTCGCGGAGAGCGAGCCGTCCGAGAACACGTAGACCATCAACGGCAGGCCGCGACGCGCGGCGTACTCCAGGCACGCGCCCATGCACCGGCCCGCCCGCAGGTCGCGCAGCTCGCCGGTGGCACGGCCCTGCCCGTGGTAGTCGTAGCCACCGAGCGTGATCGTGCCCGCGCCGGCATAGCCGGACAGCACCATCTTCATCACCGCCGCCGTCTTGCGGAACTCGTCGTCGTTGTCGTACTCGGCCTGACTGAAGATGCCCCCCGCTCCCACGATGTCGGGATCGAGGTCGGGATCGAGGCTGGCTGGATCACCGAAGCGGTCGACGACATCGGCCGCCTTGACGTAGCCGCAGCTGACGAGTTCGCGGACAACCTCGTTGCGCGTGACGGTCGTCTGCTTCGGGTCGGCCCAGGGTTGCCTGGGATCGATGACCTGGAGCTTGCGATCGCTGATGCGCTGGATGGCCTCCATCACGGCCACCGTGTCGTCCAGGCTCAGCAGGCTGGCGAGCTGTCCCGTGTCGACGAGACCCGTCACGTCGCTCGCGCGGTCCACCTTGGTGGGGCGCACCGAGAGGTCGATCAGGCCTGCCGGCGCCATCGAGTTGCCGCCCGAGTCGGATGCGCGTGAACCGATCAGCGTGGCGAGCGATCCGTCCGCACCGGCCGTGTGGATGCCGTACATCGGATTGTGCGGGTTGTTGCCGGTGTCGTTCTCGGAACGCGCCGCGATGACGGCACCGTTGATGGACGCCGCCGTCGCCGGCGCGACACGATCGAGGATGCCGCGCAGGAACGCACTGTCGCTGTGGAAGGCGAGCCCGAGCCGCGTATCCGTGAAGCTCGTGCCCGTCGCGACATTGGTCATGCCCGGCAGCATGTCACCCGGCAGGCCGAGCTTGCCGTAGCCGGCGGTGCTCAGGAAATCAAGCTGCCCGCCCGGCCCGCCGATCAGGACGTTCGAGCCGACCATGTTCGCGCCGCCCGCGAGGTCGATGCAGATGAACGGGATCTTGCCCGCCCCCAGCACGTCGATGCCACAGCTGGCCTTGAGCGCCTCGATGTCGGGCGACAGCGCGGCCATGGCCGAACGGGGGTTGGCAAACAGGCTGAAGATGCCGGGCGTGGCGATGGTCGCGAGTCCGGTGCCGAAACCCTGCGCCAGGAAGTCGCGACGCGTCACGGGACGCTTGTGCGTCGCCTCGTGACGGATCGGCTCGTCGAGGGCCAGTGCTCGCGGCGGTCTGTTGCGAATGAGCATGTTTCGTCCTTGGCTGCGGTCCGGCGGTCAGTGCAACAGCGTCGCAGCGCTGCCGAGCAACGCGGCGCAGCTGGCCTTGACGACGGTTTCGGTTCGATCCGCGGCGCAGGAGCCGCCGCAATTCGCAAGCTGCGTGATCAGCGCATCGAGATCACCGCGCACGCCGACGGCGTCGGGTTCGGTCGCCACGCTGGTCCGCAACATGCGGCCTACCAGCGCGTCGAGCACGATCGCGCGACCGGCGGGGGCAAAGGCAGTCGCGGGTGCCGCCGCAAAGTTGAAGCCCGGGAAGTACTGCGCACGCGCCGTCGGGTTCTCGACCAGCGCATTGCAGTACTGGATCGAGAGTTGCGCCACCGCGACCGGGTGCGCCGAGACGAACGTGTCGATCGTTTCGACCGTGGGCAGGGCCTGCTTGATGGTCGCGTACGTTGCAGCCACGGCCGGATCCTGGGGACTGATTCCGGTCAGTTCCGCCATCGTCGCGTTGAGTTCGTCGAACACGCGCAGACCGACGTCCGACGGCCGCTGCACATCCGCCGGCGTTGCGGGGGCCAACGGCACTGGGTCGAGCCGCACGTTCTGGTGCGTGCCGAGCACGTCGAACGTCAGGAAGAATTCGTCCGTATCGGGCCCCTTCTCCAGCGCGATCACCGTGCCAACGGTCGCGAGCGGCTGCCCCAACGGCCCGTACTGGGAATCTGTAATCGCCGTGTCCAGGCTGCGGTAGGCCTGGCCCACCGCCGCTTCCATGCCGTTGACGCCGATCCGCATGCCGGAGATCGCGATCGATCCAGGCCTGGCCGTCGGGTCGAGGCTGATGAACGTCGGCTTGTCGAACAGGTAGCTGTACGAGTCGAACTGGCTGACCTCGAACATGATGTATGCCTGCGGCACGTCGACCAGGTGACTGATCGAGAACAGCAGGAAGAACTTCTCGCCCACGCCAGCCGTGAAGTTGGTCTGGATCTGCGCGTCGGTCAGCACACGGTTGTAGACGGCCACGAGCCGGAACACGCCCTGGAACTGGGCATCGCCCGAGACTTCGTTGCCGAGCACGAACGCGAAGGTGTCGTCCCAGTCGGAGATGGTTCCGCCCGACGCCGGATCCGCATCGCCAGTGAATTCGCCGTTGACGTAGATGCGACGCCCGCGCACCGGGTCGAAGGTTGCGACCACGTGCTGCAGTGTCGCCTGCAGGTCCTCATCGGCCGCCGACGTGGTGAGCTTCGGATCGCCTGCGGTGTTGGTGCTGGCCGAGCGGTTGTAGAAGTCGTAGCTGTAGAGCGTCTGGCCGAGCATGAAGTTGCGGGCAGTCGCGCCACCCGAGTAGGACACGATGCGCGAGTCTTCCTGCGCCACGTTGCCGGGGGCCACCCAGGCTTCGATCGTGTACTCGCCCGTCGCCCTGATCAGGTCGTTCAGCTTGCGGCTGGCGGCGGTCGACCCCTGCGCCTTGCCCGTGCGCACGTTGAGGCCCCAGCCACCGACCCAGGTCACGTCACCCGAGAGGTTCAGGTTCAGCGCCGGCTCGACGCCGCTCGTGTCGTACGCAATCGACCCACGGCCGGTCTTGAACTCCCAGAGCCCGATCATGTTGCCGCTGAAACGGTTGCCGCCGCTTGCGACGAGTCCGTCCGGTATCCGCAGCGCCTTCGAATACACCAGCGCCGCATCCACCTGCGTCACGGGCACCTGGTTCGCGAACGCCTGGATCGCAGCCTCCATGGTGTTCGCGTTCGCAGCGCAGTCGCTCCAGCAGTTGTGGAACTCCGTGCGCATGCGCACGACGAGCCGTGACAGCGCCGGCTGATCGAGGTTGATCTTGGTCTTTACCGCCGCGTACGCCTCGTCGACGTCGCTGGAGGCGAAGAACGGCGACTGCGCAGCCGCCGCCGTCGACGTATGGCAGCGCGCGCAATACTGCTCGACGAGCGGATGCACGGTCGATGCAAACAGCGCTGGCGACGCCGGGAAACTCTTGCTGGCGCCCGGATCCATGATCGGCGGCGCCTTGAGCACGACTCCCGTCGCGCCGCCCGCAGTTGCGCCGGCCCAGGCGGTGATCCAGGTCGTGAGGATATCCGCGCAGGCATCGTTGCTCGCCAGCCAGCAGTTGTGCCCGCCGGCGACCTTCTGCACCAGGCGCGAATCGCGCGGCGAGGCGAGCGTGACAATCCCGTTGGCTGCGGCGTAGGCGAGGTTCACGTCGTCCTGGCGCACGAACTGTGGCGCCTGGCCGCCCTCGACGTGGCACTGCCCGCAGCGATTGCCAGCCTTGAGGTTGTCCCAGACATTGATCTTGAACGCCTGCACGTCGGCCGTGGCCGGCGCAGGTCCGTTGTAGGTTGGCGCGCTGCCGCCGGACGTGACTGGATTCTCGACAGTCTCGGCGCCGCCGCCGCACGCACTCAGGGCGAGCGCGCACGCAACGACAGCCAGGCCGCGAAGCGACGTAGACAGACGCAGGATGGTGCCTTCCATGTGCCTTTCCTCAGTCGCCCATGCAGTAGGTGGCGGCTTCCGCGAAGACTCGCTTCATCTGGTAGCCGTTCGCCTTGAAACTTGTGGTCATCGCCTGCACACGGGCGCGATCCTGCGCGTCGCTCGGCATGCGGAAGCAGACGTTCTTGAAAACCTTCTGGACCTGGCAGGACGCGAATGCATCGCTGCGCGCGAGTTCGCGACCGAGCGACTTCGCGCCTGCGCCCTTGCCGGGCAGCGCACCGTCCCAGCCGAGCAACGAGTTGCTGCCCTTGCGCCAGTAGTTGTCCCAGGCATCGTCCGGCGTCGAGAAGCCCGCGGGAAACGTGTCCTTGTTGTTGAAGTACTTCGGCCGCACGACGCCCTGGGTGTAGAGCATGCGTCCGGCCGTTTCGTCGTAGTCGTAGTACGCGAACGCCTGCGCCATCGGGTCCATGCCGGAATGGCAGGCGATGCAGTTGTTCAGGAAGATGCGGCTGTCACCGCCGGGACTGCGGCTGACGTCTTGCCGGATCCGATCGGGGGGTCGCGTGGTGTCCTGCACCTGCTCGAGATCGGTGCAGAGGTGGTTCATCAACGTGTAGCGGAACATCGCACGGTTGGTGCCAGCCACGAAGAATGCCTGCGCCGCGGCGCGGCTGGTCATCACGCCCGCCGTCGCGTCGGCCGGGATACCGCTGGCTGACGACTGCGTCGTCTGCACCAGGTCGTCCTTCAGGCTGACGCCCTGCGACTCGAGTGCGGCGTAGTGGTCGTTGTTCGACGCCGAGTAGCCCGGCACGCCAGAGCCGCCACGGCCCACGTACAGGATGTCGTCGTACAGCACGCGATCGAAGGCGACGTCGTCGCGCACCATGCCAATCACGGTTGCGACGTAGTCATTGAGGGGAGCGAACACCGTCTGGTCGCGGTTGGTCCACGGCATCGCGAAGTTCTTGAGCGTCACGTCGTAGAACGCACGATGCTGCATGGCCGTGTTGGCAGCATCGGTGGCACGTCCCGCCGCGATATCGCTCGCCATCGAAGTGAGGACGGACTCGGTGGGCGGCACGCCTGCGAGCCGATCGTGGAGGCGCTTTGCCTGCGAGCGCGCATCCGCCTGCGCCAGGGCCGGCAGCAGCGTAACGGCAACGAGGCAAAGGCTGACGAACGCACTGCGCACGCCGTGCGTGCCGCGAGCGTTCGACGTCCTGGTATGTGGCATCCACCCTCCCTTCGGCAGCCGATGGCCGCCGTGGGGACGGAATCTGTCGTGTAAGGGTTATCCACGCAAAGCGACGTTGCCGTTTGTGAGAGGGCGCTCACACAACTGGCGCTCCGCGGTCACGTTTGCGCATGACTTATGCGAGAAGACGCCTGCGCGCCGGCCGAATTCACGGGATCGCCGCGAGGAAACACGATGGCAGCACGTTTAGTGACGACCGCACGCGGTCGCCTGCAACACTGGAAGACTTCGAGCCTGCTGCTCGCCGTTGCAGCGGTGGCCGCATGCACCAGCAGCGACGGCGGCAGCGGCGCCAGTCCTGGCGGCGGGCAGTCGCCTGATCCGGTCGTCCTCGACTTCCCGATCGCCTACGTCAAGCGCCCGGTACCCAGCGGCAATGCGCTCGTGCAGGACGTCCGCGAACTGCTGCCGTTCCAGCCAGGTGCCGACCTCTACCTGCGGGACCGGGCATCGCCCTCCTCTGCCGAACTCAACCTCACCGCCGCGATTACCAATGGCCTGGGTGACGTTCGCGACGTCGAGCCATCGTATGACGGGCGCAAGCTGGTGTTTGCCCTGCGTGAGCCGGACATCGTCGGGGCCGCACCCGACGAGCAACCCACCTGGGACATCTGGGAATACGACCTCGACGCACAGTTGCTGCGGCGGGTATTTACCTCCGATACCGCCGCCCGCGAGGGCGACGACGTCGCACCACACTACCTGCCGGACGGCCGCATCGTGTTCTCATCGACGCGCCAGCGGCAGTCGAAGGCGATCCTGCTCGACGAAGGCAAGCCGCAGTTCGCGGCGCAGGACGAAAGCGACAACGAGCACGCCTTCGTGCTGCACGTGATGAATGCGGACGGATCGGGCATCAGGCAGATCTCGTTCAATCAGAGCCACGACCTTGATCCGGCGGTGCTGGCAGACGGTCGTGTCGTGTTCAGCCGCTGGGACAACGCTCCCGGGCACGACGAAATCAGCCTGTACGCGATGCGCCCGAATGGCAGCGACCTGCAGCTGCTGTACGGTGCACGCAGCCACGGCACCGGCACGAACGGCGAGGACGTGCACTTCCTCGATCCGCGCGCGATGGAGAACGGCAAGCTGCTCGTGCGCGCGCAACCGTTCGAGGCCCCCGACCTCGGTGGCCAGTTGCTCGAAGTGGAGACGGCGAACTTCGTCGAGATCGCGCAGCCGACGCTGCCGAACCGTGGCGTACTGACGGGACCCGCACAGGTGGCGGCAACCATCAATGACGTGCGCACGATCGAGGGTCCTTCGCCCGGCGGCCGCTACAGCTCCGCCTACCCGCTGCACGACGGCACGGGTCGTCTCCTGGTCTCCTGGACGCAGTGCCGCCTGCTGGAAACGACTTCGGCATCCACCACGCCACAGATCGTGCCCTGCACGACTGAGCGACTTGCGGCTGGAGCGACGGCCACCGCGGCGCCACTCTACGGCGTGTGGATCTATGATCCGTCGCAGCGCACACAACTGCCCGTTACGAGCCCGGTGGAAGGCACGATGTTCAGCGACATCGTCGCGCTGCAACCGCGTGCGTTACCGCCAGTACTGCTCGATCCAGTCGCCGGTGTCGACTTCGATGCCGACCTTGAAGCCGAGGGCGTCGGCATCATCGACATTCGCAGTGTCTATGACATCGCGGGCACGGATATCGCCGAGGGTGGCATAGCGGTGCTGCGCGATCCCGCCGTAACACTGGCGTCGGCGCGGCCTGCACGTTTCCTGCGCATCGAAAAGCCGGTCAGTATTCCGGATGACGACGTGCGCGACTTCGATGGCAGCGCCTTCGGCGTCACCAGCGCCTTTGGCATGCGCGAGATCCTGGGCTATGCCCAGGTCGAACCGGACGGTTCGGTGCGCGTCAAGGTACCCGCGGATGTCGCCTTGGCCCTGACGGTGCTGGACGCCAACGGTCGCCGCATCGGCACGCGACATGACAACTGGCTGCAGGTACGCGCCGGCCAGGAGCTGAAGTGCAACGGTTGCCATTCGCCCGTCGGCGACGAATCTCATGGTCGCGACAACCTCTTCGCCGCAGCCAACACCGGCGCACCGGGCACGGGCGTGCCGTTTCCAAACACCAACCCGGCATTCTTCGCCGACTTCGGCGAAACGATGGCACAGGTCCGCGCCCGCATCAGTTGCCAGACCGACTGCGCAGACCTGAAACCGAGCACGTCGATTCGATTTGTCGACGTGTGGACCGACCCAGTCGCCGCCGGCCGTGCTCCGGACGCCCCGTTCGCCTACGACTACACCGATCTCACCACGCCCGCACCTACCACGACCGATTGCGTAACGGGGTGGCGAGCGGGTTGCCGAGTCACGATTCACTACGAGCGACACCTCCATCCGCTGTGGAGCAAGCCGCGGGTAACGCTGGCCGCGGACGGCACCGTGCTGCAGGACGACACGTGCGTGGCGTGCCATTCGGCCCGCGCCGCGGACGGCGCGGCCCAGGTTCCCGCTGGGCAACTGGAACTGACCGACGGGCCGTCGGCCGATGTGCCGACGCAGTTCCATGCCTATCGTGAGTTGCTGGCCACGGACGCGGAACAGGAAGTCGTCAACGGGACGCTGCAGGATCGACTCGTGCAGACCGGCATCGATCCAGTGACGGGCCTGCCGCAGTTTTCGACGGTGCCGGTCGCACCTGCGCTGAGCGCCGGCGCCGCGGGCGCTTCTGTGACGTTCTTCTCATTGTTCGCCCCTGGTGGCACGCACGCAGGTCGCCTGACGCCCGTGGAGTTGAAGCTCGTCTCAGAATGGACCGACATCGGTGCCCAATACTTCAACGACCCATTTGCGGCGCCGCTGAATTGAACGGACTCGACTTCCGATTGCTGCTCGCCTGCTGCCTCGCGCTCTGCGCTGCGAGCCAGCCTGCGCACGCCCGCAGCGGGAAGTCCCCGGCGACCGTGGTCGTGCAGGACGCCTACGTGGACCTGCGCAGCGGTCCGGGGCGTGGCTTCCCCGCCACGTATTCCGTCGAGCGAGACACCACGATTGTCCTGCTGCGCCAGCGCACGGACTGGATCAAGGTTCGCACCGCAGCCGGCCGCGAAGGCTGGGTGCACCGCTCCCAGCTCGAGCGCACGCTGACCCCGGGTGGCGCAGCAGTGCAGCTCGCGGGGCCCTCGCCCGAGGCACGCACCGGACACCACTGGGAGGTCGGGCTCGGCACCGGCGACTTCGGCGGCGCCAACGTCGTCTCGGTCAACGGTGCCTATGCGCTCACGTCGAACCTGCTGGTGCGCGCCGACGTCAATCACCTGCTCGGCAGCTACTCGAACGGCTGGCTCGGCACGGCGGGCATCGCGCACGTCTTCGTACCGACCTGGCGCGTGTCGCCATTCGTCGGTATCGGCGGCGGCGTCATCAGCATCTCGCCGAAGGCGACCCTGGTGCAGGCCGAAGATCGCACCGACACCACCGCCTACGCCGGATTCGGCGTGCGCGGCTTCCTGACCAACCGCTTCCTGCTGCAGGCCGAATACCGCAGCTACGTCGTGTTCACCAGCCGCGACGAGAACGAGGAGATCGACGCATGGACCGTGGGCTTCACCTACTTCTTCTGACGGCGCTGGCGACGGTCGCGTCGCTGCCGGGCATCGCCGCCGCCCAATCGGCCGGCGAGCCTGCGGCATTGCCGACACAGCAGCCGCAGGTCGTCGAGCCCGCCGTCAAGCGGCGTGACGTCGAGCCGGCATGCGATCGACACCGAGAACTTCGAGGCCGGAGCCTTCGTCGGCACCGTCAGCATCGAGGATTTCGGCTCCAGCCTGCTGTACGGCGCGCGGATCGCGTACCACTTCACGGAGGACCTGTTCGCCGAAGCGACCGTGGGTTCGTCCGAGGCCGGCAAGACAAGCTACGAGGAATTGAGCGGCTCCGCGGAGTTGCTGACCGACAGCGAGCGGCGGTTCACCTACTACGACCTTGCCCTCGGCTGGAACGCACTGCCGGGGGAAGTGTTCTTCGGCGGCAAGCGCGCCATGCCGAGCGCCGTGTACTTCACGCTCGGCGCCGGCAGCACGACGTTCGCGGGCGACGACCACTTCACCGTGGCACTCGGCGCCGGCTTGCGCGTGCTCGCCAACGACTGGATCGCCGTGCACCTCGGCGTGCGCGACCACATGTTCGACAGCGACCTGCTCGGCAAGGACAAGCTGACGCAGAACCTGCAGGTCAGCCTCGGCGTCACTGCGTTCTTTTGAGGATCGACCATGGGAATCACTCGTCGACTGCTATTCGTTTCCTGTCTCGCACTCGGGATGCCGGCCCTCGCCATGGGTGCCGCAAGCCCGGGATCGCCAGCACCGGACTTCACGCTGGCCGCACGCGACGGCGGCAAGGTGAGCCTCGCCGACCTCAAGGGCCAGGTCGTCATGATCAATTTCTGGGCGACCTGGTGCGGCCCGTGCCGGCAGGAAATGCCGCTACTCGCGCAATTGCAGACGAAATACGAACCGCTCGGCTTCACCATGCTCGGCGTGAACGTCGAGCCCGACAGCGCGGCCGCGGTCGCCTGGCTCAGCGGCACACCGGTTACGTTCCCGATCCTGTTCGACACCGACAGCGCCGTCGCCGGCCGCTTCGGCGTTGAAGGCATGCCCAGCACCGTGTTCGTCGACCGCAAAGGTCAGGTGCGTTACGTGCACCGCGGCTACAAGCCGGGGGACGAAGCCAGGTACGCGGACATGATCCGCAGCCTGGTAAAGGAATGACGATGCGCGCGCCCTGCCGCCTCGCCCTGCTCCTCGTGCTTGCCGCCGCCTCCGGCGGCTGCTCAAACGTCGAGCCGTGGGTGAAGCCGTACGAACGCCAGTATTTCGCCGACATCGTGATGTCCGCGGAACGAGACCCTGTGGCTGCCGCCTACATCAACCACGTTTTCGAAGCGCGGGAAGGCGCCCGCGGCGCGACCGGCAGCCACGGCGGCGGCTGCGGCTGCAATTGAGGTCACGACGTTGACGAGTCTGCGCAGGATTTCCAGGAAGGTTGCGTTTGCCACGATCGCGCTGCTGGCGCACGTCGTCGCGCATGCCGCGGTGCTTCCAGACGACCGCGCCGACGTGCTCTATCATCGTTACGACGGCGGCGGTGTCACCATCGACGGCCCGTCGGTGCTGCTGCGCAAGAAGTTCGCGGAAAAGTATTCGGTCTCGGCCAACTACTACATGGACATGGTGTCGAGCGCGTCGATCGACGTGATGACGACGGCGAGTCCGTACACGGAAGAGCGCACGCAGGGCAGCCTCGCGTTCGACCTGCTGCAGGACAAGACCCAGTACAGCGTGAGCTACACCCTGAGCGACGAGAGCGACTACACCGCGAACACGGCGAGCTTCGACCTGACCCAGGACATCTTCGGCGACCTGGCGACCGTGTCGTTCGGGTTCAGCCAGGGCTGGGACGAAGTGCGGAAGAACGGCGACAACGCGTTCGAAGAAACCGTCGATCGCCGCAACTACCGCTTCGGCGTGCAGCTGATCGTGACACCGCGGCTGATGACGGGCCTCAACTACGAAGCGATCACCGACGAGGGGTTTCTCAACAATCCGTATCGTTCCGTGCGCTACCTCGACGAGACCAGCGCGCGCGGGTTCTCCTTCCAGCCCGAGTTGTATCCGCACACCCGCACCAGCAACGCGGTCTCGGTCAACGCGCGGTACTTCCTGCCGCACCGCGCCTCGGTCCACGGCGAATACCGCTACTTCACCGACACCTGGGGGATCGACGCCAACACGGCGTCGATCGGCTACACGCACCCGTGGGGCAAGCGCTGGATCTTCGAGGCCGGCTACCGCTGGTATGACCAGTCGGCGGCAGACTTCTATTCCGACCTGTTCCCCCGCGCCGATGCGCAGAACTTCCTGGCGCGCGACAAGGAACTCAGCACGTTCACGAGCCACATGTTCAGCCTGGGAGCGACCTACGAATTGCCCTCCCTCGGCTGGGACCGCCTGCGCCGGTCGACCGTGAACCTGTTCTACGATCGCATCAACTTCCAGTACGACGACTTCCGTGACATCACGGCCGGCGGAGCACCGGGCACCGAAGAGCTTTACGGTTTTGACGCCGACGTGTTCCGCCTGTTCGTCTCGGGCTGGTTCTAGGCGCTGCAGCGCGCGATCAACAGCGCGGCGAGCCGGTCGGCACTGCCAGGCGCATACGCAAAGAACATCGAAGGCTCGGTCATCTCGAGCTCGAGGATGACCGGCGTGCCCCACCTGTCACGGATCATGTCGAACCGTACGTACAGCGGTCGCTCGAACGGGATTGCGGCGTGGGTCGCGGCCGCCAGCAGCCGCTCGTCATCCGCCGCTTCGCGAGCGTTGATTTCTTCAGGCGCGAACAGCCCTTCGACCAGTCCCGCATCGAGCCGCAGCAGCGGTCCCTTGCGAAACGCATGGCTCGGCACTCCATCGTAGTAAATAAGCGCGGTCTCGCCTGACGTCTCCACACTGGCCAGGTATGGCTGCAGCATGGCGCTGCGGCCTTCCTCTGCAACCAGTCGCGACAGGTGTGCCAATGCCGAGTCCGCGTCTGATCGCCGGTAGCGCGCAGCATCGCGTGAGCCGGCACCGATAGACGGCTTCACCACGAACTGGTCAAATTCGCAGTTGCGACCGACCGAGAGCGAGTCCGGACCGCCGGCCAGGAACTGCCGCAGCGACCGCCCTGGATCAGCGCCCGGTTCGACGTAGCAGGTCGGTACAACTGCCACGCCGGCGCGATACAGGTGTTGCAGGTAGTGCTTGTCGGTGTTCCATTCGAGCAGCGCCGGCGGATTGAACAACCGCGTCTGCGTGGCGCAGCGTCGCGCCCAGGCGCGGAACTCGGCGATACGTTCGACGTAGTCCCACGTGGAACGCAGCACCGCGAGGTCGAACCCTGCCCAGTCGACTGCAACGTCGTCCCAGCAGGGCGTGGATACGGTGGCGCCGGCGCGCTGCAACGCCTCCACCAGCGGCGGCAGGTCCGGGTCGATGGCGCGCGCGGCGCGCGCGGTCACCAGGGCAATGTGCGACAACTGAATCTCCCTCCGGTATTCGTCGCGTCGTCAGCCGAGCGCGGCTTCGATGCGATCACCGAGCGTACGCAGCACGGCGAGGCGCGCCCGACGCTTGTCGTCGGCGGGCACGATCGTCCAGGGCGCATGCCGGGTATCGGTGCGCGCCAGCATGTCCTGCGCGGCGCGCTGGTACGCGGACCAGTGCTTGCGATTGGCCCAGTCCTCGGGGTCGACCTTGAAGCGCTTGAGCGGATTGCGATCGCGCTCGGCAAAACGCTCGAGCTGTTCCTCGCGGCTCACCGCCAGCCAGAACTTCGCCACGATGACGCGGTGTTCGGTGAGCTGGCGCTCGAACTCGTTGATTTCGTCATACGCGCGCTGCCAGTCGGGCCCGCGCGCGAAACCCCTCACCCGCTCGACCAGCACACGCCCGTACCAGCTGCGATCGAAGAAGGTGTAGTTGCCCCGGGGCGGCAAGTGAAACCAGAAACGCCAGAGGTAAGGACGCGCGAGTTCTTCAGGTGTCGGCGCCGAGATCGGCACGACACGGAACTGCCGTGCGTCGAGCGCGGCGGTGACACGACGGATCGCGCCGCCCTTGCCGGCGGCGTCCATGCCTTCGAATGCAGCAACGACTGCGTGTCGTTCGAAGCGCTTGCGCCGCGAAAGCAGCGCAAGCCTGCCCTGCAGGCGCTCGAGTTCCGCGTCGTACTCTTCGTCGCTCAGCGCGTCGCCTGCAGGCTTGGCCTTGAATCGAGCGCGGGTCGCAGCAATCGCCACGGCGCCCTGCGGTGTATTCCTGATGCGAGGGACCGCGTTGTCCGTGAGCTGGATCGCCGCCAGCAGCTGCCGCCCCACTTCCAGCGCACGATGCTGGCTGTCCGTGCCATCCACGACATGCCATGGCGCGAGGGGCTGATCGGTGGCGGCCAGCGTCCGCTCGAAGGCCCGTTCGACCGGCCGGTAGTGGCGCGCCAGCCAGCGGTCCTCCTCCGTCACGCGCCAGCGAGTGGTCTTGTTCGCCTGCAGCCTGGCCAGTCGCCTCTTCTGCGTCGCGGGAGCGACGTGCAGATGCAACTTGCACACCACCACGCCGTCGCGCACCAGCATCTGCTCGAGCTGCCGCACGCGCGCGACACCCTGGCGCAGTTGTGCTGGATTCGATCCGGTTCTCACGCCGAGACCAGCCGCCCCGAGCAGCAGCTCCTGGTACCAGCCGCCATGCAGGATGGCAATGCGGCCTTTCGGCGGCATCAGCCGCCAGTAACGCCACAGGGTCGGCCGTTCACGTTCGACGTCGTTCGGCGCGTGAAAGCCGTAGACGGTGGCGAGCTTCGGGTCGAGCCAGCCGAGCAGTTCGTTGACGACTTCGCTGCGACCCGCCGCCGGAATGCCCGTCACGATCATCACCACGGCGTGCCTGCGAGATCGCCCCAACGTGAACTGCGCATCGAGCAGCGCGTCCTGCAGCCTGGGCAAGGCGTGCTCGTACTCGAGCCGCGTCAGGCGGCGGCCGCTCAACGCTTCGTGCAGCCTGCGCTTGGTGGCCATGGCACGCCTCAGCGGCGACGATCCCGGGCGAGCGGCACCTGTTGCGTGACGCAGTGGAAGTTGCCCCCGCCGAGCAGGATCTCGCGCCCGGGCACGCCGACGACCTCGCGCTTCGGGAACAGGTCCTGCAGCTTGCGCAAGGCGTCCCGGTCGCGGCGCGGGTCGAGCAACGGCGCGACGATACGGCGATTGCCGATGTAGAAATTGACGTACGACGCCGCCATGCGACCACCCGCGGCGCGCGGCTGCGAACCTTCGGCGGCATCGACGCCCGCGGCCTCCTCCGCAGTCATGTGCAGCGGACCCGGCTGCTGCAGCTTGTGCACCTTGAAGCGACGGCCACGCGCATCACGCGCATCCTTCAGCCGCTCGTAGGCATCGCGTGAAATTTCGTACTGCGGGTCGTTGCGGTCGTTGGTCCACGTCAGCACGACCTCGGCCGGACGCACGTAGGCGCACAGGTTGTCGACGTGGCCATCCGTCTCGTCGTGCAGCACGCCCTTGCCCAGCCAGACGACGGCTTCCACGTTCAGGTAACGCTTGAGCTGCGTCTCGATCTGCGCGCGGCCGAGACCCGGGTTGCGATTGGGATTGAGCAGGCATTCCTCGGTCGTGATCACCGTGCCCTGCCCGTCCACGTGGATCGAGCCGCCTTCCAGGATGAATGGCGCACGATAGCGGTCGCAGCCTTCGATCTCGGTGACTTTCTGCGCCACCGCATCGTCACGGTCCCAGGGGAAATAGAGGCCGCCCTGCAGGCCACCCCACGCGTTGAACTGCCAGTCGACGCCGCGGATGCCGCCGCGATCGTTGACGACGAACGTCGGCCCGACGTCGCGCATCCACGCATCGTTGCTCGAGAGTTCGACGACGCGCACCTGCGACGGCAGCAGTCGACGTGCATTCGCGTACTGCGACGCAGAGACGCCGACGGTCACGGGTTCGCTGCCCGCGATGGCAGTCGTGAGCCGCACGAACGCCTGTTGCGCGGGCTTGGCGCCGAGCCGCCAGTTGTCGGGACGCTCGGGCCACAGCAGCCAGCAGCCCGAGTGCGGCTCGAACTCGCCGGGCATGCGGTAGCCGTCGCGGCGCGGGTTGGAATCCAGGGACTTGCTCATGCGTCGATGGTAGCAAACACCGTCAGTCGAGCTTCGTCCGGCGCAGGCGCAGCGCGTTCGAAATGACGCTGACCGAACTCAACGACATCGCGGCCGCAGCGATCCAGGGTGACAGCAACCAGCCAAAGACCGGGTACAGCACGCCGGCCGCAATCGGCACGCCGAGTGCGTTGTAGCCGAATGCGAACCAGAGGTTCTGGCGCACGTTGTTCATCGTCTTGCCGCTGAGCCGGAATGCGCGGACCAGGCCCCGCAGGTCGTTGCTGACCAGCACGACGCCTGCCGTCTGCTTGGCCACGTCAGTGCCGGCGCCCATCGCGATGCCGGCGTCCGCAACCGCGAGTGCCGGCGCATCATTGATGCCGTCGCCTGCCATCGCTACCACGCGGCCTTCGGCCCGCAGCTGCTGCACCATTTCCGCCTTGCCGGCCGGATCGACACTGCCATGGAAATCCGTGATGCCGGCCTGCCCGGCGATCGCCCGCGCCGAAGTCACGTGATCGCCCGAAACGAGCACGACTCGCAGGCCGAGCTCCTGCAGGGACTTGACCACGTCCCACGCCTCTGCCTTGAGCGGGTCTGCAAGCGAGATCAGCCCGATCGGGTGGCCATCGACCGCGACGAACACGACGGTCTGCCCGTGCTCGCGCAGGTGGCTGGCCTCGGTCACCAGCGAACCAGGATCGATGCGCTCCGACTGCAGCAGAGCCTCGGTGCCGACCAGCACCTTGCGCAACTGCACCACGCCCACGGCGCCCGCGCCAGGAAACGCCTCGAAACCGTAGCTGCGGCCCAGGCGCAGGCCGCGCCCTAGCGCATGGCGCACGATCGCCTGGCCCAGCGGGTGCTCACTCGCCTGCTCGAGGCTCGCGGCGAACCGGATCAGCTCGTTCTCGGGCACGCCATCAACGGGCAGCACGGTCACGACCTCGGGCCGGCCATGCGTCAGCGTGCCCGTCTTGTCGAAGACGAGCGTGTCGACGTGCTCGAGCCGCTCGAGGGCGTCCGCATTACGGAACAGCACACCAGCCTGTGCACCGCGGCCCATCGCTACCGTCATGGACATGGGAGTTGCGAGCCCCAGCGCGCACGGGCACGCAATGATGAGGGTACTCACGGCGACGATGAGCGCATACGCGAGCCGCGGCTCCGGTCCGACGCTCATCCAGACGATCGCAGCGAGGACGGCGACCGCGATCACGGCTGGCACGAACCACGCCGACACACGATCGGCCAGCGCCTGCACGGGTGCACGACTGCGCTGCGCGTCGGCGACGGTCTGCACGATCTGCGCCAGCATCGTCGCGCCGCCGACCCGGTCGGCGCGCATGACGAAGGCACCCCCGCCATTGACGGTGCCGCCGATCAAGGCATCGCCTGACGCTTTGTCGACGGGGATCGATTCACCGGTAAGCATGGATTCATCGACCGCGCCTGCGCCTTCGAGCACCGTGCCATCGACGGGAATTTTTTCGCCCGGCCGCACGCGCAGCGTATCGCCAGCATGCACGAGTGCGAGCTCTACTTCCGCTTCGCGTCCATCGGGCTCGATCCGGTGTGCCTTGCGCGGCACGAGGTCGAGCAGTGCCCGTAGCGCTCCCCCCGTCTTCTGCCGCGCGCGCAGCTCGAGCACCTGGCCGAGCAGCACGAGCGTTACGATCATCGCCGCCGATTCGAAGTACAGGCCCGTCGACTCGCCATGACGAAAAGCATGCGGTACGACCTGCGGGAAAATAACTGCCAACGCGCTGAAAACGTACGCCACTGCGACACCGAGCGCGATCAGCGTGAACATGTTGAAGCTGCGTGAGCGCAGTGAGGTCCAGCCGCGTTGCATTAGCGGCGCGCCGCACCAGAGGACGACCGGCGTGGCCAGCGCGAACTGCAGCCAGCCGCTGGTCGGGCCGGTCAGCGCTCGCGGCAACCCACCGATCATGCCACCCATCGCCAGCGCCATCAGCGGTACGGTGAATACGACTGCCCATCCGAACCGCCGCTGCATGTCGAGCAGTTCCGGATCGTCCTCAGTCGTTGCCACCGGCACGGCGCGCTCGAGCGCCATGCCGCATCTGGGACAGGCGCCCGGGACGGGACTCTCGACCCCCGGGCACATCGGGCAGACGTAGAGCACTTCGCCAGGCGCCAGGACGCGGGCGGCTGCCGGCATGTCGATTGCGCCGCCGTCAGCGGCATGACAACAGGACGGCTGTGCAGCGGGAATCTCGGCGACCGCAACGGTCGTGGCCCCGGGCGCGGGGGCAGGCTTGCCGCAACAGTCGTGACCGACGGGATGGACAGATGGGGAATCCATCTGCCCATTTTAGTCACTCCAGGACGCTAGCGGTTCCGAATCCGTCGACGACGCAGCGCGCCGCCCAACCCGAGCAGCATCGCGCCCAGCCGGAGCCGAAGGTACCACCACCGCGACCGCTTCCCGTCTGCAAAGGCGGCGGGGGTGGCGGTGGGTCAGAATCTGCACGGTCGCCTGTGTCACATCGCCGAGCGTGGCCCCGCCGGTTGGCGACACGAGTTCCAGTGTGAAAGTCTCCGCTTGTTCTGCGGCCCCGTCGGCGGCGATCAGCACCGGCAGGTATTTCCCCCCCATTTCTCCATCCGCCCACGTCAGCACGACGTCCTGCCAATCATTGCTCCCCGGATTCTGAAGTCCTGGCTCGACGTGGCACTACCACCCGCCGCGACCCGCACTGTGACGGACACGGCGCCTTGGCTGTAGAAGTTACGGCTGACCCAGAACGACGCTTCACTGCCCTCGGTCACGTTGGGTGAGTCTGCTGAAATCGTCAGCTCACCGATGGGATAACTCGCACCGGCAATTTCGACATCAGCGCCGAAGATCCCAAGCCCGCCGCCACCCTCCGGCGACTCGAGTACAACTTCGAAGAACTCGGGCTTCTCCGCGTTCGTATCGGACGTGATCGGCACCACGATCTCGCGATCACTGACATCTCCGTCGGCCCACGTCAATCGCCCGGTCATGGCCGTGTAGTCAGCGCCGCTGGTCGCGCGGTCACCGGGGGCGTATTCCGATCCCGCGGCGGGCGGCGCGGGGAAGTCGCGGGTGGCGTACGTCACGGCGATGGCACCGTCACTGCCGCCGGTTCGGCGTACTGACAGCACAGCCTGCGCACCCTGTTCGGTTCCGAGAAACCGTTCCTGTTTCATGCTGAGTATGCCGGGGCTGCCGCCGCTGGCATCGCCGAGCAACCGGGCCACGAAGGCGCCGCCTGACCAGGAGTTGTCATTGCCGCCAACAACGAGCCCCCCGTTGCCCACGACTTTCATGTCGTTGATGGAGGGGAAAGAGGCGCGTCTACTCTTCAGATCGACACTGGTCGCACCGGCACGACCGAACAGTGTGTCCAGTGTGCCGTCGACCAGCAGCCGCACGATCAACGCCCCGGAGAAGCCAGTCCGGTCGTTGCCCGTGACGAAGATCGAACCTGATGCGCCAACGGCCAGCGCGTTCACCGATTTGAATCGATCGCGCACCACATTCGCATCGAAACCGGGATCGATCGCACCGTCTGGCAGCAGACGACCGACGTAGCCGTCCGCGAAGTCATCGCGGCCTCCGAGCAGGATGCGGCCGTCGGGCTGCACGGCCAGCGACGAGCAGTAGAGCATCTGGCCGCTCGGCGACAGTTGTGTCACAAACCCGGCATTGCCGAACGCCGCATCGGGGGCACCTGCGGCCGTCAGGCCGACCACGCCGCAGTCCCAGCCCATGCCTCCGGCAGCAAAATGCGCGATGACGCGATAGCCACCCGTGGCAGCGCGTGCAATGCGCACGCTGGAGCCCGAGACTTCGCGGCCGAGGTAGACCCCGCTCGAGCCAAAGCCTGCATCCACGGTGCCATTCGCCAGGAGCCTCGCGACCAACAGACTGTTACCGCGCTGGCCCGCCACGACGATACGGCCGTCCGGGTCGACGAGGACCGAATACGCCGCCTCGCGGCTTGTACTGCCGTCGCTGATGACGGTGAGTCCACCGAGGCCGAAATCGGGATCGAGCGCCCCGCCTGCCAGCAGTCTGAATGCCAGCAGCTTGTTCGAGCCGTCTGGCTGCTTCGCGGTGCCGACGCCAATCACCTTCCCGTCGGACTGCATTGTCGTGTCGTAGACGGCAGTGCGCTCCAGCACAGCAGCAGCAAAGCTTGCATCAGGCGCCCCGTCCGGGAGCAGTCGCCCGACGAAATAGTCTTCATAGCAGCCGTAATAGCAGTACTCGCCACCACCACCGAACAGCACGGAGTCGTCGTCCTGTACGTCGACCGACCAGAGGTTCGCAAAGTATGCGATCTCGATACCCGACTGTCGTCCGACATCGCCAAACGACGGATCGAGGTCGCCTGGCGCCGCCATGGCAGGCGAGCAGGTCATGCCGGCCGCGACCGCCGCCTCCAGGCCCACGAGCCGAATGAGGGGTGACTTGCTGTTCTTCGTTTTCTTCCTGCGTGTCATGGTGATACTCCCTTGTGAATGTCGACTGCAAACTCCAATGGCAATTCCGCGCAGCCCATGGGGCACAGATCGCTTTCTATCCACAATGTGCCGTGCAGAGTTGGACCTGATTGAAACCCGCCGGGCTGGTCTGATTTCATGCGGAAGACCGCTTCCACAGACGGCAGAGCCGATCCGGCCAATAAGTCCGCAGCAAGGTCGAGGGCTGCATACAGACCATCCCCCTTCTCCCGCCAATCCTTGGGATACCCCGAGTAGATGATCGGCGCGCGCAAGGCTGCAGCCAGTTCAGCCAGGTTCTTGCGTTCCACGGAATCCCCGTTCAGCCGGCCCGCGATCAGTACCACCTGAATGCCAGTGTCGGCCTGCTGCTGGCGTAGCGCGGCAAGAGCGGCTTGACGCTGCGACTCGGATAGTCCGCTATCGTCGCCACCGCCGAGCAGTGCAACGATGGCACGCCTCCCCGTCGCTGGTGCCTGTGCGGCAGTCAGTGTCAGTGCAGCACCCAGCGCGTCAAATACCGGCGCATTGCCACCGACCAGGGGTCGCAGGGTATCTAACGCAGCCTCTTGGGCGAATCGATCAGCTGAGAACACGGTTGCAGTGTGGGGAGGCGCCCACAACGGCAACTGCTGCAACAGGGGCGGCAAGGAGACGTCGCCGCCCTGGCCAGCGAAGCCCGCGACAGCGACCAGGTCAGCCTGAGTGGAGGAGCGGGCGCGTCGGATGAAATGCTTCGCGGCGAGAGTGCGCAGGTCGTAGGGATCGTAGTCAGCTACGCGACGGCTCTGGTCCAGCAACAGCAGCGCGCTGTAAGGCCCTCGTGCCGCGGGCGCCGCCGGGGTGCCGACGGGATCGAACGAGAAATCCACTGCCGCGACTCGCCCGCTGCTCTCGAAGACGCAGGTCGGGGTGGTACGCAATGAATCCAGCCAGACCATGCAGTCGTCGAGTCTCAGGTAAGGGGTCGGCTGGGACGCCGCGTAGCTGCCATAGCTTGATGGCACGAATCGTGCTGTCTCCGATGCGACGATGGCGACATGCAGTTCAAGTTCAGTCCGGTCGGCGCTGATGCTTCCAGCAGCAACCGTTACCGGATGCAGTGCCACGGTTACCGGCGATGCAGGCTGGACGATTGCTTTGAGCGCGTTGGATCCTGCTTGCCGGACATCGGCAACCTCAATCCGGCAATAGCCCAAGGAATGAATGACGGTAACCAGTGCCGTGCTCGGCACGGCTTTGAAGGTCACCATCCCGTCCTGATCCGACGCAGCGGTGCCGACAACAACGGTTTGCTGGCCGTCGTAGACAGTCACCGTCGCATTTGCCAGCGGCTCACCGTCCGGATCGGTGACCGTAACCGTCAGGCTCCCGGTCGCGACCGCATCTGGTTGCGGTGCGGACGAGCCGGGCGTACCGCCACCCCCGCCGCAGGAGGCCAGCACGGCGGTCAGGAGCAGGAGCACGACGACGGATGCGTTGCTGGTGCGGGCAGAATTGGCAACGTACATGAGCAGTCTCCCGGTTCCGGATAGAATTCGAAGCCTTGCGAAACTCTCAACAAGAGCCTTGGCGTAGCAGCAATGCACAGACTCTGTTCGCTGCCGGTCGGCCAGGTGAATGATGGAGAACCGATCTTTGGCCGATGATTTGCCGAAAAGGGGCGAATCCGATGCCAGCGGGCGCGGTGCCGAAGATCCGGCTGCGTCTGCGTTGGCCCGCCGGCCGGATTTCCAGCTGGGGTCCGGCATCGTCCGGCCGTCGGTGCGAACGGTCGAGGGACCGGGTGGCAGCGTCACTGCCGAGCCGCGCGTAATGCAGGTGCTGCTCGCCTTGGCCGATGCCGGTGGTGCCGTCCTGACCCGTGACGACCTGTTGCGGACCTGCTGGAAAGGAATGTTCGTCGGCGACGACTCGATCACTCGGGCGGTCGCCGAGGTCCGGCGCATTGCGCGCGAGACCGGTGCCGGGTTTGGCATCGAGACCATCCCCCGCATCGGGTACCGTTTGACCGGCGGTGCTGCCACGAGTACCCGGCCGCTTGCAGAGCCCGAACCAGTTCCCGCTCCAGTCGCGGCCACTCCGGAGCCCGTCGACCCCATTCCGGTGAAGGCAACGCGTCGCTGGATTATCGGCGGTGCACTTGCGGCAACGGGCGCAGTCGCCCTCGGGGTGTGGACGGCATTCCGACCGCGGCCCGACCCGCGCTATCTCGAACTACTCGATCGCGGCAAGCAAGCGCTGCGCATGGGCCTGCTCAATAGCAACCAACAGGGTGTCGAGATCTTCCAGGAAGCGGTGGCGATCAGGCCGGACGATGCCGCGGCCTGGGGCCTGCTGGCCCTTGCAAGAAGCCATGTTGCCGAACGTTCTCCGTCCCGGTCCGCCGGTAGCAACTTCCAGGACAGCGAACAGGCCGCGCGGCGCGCGCTCGCGCTGGATGAGCGTGAACCCAATGCGCTCGTGGTACTGGCCATGTTGCAGCGAAATCTGGATGACTGGCTGACCACGGAACGGAAGCTGCGCGCTGTGCTGGCCATCGCTCCTGACAACTCTGCGGCGCTGGATGGCCTGGTGGCACTGCTGCAGGCCTCTGGCTATCTGTCAGGAATCCTGGGACCTCAACGAGCGTGCTGTCGCCCTCGACCCATTGCGTCCTGTTCCGCAGTTTCGCAAGGCACTGAAGCACTGGATCATGGGCAGGTCGCTTGAGGCCGACCAAGTCATCGCCCGGGCACGCGAGCTGTGGCCAGCACATCCCTTGGTGTGGAACGCCCGACTGCTCATCTCTGCCTTTACCGGCCAGATCCAGGCGGCCCGCATTCTGATCACGGATCAGGCGACCACCTCCCTCATGATCACGCCCACCGCGGTGGCAACGTGGGATGTTTCGCTCACCGCACTGGAAACACGTGATCCTCGAGACATCGCCGAGGCGCGCGCGGCCAACGTGGCAGCAGCACCGCTAAGCCCGGGGCTCAGCGTGCACGCAATCATGATCATGGGGGCACTGGAGGAGGTGGACAGCGCTTACTCGATTATCAACGGGTTGCTCTTGCGACGAGGCGGGCTGGTAACGCAGGTCGACTCGGGACAAGGCCCGAGCCCCGCGAGCGATCCACTTTGGCGGCAGACGCAGTGGCTGTTCACGCCAGCGACCCGGTCGCTGCGAGCGGACCCCCGGTTCCTGTCACTTTGCAAGGACATTGGCCTGGCGGAATTCTGGCGCGGACGCGGCGTCCCGCCGGATGAAGGCATGCCTCGCGGCTAGAGTCGGGCCTCGACACCGAACCCGAACTTGCTCGGATCGCCCGCGGTGCCAAAAGTGGGCGAGTAGAGCTCCGTCAGGTAAAACGTGTCGAAGGCATTCCGGACAAAGCCGAACACCGACCACCGACCCTGCTCGTAACTGGCGCGCGCATCCAGGACGGTTGTCCCGGAGATGCGCAGCGATGGGGTATTGGTGTCGTCGCTGAAATAGTCGGCGTTGTGACGAACCTGGGCGGACAGGCGCCACCGGCCGGTTGGCCGCCAGTCGATTGCAGCAGAACCGGTCCAGGCCGGTGATCGCTGGAACTCATTGTTGCGCAGCGGGTCCGCTGGATTCGTCGTCTCGACTATCCGGGTCTCGAGCAGCCCGAGACCCGCACGCAGCGAGAATCTCGTTCCAACGAACCACCCCAGCTCCACCTCCAGGCCATGACTCTCGGCAGCGGGCACGTTGTTGATTTCAGCCCAGAACGCCGTCGCGCCGCCCGGCACCGCGTATGCGCGCCTCAGGGCACGCTGAGCATCGCTGATATCGTTGTAGAACAGGTTTGCGCGCAGCGTACCGCGACCCCCAGCGAACGACGCCCGTGCGAACATCTCGTAATTCCAGAGAGTTTCAGCGCCGAAATCGTCCTGTTGACCGGTGTCGAAATTGAGGGTGATGCCTCCCGGATTGAACGCGCGCTGGAACAGTACGCCGACCTTGAAGTCGCCCGTGATGTTGTATGCCGCAGAAAGCTTGGGCAGCCAGGCCTCGAACGTTTCGTCGTAGTCGATCGGAAAGCCGGTCGCGGGCGTGCCGAGCAGTCCCTGCCGGTCCTGGCTGTCGCGCTCATATCTAAGGCCAGCGGCCAGCGAAAGCCTGGACGACGGTTGATACGTCACTTCGCCGAACAGACCGAGGCTCTTCTGCCGGTCAGTGAAGTCGCCCTCCCCAAGTACCGCGGAAAGGTTGATGAACTGATCAAGGTTTGAACCCAGGTAATGGGCGCCGCCGAGCCACTGAACCGATTGCGTCGGGGCCCAGTTCAGCAATGCCTCCGCCGAGAAGTCCCTGGAATGCGTCTGCGTCTGCCCCAGGCCTGGCGGGGCAAACCGCTCGACAAATGCATCGCCCCAGGAAAGCGTCGTCTTTGAACTCAATGCTGGCGCCAGCTCGTAATCAAGCACGCCCGTCAACGAATCCACGCTGGTAGAAAACACACCATAGAAGGGCGCGGGATCCCGTCGCGCTTCAAAGGGATATTTAACGCCCTCGATCTGCGGCATCGTCGAATCGACGTGGGCATAGGTTGTCAGCAGCCGCATGCCCGGCACGGCCTTTGGCTCGGCAAGGAGCTTGACCCGGATCACGCCGTAATCATCCTCGTCCGGGCTGGCGCCATCGACGAAGTCAGCAATATCACTGGAGGGGCGGCTCGTCCTGAGGTCGCCCGCAATCCGCAATGCAAGCTGGTCGGCTACCAGCGGCCCGGAGACGACGGCCGAGCCCTGCCAGGTGTCATAGTTGCCACCCAGCACCCGCACACGTCCTTCCCAGGCATATTCGGGATCGCGGGTCTCTATGAAGATCGCCCCGCCGATCGAATTGCGCCCCTGCGTCGTGGTCTGCGGGCTTCGATACACTTCGACCTGATCGACGTCCCACACGGAAGCGAGACCAAAGACGAATTCGTTGAAACTGACCGCACGCCCATCGACCTGCAGTGTTGCCCGGGGTCGCGTCCCACCGAGAAACGCAGGCAGATCACGCAGAACGCCGGTTGAATCCTGCCCGCGGATCGTCGGCCCGGTGCCGCCAGAACCGTACTGTACGTTGGGTACGAGCGACAGCAGCTGCTCCACGCGGTCGGCACCGGCCAGGGCCTCGTTCATCTCCCCGGTCGTTACAACGACGCTCGACGCCGTCTCCGACAAAGATCGCTGCAGGCGCTCGCCCGTTACGACGATCTCCTGCAAAGTCGCTTCTACCGACGCCTGCGCCAGGCTGCTGCTCAGAGCAAGACCAGTGGCTGCTGCGCGCAAACACAGCCGACCAATCACGGGCAGGACCGGACTCTTCGCATTGGGACGGAACGATACATGGGAACTTGCTTCCCGGAAGGTACCTTTGCCCTGCGGGGCTTTCCAGTCAGCCCCGTGCCCCGCAATTGTGTAACCCACGCAGTCAGCCCTGCTCGTCCCGGAGGTTCCAGCCGTTCAGCAGCAGGTACAGCGACGGAATGATGACCAGCGTCAGTACCGTGGCCGACACCATGCCGCCGACCATCGGCGCCGCGATGCGGCGCATGACGGCGGCCCCCGTGCCCGAGCCCCACATGATGGGCAGCAGGCCGACGATGATCGTGATCACGGTCATCAGCTTCGGTCGCAGACGCAACAGCGCACCGTCGACGATCGCCTCGCGCAACTCGCGCCGCGTGGGTGCACGGTTCTCGGCGGCGGCGCGCGCACGGCGTTCGGCCCACGAGTGTTCCAGGTACATGACCATGACCACGCCGGTTTCCGCCGCCACCCCCGCCAGGGCGATGAAACCCACGACCGCCGCGATCGACAAGTCGTAGTCGAGGAAGTACAGCAGCCAGATGCCACCGACGAGCGCGAACGGCAAGGTGAAGAGGATCAGCCCGACATCGCGCGCATTGCGGAAATTCAGGTAGAGCAGCAGCACGATGATGCCGAGCGTGAGCGGCACGACGAGCTTCAGGCGCTCGGCCGCCCGCTGCAGGTACTCGTACTGCCCGGACCAGCTGAGGCTGTAGCCCGCGGGAAGGGTCAGTTCGTCCGCAACACGCGCCTTGGCCTCGTTGACGTAGCCGCCGAGGTCGCGGTCCTGGATGTCCACGAAAACCCAGCCCGACGGGCGCGCATTCTCGCTGCGAATCATGCCGGGGCCGTCGGCGATTTCGACCCGGGCGACGTCCTGCAGCGTCACGTTCGCCCCGGTGGGCGCGACAATCGGCAACTGCCGCAGTTTCTCGAGCGAATCGCGGAATTCCTGCGGATAGCGCAGGTTGATCGGGTACCGTTCGAGGCCTTCCACGGTGTAGCTGACCGTCATGCCGCCCACCGCGCCGCCGACGATGTCCTGCACGTCTTTTATGTTGAGCCCATAGCGCCCGGCCGCCACGCGGTCGATGTCGATGTCGACGTAACGCCCGGTCGCCGTCCGTTCGGCATAGACCGACGTGGTCCCCGGCACGGCCTTCACGATCGTCTCGATCTCCTGGCCGAGTTGCTGGATCGTCGCCAGGTCCGGACCCATGATCTTGATGCCCACGGGCGTGCGGATGCCGGTCGCGAGCATGTCGATGCGGGTCTTGATCGGGTACCCCCAGGCGTTCGACACACCGGGGAACTTCACCAGCGCATCGAGCTCGGCCTTGAGCTTCTCCGGCGTCATGCCATCGCGCCACTGGTCGCGCGGCTTGAGCATGATGGTCGTCTCGAACATCTCGATCGGCGCCGGATCCGTCGCGCTCTCGGCGCGCCCGGCCTTGCCGAATACGCGCTCGACCTCTGGCACAGTCTTGATCAGCCGGTCGGTCTGCTGCAGCAACGACCGCGCCGCATCCGTCGACAGGCCCGGCAACGTGGTCGGCATGTAGAGCAGGTCACCCTCGTCCAGCTCCGGCATGAACTCGGTGCCGAGACGCGAGGCGGGCCAAAGCGTCGCCAGGACCAGCAGCGTGGCGACTGCGGTCACGCTCCAGGGGTGGCGCAACGCAATCTCCAGGAACGGCCGGTACGCGGCCGCAGCAACGCGGTTTACGGGATTTGCATTCTCGGGCCGGATGCGCCCGCGCACCAGGTACCAGATCAGCACCGGCACCAGCGTGATCGAGAGCAGCGACGCCGCCACCATCGCGTACGTCTTGGTGTAGGCGAGCGGCGCAAACATGCGGCCTTCCTGGGCTTCGAGCGTGAACACCGGCAGGAACGACAGCGCCACGATCATCAGCGAGAAGAACAGCGACGGCCCGACTTCGCGGCACCCGGCGTAAATCGCCTCCATGCGCCGGGATTCGTCCGGCTCGTGCTCGAGCTTCTTGTGCACGTTCTCGATCATCACGATGGCGGCGTCCACCAGCGTGCCGATCGCAATTGCGATGCCGCCGAGCGACATGATGTTGGCGTTGATGCCCTGCGCATTCATCACGATGAAGGCCGACGCCACGGCGATCGGCGTGACGATCACGACGATCAGCCCCGAGCGCACGTGGAACAGGAAGACGAAGCAGACCAGCGCCACGACCAGGAATTCGACCAGCAGCTTGCCCTTGAGGTGATCGACGGCGCGCTGGATCAACGAGGAACGGTCGTACGTCGTGACGATTTCCACGCCTTCCGGCAGGCCTGCGCGCAGCTCACCGAGCTTCGCCTTCACCCGCACGATCGTGTCGCGCGCGTTGTCACCGTTGCGCATCACGACCACGCCACCGACGGCCTCGCCCTCGCCGTCGAGCTCGCCAATGCCCCGGCGCATCTCGGGTCCGAGCCGCACCTCCGCCACGTCGCGCAACAGCACGGACGTGCCGTCCTTGGTCGCCATGACCGGGATGCGCTCGAGGTCCCCGATGCTCTTGACGTAGCCCGTGGCACGCACCATGTACTCGGCCTCGGCCATCTCCACCACCGAGCCGCCCACCTCCTGGTTGCCCTCGCGGATCGCCTTCTCGACCATCATCAGCGGAATGCCGTATCCGCGCAGGCGCAGCGGGTCGACGACGACCTGGTACTGCTTGACCATGCCGCCGATCGTCGCGACTTCCGCGACGCCATCGAGGGCCTGCAGCTCGAACTTGAGGAACCAGTCCTGCAGGCTGCGCAGCTGCGCGAGGTCGTGTGCGCCCGTGCGGTCGATCAGCGCGTACTGGAAGATCCAGCCCACGCCCGTGGCATCGGGCCCCAGCGCCGGGCGCACGCCTTCGGGCAGGCGGGCAGCCGCCTGGCTCAGGTATTCGAGCACACGTGAACGCGCCCAGTAGGGGTCGGTGCCATCGGCGAACAGCACGTTGACGAACGAATCGCCGTAGAGCGAATAGCCCCGCACCGTGGTTGCGCCCGGCACCGAGAGCAATGCGGTCGTCAGCGGGTAGGTGACCTGGTCCTCGACGACGCGGGGTGCCTGGCCTGGATAAGGCGTGCGCACGATGACCTGGACGTCCGAGAGATCAGGCAGCGCGTCGACCGGAGTACGCAGCACCGAGTACGCACCGATGGCCGTCAGCATGACCGTGAGCAGCAGCACCAGCGCCCGGTTCTCGAGCGAGGCACGAATGATCCTGTTGATCATGAGCTTGCCTCAGTGCGCGGCGTGCGGATCAGGCTGCGCCACGGGCGCGGGTACCGTCGAACCGTCGTCGAGCCGATCGAGTCCCGCGCCCAGGTTCGCTTCCGAATCGAGCAGGAACTGCGCGGCCACGACGACGCGGTCGCCTTCCTGCAGGCCCTCGCGGATCGTGATGCGGTCGCCGCTCTCGGCGCCCGCAACGACGTTGCGTGAAGCGAAGCGTCCGTCGCCGAGCGCAACGACCACCCGGTCGCGCGCGCCATTGCGGATCACTGCGCTGCGCGGAATGTGCAGCACGGCTGCCCCGTCTGCCGCGACCAGGCTCACGGTGGCAAGCATGTTCGGCCGCACGTCCGGCGGCGGCGCATCGAGCACGATGCGGGCTCGCACGGTGCGCGTCTCCATGTTGAGTTCCGGATAAACGTATTCGACGCGACCGTGGATCGGCTCGCCGGGTTGCGACGGGAAGCGCACCTCGGCGTGCGTGCCCTGCCTGACCCAGGCGGACTGAGACTCTGGCACCTCGGCGACGACCCACAGACTGCCGAGCTCGGTGATCGTCATCGCCGACATCGCGGGAGTCAGCATTGCGCCTTCACGTGCTTCGAGTTCGGTGACGACACCGGAGATCGGCGCATGGAATGGAATCCTGCCCGCGGCACGACCGGATTTCGCCAGCCGCGCAGCAGTGCCGGCATCGAGCCCGACCGCCCGCAGCCGGTCGCGCGAAGCATCTATCAGGTCGCGATTGCCGATCTTGAGCGCGTCGAGGTATTCCTGCTGCACGCTCTCGAGCATCGGCGAGTACAGCGTGAACAGCAGTTGCCCTGCCTGCACCGTCTCGCCCATCGCACGCACGGACAGTCCCTCGACCCAGCCCTCGGCGCGCGGGCGCACCTGCCGCACCGTGCGCTCGTCGAACTGCACGTAGCCGACGGTCTGTCCGCCGCGTGGGAGGCTGCCGCGGGCGACCGGTTCCGTGCGCACCCCGAGGTTGTTCATCACCGCCGGGGAGATCCGCACTTCGGCATTGGCGGGCACGTGGTCCGTGCCCTCCTCGACTTCTGCCGGCTCGACCTTGACCAGGGTCATGCCACAGATCGGGCACACGCCCGGCTCGTCGCGGACGATATCCGGGTGCATCGGGCAGCGGTACTGCGCAATCACATGCTTGAGCGCGTGCTCCGGCAGCGTGTCGTCGGCGGCGTTGCGCAGTGGCTCGCTCGGCTGCTGCTTCGAGCAACCGGCGAGGACGAGTGCGAGGAGCAGGATGCCTGCCATGCGGCCCAGGAATGCGTTCATCGTGCGTCACCTGCAAGATAATCGATGTCGTGCTGCGCCAGCGCGCGATCGGCGGCGAGTCGCAGGTGTTTCAATTTCGCCTCGAGCGCCAGCCGGCGCGCCATGACGACTTCGTCGAACATGGTGCGGTTCGAGCGCCAGCCGAGCAGCGCCGCGGTGACCGACTGCTCGGCCAGCGGCAACAGGTCCGTCTCGTAGAAACGCTCAAGTTCGGCGGTGCGGCCGGCCGTGTTCCACGCTTCGACCAGCATCGCCCGCATTTCCCTATCGTGGTCGTCGTGCCTTGCGTCGAGTCCCTGTGCCTCGAGCCGGGCCGCGCTGACCGCTCGATCCTGGCGGTCGCCGCGGAAGAGTGGCAGCCCGACGGTGAACATCGCACTCAGCATGTCGGGACGGGACACGCCGTCGGGCATGTCCTGGCGGAAGCCATAACTGACATCGAGCATCCACGCGGGCTTGCGCAGCTCACGCGCGACGTCAGCCGCGGTGCGGGCGGCATCGATGCGTCGCATGTAGTCCAGTTGCGCCGGGTGTTCGCCCAGCCGGGCCTCGAGGGTCGCCAGCGGTTCGAGCTCGGCGCGCGGCGACAGTCCCGAGGGTTGCGCCCGGGCGGCTTCCTCGGCCCCGAGCCAGAACGACAACTGCGAGCGGTACATGGAGGCATCGCGGTCGAGATCGAGCTGCTGCTCGCGCAGCATCGCCGCATCGAGTCCCGCCTGCAGCACGTCGAGTTGCCTGCCCTCGCCCGACGCGTAGCGTGCCCGCGCGGACTGGCGCATCTGCTCAACCCAGCTCGTCTGGTCAACGAGCAACGCATGCGCTGCGCCCAGGTAGGCCAGTTGCGTCCAGAGTTTGCGCACTTCGCGCCGTACGATCCGCTCGCGGTCGAGCGCGGTCGCGTCCATGGCTGTCGCGAGTTGCTCCATCTGCTTGCGCGAAAGGCGGCGTGACTTGCCGGGCTGGAATTCCTGGACGACGCCGACCTCGAGCATCGTCATGTCCTCTGCATCGAGACTGAATGAATCCACTGGCACGTTGACCGCGCCGACTCGCAGCTGTGGATCCATCAACTCGCCGTCCATGACGGCGCGCTCGCGCATCGCAGCGCCTTGCGCACGCATCTCGCGCAGCATCGCGTCGCGGTCGACGGCGATGCGTTCGGATTCGGCCAGGGTGAGCCCTGCAGCCGCGGCCTGCGCAGGCAACGACCCGCCGGCGAGCGCCATTGCGAGCGTCAAGGCGCCCGCGAAACGATTGGGGGAAAGGAACATGCAAGCACTCCGGATAGTCACAGCGCGCCGGCGGACGAGCCGCTGGCGGTCAGACGACGACGGGAGTGCGCGCTACTTCAGGAACCGGCAGAAACTGACGGCGACCGATGTGCACGGTGCCGGAGCGGGGACCAGCGCGGTGATCGAGTCCGATGCGGATTGCGCCGTATCGACCGCGACGAACAGCACGAGTGTCGGCGGCGGTACCAGCAAGGCAGCGGCCAGTCCCACGCGCAAATCCACTTGCGGATCATGCGGGAAAGAGCAGACAGCCTGGTCGACGCCCGGTTCCGACTGCGGCGGCGGGCAATACGGGCAGTGCTCACCCGGCGCCATCACCATACCGTCCGGCATGGACGCCTCGGACGGTACCGGGTCGACCATCGCCGCGGGCGCCATCCCCGACTGGGAATCGAGCGCCATCACGCACGGAGCCGCCGCAAACTGCAGCCACGTCAGGCAGAACGCCGCCAGCACGACCCGCGACAGGGAGCGCTGCTTGCGACGGAACCAGGGGAGGCCTGCAGATTGCATTCCGGACTCGATCAGAAAGTATTTGAAACGTACGCTGCTCCGGCTGTCGAGGCAAGCCATGGACTGCACGGACCCGTCAAAACCTGCAGCAAGTCCTTAATCCCATGCAAGAATCCTGTGATGACTCTCACTCCAAATGCAGCGGCCTGCGCCTCCCTGCCTGCTCTTACATTCCGGCCCTTCCTGACCTTCCTGACCTTCCTGTCCTTCCTCCCCTTCCTGTCAGGCTGCAGCCGTGAGCCCGCGCACCCCCGCCCCTGGCTGGGTGCGGCGACGCTCGTCGCAGCGCCGGCCGCAACCGGCGCGCGCTTTCCAAACCTGGCCGCCGACGGCCAGTCGGTGGTGATGAGTTGGCTCGAACCCGGCACGGGCGACGAATTCCGCCTGAGTTACGCCGAGTGGCAACGCGAGCACCGCTGGGGCACGCCGATCGAAGTCGCAGCGGGCAAGGACTGGTTCGTCAACTGGGCCGACTTCCCGTCCGTCGTCCCGGCGAATGACGGGCCCTGGACCGCGCACTGGCTGCAACAGAAGCCGGGCGGCGTTTACGCGTACGACGTGATGACGCGACTGAGCGCCGACGGTGGCCGCACCTGGAGCGCGCCACGTTCACCGCACGACGATGGCACGGCCACGGAGCACGGCTTCGTTTCGGTCGCGAGCCTCGACGGCCGTCCGTACGGTGTCTGGCTCGACGGGCGCAAGACCGTGGGCGAAGGCCACGATCACGGCGTGGACGATCACGCTGCGGCGCAGGGCGCGATGACCCTGCGCGGCGCCGTGCTGACGCCCGCAGGTGCAATCGACGGCAGCGAAATCGACGCGCGCGTTTGCGACTGCTGCCAGACCGACGTGGCGGTGAGCGGGGCCGCGCTGCTCGTCGTGTACCGCAATCGGAGCGAGGACGAGACACGCGACATCCAGGCCGCACGGCTCGAGCACGGAGATTGGACAACGCCGGTCACCGTGCATGCCGACAACTGGCGCATCGACGCGTGTCCGGTCAATGGGCCCGCCGTGGCGGCGCGCGGTGACGAAGTGGCCGTCGCCTGGTTTACCGCTCCGGACCAGCCGCGCGTGCGCCTGGCTTTCTCCGCGGACGGCGGACGCACCTTCGGCCCGCCGCTGGAAGTAGCCAGCGGCAAAGTCGTTGGTCGCGTCGACGTCGTCCTGCTGCAGGACGGGCGCGCCGTGGTCAGCTGGCTCGCCGAAACAGCCAACGGTGCCGTGATCCGCGCTCAACCGTTCAACCACGCCGGCGCAGCGGATCTCGCCATGGACATTGCGACATCCAACGTCGCCCGCTCCTCGGGCTTTCCGCAGATGGTCCAGGTGGCGGACGGCCTGCTGTTTGCGTGGACCGAAAATGGATCCATCCCGACCGTCCTTACAGCATTCGCGCCGCTGCGCTGACCTGCACGCCCGGTCCCGGCGAGGGGGGTCGCTGTGTTAGCATTTCAGCCCCGTTTTTCACCAAAACCAGACCCATCGGAGCCAGGTGATGTCCACCGCGGTCAAGCTCAACGTGCCCCCGCAGGGCCAGAAAATCACGATTACCAACGGCAAACTGACCGTTCCGGACCAACCCATCATCCCGTTCATCGAGGGCGACGGCACGGGTGCCGACATCTGGCGCGCCTCGGTGCGCGTGCTCGACGCCGCGGTGGCCAAGGCCTACGGCGGCAAGCGCAAGATTCACTGGATGGAGGTCTACGCCGGCCAGAAGGCCAACGACCTTTTCAACACCTGGCTGCCCGACG
>CAVVKQ010000019.1:0-41651 GCA_963748985.1 uncultured Pseudomonadota bacterium
CGCCCGCGCCGAAGTCACGCTGCTCAACGTGTCGTACGACCCGACGCGTGAGTTCTACGATGCGTACAACCAGGAGTTCGCGCAATTCTGGAAAGAGCAGACCGGCGAGGACGTCGCGATCCGGCAGTCGCACGGCGGCTCCGGGAAACAGGCGCGCACGGTCATCGATGGCCTGCCGGCCGACGTGGTCACGCTCGCCCTCGCCTATGACATCGACGCGCTGGCAAGCAAAGGCAAGCTGCTGCCCGCCAACTGGCAGGGTCGGCTGCCCCACAACAGCTCGCCCTACACCTCGACGATCGTGTTCCTCGTGCGCAAGGGCAACCCGAAGGGCATCCGCGACTGGGGCGACCTGGTCAAGCCGGGTGTCGCAGTCATCACGCCGAATCCCAAGACGTCGGGCGGCGCGCGCTGGAATTACCTGGCCGCATGGGCGTGGGCGCTGCACCAGCCGGGCGGCAGCGAGGCCACGGCCGCGAACTTCATCGGCAAGCTCTACAGGAACGTGCCGGTGCTCGATACGGGCGCCCGCGCCTCGCTCACGACGTTCGCGCAGCGCGGCATCGGCGACGTCATCATCACGTGGGAGAACGAGGCATTCATGGCCTCGAAGCGACTGACGAAGCAGGAATTCGAGACGGTCGTGCCTTCGATCAGCATGCTCGCGGAGCCACCGGTCGCCGTGGTGGACAAAGTCGCGATCCGGCGCGGGACCGTCGAAGTCGCGCGTGCCTACGTCGAGCACCTGTATTCGAAGGAAGCACAGGAGATCGCGGCCCGGCACCATTACCGGCCGCGCGATCCGGAAGTCGCGGCGCGGCACGCGGCGGAATTTCCCAACGTCCACATGTTGACCATCGCGGACTTCGGCGGCTGGAAAACAGCCAATACCACGCATTTTGCAGCCGGTGCCGAATTCGACCGGATCTACGCGCGTAAATGACAGCGGCGCCGTTCATGGCAAGCTGCCGGGCACGTGGTAGCCGGCCGTAAACTGCATGCGTCGTCGAGCCCGGGCGCGCGGCCGCCGCCCGCCGAGGGTGCATTCGCCAGCCTCAAGGGAATTGGCGACGTCTTCCGCTACACGAGACATGCGCTCGAACTGGTCTGGTCGACAAGCAAGCGGCTGACCGTCGCACTGGCGGGGCTCACGCTACTGGCCGGCATGCTGCCCGCCGGCATTGCGTTCGTCGGCGCGAAGATCGTCGATGCGGTCGTGACGGCGGTCGGCCTGCATCAGGTCGCGGGCGGGACCGATCTCTCCACCGTGCTCAGTTACGTCGTGCTCGAAGGCGTGCTGGTGGCCTCGCTCGCGGCGGTGCAGCGCGGGCTCTCGACCTGCCAGTCACTGCTGCGCGCCCAGCTCGGCCAGCGCGTGAACGAGATGATCCTCGAGAAGGCGCTCACGCTCGACCTGCGTCATTTCGAGGACTCCGAGTTCTACGACAAGCTGACGCGAGCACGACGCGAGGCGTCGACACGGCCGCTGGCCCTCGTCATGAGCAGCTTCGGCCTGGTGCAGAACGCGATAGCGCTGCTCAGTTTCGGGATGCTGCTGGCACAGTTTTCGCCTTGGGCCGTCGCGGTGCTGCTGCTCGCGGGCCTGCCCTCGTTCGTCGCCGAGGCCAAGTTCTCCGGCGACGCCTTCCGTCTCTTCCGCTGGCGCTCACCCGAGACGCGCATGCAGATGTACCTGGAGACGGTCATTGCGCGGGAAGATCACGCCAAGGAAGTGAAGCTGTTCGAGCTGGGGCCACGCCTGCTCGACCGCTACCGGCAGATTTTCCAGAAGGTGTTTCGCGAGGACCGCGCGCTCACGATCCGTCGCGACACGTGGGGCTTTTTCCTGGGTCTCGTCAGCACCGGCGCGTTCTACGCAGCGTACGCATGGGTCGCCGTGAGCGCAGTGCGCGGCCAGATCACGCTCGGCCAGATGACGATGTACGTGCTGCTGTTCCGACAAGGCCAGTCGGCCGTGTCCTCGATTCTCTCGGCGATCGGCGGCATGTACGAGGACAACCTGTATCTGTCGACTCTCTACGACTACCTCGACACGCCGGTGGCCGCCGCGACGGGAACGCTGACGACGGGTGCCTCGCCGGGCAGCGGCCTGCAGGTCGAGCAGGTCAGCTTCACCTACCCGGGCGCGACCGATCCCGCGGTCCGTGACGTGAGCTTCACGCTGCGGCCGGGCGAAAGCCTGGCACTGGTCGGCGAAAACGGTTCGGGCAAGACGACGCTGATCAAGCTGCTGACGCGTCTCTACACGCCGGACACTGGCCGCATCCTGCTCGACGGCACGAATCTCGATGACTGGCAGCCGGCAGCACTGCGGCGACGCGTCGGCGTGATCTTCCAGGATTTCGCGCGCTACCAGCTCAAGGTCGGCGAGAACATCGGCGCGGGTGACGTCACGCACTTCGAGGACGAAGCACGCTGGCGCGAAGCAGCCGGGCTCGGTATGGCGGCGCCATTCATCGAGGAGCTGCCAGGCGGTTATGCGACGCAACTCGGCAAGTGGTTCAAGGACGGCCGCGAGCTGTCGGGCGGCCAGTGGCAGAAGGTCGCGCTGTCACGCGCGTTCATGCGCGAGGATGCAGACATCCTCGTGCTCGACGAGCCCACGGCGGCGATGGACGCGCGCGCCGAAGCGCAGGTCTTCGAGCAGTTCCAGGCCCTCGCCCGCTCTCGCATGGTGATCCTGATCTCGCACCGCTTTTCGACGGTGCGCATGGCCGACCAGATCCTCGTGATCGAGGGCGGCCGCATTCTCGAGCGCGGCAGCCACGACGCGCTGATGCAACTCGGCGGGCACTACGCCGGGCTCTTCGCGTTGCAGGCGCGCGGCTATCGCTGAGCGCGCGTCATAGCGCCGGCGCGGCGTGGACGATGCGGCCGCCCAGCACCGTGTACAGCACTTTCGTCGCGGCCAGCTCCTGCTCCGGCACCTGCAGGATGTCGCGCGAAAGCACCACGAAGTCCGCGAGCTTGCCGGGCTCGAGCGTGCCCTTCTCGCCTTCTTCGAAGGCGGCGTAGGCATTGTTGCGCGTGTACGTGGCCAGCGCCTCTTCGCGGGTCAAACGCTGCTCCGGGTGAAACGTGCTGCCATCAGCCAGGCGCCTGGTCACGGTCGCGCGAAAACTGGCCAGCGGATCCACGTCCTCGACGGGCGTATCGGTGCCATTGGCGATCACCGCACCGGCATCCCACAGGGCGCGCCAGACGTAGGTGCGCTCGCCCGCGCGCGGCTCGCCCAACCGCTTCGGCACCCAGGGTCCGTCGGACGTGGCGTGCACGCCCTGCATGGCGGCAATCACGCCCATGCGGCCGAAGCGCGGCACATCGGCCGGATGCAGGTGCTGCGCATGCTCGATGCGCCAGCGCAGCGCCTGTGGCTGTTCCACTCCCCGCCACAACCGGGCATAGAGGTCGAGGATGTCGCGATTGGCGCGGTCGCCGATTGCGTGGGTGTTCAGCTGATAACCGTGGGCCAGCGCGAGCTCGCCGGTGCCGGCGATCGTCTCCAGCGTGTCGACGCGCAGGCCGGTATTGCCGGGGTCGTCGCTGTACGGCTCGAGCAGCAGCGCGCTGCGTGAGCCGAGGGCGCCGTCAGCCATGCTCTTGATCGCACGCACGGTGAGAAAGTTGCCGGCGTATCCGATCGTGCGGTAGCGCGCGAGCTGGCTCGCCATGCGCGCGTTGGATTCGCCACCGACCATCACGTACAGCCGCAACGGCAACTCGCCCTGGCCAGCCAGCTCCCGATACAGGTCGATGTCTGCGAACGGCGTGCCGGCGTCGTGGAAGGTCGTGACGCCCTTGGCGATGGCCTCGGCGCCCGCGCGCTGCACCTGCGCGACACGCTCCGTGCGCCTCGCCTCCGGGGACATCGACTCCCGGTCCCGTGCGAGCGCCGCCTGTGCAAGGCTCATCGCATTGTCGACCAGCCAGCCGGTCGCATGTCCCTGCCCGTCGCGGACGATGCGGCCGCCCGCCGGGTCGGGCGAACGGTCGTCGATTCCTGCGGCAGTCAGCGCCGCTGCATTGACCACGACGCCGTGGCCGCTCGCGTGTTCGAGCATGACCGGGTTGCGCGGCGCTGCGGCGGTAAGGGTTTCGTGAGTCGGCACGCCATCGACGGCACCGGCAGGCAACGATGACCATTTCTCCTGGTGCCAGCCCGCGCCGCGAATCCATTCCCCGGGCTTGGCCGTCGCCGAGGCAGCGCGAACTTTCGCGACGATGTCGTCCCAGCTGCCTGCCGCACGCAGGTCGAGCAGGCCGAGCGTCTCGCCCAGCGACATGAAGTGCCCGTGCCCTTCGATGAATCCCGGCGTCACCAGGCGCCCGTCGACGTCGAGCACGCGGGTCGCGGGTCCGGCCAGCGCGCGGATCTCGTCATCGGTGCCCATCGCAACGATCCGGTCGCCACGGACGGCGAGCGCGGAGACTCGCGGCGCGCCCGGCACCATGGTCGCGATGGAGGCATCGACGACGATCATATCGGCCGGCGCAGACGCTGCGGAGGCGTGGCTGCACAGTACCAGTGATCCAGCCAGCAGCAATGTGCAAGCCCGGAAGCGGTGCATGATGCCCATCATCGAGTTACCTCCAGGCGCGGGGGCGGCCACGGCAGCCGTGGCGGCGAGACTCAGGCTTTCTTCAGGAAGCAGGTCTTGAGAACTACGGTGTTGCGACCCTGCCCGCACTCGATCGCTTCCTCGTCGTCGGTGAGGCGGATGTTCTTGAACACAGTGCCGCGCTTCAGCGTCTCCGACGATCCTTTCACCTTCAGGTCCTTGATGACCTGCACTGAATCGCCCTCGGCCAGCGTGTTGCCGTTGCTGTCTTTCACCGACATGTCGAAGATTCCTGCGTGACTGGCCCGCAAGGATGAACCCGGGTCACTTCGTCCGCAACTTCGTGCGACGTCCATCGCGCGCGGCGTATCGTGTCCGGGCGTCGAACTCGTCGAGGTCGAGCTCGACGTTCTTGCCGGCGTAGACGGCGTCGCGCAGCCACGAGAGTTCTGCCTGCACCGCCTCCTGCGACCGCACTTCGACGGACCAGCAGCGGCGGCCGGCATCCCACCAGTACCCGCGTTGCTTGAGCACGTCCTTGGTCTCGAACGGCGAGTTGTTCGCCCACAACCGGAACGACGGGCTGCGCGCGGAGTCCAGCAGCACCTTCAGCGCGGTGCCGCCGGTCGCGCCGAAAGGCTGCGCGAGCACCTCGAGCAGCGCGTGGCAATCGGCTTCGGCGCGGTGGCCGTCGTAGAAGAAGCCGTGTCGATACGCGAGGTATTCGAGCTTGGAACTCGCGATACCCGCGTCGCTCCACGGCACTTCCTGCCACGAACAGCCCCACGGCAGCGCAGCGAACACGGGCAGGCGGGGCTCGAGGAACTTGCGGTCGAAACCTGCGTTGTGGGCGATCACGATGCCAACGGACTCGAGCAGCTGACCGACGCGCGCGTCGTCGATGCGCTGGCCCGCGACCATTGCATCGGTAATACCGTGAATGGCCGTCGACGCGGGCGGGATCGGCATGCCCGGATCTTCGAGAGCATCGTAGGTCTCGAGCACGCGCCCGACCGTTCCCGAGACGGGGCTGTACTCAACCACGACGATCGCGAGTTCGATGACCTTGTCGGCCGTTGGATCCGTACCGGTGGTTTCGGTGTCGACGATCGCGGCGTGCCGCACGGCGGGCCCGGCGAGGGCGGGTCGCTGGTGCGACGTGTCCAGCCGCCGCAACACCCGATAGTCCGGATGAGCTGCGAGCTTCGCCGCCATCATTTCCAATTCTTCCCGCCCCGACACTTCTTTGCTTCTCCCGCCGAGTGCCGCAGGAAATTGGGGAAATTGGGGACGCTCACCTATTACCTTGTGAGTAATAGGTGAGCGTCCCCAATTCCTGTCCTTCCTGCCTACCCTCCTACCCCTTGTCTTCCAGTCTGTACCCTGCCCCCGCCGCCGTCTGCAGCACCTGCGGCACGGCCGGATCGGTCTCGATCTTCTGCCGCAGCCGGTGCACCAGCTGCTTGAGCAGTTGCCGGTCGCCGCTGCCGCGATGCCCCCACACGTGCGTGAGCAGCCGCTCCGTGCCGACGACGTGACCGGCATTCGCGATCAGGATCTGCAGCAAGCGCGATTCGAGCTTCGTGAGCCTGACAGGCGGCGCCTCGCCGACGTGCAGCACGTGCGCTTCCAGGTCGAGGCGCAGCGAGCCGACGGTCATTGATCCGCCCGTCTCGAGTCCCGCACGTCGCAGCAGTGCCCGCGCTCGCGCCAGCAGCGTGCGCGGACTGAACGGCTTGGTGAGGTAGTCGTCGGCGCCGAGGTCGAGCGCCCGTACCAGGTCTTCCTCCTCGCCGCGCGCCGTCAACATCATCACAGGGATACGCGACTGCCGGCGAATCGCCGTGCAGATGTCGAAGCCGCTGCCGCCGGGCAGGTTGATGTCCAGGATCGCGAGATCGGGCGCCTCCGCCGCAAACACCCGCAGTGCGGACGACACGTCGGCCGCCTTGACGACGACGAAGCCCGACTGTGTCAGCGCGAACCCGACGAGCGACAACAGGTCGGGATCGTCGTCGACGACCAGGATCTTCATGACGCGTCCGTCCCTGCCACAGGCAACCGGACCACGAAGCGCGTGAGTCCCTGTTGACCGCGCATGGACGCCACCGTGCCACCGTGGCGTTCCACGATCGACTTCACGATCCACAGCCCCAGGCCAAGGCCGCGCGGCTCCGGCTCTTCCGCGGACGCACGATGGAAGCGCTCGAAGATCGAGCCGCGCTCGCTCTCTGTAACGCCGGCACCAGCATCGTCCACGGTGGCCTCCAGCATGCCGTCGACGAGTCGCGCGGCAATGCTGACCGTGCTGCCCTCCGGCCCGAACTTGTTGGCGTTGGCCAGCAGGTTGACGAAGACCTGCGTCAGGCGCGGCGCGTCACCCACCAGCGCCGGCAACGCTTCCGGCACGTCCACCGCAAGCGTCTGGCCGCGTTGCGTGAACAGGCTGCCCACGAGTTCCACCGCATCCTGCACGATCTCGTGCAACTGCAGGTGCTGCTGGCGGATCGCGAGCTGCCCCGACTCGATGCGGACGCTCTCGAGCAGGTTATCGATCAGCCGCGTCAACCGCAGCGAGCCCCGGCGCAACGACGTCACGAGGTCCTCGAGCTGCTCGCGCGGCAGGACGTGCAGGTTTTCCTGCAGCAGCTCGATCGACGCCAGCTGCGCGGCGAGCGGCGTCCGGAACTCGTGCGAAATATTGGCGAGGATCGTGTCGCGCGCGCGGCGGGCCGCCTCGAGGTCGGTCTCGTCGCGCATGACCTGCACCTGCAAGCCGTCGACCATGCCGGCACTGGTGATGATCACCGTGCGCCGGGCGCCATCCGCGCGCTGGAGGAATTCCGTCGCCTGCGCCTGGCCGTGTTCGCGCGAGGCGACGATCGGGCACGCGGTGTCACAGGGACGCGTGCCATCCGGCAACGCGCAGGGCTTGAGCACGTCGCCGCAGAACTTGCCGACGGCCGTGCCGGAATCGACGCCGAGCATGCGCTCCGCCTGCGGATTGAGGTACTTCACCTGGCGGTTGGAGTCGACGGCATACACGCCTTCGACGACTCCACGCAGCAGTGCCTGCGCGTCGGCCTCACGACGGCGCAAGGTTGCCGTGAGCTCGACCAGGTGGCGTCGCATGTCCTCGAGGGTCCTGGCGAGCGCAACGACTTCGGGGCCGCCGCCCGCGACGGGAATCGAGGCGGAAAAATCGCCCCGCCCGAGCCGGGTCGCAGATTCGGCCACGAACTGCAGTGGTCGCACGATGCGCCGCGCCAGCAGCAGGGCCGCGGCGACGGCGCCGAGGCTCAGCAGGAAAGCCGTCCAGCCGAGGCGGCGCACGAACCCGGCCACTTCCGAGTCGCTCTCGGACGCCGGCAGTCGCGCCTCAAGCAACGCAATGCCCTCGCCGGTCGACGCGAAGATCGGGGTGCTCGACGCGAACAGGTCGCGCGGCTCGATGCGGCGCGCCACGCTCTCGGCGCGCGACAGCGCCGTCGAATGCAGCTCCTTGAAATCTGGCTCGACGTTGTCGAGCCAGTTCGACAGCCGGACGAGACGAATCGGCATGCCCGCCTGCTGGGACAGGGCAACGGCCAGCCGGGCGTCGAAATAACGCAAGGCAACGACGCGGGTCTCGACGAAGTTGGGCACCAGTGCCGTGGCGCCGATCAGGCCCTCCGGCTGCCAGGCCGGGGCCAGCATGAAACGTTCGCCCTGGTCCGCCGTCGCTTCGAGCATTTCGTCCCACGCCACGTTCCGGCCCGTGCTCGCAATGACGTTGGGCCCGACGATAACGGCGCATGCGCCGAGATTGAGCGCACCGCAGGTGCGTCGCAGGAACAACTCCGTCTGCTCGCGGCTGCCCGCTCGTATCAGCCTTTGCAACGGCTGGCGGTCCGCGAGCACGCGCGTCGTCGTGAGCGTGTCTTCGCTGAGGCGACGCAGCTCCTCGCGCGCGGCAACTCCAGCGAGCTGGACCCGGGCGATCGCCTGCTGTTCGGCCTGCTTGTGCAGCAGGCTGATGGCGCTGATGGCCAATACCAGGATCGCGGCGAGCACGAGCCCGCCGAGCGTGAGCGTGAGGGTGCGTTCGAGCGTGGCGGGTCCGGCCGCCAGTCGCCTGAGGCTCGCCATCCAGTCTTTCAGCAATGCAGGAATTCTGTCCATCAGCCTGTCCGCCGGTCGGCCCGCCACTCCACGAACGTCTTGATCACGAGCGTCACGATCGCCAGCAGCGCGAGCACGGACGCTACCGCGAAGGCTGCCACGAACAGGTACTCGTTGTAGAGAATCTCCACCTGCAGCGGCATCGTCGTCGTCAGGCCGCGGATGTGACCAGACACGACGGAGACCGCGCCGAACTCACCCATGGCGCGGGCGTTGCACAGGATCACACCGTAGATGAGGCCCCAGCGGATCTTCGGCAGCGTGACGCGCAGGAAAGTAGTCCAGGCGCCGGCGCCGAGCGTGATGGCGGCCTCCTCTTCCTCGCTGCCCTGCTGCTGCATGAGCGGAATGAGCTCGCGCGCGACGTAGGGAAACGTCACGAACAGGGTGGCCAGCACGATGCCGGGCACCGCAAAGATGACCTGGATGTCGCGATCCTGCAGCCACTGGCCCCACCAGCCGTGTGCGCCGAAGAGCATCACGAACACCAGGCCCGCGATGACCGGCGAAATCGCGAACGGCAGGTCGATCAACGTGATCAGCAGGCTCTTGCCCTTGAACTCGAATTTCGCGATCGCCCAGGCGGCCGCAATGCCGAACAGTGTGTTGACCGGCACGACGATCGCCGCCGTGAGCAGCGTCAGCTTGATCGCGGCGAGCGTGTCCGGGTTGTCGAATGACTCGAGGAAGACGCGCCAGCCCTCCGCGAACGCCTGCGCGAGCACGGCGCCGAGGGGCGCCAGCAGCAACAACGCCAGGAAGCCGATGGCAACCGTGATCAGCGCAATGCGCCCGGCACGCACGCCTGCCGGCACATGCTTTCGTTTCTCGAACCGCGGGGCTGCGCCAGCCACGTCAGGCCCCGGCCTTCTGGGTGCGGGGGCGCGCTCGCCGCTCGACCCGGCGACCCGTGTCGGCTGGACCGATATGTCGGCGCCGGCTCCACGACTGCACCAGGTTGATGGCGAACAGCATCAGGAAGGACACGAGCAGCATCATGAAACCGAGCGCCGCGGCGCCGTTGTAGTCGAATTGCTCGAGCTTGATCACGATCAGGAGCGGCGTGATCTCGGTCTTGAGCGGCAGATTGCCGGAAATGAACACGACCGACCCGTACTCGCCGACGCCGCGCGCGAACGCCATCGTAAAGCCCGTGACGAGTGCCGGCAGCACCGCAGGCAGGATGATGCGACGGAATACCGTGAAAGGACGCGCGCCCAGTGTTTCCGCAGCCTCCTCCAGGTCGCGCTGCGCTTCGACCAGCGCCGGCTGCACCGAGCGGACGACGAACGGCAGGCCGATCAGGATGAGTGCGACGACTACGCCGAGCCACGTGTACGCCACCTGGATCCCGAACAACTCCTGCAGCTTCACGCCAAGCCAGCCGGTCGGCGAGAAAACCGTGGCGAGAGCGATGCCCGACACGGCCGTGGGCAGCGCGAAGGGCAGATCGATCAGCGCGTCGACCAGGCGCCGGCCCGGAAACTCGTAGCGCACGAGCGACCAGGCGACAATGAAGCCGAAGAAGGCGTTGACGACCGCGGCGATGAAGGCGGCGCCGAAACTCAGCCGGTAGGACGCCAGCGCGCGCTCGTCCAGCACCACACCGAGAAACTCCGACCAGGTCAGCGACGTGGTCTTGAAGATCAGCGCCGCGAGCGGCAGCAGCACGAGGGCGCTCAGGAAGAACGTCGTGAATCCGAGCGTCAGTCCGAATCCCGGGAGGATGCTGGGCTGGCGGAACCAGGAAGCGGCCATTTCAGGCTTCCGCTGCCGGCTCAGCGCGCGCCGAGTTGACGATCAGCACGGGTCGTTCGGGCGTCCCTTCGAGCAGCGACTTGAGCCAGTCCCATTCGATTGCGCCGGGATTCGACGTGCCGAGCACGAGCATGCTGCGCTCGTAGGCCGCGAGCTCCTTCTGCAGCTCTTCCGCGACGACGCCAGGACGCAGTTCGGTTCGCATGTCGAGGCCGTGATCGGCAAGCGCGGCCGAACGGGCGTCCAGCAGGTTACGCATGTGCGCCCCCCGCTCGGACTCGGCAGACGTCTCGGGCTGGATCCCCAGGTAGATGGCCTCGGCCGCGACGTGGCGCAGCAGGCTCGCCGCGACCGCGAGCGTCGCGCGGCGCGACTCGGCGTCGAGCGTGTGAATGACCACGTGGTTCGGCAGCAGCGCCTTGGGCGGCACGCACAGCAGCTGCACGGCGCCGTGCGTCAGGTGCCACTCTGCCGATGCCGCGCAACCGGGCCCGGTCGCGATCGCGGGCATGCCCGGCGGCGCCCGCTCGAAGCGGCCGATCCGGGTCGCGACACGAGTCTGCATGCGCGAGCCTAACGTCAGGAGCAGTGGCGAATCGCGCAGTTCGCGCGCGGCCGCTTCGTCCGCGGCGACGGCGGTGAAGCTCGAAATCGGCGTTGGCAGCACGTGGATGGTGCGCGCGCCGACAGCGACTCGCTGTCCGACCGCGACCGGGAAATCGCGTTGTTCGGGCAGCGTACGCGAAACTTCGAGCAGGGAGCCCGTGGAACCGTCGCGTCCGGGTGCCACCGGCACGGGACCGTCGCTGGCCATGCGGACACGCAGGCGCTCGACCGCGCCCCCGAACAGGACTTCCTCGACCTGGCCGTGGCTGACGAAATTCGACTTGACCGCCAGCTCGTCGGCGCAGAGTTCCACTTCCTCCGGCCGCAGGATGGCCACCACCTCGCGCGGTACGTCGCCACCCGCTGTCGGCGCGGCGCTGAAGCGCACGCCTTTCGGCGTCCGGTAACCGAGCAACAGGTTGGCCGCCCCCAGGAATGTGGACACGAAGCGGGTGGCCGGGCGTGTGTAGAGGTCGTCGGGCTTGCCGCATTCGAGCAAGCGGCCCTGGTGCATGACGCCGATGCGGTCGGCGAGCGCGAAGGCTTCTTCCTGGTCATGGGTGACCAGGATCGTCGTCATGTCCAGCTCGCGCTGGATCTGGCGAATTGTCCGTCGCAGCTCCTCGCGGATCTTGGCGTCGAGCGCGCCGAACGGCTCGTCCATCAACAGCACCTCCGGCCGGTGCGCGAGCGCCCGCGCGACGGCAACGCGCTGCTGCTGCCCACCCGAAAGCTGCGCAGGGAGGCGATCGTCCATGCCTTCGAGGGCGACGAGCTTGAGCAGTTCCTTGCGCCGCGCGCGTCGGTCCGCGCTCTTCGCCTTGCGGACACGCAGCGCGAACTCGATGTTCTCGCCGATCGTCATGTGGCGGAACAACGCATAGTGCTGGAAGACGAAACCCACGTGGCGCTCGCGCGCGTTGACGTGGGTCACGTCGCGGCCGTGGAGCGCCACGCGCCCATGGTCGATTTCGGTCAGGCCGGCAATCGCCCGCAGCAGCGTGCTCTTGCCGCTGCCGCTGGGGCCGAGCAGCACCAGGAACTCGCCCTGGCGGACGTTCAGGGAAACGTCGTTGACGACCGGAACGCCCTGGTACCGCTTGGTTACCTGATCTAAAACGATGGACATGCGCAGGCCATGGAGTTGATTGGGGTTTTCACGGCATCCTAAGGTCGCGGGGTTACGCCGTCAGTCGCCCCGGGGTGACATTTCGGTAACATCTGCCACGCCCTGCCATTGTGCACGCCCTGACCCAGGAATCTGTGATGTCACTTCCGTCTTATGAAAAGCTTGGTGTGTTCTATCTCGGGCGGGAGTACGACCCGGCCACGCAGCAGCTCGGCGACGAACTGCTGTACGACTCGCGCGACCTGACGACGCATGCGGTCTGCATCGGCATGACCGGCAGCGGCAAGACCGGCCTCTGCGTGTCGCTGCTCGAGGAGGCCGCGATCGACGGCGTGCCCGCCATCGTCATCGACCCTAAGGGCGACATCGCCAACCTCGCACTGACCTTTCCACAACTGCGGCCGGAAGACTTCAAGCCCTGGGTCGACGCCGGCGAAGCCGCGCGCAAGGGCCAGAGCGTTGACGAGTTTGCGGCGGCAACCGCGGCGACCTGGCGCAAGGGACTCGAGGAGTGGGGCCAGGACGGCGAACGCATCCAGCGCCTGCGTGACGCGGCCGTCGTGGACATCTACACGCCCGGTTCGAACGCTGGCCGGCCGCTGTCGATCCTCAGCTCGTTTGCGGCGCCCGATCCCGTGGTCGCAAGCGACGCCACCGCGCTGAAGGAGCGTGTCGGCTCTGCCGTCGCCGGTTTGCTCGGACTGCTCGGCATCGACGCCGATCCGATCCGCAGTCGCGAATTCATCCTGCTGTCCGCCTTGCTCGACGCAGCGTGGCGCAATGGCGAGAGCCTCGACCTCGCCGCCCTGATCCGGTCAGTGCAGAAGCCGCCGTTCGACAACGTGGGTGTCTTCGACGTCGAGAGTTTCTTCCCGGCAAAGGACCGCACGGAGCTCGCGCTCCGCATCAACGGCCTGCTGGCATCGCCTGGGTTCGAGGCCTGGCTCGCCGGCGATGCGCTCGACATCCAGTCGCTGCTCTACGACGCGAGCGGCAAGCCCCGCATCGCGATCATCTCGATCGCGCACCTGAACGACGCCGAACGCATGTTCGTCGTGACGCTGGTCACGAACGAACTCGTCGCGTGGATGCGCCGCCAGTCCGGCACCACCAGCCTGCGCGCGATCTTCTACATGGATGAGGTGTTCGGCTTCTTCCCGCCGAGCGCGATGCCGCCGTCCAAGTTGCCGATGCTGACGCTGATGAAGCAGGCGCGCGCGTTCGGCCTCGGCGTCGTGCTGGCGACGCAGAATCCCGTCGACCTCGACTACAAGGGCCTGGGCAACGCAGGCACCTGGTTCATCGGCCGCCTGCAGACGGAGCGCGACAAAGCGCGCGTGATCGAAGGCCTGCTCGGCAGCGATTCGGCCGGCGGCATGGACAAGGCGCAGCTCGAAGCGGCGATGTCGAGCCTGCCGCAGCGCACGTTCCTGATGCGCAACGTGCACGACGCAGCGCCCGTGCTGCTCCGCACACGCTGGGCACTTTCGTACCTGCGCGGTCCGCTGACCGCGGCCGAGATCGCCAGGCTGGCTGCGTCGGAGGGGAAGAAGTCCACGTCGCCCGCACCCGCCTCAGCGACCGAACCCGTTCGCTGCCGCCACGCAGCGTGCGCCGGCGATGGCGTCGGGCAGTCGCCCGATCGTCCCGGCGGGCATACCGGAGAGGTTCATGGCGGCCGCAGGCAACCAGGGCGTCGAGTACGAACCACGCATCGGAGCACGCGTGCGTGCGCACTTCGTCGACGCGAAGGCTGGACTCGATGCATGGGAAAACTGGTACTACCTCGCACCATTGACTGCGCAGGGACCTGACTGGGAGGCCGCCGAAACCTGCAATGCTGATGCGATCCAACTGCTCGAAGTACCCGCTCCCAACGCGACGTTTGCGGACGTCGCCGGCGGCGCGATTGCGGGCAAGACCTTGGCGCGGCACGGTAAGTCGCTGGCAGATCACGTCTACCGCACGTCCTCGCTGTCGATCCTGCGGTGTCCCGAGCTCAAGTTGACCTCGGCGCCAGGCGGCAGCGAAAGCGAGTTCCGGGCACGGATGGCATTGGCCTTGCGCGAGAAGCGCGACGCGGCCGTCGATGCCTTGCGCAGGAAATACGCGTCGAAGCTCGACACGATCGAGGACCGGGCGCGCAAGGCGGAACAGAAACTCGTGCGCGAAAAAGAGCAGTCGAGCCAGCAGACGATGTCTTCCGCGCTCAGCGTGGGGGGCAGCCTGCTCGGCGCGCTGTTCGGCGGCCGTCGCAGCAGCGCGTTCGGCAAAGCGTCGACCGCGGCGAAGAGCGTAGGCCGCATCGGCAAGGAACGGACCGACGTCGCGCATGCCGCAGCCGACTTGACGGCGTTGCAACAGCAACACGCCGCGCTGGAGGCGGAGCTGGCCGACGAGATCGCAGCGCTCGAATCGAAGTTCGACGCCGGTGCGATCGCCGTGGAGCAGTCGGAGATCAAGGCCCGCAAGTCCGACACCGAAGTGACCGATCTGGCGCTCGTCTGGCAGCCGGCTTGACGTAGAATCGGTCCGGTTCGCCCCACCCCGAGTGACAGCGATGGACGACCTGATCCGCAAGATCACCAAGAACCTGGGTGTCTCCAGGGACCAGGCCCGCGGTGGCGTCGTGGCGCTGCTGCGTGCGGGTCAGCAGAACCTGAGCCCGACGGACTTCAAGGCTTTCGTCGCCGACGTCCCGGGCGCCGACAAGCTGCTCAAGAACGCCCCGCCGCCGAGTGCCCTGAGTTCGCTCGCCGGCGGCATCGGATCGTTGTTCGGTGGCAGGAAATCGGCCACCGGCCGCTGGGCGGGCCTTGCCGCATCGTTTGCGGAACTGGGCGTCGACATCGACACCGCGAAAAAATTCGGGCCGATCGTGATCGAGCACGTCCGCGAGCACGGCGGCGAAGACCTGGTCGACAAGATCCGCGTCGCCCTCAACGTCTGACGGCCCGACGGCCGAACCTGCCGCATGAACCGACTGAACCTGCCCCTCGCGGGTCGCCTGCGAACGTGCCGCGCTCCCGCCTTGGCTCTCCTGGCAGCAGCGCTTGCGCTCTCTGCATGCTCGAAACCCGCCAGCCGCGAACTGCAGGCCGGCAGCTACCGCGCGACTCTCGAGCTGCCGGGCAACAAGACGGTCCCCTTCGGCCTGGACGTGGCGCAGGAAGAGACTGGCAAGGTGCTGTACGTCACCAACGGTGATGAACGTATCCGGCTCGACGAAGTGGAAGTCACTCCGGACCAGCTGCAGGCCCGGTTTCCCGGCTACGAAACGACCCTGTCCGCGAAGGTGAGGGGCGGCGAGCTGACAGGTGACGTCACGCTCATTCACGCAGACGGCAAGGTGCTGCAACTGCCGTTCAAAGCGAAGCTCGGCGAAACCTGGCGCTTCTACCCCGACGCCTTGCCGGACAACGCGGATTTCGCAGGCCGGTGGGACGTGGCATTCACGGACGGCACCGGTCGCCGGACTCCCGGCGTCGCCATGTTCGACCAGCGCTTCGACGACGTGACGGGTACGGTGCTGATGCCCACGGACGACCAGCGTTTCCTGGCCGGGGAGGCTCATGACGAGGAGTTGCGACTGTCCCGTTTCGACGGCGGTGCAGTCGTGCTCTACGAAGCGAGGCTCGACGCCAGGGGCGCGCTCGTTGGTGAAACGTGGTCGGACCGCGGCGGCTCGCAACGCTTCGTCGCGACCCGCAATCCCGACGCCGCGATCGATGCGGCGGCGTTCGCTTCGCGCCTGCGCAATCCCGCAGCACCGTTCACGTTCGCGTTCAAGGACCTGGACGGCACGACGGTGTCGAGCAGCGATCCGCGTTTCAAGGACAAGGTACTGCTGGTCACGCTCGCTGGCAGCTGGTGTCCCAACAGCCACGACGAAGCACGGTTGCTGGTGCAACTCGACCGCCAGTACCGGTCGCGAGGACTCGAGATCGTCAGCCTGATGTTCGAGCAGCATACGGAATTCAAGCGTGCCGTTGCCGCCGTGCAGCGGTTCCGCACGGCCTACGGCATCACCTACCCGACATTGATCGCGGGCACGGCCGACAAGTCGAAGGCTGCGGCCGTGTTGCCCCAGTTCGACGCCGTCCGCGCCTACCCGACTGCGATCTTCATGGACCGCAGGGGCCGTGTGCGCAAGATCCACACCGGGTTCGCAGGGCCGGCCACGGCTGTGCAGCACGACCTGCTGGTGCACGAGTTCGAGACCCGGATCGAAGAGCTGCTGCAGGCTGGCGCAACGTTCACCGATTCCACTGCGCCCACGGCGGAGCCGCCACTCAGTCCCTGAAGTTGGTGAACTGCAGCGGCAGCTCGTACTCGCCCTTCTTTACCAGCGCGATTGCATCCTGCAGGTCGTCCCGGCTCTTGCCGGTCACGCGAACCTGCTTGTCCTGCAGCGCCGCCTGCACCTTGATTTTCGAATCCTTGATCTGCCGCTGGATCTTCTTGCCGAGTTCCGTCTCGATCCCCTCGCGCAGCGTGACGATCTGTTTCGCCGTCTGGCCGGTGGTCACAGGCTCGTCGATCTTCAGGCAGGCGACGTCGATGCTGCGCTTGGCGAGCTTCAGCTTCAGGATTTCAATCATTTGCTTTAGTTGAAAGTCAGCAGGCGCAGAGAGCGTGATGACATGATCTTTCAATTCAAACTTGGCATTCGTCCCCTTGAAGTCGAAGCGCTGGCCCACCTCGCGGGAGGCCTGGTCCACGGCATTGGTCACTTCGTGCATGGGGAGCTCGGACACGATGTCGAACGAAGGCATGGTTGGGTGGGCTCGGGACTTAAGGGACAGGCTGCAAGCCTAACGTGCTGGAGGCCGGTCGAGACAGGCCCCGCGCCTTGATTCGGTTTCTACTTAATACGAATACGAATGATTTGCATTGACATCTAACTAGGCATTCAGCAAAGTCCCGACCAACAAAGAATCCATACCGTCGGACCTTCCATGCCCGCTTTCGCCCGCTCGGCCGTCACGCCCACCAGTCCCTCTGATCGATTCCTGGTGCCTCGCCGAGCGTTGCTCGGCCTGGCCGTGACCGCCATCCTGCTCGCTGCGACCAATGCCCGAGCCGACGATGACGCGGCTGCCGCCATCGATGGGCTGGAGCCCGTCATCACCGTGATCGGCGACCGAATCCGCCTCGACTCGATCCCGGGTTCCGCTACGGTCATCGACGCAGACGTGCTCATCGAGTCCCGCGTCTTCACCATCAACGAAGCGATGCACAAAGTGCCCGGGGTGTTCGCACGCGACGAGGAAGGGCTCGGTCTGCGGCCGAACCTGGGCGTCCGCGGCCTCAACCCGACCCGCTCTGGCAAGGTCCTGCTGCTCGAAGACGGCATTCCAATTGCCTATGCCCCGTATGGCGACAACGCAACCTACTACCACCCGCCGGTCGATCGCTTCGAACGCATCGAGGTCCTGAAGGGCTCCGGCCAGATCGCCTTTGGACCGCACACAGTCGGCGCGGTGATCAATTACATCACGCCACCGGTGCCGGACGACCGCGCGGGCCGGCTCGTCGGTTCGTTCGGCAACAAGGACTTCCGCGAGATCCATGGCGCGGTGGGTGACACCTTCGGCGAGACCGGCTTCATCGCGCACGGCACCTGGAAGGAAACAGACGGCGCGCGCGACAACATGCATTTCGAAGTCGGCGACGTGAACCTGAAGGTGGCGCACGCCCTCACCGAGCGGCAGGCCGTCACCGTCCGCGTGAGCTATTACGACGAGAGTTCGCAAGTGCCGTATTCGGGGCTCACGCTCGCCGAGTGGCAGGCCGACCCGTACCAGAATCCCTTCGAGCACGACGCGATGGAGGCGCAGCGTTTCGGCACGTCTGCCACGCACCGCTTCGAACTGAATCCTGCGGTGACCTTCACCACCAACGCCTACTACACGTACTTCAACCGCGACTGGTGGCGGCAGTCGAGCAATTCGGCACAGCGCCCGAACGATGCGAGCGACCCTGCGTGCGCCGGAATGGCGAACCTCGCCACGACGTGTGGCAACGAGGGCCGCCTGCGCCAGTACTGGACGGCCGGCCTCGAGCCGCGCGCAGCGGTGGAGCACGGATTGTTCGGCGTCGACAACGTCACCGAGGCGGGTATTCGCTATCACGTCGAGGACCAGTTCCGCGTGCAGGCGAACGGCGACACCCCGACCTCGCGCGAGCCGGGCACCGGACGCAATGCCGGCATCCGCGAGGACAGCGACCGCTCGGTCGAAGCGATGTCGGCTTTCGTGCAGAACCGCTTCGACTTTGGCCATTGGACCGTCACACCCGGCGTACGATTCGAGCACGTCGACTACGAACGCACGGACAACCTGACGGCAACCGAGGGCAAGTCGACCGTCGACGAAGTCGTGCCCGGAATCGGCGCGACTTACGAGGTGCTGCCGCAGGTGGTCATGTTCGCGGGCGTGCACCGTGGCTTCGCGCCCCCGGGCGTTGCGGACATCGTGACGGCCGCGGGTGGCAGCGTCGATCTCGATGCCGAACTCTCCTGGAATTACGAACTGGGCTTGCGGGCCAATCCGCGCGACGGGCTCGCGTACGAAGCCACGCTTTTCCGCATGGACTTCGAAAACCAGATCGTGCCAGCCAGCGTCGCAGGCGGATCGGGCGCGACACTCACCAGCGCCGGCGAAACCCTGCAGCAGGGCCTCGAGCTCTCGGGTAATGCGTCCAGCACGGGTTTCGTCGAATGGCCGTTCGAGGTCTTTGCTCGCGCGTCCTACACCTGGCTCGCGGATGCGGAATACGTCGGCGAGCGGTACAGCAACATTGCCGGCTTCAGCACCGTCAGCGTGACCGGCAACCGCCTGCCCTACGCGCCCGAGCACCTGCTCTCCGGCACGGTCGGTGTGCGCACCCGCTTTGGACTCGGGGTATCACTCGAGGGCGTCTACACCAGTTCGTCTTTCACCGACGACCTCAATACCGTCGCGATCGTCGCGAACGGGCAGCGCGGAGCAATGCCCAGCTACACGGTGTGGAACCTGACGGCCAATTACGACCTGCCGCTCTGCAACTGCACCGTCTTCGCCACGGCGAAGAATCTCGGTGACACGCTCTACGTTGCCGACATGAGCCGTGGGCTGATCCCGGGCATGCCGCGCCTGGTGCAGGCGGGGTTCGAAGTCAGGTTCTAGGGGAGTGATCCCTGGCCCGGCAGGTTCCTGTCAAAGAAAGCGACGACGCTGGCATTCATGGTCGCATGGAAGGCTTTCCTGTCGAACTGCCCTGGATCCGAGCAAATGCCGGGAGGCTTGAGGACGCCGCAGGGAGCAAGAAACGAAGTATGGCCAGCACCGGGAACCGCATGGAACTCGACCCGCGGGCCCAGCGCATCGCGAACCAGCCCGGCATTCGTCGCATACGGGACGTTGCGGTCCTGGTCGGCGCTCCAGAGCTGAATCGGCACCTGCACGTTGGCGAGTCCGTGCGGACCGAACGAAAAACCCAGGCCCGGTGCCGCCACCACCGCCGCCTTGATCCTGGCGTCGGTCAGAAAGACACCTCCCACGTTCGGCGTATCGGCCTGCAGCAAAGGCGACCCGGCGTGACCCAGCACCTCGCAGATGAACTCTGGTGACTCGGCACAGTGACTTGCAACGAGTCGAAGGTCCGGCTGGGCTCCGACCGCGGTCAAGACCGTGAACCCGCCCGCAGACATCCCGAACGCGCCGATACGTTCCGGGTCGATGCGATCGTGCCCTTGCCAATCTCCGAGCATGTAGTCGAGGGCGGCATGGAGTTGTCGGTTACGCCCGCTGTACAAGGATGCCGAACCCGCAGCGCTCTGGTCTGCATAGTTGTCACCCGTGTGCATGGGAGCGGCGACCACATAGCCGGCGTCGGCAAGGGCAAGGGCCAGGTCAGCGTGGCTGCCCGGCCCGCCGCCGTTGCCGTGCGAGATCACGACGAGCGGCAAGTCGCGACCCGAAATCGGACCGTCGGGCGCTACATCCATCAGCAGGGGACCCAGCAAGGTCGTCGGCCGGGGACGCGCTTGCGTTGGATACCAGATGCCGACGAGAAGTTGCTGCCCATCGGAACCGGTCGCTCGAGCGACCTGGAACCCCACGGGGTGTTCCGTGCGCAGTGCCGTCAGGAAAGCGGCGACCAGGACTCCGCAGGCGAGGATCGCAATGGCCACCAGCACGCGACGAATCCATTTCACCGAAACTGCTCCGCGTGTTGCCTGCCTGCATCGCCGATTTCGTCCCAGACGGCCTTCGAGCCCACCCAGACGTGGTGGGCCACCCTGAGCGCATCACCACCCTCGGTCAGGGAACCTGCTGGCACGAACATTCTTGCCGGGTCGTTGCGGCCGGGAACCGGTGAGCCGCAGATCCTGCAGAACCAGGTCTGCCAATCTGCGTTCGGCTTGCTCCACATCACGATGTGATCTTCCCCCCGAATCCACCGGAGCCTGTCATTCGGAACGACGACCACCGCGATGCCATTGCTCCCCGTGGACCTGCGACAAATCGAGCAGTGGCACACGAAGACATCCGTAAGATCCGCGTCGATCTCAAATTGGACCGCACCGCAATTGCACTCGCCCTTGGCCATGAGGCCCTCCTACGAACCAAGTGCGCCGCTCGTTCCGATTAGACAGGTTCCTGCGTCGTTATCCTGGCAGGAGCCGAGCGTGAATGGGGACCAATGGCGGCTATCTCCGAGTCGCGCTCGAATTCTAACCGTGAGACGTTCATCGAATAGCTCCTGATGTGAATGCCTCCAACTCGCGCGCGGGCATATCCCCGGCGGCTGCCGATGGCACGACCTCACGTCGCAAATGCTGCGCGAGTAGCGATGCTTCACGACGCAACTCGCAGACGGCTGTTGCCTCCCAGTCGCGGGCGCGTAGCCATGGCCCCAGATAGTACAATCCCGGGACGGTCTTTCCGTCTCGGCTCTTGAGCTGACCAAATCGATCCACCAGCACCCCGAGACCCGTCGGAGCCGGGACCATTGCCCCGTCAGCCATGAGCGACCGGATCAACGCCAACTGAGAGCGCCGTGGATCGCCGTCCGGACCACTGCAGTTGATGACCTGATCGAAGACCATCGATTCTACTCGCCCGCCCTTCCTCTTGCGCAGGTCCACGACTGCAGCTTTGGCGCTGGTGCTGCACGATAGGATTCGCGCGGCCAGAATCTTCAGCCGACCAGATTCGATCAACTCGTGGACCCTGTTCCCCACCGATGAAGGCAGCTGATGGCGGTGCACATCCCAGAAAGGCAGAACATGCCGCACGAACCGCCTGCGGTCAGCCTCGGAGAACGCGGCCCACAGGTGCGAAGTGTGCGGACGCAGCCAAGAAACGACGTCGTGCCAACTCCCCCCCCAACTCTCGGCATCGCGCACCGTGGCGCGCACTGTCGCGACAACTTGGCGCAATCCCGGCGCCGGACCGATCGCGGTCAGCATTCGCGGTGCCTGCTGAAAGCCCGGCACGGCCTCGCGACGTCTTTGCGACAGCAAGCCGCGTCGCGAGACCGCGATGATCTCTCGCGGGCCGCTCGGTCGAGCGGTGAGTTCGCAGACCGTGTCGGCCATCGTCAGGCCCGTCCCAACGATCAGGATGCGTGCGTCGGGCCGGCTCGACGGCAGTGTGGACCAGGGCTCGGCAACGTAGTGTCGGGTCGTCGCAAGCGGCAGCAATGCCTCCAGATTACGTGGTCGCGAGTGCCCCGTAGCCAGGACCACGAGGTCGGCCAGGATCATCCGGCCATCGTCAATCCCGACCCGCCAGGCTTGAACGACATCGACCCGCGACAGCGATATCGCCATACCGATGATGCGCTGCAGCCTGGCATCCGAGCTATCGGCCCTTGCGGCCTCGTTCAGACGCGTCTCGAGATACTGGCCGTACAGGCGCCGAGGCACGAAGGCACTTCGATCCGCGGGCCAGCCACATGAATGCAGGAATCTGACGAAGTCTTCAGGCTGCTGTTCATCTGCGGACATTTGCCCTGCAGGCACGTTCAGCAATGCTGTGTTGCTTGAGCAGCCGTACGCCAGCCCGGGACCGAACCTGCCGGAACGCTCGATCAGTACCACGGATATTTTCGACGGACCGGCTATACGCAGCAGATCCAGCGCCAACGCCGTGCCGCTGAAGCCAGCGCCGACGATGGCAATCGTCCGCATGCGTTCTCGGCCCCACGCTGGATCGACCATTTGCATGCCCGCCATGATTCAAGGCAGGCGGTAACGGTGTCAGTCGCCAGCCGGTGACAAGTCGGTTTGCAGGCACAGCGTGCCGGTTCCGAGCGCAGCGCAGCGATGGTACGAACGAAACGTGACCGAAATCTAACCGCCTCGCGACTGACTGGATGACCACTGTTCTGGAGAATGCGTCCCATGCGGGCCCTGGAGCCCGGACACCTGGACCAGGACGATGAATGCAATCTACGACTTCGACTTTCAAAAGATGACGAACGCGATCGCCGAGGCCACGCCGGAGGCGTACACCCAGGACACCGACACTGACGTATCCTTCATGCGCGGGTTGCTGTACGGAGTCGTGTTCGCGCTGCCGGGCTGGGTCGTTATCGCCGGCCTGATCCTCGCGTTGCTGTGAACCGTTGGATACGATTACGACGAAGGCCCGAGCGGCCCTTCTAAGTCTTTGAATCCAGGTGGTGCGGGTGATGGGAACCGCTGGCGGTTTGGGACCAGCGTCCCGAACCGTTCCGACTAACCCCCAACCCCTATCCCCTAACCCCTACCCCTGACCCCTTCTGTCAGGCGGCGAGCGACGCCTTGCTCATCGCGCGCAGGCGGCGGCGCTGCAGGTGCAGCCCCTGCTCGATCTGCTTCAACTGCAGGCGGAAGTTGGTCTCTTCCCAACGCTGCAACAGGCGCTGCTTGCGGTCCGACACCCACTGGTCGCGTACCTTGCCCCATTCCTCGACCGACTTGCGGAACGCTGCGTATTCCTCGGCGACACGGGCCTTCAGGCGATCGACTTGCTCGTCGCCCTGCCGATTGCGCCGCGCCTCGAGCGCCCGTTCGACGCGCTTGAACTGCATGGCGACCTGCGACCGCTGGATCCAGAGATCCGGCACGCGCTTCAGGTTGTCAGCCAGACCCACGTACGACAGGCCTGCGATCAGCCACTTGGTCGGGTCGTAGTGCCACCACTTCACGCCGTTGCGGTAGTCGTTCTGGAAGATGTGGTGAAAGTTGTGATAACCCTCGCCGTACGTCAGGAACGCCAGCACGGGGTTGTCCCGGGCAGTGTTCTCGTCCGTGTACGGCTGCGAGCCCCACATGTGGGCCAGCGAGTTGATGAACCACGTGAAGTGGTGGTTGATCACGAGACGCAGGATGCCCGCCAGCAGGAACACGCCCCACACGTCGCCCACAGCCCAACCCGCGAGCAGCGGCACCGCCACGTTCATGAAGACCGTGAGCGGGATGTAGAACCGGTGCTGGAACATGACGATGGGATCGCGCTCGAGGTCGCGCGCGTTCGAAAAATCGTTCCTGCCGCTCGGGTAGTCGCGCAGGATCCAGCCCATGTGCGAAAACCAGAACCCGCGCTTCGCGCTGTACGGATCCTTGTCCCAGTCGTCGACGAAGCGATGGTGGGTGCGGTGCTGCGAGCCCCACACCAGGATGCTGTTCTGCAGTGCCATCGCGCCGAACAGCATCAGGAAGGTTCTCACCAACCAGTGCGCGCCGTAGGCGCGGTGCGCCCACAGGCGGTGATAACCAGCCGTGATCGCGATACCGCATGCCCACAGGGACACGAGCGCCAGCACCCAGGCAGCGAGGCTGTACCCATGCGTGAAGCCATACCAGGGCACCACCGTGACGGCAGTCAAAGGCAGAGCCGTGAACAGGATCGTGGTGACCCAGTTGATGGGAGCATGCTCGGGCGCGCGCGCGACGGTGTCGGTGTCGTTGTGCATCAGGAGGTTCCGTTAGTCGTCACTGTTTACGTCCAATAGCCCTGTAGTCTAACGGCCGGGTCCGGCCGAGGCATAGTTACTTTCAACCAACTATCTGATCCATAAGTGTTCTTTTCCGTGTGCTGGCGCATAAAAACGACAGCCCGGCAAAGTCATGTGCCTGCTGCGACGCAGCAATCGAATCAGCTCGGTCGGCGCTACTGATTGCGCCGCCATTGGCGTACGGTCAACGATATCGCCCCTCGACCGTTGTCCGGATTGGACGACCCTGAACCGCTCGGAGAGCCCCCATGCGATCGATTGCGCGTCCGTTCCTCGCCGCCCTGCTCGCGGTGGCTGCCTCCGTGCCTGCGTTGGGCTGGGCCCAGGAAGGTGTCGCTCCGGCTGCGCGTGCACCCGTCAAGCAGCCAGCGCTCAAGCAGGCGCCGGCGGCGCAGACCCGCTCTGCCCAGAGCGACTGCGTGCGCGAAGCCAACCGGCGGGGGTTCACCGTGCTGGACACGAGCAACTTCCAGCAGTTCCGCGAAGGCTGGTCGATCGATCTGCGCGTGCGCAACCAACGCGGGCACGTCACGAATGGTTCATGTTTCGTCGAAACCCGCACGGGCGACGTCAACCTCTATGGCTTCGGCTGGGGTTACGACGACGACGGCGACGACCGCATGCAGTTCAGCTGCGCTTCGGTCGAAAAGAAGTACCGAGAGTGCCAGCTGCCAGTGAACGGCCGCGCAGTGCTGGTGAAGCGGTTGTCCGACGCGCGCTGCGTCGAAGGCCAGAGCTGGGGCCAGCGCGGCGATCGCGTCTGGGTTGCCCATGGCTGCCGCGCCAGGTTCGAGGTCACCCGCGGAGGCTGGGGTGGCGGTGGCGGTGGCGCCAACGTCCTGGACTGCAACTCGGATGGCGATCGCTACCGTGAATGCGCGATCGGTGCAGGCAACTTCGGCCGCCTGTTGCGCGACAACAGCAACGGACGGTGCCGCGCGAACTCGACCTGGGGCACGCGCAACGGCGTGATCTGGGTGACGGCCGGCTGCCGCGGGCGTTTCGAAAAGGTGCGCGGCAACAGCGGCGGGTCGAGTGGCTCGAGCCAGGCCCGGGCGGAGCAGGCCTGTAGCAACGAAGTGCAACGCCGCGGCGGACGCATCCTGCAGCAGGATGCAGCCGTAGCGATGCCGGGCGGCTACCGCATGCAGCTACGGGTGCGGATGCCGAAAGGCGAAACGCGCACCCTGGGCTGCACCTACTCGTCGCAGGGCGGGCAGGTTCGTCTCGACGTGCTGTCGGGCACCTGAGCGGAATCAGCGGCGGCAGAGTTCCAGCAGTCGCGGCCACGCGGCCTGGCTGGCGCGCTCGGTGTCGGGGGACAACCCCGCACCGAGTTCGAAGCTATGGGCACGCACGCCGAACAGCAGCGCCGGCGGCGGGCTGACGCCCATGACACGCCGATACGTTTCCAGCACCTGAGCCGGCGCCAGCGAATGGCTGGTGTGCGCGAATCCTGCGTTGGCGCGCACCTCGCGCTCGACGAATGGCGCCTCCGCGTCGACACAGGCATCGACGAAGATCACGCGTTCGCGCCCGGCGAGGTCGAGCGCGTGCTCAACCTGCAACTGGAAGTCGACCAGCACCTCGACACCCGGCACGTCCGCCGCTTCGAGTCTTGCCGCCAGCAGCGGACCCACGGCATCGTCGCCCCGGCTCGGGTTGCCGACGGCAAACACGAGCGTAGGCGCGACCTTCATCCGCGCACCATCGAGTCTGCGATCGAGCCGTCGGCGTCGAGCAGATCCACCGACAGCGGCATCCTGCCGACCGCGTGCGTCGCGCATGAAAGACAGGGATCGAACGCACGCACCGCCACTTCGATGTGATTGAGCAGGCCCTCGGTCAGCGTGCGCCCGTCCAGGTACTGGCGCGCCACCTCGCGGATCGCCACGTTCATCGCATGGTTGTTGTGCGTCGTCGACACGATCAGGTTCGCGCGCACCACCTGGTCGTTCTCGTCCACGCGGTAGTGGTGTATGAGAGTGCCGCGCGGCGCCTCGATGACGCCCACGCCGCGCGCCTGCCGCTTGCCGCCCGTGATGAGGTCGGTCCCGAGGAGATCACCGTCGTGCAGCAGGTCCTTGATCGCTTCGGCCGCGTGCAGCATCTCGATCATGCGCGCCCAGTGAAAACCGAGCGTGGACAGCGCGGCGCGTCCGTCGTCAAACGCCATGAACTCGCGCCGTTCGCGGTCGGCGAGCGGCGTGGGAATGAAATCGCAACGGGTGACGCGAGTCAGCGGTCCGACACGGTACCAGCCGTTCTCGTGACCGAGCGCGCGCAGGTACGGGAACTTCATGTACGACCAGGCCTTCACTTCCTCGGAGATCTGCTCCCAGTAGTGGTCGTAGTCCACGTGATCGAAGATCGTCCCGCCGTCCGCGCCTCGTGCACGCAGTCCGCCGTGATAGAGGTCCATCGCGCCGTCGGCACGCACGAGGCTCAGCGTCCGCGCCTCGAACGTGCCGAAGCGGCGGTAGGTCGCGAGGTCCTGCTCGAAGAGTTGCCTGACCAGCCGCACGGCGTCGCGGCTCCACGCGATCATCTGGTAGATGTCTTTCTGCAACTCGTCGCGCTCGGCGGCCGTGAGGCTCTTGTTCACGCCGCCGGGCACCGAGCCCGTGCCGTGGATGCGCTTGCCCGCCGTGTGGCGGACGACTTCCTGGCCGTACTTGCGCAACAGCACGCCCTGCCGGGCAATGTCGGGATAGGCCGCCGCGATACCCACGATGTTGCGGCGCGCGACGTCGGAACCGAAGCCGAACAGCAGGTCCGGCGACGACAGATGGAAGAAATGCAGCGCATGCGACTGCAGGATCTGCCCGTAGTGCATCAGGCGGCGGATCTTCTCCGCCGTGGGCGTGAGCGTCGTCGCGCCGACCACCTGGTCGAGCGCCTTGCACGCCGCGAGGTGATGGCTCACCGGGCAGATGCCGCACAGGCGCTGCACCATCACCGGTACTTCCCAGTACGGCCGGCCCTGGATGAACTTCTCGAAGGCGCGGAATTCCACGATGTGCAGTCGCGCCTGCTGGACGTGGCCGTCCTCGTCCAGCAGCAGCGTGACCTTGCCGTGGCCCTCGACGCGCGACAGCGGTTCGATCACCACGCGGCGCAGCTGCTCGGGGTGGGCGGCGGTTTCCAGCGGCAGCGTGCTCATACGGGCGGCCCTGCTCAGTCGTAGTGAATCAGGCCGTGGCCGAGTTTCGGCGTGCGGCCCTCGATCAGGTCAGTGAGGAATTTCCAGATCGCGTCGCCCGACGGCGGGCAGCCCGGGATGAAGTAGTCGATCTTCACGACTTCGTGCAGCGGATGCACCTTGTCGAGCGGCAGCGGCAACTCGGGATCGTTGGGGATCATGCCCTGGGACACGCCGGGATCGGTCAGGTACACCTCCTGCAGGCACAGGCCGAGGTCGAGGTGGTTGCGCTGGGCGGGCAGGCCGCCCGTCACGGCGCAGGCGCCCATCGCCACCAGGATCTTGCAATTGGCGCGAAACTCGCGCAGCACGTGCACGTTCTCCGCGTTGCAGATGCCGCCCTCGATGATGCCGATGTCGCACGGTCCGCAGCGCTTGATGTCGGTCAGCGGCGAACGATCGAACTCGATGCGCTCGAGCAGCAGGAACAGCCGTTCGTCGATGTCGAGCAGCGACATGTGGCAACCAAAGCAGCCGGCGAGCGACGTTGTCGCGACCTTGAGCTTGCGCCGTGTGACGTCAGTCATGGCTTCGCTCCAGCGGGCGCGGCGCATCAGCGAGCGCCTGCGCACTGATCGGCGACCCGTCGTAGCGGCGCGCGCCGATCGGCGTGGCGAACCCGACCCGCTTGCGCAGGATCACGCCCACCGGGCACACCTCGACGGCCTTGTCGGTGACCTTCACGTCGGTGTCCACCAGCCGCCCGGACTCAGCGTTCACGATCAGGTGCTTGCCAATGCCGCGGCCTGCCAGCGAGAACACGTGCTTGCCGTCGACTTCGCGTGCCGCGCGCACGCACAGTTCGCAGAGGATGCAGCGGTTGAAGTCGAGCAGGATCTCGGGGTGCGAGGCATCCACGGGACGGTCGGGAAAAAAGTGCCTGAATCCGGCGGTCATCACGCCGAGATCGTAGCCAAGGGCCTGCAGCACGCAGTTGCCGCTCCTCTCGCAGGAAGGGCAGAAATGATTGCCCTCCGCGAACAGCATCTGCACCAGCGTGCGTCGCAGGTCATTCAACTCTTCCGTTTCGCTCTCGACCTCGGTCGCGGTCTCGGCTGGCGTGGTGCACGCGGCCATCAGCCGGCCGTTGACCCGGGCGGTGCACAGCTTGCAACTGCCATGCGGCGTGAATTCCGGGTGGTAGCAGAGGTGCGGGATGTAGCGCCCGGCCGCGAGCGCCGCCTGCATCACGGTCTGCCCGGGATCGAACGGCACCTCGTCGCCGTCGAGGAGAAAGCTCGGCCGTTCGTTCACGGGTGTGCCTCCAGGTGCGCGTCGGCGTCGTCGCGTCCGGTCATCTTCCGGGCGCGATGCAGCGCGCCGTCGAGGTCGAACGCCGGCGCGAAATCGAGCGAGCGCAGCTTGCGCTCGTAGGCCGGGCGGAAGCGCTTGAGCGTGTCGAGGATCGGGTTGCAGGCCGTGTGGCCGAGGCCGCAGTGGGCCGACATCAGCAGCACCTTGTTCAGCCGGTCTATTTCGCCAACGTCGTGCTGCGTGCCGTTGCCTGCATGGATCTTGTCCATCGACGCGACCAGCATCGAGGTACCGACGCGGCACGGCGTGCAGAATCCGCAGCTCTCGTGCGCGAAGAACTGCGCGTAGTTGCGCGCCACGTCGAACATGTCACGGCTGGCGTCGAACACGGTGAACGCGCCGGCCGTGGGCAGGTCCTCGAAGGCAATGCGGCGACCGAATTCGGTCGCATCGACGCAGACGCCGGACGGGCCGCTGATCTGTATCGCCTGCGTGTCCGCAGCGCCGCAGTCCTCCAGCACCTGGCGCAGCGTCACGCCGAACGGATACTCGTACAGGCCCGGGCGGGCGACGTCGCCCGCCACCGAGAGAATCTTCGTGCCGGACGACTTGATCGTGCCGAGCGAGCGGTACCAGTCGCCGCCCCGGACGGCAATCAAGGCAGCAGCGCACAACGTCTCGACATTGTTCACGATCGTCGGCTGTTGCTTGTAGCCGTTCGTGACGGGATACGGCGGACGATTGCGCGGCACACCGCGCTTGCCCTCGAGCGACTCGATCAGGGCGGACTCTTCGCCGCACACGTAGGAGCCCGCGCCGACGTGGATGCGGATGTCGAAATCGAAGCCTGGTTGGCCGCAGATGCCGTTGCCGAGCAGGTTGGCAGCGCGGCGGTGCTGCAGCGTCGCCTCCAGCGGTTCGAGCAGGTAGCGATACTCGCCGCGCAGGTAGAGAAATCCCAGGCTGGCGCCGATCGCATAGGCCGCGATCGTCATGCCCTCGAATACAAGGTCGGCATGGCTCGTCAGCAGCACGCGATCCTTGAACGTGCCCGGCTCGCCTTCGTCGGCGTTGCAGACCACGTAGCGCGTCAGCCCCGTGGCCTGGCGGCACGCTTCCCACTTGACGCCGGTGGTGAAACCCGCGCCGCCACGGCCGCGCAGGTTCGAGCGCTTGATCTCCTCGAGGGTCGCGATCGGTCCCTGCGCGGCACCCACGTACGCCTCGCGCCACGAGCGTTCGTTTGCCGCGTGCTCGGACCAGCCCGCCGCGCCCCGTTGCAGCGCCGCGCGGATCGCGTCGCCGGGTTGCTGCGTGTGGCCGAGCAGGATGCCTGCACGGCGCACGTTGTCGCGCACGGCGAAGAACTCGGCGGGCCACTCGTCGACGGGCGTACGGGCAAGGATCAGTTCGCAGAGGTGCTCGACACGCTCACTGGTCAGCGACGTGATCGCGCGACCATTGACCAGCAGTGCGGGCCCCTGGTCGCACATGCCGGTGCACGACGTGCGCGCGACGCTGACGAGACCGTCCGGCGAGACTTTCCCAGGCTCCGCCCAGAGGCGGTAGCACATCGCCTCCAGCAGGGACTCGCTGCCAGCCATGCGGTCTGTGATGTTGTCCGAAAACAGGACGCGATACGCGCCGAGCGGCTCGTCGGACAGGAAGGAGTAGAAGCTCGCCACGCCCCTGGCGCGCGAATAGGGGATGCGCAGCAGGCGTGCGACCAGCGTGAGCGCGGGACCCGGCAGGTAGCCGCACTCCTCCTGGACCTCGCGCAACACCTGCACGAGCGCGCCGGGATCGTGCCCCCAGCGCGAAATGATGCGTCGTACGCGCGGCTCGAGCTCGTCCTGTGTGTCTGGCATGGCGACGAAGTGCGATCCTCCTGGCGGACTGCTCGTCCGGCATGGACACACTGCGCTGTGCCGGGGCAGCCTCGCCATCGCGGAAAACCGGACTCGCACCGCGGCAAAGCGCGATCCGCGAGCTTTTCTGGCGACCTGCGCATGCGGGAATGCTACGGTTTGCGGCAGTCGATTGTCAGCGAGCGCCCGATGCGATCTGTTTTCCTGGATTACGCCACCGTCAGCTGCAACGGCGACCTCGATCCGTCCGCGTTGCGGCGAGCAATGCCGGGCCTGGAGTTGCGCGACAACACGCCACAGGCCGCCGTGCCCGAGGCCATCGCCGGCGCTACCGTCGTCGCGCTGAACAAGCTGCGCATCACGCGCGAGACGATCGCGGCCTCACCCGACCTCAAGCTCATCGTGCTCGCGGCCACGGGCACCAACAACGTCGACCTCGAAGCCGCCGGCGAACGCGGCATCGGCGTCTGCAACCTGCGCGACTACTGCACGGCCTCGGTGGTGCAGCACGTGCTCGGCACGATGCTGCTGCTGACGCAGCGCCTGCGCGAATACGACGCGCTGGTGCGGCTGGGGGCCTGGTCGCGCGGCGACCAGTTCTGCCTGCTGGATTTTCCGCTGCGCGAACTCGCGGGGCGCAAGCTCGGCATCGTGGGTCACGGCGCACTCGGCAAGGGCGTGGCGCGCGCGGCGAGTCTCGCGCTCGGCATGGAAGTATGGGTGGCCAACCGCCCGGGGGGCGAGCCTCACGCCGGCCGGCACGATCTCGACGAACTGCTGGCGCAGGTGGACGTGCTCAGCCTGCACTGTCCCCTGACTCCGGCAACGCAGGGCCTGATCGGCGCCCGTGAGCTGGCACGCATGAAACCCGATGCGTTGCTCATCAACACCGCCAGGGGCGCGCTCGTCGACTCACAGGCACTCGCCGACGCGCTGCGCGCCGGCAAGCTCGGTGGTGCCGCCATCGACGTGCTGCCACAGGAACCGCCCGTGGCTGGCGATCCCCTGCTGGCGGCGGACATTCCGAACCTCATCGTGACGCCCCACGTCGCGTGGGCAGCGCGCGAAGCACGCCAGCGCTGCCTGGATGAAATGGCGGCGAACGTCGACGATTTTCTGCGGGGCGGCCATCGCGGCCGCGTCGTCTGACAGCGGACTAGCCGCGGGCGAGGGCCTGTGCCGCCCAGCGCACGACGGGCTTCACGCGCGGCGAGACCAGCTCGAGGGCTGCGTCGAAGTCGACCCAACGGTATTCACTGTGCTCGGCACGGCCAATCATGGGATTGATCGGCAAGCTCACGTCCGACCTGCGGGTGGAAGCGAGGTAATACCGGGCGACCTTGCCGCCGCTGTAGGGCCCCGTCTGCGTGGAATTCGAGCCCCACGCGAAGTCGAGATCCTCGATCGTGGACTCTTCGCGCACCTCGCGGATGGCGGCGGCGAGCGGCTCTTCGCCCTCCTCCACCATTCCTTTCGGGAAATCCCAGTGATTGAAGGCGCGCAGCAGGAGATACATCCAGTCGTCGCCTTCACGGCGAACGACCACGACACCGGCCGATAGCCTCGGGGATCGGGGACCCATGGGCGCAAGTATAGGCGATTAATCGGCCTGATTGCTTTGCACCAGCCGATAGGCTGCAGCTATTATTTCCGCATGAACCTGCGCGACCTCCGGTACCTCGTGGCGCTGGCCGACGAGCGGCACTTCGGCAAGGCGGCGGAGCGCTGCTTCGTCAGCCAGCCGACCCTCTCCGCACAGATCCGCAAGCTCGAGGAGTACCTGGGCGTGCCGCTCGTCGAGCGGCAACCCAAGCGCGTCGCCCTGACCGCGACCGGCGTGAAGATCGTGCAGCGGGCGCGCCTGTTGCTGCAGGAAGCCGACGCGATCGTCGACCTGGCAAAGACCGACCGGGATCCACTGGCCGGGCCGCTCAAGCTGGCATTGATCCCCACTGTCGGTCCGTACCTGCTGCCGCACATCGTCGGCCGGCTGCGACGCGAGCTGCCGCGGCTCAAGCTCATGTTGTACGAATACCAGACCGAGCAATTGCTCGAACGGTTGCGCGCGGGCGAGATCGACGTCGGCATTCTCGCGCTGCCCGTGGTGATGGACGGCCTCGAAGCCGCGCCGCTGTACGAAGAGCCCTTCGTGCTCGCCGTGCCCGCCTCGCATGCGCTCGCCGACCGCGAGCGCGTGAAAGTGGACGACCTGCGTGGCGAAACGCTGCTGCTGCTCGAGGACGGTCACTGCCTGCGCGACCAGGCACTCGAAGTCTGCAGCCGGGTCCGGGTGAACGAGGAGCAGGATTACCGGGCGACGAGTCTCGAGACGCTGCGCCAGATGGTCGCGGCCGGCCACGGCATCACGCTGCTGCCTGAACTCGCTGCCGAAACGCCCGTGGGCACGGCGCGCGGTTTGCGCGTGAAGCCGTTTGCGAAACCTGCGCCGGGTCGCACGATCGGTGCAATCTGGCGCAAGTCGACCACCCGCACTCCCGCAATCGATGGCATCGTCGCGACGGTCCGCAGCGCGATGAAGGACGGCACGAAAAAATGAAGCCTCGAGCAGCCCTCGCATTGTTTGCCCTGGCGCTGTTGAGCCCTGCCGTGCCGACGTACGCAGCCGAGCCTGCACCGCAGGCCGTAACCGTGAGCGCCGCGTGGGCGCGCGCGACTCCGCCCGGCATAGCCGTCGCCGCGGTCTACCTCACCCTGAGCGGAGGATCGCGGGCCGATCGGCTCGTCGGTGCCGCAACGCCACGCGCAGCGATGACGCAGATCCACGTGGTATCGGCAGCGGCCGGCATGGCGCAGATGCGTCCGACTGCAGGTGTCGACGTACCCGCCCGCGGGTCCGTCGCGCTCGCGCCGCAGGGCACGCACATCATGCTGATGGACCTGCCGCAGCCACTCGTCGCCGGTGAGCGATTTCCGCTGACGCTGCAGTTCGAGCAGGCGGGGAAGATCGAAGTGAGTGTCGAGGTGCGCGCACCGGGCACCGCTCCACCGCCTGCACACTGACGCGCGCGCGAAAACGACAAGGACGCCGTCTTTGAGTCGTTCCACCCTGGCGCTGCCCGTGCATCGACTCCACGACGAGGAGGTCGAGCGACTGCTCGCGTCGGGTGAGCGCCGCGCAGAACTCACGGCGCTCTTCGGCGACCAGGGCTACCGTGAACTGAGCGCCCTGGCGCGACGCGCTGGCGCAAGGCGCGGTCCAGGCGGCATTCGCGTCTACGTGTTGCCCGGCCTGATGGGATCGCGCATCGGCTCGCGCGGACTGCTGCTCGACGACGTGCTGTGGGTCGACCTGATCGAAATCGCGGCGGGTCACCTCACTCGCCTGGCCTTGCCGGCCGGCTCGCGGCTGGTCGCACTCGGCGCGATGCTGCTCAACACGCTGAAGCTGAAATTGTCGCTGCGGATCGCAGGGTTCGATGCGCAGATGCATCCGTACGACTGGCGAGCCAGCGTGAGCGAGCTTGCCGACGCACTCAACCGACGCATCGCGGCCGAGGTCGACGGCTCGCCGGTCATGCTGGTTGGACACAGCATGGGCGGTCTCGTCGCTCGACTCGCGCTTGGCCGCCAGCGGACCGAACGCATCACGCGTGTCGTGCAGCTGGGCGCTCCGAATCACGGCTCCTTTGCGCCGGTGCTTGCGCTGCGCGGCGTCTATCCGACGGTACGCAAGCTCGCGGCCATCGACCGGCGGCACACGGCGGAAGACCTGGCGCGAATCGTGTTTCGAACACTGCCGGCGCTGCACGAACTGCTGCCCGATCCTGGACTCACCGGTGGCGACGACCTGTTCGACGCGAGTTCCTGGCCCGATGACCCGTTGCGACCCGACCCGCAGCAGCTGCTGGCCGCGCGGCAGGAGCGCGCACGCTGGCCGGGCAGCGACGCTCGCTGCCTCGTGATCGCGGGGGTGCGACAGGATACCGTCACCTCGCTGTCGTCGACCGGCAGTGAGTTCAATTTTGGCCTGACGCCGTACGGCGACGGCACCGTGCCGCTCGCACTCGCCGTTCGCCCGGGTGAACCCGCCTGGTACGTTGGCGAGAAACACGGTGGCCTGCCGAACAACGGCCGCGTCATCGCGGCGGTGGTGGATCTGCTGCGCACGGGCGCAACGCAACGGCTCGCAACCTCGGCTTCGCGCCGTCGCACGCCCGCGGCGCGTCAGGTGAGCGAAACGGTGTTGCGTCGCGTGGCCCCGCACAAGGTGAAGTGGCAACACCTGTCACCCGACGCACGCCGCCGGCTGCTCGAGCCGGTCGTCTCCCCCGAGTTCCACGGCACGGTGCAGCCCGCCGCACTCGAGCGGGCATTCGCTGCGCGGGGCGCCGCAACACAGCCCGCGCCGGCGCGCCCCCGACGCACGCTCGAGATCCGGCTCGTCCGGGGGAGCATCACCGACGCCAACTCACGCGCGCTGGTGCTGGGTGTATTCCACAACGTCGATCCTTCCGGTCCCGCCGCAGCCATCGACGCCGAACTCGGCGGGGCCATTCGCGAGTTCACGCTGCGGCGCATGTTCGCGGCGCAGCTCGGCCAGGTCTTCGTGCTGCCGGTGGCGCGCAGCCGGCTGCTCGCCGAGTTCGTCCTGTGCGCGGGCCTCGGCGATTTTGACGACTTCGGTGCCGACGCGGCGGCGTTCGTCGCGGAGAACATCGTCCGCACGCTCGCCCGCACGCAGGTCGAGGACTTCGCGACCGTGCTCTTCGGCGCGGGATCCGGCGTGCCCGTGGCGATGGCGCTCGAGCAGCAACTGCGTGGGTTCATCGCCGGCGTACAGCACGCGGACCCGGACGAGGTCTTGCGTCGTATCTCAATCTGCGAGATCGACGCACGCAAGTACGCCTCGCTCGTGCGCGCGGCCCGGGACGTTGCAGCGAAGTTGCAGGGCGCGGATCTCGCGCTCCTGGTCGACGAAATCGACGCATCCGCGACCGTGCCCCGGAAGAAGCCTGCTCGCACGACGCCCTCCTCGTCGCAATGCGGCGCCTGGGGATCCCACCTATCTTCTCGTGTCGATGACGACTGCAGGACGCAGCGCCTACGAATGCCGTTCGTCGCTGCTGACGGCGGGTGCGAAGGCGGCGGTGCTCAGCGGCGCCATCACTTTGAACCGTGCAGACCTGCTGCAACACATCGAGCCGCTCGAAACCGGCGCCGCAACGACGCGCGACCTTGCACGCATCGGCACCGCGCTCGGACGAACGTTGCTGCCGGCGACGGTGCGCGAAGGTCTCGAGGCGATGCACGCGCGGCCGCTCGTGATCGTGCACGACCGGGAGGCGTCACGAGTGCCGTGGGAAGTGCTGCGCGTCGGCACCATGCATCCGGCGCTGGGCGCGGGCCTCAGTCGTCGCTATGCGAGCGACACTCTCTCAGTTGCGCGGTGGCGCGACGACCATGGTCCGTCCGATCCGTTGCGCGTCCTGCTGATCGTCGATCCCACGCGGGACCTGCCCGGCGCGGCGGCCGAGGGCGAGGCGTTGCAACAGTTGCTCGTTCGCAGATCCGTCACGTTCGACGTGCTCACCGGGCGCGATGCGACTCGGGCGCGCATCCTTGCGGCACTCGGCACCGGTGCCTTCGACGTCCTGCACTTTGCCGGCCACGCTTTCTTCGACGCACGCGAGCCCGGCCAGGGCGGCCTGCTCTGCGACGGCAAGGTTGTGCTGCGTGGCGCCGATCTTGCGAGCATCGGCAACCTGCCTGCGCTCGTCTTCTGCAATGCGTGCGAAGCGGCGCGCGTGCGCAAGCGCGCCAGGGCGAGTGCGGCGCCGGCACGCCAGTTCGGAATGCGCCGCACGATGACGGGAATCGCCGAAGCCTTTCTCGCAGGCGGCGTGGGCAATTTCCTCGGCACGCACTGGCCCGTCGGGGACGACGCGGCGTTTGCGTTCTCGCAGTCCTTGTACGAGTCGCTGCTGAACGGCGCCCGGCTCGGTGACGCCGTGCTCACTGCACGCCGGCGACTCGCGTCGATCCCGTCGATCGACTGGGCCGATTACGTGCACTACGGCAACCCGGAATTCCAGCTCGCCGGCTTTCCGTGAACTGACGCACGTTTCAACGGGCAAACGTATCAGCAGTCCCGGCCGGACTCGCTGGAACTCCAGGTGCGGCGCGCCTGATTGGAACCAAACTGGATTGAGTTATGGAAAACGGAAGCGGCATCACGCTTTGCGCCCGTTCAGTTCGGAAGAATCGCCCCCCACACGACAACCGGTCGTGAATAAGCAACACAAAGGAAGATTCATGTTTTCGAAAACCCTGAAGCTCGCGATCGCGGGCACGATGCTGGTAACGGCTGGTACGGTTGGAACGGCCCAGGCCGCCACCAAGACTGCCAGCTTCAACGTCACGGCGACGGTTGCCAATAACTGCGTGATCAGCGCGAACCCGCTGGCACTCGGTACCTTCGACGGCACGAACGACCTGGCTGCAACTTCGACGGTCGTCGTTCGCTGCACCAACGGCACTGCCTACAACGTCGACCTGAGCACGGGCGCCTCGACGGATTACGCGGCGCGCACGATGTCAAACGGAACGACCCAGCTCGTCTACAACCTGTACACCGACACCACGTACGCGAACATCTGGGGCGATGGCTCGACGGGCACCGTCCGCGTCGGCGGTACCGGCACGGGTTTCGCCGCCGCGACGAACCTGACCGTTGCCGGCCGCCTGCAGGCATCCGTCAACACCGGCCCGGTCGACGCCGGCAACTACAGCGACACGATCGTCGCCTCGATCGTCTACTGATCGGTCGAGCGGCGCGAACGTGCGTTACCTGCTCGTTAGCATCCTCGCGTCGATGGCAGCCTTCGCGCTGCCATCGGCGCAGGCCCTGGCCGGCACGTTCTCCATTTCTCCCGTGCGCGTGGACCTGGCCACCGATTCGACGACGGGCGTGGTGACCCTCCGCAACCAGGAAGATCAACCGGTCGTCGTGCAGGCTGAAACCAGGCTCTGGCAGCAGACGATCGCCGGTGACCAGCTCGAGCCGACTCGGGACGTGCTGGTAACGCCTGCGGTCTTCACGATTCCGCCGCAGGGGTCGCAGGTGGTCCGCATCGCGCTGCGCCGCGAGGTGGACCCGCGAGTGGAACTGAGCTACCGGCTGATCCTTACGGAAGTGCCGCAGCAGGCGGCACCCGGGTTCAACGGTTTGCACATGGCGCTGCAGATGAGCCTGCCGATCTTCGTCGCTGCGCAGGCGCCCACGGCGCCGCAAGTCCAATGGTCAGCGACACGCAGCCCGGACGGCGCAGTGTCCGTCACCGCCCTCAATGCCGGCTCGGAACACACGAGGGTCCTGGACCTGATGATCAGCCCGCAGCCCGGCAGCGAGCGATGGCTACACCAGCAGGGGGCCTATTACGTTCTCCCGGGCCAGTCACACCGCTGGACTCTTGAACCTGACAAAAACAACGATAGCGCCCAATGGCGCCAGCTGCGCGTGAAGGGATCCACCGAAGACGGGGATTTCGCGACGGAGTTGACCCTGGCACCCGAGTGAGTCATGCGCGCAGCCCTGTCGCTCGCCATCTCGCTCGCGCTCGCTACCCCGTTGGTCCACGCGGCCGACGGCCCGGACGCCTTCCTCGAGTCCGTCGTTGAATTCACGGTCAATGGACAGCCGGCAATCACGACGCTCGTGGTGCGACGCGATGCGGACGGTACGCTGCTGCTGCGGGCGGCCGACCTCGCCACGCTGCGCCTGAAGCAGCCCGCGCGCGGCGTCCTGCTCGTCAACGGCGAACGCTACTATCGCCTCGGCGCCGAGATGGGAGCGCGCGTGAGCTTCGATGCGACCACGCAGCACGCCGACGTCACGCTGCCGCCGGAGGCTTTCCTGGCCACGGTCCGGTCCGCGTCCGCCGCTGACCTGCCGCGCGTCACGACGCCCACGCTCGGCGGATTCCTGAATTACGACCTTTATGGCGAGAGCACCTCTGAACGCACGAGCCTCGGTGGCATCGCCGAAGCCGGCGTCTTCACACCGCATGGCGTGGGTACCAACACCCTGCTGAGCCGCGACGACGATGACAGCCGCTCCGCCGTGCGACTTGAAACGACCTGGACACTCGACCTGCCAGAGCGGCTGGCGACGCTGCGTCTTGGCGACGCGATCAGCGCGTCGGGCGCGTGGGGCCGTTCGGTACGTTTCGGCGGCGTCCAGTTCGGCACCAACTTCGCGACGCAGCCCACGCTGGTGACGACGCCGATGCTGGCGGCGCGCGGCTCGGCGGTCGTGCCGTCCACGGTCGACGTGTTCGTGAATGGCGCGCAGGTCGCGAGCCAGGACGTGCCGCCTGGCCCGTTCACGATCGATCACGTGCCGAGCATCACCGGGGCCGGACAGATGCAGGTCGTGATCACCGACGCGCTCGGCCGACAGCAGGTCCTGTCGCAGCCGTACTACACCGGACCCGCATTGCTGCGCGCGGGTCTCAACGAGTACTCCTTCGAACTCGGCTCGATGCGCGAAGACTATGGCTATGCCAGCAATGCGTATGGCGACCTGGTGGCCGCAGCGACGTTCCGGCGCGGCTTCACCGACCAGGTCACGGCCGAGGCGCATGTGGAAGCGCAGGCAGGCGGACCGGCGGCGGTCGGGCTCAATGGCGCGTGGCAGATGGGGGAGTTCGGCATCCTCAGCGCCACGATGGCTGGGGGCGGGGTCGACGCCATGGGCTGGCTGGCCGGTTTCGGCTTCGAGCACAACGGGCAACGTTCGAGCCTGTTTGCGCGCACGCAGTTCGCCTCCGAATCGTTCGCGCAGCTCGGCACCGTCGAGCTGGAAAACACGCCGAAGCAACGCACCTTCGTCGGCTTTGGCCTCGACTTTGCGCGCTATGGCAACCTGCAGGTCGCCTACGGCCTGCAGAGTTTCTGGACCAGCCGCAGCCAGGAGACCATCGGCGTGAGCCATGCACTCACCCTGGGCGATTTCGGGTTTCTCAACCTGATCGTCAGCCAGAGCATCGGCGCTGACACGGCGACCGACGTCTTCCTCAACTGGACGATGCCCTTCGGTGACCGGCGCTCGGCGGCGGTTTCGCTGCGACAGTCGACCGGTGTCACCGATGGCGACGACTTTGCGGCCGTCGCGTCGGTCCAGCAGAGCCTGCCGGCAGGCACGGGCGTCGGCTACCAGGTATCGCTGGCGTCGAACGAGGACGCGCAGCTCGGTTACTCCTACCAGGGCCGCGCGGGCCTGGCGAGCGTGCAGTACGCGCGGCGCAACGACACCGACGGTTGGCGCGCCGACGTCTCCGGTGGCCTGGCGATCACGGCCGCCGGCGTCATGCCGGCGCGCCGGCTCGATCGCAGCTTCGCGGTCGTCAAGGTCGCAGACTTCGAGAACCTCACGGTCTACGTCGAAAACCAGCCGATCGGTCGCACCGACAGCCGCGGCCGCATCCTGCTGGACGGACTGCGGCCCTACGAGCGCAATGAAATCAGCATCGATCCGACGCAACTGCCGATGGACGCCGCGCTGGCCATGCCGGTGATGCAGGTCACGCCCGCCTACCGCAGCGGCGCGCTGGTCGAATTCCCGGTCACGCGCGCGAGCCCGGCCACGTTGCGCCTGGTCCAATCCGACGGCACGGTGGTGCCCGCCGGAGCGAGCGTTCGTACCCAGCAGGAAACGGCACCCGTTGGCCTGCAGGGGTTGGTGTACCTGGGCGAGGCGGCGGGAAGGCAACGGGCCGTGGCGGAGTGGGTCGGCGGTCATCGCTGCGAGTTCACGTTCACGCGCGCTGCGGGCACCGATCCGGTGCCCGACCTCGGTACAATCGCGTGCCGCGAGCTGGCTGACTGAGCGCTGCGCCTTGCACCGAACCCGCCGTCCAATTCTCTGGTTCGTCGCCTGCTGCAGCCTCGCAGGCTGCATCGTGTCGGGCACGACCCAGGCGGCGATGACCTGCTCGGCCTCGACCAGCGGCGTCGGCTTCGGCAACTACGACCCGCTGGTGGCGACGCCGGATGACTCGTCGGCCAACGTCGCCGTTACGTGCACGCGCGTGATCCTCGTGGATCCCTTCAGCATCAACTACACGCTGTCGCTCAGCCGCGGCTCGAGCGGCACCTACGCGCCGCGCCGCATGAATGCCGGTACCGCGCGACTGAACTACAACCTTTACCGGGACGCCGCACGTGCCCAGGTCTGGGGCGACGGCACCAATTCAACGGGCACGGTGGCCGGAACGGCGAATTTCGTCTGGTTCCAGACTTCGCAGACCAGCAATCACACGGCCTACGGCCGGGTTCCCGCGCAGCAGAATGCCTCGCCGGGCTCCTACACCGACACGATTGTCCTGACGATCACGTTCTGAGTTGTCGCGAGCCCTTCAGAGCGGATTGGCCGACACGGCCACTGGCAGCGTGTACTCGCCCGGCCGGACGTGCGCGGCCAGATGCAGCCGGTACTGCAGATCGAGGTCAGCGTCGCGCCGCGGGCCGCCAAACTGCGGCACGGTGGCGCCGAACACGCCCAACTCGACCGGGGCACCCAGTCCTCGCACTTCGATGGCACGCGTGAATCCCGCACGCTCGGAGAACTGCAGCAAGTATCCGTGCGCATCGTTGTTGCTGACGCGATACCTTGCGCTCACGTCCTTGTAGCCGAGGGCGAGATCCGCAGCGGTGACCACGACGGTTCCCGGCGCGCCGGCCGAATCGACGCGGGCGACTGGTATCACGTAGGCCGATACCAGCATCTGGGCGCGTTGGGTGTCCGCCTCGACCTGAGTGGGCACCAACGCGAGGAGGGCCAGAAGCAGCCACGGGGACCGCATTTGCACCACCGACCCGGGCCAGGGGACCGTTTGCACGGACCGGCCCGTTGTATGGATGTCATCTGGCCACGTTGCGGGTTCCGTCGCCATACGGGTCAATCGCCAGTTCGAGTGATCTGGTTCACGTTTTGAAACTAAACCCCGATGGCCTGCTTGCGCAACGGGTCCGGGACATGATTGACCCAGAGTGGTGCTGCGTTGCGGAATGCCGACCCCCACGGAAATGCGTGTTGCACCCCCCCGCAGAACCGCTAAAGTCGCGTTCCGTCTCAGGAAATC
>CAVVKQ010000020.1:0-188458 GCA_963748985.1 uncultured Pseudomonadota bacterium
AGCGGAGTCGCTCGGCGACAGCGGGATCAGGTTGGCCGGGTTGCCGTCGAAGTGCCCGATGAAGCGGTTGACGACACCACGGACGTTGTTCTGCACGTCACCGTGGTAGCTGCGCGACGCCCAGCTCTGCTGCAGGCTCTGCGGCACCTCGTATACGTTGTGGATCTCATTGATCGTCACGCCCTGGTTCACGTAGTGCAGCGTCTGGTTGTTGAGGTTGGCGTACGCGTCGCGCTGCGTGCGCAGCACTTCCTTGATGCGGTCGTTGCCCCATCGCGGCCAGCTGTGCGAGGCGAACATCACCTCGGCCTCGCCGCCGAACCTGTACAGCGTCTCGTTGATTTCCTTCGACCAGTTGTTGGCGTTGCGCACCGCGGCGCCGCGCAGCGTGTAGATGTTGTGGATCGTGCCGGTGACGAGCTCCGACGACCACAGCGCCTTGAACTGCGGGAACCAGGTGTTCATCTCGACGGGCGCCTCGGTGTCCGACACGTCCTGGAACACCATCTTCACGCCGTCGAGCGTGATCTCCTCGATGTCCTTCCCGATCAGGCGATTCGGGGGTATCAGGCCGGAGTTGCCTGCGGCGACGTTCTTGCCGATCGCCTGGTCGACGTGGCCGTACGGGCTGCGCTGCAGCAGCACGGCGTACTGCCACTGCAGGCGGCGGTTCATCGCGGTGCCCGCAAAGACGTTCTCGGCGATCGCCGCGTCCATGAAGCCTTCGGGCGCGATCAACATCACCTTGCCGCTCGCGACGTCCGCCTCGTCCACGACACCGCGCACGCCGCCGAAGTGATCGCCGTGGGAGTGCGAGTAGACGACGCCCGACCACCGGCCGCTTGCCGAGCTTCTCGTTGATGAACTCGAGCGCGGCCCGAGCCGTCTCCGCGGCGGTCAGCGGGTCGAACACGATCCAGCCCGTGTCGCCCTTGATGAAGCTGATGTTGGCCAGGTCGTAGCCGCGCACCTGGTAGATGCGACCCGGCACCACCTCGTAGAGGCCGTAGCCATGTTGAGCACGGCCTGGCGCTGCAGCGAGGGATGGATGCTCGCGAAGTCCTGGCCCCGACAGCAGCCACTGGTAGCTGTCCATGTCCCAGGCGACGTTGCCCGCGTCGGCCATGATCTTCTTGTACGACGGCTCGGCGATGAAGCCCTTCTTCGCCTCGTCGAAGTCGCGCTTGTCGCCGAAGGGCAGCTCGGCCTTGAGGCGATTGCGGATCTCGAGCGTGAAGGTCGAGGGCGGCTTGCCCTGTGGTCGAAAGTGCGCCGGTGGCTCGGCTGCCTGCGTCGCGGTCGCGGCGCAGGCGAGGCACAAGGCGAGCGTCACGCTCAACGTACGGATCGTGTTCATGCGGGCTCCATGCAGGTGGCAGGCCGGCACGAGGTCCACCCCCGTCGGCCCAGTGAGAACGGCTACCGGCCGCTCGTCCGCCACATTGTGCGCCCGATGCAATGCCATGATCCAGTCATGCAGTCTATGCATGGTCCGGTTGCGCCGGACGAAAGGTTGGCACCGTGCGCGCAGCCAAAGAGTTCGCGCCACGAGCAGGTTCGACCGTACGGCCGCAACGCCTTTGCCACGATTCCACGTCATGCAGCCAAAGGCGACCGGGCCGACCTGCATGCATCGTCTGCATGGCTGCGGTAGAGTCCGGGGCATGTCGCTCGAACTCCGCCACATGCGCCACGTGATCGCCCTCGCCGAGCACGGCAGCTTCGCGCGCGCAGCAACAGCGCTCGGAATCAGCCAATCCGCGCTCTCCCGCAGTATCCAATCCGTGGAGCGCGAGGTCGGCAGCAGCCTGTTCGTCCGCACGGCGGTCGGCGTTGAGCCGACCGACGGCGGTCTCGTCTTCATCGCCCGGATCCGCCAGATCGCAGAACTCACCGAGGACCTCGACCGGGACATGGTGAGCGAGCGGGGCCTGCAGAGCGGTCACCTCCACGTCGGTGGCGGCCCGTTTCCCGCCCAATCCATGCTCGCCGACGCGCTCGCCCGGTTTGTCGGCGACTACCCGCGCATCGTCGTGCGCGTGATGATGCGCGACTGGGATGAGCTGCTGCGCCGGCTCAGGGCGCGTGAGATCGAGTTATTCGTCGCAGAGTTCAGCACGTTCGGCAGCGAGAACGATCTCGACATCGAGCCGCTCGCACCGCACCCGACATTCATCGTCGCGCGCCGCGGGCACCCGCTCGCCGGCCGCGGCCCGTTGGGGCTCGCGGACGGCTTCGCCTATCCCTACGCGTCACTGACGCGCATCCCGCCCCGATCGCTCGAACCGATTCGGTTGGCGCAGCGCCGGTCGCAGGATGCGACGGCAGCGTACCGGGTCTTCCCGGCGCTCGAGTTCAACGCGTTGGACGCTGTCAGGAAGATCGTGCTCGGGTCGGATGCCCTGATGGTGGCTCCGCTTGCATGCGTGGCGGACGAACTCGAGGGCGGGCGGCTCGTGGTGCTCGGGTCAGAGCCTCACCTCGCCACGCGGTACGGTATCGTCCAGCTCAAGAGCCAGCCGCTCACCGCAGCTGGCGGACGCTTCCGCGAATACGTGCTCGAGGCGGAGCGTGCCTTCACGGAGCAGGAACGGGAGTTGCTCGAGCGCTGGCGACCGCGGCCCGCGCCGCACGCACCGGCCAGCACCTCTTCGCATGCTTCGGCGCGAGCGAGGCGGAAGCCCGGGCTCCGCACCTGACAGCCGAAACTATTTGACGACCTTGAACCGCGCGCGCCGACTGTCGGCCGGCGAAGTTGGCTTCGGCCCCGGATCGTCGCCCGGGGAGCCCGGTGCACTTGCCGTGTCGCCCGTCGGCGACTGCGACGGTTGATCCGCGTCGTCTTCCGCGAAGATCATGCCTTGCCCGGTTTCGCGTGCGTAGATCGCGAGCACTGCGATGATCGGCACGCGCACCGACATGCTGGCCCCGCCGAAACGACCGCTGAAGCTCACTTCGTCGTTGCCGAGCCGCAGGTTCGCGGTCGCGCTCCAGCTCACGTTCAACACGATCTTGCCGTCCTTGACGTACTGCCGCGGCACCTCGACGCCGGTGGCGTTCGCGTCGACGACCAGGTGGGGCGTACAGAGGCTGTCGGAGATCCACTCGTGGATGGCACGCAGCAGGTACGGCCGGCGCGCCTTCATGGGCGGCCCGGACGCAGGAGGAGCCGGGGGTGTGCTGCTCGTCGTCACGGCGCAAGTATGCCGCGGGGCGCGAAGCAGCGGGGCTGGATCAAGAGTCGCCCAGCCTCAGCGGCGCGTCGACGAAGGCGGATTGCGCATGTCGCGCTCCGCATCGCTCAGGCTGCGCTGGAAGGCTGGACGGGCAAAGACCTTGGTCGCGTACTTGTCGACCGCAGGAGCGGCCGCCGTGATCGCCGCCGCATCGACGTCCCACCGCGACAGGCGCCACAGGATCGGGGCGACCGCCGCGTCGAGCTGGGAAAACTGGTCCGACAGGAACCACGGCCGCATGCGGAACAGCGGCTCCGACGCCAGGATGCTTTCGGTCAGCATCTTGCGCGCACGTTCCTTGTCGCGCCGGTCGCCGCCCGCACCCGGTTCGAGCGCGTCCGCGACCGCGTACCACTCCTGCTCGATGCGACGCAGCGCGAGCCGTGCGTGCGCACGCGCGCCGGGATCCGTCGACGCCATCGAGGGATGCGGAAAGCGTTCGTCGATGTACTCGCAGATGATGCTGGGCTCGTAGACCACGACGTCGCGGTCCACCAGCGTCGGCACGGTCTGGTACGGATTGAGGTCGATCAGGTCCTCGGGCGGGCGCACGAGGTCGGTTTCGACGATGCGCGTCGCGAGGGCCTTCTCGGCCAGCACGAGTCGCACACGGTGGCAGCGCGCGTCTAGGGCGCGTGAATAGAGCGTCATCATGCTGAGGAGTCTCCTTGTCCAGCAGCACGAACCACCGCGGCAGGCTGCGCGCTCGGCGATGGCTGCAGTTCCCCTGCCGCTCCGCGTGACGCCTCGATGAGGCGCCACAGGGGAGTCGATGGGGACCGCGCCGGCCTGGGCCGGCTTACTTCACGTCCTTCCAGTATTCCTTCTTGAGCGCGTACGCGAGCAGCGTGAAGAACACCAGGAACGCGATGACCCAGTAGCCCAGCGCCTGGCGCCTGGCCTGTACCGGCTCACCGATGTACTCGAGGAAGTTGACGGTATCACGGACGAACGCGTCGTATTCCTCGGGGGTCAGCTTGCCTGGATTGGCCAGCTTGAATTCCTTGAAGTGCTTCTGCACGTTGCCCTGCGCGTCCGTGTGGCCTTCCCAGACGGCTTCCTGCGTGCCCTGCAGTTCCCACAGCACGTGCGGCATCGCCGTACCAGGCAGCGACAGGTTGTTCACGCCGTTGCCCTTGGCCGGGTCCGCGTAAAACGACTTCAGGAACGTGTAGACGTAGTCCGTTCCCTTGCTCCGCGCGATCAGCGACAGATCGGGCGGCGCCACGCCGAACCACTGCTTGCCTTCGTCGGCGTGCAGGCCGTTGGTCATCGTCGAGTGCGGCGTCTCGCCGGACCAGAGCAGGTTCTCGACCATCTGCTGCTCGCTGAGCCCGATGTCGGCAGCGACGCGATTGTAGCGCACATACCTGGCCGAGTGGCACGCCAGGCAATAGTTGACGAAGTTCCTTGCGCCCCGCTGCAACGACGCCTGGTTGTGGATGTCGTTGTTCGCCTTCTCGACGTGAGTCGCACCACCCGCCGCCAGGCCGAGGGCAGGCAGCGCGGCCAGCACCGCGACGCACGCGAGGATCTTCTTCTTGTGGCGATCAATGCGCATGGTAGGTGACCCTCGTCGGCACGGGCTTGGTCTTGTCGATGCTCGTGTACCACGGCATCAGCAGGAAGTACGCGAAGTAGACGACCGTGAAGACGCGCGCCGCGAGCGTGTATGCAGGCGTCGGCGGCTGCAGGCCGAGATAGCCCAGCGCCAGGAAGCTGATCGCGAACGAGTACAGGAAGAACTTGAACAGCGGACCGCGATAGCGGATCGACTTGACCTTGCCGCGGTCGAGCCACGGCAGGAAGACGAACAGCACCACTGCGATGCCCATCAGCGCAGCGCCGAGCGGCTTGCTCGGGACGGCGCGCAGGATTGCGTAAAACGGCGTGAAGTACCACACCGGCGCGATGTGCGGCGGAGTCTGCAGCGAGTTCGCGGGGTCGAAGTTGGCGTTCTCGAGGAAGTACCCGCCCATCGTCGGCGCGAAGAAAATGACGAGCGCGAACAGGATCAGGAAGACCCCGAGGCCGACCATGTCCTTGACCGTGTAATACGGGTGGAACGCGATGCCGTCGAGCGGGATGCCGTCCGGCCCCTTGACTTTCTTGATCTCGACGCCGTCCGGGTTGTTCGAGCCCACTTCGTGGAGCGCCATCAGGTGCGCGATCACGAGGAAGACGAGCGCAAACGGAATCGCGACCACGTGCAGCGCGAAGAAGCGGTTCAGCGTGACGTCGGAGATGTAGAAATCGCCACGGATCCACTCCGTGAGCGAATCACCAACGACCGGGATGGCGCCGAACAGCGACACGATCACCTGCGCGCCCCAGTAGGACATGTTGCCCCAGGGGAGGAGGTAGCCGAAGAAGCCTTCGGCCATCAGCGCGAAGTAGATCAGCATGCCGAAGATCCACAGCAGCTCGCGCGGCTTCTGGTACGACCCGTACAGCAGGGCGCGGAACATGTGCAGGTAGACGACGATGAAGAACGCCGAAGCGCCGGTCGAGTGGATGTAGCGGATCAGCCAGCCCCACTCCACGTCGCGCATGATGTATTCGACGGATCCGAAGGCGTCGGCGGACGACGGCTTGTAGTTCATCGTCAGGAAGAGGCCCGAGAGGATCTGGATCACCAGCACGACCAGGGCCAGCGAGCCGAAGTAGTACCAGAAGTTCATGTTCTTGGGCGCGTAGTACTCGGCCACCTGCGACTTCCACAGGGCCGTCAGCGGGAAACGCTCGTCGATCCACGTCGTCAGGCCGGACAGCTTGCCGTCACCGGATTTCGTGGCCGCCTTGCCGGCCGCGTTGCTGCTGCTCATCACGCGTTCCCCTTCTCAGCGCCGATCAGGATGCGGGTATCGGTCACGAACTGGTACGGCGGGACGGGGAGATTCGTCGGCGCCGGGACGTTCTTGAACACGCGTCCCGAAATGTCGAACTTGGAACCGTGGCAGGGACAGAAGAAGCCGCCCTGCCAGTCCGGCGAGACCGTGACGTCGCCAGGGCTGAACTTGTCGAGCGGCGCACAGCCCAGGTGCGTGCAGACACCGATGAGTACGAGGTATTCGGGCTTCAACGCGCGCGCAGCACTCCTGGCGAATTCGGGCTGGTCAGACTCCGCTGATTCGGGGTCGCGCAGCTCGCCGACGATGCCTTCGAGCTGGGCCAGCATCTGCGGCGTGCGGTGCACGATGAAGACAGCCTTGCCGCGCCACTCGACCTTGAGCATCGCGCCCGGCTCGAGCTTGCTGATGTCCACTTCTACCGGCGCGCCCATGGCTTTTGCGCGGGCGCTGGGTTTCCAGGAGGCCAGGAACGGTACGGCGACGAACGCAGCGCCCACGGCGCCAGTCGCGACAGTGGCGACGGTCAGGAAATGGCGCCTGCCCGCATCGACTACTTCGGTCATCCAGCTCTCTCCTCAGCGTCCGGCCACTGCAAAGCCAGGTGCGGCGCGCACGCCGTCGGTTCCACACACGAAACGAAAACGTTAGCTGCCACTGGTTATCCCCACGATTCCCGGGGGCAGCAGCGCATTATAGCGAAAAGGGGATAGGGGATAGGGGTTAGGGGTTAGGGGTTAGTCGGAGGTGCAGACGACACGGATGCCGCAGCCTCTCCTCCAACTAACCCCCATCCCCTAACCCCTAACCCCTATCCCCTTTCCCGGTCATTCATGCGCCGGATCTGTGCGCCGAGGCCCGCCAGCTTTTCCTCGATGCATTCGTACCCACGATCGATATGGTAGATGCGCTCGACGTCCGTGGTGCCCTCGGCCACCAGTCCCGCGATGACGAGGCTGGCCGAGGCACGCAGGTCCGTGGCCATGACCGGTGCAGCGGTCAGTTTCGGCACGCCCTTGATGATCGCCGTATTGCCTTCCAGCCGGATTTCCGCGCCCATGCGTCGCATTTCGAGCAAGTGCATGAACCGGTTCTCGAAAATCGTTTCCACGATGGTGCCGACCCCTTCCGCGACGGTGTCCAGGGCCGCGAACTGGGCCTGCATGTCGGTCGGAAAACCCGGGTGTGGCGCCGTCCGGATGTCGACCGCCCTGGGCCGGCGGCCATGCATGTTCACCTCGACAAAACCTTCGCCACGGATCACTTCCGCGCCGGCTTCGATCAGCTTGCCCAGCACCGCGTCCAGGTGCTCGGCCCGGGCATTGCGCGCCCGGACCCTGCCGCCGGTGATCGCGCCAGCCACCAGGTACGTGCCAGCTTCGATGCGGTCCGGTAACACCTCGTATTGCGTACCGTGCATGCGCTCGACGCCCTCGACCAGGATGGTGTCCGTGCCGTGCCCCGTGATCTTCGCGCCCATGGCGATCAGGAACTGGGCCAGGTCCACGATTTCCGGTTCGCGCGCCGAGTTCTCGAGAATCGTCTGACCGTCGGCCAGGCACGCAGCCATCATCAGGTTCTCGGTGCCGGTGACGGTGACCGTGTCCATGACGATCCGTGCGCCCCGCAGGCGCCCGGCGCGGGCCCGGATGTAGCCGTTTTCGATGTGAACTTCCGCGCCCATGGCCTGCAGGCCGGCCACGTGGATATTGACCGGGCGCGCGCCGATGGCGCAGCCGCCGGGCAGCGAAACGTCGGCGCGGCCATATTTCGCGACCAGCGGGCCGAGCACGAGGATCGCGGCGCGCATGGTCTTGACGAGTTCATAAGGAGCGGAGGTCTCGTTCGTCGTCGTGGGGTCGACCTCGACGCGCATGCGCTCATCGACCGTCACGCTGGCGCCCATGCGGCCGAGCAGTTCGATCATGGTGGTGACGTCACGCAGGTGCGGCACGTTGCTGACGATGACCGGCGAGTCCGCGAGCAGCGTGGCTGCCAGGATCGGCAGGGCGGCGTTCTTGGCGCCAGAAATGCGTACTTCGCCGTCGAGCGGCACGCCGCCCCGAATCTGCAGTTTGTCCACGGATCGGCTCCTGGTCAGCGCGGCTCGGCACCGCCCCGCTCGGCCTGCCATTCGGCAGGGGTGTAGGCCTGGATCGACAGGGCGTGGACCTCGCGTCCCATCCTGGCACCCAACCCCGCGTACACGAGCTGGTGGCGCTGAATGGAGCGCTTGCCCTCGAACTGGGTCGCGATGACGACGGCCTCGAAATGAGTATCGTCGTCGGTCAGCACGCGGACCTGGGCACCGGGCAGGCCGGTGAGGATCAATTGGGTGACTTCGTCGGCCGTCATGGTGGTTTCGCCGGGTCGGATACAGCCCACAAGTCTAAAGGAGAAGGCCTGCCGGCTGTAGGCTGTAGACTGTCGGCCTTCCAGGATCGCCCCGCCCGTGCCATGACCGACCCGAGCCTGATGATCGCCCGCGGCCGCCGTGTCCTCGCCACCGAGGCCGCAGCCGTCGCGGCTCTCGAGCACCGTCTCGACGACTCTTTCGCCCGCGCCTGTGACGTCGTCCTGGCCTGCGCTGGCAAGGTGGTCGTGACCGGCATGGGCAAGTCCGGCCACGTCGGCAGCAAGATCGCCTCGACGCTCGCCAGCACCGGCACCCCGTCATTTTTCCTGCATCCCGGTGAAGCGATCCACGGCGACATCGGCATGCTCACGGCGGCCGACGTCGTGCTCGCACTCTCGAACTCCGGCGAGACGGACGAGCTGCTGACCATTCTGCCAGTCATCAAGCGGCTCGACATTCCGTTGATCGCATTGACGGGCAAGGGCAGTTCCACCCTGGCCCGCTACGCAACCGTCACGCTCGACGTCAGCGTGCCCGCCGAAGCCTGCCCGCTCAACCTCGCGCCGACGGCAAGCACGACCGCGACCCTCGCCATGGGTGATGCGCTCGCGATCGCAGTGCTCGAGGCCCGTGGCTTCACCGAGGAGGACTTCGCGCGCTCGCACCCCGGCGGCAGCCTCGGCCGGCGCCTGCTGCTGCACGTCGAAGACGTCATGCGCAAGGGCGATGACCTGCCGCGGGTTGGCCCGGACACGCCGCTGAGCGCCGGCCTGCTCGAAATGAGCCGCAAGGGCCTCGGCATGACCACCGTGGTGGACACCGCTGGCCGTGTGCTTGGAATCTTCACGGACGGCGACCTGCGTCGCACGCTCGACAAGCAGCTCGATATCCACGCCACGCGCATGGCAGACGTCATGACGACGAAGTGCAAGGTTGCCGAGCCGCGGATGCTCGCGGCCGAGGCCGTGCACTTGATGGAGACCCATCGCATCACGTCCTTGCCGGTCGTGCAGTCGAATGACGATCGGCTGCTGGTCGGCGCCCTCAATGTCCACGACCTGCTGCGCGCGGGTGTCATGTGACGCAGCACGATCCGGCCCTGCTCGAGCGTGCCCGCCGGGTCCGGCTGCTCGTGCTCGACGTCGACGGCGTGCTGACCGACGGCCGCCTGCACCTCACCGCCCATGGCGAGGAGACGAAGGTCTTCCACGTGCGCGATGGTTCCGGCATCGTCGCCGTGCAGCGCGCGGGGATCGCCGTGGCCATCATCTCCGGCCGCGATTCGCCGGCGGTCACGCGCCGTGCGGCTGAACTGGGCATTCGCCACGTGCGCCAGGGCATTGCCGACAAGCGCGCTGCACTCGACGAACTCCTGCGCGAGCTGCACGTCACTGCAGATGCGCTTGCCTGCGTGGGCGACGACACTCCCGACGTGCCGATGCTCGAGCGCGCAATCCTGGCGGTCGCCGTCGCGGATGCCCATGCGACGGCACGCGCTGCAGCCCACTGGACCACGCCTTCGGCCGGCGGTCATGGCGCCGTGAGAGAAGTATGCGATCTGCTGCTGACCGCACACGGCACCTGATCCAGCGTGCCGTGACGATGGTGGCGGTGGTGGCCGGAGGCGCCCTGCTGCTCAACATGCTGGTGGGCGACCCGGACGATGCGACGGAGTCCGCCGCTGCCGCGGACGAACGTGGCTATTACCTGAACTACGCCAGGCTCACCGAACTCGGCGCGGATGGCAGGCCGCGGGTCGTGGTGCGTGCCAGGTCGATCGAGCAGCAGCTCGCCGACCAGAGCGTGCACCTCGCACAGCTCGAACTCGACTACACCACGCAGGAACAGGGCGAGTGGCACGTGACCGCGGATCGCGGACGCATGCCGAGCGACCACGGGTCGCTGCAGCTGGAAGGCAATGTGCTCGTCGTCGGCGCTTCCGAGCGCAGCAAGGGCCAGGCGATCATCCGCACGGAAGAACTGGCTTACGACACGCGCACGAACGTGGTGCAGACCGCGGCGCCCGTGACCGTGGATTTCGGGCCCCACCAATTGCGCGGTCGCGGCATGCGCGTCGGTTTGAACCAGGGAACGCTGCGGCTAGAATCAAACGTCAATGGCCAGTTCATTCCATAAACGCCGACAGGCGCGCAGCCTGCTCCTGGCCGCCGCGATGCTGCTGGGCGCAGTCCCGTTCGCTCGCGCGCAGACCGGGCTGCCCGCGGGCAACTCGGAGCTCCCGATCAATCTCGAAGCCGCATCGTCGGATTTCGACTACAAGAACAACACGCTGCTGTTCAAGCGCGTGAAGATCACGCAGGGCGGCCTCGAGGTGACCGCGCAGCAGGCGAACGCGACCGGGCTCGAGTTCAACAACTCCGAGTGGCGGCTGCAGGGCGACGTGACGATCACGGTGCCCGGCGGCAAGCTGCAGTCGAGCGAGGCACGCGTGATGTTCAAGAACAACGCGATCGCCAGCGCGTCGATCAAGGGTACGCCGGCGCAGTTCGAGCAGCAGCTCAAGGAAAAGAACCAGGTGGCGCGGGGACGCGCGGCCGCCATCGACTACGACGTCAAGGCCGCAACCGTGCGCCTGACGGGAGATGCCTGGCTCACCGACGGCAACAACGAGATTCGCGGCAACACGCTGGTCTACGACATCGGCCGCGAGCGCGTGCAGGCCAACCCGAACGAAAAAGACCCAGGCGGCGTGAAGATCACGATCAATCCCCCGCAGAAGACTCCGGCGGCAAAGCCCGACAATGGCAGTGGCCCATGACGATGAGCCGGTTGCGCGCCGAGGCGCTGGGCAAGAGCTATCGCTCGCGGCAGGTGGTGAAAGACCTTTCGCTCGAGGTGACCTCCGGCGAAGTCGTCGGCCTGCTTGGCCCGAACGGTGCCGGCAAGACCACGGCGTTCTACATGATCGTGGGCCTGGTGCCGTGTGATGAAGGTCGCATCCACCTCGACGACCAGGAACTGACGCGCCTGCCGATGTACCGTCGCGCCCAGCTGGGCGTCGGCTACCTGCCGCAGGAAGCGTCGGTGTTCCGCAAACTGTCGGTCGAAGACAACATCCTTGCGATCCTCGAGACTCGAGCCGACCTCGACGACGACGACGCGCGTCTTGCGGCGCTCGATTCGCTGCTCGAGGAGTTGCACATCGGCCACATCCGTTCGAGCAGCGGGATGAGCCTGTCGGGCGGCGAGCGCCGGCGAGTCGAAATCGCGCGTGCGCTGGCAGCGGAGCCCCGCTTCATCCTGCTCGACGAACCGTTCGCGGGCGTGGATCCGATTTCGGTGATCGACATCCAGCGCATCATCCGCCACCTCAGTTCACGCAACATCGGCGTACTGATCACCGACCACAACGTGCGTGAAACACTCGGCATTTGCAGCCGCGCGTACATTGTCAGCGCCGGAAGTGTGATCGCATCCGGTTCGGCGGAAGAGATTCTTGCCAATCCTCAGGTGCGTGAGGTCTACTTGGGCCAGGATTTCCGTCTCTGACACGGCTGGCGCGAGTCCAGCACCGCTTTCGCTTCGATCGCCGATTCGTCAATGCTCAAGCCGGCCCTGCAACTCAAGCTCGGTCAGCAGCTTACGATGACCCCGCAGCTGCAGCAGGCCATCAAGCTGCTGCAGCTGCCCGTGCTCGAGCTGCAGGCACAGGTGATGGAGGCGCTCGAGACCAACGTCATGCTCGAGCAGGAGGAGGACGACTCGATCGACCTCACCCCGCTCGACCAGGTGACGCCCGCGGGCGAGGCCGAAGTCGAGTCCGCGGAAGGAGGCGAAGCCTCCGAATCCGATGAACCCGGACCCGACGACGTCATCGTCGAGATGGAAGACCCCTGGGCCGAGTCCTCGACGCCGTCCGGCGACGGGTCCCGCACCGACGACGACGACCGCCCACTCGAATTCACCGATGAACGCGGCCGCGACCTGCACCAGCACCTGGTCTGGCAGCTCGAAATCAGTCCGCTCGATCCGCGCCAGGTGTGGATCGGCGAGGCGATCGTCGACGCGTTGAACGACGACGGCTACCTCACCCTGACGACTGCCGAGATCGCCCGGGACCTGAGCACCGACCTGCCCGTCACGGAGGCGGACGTCGAACGGGTGCTGACTCTCGTGCAGACACTCGATCCGGCCGGCGTCGGCGCCCGCACGCTGAGCGAATGCCTGATTCTCCAGCTCGCACAGCTGGACGAGGACACGCCGGGACGCAATCTCGCGATCGTCATCGCACGCGACCACCTCCAGTCCGTTGCGGACAAGGATCTCGCCACGCTGCGCCGTGAGCTCGGCGCCGACGAAGATTCACTCCAGGTTGCGCTTGCACTCGTGCGCAGCTGCCATCCGCGGCCAGGCTCGGCGTTCGAAGGCGCGCAACCCGAGTACGTCGTCCCCGACGTGTTCGTGCGCCGCACCGAACAGGGCTGGGCCGTCGAACTCAATGCGGGCTCGGTACCTCGCCTGAGGGTCAACCAGGGCTATGCGGGCCTGGTCTCACGTTCAGCCGACTACGCTTCGCTGCGTGCACAGCTGCAGGAAGCGCGCTGGCTGATCCGCAGCCTCGAAATCCGCAACGAGACGCTGCTGAAGGTGGCCCGCTCGATCGTCCAGCGCCAGGCCGCGTTCCTCGAGCGCGGCGACGAGGCGATGCAACCCATGATCCTGCGCGACGTGGCCGAGGCGGTGTCGATGCATGAATCGACGATCTCGCGCGTGACGACGAGCAAGTACATGCACACGCCGCGCGGAATCTTCGAGTTCCGGTATTTCTTCTCCAGTCACGTCTCCGGCGCCGACGGCGAGGACGTATCGTCGGTCGCCATCCGCGCCCGCATCCGCAAGCTGATCGCGGAGGAAGTGCCCGGGAAGCCGCTGAGCGACTCCCAGCTGGCGACGATGCTCGCGGACGAGGGTGTGAAGGTGGCGAGGCGGACAGTTGCCAAGTACCGCGAGGCGCTCGGCCTCGCTGCGTCGAGCGAGCGCAGGCAGACGGCCGCCCGCGCCCATGCATGAATACGCTGCCGGCGGGAACTGATTCCCGCGGTCGCGATCGAATTGACGAGAGGCAGTACGTAAACCAACAGGAGGTCGGGACGATGCAAGTCAACCTGAGCGGACACCACGTCGAGATCACACCGCCGCTGCGGAGTTATGTCGAGAAGAAGATTGCGCGCATCCTGCGGCACTGCGACCGCGTCATCGACGTGCACTGCACGCTCACCGTCGAGAAGCTGCGGCACGAGGCCGAGTCCACCATTCGACTGTCCGGCACTACCGTGCATGCGGCCACTGTCCACGACGACATGTATGCCGCCATCGACCTCATGGCGGACAAGCTCGACGAGCAGGTGCGCCGCCACAAGGAAAAGCATCGCGACCCGCAGGCGGCGCGACACCGTCACGGAACCGGGATTTCACCCTGACGGCGGACCCTGAATCCGGCGACAATCCGGATCGGCAGGCGTTCTGTGCAGGGGTGGGGGCGTCAGATGCGATTGATCGTGGTCAGCGGGCTGTCCGGGTCCGGCAAGAGCGTCGCGCTCGACATGCTGGAGGACCTCGACTTTTATTGCGTCGACAATATCCCGGCAGGCCTGCTGCCTGGATTCATCGCCTACACCGTCCGCACCAGCGAATCCACGTACCGCCAGACGGCCGTCGGGGTCGATGCGCGTAATCGCCCTGAAGACCTGGCGGAGGTGCCGCGGCTGGTCGAGACGTTGGGCAAGAGCGGCATCGCGTGCGAAACGTTGTTCCTGCGCGCCGATCGCGAGACGCTGCTCAAGCGCTTCAGCGAAACCCGGCGCAGGCATCCGCTCACCCGCCACGGCGTCGGGCTCATGGAAGCCCTGGAGCAGGAAGAACGCCTGCTGGCACCGCTCGCCAATGCGGCCGACCTGACGATCGATACCTCGCGACTGTCGGTGCACGAGCTGCGCGAACTGGTTCGCGGACGCGTGGTCGACCGTGCGAAGTCAGGGCCTTCACTCCTGTTCCAGTCGTTCGCTTATCGGCATGGCGTGCCCGATGACGCGGACTTCGTGTTCGACGCTCGTGCGCTGCCGAACCCATACTGGGATCCGGCCCTGAGGGAGCTGACCGGACGTGATGAGCCGGTCGCGCGGTTCCTCGACAGGGAGGCCGAAGTGAACCGCTTCTTCGAGGACGTGCGTGACTTCATCGCACGCTGGCTGCCTTCCCTGGTGCGGTCAAACCGCAGCTATCTTACCGTCGCCGTCGGCTGCACCGGCGGCCAGCACCGTTCCGTGTACCTGGCCGAGCGCCTGGCCGCACATTTCCGCGGCAGCGACGGTGTCGCACTCGTCCGCCATCGTGACCTGACGAGCCGCCGGCACGAGTGAGGAAGGGGTTAGGGGATGGTCGGAAATTGGGGACGCTCACCTATTACTCACCCCACTTTCAGTAAATAGGTGAGTAATAGGTGAGCGTCCCCAATTTCCTGACCCCTATCCGCTTCCGCCTTCCCCCAACCCCCAACCCCCAACCCCTGCCCCCTTTCCCCTATCATCCCGGCGATGAACGCCGAGCTGCAGCCACGCCGTACTCCAACCCGCCTCGAGGCGCTCAAACGCGCGCTCGACGAGGGCACGATGCGCCAGGTGCACCGGCTGGTGAATTCGATGCACCCCGCCGAAGTCGCGTCGCTGCTCGAATCCCTGCCGCAGACCCAGCGTGAAGTCGTCTGGGACCTCGTCGACCCCGAGATCGAAGGCGACGTGCTCGTCGAACTCAACGAGGAAGTCCGTGTCGGCCTGATCCGCGAAATGGAAGCCGAGGAACTCGTCGCGGCCGCCGAAGGCCTCGAAGTCGACGACCTCGCCGACCTGCTGCGCGACTTGCCGGAGAACGTCAACCAGCAGGTGCTGCGGTCGATGGACTCGCAGGACCGCGACCGCCTGAACGCCGTGCTCGGTTTCGAAGAAGACACCGCCGGCGGCCTGATGAACACCGACACGGTCAGCGTGCGCCCCGACGTCACGCTCGAGACCGTGTTGCGCTACCTGCGCATGCGCGGCGAGATTCCGGAAAAAACCGACGCCCTTTTCGTCGTCAACCGCCACGACCGGTATCTCGGCGTGCTGCATTTGACGCGACTGCTGACCGAGGACCCGGAACGGACAGTCGGCGAAGTCATGGACACGGGCGTCGACGGCATTCCTCCGGCGACACCCGCCACCGAAGTCGCGAGCCTGTTCCAGGATCGAGACCTCGTGTCGGCCGCCGTCATTTCGGCCGAACAGGGCCGCCTGCTCGGCCGCATCACGATCGACGACGTCGTGGACGTGATCCGCGACGAGGCCGAACACTCCGTGATGAGCATGGCGGGCCTCGACGAGGACGCCGACATGTTCGCGCCCGTCGTGCCGAGCGCACGCCGTCGCGGCGTGTGGCTGGGCATCAATCTCGTCACGGCGTTCCTCGCGGCGTGGGTCGTGGGCCTGTTCGAAGCCACCATTCAGCAGATCGTGGCACTCGCCGTGCTGATGCCGATCGTCGCCAGCATGGGCGGCGTCGCCGCCACCCAGACACTGACGCTGATCGTGCGCGGCCTCGCACTGGGCCAGATCGAGCGTGCGAACGCGCGCTGGCTGCTCACCAAGGAAATCGCCGTGGCGCTGTTGAACGGCCTCGCGTGGGCCACCGTGGTGGGGCTCGTGTCCTGGGCCTGGTTCCACCAGTGGCGCATCGCCCTCGTGATCTTCGCGGCGATGGTCGTGAACCTGCTCGCGGCCGCGTTGGCCGGCGTGACGGTGCCCCTCGCACTGAAGCGATTTGGCGTCGATCCCGCGGTTGCGGGGGGCGTCATCGTGACGACGGTGACCGACGTGATCGGTTTCGCCTCGCTCCTCGGGCTCGGCACCCTGGTGCTCAGGTAACCCAGGGAGTGAGGTAGGGAACGATCTCCGCGCGCTGCTTGTGCGCGTCGGCATACCCCATCGCCATCAGCTCGCAGGTGTACGACTTGTCGAAAAGCAGGTAACTCACCAGCAGCCCGCCGCGTGCCTCGTAGGCGCCCATCGTGCGCAGCAACGTGCGGATGCTGCGGGGCATGCAGCGTTCGTGTTTCATCGCGATCGCAGTCGGGTCGACGCTCGGTTGAATCACCGTCGCGCGGATCGGCCGGTGCTCGGTGTGGCCCGCCGCGACGATCAACCGGTTGATCTGGTTGAGGCGCTCGAGGTCGATCGACAGGCCGTCCGTGAACAACGAGTCGAGCACGAAGCCCAGCAGGTGAGCCGGGCTCGGTGGAGCCTGCGTGATAGCCCCAGTCGGCGGCGTAGCGGCGGCACTCCCGCGTGTCCCGATCACCAGCACGCGGTTCGCCCCGAGGTGGACCGCTGGACTCAGCGGAGCCAGCTGGCGCATCGCGCCGTCGCCGTAGTGATTGCCGTCGATGCTCGAGGCCGGGAAGATGAACGGGATTGCAGCACTGGCCATCAGCACGTCGAGGTCGATGCGACGCCTGTGCCCGGCCCGGCGCACGCGGTGCCAGTCCGCGATGTCGTCGGTTCCGTCGAAGAACGCGACAGCCTGCCCGGTCGTGTAACTCGTCGTCGCCACGGCCAGCGCGTGCAGGCGGCCCGCTGCGATCTGCGCGGGAATCTGCTCCAGGGGCACGACTCGTGCAAGCAGCCGGTGCAGCGGCGTGGTATCGAACAGCGAGCGCGGGGGCTTGGCGATCCAGCCGGCCGAGAGCAGCGAGACCATCCAGTGCAGCCCGGACCGCAGCATCGTCAGCGAACTGGCCTGCATGACCTGCTCGACCCGGAAGTTGGACCAGACTTCTTCCAGTGATTGCACCGCTTCACGCAACGAATGGGCGCGGGCGCCGATTGCCGCTGCGTTCAACGCGCCAGCCGAGGTGCCCACGAGCACCTCGAAGGGACACGGTGCGTCTGCGGGCAACCATTCGGCGATCGCCTTCAGCACGCCGACCTGGTATGCGCCACGCGCCCCGCCTCCCGAAAGTACCAGGGCGTCGTGGTCTTTGAAGAAGATGTAGTTGGTCGCGTCGCCCGTCCCGTCCGGGGCGGCATCGGTCGGCAGTTGGGGGCTCGGCAAGGTCACCTCACTGAATCTCTTGCCGCAGAAGTCTAGTATGTGTCGGCGCGAACCCGCGCTCTTTTAGGCCCTGACTGGAGAATCCGATGTACCGCGCACAGTCTCGACGTGGAATTCCTGCGCTGGCCGCCCTGCTGCCGGCACTCGCCCTGGCATTCGGGTCCCTGGTGGCAGGCAGCCGTCCCACCCTGGCCGACGGCGTGGCGCCGGCAGTGGGCAAGCCCGCGCCCGCCTTCAAGCTGCAGGACCAGGCGGGTAAATGGCACTCGCTGTCCGACTACCAGGGCAAGTGGGTCGCCCTGTACTTCTATCCGAAGGACGACACGCCGGGTTGCACCACCCAGGCCTGCGGCTTCCGCGACAACATCTTCGCCTTCAACAAGGAAGGCGCGGTCATCCTGGGCATCAGCGTCGACGAAGTGGCGTCCCACAGGGAGTTTGCCGAAAAGCACAGCCTGCCGTTCACGCTCCTCGCTGACTCCGACAAGGCCGTGACCAGGAACTACGGCGTATTAAAGACCTACATGGGCGTGATGGAGATGGCGCGTCGCGACACCTTCATCATCGATCCGCAAGGCCGTGTCGCGAAACACTACGAGTCGGTCGATCCGGAAGGCCATTCGCAGGTCGTGCTCGCGGACATCAAGGCGCTGAAGGCCGCGGCTGCTGCAGGCAGCAAGGGCGGGCGCTGAGGTACACGCACAGCGGAGTCTGGCGACGGTGCCGCGACGCCAGTCACGCCCCGCCTAGGATGATCCGCCCCACCGCGCTTCTTGCAAGCGACCGACCCGGGACCGTCCCCCGAGCTTGGAAAGGCAGACACGCGCTCGGGGGACGGTCCCGGGTCGGTCGCTTGTGATGCGGCGCTTGTAGCCTGAAACGGCACGATCGGAAACTCTCGACGATGCGCGCGCCGTATCGCGAGCGATGGGTCCGGGGCCTTTGCCCGAGCGCGTGTCTGCCTTTCCAAGCTCGGGCAAAGGCCCCGGACCCGTTGCTCGCATGCTAGTGCCAGGTATCGCCGACGGACCATGCCGTCACTTCGCGAACGATTACGCCTTGAGCGCCCGAATGGCGTCGTCGAGCCCGCGCAGCGTGAGCGGATACATGCGCTCCGCCAGCAGCTGCCGCGCAATCCCGATCGACTGCACGTAGTCCCAGCGGTCCTGCGGCTCCGGGTTGAGCCACGCAAAGCGCTGGAACCGTTGCGTGAGGCGCTGCAGCCAGACCGCGCCAGCCTCCTCGTTCCAGTGCTCGATGCTGCCGCCCGGCTGCATGATTTCGTATGGGCTCATGCTCGCGTCGCCGATGAAAATGACGCGGTAGTCGGGCTGGTACTTGCGCAGGATGTCGAACAGCGTCGTGCGCTCGCCGTGCCGGCGCCGGCTGTCCTTCCACACCGATTCATAGATGAAATTGTGGAAGTAGAAGTATTCGAGGTGCTTGAACTCGCCGCGCGCAGCCGAGAACAGTTCCTCGCAGACGCGGACGTGGCTTTCCATCGAGCCGCCGACATCGAAGAACAACAGCAGCTTGAGCGCATTGTGGCGTTCAGGCTGGAACTTCAGGTCGAGCAGCCCGGCATTGCGGGCCGTCGCCGAGATCGTGCTGTCGATGTCGAACTGGTCTGCCGCTCCTTCGCGCGCGAAGCGGCGCAATTTGCGCAGCGCCACCTTGATGTTGCGCGTACCAAGCTCGACGTTGTCGTCGAGGTTGCGGTAATCGCGGCGCTCCCAGACTTTGACGGCCTTGCCCTTGCCGCCCGGTCCACCGATGCGAATACCTTCGGGGTTGTAACCGCCGTGACCAAACGGCGACGTGCCGCCGGTACCGATCCACTTGTTGCCGCCTTCGTGCCGGCCCTTCTGCTCCTCGAGCCGTTGCTTCAACGTCTCGAGGAGCTTGTCCCAGCCGCCGAGCGACTCGATCTGCGCCATCTCCTCGGGCGTGAAGTGCCGCTGCGCCAGCAGCTTGAGCCAGTCCTCGGGCAGCGCCTGCTGCAGGTGCTCGAACGACTGCTCGATGCCCTTGAAGTACTGCGTGAAGGCCTTGTCGAAGCGGTCGAAGTGCTTCTCGTCCTTGACCAGCGTGGCGCGCGCGAGGAAATAGAAGTCGTTGACGCTGAAGCGGGCGACGCCGCGCTGCAGCGCCTCGAGCAGCGTGAGGTACTCCGTGACCGAGGCAGGGACGCCCGCTTCACGCAGCGTGTAGAAGAACGGCGTCAGCATGAGGAAAAATGGGGACGCTCAAAAAAAGGGACGCTCACCTATTTCCGGACACGGAGATCTGGGGCTCGAGGAGGTCAAACGGAAATAGGTGAGCGCCCCCATTTTCCGCTTACTGTCGCGACTGGCGCCGCTGCAGGAAGATCAGCTGCTCGAACAGGTGCACGTCCTGCTCGTTCTTCAGCAGCGCGCCATACAGCGGCGGCAGGCTCTTGCGTGGGTCGTCGGTGCGCAGCGCTTCCGGCGGGATGTCCTCCGCCAGCAGCAGCTTCAGCCAGTCGAGCAGTTCCGACGTCGACGGCTTCTTTTTCAGGCCTGGCACGTCGCGCAGCTTGTAGAACGCGTTGAGCGCCTCCGACAGCAACTCACGCTTCAGCTCGGGAAAGTGCACGCCGATGATACGCGTCATCGTTTCCGCGTCCGGGAACCGGATGAAGTGGAAAAAGCAGCGGCGCAGGAACGCATCCGGCAGCTCTTTCTCGTTGTTGCTGGTGATGATCACGATCGGCCGGTGGGTGGCCTGGATCATCTCTCGCGTCTCGTGGACGTAAAACTCCATGCGATCGAGTTCCAGCAACAGGTCGTTCGGAAACTCGATGTCGGCCTTGTCGATCTCGTCGATCAGCAGCACGGCCTGGCGCTCACTGCGGAACGCCTCCCACAGCCGGCCCGGGATGATGTAGTTGCCGATGTCGTGGACCTTGGCGTCGCCGAGCTGCGAGTCACGCAGGCGCGAGACGGCGTCGTACTCGTACAGGCCGTGCTGCGCCTTGGTCGTCGACTTGACGTGCCAGCGGTACAGCGGCTTGTCGAGTGAACGCGCGATCTCTTCGGCGAGCTGGGTCTTGCCCGTGCCGGGCTCGCCCTTCACGAGCAGCGGTCGCGCCAGGGTGACCGCCGCGTTGACGGCCATCATCAGGTCCTCGGTCGCGACGTAGCGCTCCGTTCCTTCAAACTTGCTGGTCACAGGCGGTCCTCGTGCCGGCCGCCGGGTGCGACCTCGGCGGTATCTTAGCGCAAGCGACCAGGATTCTTGCGCTGCGGCAAGCGCGGGTTCCGGTGAACCCGGCCGCTGACGCCGACCGGGTCGTTACACTTTGACTTCCAGCAACTTCATCGTGTTGGTGCCGCCCGACACACCGGACAACTCGCCCAGCGTCAGGATGATCTCGTCGCCAGACCGCAGGAACTTTCGTTCGATCAGCTCGCGCGAGATCGCCTTGTACAGTTCAGCAGGATCGGTGTGCGTGATGTCGAACGGAATCGGATACACGCCGCGGTACAGCGCGACACGGCGGCGCGTCCGCTCGCTGCGCGTGAAGGCGAAGATCGGGATGTCCGAACGGATACGCGACATCCAGAGCGGCGTGGCGCCGGATTCGGTCAACGCGACGATGGCTTCGACGGCCATGTGGTTGGCCGTGTACATCACTGCATGCGCGATCGCCTGCGCGAACTCGCTGACCCGGCCTTCGAAGCGCTCGCCACGGCTGTTGCGGGCGATCTGGTACTTCTCGGCGCCGACGATCACCTCGGCCATCGCCTCGACGGCGCGCACCGGGTACTTGCCGACAGCCGATTCACCCGACAGCATCACCGCGTCGCTGCCGTCGAGCACGGCATTCGCCACGTCCGAGACTTCGGCACGCGTCGGCACCGGATTCTGGATCATCGACTCCATCATCTGCGTGGCCGTAATGGTCACACGGTCGTGTTTCCGCGCGACCTGCAGGATGTGCTTCTGCAGGCCCGTGAGCTCGGCGTAGCCGACCTCGATGCCGAGGTCGCCACGCGCGACCATCACCGCATCACTGGCCTGCACGATCTCGTCGAGACGGGGAATCGCTTCGCTGCGCTCGATCTTGGCGATGATTCGCGCATCACTGCCCGCGGCGGACAGCAGGCTGCGGGCTTCGTCGATGTCGGCTGCCTGGCGCACGAACGATACGGCGAGATAATCGATGTCGAGACTGGCAGCGAGCTTGACGTCTTCGCGGTCCTTGTCGGTGAGCGCCTTGGCCGAAAGACCGCCGCCACGGCGGTTGATGCCCTTCTGGTCGCCGAGTTCGCCGCCGACGAGCACGCGGCATTCCACCTTGTCGCCCTGGATCGCGGTGACGACGAGTTCGATCTGGCCGTCACCGAGGATCAGCTCGTCCCCCGGCGCAACGTCCCGGGCAAGCTGGGTATAGGTCATGCCGACGCTGCGATCCGTGCCGTCATGGGTATCGAGCGCCGGATCGAGCGTGAACGACGCGCCTTCCGTGAGCACCGTGTGCCCGCCGGCGAAACGTTCGATGCGAATCTTGGGTCCCTGCAGGTCGCCGAGCAGCGCGACGTGCTTGCCGACGCTTTCCGCCGCCTGCCGTGCTCGCTCGACGCGCCGCCGGTGATCGGCCGGTCCGCCGTGCGAGAAGTTGACGCGCAGTACGTCGGCGCCCGCACGAATGACTTCCTCGAGCACGCCCGGTGCGTCAGTCGCCGGTCCGAGCGTCGCGACGATCTTGGTTCGGCGCGTCAGCATCTCACTGCGCGCCGCCTGGCCGGGGCTGCGGGTCATCCTGCGGCACGCTGTTCGAGCATTTCCACGGCTGGCAGTGTCTTGCCTTCGAGGAATTCGAGGAAGGCCCCACCAGCGGTCGAGATGTAGGAGATATCCTCCTGGACACCGTATTTCTCGATCGCGGCGATCGTGTCACCGCCGCCCGCCACCGAAAACGCCGGGCTGCGCGCCACGGCCTGGGCGAGGACACGCGTGCCTTCACCGAACTGGTCGAACTCGAAGACACCGACCGGCCCGTTCCAGACGATCGTGCTCGCGCCCTTGAGCGCCGAGGCAAAGCGCTCTGCGGTATCGGGCCCGATGTCGAGAATCATGTCGTCGGCCGCGACCTGCGCGACCAGCTTGACGTCCGCTTCGGCAGACGCCGAGAACTCCTTGGCGACGACGACATCGGACGGCAATGGAATCTCGACGCCCGACTGCTTCGAGCGCTCGAGCAAGGTACGGGCCGTATCGACCATGTCGACTTCATAGAGCGACTTGCCGACGGGATGCCCCGCGGCCGCCAGGAACGTGTTGGCGATGCCGCCGCCGACGATCAGCTTGTCGACCTTGCCGAGCAGTGTTTCGAGCACCGTGAGCTTGGTCGACACCTTCGACCCGCCCACGATGGCGACGAGCGGCCGCTTCGGATTGCCGAGCGCCTTTTCGAGCGCCTCCAGCTCGTTGGTCAGCAGCGGGCCGGCGCACGCAATCGGTGCAAACCTGCCGACGCCGTGAGTGCTCGCTTCGGCGCGGTGGGCCGTCGCGAAGGCATCCATGACGTAGACGTCGCACAGCGCCGCCATCTTCTGCGCCAGTTCGTCCTTGTTTTTCTTCTCGCCCTTGTTGAACCGCACGTTCTCGAGCAGGACGACTTCGCCCGGCTCGCACGTCACGCCGTCGAGCCATTCGCGTTCGAAGCGGACCTTGCGGCCGAGCATCTCGGAAAGCCTCGCGGCAACGGGAGCCAGCGAGAACTCCTCGGCAGGGACGCCCTCTTGCGGACGGCCGAGGTGCGACATCAGCAGCACGCGGGCGCCGGCCTTGCGTGCCGCCTCGATCGTTGGCAGCGACGCCCGGATGCGCGCATCGCTGGTGACCACACCGTCCTTCACGGGGACATTCAGGTCTTCGCGGATCAGCACCCGCTTACCCTTCAGGTCCACATCACTCATCCTGAGCACGCGGAACATGCCTTTCTCCCTTGCAATGGCGGTCAACGCCGTTTCAGCGGTGCTCACTTCGAAATGACGCGCGCCATTTCGAGCACCTTGCTCGAATAGCCCCACTCGTTGTCGTACCAGGACACGATCTTGACGAAGGTGTCGTCGAGCGCGAGGCCGGCCTCGGAATCGAACACCGACGTGCAGGACTCACCGCGAAAATCCGTCGCGACAACCTTCTCGTCGGTATAGCCGAGCACGCCCTTCATCGCGCCCTGCGATGCCGCCTTCATCGCGGCGCAGATCTCGGCGTACTTGGCAGGCTTGATCAGCTCGACCGTGAGGTCGACGACCGAGACGTCCGACGTCGGCACGCGGAACGCCATGCCCGTGAGCTTCTTGTTGAGCTCGGGGATGACTTTACCTACGGCTTTCGCTGCACCGGTGGACGACGGAATGATGTTCTCGAGGATGCCGCGGCCGCCGCGCCAGTCCTTGTTCGAGGGGCCGTCAACCGTCTTCTGCGTCGCCGTCGCCGCGTGTACGGTGGTCATCAGGCCGCGCTTGATGCCCCAGTTGTCGTGCAGCACCTTCGCGACGGGCGCGAGGCAATTCGTGGTGCACGAAGCGTTCGAGATGATCGTTTCGCCAGCATACCTGGTGTGGTTGACGCCGAAGACGAACATCGGCGTCTCGTCCTTGGACGGGGCCGACATGATCACCTTCTTCGCGCCCGCGGCCAGGTGCTTCTGCGCGGTGACGGCGTCGAGGAACAGGCCGGTCGATTCGATGACGATGTCGGCGCCGACATCACCCCACTTCAATTCGGCCGGGTCCCTCACTGCGGTGAGACGGATCTTGCGGCCGTTGACGACGAGTGTGTTGCCTTCGACGGCAATGTCGCCCTTGAAGCGGCCGTGCACGGAGTCGTACTTGAGCATGTATGCCAGGTAGTCCGGCTCGAGCAGGTCGTTGATGCCCACGATCTCGATGTCGGCGAAATCCTTGACCGCCGCGCGGAACACCATGCGGCCGATGCGACCGAAGCCATTGATGCCGACCTTGATTGTCATTGCCTGCGTCTCCCGTCAGAACTGAATTGCAAAAACCGAGGTGAATCAGAGCAGGCCGGCGGCAACCTGGGCCACGTTGGCCGCGGTGAAGCCGAAGTGCTCGAAGAGTTTCTTGGCCGGTGCCGAGGCGCCGAATGTATCCATGCCGACGACGGCACCGTCGAGACCGACGTAGCGCCACCAGGTTTCCCTGGAACCGGCCTCGATGGCCACGCGCTTCGTGCCGGCCGGCAGCACGGTGGCACGATAGGCCGCATCCTGCGCGTCGAACAGGCTCGTGCTCGGCATCGAGACGACGCGCACGCGACGGCCCTGCGCCGTGAGCAGCTTCGCCGCCTCGACGGCAAGTGCGACCTCGGAACCCGTCGCAATCAGCACGAGTTCCGGCGCGCCTGCGCTGTCGATCAGCACGTAACCGCCGCGCGCGATTGCGGCGACCTGCGCCGGCGTGCGCGGCATCGGCGGCAGCGCCTGGCGCGTAAGGATCAGGCTCGTCGGCCCCGTCACGTGGTCGATCGAATCACCCCAGGCGACGGCTGTCTCGACGGTATCGCACGGACGCCAGACCCGCATGTTGGGAATCAGGCGCAGACTGGCCACGTGCTCGACGGGCTGGTGCGTCGGGCCGTCCTCGCCGAGGCCGATCGAGTCGTGCGTGAACACGAGCACGACGCGCTGCTGCATCAGCGCCGACATGCGCGCTGCGTTGCGCGCGTAGTCGGAGAACACGAGGAACGTGCCGCCGTACGGAATGAAGCCGCCGTGCAGCGCAATGCCGTTCATGATCGCGCACATGCCGAATTCGCGCACGCCGTAGTGAATGTAGTTGCCACCGTCGGCCGGATCGCCGACCGCCTTCGACAGCTTGTGGTTGGTGTTGTTGGAACCCGTGAGGTCGGCCGAGCCGCCGAGCATCTCTGGAATTGCGGCACCCAGGACGTTCAGCACCTGCTGCGACGAGGAGCGGGTGGCGATCGCCGCAGGCTTCTCGATCTGGGCAGCAATGAACTCCTGCAACTTGCCGCGCCAGTCGGCTGGCGTGTCACCGCGCTGACGACGCTCGAATTCAGCCGCGAGCTCCGGATGGGCCGCACGATAGGCCGCGAACCGCCGTTGCCAGGCCTTCTCGACCGCGGCGCCCTTCGCCCTGGCGTCCCAGCCCGCACGGATGTCGTCCGGCACGACAAATGGCGCCGCGGTCCAGCCGAGCTCCGCGCGCGTTGCGGCAATCTCGGCATCGCCAAGCGGCGCGCCGTGCGTGGCTTCGGTGCCCTGCTTGTTGGGTGAACCCCAGCCGATGACGGTCTTGCAGCAGATCAGCGACGGACGCGGATCCGCTTTTGCCGCCTGGATGGCGGCTTCGATCGCGGCGGCATCGTGGCCGTCAACCTTCGGCACGACATGCCAGCCGTACGCTTCGAATCGCTTCGGCGTGTCGTCGGTGAACCAGCCGTGCACTTCACCATCGATGGAGATGCCGTTGTCGTCGTAGAAACACACGAGCTTGCCGAGCTTGAGCGTGCCGGCCAGCGAACAGACTTCGTGCGACACGCCTTCCATCAGGCAGCCGTCGCCGAGGAACACGTAGGTGTGATGGTCGACGATCTCGTGCCCCGGCCGGTTGCAGGCGGCTGCCAGCAGTTTTTCGGCGAGCGCCATGCCTACGGCATTGGCGAGGCCCTGGCCGAGCGGGCCGGTCGTGGTCTCGATGCCGAGGTGACGATCGACCTCCGGGTGGCCCGCCGTGTGCGAGCCGAACTGCCGGAAGTTCGCGAGGTCGTCGATCGCGAGCGGGTAGCCCGTCAGGTGCAGGACCGAATACAGCAGCATCGAACCGTGCCCGTTCGACAGCACGAAGCGGTCGCGGTCGGCCCACTCGGGGTTGCCCGGGTTGTGCTTGAGGTGGTCCGTCCACAGGACCTGCGCGATGTCTGCCATGCCCATGGGCATGCCGGGATGGCCGGAATTGGCCTTCTGGACCGCATCCATGCTCAACGCACGGATGGCGTTGGCGAACTGCCGGCGTGTGGGCATCGTGAACCCTCGTGGAAATCCCGTCATTTTAACGTCCGGGCAGGGGTCGGGTCACACGAAATCTGCCGAGATGTGGGGTCCCCGGGACTGCGTAAGACCGGGCTTGACATCACGCCCGATGGAAAGGGCGTCAGGGACAATCCGACTCGCTCTATAATTCATGGCTGTTTGCCCTGGGAAGTTCACTCATGTCGACCGGTTATCTGTTCACGTCCGAATCCGTCTCCGAGGGCCACCCGGACAAGGTCGCCGACCAGATTTCGGACGCGGTGCTCGATGCCATGATTTCGCAGGACAAGCGCTCGCGCGTGGCCTGCGAAACGCTGGTCAAGACCGGCGTTGCGATCGTGGCCGGTGAAGTCACGACGGAAGCCTGGGTGGACCTCGAAGACCTCGTCCGCGGCGTCATCACCGACATCGGCTACACCTCGTCGCACGTCGGTTTCGACGGCCGCACCTGCGGCGTGCTGAACATCATCGGCAAGCAGTCGCCCGACATCGCGATGGGCGTCGACCGCAGCAATCCCGAAGAACAGGGTGCCGGCGACCAGGGCCTCATGTTCGGCTATGCCAGCAACGAGACGCCGAGCCTGATGCCGGCGCCGATCTGCTACGCGCACAAGCTCGTCGAGCGCCAGGCCGAAGTCCGCAAGAACAACCTGCTGCCGTGGCTGCGCCCGGACGCGAAGTCCCAGGTCACCTGCCGCTATGAAGACGGCAAGGTCACCGGGCTCGACGCCGTGGTGCTCTCCACCCAGCACGACCCCGACGTGAAGCTCGATGACCTGCGCGAAGCCGTGATGGAACTCGTGATCAAGCACGTGCTGCCGAAGGAGTGGCTGGGCAAGGACACCAGGTTCCACATCAACCCGACGGGCAACTTCGTCATCGGCGGCCCGGTCGGCGACTGCGGCCTCACCGGCCGCAAGATCATCGTCGACAGCTACGGCGGCATGGCCCGCCACGGCGGCGGCGCGTTCTCCGGCAAGGATCCGTCCAAGGTGGACCGTTCTGCCGCCTACGCGGCACGTTACGTTGCCAAGAACCTGGTGGCCGCCGGCCTGGCCGACCGCTGCGAAATCCAGGTGTCCTATGCAATCGGCGTGGCCGAACCGACCTCGATCACGGTCGACACGTTCGGGACCGGCAAGGTGAGCCAGGACCGTCTCGAGCAGCTGGTGCGCGCGCACTTCGACCTGCGCCCGTACGGCATCATCAAGATGCTCGATCTCGTCCACCCGATGTACCGTGCGACCGCTTCGTACGGCCATTTTGGCCGTGACCCGGTGCACATGACGTACAAGTGGAAGGAAAACATCGCGGGCAGGCGCGTCGAAAAGAGCGAGGCGTTTACCGCCTTCACCTGGGAAAAGACGGACCAGGCGGAAGCGCTCCGCAAGGACGCGGGCCTCTGACGCAGGCCCTCTGACGAGGCCCGCTAGAGAGGGCTAGGGGTTAGGGGTTAGGGGTTAGTCGGAAGATCGCCGCAGACCGACACTTCAGCGCCCCCTCTAGCAGGTCCTGAGCCCATCTTTCAGCCTTCAGCAGCACCTCCGACTAACCCCCATCCCCTAACCCCTACCCCCTTTTAGCTCCTGGGACAGCTGTGTATCATCGCGGCCCCGCCTGAGGAGCGCTGCAACGGACCGTCTGTCCGCCAGGCTCAGGCATTGGGTTTACCCAACCGCGCTCGCTGAACCACGTGGTGTCGTTCAGGCGAGCGAGCAAAAGCGAATCCCTCCTCGCCGCCCGTCCGAATCGCCACGGTCCAACGAGAGAGGATCGTCCGATGAATGCTGCCGTGATTTCCCCGAAACCGGGCCAGGACTACGTCGTGGCCGACCTTGCGCTCGCCGACTGGGGCCGCAAGGAAACGGCCATCGCCGAAAGCGAGATGCCGGGCCTGATGGCCATCCGCAAGGAGTTCGCCAGGGAGCAACCGCTCAAAGGCGCGCGCATTGCCGGCTCGCTGCACATGACCATCCAGACCGCGATGCTGATCGACACGCTGAAGGCGCTCGGCGCCGACGTGCGCTGGGCATCGTGCAACATTTACTCCACCCAGGACCACGCCGCTGCGTATGTGGCAGCGACGGGCACGCCGGTCTTCGCCTACAAGGGCGAGACGCTGGACGACTACTGGGAATACACCCACCGCATCTTCGAATGGCCGAACGGCCAGCACGCCAACATGATCCTCGACGACGGCGGCGACGCGACGCTGTTGCTCCTGCTTGGCACGAAGGCCGAAAAGGACCTGTCGCTGATCTCGAAGCCGACGAACGAAGAAGAAGTCTCGCTGTACAACTCGATCCGCAAGCGCCTCGAGTCGAGCCCTGGCTGGTATTCGAAGCGCCTCGCGCAGATCCAGGGCGTGACCGAAGAAACGACGACGGGCGTCAAGCGCCTTTACGGGTTCGCCAGGAAGGGCGAACTGCCGTTCCCTGCAATCAACGTCAACGACTCGGTCACCAAGTCGAAGTTCGACAACCTCTACGGCTGCCGTGAGTCGCTGGTAGACGCGATCAAGCGCGCCACGGACGTGATGATTGCGGGCAAGGTCGCGGTCGTTGCGGGTTACGGCGACGTCGGCAAGGGCTCGGCGGAATCGCTGCGCGCCCTGTCGGCCCAGGTGTGGATCACGGAGATCGACCCGATCTGCGCGCTGCAGGCGGCGATGGAAGGCTACCGCGTCGTGACGATGGACGAAGCCTGCGACAAGGCCGACATCTTCGTGACCGCCACCGGCAACGTGAACGTGATCAACCACGAGCACATGAAGCGGATGAAGAACCAGGCCATCGTCTGCAACATCGGCCACTTCGACAGCGAGATCGAGATCGCCGCGCTGAAGCAGTACACCTGGGAAAGCATCAAGCCGCAGGTCGATCACGTGGTCTTTCCCGACGGCAAGCGCCTGATCATCCTGGCGGAAGGCCGGCTCGTGAACCTGGGCTGCGGGACGGGTCACCCGTCGTTCGTGATGTCGAACTCGTTCACGAACCAGGTGCTCGCGCAGATCGAGCTGTTCAAGCACGGCGCGAAGTACGGCAAGGACGTCTACGTGCTGCCGAAGCACCTCGACGAGAAGGTCGCGCAGTTGCACCTCGAGCGCATCGGCGTGCACCTGACGACGCTGACGCCCGAGCAGGCTGCGTACATCGGCGTGTCGCCGCAGGGTCCGTTCAAGACGGATCAGTACCGGTATTGAGTAGCCACCGTCCCCCGTTCCTGGCCGACAAGGGGTTAGGGGTTGGGGGATAGGGGTTAGTCGGAATGAAGACGGCCGCCACGGGGCGGCCGTTTTTTTGGCCTTGGTATCGAGTGGCGACGATCAGGCTGTTCCGCCAGCGACCTGCCGCGCGTAGTCCTCCGAGTCGTACCAGCCGCGGGACGCTTTCACCTTCAGGTCGTCACCAACGTCCCACTCCTCCCAGCCATGCACGGTAAGGGCATTCGCGGTTTCGGCTGCATGCCCCGTGAAAGTCCACAGGTAGACGACATGAGACCCGGCGCAGCGGACTCCGTCGCAGGTGAGCTTCATGTCCGGAACATCGGCGAAAAACCCGGCCGCCATCCCGGCGATGCCCGAACGTCCTCGCCACGGCGTGCCGCGATTGATCACGATCTCGCCGTCCTCTGCGAAACAGGCGGCCACATTCTGCGGGGAGCCTGAGTTCCACGCGGCCGTGTACTCCTGTGCAAGCTCTTCAATGTCCTTGCGGTCGTGCGACATCATCTGATTCTCCTTGTGCTCAGTAATCGGAGCCGCAGCATCAGGCAACGACATCACTCCGACTAACCCCTAACCCCTATCCCCTATCCCCTATCCCCTATCCCCTAATCCCCTATCCCCTATCCCCTGTCCAATATCCCCTCTTCCGCGCCAGCGTCAGCCCATCCCCCAGCGGCAACAGCGAAAGATCGACGCGCTCGTCCCGGTGCAGAACCTCGTTGAAGTGCCGCAGCGCCACGGTGTCGGCATCGGCAACCTCCGGGTCCGCAACGCGACCGCTCCAGAGCGTGTTGTCGACCAGCACCAGTCCGCCCTGCCGCAGCAGCACAAGGGTTCGCTCGTAGTACGCCAGGTAGCTGGTCTTGTCGGCGTCGATGAACGCGAAATCGAACGTGCCGGCCTGGCCTTGCGCCAGCAGCGCATCGAGCGTATCGGTCGCCGGCGCCAGCCGCAGATCGATCTTGTGCTCGACGCCCGCACGCTTCCAGTACCGGCGCGCCACCGAGGTCCATTCCTCGCTCACGTCGCACGCAACGATGCGGCCGTCGTCGGGCAGCGCGAGCGCCGTTGCGAGCGACGAATAGCCGGTAAACACCCCGACCTCGAGGCAGCGTCGGGCACCGATCAGGCGCGCGAGCAGCGCCATGAACTGACCCTGCTCCGGCGAAATCTGCATGGCCCGCTGCGTCAGCTCCGACGTCTCCTCGCGCAGGGCGAGCAGCAACGGAGGCTCGCGCAGTGAGACGTCGTTCATGTAGTCGTAGAGCGAATCCGTGAGCGTGATCGAACGGTTCGACATGGGGCCTCCTGCACCGCGGATAGATTTGCGATGATGCCTGTCCTATATGGCTATGACGATGATTCCCGCTCCAGCCCGACCACCCGGCTCCGCCCCGAGCGCCCGCCTGGTCCAGTTCACCGACACGCACCTGCTGCGCGATCCGGCGGGCTCGATCCGCGGCGCGCGGACGTTGCCACGGCTGCAAGCCTGTCTCGCGCACGCGCAGCGTCATTTCTTCCCTGTCGACGCCTTGCTGCTGACGGGCGACGTCGTACACGACGAGTCCGAAGCGTACGGCACCATCGACCTGCTGTTCGGCGACCTTGGGGCACCGGTCCTCGTCATTCCTGGAAACCACGACATCCCCGAAGAGTTGCGGCGCCAATTGGGTCACGCGCCATTTCAGGTGGGTGGCCAGTGGCGCACGCGCAATGGCTGGCTGCTGCTGCTGCTCGAGTCCTGGTTTGCCGAGTCAGCAGACGGCGAGGGCCGGCTCGGGTCCGCGCAACTGCAGGAAGTCGAGCGCGCACTGGCTGATCACTCCGACCCGCATGCGCTGGTCGTGCTGCACCACCCGCCCGTGCCCATGGATTCGCCTTCGCTGGACGAACTGGGCCTGCTCGATGGACCGGCGTTGTCGGCGGCGGTCGAACGGCACCCTAAAGTTCGCGGTGTGTGCTGGGGCCACGCGCACCAGGCACTCGATCTCTTCCGCGCAGGCGACGTGCGATTCATGTGCACACCTGCGACGTGCATGCAGTTCAAGCCGCGCAGTGACTTCGCAACGGATGAACGACCGCCGGGATATCGTGTGATCGACCTGTTCGCGAACGGCTCGATCGCGTCCGAGGTCGTGTGGCTGGAGGGCTACCGCGACGACTGACTCAGCGCAGCATCGACGTCACGAGCGCGTACGACAATGCCGCAGCGAGCAGGCACAGCACCAGCGAAGCAACGGCGTATGCACCTGCTGCTCCGATCGAACCGCGTTGCACGAGCTGCAGCGTTTCCAGCGAGAACGCCGAGAACGTCGTAAAGCCGCCCAGAATCCCGACGATCATGAGCATGCGCAGGTCGTGCCGGAGATGGAGCGGATTCGATGGCGCGAACAACGCACCCAGCGCACCGACGGCCAGGCAGCCGAGCACGTTGACGAATAGCGTGCCCCAGGGGAAGCCGTAACCCGCGACGCGTCCTGCGAGCGTCGATACGAAAAGCCGGCCCGCTCCACCCAGGCCGCTGCCGAGGGCGACCAGCAGGTACCAATGCCACGTGGGTTCGGTCAGGCGAATCTCCCTGCAGGATCGTGCGACGCGCATCTGCGCGGCCGTCGTGTCCGTGTTTTCGGCAGCAGTTTAAGGCCCGCAGCCGAGCGACGCGAGCGCGCTGCTAAGATACGCCGCACTCGCCGCCCCGCCCTGTCAGGGGACGGCCATCAACACCGCGGGAGTCCATCGACGTGAGCCTGTTCCAAGAAGCGTGCAAGTACATCCCCGGCGGCGTGAATTCGCCCGTGCGTGCGTTCCGCAGCGTGGGCGGCGAACCCATTTTCTTCGCACGGGCCAAAGGCTCGCGGGTCTGGTCGGCCGATGGCCGCGAGTTCATCGACTACGTCGGCTCATGGGGTCCGATGATCCTCGGCCACGCACACCCCGACGTGATCCGCGCCGTGCAGGAAACGGCAGTCAATGGACTTTCGTTCGGCGCGCCCACGGAGATCGAGACCGTCGTCGCGCGCAGGATCATCGAGCTGGTGCCGTCGATCGAACTCGTGCGCATGTGCAGTTCCGGCACCGAAGCCACGATGAGCGCGATCCGTCTCGCGCGCGGCTTCACGGGCCGGCAGAAGATCGTGAAATTCGAAGGCTGCTATCACGGCCACTCGGACTCGCTGCTGGTCAAGGCCGGCTCCGGCATGCTGACGCTCGGCGTCCCGACATCACCGGGCGTGCCGCCGGAACTCGCGGCGCACACGCTTACGCTCTCGTACAACGACATCGCGCAGGTGCGGCAGCTGTTCGGCGAGATCGGCGCGGACATCGCGTGCGTCATCGTCGAACCGGTCGCCGGCAACATGAACTGCATTCCTCCGGTGCCCGGTTTCCTCGAAGCGCTGCGCGAGGAATGCACGAAGCATCAGGCTGTGCTGATCTTCGACGAAGTGATGACGGGATTCCGCGTCGCGAAAGGCGGTGCGCAAGCGCTGTATGGGATCAAGCCGGACCTCACCACGCTCGGCAAGATCGTGGGCGGCGGCATGCCCGTCGGCGTGTTCGGCGGACGCCGTGACATCATGTCGCACATCGCGCCGCTTGGCCCGGTCTACCAGGCGGGCACCCTGTCTGGAAACCCGGTGGCAATGGCAGCCGGTCTCGCGACGCTGAACGGCATCGCTGCACCTGGGTTCCATGCGCATCTGGCCGAGCTGACCAGCCGTCTCGTGCACGGTATCAGCGAGGCCGCGCGGGAGGCCGGCGTGCCACTCGCGACCAACCATGTCTGCGGCATGTTCGGCCTGTTCTTCACGACCGCCCCGCACGTGAACAGTTATGCCGAAGCCACGGCCTGCGACGTCGAGCGCTTCAGGAAGTTCTTCCACGGCATGTTGAAAGAGGGCGTGTACCTGGCACCGTCGGCATTCGAGGCGGGGTTCGTATCGGTAGCGCACACCGAAGCCGACATCGACGCGACGATCGCAGCCGCTTCCCGGGTGTTCAAGGGACTCTGATCTGCCGTTGCCGGCCCGCACACGGGTCCGGTGACGCACGGGTCGGGCCTGCCATGGCCGAATGCACCACTACCGTGCCGACATCGACGGGCTCAGGGGGTCGCGATCGTTCCGGTCGTGGTCCAGGCGGGATCTGTCAGCCGCTGCGTTGCCGAGCGAGCGCAATCAACGCAGCCACGGCCTCACTCACCCCATTGGCAATCCCGAGTTCGGCGGTGTACCGACACATCGCAGCGCGCCGCTCGGGCTCGCGCAGGAGTCGCGCAGCGACTTCGGCAATGGCCTGCGGCGTCCGCCCGGCCGTGTCTGCGATCTGCAGCCTGACCGCGCGACGGATACGGCGGTCCTGATCGCCAGCCAGCGGAATCGCCACCAGCGGGCGCCCGTGCGCCAGCACGTGGATCATGGTCGAGCCGCCATTGCTGACCACCAGCAGCGCTGCCGCGAGCAGGTACTGCACCTGATCGGGTTCGATCCGCGACAACAGGACCAGGTTCGGGTCGTCGGACGGCATGACGCTCTTGCGCCCCGTGAGCACGACAGTGCGCTGTCCGGTGGCCGCAGAAAATTCGCGTGCGGCCGCAATGAACAGTTCCGCCGGTTCCGCCACGCGCGTGGCTTCACCACGCCCGCCGGGCACGAACACGACGAATGTTCCGGATTCGAGCCCGTGCCCGGCGAGCCACGCGTTGCGGTCCGCCGGTTCTGCCGGCGTAAACAGCGTGTCGAACCGGCGCACGCCATGCCGTGGAAAGTAGCCCAGCTTCAGGCGCTCGACCCATGACAGGCCGCCGGTCACGAACCTGGGGAACACAATCCAGTGCTCGTCGAGCAGGCGCATCCATTTGATGCGAAAGGCTTTCCAGCGCAGCTTCGGCGAGCGGCTGGAGAAGACGAGCCGGGCCCCTGCGCGCTTGGCCGCACGCAGCTGTGACGTGCGACCCGAGTTGTCGAAGACCATCACGTCGGGCCGGAATGACGCGATCGTCGCCAGTACCTGCGGCGTGCTCCTGGTCGGTGAAGCGTCGCAGTCGATTATCGGGAAATTCACGGACTCGCGGAACACGGCGTGGCGGCTCACCAGGAAACGGATGTCCGCGCTCGGATCTTCCTTCGCGAGCGCACGCGCGATGATCAGGGACCGCATCAGTTCGCCGGCGCCGCCGGGGCCCGAGACCGGCGAGAACAGCACGCGAGCGGGAGGAGCGTTCGCAACCGCGGCAGTCACGCGCGGCGGCGCGGCGAACCCGGATTCACTGCCGGTGGCCGCTGGCGCCGACGACAGCACGGCCCGGTACGCATGCTCCATGCGTGCAGCCGTCCGTTCCAGGCTGAACTCGGACAAGTCAGATTCGATCCGCCTGCGCCCCGCAGCATGATGGCGGTGGAGGGCTGCAGCCATTTGCCCCGCGTCGTCGACGGGCACCAGGTCGATCGGATACCGCCGCGCAAAGTCACGTGGCCCGTGCGAATCGCATGCGATGACCGGGACGCCGCTGTCGAGCGCTTCGGCGATCACGCGCCCAAAGGGCTCGTACCGCGACGGGCACACGAACAGGTCGAAGGCCTGGTAAAGATCCTTCACGTCGCGGCGGAAGCCTTCGAAGCGCACGCCATCCGCGACCAGACGCTGCAGGGATCCACGCTCGCTGCCATCGCCCACGATGACGAGCTTCGCCCGCGGCAGCTTCGCCTGTGCGAACGCCTGCAGCAGCACGTCGAAACCCTTGCGCGGCACGATGCGTCCGACCCCACCGATCAGGAAATCGTCGTCTCCCGCACCGAATTCTGCACGCAGCTGGCGGATTCGCTCGGGCTGCAGCCGGGGGTGAGACACGAGCGAGTTCGGCACCAGATAGGTCCTGCCGCGGTAGGAGGAAGGCACCGTCGCCAGCTGCCACTCGGAGATGCAGAAGAGCGCGTCGGTCCGCAGGTAGTGCGGACCGTTGAGATGCAGGTGCAGCGTGCTGACGTGGCGTGCAGTGCGCTTGATGCGTGCGACATAGCGTGTGCCGCGGCGCAGGTGCGTGTGAATGATGTCCGGCCGCCACCGCTCGATGATCTCGGCGAGCCGATGCTGAGTACGCCACCGCGGCGGCACCTCGAAGACCTGGATGCCGGGCTCGAGTTCGTCGAGCAGGCTGACGCCCGAGCGGTCGCGGTGATCGCTGCGGATTACGAGCGCGACATCGTGCCGTCGCGACAGCGCCGCGCAGGCTTCCACCGCCGCACGCTCCGAGCCCGCGAATCCGCGCGAGAGAATGACGTTCATCACGCGCAGCCTGCGTCCGGTCACCGGTTCCGCCTCCGGCGGCACGCGACTTTCAGCGGTAGGCGGGACAGTCACCATCCCGCGATTGTATCCCGCAGCGAGTGGTGGCTCAGCGGATGCGCGCGGCGGGCGCCTCGGTGGCCTCGAGCCTGCCGTGCTTCACCAGGCGTGCCTCGATGCCTGCGCGCGTGCGCTCGTGCGTCGCGGCGAGTTCGTCGACCCGGGTGCCGGCGTCGAATCCAGCCAGCAGGCGCTGGTCCTCCTCCGACGACCACGGTTTGCCGGCGTTGCGTGGCAGCGTGGATTGCCGCCGCGACTGGCGCAGGCGCATCTCCAGCGAATCGGCCGCCAGGAACAGGGCGCGCACGACATCCGGCGATTGCAGCGGCGCGATGCTGGTCAGCGGTTGCCCCGCGGACGGGTCCATGCCCGCGGCCAGGGATTTCAGGATTTCGGCAGCCTTGATGTCGTCCATGATCGATGACTCCTCGCAGTGTGAGACGCCGCGCCGCACGGGCACGGTACGTCGTCATTCGACGCGAGGGCAGCAGTGGCCGCGAGTCCGATTACTCGCCCAGACGCTGCAATTTGCGCGAACTCAGTCGTCGCCTGGTTCGGTGCCAGCCGTCGGCGGCTCGGTCGTGATTTCGAACAGGGGCCGCAGGAAACGCAGGCGCTCGATGGGGTCGTCGAGTTCGAGGCATTGCTGCTTCTGCGCCGGCGGCAAGGGCAGGATTTCTGCAAGTCGGCCGGCAATCCAGCCCGCGTCGTCGAGTTGACGTTCCAGTGATTCGTAGGGATCGCCGACCTGGCCAAGCACGTAATCGAGCGCAGGTCCGAGATCGGAAAACTCCTCCGGCACCGGCACGTGCACCTCGTCGGGCAGCCACTCCACTGCGGCCATGTTGAGCCCGTCGCGTGCGCGGCTGCGCGACAGGATCCGGAATCGGCGCTCGCCACGGGCCTCGATGCCCAGCAACCCGTCCGGCTGGCCCGAAAAGTCGACGATACGCGCGTACGTGCCGACGTCACTCGTGGCGGTGGGGCCGTCGCCAGCCTCCGGTCCGTCCGTCAGGAGAACCACGCCGAACCCGGAATCTTCGCGCATGCAGCGCCGCACCAGATCGATGTAACGCGCCTCGAAGATGCGCAGCGGCAGCGGACCGCCTGGAAACAGGACGGTGCCGAGCGGAAACAGCGGAATCTCCTGTCGCGTCGAGGCCGGGTCGGACATGGGTCGATTATGCCGCTTCCGCAGGACTATGGCGCCGCAGCGCGCAGGGCCCGCAGGAGGTGTTCGTGCAGGCCGCCGAACGAGCCATTGCTCATCAGCACCAGGTGATCGCCCGGGCGCGCTTCCGCAACCAGGGCAGTCACGAGCTTTTGCAGATCCGCCTGGACCGTAGCCAGCGACCCGAGGGGCAGCATGGCGTCCGTCACGTCCCACTTCACCTCGGGCGACTGGTAGACGTAGACACGGTCCGCGCTGGCGAGCGACGTGGCCAGCGCCGTCTTGTGCGTGCCGAGTTTCATCGTGTTCGAGCGTGGCTCGAGCACCGCAATGACGCGGCCCTGCCCCGCCCGGCGACGGACGCCATCGAGGGTCGTCGCAATGGCGGTCGGATGATGGGCAAAGTCGTCATACACGACGATATCGCGCACGACTCCGCGCACCTCGAGGCGGCGCTTCACGCCACCGAATCGTCGCAACGCCTCGAGCGCTGCGTCTTCGCCGACACCCGCGTGACAGGCCGCGGCCACTGCAGCAATCGCATTGGCCGCGTTGTGGCGACCCAGCAGGTCCCAGTCGACACGGCCGAGGTTGCGCTCACCGCGCCAGATGTCGAAGCTCGCGAAACTTTCATCACCGCCCGCCGCGGCGATACGCCATTCACATCCTGTCGTACTGGCACTGGAAAAACGCTCGACGGGTGTCCAGCACCCCATGCGCAGCACTTCGTCGAGGTGCGGTTCGTCGGCGTTGACGATCAGCCGGCCATTGCCGGGCACGGTGCGCAACAGCAGGTGGAACTGTTTCTGGATCGAAGCCACGTCCGGATAGATGTCGGCGTGGTCGTGCTCGAGGTTGTTGAGGATCGCCGTGCGCGGCCGGTAGTGCACGAACTTCGCCCGCTTGTCGAAGAACGCGGTGTCGTACTCGTCGGCCTCGATCACGAAATGACGGCCGCCACCCAGGCGCGCGCTGACGTCGAAATCGAGCGGCACGCCGCCGATCAGGAAGCCGGGATCGAGGCCCGCGTGTTCGAGTATCCACGCGAGCATGCTGCTGGTCGTCGTCTTGCCGTGCGTGCCTGCGACGCCGAGCACCCAGCGGTCATCGACCTGCAGCACGTTGCGCGCCAGCCAGTCGGGCCCCGACTCGTAGCGCTTGCCACTGTCGAGCAGCGCTTCGACCAGCGGATTGCCACGGCTCATCACGTTGCCGACCACGAAAACGTCCGGGTTCAGCTTGAGCTGGTCGGGTTCGTAGCCTTCGATGACGTCGACGCCGAGCGCCGCGAGCTGCGTGCTCATCGGCGGATAAACGTTGCGATCGGAACCGGTGACGCGATGGCCGGCGGTGCGCGCGATGGCCGCGATGCCTCCCATGAAGGTGCCGCAGACGCCGAGTATGTGCAGGTGCAAATTCAGCTCCCTCCACCGCTCGCGAGATGGAGCAGCAGGTTGATCAACAGGAAATACGTGAGCGACAGCGTGACGCCCGTGAACAGGTTCGAGTCCGTCGCGAGTTTGACGATGCGGCCCGTGACCAGCGCGAAAATCACGACCATGCCGAGCGCGATCAGGCCGGCCGCGGTGGATCCCGGCGGCACGGCCGCTTGCGTCAACAGCCATTGTACCGGCAGGAACATGCACAATCCGAGCACGACGCCGGTGCCGAGCACCGCGGTGGCGGTTTGCAGGAACCGGTCCGTCTTGCCGAACAGTTGCAGGAGCAGGTACACCCCTGCAGTGAGCAGGACTGGATCGAGCACGACGAAGACCAGCCAGGCGGCGGCCGGCTCCTCGAGCAGCGTGAGTTGCGCAATCGATACGGCGACGTACGCCGCGGCTGTCAGCCACAGCAGCAAGCGCGACTCTGGAAGGTCCTGTGGACCGCGCCGCCAGAGTACGATGTCGAGAAATGCCTTCAGGAAGTGCAGCACGATTCGAAGCGGCGGCCTGAGGAGCGGCGATTCTACACGCAGGTGACCGACCCGATGCGCGAAGCGAGGCTGATCCAGGAACCCGGAGAACTCGAGGCCGCCTTGTTCCGGCTGCGGAGTTCGGACCGGCTCGCGCTCGACACCGAGTTCATGCGCGAGCGTACCTACCACGCGCAACTCTGCCTCGTGCAGATCGCCACGGAATCGGACTGCTACCTGATCGACCCGCTCGTCGGCCTGGACCTCGCGCCGCTGCACGAACTGCTGCAGGACCGTTCGAAGCTGAAGATCCTGCATGCCGCGCGCCAGGACCTGGAGGTGCTGCTGCAATCGGGTGGATCGGTGCCCGGCCCGCTGTTCGACACGCAGGTTGCCGCGGCGCTGCTGGGGTTTCCACCACAGGTCGGCTACGCAGAGCTCGTCGCCCGGCAGCTCGGTCATTCGATCGACAAGGGCCAGACACGCACCGACTGGTCGCGCAGGCCACTCACGCCCGCGCAGATCGCGTACGCCGCCGACGACGTGCGACACCTGCTCACGCTGCACACCGACCTGCACGCCGCCCTGGTCGCAAAAGGTCGTGCCGACTGGGTCACCGAGGATGCGGCCGCCTACGAGAATCCCGCGCTGTACCGCACCGACCCGGCACTGGCCTGGCGTCGGCTCAAGGGACTGAACCGGCTGCGGCCGGTCGAGCAGTCGGCGGCGCGCGCATTGGCCGACTGGCGCGAACGGCGCGCTATCGAATCGGACAAACCGCGCGGCTGGATCCTGGCGGACGAAGCGCTCTATGCGTTGGCTGCGCGCGACCCCGTGTCGATCGCTGCGCTGGAGTCCGTCCCGACGTTACCGCCGAGCGTTATCCGCAAGCGCGGGGATGAATTGCTGGAGCTGATGCGTACTGCGCGCGCCGACGAATCGGGCGTTCCGCTCGCCGCTCCAAAGCGTCCAGAGCCTGAGCAGATGGCACTCGCAACCCGCCTGCTGCAGGTTGTACGGGATGTGTCTGCGGAACTGGAGGTATCCGCCGAGGTGCTCGCGACGCGCAAGGACGTCGAGGCGATCGCGTTTGGGTCCGGTGCGCCCGACGGGGGTCCGCTCATGCGCGGCTGGCGCAGGGACGTGCTCGGCGACAAGCTGCTGGCAGCGCTCTCTTAGCTCCTGTCCCGCGCCCTCGGGTTACAACAATAGTCGCGCGACGCGTCAGGCGTCCGATCCGGTACTTTCTCGCGCATGGAATAGGTGAGCGTCGCGCTCTGGGAAAGGTTCCGGATCGAACGCCTGACGTCAAGCGCCGGTGACTTGCACGAACTCGGCGTAGACACGATCGACTGGCTGGTCGGCATTGACGATCCGCAGCAGACCGCGACCCTGATAGTGCTCGATCAACGGGGCAGTCTGCGCGTTGTAGACCTTGAGCCGGTTCGCAATGACGTCTTCCTTGTCGTCGTCCCGCTGCTTCAGCAGCGGCGACTCCGCACCGTGGACCGGGTTGTCGCAGCGCTCGCCCTTGCCCGACGCCGACGAATATACGTTGAACACCTTGCCGCAGTCCGGGCACGTCCGACGACCAGTCAGGCGCAGCACGAGCGCCTTTTCGTCGACCTGCATCAGCACGACTGCATCGAGCGGCTGGCCGAGGTCGGCGAGCAGTCGGTCGAGCGCACCCGCCTGCGCGACGTTGCGCGGATAACCGTCGAGGATGAAGCCCTTCGCGGCGTCCGGGCGGCCGAGCCGCTCGCGGATCAGGCCGAGGACGATGTCGTCGGTCACCAGCTCGCCGGCGTCCATTGCCACCTTGGCGCGCTTGCCAAGTTCGGTGCCGCGCGCGACGGCGTCGCGGAGCAGGTCCCCGGACGAAATCTGGGGGAACCCTTTCTGGTCACGCAGGCGCTGGGCCTGAGTGCCCTTGCCGGAGCCGGGTGCGCCTAGGAGTACGAGTCTCATGTTGCGGGGCCGTTGGAGGTCGGTTTCGAGAGGCGCGCACGTTACCGAAATTGCCCCGTCGGGAGCCAGAAGCAGCTTCCGCAGGAGAGCATCGCCCCGCGTGCAAAATGTTAGAAGCCGACGCTCGGCCGGGGTATCCTTCAGCGGCTGACAAATGCACGTAAGTCCACGATTGTGGGCGTATTTTCGGGAGCAAAGATGAAGCAGACGACAGGTCCGCGCAACGCCTTCTACGCCCAGTCCGGTGGCGTCACCGCCGTCATCAACGCCTCTGCCTGCGGCGTCATCGAGACGGCCCGGAAGCACCCACGGCGCATCGGCAAGGTGTACGCGGGCCGCAACGGCATCCTCGGCGCGCTGACCGAAGACCTCATCGACACCGGCAAGGAAAGTGCCGCCGACATCCGCGCCCTGCGACACACGCCCGCCGGCGCGTTCGGCTCGGCACGCTACAAGCTGAAGAAGTACGAGGACAACCCGGCGCAGTACGAGCGCCTGATCGAAGTCTTCAAGGCCCACGACATCGGTTACTTTTTCTACAACGGCGGCGGTGACTCGGCCGACACGTGCTACAAGGTCTCGATGCTGGCCGAAAAGCTGGGGTACCCGCTGCAGGCCATCCACGTGCCGAAGACAGTCGACAACGACCTGCCCATTACCGACTGCTGCCCGGGCTTCGGGTCCGTAGCCAAATACGTGGCGGTGTCGATCCGTGAAGCCGGCTTCGACGTCGCCTCGATGGCCCGCACGTCCACCAAGGTGTTCGTGCTGGAAGTGATGGGACGTCACGCGGGCTGGATCGCCGCAGCCGGCGGCCTCGCCGCGCAGAAGGCAGGCGACGCGCCGCACATCATCCTGTTCCCCGAAATCGCGTTCGACGAAGCTGCCTTCCTCGCCCGCACGGAGGAATGCGTCAAGAAGTACGGGTATTGCGCGGTCGTGGTGTCCGAAGGCGTGCGCAACAAGGACGGCAAGTTCCTGGCCGACGCGGGCACGCGTGACGCCTTCGGCCACGCGCAGCTCGGCGGCGTAGGCCCGGTCGTGGCACAGCTGGTCAAGGACAAGCTCGGCTACAAGTACCACTGGGCCGTGGCGGACTACCTGCAGCGCGCGGCGCGGCACATCGCATCGAAGGTCGACGTCGAGCAGGCGTATGCCGTCGGCAAGGCCGCGGTCGACCTGGCATTGAAAGGCCACAACTCGGTGATGCCGACGATCGTCCGCACCTCGAACCGGCCCTACCGCTGGAAGATCGGCATGGCGAGCCTGGACCAGGTGGCCAACGTCGAGAAGATGCTGCCCCGCGACTACATCACCCCGGACGGACTTCACATCACCGCCAAGGGCCGCAGGTACCTCGCGCCGCTGATCCAGGGCGAGGATTACCCGCCGTACCAGGACGGCCTGCCGAAGTACGTGGTGCTCAAGAACAAACCCGTGAAAAAGAAGCTTAAAAAGGCCTTTGTGGTATAGTCCCGCGCCTTTTTTCCGGGGCTGACCGGGCCTTAGACCGAGTCGCAGAACTCGGCGCCCGCACCACCCTGCCAGAATTACGAGTGAAGACCCGTTTGGGAGGTTGAGCATGACTACTGACTTCGCGCTGCTGCTCGCGATTGGCGCCGGCGTGGCCGCCATTCTTTACGGCATCCTGTCCGTGCGCTGGATCGTCGCCCAGCCCGCAGGCAATGCCCGCATGCAGGAAATTGCTGCTGCCATCCAGCAGGGCGCCAGCGCCTACCTGAACCGCCAGTACTCGACGATCGGTATCGTCGGCGTGGTGCTGTTCCTGGTGCTCGGCTTCACGCTCGGCTGGGGCACGGCGGGCGGCTTCGCCGTCGGCGCCATACTTTCCGGCCTGGCCGGCTACATCGGCATGAACGTGTCGGTCCGCGCCAATGTGCGCACGGCCCATGCGGCCAGCGTCGGCCTCAACCCGGCATTGCAGGTTGCGTTCCGCGGCGGCGCCATCACCGGCATGCTCGTCGTCGGCCTCGGGCTGATCGGCGTGGCGGCCTATTACTGGGTGATGCTCAACGTCACCGGCGGCGACGTGGACAAATCGCTGCACGCACTGGTCGGACTTGCGTTTGGCGGCTCGCTGATCTCGATTTTTGCGCGACTCGGCGGCGGCATCTTCACCAAGGGCGCCGACGTCGGCGCCGACCTCGTGGGCAAGGTCGAAGCCGGCATCCCGGAGGACGACCCGCGCAACCCGGCCGTGATCGCCGACAACGTCGGTGACAACGTCGGCGACTGCGCCGGCATGGCGGCGGACCTGTTCGAGACCTACGCCGTGACCGTGGTAGCGACCATGCTGCTCGCGGGCCTCACGATGCAGGCCACGCTCGGCATCAACTCCGTGCTGTATCCGCTCGTGCTCGGCGCCGTGTCGATCGTCGCCTCGATCGCCGGCACCTTCTTCGTGAAGGCGCGCGATGGCGGCAAGATCATGAACGCGCTCTATCGCGGCCTGATCGTTTCGGGCGTGATCGCGGCCATCGCGTTCTACTTCGTCACGACCAGCATGATGGGCGATGCGGCCATGCCGCTGTTCGGCTGCGCACTGATCGGCCTCGTGCTGACGGGCGCGATGATCGTGATCACCGAGTACTACACGGCGACGGAATACGCGCCGGTGCGTTACGTGGCGGCGGCGTCGCAGACTGGCCACGGCACCAACGTGATCGCGGGCCTCGCGGTCTCGATGCGTTCCACCGCCTGGCCGGTGCTCGCGATCTGCGCCGCCATCTGGGGTGCGTACTCGCTGGCCGGCCTGTACGGTATCGCGATCGCCGCGACGGCGATGCTGTCGATGACGGGCGTGATCGTTGCGCTCGACGCGTACGGCCCGATCACGGACAACGGCGGTGGCATCGCCGAAATGGCGGGTCTGCCGAAGGAAGTGCGCAAGGTCACCGACGCGCTCGACGCGGTCGGCAACACGACCAAGGCCGTCACCAAGGGCTACGCGATCGGTTCCGCCGGTCTCGCCGCGCTGGTGCTCTTCGCCGACTACACCAACAACCTGCAGATCGCGGGCAAGCTTGAAGTCTTCTCGCTGTCCGACCCGGCCGTGATCATCGGCCTGTTTATCGGCGGCCTGGTGCCCTACCTGTTCGGCGCCATGGCGATGGAAGCCGTGGGCCGTGCCGCGGGCTCGGTGGTCGTGGAAGTGCGCCGCCAGTTCAAGGAGATCCCGGGCATCATGGCCGGCACAGCCAAGCCCGATTACTCGCGCGCGGTCGACATGCTGACCAAGGCGGCGATCAAGGAAATGATCGTGCCGTCACTGCTGCCGATCCTGGTGCCGGTGATCGTCGGCTTCGGCATGAACTTCCTGCTCGGTCCGGGCGCCGGTATCCGCGCGCTGGGCGGCGTGCTGATCGGCACGATCGTCACGGGTCTCTTCGTCGCCATTTCGATGTGTACGGGAGGCGGCGCCTGGGACAACGCCAAGAAGTACGTCGAGGAAGGCAATTTCGGCGGCAAGGGCTCCGAGACGCACAAGGCGGCCGTCACCGGCGACACCGTCGGCGATCCGTACAAGGACACCGCGGGCCCGGCCATCAACCCGCTGATCAAGATCATCAACATCGTGGCGCTGCTGCTGGTGCCACTGCTTTGAGGAAGTGATTAGTGATTAGTGACCAGTGCGGCGCGCCGCGCCGGTTACGGACTACTGAGACAGAAAGGCCCCGGTTTCTCCGGGGCCTTTCTTTTGATTCTGTCATCGAATCGTGTTGGCTCATGTAGCAAGATCCAGTAGAAAGACATTGGCCAAGGACTGCGGTCGGCCAGGAGCGGCCGTACACCCAGCCAGAATGCCTGCCCGATAGCGGCCACTCGCGACATGCCGATTCGCGGACTCGCACCGAAGCGATGGACGACGCGGGCCGGCTTGTCTAAACGGGTTCTGGACGCCCCTGGCTGACGTATCTGTCTCTCGGCGCCGCATTACCCGCTAGACTCAGGTCGTGCGCGAGCATTCAAGTGAACGACACGCCGACCGAGCGTGAGGGAGAAGGCCCGTGGGCCAAGCTGACCCGCCGCAAGGTGGTGCAGTGGGGCATCGTCTATTCCGCGGGTGCCTGGGGTCTGCTGCAGGGCATCGCCTACGTCAGCAGCACGTTCGACTGGCCGCGCCAGCTGCAACAGGTCGCAACGCTCACGTTGCTGATCGGTCTTCCGATCGTGCTCGTGACTGCGTGGTATCACGGCGACAAGGGCCAGCAGCGGGTCACCGCGGCCGAGCTCGTCATCATCGCGCTGCTGTTCCTGCTGGGCGGCGGGATCTTCTGGCGCTATGACCGCGCGAGCCACGTCGCATCGCCCGCCGCGCCGTCTGCCGGGGCGACAGCGGCCGTGTCGGCCGCACACCCGTCCGTCTCCGCGCGATCGATCGCTGTACTGCCGTTCGTCAACATGTCTGGTGACCCGGCCAACGAGTACTTCTCCGACGGCATCTCCGAGGAAATCCTGAACGTGCTCGCGCGAGTGCCGGACTTGAGCGTCGCTGCACGCACCTCGTCGTTCCAGTTCAAGGACGAGAAGCGCGACGTCGAGCATATCGCCGCGCAGCTCAAGGTGCGCATGGTGCTCGAGGGTAGCGTGCGCAAGCAGGCAGATCGGGTGCGCATCACGGCGCAGCTGATCGACGCACAGACGGGGTTTCACGTCTGGTCGGAGACCTACGACCGTGAACTCAAGGACATCTTCGCCATCCAGGACGAGATCGCGCGGGCGATCGGCGACGAGTTGAAGGTCCGCGTGGTTGGCGCAGCCGGGTCCGGATCGTCGGTCAGCGGCACCAAGAACCTGAAGGCGCACGATCTCTACCTGCGAGGTCTGGCGCTGTGGCAGGTTCGCCGGGACGACGAGCTGTGGGCGGCCATTGGTGCGTTCCAGCAGGCCATCGCGGTAGATCCGGAGTTCGCGGCAGCCTGGGGCGGACTGGCGCTTTGTTACGCGGTGATCCCCGATTACACGGTGCGAATTTCATACAGTGATGCCTATGCAAACGCACGCCAGGCCGCCGAGCGGGCGCTGGTGATCGACCCGACGCTTGCCGAGGCCTACGCGGCGCTGGGCAGTGTGGAGAACTCTGATCTGCACTATGAAACGGCGGTCGCACTTTTCAAGCGCGCCATCGCACTGAAGCCCTCGTTCGCCACGGCCCACCAGTGGCTGGGAACCTCGGTGATGGTCACGGGCAAGCGCGAGGAGAGCCTCGCCTCGCTCGAGCGCGCGGCCGCGCTCGATCCCCGCTCGCTGATCGTCGCGAGCAATTACTCGACCATGCTCCTGATCGCCGGTCGCAACGCGGACGCGATCGCCGCCTGCGAGCCGACACTCGAGTTCGCGCCCGAGTCCATCCTCTGTGTGTCCACCATCGGGCCGGCGCACGTGCTGGACGGCAAACTCGACAAGGCGCGGCCGTACTACGACCAGTGGGCGCGGAACTGGGGTACGGGCACCGACCGGCAGGTTGCCGAACTCTTCGACGCGCTGGAAGGCAAAGGCGATCGAAAGGCGTTCGCGCGCAGGCTCGCCGCGATCCCGGACCGAAGCTGGAACGATCCTGAAAGCGGGAACCTGTTTTCTGACTTGGACATCCCGGCACTCCTCGTGCAACTCGGCGAACAGGAACTCGCGCTCCAGTACATCCATGGGACAAGCGGAAGCACCAACCTCGCCTGGTCCATGTTGATGCCGATGATGGACCCGATCCGCTGCGATCCACGCTTCAAGGACAAAGTTGCGAAGATGAAGATCACGGACACGCGCGCAGCGAAGCTCTGCACCTGACGCAGCGCGTCCCGCTCGGCCGGCGGCACGACGACGCCCCCTTGCCGGGCGGCAGGCATTTGAGGCGGGGGGATTCTCGCTTGATTCCCACGGGCATCTTGGCTGCTGCAGCCGCTGCGTAATCTCTTGCAAAGATTGGCGCTCCCAAAGGGATTCGAATCTTCGTGCCAGCCTTGAGAAGGTGAGGTACGAGGCGGGCCTATCGCAGTTCAGTACGGAATGGCACAGGGTTGATTCGGAGATCTGAAATCGAGTTCTTCGGTTGAACCTGAGTCTCAAGGTCTGGAGCCGGCTGCGCACGGCACTCACCACATTGAGCTTCGCAAAAACGGCACGGTGACGGCGCCATGGATACTGCCGACTGCGAGTCATCGGCTCTCGGTCACGCGATCTGTCCGCGTCGATGTCGCAAGCGGTTGATCTGGGGCATTGCCCAGAGCGCGTGTCCGCCTTTCCAAGCTCTGGGCAATGCCCCGGATCGGCCGCCTGCAACCGGCGAGCCTGCCTGCCATTTCGCCCGCCCGGGGAACCGCCCGGAACGAGCGCCGCTTCAGTGCGCTGCCTGCCGCGAAGGCACGTACTGTTCCATCACGGCCTGCTCGAGCAACTCGGGCGGCACGAGACCCTGGCTGATCACGAAGTCGTGGTACGACTGCACGTCGAATATTTCGCCGAGCTGCAGTTCCGCGCGCGCACGGATGCCCAGCTGCTTTTCATAGCCGTAGAAGTACGACGTCGCCTGCCCCGGCGAGAGGAAGCTGTAGCGATCCGCCTCTTGCTTTGCCATCGGCTCGGAGAGCAGCACCTCGTTCATCAGGAATTTCTTCGCGGCGTCCGGCGTGATCTGGCCGAGGTTGACCATCGGGTCGAGGAAGGCGCGCGCGGCGCGCATCAGGCGCATCTGCAGCGAGCCCATCTGGCCCTCGAGCGGCAGGTAGGGCTTGAGGAACGATTCGGCATACAGCGCCCACCCTTCGACGTTTGCGCTGTTGAAGGCAAACACTGCGCGCGGGATCGAGACGCCGACTTCCGTCATCTTGGCGAACTGCAGCTCGTGACCCGGCCGCGCTTCGTGCGCCGTCAACGTCCACGTGATCGCGTCGAACTTGAAATCATCCATGTTAGAGCCCGGCGCCGCGTTCGGGTTCTCGAGCGGCAGAACGAACTCCGCGGGCTCGCCGGTGTTGCCGATCAGTCGCGGCGGGCTCAGGTGCGGGGCGGGCTGCGCCGCCGATTCCGCCTCAGTGGCGAGGCGGATCACCGCCTTGCGGTCGGGCAGCGTGATGAGATGCTCGCGACGCACGATGTCCTGGATGGCGGCGAGACGCGCGTTATAGGTCGGCAGCAGCTGGTGGTTCGAGATCGTCTGCTTCTTGAGTTCGCGCATCACGTCCTTGTAATTGGAGGACGCAAACCCACGTTCCTTCGCGACGATCCGGGCGAGCGACTGCATCTCGTCGCGAGTCTGCACGAAGCCAACGACGGCGCGGTTGATGAGCGCCTGCGGCTCCATCTTGACGCCCACGTTCTTCAGGTTGTCCGCGTAAATCTCGGGCGGCAGCAGGTTCGTCGTGCGCGCGCGCGGGAGGATTTCCTCGCGCACCCAGGCGTCGTAGTCAGCCACCTGGCTTTCGAGCACCTTCAGGTCCTTCTCGTAGCCCTTGAGCCCGCTCTTCACGAACAGGTCGTGGATGCCCTTCAGGTAGCGCTGCGAGTTGCCGAGGTTCTGCTCGACTTCGACCGTCCACGGTCCGGTCAGGCCCGTTTCGCCGAACCGCTCGGTCGATCGGTCCTGCGCCAGCTTCGTGATTGGGTCGTAGCCGGGCTCGCGTCCGGTGTACTTGCGCAGTCGCTCAAGCGCAGCCGGGTAGCGAGCGTGGTCGACCCGCGGGTCGAGAAGTGCCTGGAAGCTGCCGAAGACCATGTTTGGCACATCGAAGTACGGCAGCATCAGCCTGCGGGTGAGTTCACTCGAAGCACGCTGGTCGCGTTCCGCGTCGATCAGGATCTGCAGGTCCTGCCGCACCCGGGGGTCCGTGGCGGCCGCGAGTTGCGCCGCGAGTTGCTCCCCCACCTTCCGCGAATCCGACTCAAAGCGCTGGTCGACGTTCGGCCTGAGGTCGCGAACTTCCGCATCGTGCCCGTCGACGCCGAGGTTGGCGGCGACCTCCGGGGCGTACCTGGCCAGCAATTCGAGCAATGGTTGCGCGTTGGCGTTGCTCTCGGCGATCCAGGCAGGTTCCGCAGCCTGCACGGTCGCGGTGAACGCCATGACCGCGACGGCGGCCCCTTTCCAGATCGATCTCAGCATCTCGTGTTTCCCCCGGGGAGAGCGGTGACCGGCTGGCACCTGGCCCGTCGACGCGAAGCGGGAATCATGCAGGGGTGGAGTCCAGAACGCGATTCGCCCCGCCGCGCAGACTGCACGGGTCGTCGCACCCGCCGCCCGATGGACCAGCGCGCTTGCAGCCCGGCCTTGGATCTCGCGAAAATGCGAGCATGAACAATCAATCCTCTCGCGCCCACGAATTTCACCAACTGCACGTTCCTGGCGATCCTCTGGTCATTTTCAATGCCTGGGATTGCGGCAGTGCGCGTGCTGTCGCCGCAGCGGGTGCGCGCGCCATCGGCACGGGCAGCTGGTCAGTGGCCGCAGCGCATGGATACCCAGACGGGGAGCAGCTGCCGCTCGACCTCGCGCTCGCCAATCTCGAACGCATCGTTCGAACCGTCGACCTGCCCGTATCGATCGACCTCGAGGCGGGCTACGGAGCACGACCTGAGGACGTCGACCGCAGCGTGACAGACGCAATCCGGGCCGGCGCAGTCGGCATCAACCTGGAGGACGGGATGGCGGACGAGGCAGGCATCTACGGGATCGACGACCAGGTCGCCCGCATTCGTGCCGCGCGCGCGGCGGCCAACCGCCTGTCGGTACCGCTCTTCATCAACGCCCGCACCGACTTCTTCCTGCATGCCAGACCCGAAGCACACGACGCGGGCCTCGTGCTCGCAGCGCAACAACGCGCAGCAGCCTATGCACAGGCGGGCGCAAGTGGCTTCTTCGTGCCGGGCATCTTGCAGCCGGAACACATTCGTGACGTGTGTGCCGCCACGACATTGCCGGTCAACGTCATGATGATGTCGTCGCTACCGCCGCGGGCCGAACTCGCACGACTCGGTGTCGCCAGGATCAGTCATGGCCCCGGCCCTTACCGGGACGCGATGCAGTTCATCGAGCAGGCCGCCCGCAAGGCAATCCATGGGTCGTGAGCAAACCCGACCGGACCCGGGCTGACCTTCCCCGCGTTCAGGTCAGTCTTGCGGCTGAAGCTTTTCCAGCCGGGCCCGCAGCGAGCCAGTTCGGCGATGATGCCAGGAAAGATGATGGCGAGTTCAGCCTGCGAGATCAGCCGCCGGCGAAGTTTTGCATTAGGCTCACACACCATCGCTGCCCAGGTTCTTGCCACGAGGTGCCGCCATGATCAATCGCCGCTCCTTTCTCTCGGCCGCCGCGCTCACTGCCACGACCGCCGCGCTGCATCCCTTGCCCGCCCTGCCAGCTGCGCCCACCGCCGTATCCGGCCTGGCGAAACGCGTGATCCCAGCCACCGGAGAATCCATCCCGGTGATCGGGATGGGCACCTCGGGCAGTTTCGAGGTGGATGCGGCGGGCCGTGGGCCGCTGCAGGAAGTCCTGCGGCGTTTCGTCGCCGGCGGTGCCAGCGTCATCGACACCTCGCCCAACTACGGCAATGCCGAGGACGTGCTCGGCGACTTGATGGCAGAGCTCGGCGTGCGCGACAGGATCTGGCTGGCGACCAAGCTAGCAGCGGACGATCGAGCCACCGGCGAGGCGCAGTTCGCGCAGTCGCTCAAGCGCCTGCGCACCGACAAGGTGGAGTTGCTCGCCGTGCACAACCTGCGCGACTGGAAGACCCAGCTGGCCTATGCGCGCGAACTGAAGGCCCGGGGCAAGACGAAATACGTCGGCCTCACCCACTACGTCGACGGCAAGCACGACGAACTCGCGGACATCATGGCCGCGGAAAAACCCGACTTCATCCAGATCAACTATTCGGTCAGCACGACCAATGCCGAGAAGCGCCTGTTGCCGCTGGCCAGGGACACCGGCGTGGCGGTGATGATCAACCGGGCGTTCGACGACGGCCGGCTGTTCGCGCGCGTGGCCGGCAAGGCGCTGCCGGGCTGGGCCGCCGAGGCGGGCGTGACGTCCTGGGCGCAGATGTTCCTGAAGTTCGCCCTCAGTCATCCGGCGGTGACCGTGGTGATCCCGGCCACCGGCAAACCCGACCGCCAGAGCGACAACCTCAAGGCGGGCCGGGGCCGTGACCTGAGCGCGGTTGAACGCGCCGAACTCGTGGCGATGTTCGCCTGATGGCCAGGCCGGGGCCGGCGACCCGCTTCCTGTCCCGGCTCTTCGCGGTCGAATCCGACGAAGCGCCGGCAGTGGCGGCTGGCGTCTTGATGTTCTTCTTGTTGTTCGCCGGTTATTTCATGTTGCGGCCGGTGCGCGAAACGATGGGTATCGCCGGTGGCGTGAAAAACCTGCAATGGTTGTTCACCGGCACGTTCATCGCCACGCTCGCAGCGATTCCGCTGTTCGGCTGGGCCGCGGCGCGCGCGCCGCGACGACGCATCCTGCCCTGGACCTACTGGCTTCTTCGCACTGAACCTGCTGGGTTTCGCGGCGGCGATCGCCTCGCAACCCGACAATCCCTGGATCGCACGCGCCTTCTACATCTGGCTGTCGGTGTTCAACCTGCTGGCGATCTCGGTGGCCTGGAGCGTGCTGGCCGATCTGTTCCCGGTGGCGCAGGCCAAGCGGCTGTTCGCGCTGATTGCAGCGGGCGCGAGCGCTGGCGGCCTGGTCGGGCCATTGCTGGGCGTGCTGCTGGTGGGTTCACTCGGCCTGCCGGGACTGCTGGTGCTGAGCACTGCCTTGCTGCTGGGTTCTGCGTTGGCAGCACGCGCGCTGCAGGCCTGGCGCGATCGCCGGCCGCTGCGCGCTGATGAACAGGCTGCACGCCGCCAGCCACTCGGCGGCAACCCTTTCGCCGGCATCGGCGCAGTGCTGCAGTCACGCTACCTGCTGGGCATCGCCACCTTTGTCGTGCTGCTGGCGAGTGTCACGACCTTTCTCTATTTCGAACAGGCGCGGCTGGTCGAGCTGCATTTCCCGGATCGCACCGACCAGACGCGGGTGTTCGGCACGCTCGACTTCGTCGTGCAAAGCCTGGCCCTGCTCAGCCAGATGTTCCTGACCGGACGCATCGTGCAGCGCCTCGGCATCGTCGCGCTGCTGACAGCGGTGCCCGTGGTCATGACCCTGGGCTTCCTGTGGCTCGCGCTGGCGCCAACGTTCGCGGTGTTCGCAGTGGTGATGGTCATGCGCCGTGCCGGCGAATACGCGCTGGCGCGACCAGGCCGCGAGATGCTGTTCACCGTGGTCCCGCCCGAGGCCAAGTACAAGGCCAAGAACGTGATCGACACCGCTGTCTATCGTGGCGCGGACGCAGTCAGCGGCTGGGTGAAGACAGGTATCGATGCCATCGCCTCGAATCCGGCAGTGGTCGCCGTGGCCGGTGCGGCGTTGGCCCTGGTGTGGGCGTTCACGGGCTGGTCGCTGGCGCGCCAGCAAAAGGTGCAGGCACCTTGCGCACGGAACGTGGAATGACATAGGTTGTCGGCCACGCCGAGAAAAACAAAGGGGGGACCGTGTCCAGTCGCACGGGTGCCGGACGGCTGCAGACCCTGACATTGTCCTGCCTCCTGCTGACGGCGGGCGCCGCGTGCGCCGCCGATTCAGGCCCGAACCCTGCGCCGCACGGCCTGCTCACAGAAAACGTCGTGCTGATCGTGCCCGACGGCATACGCTGGCAGGAAGTCTTCACCGGCGCCGAAAAAGCGCTGCTCAACGACAAGGAAGGCGGCAGCTGGCTCGACGACAAGACGCTGCTGGAGAATTTCTGGCGCGATGATGTCGCCGAGCGCCGTCGCCTGCTGTTCCCGTTCCTCTGGGGCACCGTGGCGAAGCAGGGGCAGCTCTTCGGCAACAAGGCCTTCGGCAGCAGCGCTCACGTAACGAACGGCGTCGCGTACTCCTATCCGGGCTACAACGAGCTCGTGGCAGGGTTCGGCGATCCGCGGATCGACAGCAACGAGTTTGGTCCGAACCCCAACCTGAACGTCTTCGAATGGCTGAACGGCCAGCCCGACCTGCGCGGGCGCGTGGCGGTCTACGGGACCTGGGGCACCTTCGGCGACATCTTCAACCGGGAACGCAGTGGCCTGCACATCCAGGCCGGCCCACGTCCCAGGACGGGCAAGCTGACACCCAGGGACGAATTGCTGAACGAGTTGTACGCAACGACGACGCTGCTCGATGCCGACGACCTCTACAACTCGTTCACCCAGGTTGCGATGCTCGATTACGTGAAGGAGGCGCGACCGCGCGTGCTCTTCGTGGGCTATGGCGAGACCGACAGCTGGGCACACAGCGGCCGCTACGACCTTGTGCTGACGGCCGCACGACAGGTCGACCGGTTCGTCGAGCAACTGTGGCACACCATGCAGTCGATGCCGCAGTACCGCGGCAAGACCACGTTCATCGTCACCACCGACCACGGCCGCGGCAGCGGACCCGTGGACTGGAAGGAACATGGCATCGAATCACCCGGCTCCGAAGACATCTGGATCGCCGTGATCGGCCCCGACACGCCGGCGCTCGGGGAGCGTCGCGACGTGCCGCCCGTCACACAGGCACAGGTTGCCGCGACACTTGCCGCGTTCCTCGGCCGGGATTTCCGCCAGGCCGCGCCGAAGGCGGCGGCCCCATTACCTGACGTAGTCGCGCCCGCCCCGCACGCGGGGCGCGGCAAACCACCATGAGCCGACATTCAATTTACCGCAAGGAAAGGACTCCGATGATGCAGCAGTCAACCGACGTTCGTCGCGTGTCGTTCCCCGCATTGCAGCCGCTGGCGCTGGCGATCGCGGGCATTCTCGCGGCGCATGCGGCGCCGGCCGCCGAGGCCACCGGCGGCCTGGAAGAGATCATCGTGACGGCGCAGCGGCGTTCCGAGAACCTGCAGGACGTGCCGATCAGCATCCAGGCACTGGATTCACGCATCCTGCAGCAGCTGTCGATCAGCAACTTCGACAGCTACGCGAGGTTCCTGCCGAGCCTGTCGTTCCAGTCCTTCGGCCCGGGGCAGTCGCAACTCTACGTCCGTGGCGTAACCAACGGCAGCGATGGCCTGAGCGTCGGGGCCTCACCGCTGGTCGGTGTGTACCTCGACGAACAGCCGGTCACGACCATCTACAACAACCTCGACGTCCACATCTACGACATCGAGCGGGTCGAGGCGCTGTCCGGACCACAAGGCACGTTGTTCGGCGCGAGTTCGATGTCCGGCACGCTGCGCATCATTACCAACAAGCCGCAGATCGGGGTGTTCGAGGCGGGTTACGATCTCGGCGCCACCCAGATCGACTCGGGCGGCGCCGGCGGCAGCATCGAAGGATTCGTCAATTTTCCGCTGACGGACCGCGCGGCCGTCCGTCTCGTCGGCTACACGACCAGCGACCCGGGGTACATCGACAACGTCTCGCCGAATCCGCTGCGGGTCTATCCGACATCCGGGGCCGTACTCGACAACAGCGACCTGCTCGAAAAGAACTTCAATGACGTGCAGACCACCGGCGCCCGCGCCGCGCTGAAGGTCGATCTCACCGACACCTGGACCATCACCCCGGCCGTGACCTGGCAGACACAGGATGCCGACGGCTTCTTCACGTACGACCCTGAGCTGGGCGAGCGCAAGGTCGCGCGCTACATCAGGGACTACAACGAGGACGAGTGGTACCAGGCCGCACTGACCGTGCAGGGCAAGGTCGGCAATTTCGATCTCATCTACAGCGGCGGCTACCTCGAGCGCGACATCGACAACTCGTACGACTATGCGGACTACTCGTTCGGCTACGATTCGTACTACGCCGACTACCCCGATTACTTCGGCAACTATTTCGTCGACAACGCCGGCGAGCTCATCGATCCCTCGCAGTACACGGTCAACCGCTCGAAGTTCACCAAGCAGACGCACGAAATACGCATTTCGTCGCCCGTGGACCGGAAGGTGCGCTGGGTGGCCGGGCTCTTCCTGCAGCGCCAGACCGACGATAACTACAACTCGTACCGGGTTGATGGCCTGGCCGATGAACGCTCCGTCACTGGCCAGCCTGGCGTCAACTACCTCAATTCCACGACGCGCGAGGACGTCGACCGCGCCGTTTTTGCGGAAGTGGCGGTCGATTTCGCCGATGCCTGGACCGTGACGCTCGGCGGCCGCGCGTTTGACTACGACAGCGATGTCATCGGCTTCTTCGGCTATGGGGCCTTCCATACGGACCGGGTCGGGGAGGGCGAGAATTCCGGCGCGCCATGCAACCCCGACTCGATCGGCAGCGAACATCAACCTGCGCCCTTGCAACAACATCGATTCCGAAACCGACGGTTCGGATTTCACGGGCCGCGTGAACCTCAGCTACCGCATCGACCAGGACCGGATGCTGTACGCGACGTACTCGAGCGGCTTCCGGCCCGGCGGCGTCAACCGCAATCCCGTGCGACCGCCATATGGACCGGACCAGCTCGACAACTACGAGGTCGGCTGGAAGACCGGCTGGGCCGCAGGGCGGGTGCGCTGGAACGGCGCGCTGTTCTTCGAACAATGGGACGACGCCCAGTTCGGCGTGGCGGGCCCCAACAACATCACCGAAACCGTCAATGCCGGCCGTGCCGAGGTCAAGGGCATCGAATCTGACGTGCAGTGGGCGGTGGATGAGCACCTCACGTTGACGGCCTCCGCGACCTACCTGAACGCAGAACTGAAGACGAATTCCTGCCAGTACGTCAATCCACAGTTCGATTGCTCGATTCCGGGTCCGCCGGCGAGCGAGGGCGGTGAACCGCAGGAGAATTTCACGCTGGCGCCGGCGGGGACGCGTCTGCCGGTCTCCCCGGAATTCAAGATGAACGCCATTGCGCGCTACGAGTTCAAGGCCGGATCGTACGATGCGTTCGCACAGGGCGCCGTCGTCTACCAGGGCGATGCGATCCCGGTGCTCGCCGTGGACGATGCCGCGATCATCGGCAAGCAGCCGGCGTTTACGACCGGCGACCTGGCGTTCGGCTTCGGCAGCGGCAACTGGACGGCGGAGCTGTTCGTCGAGAACGTCACGGACGAACTCGGACAGGTGACACGTTATCCGCCGTGCGCAGCTTCGATCTGCCCTGCACCGCTCGTCGTCACGGTGCGGCCACGTACGTTTGGCCTGAAGTTCGGACAGCGCTTCTGACCAATAAGCGCCGCCGCCCGCCAGCAGGCATCCGTCCGTCCTGGGCGACACCGGGCAGGCACTGGACGATGGTGGCCGTCTTTGCGGCAATGCTGCCGTTGCTGGTCGTGCTGGTCGCTGACGGCGCACGGGCTGCCGAGCTGTCGACGGCAAAGTACGGCATGGAATTGCAGGAGGCCACGATCGCCCTGCCGGACGGCGTGCGACTGGCCGCGGATCTGTATCGCCCCACCGGTGCCGCGCCGGACACGAAGTTCCCGGTGCTGCTCGAGTACCTGCCCTACCGCAAGACCGAGGCCCGGGGGCGCAACTGGCCGCTTTACTCTTACTTCGTGCAACGCGGCTACGTCGTGGCGCGGGTCGACATTCGCGGCACCGGCAACAGCGAAGGCACGCTGGTGCCTTACGAGTATTCCGACATCGAACTCGACGACGGCGAAGACGTCATTGCCTGGCTCGCGCAACAGCCGTGGTCGACCGGCGCCGTGGGGATGTTCGGAATTTCCTGGGGCGGCTTCAACGCGATCCAGCTGGCGGGCCGCCATCCGCCGGCATTGCGGGCATTCATCGCTGTCGATGCCACGGACGACCTGTACCAGGAAGACGTCCACTACATGGACGGCATCATGCACCTCGACTCCTGGGAAATGAGCCAGGACCTGGACAACGCCCGCCCGGGCGCGCCGGGCTATGTGATGGACGAGGCCTATTTCAGGGACCGCTTCGACACGCCGCCGTGGATGCTGACGTGGAAACGCGAACAGCGCGACGGGCCGTTCTGGGATCGCGCTTCGTGGCGCGATCGCCAGCAGAAGATCACCGTGCCGGGCTTCTACATCGGCGGCTGGTACGACGGTTACCGCGACGTGATCCCGCGCGTGCTCGAACACGCCGGCGGACCGGTGAAGGCCATGATCGGACCGTGGTCGCATGCCTGGCCGCACGAACCGTACCCGAAGCCGGGCATGGAGTGGCGCCACGAGGCCGTGCGCTGGTTCGATCACTGGCTGAAGGGTGCAGACACCGGCATCCTGCGCGAGCCGCGCTTCGCCGTGTACGTGCGCGACTGGCACCCGCCGGGACCCTACCTCGACACGGCTCCCGGGCGCTGGCGCTGGGAAGACGGCTGGCCGATCGCGCGCATCGAACAGCGGCCGTTCAGCCTGCGCAACGATCACACGCTCGGCGAGGTCGACGCGGCACGCGCCACGCACCGGCTGCGCTATGCGCCGGGCATTGGCATTGAAGCGGGGGGTCCCGTGATGTGGTGGGGCGACGTCGCCCACGACCAGCGTCCCACCGACGCCTTCAGCCTGGTGTACGACTCCGCGCCGCTGACGACGGATCTGGAGATCCTGGGGCTGCCGCGCGCGCTGCTGCTCGTTAGCACTGACGCGCCGCGTGCGAACTGGTTCGCGCGCATTTCGGACGTCGCTCCCGACGGCACCGTGACGCAAGTGGCGGGCGCCGGTTTCAATGGCAATCACCGGCGATCGGCCCGTGCACCCGAGTTGCTCACACCCGGCGAGGAGTTCCCGCTCGACATCGAGATGCATTTCACGTCGTGGGTATTCCCGCAAGGACATCGCATCCGCGTGGCGATCAACAACTCGCAATGGCCGATGCTCTGGCCGTCACCGCACCCGATGACGACGACGCTCGCAATCGGCGGCGCCGACGGCGCGCGCGTCATCTTGCCCGTGGTGCCGAAATCAGCGCGCCCTGCACCAACGTTCCTGCCGCCGGTCTCGAGTCCGGGGCTGCCGGGCTTCGAGCCGCTCGACAACGGCACTCCCTCGGGTTACGGCGAGATTTCGGAAGTGCGCCGCAATCCGCAAACGGGCGCCGTCACCGCGGTCGCGACCAACACCGGCAGTGAACGCCAGCCCTGGGGAATCGAGCGCTACGCGGAGCGGATCGAGCACAGCACGTCCGACGCGCACCCTGAAAACACGTCGATGACCGGCACGCATCGCATGGAAGTGGACCTGCCCGATCGCAAGCTCCGGTGGGAAGCGGACCTGGTATTTCGCAGCGACCTCACCGGGTACGACTACGAGTACGTCCGGCGGGTCTACGAGAACGACAAGCTGCTGCGGGAAAAGCGCTGGACCCAGCGTTTCCCGCGCGATCCGTGACGGCGCTACCCGTGCGCCTGGCGACCGGGCGCGTTACCTATTCGCCCGCGCGCTGGAACGGTTGCCTGGCGAAGATGCGCCGCAGCATCGGCTCGAAGCGCTCCAGCGGCAAGGTGTCGTAGGCAGGATCGAACGAGCACTGATCCCACCGGTGGCAGAAATCGACCGCCGCCGCGTAGTACGGATGCTCGCGATAGCGCTCGCGGGCATGGCGGTCGCCACCCGTGTGGTGCGCGAAGTAATAGGCCTGGAAGACGCCGTGGTGCTGGACGATCCACCAGGTTCGCTCGGACACGTACGGGCGCAGGATCGCGGCCGCAAACTCGCCGTGATTCTGCGGGGCCAGGGCGTCGCCCAGGTCATGCAGCAATGCCGCGACCACGAGTTCGTCGTCCGCACCATCGCGCAGCGCACGCGTTGCCGTCTGCAACGCGTGCTGCTGGCGGTCAATCGCGTACCCTGCGAACGTGGCGCCCTGGGCGCGGAAGTAGTCGAGCACGCGGTCGGCGACCGCGATCGAGTAGTCGTCCTCGAGCCGCTGCAGGTAGGTGAACTCCTCGCGGGTACCCTCGTCCATGCGGGTGAAGCGGACGGACGTCATGGCAGTGGTCCTGTCACCGGGCAGATTGCCGCGTGATACATCGTTCCTTCCTGGCCGGGGTGCCGCAGGGGTTCGTAACAGTACGCCGTTGCTGCAGAATGCGGAACGTCAAACCAAACCCCGCGCCTAGCCTCGCTGGAGCCAGATACCGATGAGTTCACTCGACCTCGACTACGTGCGTGCGCAGTTTCCCGCCTTCGGTGAGCCGAGTCTCGCGGGATTCGCGCACTTCGAGAATGCCGGCGGATCGTTCGCCTGTGGCCAGGCGATCGCGGCGCTGCAAAAGTTCTACCAGCAGACCAAGGTGCAGCCCTACTACGCTTTCGAGCCGTCAGCTACCGCGGGCGCCCGCATGGACAGCGCACAACACCGCCTGGCCGAGTGGCTGCATGTCGACCGGGATGAATTGCACCTCGGGCCCTCGACCTCGCAGAACACCTACGTGCTGGCGCAGGCATTTCGCCAGCACCTGCGAGCGGGCGACGAGGTCATCGTCACCAACCAGGATCACGAGGCCAACGTCGGTGCCTGGGCGCGGCTCCAGGACGCGGGTTGCGTGGTGCGCACGTGGCAGGTGGATCCAACCGGCGAGTTGCGGATCGCAGACCTCGCCGCGCTGCTCGGACCCCGCACGCGGGTGGTTGCCTTCACGCAGTGCTCGAACGTCGTCGGCAGCATCCATCCCGTGCGGGAGATCACCGACATGGTGCACGGGGCGGGTGCGTGGGCTGTGGTGGATGGCGTGTCCTACTGCCCGCACGGCTTGCCGGACATCGCCGCGACGGGTGCCGATATCTACCTGTTCTCGCTCTACAAGGTCTACGGGCCGCACCTCGGCGCAATGTACGTCCGCGCCGACCTGGCCGCGCAGCTGCCGTCGCAAGCTCACTTCTTCAAGGGCGACGCACTGCCGGGCCGCTTCACACCCGCCGGACCCGACCATGCGCAGGTGGCGGCGGTCAATGGCGTGATCGACTACCTGGAAACCGTAGCCGCGCGACACGGCCACGGGCAGCGATCCGTGCAGGAACAGGCCGCGGCGGTGCGGCACTTGTTTCGCGAACACGAGAGCGAGCTGTTGCAGCCCCTGCTCGATTTTCTGGCTGCCCATCCCAAGGTTCACCTGATCGGCGCCACTCGCGCGAGCTCACGCGCGCCGACCGTGGCTTTCACGGTTACCGGGCAGTCATCGGCGGCGCTCGCGAGACAGCTGGCCGACCTGCGAATCGGTGTCGGCAACGGCAATTTCTATGCCTACCGCCTGCTGCGGGCCCTGGGGATCGACACATCGGATGGCGTCGTGCGGGCATCGTTCGTGCATTACACCTCGGCGGCCGAGGTGGACCGCCTGATCGCCGCGCTGGCGCGATTGCTGCATTGAGCGGATACCCGCGGCGCTGGAACTGAACGAGGCCCAGCCCGGGCGGGCGCGGCGGTGACTTTATTATTACCGTCGTTATAATATGCCCGATACTGCGCTCGGACTCCCGGGCCCGCAGGCACCGACCGGTCCGCGCTGTCGCTCGACACACCAAGGGGAACCGTCTTGAACCCTGAAGTCTTCATCACCTGCGCCGTGACCGGCGACGACACCAAGGTCGCCAGGAGCCCGCACTGCGCGATCACGCCCGAGCAGATCGCAAAGACTGCCATCGAGGCAGCGCAGGCCGGTGCGGCCATCGTCCACATCCACGTGCGCGATCCTGAAACCGGCACGTTCAGCATGGAGACCCGCCACTACCGCGAAGTGGTCAAGCGCATCCGCGAGAGCGGCACCGACGTCATCGTCAACCTGACGTGCGGCATGGGTGGCTACATCGTCATCGGCGAGAACGGGCTCAAGGACACGCCGGCCCCCGGCAGCGACTTCGTGACGCAGGAAGAGCGCATGAAGCACGTGATCGAACTGTGCCACGAAGGGCTCTACCGGCCGGACATCGCGACTCTCGACTGCGGCAGCCTGAACTTCGGCGACGACAACCGCGCCTACGTCTCGACGCCGAACTACCTGCGCCAGGGCGCCGGCATCGCGCGCGACCTCGGGGTGAAGCCGGAACTCGAGGTGTTCGATACCGGCAACCTCTGGTTCGTGAAGCAGATGGTCAAGGAAGGGCTGCTCGACGCTCCGACGTTGATCCAGCTCTGCATGGGCATCCCCTACGGCACACCGGCCGACACCGGTCACCTCGTCGCGATGGTCAACTCGCTGCCGGTCGACAGCGTCTGGAGCTCGTTTGCCATCAGCCGCATGCAGATGCCGTGGGTGGCGCAGTCGATCCTGCTCGGCGGCAACGTGCGCGTGGGACTCGAGGACAATCTCTATTTGAGCAAGGGCGTGTATGCGAGCAACGCGCAGCTGGTGCAGAAGGCACGCACGATCATAGAGGCGATGGGTGCCCGCATCCTGACGCCGTCCGAAACCCGCGAACGGCTGCGTCTGCGCTGACCGCCGCATGTCCTGGCGACCCACCGACTACCGCTGCGCGATCGAACCAGCGTGGATCGACTACAACGGGCACCTGCGCGATGCCTACTACACGCTCGTTTTCAGCCAGGCGATCGACGCGCTGATGCACGAGGCCGGCCTCGACGACGACTATCGCACGCGTTCCGGGTGCACGCTGTTCACGCTCGAGACGCACGTCCATTACCTGCGCGAGGTGAAATCGAGCGACTCCATCAGCGTGCGTGCACGGGCCCTCGGCGTCGACACCAAGCGCCTCCACCTCGGGTTGGCGCTGACATTGCACGCGTCTCGCCGAGCCGACCGCGCTGGGCGAGTTCATGCTGCTGCACGTGCAGCAGCAGCCGGCACCGAAGAGCGCGGCATTCCCACCCGACGTCCTGCAGCGGCTGGCGGACTGGGAGACCGCGGACCGGTTGCTCCCGGCACCGGCACTGGGCTCGCGCCGGATGGAACTGCCGCGCCGCTGAGTGCGTCGCAGCCCGCAGGCACTGCATGAGTCCAGCCGATCTGCAACGCCTGCTCGTCCCGCGCACCGTCGCGCTGATCGGCTCGGGCACATGGACCGATGCTGTTGCCGCCGGAGCACAGACACTGGGCTTCTCCGGCGAGCTCTGGCGCGTGCACCCGACGCGATCATCGCGACCTGGTGCGCCATACTTCCGCTCGATCGACGAGCTGCCGGAGGCCCCGACAGCGCGTTCATCGCTGCCCCGAACCACGAGGTGCCAGGGATCGCGGCCGCACTCGCGCGGCGCGGCGCAGGCGGCTTCGTCTGCTTCAGCGCCGGGTTCGCGGAAGCCGCCACGCCGCGGGACTGCGGCTCGCCGAGGAACTCGAACAGGGTGCCGGCACGTTGCCGTTCCTCGGCCCGAACTGCTACGGCATGGTCAATTTCTTCGATCGGGTCGCGCTGTGGCCGGACCAGGTCGTTGGCGGCTCGCCGGAGCGCGGGGTGGCACTGATCTCGCAGAGCGGCACGATTGCACTGACGCTGATGTTCAACGACCGCTCGCTGCCGATCGGCTACCTGCTCACCGTCGGCAACCAGGCGCGCCTCGCCGCCGAAGACCTGATCGACGTGTTGAGCGACGATCCGCGCGTCACGGCCTTCGGCCTGTACCTCGAAGGCATCAAGGACACCGCGAAGTTCGCTCGCGCCGTCGACAAGGCGCGTGCGCGCGGCAAGCCGATCGCGCTGGTCAAGTCCGGCCGCACCGAGACCGCCAGCCGCACGGCGCGCAGTCACACCGGCGCCCTGTCCGGCAGCCGACGCCGTGTTCGACGCCTACTGCGCGCAGGCCGGCATCGCCCGCTGCGAGACGCTGTCGACGCTCTGCGAAACGCTGAAGATCTTCCACGGCGGCGGACCGCTGGCGGGACGCCGCGTGGTCGTCATGGGCGCGTCGGGCGGAGACATGGCAATGACCGCGGACGTTGCGCGTCACCTGGCGCTGGAGTTCCCGCCGTTTACCGCCCGCCACGACTGCACGCATGAACGCCATCGTCGGCGAGCGGGTGACGGTCGCGAATCCGTTCGACATGCACACCTACCTCTGGTTCCAGCACGCCGCACTGCGCCAGTTGTTCGACGAGGTCTTCCGCAGCGACGTCGACGCGGTCGGCTTCACGCTCGACTGCCCGCCGGCTGCGAGTGCCGACGACTCCGCTTACACTGCCGTGATCGAGCAGTTCGCCGCCGCGTCGCAGGGCGCCGGCCGCGCGGTGTGTTCATTTCGTCGCTGCCGGAAACGCAGGGCCGCAGCGTGCGCCAACTCTGCCTTCAGCAGCGGCCTGGTGCCGCTGCAGGGCCAGCGCGAGGCCCTCGAGGCACTGCACCTCGCCGCGGCCGTCGGCGACGCCTGGCGCGACGGCACGCCTCCGCTTCTGTCGCGACCGATGCCGCCGACCGGACCGGTGGTGACGTTCGACGAGTCCCGGGGCAAGGCGGCGCTCGCTGCATTCGGCCTGCAGGTGCCACGCTCGCAGGTGGTGAACGCGACGCAGGCAGCGGCAGCCGCGGTCGCCATCGGGTTTCCCGTGGCGATCAAGGCGACCGGGGCCGGCCTCGAACACAAGACCGAGTTGGGCGGCGTCGTGCTCGGCGTGCGCGACGCGGAGCAGGCCGCGACGGCCGGCCTGCAACTCGCCGCACTGTCGGGCGAGGTGCTGGTCGAGCAGATGATCGACGACGGCGTCGCGGAGATCCTGGTCGGCGTCACGGTCGACGTGCAGTTCGGGCAACTGCTGCTGATCGGATCGGGCGGCGTGCAGGCGGAGCTCTGGGCCGACACCGTGACGCTGCTGCCGCCGTGGTCGCGCGAGTCGATCGCGGCCGCGCTGCGACGGCTCAAGGTCGCTGCCCTCCTCGACGGCTACCGCGGCCGGCCGGCCGGCGACGTCGAGGCGCTCGTCGAGGCGGTCCTTGCGATCGGACGCTATGCAACGGCGAACCGTGCGACGCTGCTCGAACTCGACGTCAATCCCATCATCGTCCGACCGCGTGGCGCGGGCGCCATCGCCGTCGACGTGCTGATCCGCAAGGCAGAGGAATCCTGACATGCAAGAAGGAATCTTGACCGAACGCAACGGCGCGGTCCTCGAAGTCACGATCGACCGGCCGAAGGCGAACGCGATCGATCTTGCTGCAAGCCGCCGCCTGAATGATGTCTTCACGCAGTTCCGCGACGACACAGGCCTGCGCGTGGCGATCATTACGGGCGCGGGCGATCGCTTCTTCTCGCCAGGCTGGGACCTGAAGGCAGCGGCCGGCGGCGAAGAATCGGACTCGGACTGGGGCGCAGGCGGGTTCGGCGGCCTCAACTACCCGCGCAACCTGAACAAGCCGATCGTCGCGGCGGTCAACGGCATCGCCTGCGGCGGCGGCTTCGAGATCGTGCTCGGCACCGACATCATCGTCATGGAGGAGCACGCGCGCTTCGCGCTGCCCGAGATCAACGTGGCGGTGCTGGCGGACGCCGGCACGATCAAGCTGCGGCGGCGCATCCCCTACCACGTCGCGGTCGAGTTCCTGATGACCGGTCGCTGGATGGACGCGACCGAGGCAAAGCACTGGGGCCTCGCCAACCACGTCGTTCCCAGGGGCCAGGCCCTGGCCAAGGCGCGTGAAATCGCGCGGCAGCTGGCGGACGGGCCACCGTTGTTGTTCCCCGCCATCAAGCAGCTGCTGCGGCACACGGAAATGGTGCCCGAGCACGAAGCGTTCGAACTGCACGACTCGCTGCATCGCGACACTGGCTGCATTCGGTCTGCAGGTGCCGCGTTCGCAGGTGGTGCCCGCACCGCAGGCGGCGGCGGCGGCGGCGGCCATCGGCTTTCCCGTGGCGATCAAGGCGACCGGCGCCGGGCTCGAACACAAGACTGAAATCGGTGGCGTCCAGCTCGGTGTGCGCAACGCGGAGCAAGCCGCGGCAGCAGGTACGAGGCTCGCGGCACTGTCGGACGAGGTGCTGGTCGAGCAGCTGATCGACGACGGCATCGCCGAAATCCTGGTCGGAATCACGGTCGACGAGCAGTTCGGGCAGGTGCTGCTGATCGGTTCGGGCGGCGTGCAGGCGGAACTCTGGCAGGACACCGTGACGCTGTTGCCGCCGTGGTCGCGCGAATCCATCGCAACGGCCTTGCGGCGGCTCAAGGTGTCCGCACTGCTCGACGGGTATCGTGGACAGCGGGCGGGCGATGTCGAGGCGCTGATCGACGCGATCCTGGCGATCGGACGCTTTGCGGCTGCGCACCGTGACACGCTCGTGGAACTCGACGTCAATCCCATCATCGTTCGACCGCGTGGCGCGGGCGCCATCGCCGTCGACGTGCTGATTCGCAAGGCAGAGGAGCCCTGAGATGCAAGACGGAATTCTGACCGAACGCAACGGCGCGGTCCTCGAGGTCACGATCGACCGGCCGAAAGCGAACGCGATCGACCTGGCCGCGAGCCGCCGTCTGAACGACGTCTTCACGCAGTTCCGCGACGACGCGAGCCTGCGCGTGGCGATCATTACGGGCGCGGGCGATCGCTTCTTCTCGCCGGGCTGGGACCTGAAGGCGGCGGCCGGCGGTGAGGAGTCGGACTCGGACTGGGGCGCAGGAGGGTTCGGCGGACTGAACTACCCGCGCAACCTGAACAAGCCGATCGTCGCCGCAGTCAACGGCATTGCCTGCGGTGGCGGCTTCGAGATCGTGCTCGGCACCGACATCATCGTGATGGAAGAGCATGCGCGCTTCGCGCTGCCCGAGATCAACGTGGCCGTGCTGGCCGACGCCGGCACAATCAAGCTGCGACGGCGCATTCCCTACCACGTCGCGGTCGAGTTCCTGATGACCGGACGCTGGATGGACGCGGCCGAGGCGAAGCACTGGGGTCTCGCCAACCACGTCGTGCCGAAAGGCCAGGGGCTGGCCAAGGCGCGCGAGATCGCGCAGCAACTGGCGGAGGGACCGCCGCTGCTGTTCCCGGCCATCAAGCAGCTGCTGCGGCACACGGAAATGGTGCCCGAGCACGAAGCCTTCGAGCTGCACGACTCGCTGCACCTCGTGCAGCAAGTCGTCCGTTCCGAGGACCTGAAAGAAGGCACGCGGGCCTTCACCGAGAAGCGCACGCCGCGCTGGACGGGTCGTTAATCGTCGGCCTTTTGTATGAATCGCCAGTTCCGGTAGCAATACGATGTTGTTGATCGGCATGTTCGATTCGCCCTACGTACGTCGCGTCGCGGTCAGCCTCATGCATCTCGAGATTCCGTTCGATCACGCGAACTGGTCGGTCGGCGCCGGCGAGAAAGCAAGAGATCAACTCTACGTACGCATGGTGCGACCGCCCGGGAGGTTTCGCGAGCCATGGGTTGCGCGATGCCGCGAACAAATGCACGGGGCACCAGGACTGCTGGAGGCCGAGTGCCGCGCACGCGGATCGGCGGCGTGGTTCGCGGCTGCGATGAAGTCGTAGCCGCGGGCAGGGAGAAGGGCAACGTGCAGACGGTTTTCAACGTGCAGACGCCGGGAGTGGGACTGCACGAGTTCACGGCAGAAGTGGCACGATTCGTCCGCGACAGCGGCGTACGCGAAGGAATGCTGACACTGTTTGTGCAACACACCTCGTGCTCGCTGCTGGTGCAGGAGAACGCCGATTCGGACGTGGTGCGTGACCTGCAGGAATTCTTTCGCCGGCTGGTGCCCGCCGCCGACGATCCGTCGATGCGCTGGCTCGCTCACACCAATGAAGGCCCCGACGACATGCCGGCGCACATCAAGGCCGCGCTGACTCCGGTATCGTTGTCGATACCCGTGATGGACGGTCGACCCGCGCTCGGGACCTGGCAGGGTATCTTTCTATTCGAGCACCGTGAAGGGGGTCGGACGCGGCGGGTGGTGGCTCGGCTGAGTACGTAGATGACAGTCACGAAGCGGACGGTCGTGTAGGCGCACAATCGCCCAGAAGCGGTCCTTGGGCATCAAGCCCGGATTGCTAGCCCAACTGGGCCGCGTGTCCGGCAGTGCGACGTGCGCGAGCCTGCCCAAATAGAAGACTACAACGACCTCGGGGAGTTGAACCGATACGCATGTTGTTCAATTCATGGTCATGCGACAAAAACTGGAGACGCGCCTAGATCTCGAATCAGGCTTGATCATCGAGGAGGTAGGAAATCGACCGAAGCGAATAGAGTAGTCATGGTGGCCTCCTGTTTAATACGCGCCATTAAATCGAGAGCCGAGATGACCACACGACCTGCAATGCAGACGAGCAGCCTTTTATTAGTCCGGCGTTTGATCATCTTTGCTCTCTCCGGACTGCTGATTTTCTACCACAGCCTCACGCTTTACGAAATGTATGTAGGCACCAGCAACACTACGCATACGCTCTTCGATAATGTGCAGTCGGTCTTTCGTGTGCTTATCACCATGAGTCTACTGCTCGTTGTCTTTGGCGTGCGCTGGGCATTGTGGGGCATGTGGTTCAGTATCAGCGGGCTTGTGGCAACGCATTATTGGGCGCATTTCGGGCATTTGCCCGTCGATTTTACCGAAGGTAGGCACCCGCTCTCCTACCTCAAGGGATTCATTTTTCCAACAATCATTACCTTGGCGTTCCACTCTTCAAGCCGGAACGGCAAATCAATTGAAGACGCATAACAGTTCATTCAAGCCGACGCCGCTTCGCGGCGCGGGTTAATTCAGACGTTAAACGTCCGCTTTGTAGCGCGACAAACTTCTGCAGAGGGTCGATCTTTCCCCGTACGCCGTCCGCTTTCGGGACCGCGTCGGCAAGCTCCCCGACACGCATTGGTGACAGGCCAGGTTACCCGTCGCGTCCTGTTTGACTGACCGTCAATCAGCTAACGCGGAGACGTACCTCGTCGCGCTCTTCGGGATCAGCCGCCGAGCGGCCGCAGCAGCGCACGCGAAATGATGTGGCGCTGCACTTCGCTGGTGCCGTCCCAGATGCGCTCGATGCGCGCGTCGCGCCAGATGCGCTCGAGCGGCAGCTCGGTCATCAGCCCCATGCCACCGTGGATCTGCAGCGCCTCGTCGGCAACCATGGCCAGCATCTCGGTCGCCTTCAGCTTGGCGATCGCCATGTCCATGTCGGTCGCGGTGCCCTGGTCGCGCTTCCACGCGGCCTCCAGCACCAGCAGCTCGGCAGCCCGCAACTCGACGGCCATGTCGGCCAGCTTGAAGCTCACGCCCTGGAAGCGGCCGATCGGCTGGCCGAACTGCACTCGGTCCACTGCCCACTGCTTCGCCAGGTCGAGCGCCCGCTCGGCACGGCCGAGACAGGTCGCCGCCACCTGCAGGCGCGTCGCGCCGAGCCAGGTGTTGGCGACTTCGAAACCCTGGTGCACTTCGCCGAGCACCGCGGAGCGCGGCACGCGGCAGTCGTCGAACTCGAGGATGCAGTTGTTGTAGCCGCGGTGCGAGACGTTGCGGTAGCCCTCGCGCACGGTGAAACCCGGATGCCCCATGTCGACGAGGAACGCCGTCAAGGTGGCGCGGGCGCCTCGTGCGTCCTGCGTCGTGCCAGTCGCCGCGAACAGGATGACGAAGTCGGCGTGGTCGGCGTGGCTGATGAAATGCTTGGTGCCATTGATGACGAAGTCCCCGCCCTGCTCGACCGCAGTCGTGCGGATGGCACGCAAGTCGGAACCGGCACCCGGCTCGGTCATCGCGAGACAGTCGACCCGCTCGCCGCGTACGGATGGCAGCAGGTAGCGCTCGCGCTGTTCACCCTCGCACGCGAGCAGGATGTTGGATGGACGACCCACGCAGTTGTAGTGCAAGGCGTAGCTCGTGCGACCCAGTTCCTTTTCGTACAGCGTCCACGTGACCGTATCGAGCCCGCCGCCGCCGACGTCGACCGGCATGTTGGCCGCGTACAGCCCGGCTGCGATGGCCTTCGCCTTGAGTTCGCGCTGCAGTTCGTCGCGCAGGACGCCCGTGCGCTCGACCTCCGCTTCGTGCGGGTACAACTCCCGCTCCACGAACGCGCGCGTCGAATCGATGACCAGCCGTTGTTCGTCGGAGAGACTGAAGTCCATGGGTGTTGCCGCTGCCTAGCGTGGCTTGGTGGAAGGTCGGTTCGAAGTTCGAGTCGACGTGCGCTCGAGGCTCGGGACACCGGCTGTGCAGCCCGGCGCTGCGTGGCGCGCGACGGCGCGGACCGCCGGCGTCGCCCGCGGTCGGCGTTGGCCGCCCAGCGCCGCAGCATCTGCAACTGCAGGTCCAGTTGCTCCACTTGCCGCGCGGCGGGCCAGTCGGCGGGACTCGTTACGGCGCTCGCCGTCAGCCCGTTGATGAACGTCATGATCGAGAGCAATACCTGCGCCCGCAACGCCGGCGGCCAGTGCGCGGACTGCGGCCAGTGCGTGGCGAGGCACTTGCGGAACAGCTTCGCGTACTCGCGGTGCACCCAGGCATTGAGCCGCCTCGCGTCGCTGTCGGTCGAGACCTGGCCCCAGAATGCCGTCCAGAACGCGCACTCCTGGAAACGCGATTCGTCAATCGGCAGCGCCTCGGTCAGGACGGCGAGCAGGTCCGGCCCCTGGCTGCCGGCCTCGTTCAAGCGCGCTTCGATGCGCAGCAGGCTGAGCCGCAGCGCGGCCAGCAGGATGTCCTGCTTCGACGAGAAATAGTGGGGCAGCATGCCCGTGGTGTAGCCGGCGGCACGCGCGATGCGCACCACGGTGGCCTGCTCGAAGCCGTGGTTCGCCACGACGATGCAGGCGGCATGGGCGATCTGCTCGCGGCGCTCGTCATGGTCCACGGCCTTGGGCATGGCTCGCTACTGCACTCGCGGCCCGACGCGACGGCCCGCCTGGGGCGGGACAGGCAGGTCCGCGTGCTCGCGGGCCAATTGCTCGAGCCGGGCTCGCACCGCGCCGAGGATCGGCATCGCCTTGTGGTTCGCCGTGTCCACGTGCAGGTGCATCTGCTCGGCGGTGGCGAGCAGCGTCGCATCGCTGGCTGCGGTACAGTCGATGAAAAACGTGCAGTCGCTTGTCGTCGAACGCGAGGACTTGCGTGGTGACCTCGAGCGGCTCGTTGACCCGCGCTTCGGCCATGTGCACCAGGTGCGACTCGACCGTGTAGAACATGCGCGCCGCCGCACGGTAGCCTTCGTCGACACCCACGCGCCGATACAGCGCATCCATGGCGTCGCCAAAGACCTGCAGGTAGCGCGACTCGCTCATGTGGCCGTTGTAGTCGATCCACTCCGGGCGCACGTACGTGCCGAGAACGCGCAGCGGTTGTCCCACGCTCGCCGGCTCGGGAGCCTCGTCGCGGGCGGCATCCGCATACAGGCGCGCCTCGAGCGCGCGCAGGGTCGACCCGGCACCGATGTCGTGTTCGCGCAGCACCTGCTGGATCGTCACCAGGTAGTCATCACGCAGTCGCTCGAGTTCGCGGATGGAGCGCCCTGCGGCCTGCGCCTGCGTGCCCTCCACCATGCGGTCGATCAGCGCCTCGGTGAGTTCGGGTGCCTCGAGTTTCGTCCACGGCCACTTCAGGCACGGCCCAAACTGCGCCAGCATGTGGCGCATGCCCGTCTCGCCGCCCGCGAGGTGGTAGATGAGATTGGTGCCCATGCCGGCCCAGCGCAGGCCGGGACCGTAGATGATCGACTCGTCGAGTTCACCCGTGGTCGCGACGCCGTCGTTGACCAGGTGCAGGATTTCACGCCACAACGCCTCCTGCAGCCGATCCGTGAGGTGGCCGGGGACCTCGCGCCGCACGTGCAGCGGGTGCATGCCGATGTACGTGAAGAAGGTCTTTGCCGCATCGATCGTCTGCTGGGACGTCTGCTGGCCGCCCACCAGCTCCACGAGCGGCAGCAGGTACACCGGGTTGAAGGGATGCGCGACACAGAATCGCTCAGGCGCGCTCATGTCGCGCTGCAGGTCCGTCGGCGTCAGTCCGGAGGTGCTCGAGGCAATGATCACGTCCGGCGCCGCCTGCCGGCTGACCTCGGCCAGCATTCGCTGCTTGAGCTCGAGCTGCTCCGGGATGTTCTCCTGGATGAAGTCGGCCCTGGCCGCCATCGCGGCCAGGCTCGTCGTGAAGGAGAGCGCGCCTTTCGGCGGCAGCGGGGCCAGCGTCAGCCGGGCCAGTGCGGGCTCGGCGTTGGCGACTGCAGCGCGCAGCCAGGCCTCCATCTCGGGCTTCACGTCCGCCGCGACGACGTCGATCCCGAAGTGCAGTGCGCGCGCCGCCCAGCCCGCGCCGATCACGCCGGTGCCGAGCAAGCCCAGGGTCTTCACTGCACGCATTGGGGGCTCCCATTGTCGTCATCGCACCCGCGCGCAGGCAGTTGCGGCGGCCGCGCGTTTTGTCACGGCCATAATATAACATGCGGCCGTGCGGGGTCTCGACGCTGCGCGCCTGCTCACCCCAACAGCGCCGGTCGGCGCGGAGTTTCGCTCAACCAGCCGTGTTCAAACGGCTCAAACGTCGGCCGGCGGCGTCGCGCGACGCCGGTCAGGCGCGAAGAAGGGCCGGTCGACGACACGCGCACGGCACATCCGACGCTCCCACACCAGTTCGCGGTTCAGGTAGATCTCGGCCCAGACGACGCTGCCGACCGCGATGCACGGAGCGTCCACCATGGCGAGCGCGAGATTGCGCTTGCAGGTCGGCGACCACATCGCGGACGACACGCTGCCGACCTCCTTGCGCCCGGAACGGTCCGCGTAGAGCAGCGCGTTGACGGCCGGCTTGTTGCCTTCGATGTCGAGACCGACCAGTTGCCGGCACGGGCCGCGCCTCTGCTCGTCGAGCAGGGCCCGACGACCCGTGAAGTGACCCTTGCTGAAATCGACCAGCCAGCCGAGCCCGAGTTCGAACGGCGAGCGCGAACTGCCGACACGCAGTGTTCGCTCGGCCGAGATGAAGTCGACGTTTGGCGCCAGGAAGCCTGCCTCGATCCGCGCAAGATTCAGCGCGCGCGAACCGATCGGACGGATGCCTCGCGACTGGCCGCGCGTCATCAGCGTGTCCCACAGGCGGAGCGCGTCCCCGGGCGCGACCCACAGCTCGTAGCCGAGGTCGCCGGTGAATCCGGTGCGTGAGACGGTCACATGCAGGTGGTCGGTCACGAACTCCCCGACCTCGAAGGGTTTCAACCGCTCCACGCCGGCGAGCCCGAGCTGCTTCAGGATCGCGCACGACGTCGGGCCCTGCAGTGCCAGTGCGGCGATCTGCTCGGTGACTTCAGTGACGGCGACGTCGAAGCCGCGCGCGGAATCGAGCAGCCAGTCGATCTGCCGCTCGGCCGTGCACAGCCGGTATTCGCTCTCGCCCAGCCGGAAGATCGTGCCGTCGTCGATCACGTGGCCGTGGTCATCGCACCAGACGCAATAGCAGACCCGGTTCAACTTGAGCTTGGCGACGTCGCGCGTGACCAGGCGATTGAGGTAACGCGCGGCATCCGGGCCGGCCACGCGGTACTTCACCATCGGCGTCAGGTCGTACAGCGTCGCTGCGTTACGGATGGCGAAGTATTCCTGCTCGACCGTCGTGAAGACGTCGACGGTCGTGTATCCGCTCCACGGAATGAAGCTGTCGAGCTGGCTCAGGGCGCGCGCGCGCGGATGAAACGGTGTCGGCAGCAGCGGCTGCAGGTAGTGCGGCGGCAGCGGAGATTCGTCGTGCATGTCAGGACGCCTGCGCCAGGACGTGTCGCGCGGCATTGCGGCCGGCGGTGCCCATCACGCCGCCGCCCGGATGCGAACCCGCGCCACACAGGTAGAGACCCGGCAGCGGCGTGCGGTACTGCGCGGCTCCCGGCACGGGACGCAGCATGAAGAACTGGTCGAACGCGAGTTCCGCATGGTGCCAATGCCCCCCGGTGATCCGGAATTTCCGCTCGATGTCGAGAGGCGTCAGCAGCTCGTACGCGCGCACCTGGCTGCGCAGACCGGGCGCGAAGCGTTCGAGTACCTCGATGACCTTGTCGGCCATGCGTTCGCGCCCCGCTTCCCACCCGTCGCGAAGCGCGTACGGCGCGTACTGGACGACTGCCGAGATCACGTGCCCTCCGGCCGGGGCGAGCGCTGGATCACGCACGGTCGGCACGGTGATTTCGATGGCCGGTGCGGCAGAGTACTCGCCGTACTTGCTGTGATTGAAGGCGCGCTCGATGTAATCCAGCGACGGCGCCACCAGCAGGCGGCCGCCGGATGCCGTTGCATCCTGGCCGGTGAACCTCGGCGCCGAATCGAGCGCGAGGTGCAGCTTGGCCGCGAGACCGTTGGTGCGCAGATGGCTGACCTTGCGCACGAAGCCCGTGTCGAGGTGCTCCGCACCGAGCAACTGCAGCAGCGTCGTCTTCGGGTCGGCGCTGGAAATCACCGCCCGCGCCGCGACTCGTTCTCCGGATTCGAGCAGCACGCCGCAGGCAGTGTCGTTCTCGACCAGCACGCGATCCACCGGGGCGTCGGTGCGGATCGTGGCGCCTGCCGCGGCTGCCGCTCGCGCCAATGCGTCGCACACCGCACCCATGCCGCCGAGTGGCTGCGACAGTGCCCGCGGACCCGCACCGCTTTGCGCAGCCAGCCGGTAAAGCAACGTGAGCACGGTTCCCGGCGAGCGCGGACCGAAATTCGTGCCGAGGACCGCATCGAGGCCCAGCGCCCCCTGCAACAGCGGCGACTCGAACTGCTCTTGCAGCAGGTCGTAGACGTTCATGGCGCCGATGCGCAGCAGCTCGCGCATGTCGCGCCGCCCGAGGCGCCGCACCCGCCAGCCGAGACCAAGCAAGGCCACGCGGTCCGACCACGCGGTGGTGCCGAGTCGGGGCGGTTCCTGCTCGAGGACTGGACCGAGCAGCCGGGCGAACCGATCAAGCCGCTCGATCAGCCGCCAGTAGGCGTCGGCGTCACGCGTCGACAGGGGCGTCGAGCCGGACAAGCCTGCCGGGCCGAGCGTGATCGATTCCCCATCCGGGGACAGCGCAGACGTTGGCATCCGCGTTGCTGCGAAACGCAAGCCGTGAGCTTCAAGTGCCAGCTCGTCGATCAACTGCGCGGACATCTGGTGCAGGACGTGCGCGCAGGCCGAGACCCGGTAGCCCGGAGCAAACTCGTGCGTGATCGCGGCGCCGCCTACCTGCGTGGCGGCCTCGAGCACCAGCACCGAGCGCCCTGCCCTGGCCAGGTACGCGGCGCAGACCAGGCCGTTGTGACCGCCGCCGATGACAATGCAGTCGTAACGCCCGGCGGGTTGCACGGCGCTCACCGCGGCACCGTCCGGCCCAGATCGCGCAACACCGCATTCGCGGCATTTGCGCCCGGCGCGCCCATCACGCCACCGCCCGGATGCGTGCTCGATCCGCACAGGTACAGTCCCTGCAGGGGTGTGCGGTATTGCGCGTACCCTGGAATCGGCCGGTTGAACAGCAACTGGTCCATGGTGAGTTCACCCTGGAAGATGTTGCCTTCGGTCAGGCCGACCTCACGCTCGATGTCCCAGGGCGTGCGCACCTCTGCGTGCAGGACCAGGCTCTTGAAGTTGGGGCTGTGGCGAGCGATGGTGTCGATCACCGTAGCGCCGAACGCCTGGCGCTTCTCCGCGTCCCACGGGCCGCTTGCGAGCTGGTACGGGCAGTACTGCACGAAGACCGACATGTAGTGCTTGCCGTCGGGCGCCATGGTGGGGTCGATCTGCGACGGGATCAGCATGTCGATGTACGGCGCGCGCGACCACGTCCCCTCCTTCCAGTCGTCGTAGGCACGCTCCATCATCTCGATGGTATCGGTGACGTGCATGTCGCCACGTGAGCACGGCGCGCCTGCCGGAATCGCCGGGAACACGGGCAGCCCGTCGAGCGCGATGTTGAGCTTGCCCGACGAACCGCGGATCTTGAAGTTGCGTACCTGCTGCACGAACTCGCCTGGCAGTTCCTTCTCGTCGACCGACTCGAGAAACGTGCGCTTGACGTCCATGCTCGAGAGCACCCGCGACGCGCGGATCTCCTCGCCATCGTGCAGCACGACGCCGACGGCGCGCCCGCTGCGGACGAGAATCCGGTCGATCCCGGCGCCGGTCCGCACCGTTCCCCCGCTCGCCTGCAGTGATGCAGCCAATGCCGCGGTGACCGCGCCCATGCCGCCACGCGCAAACCCCCAGGCGCCGACGGTGTCGTCAATTTCGCCCATGTAGTGGTGCAGCAGCACATAGGCCGTGCCGGGTGAGCGCGGCCCGAGCGCGGTGCCGATGATCGAGCTGCCGGCAAAGTGCGCCTTGACGATCTCGCTCTCGAAATACTCATCGAGAAAATCGGCGGCGCTCATGGTCCAGAAGCGCAGCGTGTCGTAGATGCGCTCGGAACCGAGCCGATTCAGCCGAAACCCGAGGTCGAGCAGCGATGCGATGTCGCGCGGCCGGAACGACGTGGGGTCGGGCGGTTCGCGCAGCAGCAGCGGCTTGATGAACTTGCACTGCCGCATCACGTCGCGCGAATAGCGGTCGTAGGCCTCGGCATCGCGCCGCGAATGCCGGCCGATCTCGCGGCGCAGCGCGTCGTGGTTGTCGTAGATGGCGAGATGCCCGCCGTCGCTCATCATCGTGCAACCGCCGTCGTACGGGATGATCTGCAGGCCGAACTTCGGCAGCTCCAGGGCGCGCATGATCTCCGGGCGCAGCAGGCTGCAGACGTACGAGCAGTTCGAGTAGGTGAAGTTCTCGTACAACTGGCGGCTCACGGCCGCGCCACCGACGTAGTCGTTGCGTTCGAGCACCTGCACCTTGAGACCGGCACGCGCGAGGTAGCACGCGGCCACCAGCCCATTGTGGCCGGCGCCGACGACGATCGCGTCGAGTGTCGTCCCGCTCAAGCCGGCCGCCGGTGTCCGGCGCCGCCCGAGCGCAGGGTCGTGTCGACCGCGATCTCGAATGCCCGCATCGTGTCCGCCAGGCACGCGTCGTCGTGCGCTGCCGACACGAACCAGGGTTCCCGCGAGTCCGGCTCGCAGAGAATTCGCTCGTCGTGCAGCACGCGCGCCATGGCGTCGTAGAACGAATAGTCGCTGCGTTTCCAGTCGCGGTAGTTGCGCGGCGGCTCGTGCGCGAAATACAGCCCGCTCATCGACGGGTGGCCGACGAAGCTGTGCGGAATGCCGCGCGACTGCAACACGGCGCGCATGCCGTCGCGCAGGCGCGTGCCGTAGTCCGCGACCCGTTCGAGCGCATCGGTCTCTTCGAGGATCTCCAGCGTCTTCTCGGCTGCTGCCAGTGCGACGGAATGCGCGGTGTAGGTTCCGCCGTGGGCGACGCCACGGCCGAGCTTGCGCATGATTTCCTCGCGTCCCGCGAGCACCGAGATCGGATAGCCGTTGCCGATCGCCTTCGCGAACGTGCAGAGATCGGCGTCGACGCCGTAGAGCTGCTGCACGCCGCCGCGGGCCACGCGAAACCCGGTCTTCACTTCGTCGATCAGCAGCACGACCCCATGCTTGTCGCAGAGGGCGCGTGCGGCGCGCAGGTATTCCGGTTCGGCGGCGATACCGAGACAGTTGCCCATGATCGGCTCGATCAGCAGGCAGGCGATGCGCCCGGCGGCACGCTTGAACACGTCCTCGAGCTGGTTGGCATCGTTCGCCTGCACGAAGTGGGCGAAGCTGCGCAGCCCGACCGGCACGCCTTCGCTGTAGGGATACACGGTCGGCTCGCCGACCTCGTTCCACTTGTCCATCGGCGTGAACCACATCGCGGCATCGAACAACCCGTGGTAGCTGCCTTCGAGGATGACGTAGTCGTCCTTGCCGGTGTAGGCACGGGCCAGGCGCAGGCCGGCCATCACGGCTTCCGTGCCGGAGTTCGAGAAGCGCACGAGTTCAGCGGCCGGCACCATGCGGGCGATGCGCTCGGCGACGGCCAGCTCGCGCTCGGTCGAGAGCGCGAATACACCGCCGACGTCCATGCCTTTGCGCGCGGCTTCGTCGACGCGAGGATCGGCGTAGCCGAGGATCGCCGGGCCGTAGCCCAGGCGGTAGTCGACGTACTCGTTGTCGTCGATGTCGGTCACGCGCGCGCCGCGGCCGTGCTTGACGTAGATGGTTCGCTCCTCGCCCCAGAAGCGGAAGTTCGAGGCGACACCAAGGGGCAGGCGTTTGACGGCCCGCCGGAAATGAGCGTTGCTCCGGGTCAGGTCTCGCGCCATGTCTCGGCCCTCCATGCTCGGGCAAAACCCAGGGATCGCTGCGCGCGCCGGAACCGGGCCGACAGCAGGTCTATATGACCATATAATTACTGCTTTGAGAAGCTGGACGGCTATGGCTGGCTACGCTTGTCACGCTGGCTTGCCAGACATTCATGTCAGGGCGTAGATTGCATGCCCATATAGTCGGCGTTACCTAACCGCCTCCGGAGTCGCCAGATGACGAGCTCTACCGCCGAGCGCAGCGATCTCCGCCCCGCGACCTCCGCGCCGGCACGGGCGATGCCCGCCTGGATCTACAACCACCCCGAGATGACGCGACTCGAGCTCGAACGCATCCTGTTGCCGAGCTGGCAGATGCTCTGCCACGTCAGCCAGCTCAGCCAGGCCGGCGACTACGTCACCCTGGACATCGGTGCGGAAAGCGTCGTCGGCCTGCGCGACCGCGACGGAGTGATCCGGGCGTTCCACAACGTCTGCCGTCATCGCGGCGCGCGACTGCTCGACGGCGACGGCAACTGCGCGGGTCCGATTACCTGCCCGTACCACGGCTGGTCGTACCGCCATGACGGTGCACTGATGGGCGTGGCGGCACGGGAGACTTTTCCCGACCTCGACCGTTCCGGGCACGGGCTGCGGCCGGTGAAAGTGGACGTCGCGTTCGGTTTCGTCTTTGTCGCGCTGGCCGGCGATCCGCCGCCGGTCGCCGGGACCTGGGGCACGTTGGCAGACGACTTCGAGACCTATCGCTTCCAGGACATGGTGCCGCTCACGCCCATCACGACCGAGACCTGGAACGTGGACTGGAAGATCGCGATGGACAATTACCTGGAGTCGTACCACGTGCCAATCGGCCATCCGGGGCTGAACCGCATGTTCACGCCCGATTACGACGACCAGACCGGGGTTCCGGGCGTGGCGCGCGGCGTGAGCTGGCTGCGCGAGCAGCCTTCGACACGCTGGGCCGAGCGCAGGTACCAGCAGCTCGTCCCACATGTCAGCCAGCACCTGCCCGAAGCCAATCGCCGCTGCTGGCGCTTCTACAGCATGCTGCCGAACCTCGGCATCGACGTCTTTCCCGAGCAGATGGATTTCTTCCAGGTGCTGCCGGCCGGTCCCGGCAAGTGCACGATTCGCGGCGGAATTTATGGATTGCAGGATTCCAGCCGCGCGACGCGCGTCGTTCGTTACCTGGGCCAGAGAATCAACCAGTCAGTCAATGGCGAGGACCGATGGCTGTGCGCGCGCGTGCAGCGCGGGCTGGCGTCGAGCAGTTACACGCCAGGTCCGCTGTCAGAGCTCGAGCGCTGGATGCGCGAGTTCCACGACCTGCTGCGCGAACGCATCCCGGAGACCCGGCAGGCACAGGCCCCGGCACAGTTCGCGTGAACCCGACCGCGGGTCAGTACTCCGAGTCGAGCAGCATGCGCAGGAAGACGGATACGGCCGGCGACGGCGTCACGCTGGAGTCTGCCCGGTAGTCCGGATCGGACTCGCCTTGCTGCGTCGACGCGGCGAACTCCAGATCGCGCTCGAGGTGCCTTCGCGACAGGCCTCGTGCGTGACTATTTCGTACCCGCACCTGCGAGTCGGTGGCAAGCGCCTCGTACTCGAACTGTTGCACGCAGCTGCAGCCCGGACCGGCCGGCAGTACCTGCACGACCGACAGGACCCCCGGCCCCTGCTGCACGAGCAGGTTGGGCCATAGCAATTGCCACCGCCTCGCGCTGGTCGTCGTGCCAGGTGCGCGAGCATCGAGCAGTGTCCGCATGACAATCTTCCAGTCCGCCGCGACCGTCATCGACCACTCCGTAGAATCCGGCGCCGGCACGCAATCGCCCGCGTCGTCGAGACCGGCAAGGTCCGGCTCCGGCCAGCGGCGAGCCGCCGCGGGCGAGCGCACGAAGATCAATCCGCGCGCACGGTGCACGTCGAGCTCGAGCAGTCCCGCGCCCTCGCGCGGCGGCAAGGAACGGCCATCGAGCCCGTAGGCAAGTCCATGCACGGTGCAGGCGATTCGACCGTCGGCGAAGTGCCCGCGGCGCGCCGTTACCAGCGCGTGAGGCAGGCCGCGGCAGGCGTTGCGAAACGCCCGCACCGTACCCGCTGCGTCCCGCACGACGAGCACGCGGGTCGCGACCAGGTCGAGCGATGCAAAGTCGCCGCAGCCCGGAACGTCCTGGTCGTGTCCGGCGAACTGCCAGGCGCCATGGAAGACGCGGTCGCGTTCCTCGTCGGGGTCGGCGTGCGTGCCGCGCGTCACCGCTCCCGCGACACCCTCCGGTGTGGAGAATTCGCGTGGAAAGACCGAACGCAAGTACGCCATGCAGCGTCGCCGGGCGAGCGCCCGATCGATATTGGCTTCGTCCTCGAAGGCAAATCCCTGCCACAGCATTTCGAGGACGCCGATCAGCCCCAGGGCGACGGCCTCGCTGTCCAGGTGTCGGCGCCCGCTGGACACGATCATGCGATCGATCAGGTCATGGACGAGCGCGGCGAAGTTCGCGTCTTTCTGGCCGCAAATGGCCAGGTACTCCTGGCGTGCGCTCGCCTCGCCCCAGAACGCATACCAGACGGCGACTTTGCGCGGACTGGCGATTTCCGGGTCGAGATACAACTCGACCAGGCGCTGCAGCGCGAGCGCGGGGTGTTCGCGCAGCGCGCCGACCGGGGTCACGACGCGTTCCTCGAACTCCGTCGCCAGGAACTGCAGCGACGCCACGAGCATCGCTGCCTTGGAGCGGAAATAGAACCGCACGATGCCGGGCGACAGCTTCGCGATCGCCACGACCCTGGCCACGGTGGTGCCGGTGGGGCCATACAGGTGCAGCGCGGTGATGCAGGCGTCGATCAGGCGCTGCCGTTGCCGCAAGGGCAGCGCCTGACGCAGTGCCTTCTCGCTCGTGACCCGCGCTTGCTTGGGCTTCTTCACGTGCCGGTCGTGATCCGCGTCCATATCCGCGTGCGGACACGTTGCGTCGCCATGTCCATCTCTTCGGTCGTGTACAGGCGCGCCTTGACGCGATCGTTCGGATAAATGGCAGGGTCGTTCAGGATCTCTGGCCGCACCAGGGCATTGGCTGCCCGGTTGCTGTTGCCGTAGTAGATCTCGTTGGTGATCTCCGCGATGACATCCGGTTGCAGGATGAAGTCCAGGAACTTGTGCGCGGCCTCGGGGTGGGGCGCGTCCACGGGAACCAGCAACGAGGAAAAGTTCAGGTTCGCGCCCTCCCTGGGGATCGTGAACGCGAGATTCAAGCGGGTGCCCGCCTCCTTCGCGCGCGCCATGATGTTCGCGTAGTCGCTGGACCAGGACATGGCGATGCAGAGGTCGCGATCGGCCAGCGAATTCATGTACTCGACCGAGTCGAACTTGCGAATGTAGGGCCGCACGCGTGCCAGCATCCGTTGCACCGCCTCGAAATCCTCGCGCTTGCGGCTGTTGGGATCGAGCCCGAGGTACACGAGCGCGAGCTGCATCGTGTCGTCGGGCGAGTCGAGCAGCGATACGCCGCAGTCGGCGAAGCGGCGCACGACGTCGGGGTTGAAGATCATGTCGAGGCTGTCGAGCGGCGCGTTCGGCATGCGCGCCTTGATCATGTCGACGTTGTACGTGAAGCCATTGATCGCATGCAGGTAGGGGACTGCGTGCACGTTGCCCGGGTCGGCGGACGACTGCAGTGCCAGGACCTTCGGGTCGAGGTTCTTCCAGTTGGGCAACTTGCGCTTGTCGAGCGGGCGATACACGCCCGCCTTGATCTCGCGGCTGAAGAAACTGGTCGACGCGCTCACGACGTCGTAGCCGGACCCGCCCGTCAGCAGCTTTGCCTCCATCGTCTCTTCGGCATCGTAGGTGTCGTAGACGACCTTGATGCCGGTCTGACGCTCGAACCGCTGCAAGGTGCGGGAGCCGATGAAATCCGCCCAGTTGTAGATGTGCAGGCGCTTTTCCTCGCCCTGCGCGACGCCGAAAAACCCCAGCAGCAGCACGCATGCAATGGCCCGACATGCGGCGGCGCGCCGCAAGCCGCCCGCCGGATCGTACCGGCCACATGAACCGATCGCCATCAGGAAAGTCCGTTGCGCCCGTGGAAAACGAGGCTGAGGAGAATGGATGATCGCACGGGAGTTCGCAACGGACGCGCGCGTGCCGGAGCCGTTCACACCGGCGAGCGGCTTCGCCGCGCAACCTGGGCTAGACTCCGCGCCGGACCAGGCATCGAGCGCGCGGGCGGATTGGACGGCAGGCACTTGCTCGAACAACACACGATCGAATACATCCCGCTCGCCGAAAGGCGCGGCAAGGTCTGGCACCTGTGGCCGATCTGGTTTGCGGGCGACGCGCACCTCGCGACGCTCGCCGTCGGCGTCATCGGCCTGGCGCTGGGCGCCAACCTGCTCTGGACCACGCTCGCTGTCGTCAGCGGCTGCGCCCTCGGCACGCTGTTCATGGCCTTGCATTCGACGCAGGGGCCACAGCTCGGGCTGCCACAGTTGATCCAGTCAAGGCCGCAGTTCGGCTACTACGGCGCGCTGCTGGTCTGGGTCGTGGCACTGGTTGCCTACATCGGCTACAACGCCTTCAACCAGGTCCTCGTGACCGGCGCACTCCGCCAGCTGGCCGGGCGCGACGTCGCCAGCGGCCCGGTGGTGATGATCACCTTTGCCGTGCTGGCTGCAGCGATCGCGGCGGTGGGTTACCACTGGATACACCGGGCACAGCGCTACGTCGCCTACGCCACGATCGCGTTGCTGCTCGTCTTTACCCTGGGTGCGGGCAGCGCGCTGCATTTGCCAGCCGACGCCTGGCAATTCGGCAGGTTCCCGGCGATTCCGTTCATGGTGCAGTTCTTTGCGGCGGCCGCGTACCAGTTGAGCTGGTCGATCTACGTCTCGGATTACTCGCGTTACCTGCCGCCCGACGTCAGCGTGCGCTCGTCGTTCTTCTGGACGTTCATCGGTGCCTTCATCGGCGGCGTGTGGATGATGCTCGTCGGCACGCTGGCCGCGGCATTCAGCCCGCACGTGGAGATTCCAGCCGCGCTGCAAACCGCGGGCGATGCAGTATGGCCCGGGCTGGGCACGGCGTTGCTCTTTGTCGCCGTGCTGGGGCTGCTGACGATAACCACGCTGAACTTCTATGGCGCGTCGCTCACCCTGCTGAGCATCGCCGACTGCTTCCGTCGCATTCGCACCGGCGCGCCCGCGCGACTGGTCAGCCTGGCGGTTGCCGTGATCCTCGCGTCCGCCATCGCCATGGCGTCTTCGGCCGATTTCGTCCACCGGTTCGAGGACCTGCTCGCCGTCCTGCTGTACCTGCTGACACCGTGGACGGCAATCAATCTCGTCGACTACTTCCGGGTGCGCAAGGGACACTATTCCGTGCGTGAAATCTTCAACCCCAACGGCATCTACGGCCAGTGGAACTGGCGCGGACTGCTGGCCTACGCCGTCGGCTTCGTGGCGATGATCCCTTGCTTCAGCACCGGGCTGTACACCGGAACCATCGCCGAGCGGCTGGGCGGTGCGGACATCTCCATGCTGGTGGGGCTGCCGGTATCGGCGCTCGTCTATCTGTTTGCCTGTCGGGACTTCGATGCGGCAAGTGAACGGCTGGCCATTCAGCGCGCTGACGCGAATCTTGACCCGGGCGCGCCACCGCCACGGCATGGTTAGGATGCGCCGATCATGGCTGCGCTGGGCGTTCGCCGGCCTGCTGGTCGCGTGTGCCACAGCAGCATCACTGACGTGGCCGGTCCAGTCCGCCGCATGGGCGATGCTCGGCTTCGTGGCTGCCGGCAGTGTCCTGCTGCCGGCGCCTTTCGGCCTGGTGACACTGGCCGGGGTGATGGCACTGCAGTTGCTGCTTGGCTGGATCAACGGCGTCAAGGTCGGCCTCACCGGCCTGCCGCTGACCGTGCTCGACATCAAGATTGCACTGGCCAATCCCGCTGGGCTCTGGGATGCGCTGGCCCTGCCTCACTGGACGCGCCACGTCGCCACCTTCGTGGTTGCGATCGCGTTGCTGGGCTGGTTGCTGACCGGCCTGGTCGCTGCCGCTCGATTCGTGACGAACTACCGCACACGGATCACGACACGCGACCCCTGGTTGCGGCTCGCGGCCATCGGCATCGTGGCCGCGCTTGCCACGGTGCGACTGAATGCGCTGTACGCCGCTGCCGCGCTGGACAACTCGACGTGGCGGCTCGAAGGCGTGGCCACCCTCGCAGACAAGATGGGGGCTCTGCCCTTTCTTGGCTACTCCTACGATCTCGAATCGCAATCGACCGGTGACATCTACCGGGACAAGGCTGGCGTCCTGCCACCAAGCCCGGCGGAAGTACGGTCGGCAGTCCTGCAATACATGGACTTCAAGGCCGGGACGGCCGGCTCACGGGTGCAACCGAACATCATGGTCGTCCTCGCCGAGTCGACCTTCGACCCGGGAGCGACCTTTCGCCTCGAAGGCGAATTGAACGACGCACTTTTCCGGGCCGGCGAACACACGGCGGCCAATGGCCTGCTGCGCGTGAACGCAATGGGCGGCGGCACCTGGATCACCGAGTTCGAAACGATCGTCGGCCTCGACTCGCGCCTCTTCGGGTATTCCGGGATGTATACCCATGCCTCCCTCTCGCCGTTCGTGGATCGAAGCATCGCGTTCTACATGCGCCAGCACGGCTATCGCACCTCGGCGTTCTTTCCGCATGGAGGCGATTTCTATAACGCCCGCAATGCGTATGCGAACTACGGGTTCGAAACCGTCCTCGACAGCGAAGACCTGGGTCGTGGGGCCTGGATGGAGAACGATCGCGAAGTCGCGGAGAGCGTTCGCACCGCCATGGGTCCAGCACCGCAGGCGCCATTCTTCAGCTATGTGCTCCTGATCGAGAACCATTCGCCGCACGACTGCGGCGCCGGCGATATCGAGGGCTTTGCAGTTCGATTCGCGGGCACGCAGGAATTCATCCCCAACTGCGCGCTGCATGAGTACCTGCGTCGACTCGACTCGACCACGTCCGCCGTCCAGTCGCTGCAGGACTATCTCGCCGAGATCGAGGCCCGGACCGGGCGTCCGTTCGTATTGCTGGTTTTCGGCGATCATCAACCGCACACGTTCGCCAACACCGGGGGATCCCAGTACGACTACGGCACTTTCCGGAAAATTGCCGACACGCGCGTGACGTTCTTCCACATCATCTCGTCGGTGCCGGGCAGGAAACTGCGTTGCTGCACGGTGATTCCTCCCGCCACCATGCTGCCGACACTTTTGAGCGGGTACGTCGCCAGCTCACCCGACGACGTTTATCTCGGCATCAATCTCTGGTTGCATGACCGCTGCGGTACCGATGCCGTGCGCCGCGACTTCGGCAACTTCATGAGCAAGCTTGCACCACGGATCATTGCCGAGCGTACGAGCGCATGCAGTGCCGCGTACGAACGCGCACTGAACTGGTACCGGACGTCCGGCGTCGTCCGCCTCGATCGCAATCCCTAGCATCGTCGTGACCAGTCTGCTCGCTGTGTGCCCCTCCGTCGCTGGCTTGCGTGGCGCTCCGGCAATCCGTCGGCAACGCACGGACTATCTCTGAACGGCCGTCGCGCGGCGCACCCGTTCCTGGAATCGTTCCTGCATCAAGGACCGGTTCGCTCGGTCGGGGTCTGTCACACGGCCGGATTCAGTTGTGCCACGATGGACAGAAGTTGCGGCGTTGACGCTTCGATGCAGGCGCGGCCGGCGTCGATCGCCTCGCGTCCGCGGTGAAAATCCATCAGCGCGAAGTCGTCCATGCGAGGCCTCAGCAGCACGTCGGCCGGATCGATGGCCAGCCGCGTGCGCGTGATGCGGTCCTGCATGATGTTCACGGAGCTGGTGATCGCCTCCAGCAGTCCCGGCTCCTGGCGCTTGGAGCGAAAAGACTCCACCAGCCCGTCGAGCATTCCGGACCATCGCTTCAGGATCGCGGAGCCCTCCTCCGTCGCCGTGTGCACACCCACCGCGCTGGTCGCCGGCTTTGCACCGACCGCAAGCTGTGCGCGTTGCCCCGCGCGGGTCACGCTGCGGCTGAGGTCAACCGCGATGACGACGTCGGCGCCCATCGCACGGCACATCGAGACAGGCACAGGGTTCACGACGCCGCCGTCGATCAGCCAGCGGTCCGCGTGCCACGCCGGCGCGAACAATCCGGGCACGCCGCTCGACGCACGTACCACGCGCATCATCGGACCTTCGCGCAACCAGACCTCTTCGCCGGTGTAGAGATCGGTGGCGACTGCGCCGAATGCGATCGGCAATTGCTCGATCAGCGTGTCGCCCACGCCCACCGCAATGGCGTCCATCAGGCGATTTCCCGTCATGATGCCGCCACCGCGGAACGTCGCATCTATCAGGTGCCACACGTCGCGCTGCGTGAGCGCGCATACCCAGGCCTCCAGTGCGTCGAGTTTGTCGTTGGCGAAGGCCGCGCCGACTAGCGCCCCGACCGAGGCTCCCGTGACGACGGTAGGCCGCAGCCCCAGGTCGGCGAGTGCACGCAGGATGCCGATGTGCGCCCAACCTCGCGCCGACCCGCTGCCGAGCGCAATACCGAGGCGTAGTCCGGTCACGGCCGCATGGCGCGGTAGTGGATGTCGGAGCGCGCGCCGCCCGAATAATCGGCGATCGCGCCCTGGTGCTTCGCGGACGTCATGCCGATGATGATGGCGCCGCAGTCCGCGCCGGGCAAGCAAGGCAACCGATGCGGCTGGAAAAGTGCGGCAACACCAGAGATCAGACCTGCAAGCGGCCCTGGAATTGCCACGAGCAGCCTGCTCGCCGTGTGCCACTCCGTGGCATGATGACTGCGTCAGTTGCCGGGGATAAATCGTTGCGATCGATGCTTGCCACTGTCGTCCTGTGCGCCGCGGTGGCCACGCCCGCGACGGCATCGCCGACCGTCGGTGACTGCGATGCGGCGAGTCACGCAACTGTGCTGCAACCCGCGCCGGAGCTGGCACTGCTCGAGGCGCGCGCGATCTGGCTCGATGCTCGGCTGCTGCGCTGGCCCGGCGTCGATGCCGGGGGACGCTTCCGGTTGCACCATTCAGCGGCCGGCCGGGCCGATGCGGTCCCGGGCTTCCCGGTCAGCGGTGCCGATGGCGCGTTCGACCTGCCAGTCCACCTGGGGGAGCTGCCGCCTGCCATTGCCGCACGCTTTCGTCATGTCGCTGCAGGCGTCACGCTGCAGGTCGAGGCGAACACCGACACCCTGCGCAGGCTGCACCAGCAGCAGCTGCTGCTCGTCCAGGAAGACGCCGGCGGGCGGGTGATGCATGCAACACGCCTGCAGGCGCCCGGGGCTCTTGACGACCTGTACGCGGACGCCGCCAACGCACTACTCGGCGTGACGGTCGTGCAGGATCAGACGAAGTTCGCGCTGTGGGCCCCGACCGCGCGCAACGTGGCGCTGTGCCTGCACGACGACGGCAACCGACCGGCGCGTTCGCTGCAGCACATGCAGCGCGATGCGCAGACCGGCGTCTGGTCCGCAGTCATCGATCGCGATCTCTCTGGCAACTACTACACGTTCCTGGTCGACGTGCACGTTGACGGCTTCGGCCTCGTGCGCAACCGCGTGACCGATCCCTACGCCGTCAGCCTGACGACAGATTCCCGTCGTGGTTACGTCGCAAACCTGCAGTCCGCGCGCCTGAAGCCGGCGGGCTGGGACCGCACGCACTCACCGCAACGTGTGCAGGCGGCCACCGACGCCGTGATCTACGAACTGCACGTGCGCGACTTTTCGGTCGGTGACGCGACGGTACGGCCTGATTACCGCGGCAAGTACCTCGCTTTCACGCTGCACGGCACGGACGGCATGCGCCATCTGCAAGCGCTCGCCGCGGCCGGCGTCACTGACGTCCACCTGTTGCCCGTGTTCGACTTCGGTTCGGTGCCTGAGCAGGGCTGCGTGACACCTGCGCCGACGGGCACGCGCGACGGCGAGACACAACAACAGGCAGTGTCCGCAGTGAGCGAGCTCGATTGCTTCAACTGGGGCTACGACCCGGTGCATTTCACCGCGCCCGAGGGCAGCTATGCGACAGATCCAGCCGACGGCGCGGTCCGCATCGTCGAGTTCCGGCGCATGGTGCAGGCACTGCACCGCGCTGGCCTGCGGGTCGGCATGGACGTCGTCTACAACCACACCTACGCGTCCGGGCAGGACCGCTGGTCCGTGCTCGATCGCATCGTGCCGGGTTACTACCATCGCCTCGACGAGACCGGCGGCGTCGCGACGTCGACCTGCTGTGCGAATACGGCGACCGAGCACCGCATGATGGCGAAGCTCATGCTCGACTCGGCGGTGACCTGGGCGCGCGACTACCGGATCGACTCGTTCCGCTTCGACCTGATGGGGCACCAGCCCCGGGCGGCGATGGCCGAGCTGCAATCGCGCGTCAACGCCGCGACCGGGCGCAACGTGCTGTTGATCGGCGAAGGCTGGAACTTCGGCGAAGTCGCCGACGGCATGCGCTTCGTGCAGGCCTCGCAGCTCGGACTCAATGGCAGCGGCATCGCGACGTTCAGCGACCGCGCGCGTGACGCAATCCGCGGCGGCGGGGCCGGCGACGGCGATGCGCGCCAGGTGAGCGTGCAGGGCTACGTCAACGGACTGCACTACGACCGCAACGCCGCGGCGCCTGCCGACACCTCCGCGACAGACCTGATGCGCGCCGCCGACCTGGTGCGGGTCGGATTGGCGGGATCGTTGCGCGATTTCCGCCTGGCCACGTTCGACGGCCGCGAAGTGCCGCTCGAGCAGATACCGTACGGGGGTGGCCAGCCCGCCGGGTACGTCACGTCGCCGGGAGAAGTGGTCAACTACGTCGAGAACCACGACAACCAGACGCTCTACGACCTGAACGCCTTCAAGTTGCCGCTCGGCACGCCGACCACAGAGCGCGCGCGCGTGCAGATCCTTGCAGTGGCGCTGAATGCGTTCAGCCAGGGCATCGCCTACTTCCACGCGGGCATGGAACTGCTGCGCAGCAAGTCGATGGATCGCAACAGTTTCGACTCCGGCGACTGGTTCAACCGCATCGACTGGACCGGACAGGACAACTTCTTCGGCACGGGTCTGCCGCCGGCGCGGGTCAACGAACCCAGCTGGCCGCTGATGCGACCGCGGCTCGCCGATCCCCGGCTCGATCCTTCGCGCGCCGACATAGCGTGGAGCCGTGGCGCGTTCAACGACCTGCTGCGCATCCGCTCGAGCTCGACGCTGTTCCGGCTGCACAGCGCCGCTGCTGTCGCCGAGCGCCTGAGCTTCCTGAACACGGGTCGGCAGCAGGTCCCGGAGGTGATCGTCGGGCACCTGTGGGGCGGTGGCTTTCCGGGAGCGAACTTCAGCGAGATGCTGTATTTCGTCAACGTCGATGTCGAACCGCACACGCTGGAGTTCGATGGCGAGCGCGGCAAGCGCTACGTGCTGCACCCGGTGCACCGCGCCTCCGGTGCGATCGATCGACGAGCGGCCGAACAGGCCCGTTACGACGCGACGAGCGGACGCTTCACGATTCCGGCGCGGACCGCGGTGGTGTTCGTGGTGGATTGACCCGGACCGTGGCGGTGCTGCCCGGGCCACTGCCAATCGTTGGTTTGCCGATGATCGTGAAACTCGCCCACATCTTCGGGTCGTTCGGATAATTCCTGATCGTCTCGAGCTGCGCGGCCTGCATTGCGAGCTCCGGCGCCTTGCCTTGCTGCAGCCCGGCGACGAAGCGCGTCATCAGCCGGTATGTCGCGAGATCGCTCACGTTCCAGAGGCTGGCGACGACCTGGCCGGCGCCGGCATTGGTCCAGGTGCGCGCGACACCGAACGTTCCACCGTCGAAGACGCGCCCCAATGCTGTCTGGCAGGCGCTCATTACGACCAGGGGCTGATGCTCGTCCCATCCCCTGAACTGCTGGGTTCGCAGCTCGCCGGCAAACAGGTTCTTCTGGCTGAGGACGACGAAGCCGCGGGTCAGTGGGTTCCTGGCATCGGCAACGGCGTGTGTCGCCATGTAGATCACGCCCTGGCCGGCACTGCGGTCGATGGCGTTGACGACATTCTTCCGGGTCGCGTCTGCGCCGATCAGGACATTCCTGTCGGCGATACCCAGTTCCTTGGCGATCGCCTGCGCCTCTTTTCTCGCGCCGGGTAGCGCCGGGAAGCTGTATCTCACGTCGCGCATGTCGGCGGGGTCGCCGACGATGACCGACTTCGAGAGATCGACCTTGCCCATGTCAAAGCCACTGCTGTCGCCCGCCAGGACGTTCAGGTCCTGCATCACGACGAACGACCATCTCCTCGCAGCAAAGTCATCCTGGTTGCGGATCGGCAGCGCCGCATACGGCGCCGTTCCGGTATCCCTGACGGGCACGACCAGCAGACGGCCCTCGCCCGCCGCGAGAACCTGGCGGATGTCGCCGGGCAATAGCATTGCGGCGGCTTCGGCCAGGGCCTCCCAGCGCTTCCTGATCGCCTCGGGCGAGTGGTCGCGCTTGCCGGCGCCGCGCTCGGCATCTTCTGCATCTGCAGGGTTCTCGGCATCGGCCTCTGTGTCCTCACCCGCGGCGATCTCGACATCGGCATCGAGCCGCTGCTTCTCCTCGCCCTTCAGCTGTGGCCCGCGAGTCTCCGCGATCCGATCGACGCCGAGGCCACCCTGCAGTGTGCCAAGACCGGCATACGGGACCGACGTCGCGCCAGCGACGACTCCACCGTCCGGAAAGACAATCCAGGCATTGAGGCTGCCGCTGCTCGCGACACTGTGAATCAAGGCATAGGTCGGCAGCCCACTCGCCGAGAGCGACGCGAGATTGCGCTTGATGCCCGCGAGATCCATCCTGGCCCGATCCAGATTGGCCTCGATCCTGGCGGCCCCGATGGCGCGGACCTGGCCTGTCTGTTCCTTGCTTTCCATCTGGCGGATGACGGGGTAGCTGCTGGCGATCGCCTCCAGCAAAGGGCGCTGTCCATCCTCTGCCAGAACCTCAGGCATGGGTGGTATTGGCTCTGGTACCGGCTCCAGCCTCGCCGTCGTTGCCACACCCGGGGCCCGGATATCTGCTGCCGGTTTCGACAACAATTGATTGACGCTGCCGGCGCTCGCGGGGTCAGCGGTGTCGCCGCCACAGGCGGTCAGGGCCAGCAAGGCCAATGCCGTCAATGCGTGCCGCCGGCGCGAGGGACGGACTGGGAACGCGAGGAGTGCCATCGAGTACCGCATGGGATTCCACCTTTCTCCAGACCGAACCAGGCTGCCAGCGACGCAGTGTTGCACGAACGCGGGCACTTGCATCCGCCCGGACTGCCGCACATGCTGCGGGACTCAAAAATCACCGGGCGACAGGAGGGAACCATGCGTCTGACCATCATTGCTGCAACGCTTGCCAGCGTCGGCTTGTTCGGCGGCACAATGTTGCACGCCAAGGACCAGGGCGGGCTGGATCAGGCCGCCCGCGAGGCGCTCGAGCAAGCGGTGGCCGGCACGCAGCGCAGTGCAGCCAACCGTGCGCGCGATGCATACCGTCACCCGGTCGACACGCTCAGCTTCGTCGGCGTCAAGCCGACGGACACCGTCGTGGAACTGTGGCCGGGTGGGGGTTGGTACACCGAGATTCTCGCGCCCTATCTCGCGGCGAAGGGCAAGTTGATTGCCGCGGCACCGGCAGGTCGCGGTGCCGAGTCGATGGCCAAGCGGTTCGACGCCGACCCGGCGCTCTATGGCAAAGTCGACCGCGCGAACTTCCCGACGGTGCTGGGCGGAACCGGGGTCGCGCCGGGCACCGCCGACGTCGTGCTCACCTTCCGTAACGTGCACAACTGGAAGATGGGTTACATGCAGCCGGAAAAGACCGACTACAGTGAAGCCGCATTCCGCGAAATCTTCGCCATGCTCAAGCCGGGCGGCGTGCTCGGTATCGAGGATCATCGCCTGCCTGAATCCGCTGGCGCAGAACGTGAACGCGATAGTGGCTACATCAAGGTCTCGACCGTTCGCGCGCTCGCGGAAAAGGCCGGGTTCAAGTTTGATGGGGCGACGGAGGTCAACGCCAACCCGAAGGACACGACCGATTGGCCGGAAGGCGTGTGGACCTTGCCACCGACGTTGGCCCTGGGCGACACGGACAAGGCGAAATACACGGCCATCGGCGAAAGCGATCGCATGACCCTGAAGTTCGTGAAGCCCGGGCACTGAGCGGCGGCCAGGGCTCGCGATGAGCACCGCGGCACCGCGAATCACGATTCTCGATGGCGCCATGGGCACGGAGCTGAGGGCCCGCGGTGCCAGCGTGCCTGACTACAGGAGTTCCGCCTGGTCGGCAATGGCGCTGGTGCACGATCCGGGGACGGTGCGGCAGGTCCATAGCGACTATATTGCGGCGGGCGCCGACGTGATCACGGCCAATAACTATGCCGTCGTGCCGAACCTGCTCGCACGGGTCGGGATGACGGATCGACTCGAGGAACTTACGCGACTGGCATGCCAGCTTGCACTCGAGGCACGCGCAGCGAATCGCCGCCCGTCAGTTCGTGTCGCCGGTTCGCTGCCGCCGCTTGACACCACCTACCAGTCCGACCTGGTCGCCCCCGAACAGGTTCTGTACGAAGCTTACCTGCGCATCGCCCGCGTGCTCGCGGCGGACGTCGACCTCGTCATCGCGGAAACATTGACGACCGTGCGGGAAGCGGTAGCAGCCGCGCGCGCCGCCGCAGAGTATGGTCTGCCGCTGTGGGTATCGTGGAACCTGCGTCTCGACGCACCGATCATTCGCGGCGGTGAGTCGCTGGAACAGGGAATCGCGGCGCTGCAGTCACTGCCCGTCGAGGGTTACATGGTGAATTGCGTGCCGACGGGACTCGTCCGGCCGGCGCTTGAACTCATGCGACGCTGCACCGACCGGCCGCTTGGAGCCTATGCGAACAGCTGCGAGAAAGCCGTGGACCAGGCCACACTCGACGCGACTGCCGTGCAGACCCTGTCACCGCAGCAGTACGTGGTCGCCAGCGAGCGCTGGGTCGAGGCAGGTGCCACGTGGATCGGCGGCTGCTGCGATACCCGTCCGGAATACATCGCGGCGCTTGCGGCACGCTGGAATTGATACTACCGCCCCTCGAGTGCCATTCTCCGTCTGCTGCACATTCCTGTACTCGCCCCGGAGTCACGATGATCACCCTTACCGTCAATGGCGTGCGTCGAACCTTCGACGGTGACCCCACCATGCCGCTCCTCTGGTATCTGCGCGACGAGCTCGCGCTGACCGGTGCGAAGTACGGCTGCGGCGTCGCGCAGTGCGGTTCCTGCACCGTGCACGTCGGAGGGAAACCCACCCGCGCCTGCCAGATGCCGATGGCAGACCTCCGGGACGCGACGGTTACCACGATCGAAGGACTCCACCCCACCGGCGAGCACCCGCTGCAGGTGGCCTGGCGCGAAATCGACGCGCCTCAGTGTGGCTTCTGCCAGCCCGGTCAGATCATGCAGGCCGCTGGATTGTTGCAGGACACGCCGAAGCCGACCGACCAGCAGATCGACGCCGCGATGAATGGCAACCTCTGTCGCTGCGGCACCTATCCACGCATTCGCGCGGCGATCAAGGTCGCGGCGGAGAGAAGCTCATGAGCGCGAACGAGTTCCTGCCGTGGGTGCGTCGCGCGGCGGCACCCAGTGCGCGGGCCGGGATGCCCGCCCCGGTCGCTGCAACCGATGAAAAAACCGATTCCCCGCATGGCCTGCAGCGCCGCACATTCATCCAATTGCTTGGTGTCGGCGGTCTGGTCATTGCTTTCGGGCCCGGCGGCGCGCGCCGCCTCGACGCTGCCGAGCCTCTGCCGGGCACCGCAGACAGCCCGTGGTCGCCGCACGTCTATGTGCGCGTCGACGACGACGGCACCGTCACAATCATCTGCCACCGCTCGGAGATGGGCCAGGGCATCCGTACCACGATGCCGATGATCATTGCCGACGAGATGGAAGCCGACTGGGCCAGGTGTCGCGTCGAGCAGGCGGTGGGAGACCCCAGGTACGGCTCGCAGAACACGGACGGTTCCACGAGCATTCGCGACTTCCTGCACAAGTACCGGGAGGCCGGTGCGACGACACGCGCGCTCCTCGAGGCCGCAGCGGCCAGTCAGTGGAACGTGGACGTTGCGGAAGTCTTCGCCCGGCAGCACGAGGTCGTGCACCGCGCGAACGGCCGCAGGAAGCCGTTCGGCGAGCTCGTCGCGACCGCGCGCACGATTGCGATGCCCGCGACGGCAAGCGTGCGCATCAAGCGCCCGGACGAGCGGCGGTGGCAGGGCAAGACCATGCCGTCGATCGACCTGGTGCCGATGACCACCGGCACCGCCGTCTACGGCGCCGACGTCACGCTGCCCGGCATGAAAGTGGCCGCCATCGCACGCCCCCCCGTCTGGGGCGGCAAGCTCGTGAGCGTCGACGACGGCGAGGCACGCAAAGTGCCCGGCGTCGAGCGCATCGTGCGAATTCCAGAGACGCCGATCCCCGGCGCATTTTTCCCGCTTGGCGGGGTCGCCGTGATCGCGAAGAACACCTGGGCTGCGCTGCGCGGGCGCGATGCGCTAAAGATTACCTGGGACGCGGGGCCGAACGGATCACACGACTCGAGAACGTACAGGGCGGCACTCGAGGCAAGCGTCCGCGCGCAAGGCAAGCCGGGACGCACGAACGGCGATGCGGCTGCCGCTCTCGCGGCGGCAGAGCGCAAGGTGAGCGCCGAATACCACGTCCCTTACCTGTCGCACGCGCAGATGGAGCCGCTGGCGGCGATCGCTCGCGTGCAGGACGGCAAGGTCGAAGCCTGGGCCCCGACGCAGTCGCCCAATGATGCGCGCAACACGATCGCCGAGTACCTCAAGGTCGACGCAGCGAACGTTACCGTCCATGTCACGTTGCTGGGAGGCGCCTTCGGTCGCAAGTCCAAGCCGGACTTCATCTGCGAGGCTGCCTTCCTTGCGCGCGAGACCGGGGTGCCCGTACGCGTGCAGTGGAGCCGCGAGGACGACATGCGGCACTCGTACTATCACGCCGTGGCCGCGCACCGACTGGAGGCCGCTCTCGATGCTGCGGGCAAAGTCACCGCCTGGCGGCATAGGTCGGCGTACCCGTCGATCAGCGCAACCTTCGCGCCGAACGTGGCCGGTCCCACGCCGGACGAACTGACCAACGGTGCCAGCGACGTCCCCTGGGACGTGCCCAACATGAGCGTCGAAGCCTGCCCCGCCGTAGCGCACGCGCGCATCGGCTGGTACCGCAGCGTGAACGCGATCCATCACGGGTTCGCGATCGGTTCATTCGTCGATGAACTCGCGAACGCGGCCGGTAAGGATCCAGCAGCCTTCCTGCTCGAACTCATCGGCCCAGAACGCAAGGTGGACCTGTCCAAGGCCGGCCTTGTCGGTGCGGGTGACACCTATTACGGCGCGCCGTGGGCGGACCACCCGCTCGACACCGCTCGCGCGCGCCGCGTGGTCGAATCGGTGAAGCAACGCAGTGGCTGGGGCACGCCGCTTGCACGCGGCCGCGGGCGCGGTATCGCCGTGCATCGCAGTTTCCTTGCGTACGTTGCGATGGTCGTCGAGGTCGAGGTGCGTCCGGACGGAACCGTGCTCGTTCCGCGCGCGACCGTCGCGGTCGACGCCGGCTTCGTCGCCAATCCCGACCGGGCACGGGCACAGATGGAGGGCGCGCTGGTCATGGCGATGAGCAACACTCTCTACAGCGGAATCACATTCGCCGAGGGCAGGGTCGAACAGTCGAACTACAGCGACTACCGGGTCGCTCGCATGCGGGCGTCGCCGCACCTCGTGGATGTGCACGTCGTCGAGAGCGAGGGACTGCCGGGTGGCATCGGTGAGCCGGGCGTGCCACCGGCCGGCGCGGCGATCGCGAATGCGATTTTCGCGGCGACCGGAGTGCGCGTGCGCGAACTGCCGGTGGGGCGCCAGCTCGATGGCTGGGCTGCCGCCCCGCCCTTGCCGGGGAGCACCTGACCTCGGGCTGCCGTTCTACGGAGCGGCGCCCATCAGCCTCCTGGCAAAATACGTGTACTCGAGCGCGATCCGGTACGCGAGCTGGTCCTGGTTCGCCGTGCCGCCGTGACCGCCCTCCATGTTCTCGTAGTAAAAGTAGTCACGCCCGAACGACTTCAACTTCGCCGCCGCCTTGCGCGCGTGGCCCGGGTGCACGCGATCGTCCTTGGTCGACGTGTAGTAGAAGACCGGCGGATAGGCGACGTCGGCACGCAACTTCTGGTACGGCGACCATTGCGCCATGTACGACCAGTCGGCCGTGTCCGGATCGCCGTACTCGGCGACCCATGAGGCGCCTGCGCCCAGCCTGGTGTAGCGCTGCATGTCGAGCAGGGGCACGCCGTTGACGATGGCCGCATAAAGGTCCGGGCGTTGATTCATGACGACGCCCATCAGCAGGCCACCGTTGGAGCGGCCGATGGCGCCGAGCTTGCCCTTCGTGGTGACGCCTGTCCGGATCAGGTCTTCCGAAACGGCGATGAAGTCGTCGAAGACCTTCTGCCGGTTCCCTTTCAGGCCCGCATCGTGCCATCGCGGGCCGTACTCCGACCCGCCGCGGATGTTGGAGAGCACGAGCACACCGCCGCGTGACACCCAGAGCTTGCCGGCAAGCGCGCCGTGTTGCGGTCGCGATGGATCCTCGTAATAGACCGGCAACGTCGCTGCGAGAAAGCCGCCATAGGCGTACTGCACCGTCGGTGCGTTGCCCTGGGCGAGCACCGACTTCCTGCCCATCACGAAGTACGGAATCTTCGTGCCATCCTTCGACGTCGCAAACCGCTGCTCGACGACGACGTCCGTCGCGTCGTAGGCCGCCGGCGTTGTGAAGATCTGCTCGATCGTGCCGTGCGCGCTCGCGTAGTAGAGCGTGAGTGGCGAAGTCAGGCTTTCGAACGAAAGCATCGCGTCGTCGGTGCCGCCGCCAGCGGAAGCGATCTTCAGCACCCCGTTCGCGGGCAGCGCAATCTGGGTGGCCCGCCACTCGCCTTGCGGTGCGCGCACGACACGCACTGCCTTGCCGGAAACATTCTCGAGGTACTGCACCACCAGACCAGTCTTGCCGATTGCCACGGTCTCGATCGACTGCGTGTCGTTCGCGGCGAACACGGGCTCGGCAGTACCACGTTTCAGGTCGTACGCGACGACCGAACCCTGGCGGTAAACCTTGCCCTGGTAATTCCACGCGTCGCGCAGGGTAAAGATCGCGCGGCCGTCGAGCACGCCCTCGAGGTTCGATTTCAAGGGCAGCGGCAACAACGACGGCTCACCCAGGCCCGGCGCGTAGTGATACTCGGCCTCGAAAAACGACACGGCGCGCACGACGAATGGCTGCGCGCCACCGTCCTGGTCGACGAAGGTGCGGACCGCAACGTCCTCCTTCCTGCCTTCGAAAAGGGGCGATGCTGCGGCGAGTGGCTTGCCGCGCCGCCATACCTTCACGATGCGCGGATAGCCCGAGTCCGTCAGCGTCCCGGCGCCCCAGTTCGTCCCCACGACGAGCGTGTCGGCGTCGACCCACGCCACGTCGGACTTGGCTTCAGGCAAGGCGAACCCGTTTTTTACAAACGCCCGGGCCGTCGTGTCGAATTCACGCCAGGTCGACGAGTCGCTGCCCCCGCGCGACATCTCGACCATGCACAAGCGGTATTCGGGCGACAGGCAGACGAACTGCCCGTTGATCCAGTTCTCGCCCTCGTTTTTCGCCAGCTGATCAAAATCGATCAGCGTTTCCCAGGCGGGCTTGCCCGCGCGATAGCTCGTTACGCTGGCCCGGCGCCATACCCCGCGCACCTGCACATCGTCCTGCCAGAAGTTGTAGACGGCGCCGTTGTGAATCGAGCCGGTCGGAATGCGGGTCGGCGACGTCAGGATCGAGCGCGCGTCAGCGCGCATCTGCGCAAAGCGCGGATCGCCCTCGAGGACGGGCAGCGTGCGGGCGTTCTCGGCGCGGGCCCAATCGAGCGCTTTTGCGCCTTCGATTTCTTCGAGCCAGCCGAACGGATCCGCGGGCTGCTCGGCCAGCAACGGTGTCGCAATCAAGACAGCCGCCGACGCGGCCAGGACAAATTTCATCACCACAAAGCGGCTCCTCGTGACGCAGGTCGGTTCGACCCGCGTCGCGCGTTTCAGTTCAATGGCGAACCCGTCAGTCCCAGAGCGAGACCATGTGACCGATGTCAGCGGCCGTACGGCCGCCATGTACCTCGCTCCACGTCGAGGTTGCGGCCGCCGCACCTTGCGCGTGCTGCACACGCAGCCACGTGCGACTCCAGTCGACGAATCCGCTGAGCGCCTTGACGACTCGCTCCTGGTAGCCGCGCGGACCCCAGTCCTGCACGCGCTTCTTGACCTGCGTCGGTGCAAAGAAGAACACCGGCTTCGGCCCTGCCATGCCGGAAACGCGTGCCGGCGTGTCGTGGTGGCTGCGACCGACTGCCATCGAATGCTGCAACTGGTCGCTGAAGTGAGCGTGGACCGATGCCAGCACGGGTCCGCTGCCGGCCATGTCGATCGACGACGATCGGCGCGCGCCGGCGGGATCGCGGCCACGTCGTCGTACGCGACCACCTCGTCGTAGCAACCGAGCGCATGCGTGAACGCATGATTGCGCGACGAGGTCACGCCGATGACTTCGAGCCCGGCACGGGCATCCGCACAGTGCGCAAAGCCGATCGCCGTCTTGCTCGATGCGGACAACACCAGCACACGTCGCGCACCGAACCAGTCGTTGTCGGCGAAGTAGTCTTCGGCCAGCCAGCCGGTGAGGAACAGGCCACGCAACAGCGCATGGCGATCCTCGGCGTCGGTTCCTGCCTGGTACAGCGTGTCGCGGGTCGTCGACGTGTAAGCCCGGTACACGGGGGCGTGAGCGGCTCGATGCGGCCCTTCGTCACGCAACCCGTCCGTAGTCGGCGTGACCGTCATGTCGACGTACCGCGCCATTGGGTACCAGCCGTAATACCGGCCGCCGGTCGGCACTTCGGCATGCTGCGACTCGACCACCTCCGCCCAGCCCATGGCCGGCACGCAACCCCAGCCCGCCTCGCCGGTCGGAAAGAAGTCCCAGTAGCCGAGCGTGTCGCCGGTTGTGGCGTAGGTCACCGTGTTCGCAGTGAGTGCAAAACGCTCGATCCGAAAGCGTACCTGGTTTGGCGCGAGGGGCGGCATCTCCGCCTCGATCACCCTGGTTTCGCCGTGCGAGCCGCGGTTGACCTGCAGCGTGACATTCCGATTTGGCATCGCAGTTCCCCGTTTGGGGGGACACTATAGCCGTGCTGGCGCCGATCTTCGCGCGCAGCGACGAGCCGATCGTCCTGCCATGCAACACGGCTCATCGCAGCCCGGGCCTCGATTGCTGCCGGTTCCGGCGACAGTCTAGAATCGGTCCTGCCGCAACGGCCACCCGGCCGGGCCCGGAACCACATGAAGCACTTCATCGAGGAACTGCGGCGGCGTGGCGTATTGCGGGCCGGCCTCGTCTACCTCGCGAGCGCGTGGCTCGTGGTACAGGTGCTCGAGACCCTGGTCCCGATCTTCGGCCTGCCCGAGACCAGCATCCGCTGGGTCGTCATTGCACTGGGTCTCGGCCTCATCCCGGTCGTCACACTGTCCTGGACGTTCGAGTGGACGATCCATGGCTTGCGCAAGGATACCGAGGTCTCCCGGGACCCCGTCGCGCGGGCAGCGGGCAAGCGCAAGTTCGATCGCCTCATCATCGCGGTGGTTGCCGTCGCACTCGGCTACCTTGCCATCGACAGGTTCGTGCTCCAGTCGCCGCACGAGCCGGCATCCGGTTCGCCAGCGTCGGTTGCCGTCGCGGTCCTGCCGTTCCAGACGCTCGGCGCAGAAACAGGACGGGAATACTTCACGGATGGCGTGCACGAAGAGTTGCTCGCCCAGTTAACGCAGGTCCAGTCACTGGCCGTGCGCTCGCGGACGTCCGTGATGCCGTATCGCAGGCGAACTCAGTCGCTCGGTGAAATCGCACACGCGCTGGCAGCGGACATGATCGTCGAAGGCAGTGTCCGCCATGCCGGGCAACGCGTGCGCGTCACGGCCCAACTCATCGACACGCGCACCGACCAGCACCTGTGGACGGGCAGTTTCGACGCGGAATTGACGGTCCAGAACCTGTTCGATATCCAGGCCCAGGCCGCACGCGAGATCGCGGGCGCGCTGGAGACCAAGCTCTCGACCGTTGGCCGGGTCGCATCCGCCGACCTGCCCACCCGGAACCTCGAGGCCTACGACCACTTCCTGCTCGGCAAGTATCACTATCGCAAGAGCCGGGTCGATGACCTGCGGCTGAGCGTCGAGCACCTCGAATCCGCTGTGGCGCTCGATCCCGGGTTCGCCGAAGCCTGGGACTGGCTGGCATTCGCGCACAGTCATTCGGGAACGAGCAATGGCTGGCTGCTGCCCAAGGACGCCTACCCGAAGGCGCAGGCAGCGGCCCTGCGGGCACTCGAACTCGACCCGACGCGAACTGAATCGCGCGCTTTGCTCGGCTACCTGCGCGGGGTCTATGACTGGGACTGGCCCGGTGCGCTGGCCGAGCTCGACCGCGCGGTCGCGTTGTCGCCCGATACGTCGGGGACGATCTGGAGCTACGGGTATGTGCTCTCGATCATGGGGCGTCACGAAGATGCCTTGAAGATCGCCACAGGGTTTGCAGACTCGAACCCCGACGATCCGCGGGGCCATGCGGAGGTGGCGTACCGGTTGGTGGACGCAGGTCGCTACCAGGATGCTTTGGCACGCATACATCGGGCGCTGTCATTGGGCGGCGAACCCGGACCCCTGCACGACCTCGCCGGCGTCGCGCTGATCGGGCTCGGCCGGTACGGGGCGGCCGTCGACCGGCTCGAACAGGCCGCAGGATTCCAGGGCCGAGCCCACGACGTGCTCGGGCGCCTGGGCTTCGCTTATGCCCGCAGCGATCGCCTCGATTCCGCCCGCGAGGTACTGGCCGAACTGCAGGACCGCCGCCCGCGCGAACTCGTCTCGCCGGTCTCGCTCGCATTCATACTGGCCGGACTCGGCGAAACCGATGCCGCCATGACGCAGCTCGAACGAGCCGCCGACGAGCGCCAACGGGAGGTGTGTATCGCGGGTTACTCGCCGCTGCTGGCCGACCTCCGCGCTGAACCGCGGTTTCGGGCCCTGCTGGCACGCATGGGTCTGGCGCATCAGGCAGTGAAGTCGTCAGCGCTGTAGACTCGCGCCCCCAGGACAAGCTGACGCCATTGGCGCCATGCAGCGAGATCGGACGACGAGCCTCGCAGGAGCAGCAGGATGAGACCGACGCTGAACGTCATCAGCCCCGAGTTGTGCGCCAAGGTGGTCACGGAGGCCAAGCGCATCCTCGCCGAAACAGGCATCGACATCCGCGGCCCCGGGATGCGCAAGCGCCTGCTCGACCACGGGTTGAAGACCACGGCGGACGGCACCCGCGTCCTGTTCCCGCCCGACATCGTCGACCGCGCGATCGCGACGGCCCCGAAGTCGTTCACGCTCTATGACCGTGAAGGCCAACCGCACGCGGAGCTGGGCGGCAACAACGTCCACTACGTGCCCGGCTCGAGCGGCCTGAAGATCCTCGATCACCGCACCGGTGAGACACGCCTCTCGAACTCGACCGATTTCATCGAATATGCCCGGCTCTGCGATGGACTCGAGCACATCGCCTACCTGGCGACCGCATTCTCGACCAACAAGGACATCGAGTCGCAGGTGTCGGACGCGTGGCGCCTGTACATGCTGCTCACGACGTCGAAAAAGCCGATGGTCTCGGGAGCATTCACCGAACACGGCGTGCCGCGCATGCGCGAGATGATGCAGCTGTTTCGCCGCGACCGGGCCGAGCTGATCGCAAAGCCGCTGTCGATCTTCACGATCACCGCGACAGGTAACTTCCGGTACGGCGAGGATTCGTGCCAGAACATGCTCGATTGCGTCGAGGCCGGCATCCCGATCGAGATCGTGCCCGTCACGCTGATGGGACTGATCGCGCCAGTAACGCTCGTGGGCGCGCTGGTATTTCACGTGGCCGACGTGCTCACCGGCATCACGATGGCGCAGATCGTCCGTCCCGGCGCGCCCGTGCTGTTCGGCGGTGCGCCGGCGACGTTCCACATGAAGTCCGCGAGTTCGCCGATGGCGGCCATCGAGGCGCAGCACCTCAATGTCGCGTACGTCGCGGTGGCCAAGTCGCTCGGCTTGCCGACGCAGGCGTACATGGCGCTGAGCGACGGCAAGTCACTCGACGCGCAGGCCGGCGGCGAGACGTTCAGCAGCGCACTGCTGGCGGCGATCGCCGGCGTCAATTCGGTCTCCGGCCCTGGCATGCTCGATTTCGTGCTCACGTTCAGCCTGCCGAAGCTGGTGTTCGACAACGAAGTGTGCGGCCAGTGCCTGCACTTCGTGCGCGACATGAACATCATCGAGGACCTGCCGGCGAAGCAGCTGGTGGAAGACCTGCTGGCGAACGATCACCTGATCACGTCGCCGCACACGCTGAGCCATTGGCCGCAGGAGCTCTATCTCACGAACCCGGTGATCGACCGCGAGAACCGCGAGACCTGGGAAAAAGCCGGCGCCAGGGACCTGTACCAGCGCACCTGCGCCGAAGTCGAAAACCGCCTGCAGTCGTACACGCCGATTGCAACCGATGCAGCGATCGATGCGGAAATGCGCCGCATGATCGTGGCTGGCATGACGGCAGAAGCGCCGTTGCCGGAACTGCCGCCGCTGCCAGAGGGCGGTCCACGCGAAACGATGCGTGCGCGGCGGCCGAATCGGCGGCGCGCGTCCTGACGCTGGCGGAGCCTGTCCCCTGCCCGGCACGCCAGTCGCAACCTGCGCGTTCGACGAGCTCCTGGCGCCGCCCCAGTACCCACCGCAGGATCGAGACTGAGTCCATTCTCATATCGGCTGCAAAAGCAGAGTGGCGACTTCTCGGCAGCCGCGCTGGCAGGTAGACTCCGGAACGTCGTCTGCCGCCACGGCGCCCGGGCGACACATCAACTCCCTGCTCCGACCCCGGTCGCCGCAACAAATTGTGACCTGAATCAAGGTCTTGGCCTCGCGGACTCACGCGTCCGAACGGCCGGGCCGCAGTATTCCTGCAATTCAGTCCATGGACGGGCCAATACAGAGAATTCCAAGGTGCCCTTGATGACGACGCCAAAACCGAAGGTTGCCACTTCTCGCCTGCACAGCATGCCGATCGTCGTGTGGCTGGTGCTGGGGTTCGGGGTCGTGATCGGCGCATTCGCGGCCGCCAGCGTCGTGTCGTTGCGCAGCACGCGCGATGCGACGGTCGACCTCGAGAAGATGCAGCTGGAGTTCGAGCCGTTGTCGCGCAGCGTACGCGACCTGGGCGACGGCGTGGCCACCTACGATCGGGCAGTGCTCGCCTACCTGCGCGCCGATACGCCGGAAAACCGTGGGACGACCGTGGCGGCGGCGGAACGCCTGTCGCACGCGGCAAGCCAGATGCAGGAAGTCGACGCGGCCGAGGAATCCCCGCAGGTGCAGCCGCTGTTAAAGCGAATCGCTGACCACCAGGCCCAGGGCTTCCGGTTGATGAACATGCAGGATGAGCGCAGGCGAGCCATCGCCGGACTCGAGTCAGCTTTTGCCGCGCTGGACCGCCGCACAAAGAGCGCGGGCGGATCCGGCATCGTCGTCGGCAACAGCCTCATGGCGCGGCCCACGATTGCGGAACTGGCGCGCTCCGTGGAGGCCGCCCGACACGACGTGGCGAGCGAATTGACGCAAGGCGGCAATTTCAGTGCCGGCCCCAATGGCGGCGAGACTCAACTGCGCCGGACACTGGAGAATCACCGCGCAGAGTTCGCGGACTCCCCGGGACAAAACTGGCTTGCCATGCAGATGGCGGACTTCGACCGGGCCGTCAAGCTGCGACGCCAGGCTCTCGGACTCGGATCGGAGATCGAGGCCTTGCAGGCCACCTTCGCCGCCGATGGCGATGCGCTTGCGGACATCATCCTCGAGAATGTCGAAGCCCCGGCCTGGCGTGAGTTCACGGCCTCGGCGGCCAACGCGCAGCGAGCCGTAGCTCATTCCGAGCAGACGATCAAGGATGCGACCTTCAAGGCGATCCTGCTGACGCTGCTGGCCCTGGCGACCACGGCCTGGGCAATCACCTGGCCGGTGCGCCGGCTCACTGCCGGTACCCGCCGCCTGGCGTCGGGCGACCTGGCGACACGCGTCGCGCGGGGCGGCGCCAGCGAGCTCGACGAGCTTGCCAACGCGTTCAATTACATGGCGGCAGAGCTGGCGGACGCAGAACGGTCGGTCAAGACCTACCAGGCTCAACTCGAGCACCGCGTCGAGGAACGCACGCTGCAGCTCAGGCACCTCGCCGAGCACGACCCGCTCACGAACCTGCCGAACCGGCGCCAGTTGTTCCAGCGCCTGAACGACATGCTCGAGTCGACCGGCGGTGAGGGGCCGGTGGCGTCGCACATCGCGGTGCTGTTCCTCGACGTGGACAACTTCAAGACGGTCAACGACACGCTTGGCCACGAGTTCGGGGACCGCGTGCTCACCGAAATCGGCGAGCGCCTGCGCCAGTTCGCCGGCGAAACCGGCTTCATCGCGCGGCTGGGTGGCGACGAATTCACACTCGTGTTCGCCTACTCGGGCGACTCCACCGAGGTCCAGCGGCGCGCCGAGCGCCTGGTTGGCGGCTTCCAGCGACCATTGCTCATCGATCGGCGCGAGGTTTCCGTCGGCGTGAGCTGCGGCGTCGCCATGTTCCCGGAGCACGGTCGCGACGCGACGTCGCTCCTGCGCGCGGCCGACGTGGCGTTGTTCCGCGCCAAGGAACTCGGGCGCAACCGGCTCTGCGTTCACGACCCGGCCATGCTCGTCGAGGCATCGAACCGGTTCCGCGCGGAGCAGGCGCTGCGCAAGGCCATCGAGGGTGGGGAACTGTTGCTGCATTACCAGCCGCAGGTCTGCCTCGGCCGGCGATGCACCACCGCGGTCGAGGCGTTGCTGCGCTGGAAGCGCAGTGACAACCAGATCGTCGCGGCCGGCGAGTTCATCGAGATCGCGGAGCAGTCCGGGCTGATGCTCGACCTGAACGACTGGATTCTCGAAACGGCTGCCGAAGCGGTCGCCACGTGGCGACGCGAAGGCTGGCCCGAGGCGCGCGTGGCCATCAACGTGTCGGCGCAGCAGTTCGTGACCGGCAATTTTCCGCTCGACATCGAGCGCCTGCTCGCCCGGCACGGCCTGCCGCCCGAGGCGATTGAACTCGAACTGACGGAGACAATGCTGCAGACGGGCGCCGTGACGGTCGAGGCATTGCATGGCCTGCGCCTGCTCAACGTCGATACTGCGCTCGACGATTTCGGGACGGGCTTTTCCTCGCTGACCTCCATCGAGCGGTTGCCCCTCAACCGGGTCAAGCTCGACCGCAGCGTGATCGCGGGAATCGACAGCAACCCGCGCTCAGCCGCGATCGTGCACTCGATCATCGGCCTCTGCCGCAACCTCGGGCTGCAGGTGACCATCGAGGGCGTGGAGCGCCCCGCCCAGCTCGACTTCCTCGCGGCTTGTGGTGAAGTCTCGGTGCAGGGCTTCCTGGTCGCACGACCGGCCGAAGCGTCCGCGATCATCGACATAGTCCGGTTCACCCGCGGTCATCTGGACTCGCTGCTGACAGCAGCGGCAAATGAACGCACTGCGACTCTCGACGATGACCTCTCTGGCTCGGTCCGCACGCTGCGACGCCACCGGTGGTAGCCGGGGCACGGGACGATCGCCGAGTGAAATCCAGCCTCCTGCAGATCGCCGCGTGCACCCTGCTGCTGGGAGGGTGCTCGGCGCAGATGAGCAAGGACGAATGTCGCACGGTCGATTGGCGCACCGTGGGCTATGAAGATGGCGTTGCCGGGCAACCGGGCGACCGCATTGGCGAGCACCGACGCGCGTGTGCCGAGTACGGCATCACGCCGGACCTCACTGCCTATCTCGCTGGACGTACCGCCGGGCTCCGGGAGTACTGCCAGCCGCACAACGGCTATCGCGCTGGCGCCAGCGGCTACACCTATTTCGACACCTGTCCCGCCGACCTGGCTGAAGGCTTCGAAAAGGCCTACGACGAGGGGCGTGCGCTCTATGTGCGGGAGCGCCGCGTCACCGACACTGAAGAACAGATCGAGGACAAGCGCCGCGAGATCCGGCGGCTCGAGGATCGGGTGGCAGAGAGCGCCTTCGACGTGATCGACACTGCTTCCACGGCAGAAGAACGCACACAGGCGGTTCTCGACACCAAGCAGGCGGCGGAGCGAATCGGCCGGCTCAAGGCGGAGATCACCGAACTCGAGAAGGAACGCGCCCGCTACCAGGCGGAGCTCGACGTTTACCGCAGGACCGCTGTCCTGCGATAGCGCGGGCTACGCGTCGCTGCCCGCCGCTTCGTGCAGGGCAAAACGCGCCTTCGCATCACTCACGATCTGCTTGAACCGCGGGTGGTCGCGTAGCGGATCGAGGTCGGTGTCATTGTCGAGCCAGACGAGCCAGCCCTTCGACGCCTTGTCGATCACATTCGCCAGCAGCTCAAGCGCCGCATCTATCTCGCGCAGGCGGGACAGGGCGCAGACGAAATTGAAGTGCAGGATGGTGTTTTCCGGATCAACGAGCGTGCCGCGTTCGATCCATTCCTTCGCGCGATCGACTTCGCCAAGGCTCGCCAGCAGTCCCGCGCCGTAACCGAGCGCACGTCCGTGGTCGGGCTCCGCCGCGACCACCTTCTCGATCCGGGCCAGCGCCCGTTTGGCCGCTTCGCGCATGCCGGGCAGGTCGCCTTTCGCCTCGTAGCACTGGGGCGCAAAACTGGCGGCCGTGAACTCGGACTCGACGACTGCCGCCGCCTTTTCGAAGTACCGGATGGCATCGTCGTATCGCCGCAGGGCCGTGCTGCACATGCCGGCTACGCGGTTGCCTTCGTACGACTCGGGATCGAGCTGCAAGGCCGTGCGGCAAGCCTCGAGCCCGACCTCGTACTGGCCCTGGCCCTGGTAAGCTGCGCCGAGCGCGGCATGCGCATCCGCCAGGTTCGGATCGATGGCAATCGCGCGGCTGGCAGCATCCTGGCCATCGTCCGGCGAGGCGCTGCGACGGTGCATGTCCCACTGCGCGATTGCCATCGTCGCCCAGGGCGCCGCGTACGACGGATCCAGCTCCACCGCACGCTTGCACAGCCGGACGATCATTTCCTGGTGCCGCTCGTTGCCCATCACGCTGAACTGGCGCGCCATCAGGTAGAACTTGTAGGCCTTGACGTTGGTCGTTGCGCGCTGCTCGATTGCCCGCTTTTCTTCGGGCAGCAGCGTCAGCTTCAGTGCCGCAACGATGGCGCGCGAGATTTCGTCCTGCAGCGCGAAGATGTCGTTCAAGTCACGGTCGTAACGTTCGCCCCAGACCTGGGCCTCGTTCGACGCATTGATCAGCTGCGCGGTAATGCGTACGCGCGTACCTGCCTTGCGCACGCTGCCCGCGAGCACGTAAACGGCTTTGGTCTGCCGGCCGATTTCACCGACGCCGCCCTTGGCACCCTTGAACGAGAACGCCATGTTGCGCGCCACGATCGAGAGCGCGGACACCTTGCCGAGATCGGTGATGATGTCCTCGGTGATGCCGTCCGAGAAATATTCCTGCTCGGGGTCACCGCTCATGTTCGCGAATGGCAACACGCAAATGCTGACTTCCGGTTTCTTCTCCGTGGCGGCGGCTACCGCGGTCGCCTTGCGCGGCGGACCGAGCTTGGTCTCCAACGCCTTGCGCAGGCCCTGGAAGGCCGGGTGCTGCGGGTCGTCGCCCCAGCCGTCGAGGTCGGTCGTGTGCACTGCACGAAAATCAATCGGCAGCCGTGCGTTGTCGAGGCGCACGGGCACCAGCACGCCGCGATCGGCCGCATCGCGCGCCTCGCCTCGCACCCAGCGCGAGTCGACCGACTGAGCCGTCCAGACGACGACCAGCGAACGGGCCGCGTCGAGTTCTCGTGAGATCAACCCGTCGAATTCCTCACCCGGCGCGATCTCCGGATCCCACCAGACGGACCAGCCTTCGGCCTCGAGGGCCGCCACCAGCGGTGCGACGCGAGCCTTGTCCTGCCTGGAATAGGAGATAAAGATGTCGGCCAACGGTTCACCTCATTATTGGCCGCGACATTACCACAGCACCGCGGCGTGACCCCGCCCCTGCGGCGGTGCAAGGGCGCGCCGGGAGGAATGACGATCAGTTCCTGGCGGCCTGGCCCGGTGCGCTCGGTGCCTGAGGCGACGGTTCGCAACCGCAGTCGCAGCTGCAGTGAACCATCGGCCGTGCCATGATCGTCCGGGCATGACGAACGCTATTGCGCGACCCCTCTATCTTTGCGCTGCTCATCGCCGCCGTGCACGCCGGCCCTGCACACGCTGCCGTGCAGGTGGTCGTGGGACCGACGCCGATCCCCGACGGCGAAGCCGCCGCCGCACGCGACGTCACCGTGATGAACGAGAAGCTGGCGTTCGCACTCGCCGTCGAGAGCCCAGTACCCTATGGCGTGCCGCGCGGCGCAATCATCGACGTCGGACCCGTCGCAGGCGGGAAGCCGACACGCGACCGTGTCGTCTTCGCCGACTTCGTCCCGAATAACTGGTCGGCATGGCCGAACACTTACCAGAAGGTGGACATCGTCGAGCGCGGCCCGCAGCAAGTCGTTGTCAGGACGACACGCGACTGGGGCAAGGTCACGATCGCGACCACGTATACGCTCCGCTCCGACGCGGACCGGATCGAGCTGCAGACGACGATGACCAACACCGGCGACACGCCGCAGGCTGGCCTGCTGTCGGGCCAGACGCTGTGGCCCAGCGCCGGCTATTTCTTCGGTGTCCCCGGCCTCGGCAACCTGCAGCAAGGCGAGTCGACCGGAGCGCTTGCCGACCGCGCCGTTGCGTACGACGAAGACTGGAGCATCACGCTCCATGCCCCGTACATGAACTTCGTCGGCTCCCGCTCGAAAGACCTGTTCCTGCAACACACGCTGCAACCCGGTGAGTCACGCACGTTCGATGCATGGCTGCAGGTCGGCCCGCGTGGCGACCTGGGTCCAGTCGTTGCCGCCGAAATCGAGCGTGGCCATTTGCCGGCAGGCACGCTGCGCGGCTCCGTGCAGGCTCGCGATGGCAAGCCGGTGAATGAACCGGTAGTCGTCGTGTCGAAACAGGGCACTCCGTACGCATGGAATTCAGGTCACGGCGGGCGTTACGAAGTGCCGTTGCCGGCCGGCGACTACGAGATCTACGCGACGGGCAAAGGGTATTCGCAGGGCAAGCCGGTGCCGGTTCGGATCGCCGCAGGTGCCGTCATGACGGTGGATTTCGGCGACCTTGAGCCACCGGGCCAAGTCGACTTTACCGTCGTCGATGCCCGCACGACGCAGCCCCTGGATGCCCGCGTCGGCATCACCGCGGGCCAGCGACAACTGGTCGAGTTTCTCGGCCGCAGCACGTTCTTCACTGAACTCGACCGCAAAGGCCGGTTGCATGCGTCGATGGCGCCTGGCAGCTACAGCTTCACGGTGTCTTCCGGTGGCGGCTTCCTCGGCCCGAACCAGGCGGTGACACTTGACGTGCGGCCCGGCGAGACCGCGACGTCGAAGGTTGCACTCACGCGTCTCTTCGATCCACCTGCGAGCGGCTGGTATTCGGCAGACCTGCACCATCACGCCGACCAGGCCGAAGGTGTCACGCCGCCGGAATACCTGGCGCGCTCGCAACTCGCCGCCGGACTCAATCTCCTGTTCGTCAGTGATCACGACACCACCGCGAACCACGCGCCGCTGCAGAAGATTGCCGATGCACGCGGCGTACCGTTCATACCCTCGCTCGAGCTCTCGCCGTCGTGGGGACACTTCAATGCCTGGCCGCTGCGGCCGAACCTGAAACTCGCGATCGACACGGCGACGGCCACCATCGACGAAGTGCTCGGGGAAGCCCGCCGCCAGGGTGCGATCGTCGTGCAATCGAATCATCCGTTCATTCCCTACGGCTACCTGGCGAGCCTCGGCGCCGGCCTCGTGCCGGGCGGCTTCAATCCCGCGTTCGACCTCGCGGAAATCAATTCCGATGTGCCCTACGACACGATCGTGCTGGAGGCAATCTGGCGCTTCTGGAACGAGGGACATCGCTATTACCTGGCGGGCGGCACGGACGTGCACGATGTCTGGAACCACGAGTCCGGCCGCATCCGGACGTTTGGTCGCGTCGACGGCCCGCTCACGCCGGTGTCGTATGCCGAGGCCGTCAGGAACGGGCACGCCTACGTCAGCTATGGTCCGCTGGTCGAACCGGCAGTGATGTTCGGCAGTGAACTGAAGGTGAAGCCGGGAGTGCCCTTCCCGCTTGCGTTCAGTTTGCGATCGGCGACGGGATTGAAGCAGGTCAAGCTGATCGGCGCGGGCACCGTGGCGTTCACCCAGGTCTTCACCGGCGAGCCGCGCGAAGCGCGTGTCGAGTTCAAGCCTGCGGCGACTGGGCACACCTGGTACTCGCTCGAGGTCGAAGACGTCGCAGGATTGAAGGCGTACTCGAACCCGATCTGGGTCGATGCGGTCGAACTGCCGCGCTTTCCGGCACGGCCCTGACACGCCAGGAGAATCGATGAACACTCACCCTCACCGATGGATTGCCACGATCGTGCTCGGCACGTTGCTCGCGGGTTGCGACGGCACGTTCACGATCGACCTCTCGACGGACGGCCCGGCCGACCCGGCGATCACCGATGTGCAGGCCAACCTGCTCGGCGTCGAGTTGCGCAAGGCCGACAGCACGGTCACGACGCTCGAATTCCGTGACAGCGAACCGGTCGACCTGCGTGACCTCGCCACAGCGAGCACGCCATTGCGACTCTTCACGAGCGAGACGCTGCGAACGGGTGACTACACCGGAGTTCGCCTGCTGTTCGACTCCGGGGTAGACGCGAAAGTCGTCGATGCGCTTGGGGCCACTTTCCCCTTGCAGCTCGCGGGCGGCAATTTCGCTGCAGTCGACTTCTCGGTCGTGGAGGACGAGCGCAGCTCCGAGACGTTCAGCCTCGCGCTCGACCTGCGCCAGTCGCTGGCGTTCGACGACGCCACCGACGAGTACACGCTGACACCCGTGCTGCGTATCGTTCCGACCGTCGATGCTGCGCAGGTCACGGGCACGGTCAGCGTGACCTGTCCCGCGGGCAGCACCGTGCTCGAGAGTGGCGCGGTCTATCTGTACAAGGGCACTGGTGTCGAGCCCGATGATCTCGACAACGCCGGCGTCGAACCATTTGCAACGACGCGCATCGTCCAGGACGTGGCGTCGGGTGGCGTGCTGACCTACTCGCTGCGCTTCCTGCCCGCCGGCGACTACACGATCGCATTCACCTGCCGGGGCGATGCCGACGCACTCGGCGCGAACGACGACGTCGTGTTCAGCAACACGCAGAACGTGAGTCTCGACGACGGCGAAGCAATGCGGCTCGATCTCGGCTGACGATGCCCCACTTGCTTGTGGCACTCAGCTCGCAGCCCGCGTCCGCTGTTTCAGCGTGAGCGACACGAACGCCATCGCCATCACGCAGCAGAAGATCATCGCCGCGAACACGCCGTCCCAGCCCCAATGGTCGGCGATCCAGCCGACTCCCGTGCCCGCGATGGCCGAGCCGAAGGCGTAACCGAAGAACCCCGTGAAGCCTGCCGCGGTACCCGCGGCCTTCTTCGGCACGAGTTCGAGCGCATGCAGGCCGATCATCATGATCGGACCGTAGACGAAGAAGCCGATGACGATCAGCGAGGCCATGTCGATCCACAGCGGCCCGGTGCGATTCAAGCCGTACACGACCAGGCCCAGCAGCGTGAGCGCCATGAACAGGATGGTCGCCGGGCCACGGCGTCCGCCAAAGATACGGTCCGACACCCAGCCGCACAGGAGGGTGCCCGGGATCGCGGCGTATTCGAACATGAACCAAGCTGCACTCGACTCGTGGAACGAAAAGCCTTTCGCCGTCTCGAGGTAGGTCGGAATCCAGTTCTGCACGCCGTAGCGCACGAAATAAACGAACGCATTCGCCGCGGCGATGGCCCAGAGCAAGCGATTGCTGAGCACGTGGGCGAAGAAGATCTCGCGGAAGCTCAGCGTCCGCTCCGAGTGCTCGGAATAGTTTGCCGGAAAGTCATTGCGGTACACCTCGACGGGCGGCAAGCCACACGTCTGCGGTGAATCGCGCAACAACACGTAGACGAGCGCCGCGATCGCGGCCGCCACCATCGCGTTGAAGTAGAACTTGGCGCCCCAGTCGCCGAACAGTCCGACGCCGACGACGGCCAGCGCGGCGACCAGGCCGCCGCCGATGTTGTGCGCGGTATTCCACAGCGACACCACGCGCCCGCGCTCGTTGGCGCTGAACCAGTGCACCATGGTCTTGCCGCTCGGCGGCCAACCCATGCCGTTGAACCACCCGTTCAGTGCCTGCAGCAGGATGATCAGCGTCAACGACGCGTAGATACCCTTGAAGAGGCCGAACGAGGCCGTCACGGCAGCCGAGAGCAGCAGGCCGAGCGGCATAAACCAGCGTGGATTGCTGCGGTCGGACACCGAGCCCATCAGGAACTTCGAAACACCGTACGCGATCGACAGCGCGGTCATCGCGGTGCCGAGCTGCGCCTTGGTGTAGTCGGGGTACTCGCGCAGGATGTCCGGAATGGCCAGCGACAGGTTCATGCGCACCAGGTAGTACGCGGCGTAACCCACGAAGATCGCGACGAAGACCTGCCTGCGCAGGCGCTTGTACTCAGCGTCCGTCCGGTCGATCGGAAGAGCGTTCAAGCGGGGCCCCCTGCGGTCGAAGACGTTCGGGGCCTGCGCGGCCGCCTTGGTGTTCTGCGTTCGTCCGCTATAGTACCGGTCGGCGGGCCCACCGGGCCCGTTCTCGCGTCACCGGTCCCGCGTCCCGATCAAGAGGCCACAACCCAGATGAGAGCAACGACAAGACTGTTCGCGAGTGGCCTGTTGGCGCTGATTATTGCTGCGGCCGCAGTCGCAACAGGCGCCGACGCGCCGAGTCGGACCGGCATCGATGCACCCGAGCTCGCCGCGCTCGGCAAGCACGCCGTAGGCGTCCGGTCGATCACGCTGGTCGACCGCAACCAGCTCGACCTGGGTGCGATCGATCCGAAGACCGGTGTCCCAGCGCAGCACGACCGCACCCTCAAGGTCGAGATCTGGTATCCCGCCAGGGCCGTGGCCGGCGCCATGCCTGTCACATACGAAGACACGATGGAGTCCGAGCCGCCGGCGCCGCCAGCCAGGTTCAGGATTCCCGGCCTTGCGGTGCGAGATGCGAAAGCCGACGGTGGCCGCTTCCCGCTCGTGATCGTGGCGCATGGCTACGGCAACGTGCCGGTCGCGATGAGCTGGCTCACGGAGAACCTTGCGTCCAAGGGCTACGTCGTCGCCGCGATCCGGCACGAAGACACGTACCTGAACCCGGCCGGGTTTCCGCAGGCTGCCCTGCGCCGCCCGCTCGACATTGCATTCGTCGCCCGCGAACTGCAGGGTTCGCTCGGCAGGTCCGGCGAAGTCGATCCAACGCGCACGGCGTTGATTGGCTATTCGATGGGCGGCTACGGCGTGCTGGCCGCCGCCGGCGCCACCCTCGATCCCGCAGGCGGACTCGTCTCGCGTGTTCCCGGTGGCCTGCTGCAACCCTTCGCACGCGGCGGCGCAATGAGCTCATCGCTCGTCGCACCGGCCGTGAAGGCAGTCGTCGCCATTGCACCGGCGGGCGGGGCGTTTGGAGCATTCGGCGCTGACGGACTCGCCGGCATCAAGTCACCGCTGCTGCTGATTGCGGGCGACCATGACAACACCGTCGACTACACGAGCGGCGCGCGTGCGTATTTCGACCAGGCTGTCCATTCGAATCGCTACCTGCTGACATTCCTGGGCGGCGGGCACGCGCTCGGCCTCGGCCCGGCGCCGCCCGAGATGCAGACGGACCTCTGGAACCAGGACTGGTTCGAGGATCCGGTCTGGCGCAAGGACCGCCTGATCGGCATCAGCCTGCACTTCATCACGGCGTTCCTCGACCGGTACGTGAAGGACGACACCAGTCGCAGCGCATTCATCGACGGCCTCGTCGTCGAATCGAGCAAAGGCAAATGGGACGCGCCGCAGGGGACTCCGTGGAGCGCACGCAGCCCCGGTGGCGAAGTCACGCTCTGGCAAGGCTTTCAGCGCCGGCATGCCGAAGGACTCAGCCTGATGCATCAGGACGCCGCGCCCACGCATTGAGCCGCGGCCGGGCGCAGCGGCCTCAGCTGCGCAGTCGCAGGCCTTCGGGATCGTAAAGCGGCTGCAGCCGAACGATTGCCCGGCAAAGGGTGCCGAGGATGTCGATCTCGAATCGCTCGCCATCGCGAGCGAGCGCCGCCGGCACGTAACCCGCCGCGAGACTGCGGTCGACGCAGTGCCCGTACGCACCCGAGGTGACGTAACCCACCGCCTTGCCGTCCTTCATGATCGATTCATAGCCGACCACGTCGGCATCCTGCGCCTCGACTTCCATGACGACGAAACGACGCTGCGGCCCCCCGTTGCGTTCGGCCAGCGCCGCATCGCGCCCGATGAATGCCGGTTTCCTGAAATCGACGAAGCGATCGAGGCCGGTCTCGCCTGGCGTGTAGTCGGGCCGGAAGTCCTTGTTGAACGAACCGTAGTTCTTTTCGAGGCGCAGCGACGACAGCGCGCGACCGCCGAACAGCGTCAAGCCCCGGCCCTGCCCGGCCTCGCGCAAGTCGTCGAACAGAGACGCGAAGTAATCCGGCGTCGTCCAGATCTCGTAACCAAGTTCGCCGGTAAAGCCGGCGCGCGTCACGATCGACGGCGCGTACCCGACTGCGGTTTCCATTACGTCGAAGAACTTGAAGGCGGTGGCCGTAAGTTCCTGCCGCACGAGGCGCTGCAGTATCTCGCGTGAGTTCGGGCCGGCGAGCGAGAACCCGCACAGTGTCGAGGCGGCCGAGCGCACGAAGACATCGGCCGGCGGCTCGCAGGTCGAGAACCAGCGCAGGTGGAATTCCTCGGCGAAACCCGAGCCGACGATGAGGAAGCGATCCTCCGCCAGGCAAGCGATCGACAAGTCACCCACGATGCGACCTGACGGGTTCAGCATCGGCGCAAGACCGAGGCGTCCGGGCTGCGGAATGCGGCACGCAAACACCTTGTCGAGCCAGGCGCGAGCGCCGCGGCCGCTGATCTCGTACTTGCCATAGTTGCTCGTTTCATAGAGACCGGCAGTGCGGCGTACCGCGCGACACTCCTCGCGCACGACCGGAAATGCCTCCGATCGCCGGTACGTCGGCGTCTCGGTCGGTGCGACGCCCGGCGGCGCAAACCACAACGCGTGCTCGAGACCGAAGTTGGCGCCCATGACCGCGCCCGCAGCCAGCAGCTCGTCGTAGATCGGCGAACGACGCACGGGCCTGGCGGCCGGCAATTCCTCGTTGGGATACGCCAGGCGAAAGCGGCGACCGTAGTTCTCGGGTACCTTGAGCGACGTGTACTTCGGCGTGGCGAAGTGCCCGAAGCGCGAGACGTCCATCGAGAGGATGTCCTGGCCCGGATCGCCGTCCGTCATCCAGCGCGACAGCACGAGGCCAATGCCGCCGCCCTGGCTGAATCCCGCCATCACCGCGCAGGCCACCCAGTAATTACGCAGCCCACGCACTGGCCCGACGAGCGGATTGCCGTCGGGTGCAAACGTGAAAGGACCGTTGATTGCCTTGCGGATGCCCGCACGGCCGAGCGCCGGGAAATGCTCGAAACCGACCTCGAAGTACGGTGCCAACCGTTCGAACTCGTCCGGCAGCAGCTGCATCGAGAAGTCGTCCGGTGTCTTCAGCGGTGACCAGACCTTGCCGTGCGGCTCGTAGGTGCCGATCAGCGCACCACCGCGCTCCTGGCGCATGTAGATCTCGCCGGCATAGTCGGTGGTGTTCACAATTTCCTGCGACCGGCCCTTGAGCTCAGGGATGTCGTCGGTCAGCAGGTAGTGGTGCTCCATCGCCAGCACTGGCAACTGGACGCCGACCATCAGCCCGACTTCGCGTGCCCAGAGCCCGGCGCAGTTGACCACGTGCTCGGCGTGCACCATGCCCTTGTCGGTGACGACGTCCCAGGTGCCGTCGGCGCGGGGATTCAGCTCGAGCACGCGCGTGAAGCGCTCGACCGACGCTCCCAGTTTCCGCGCCGCCTTGACGTAGGCATGCGTCGTGCCCGAGGGATCGCAGTGTCCACCGTCCGCGCGCCACAAGGCGCCGATGAAATGATGCTTGTCGATCAGCGGATTGAGCTCGACTGCCTCGTCGAGCGTGATCATCTCGGTCTCCATGCCGAGGTAACGAGCCCGCGAACAGATCAGCTTCAGGCTGTCGAGTTCTCCCTGCGTCGCGGCGAGCATCAGGCCGCCGTTGGGGTGCAACCCGCAGGACTGCCCCGAAAGTTCCTCGATCTCGCGGTAAAGGTCGATGGTGTACTTCTGCAGCCTCGAGATGTTGGCCTCACCGTTGAAGGTGTGCATGCCGCCGGCCGCGTGCCAGGTGGAGCCCGACGTCAGTTCGCTCTTCTCAAGCAGCAGCACGTCGGACCAGCCGCTCCGCGCCAGGTGGTACAGGACGCTGGCACCGACGACGCCGCCGCCGACGATCACGGCCCTCGCAGAAGACATCATGCGATCGCTCTCCGGGTGGACGGGCGATGTGACCATGCCGACCGGTGATTGACAAGCGCGCCCTCGCCCGCACCGCGGGTTGGACTTGACGACCCCCGCGAGTCCGGACACCGTGGCACGACCGTGGCCGCGGGCCATGCGTGGAGGCTTCCGTTGGTCCAGGTCCTGCAGGCGGTCACAGTTGCGATGCTGCTGCTCATGGGTCCCGTGTCGTCGGCGGCGGCTCCGCCCGTCGTGGTGTCGTCCAAGCTGTCGAGCGAGTCAGCGATGCTCGGCCAGATGATCCGCCTGCTGCTCGAGGACCGCGGCATTCCGACGCTCGACCGGATGACACTGGGCGCGACGCCTGTGGTGCGCAAGGCGTTGCTCGCAGGGGAAATCGACCTCTACGTCGAATACACGGGCAACGCCGGCTACTTTTTCAACCGGCCGGACGATCCCGCGTGGAAGGACCTGCAACTCGGGTACGAGCTGGGCTCGAAGCTCGATCTCGCCGCGAACCGAATCGTCTGGCTCACCCCGGCGCCGGCCAGCAACGCCTGGGCGCTCGCCGTGCGGCGGGACATCGCCACTAGCCACCGGCTCGTGACCATGAGCGATTTCGCGCGCTGGGTTCGCGAGGGCGGCACCGTGAAGCTCGCCTGCTCGGCCGAGTTCGCGAATGGCGGCACGCTGCGATCGCTGGAACAAACGTATTCGTTTCACCTGGCACCGCGCCAGAAGATCGTGCTCGCGGGCGGCGAAACGGCGGCGACCATCGGCGCAGCGGCTGCGCGCACCAACGGCATCAACGCCGCCATGGTGTACGGCACGGACGGCGGCATCGTCGCGGCCGATCTCGTGCTGCTGGAGGACGACAGGAAAGACCAGCCCGTCTATGCTCCGGTGCCGATCGTGCGCGAGGCGGTGTTACGGGCGCGCCCGGATATTGCGGACATCGTGCGGCCGTTGATGGCAAGCTTCACGCGCGAGTCGCTGCAGGCGCTGAACGCCCGCGTGCAGATCGATGGCGAGTCAGCCGAAGAAGTTGCCGGGGATTACCTGCGCAGCAGGGGCTTCATCGGCCCGGCCCGCAACCGTTGAGCAGGGAACCACACCAAGTGCAACGCATCGATCGCCTGGGCGTGCTGCTGAGTTTCGCAGGTGCCCTCGCCCTCACGCTGCTGCCGCTGGTAGTCTTCAAGGCCAATCGCATCGTGCCGGGCGAGCCGCGCTTACTATTCGACCTAGTGCCCACGGCCGCGCTCGCACTGTATTTCACCTTGGCTGTTGCAGTGGCCGTGGCAGTGTTCATCCAGAGTCCGCGGGTTCGGTTGCTTACCGCACTCATCGGCATTGCAGCACTGGCCATCGCGGTCGCAGCGGCGGCGGACATCCTGACACCCGCTGGCAATCGCGTCGTGCGCGTCGCGCCCGGGGCGGGATTCTGGATCGTGCTGATCGCGCTCGGCCTGCTTGCCACCGACGCGCTGACACGCCTGCGGCCCGGACCCGTGCTGCGTGTTGCGACGCTGGTCGTCTTCCTCGCTGCCACGCTCGCCGCACTCGGCTCGGGCTTCTTCGACGACCTGTCGATCATGCGCGAGTACGCAGTGAACGCCACGCGGTTTGCACATGAGGCGCAGCGTCACCTGCTGCTGGCGCTGGGTTCACTCGGCGCCGCAGTCATCGTCGCGCTGCCGCTCGGCGTGCTTTGCCATCGCCGGCCGCGACTGCGCAACGCCGTGCTCGGCGTGCTGAACGTGGTGCAGACGATTCCGTCGATTGCGCTCTTCGGCATCCTGATGGCGCCGCTGGCGGCGCTGGCGCTGGCGATTCCAGCGCTGGCTGCGCTGGGCTTGAGCGGCATCGGCGCTGCACCCGCCGCCATTGCTCTCTTTCTCTACTCCTTGCTGCCGATCGTGGGCAACACCGTGGTCGGCCTCGGACGCGTGTCGAGCGCCGCAGTCGACGCCGCGCGCGGCATGGGCCTGACGGCTGGACAGATCCTGCGGCAGATCGAACTGCCGCTGGCGTTGCCGACGATCCTGACGGGCATCCGGATCGTGCTGGTGCAGAACATCGGCCTGGTCACCATTGCCGCGCTGATCGGCGGCGGCGGATTCGGCGCCTTCGTCTTCCAGGGCATCGGCCAGACGGCAATAGACCTGGTGCTGCTGGGCGCCATCCCGACGGTCGTGCTCGCCTTTTCCGCGGCCGTCGTGCTCGACGCACTGACCGATCTCACACGCCGGGTGCCGCGATGATCCAGATCGAAAAGCTCTGCAAACGCTACGGCAAGTCCACGGTCGTGGACGACGTGTCGATGGTCATCGAACCGCGCACGATGACGACGATCGTCGGCACGTCGGGGTCGGGCAAATCCACGCTGCTGCGCATGATCAACCGGCTGGTCGAGCCGACCTCGGGTCGCGTGCTCATCGACGGCAACGACACGACTGCGGAACCAGCGCACCTGCTCCGTCGCCGCATCGGTTACGCCATCCAGGGCCTCGGCCTGTTTCCGCATCGCACCGTCGCCGACAACATCGCAACCGTGCCGCGGCTGCTCGGCTGGAGCGACGACCGCGTCAGCGCACGCATCACCGAGTTGCTCGAACTGTTCCAGCTCGACCCGGGCCTGTACGCCGCGAAGTTTCCGCACGAACTGTCGGGCGGCCAGCAGCAGCGCGTCGGCGTTGCCCGCGCGCTGGCCGCAAAGCCGAACGTGCTGCTGATGGATGAGCCGTTCGGCGCGCTCGACCCGATCATCCGCACCAAGGCGCAGGACGACCTGCTCGGGATTCAACGGCGCTTCGGCACGACGATCATCCTGGTGACGCACGACATCGACGAGGCTTTCCGCCTCGGCGACCGCGTCGCGGTCATGAGCCAGGGACGACTACTGCAGCATGACCGCCCGGCCGCGTTGCTCACCCAGCCCGCGGACCCCTTCGTTGCACAATTGACGGGCTCGGGCGACAAGGCGCTCAAGCTGCTGTCGCTGACGACGGCGGTTGAAGTCGCCGAACCGGGGACCGTGGCAGGCCCCAACGTGTCGTGGTCGATGTCGCTCCGCGACGTCCTGGCCGAACTCGTGTGGAGCGGAGCGGCAGCCGCGACGGTCGTTGGACCCGTCGGCGACCCCATCGGTCACGTGACCCTGGCCAGCATCCTGGCGCGGGGACGGCAGGCAACATGAGCCGCTCTGCACTGGTAACGCGTCTCGCCATTCTCGGCTTGTTGCTTGCGTTCCTGGTCGCGCCACAGGCCTTCGCCCCGGTCTTTGCGCCCCTGAACGAATACGGCGCCCCGGCGATTTACGACCAGGGCAACCTGCTGGAGCTGGCGTTTTCGCATCTATGGCTGGTTTTGCTCGCCGCGGCGGCGAGCACCGTGGTCGCGGTCGCGCTCGGCATTTTCGTGACTCGCCAGGCCGGAGCACAGTTCCTGCCACTGTCCCGCACGCTGGTGAACGTCGGGCAGACGTTTCCGCCGGTCGCCGTGCTCGCGGTGGCCGTGCCACTCGTCGGATTCGGCCAGGCACCGACGCTGATCGCGCTGTTCGCATACGGCCTGCTGCCGATCTTCGAGAACACGATTGCGGGTCTCGAAAGTTGCCCGCCACCGGTGCTGGAGGCGGCGGACGGCATGGGCATGAACGCATGGCAGCGCCTGCGACAAGTGGAGCTGCCGCTGGCCCTGCCGCTGATCATGGAAGGCGTGCGGCTCTCGCTGGTCATCAACGTCGGCACCGCGACCATTGGCTCGACCGTCGCGGCCAGGGGCCTCGGCGAGGTCATCATCGCCGGCCTGCTCTCGAACAATTCGGCCTTCGTCCTGCAGGGGGGGCTCGTGACGGGGCTCATGGCGATACTGCTGTACGACGGCATGCGGCTGCTGGAGCAGCGTTACGTGCCGGCATCACGGAACTGAAACCAGTGGCTTCGGCTTGTGGCCCGCTTTGCTAAGATCGGGTCGGTACCGCCCGCTCCCGGGCGACAAGAGCCGATGAGCGCATCACCGACTGCCCTGGCCAGCCCGCACAGCGAAGTCGCAGCCTTGCCCGCGATCGAATGGCCGACGATTGCGTTGATCGTCGCGGCGTACGGCGGCTGGTTCACGCTCACCAGCGCCTATGGCGAATGGCCGACGTGGATCGTCGCGCCCTGCATCGCCGTGCTGCTTACCTTCCACAGTTCGCTGCAGCACGAAATCCTGCACGGACACCCGACGCGCTCGGCCGCGGTGAACCGGCTGTTCGGCTTCGTGCCGTTGTCGCTGTGGATTCCGTACGACCGCTTTCGCGCTTTGCACATGATCCACCACGTCAACGACCGCCTGACCGACCCGATCGACGACCCGGAATCCAACTACGTGACTCCGGAATCGTGGTCGCAGCGCTCCGCATTCAGCCGTTGGATCTTCCTGGTGCAGTTGACCCTTGCCGGCCGCATGTTGCTTGGCTCGTGGTGGCGGATGGGCTGGTTCCTGACCAGCGAAGCTAGAGCATTTGCGCGCGACGAGCCCGGCGTGCGCGCGGCGTGGGCCACGCACCTGATCCTGTGTGTTCCGGTCGTCTACTGGGTCGCGGTCCGGTGCGGGATCCCTTTGTGGCTGTACTTCGTCGGCATGGTGGTCCCGGCCAACGGCATCCTGCTCATCCGTTCGTTCGCCGAACATCGCGCGCGCGCCGACGTGCCTGAACGCACGGCGACGGTGGAACACTCGTTGTTGCTCGGACCGCTGTTCCTCTTCAACAACCTGCACTCGCTCCATCACGCCGAGCCGCTGCTTCCCTGGTATCGCTACCATGCCCGGTACGAATTGACGCGCGCCAGGCTGCTCGCCGAGAACGGCGGCCTGATGTATTCGACGTATTTCGAAGTGGCGCGGCGCTTCCTGTTCAGGATGCACGACCAGCCACAGCATCCGCTGGGGCGCGCGCCGTCGCGACGCGCTGCCTGAAGCCCGTGCGCCTAGGCCGGGTATGCGTACCCGGCAGTACGCGCTGCGCGGTCCCACTCGAGCGTGCGAGCGTAGTCCGGCGTGTCGACCGCCGCGAAGCCCTCGATCAGCAACTCGTCCGCATACTCCTTGAACCACGGTTGCAACGCGGCACCCACGAACGCAGCGCGCAGCGCGCCGACTGTGGCAACCGGAGTCGACGCCGCCGTGACGAACGCGGGCAGGGTCGCGACCTCGGTGACGTCGAGGACGCGAACGCCCGCCGCCAGCTCAGGATCGTGCTTCGCGATCAGCGAGTGCCAGTACGCATCCAGCGGCCCGACATCGATGCGGCCCGCCCGTACCGCATCGAGGATCGCGCGCGCGGTCACCAGGTTCGGCACCATCTCGGCGTAGAGTGCCGGCCGTGACACGGTGCGGTAACTCAGCAAGTGATGGCGGAACGCATTGAACCCCGAATGCGAGTGCTCGACGGTCCAGCCGGCGCGACCGCCGAAGGTGTCCTCGAGCCTGCGATAGGGTGCGTCTTCGCGCACGACGAGGTCGGAGCGGTAGACCGGCCGCCCCGCCGCCCAGGGAGCGCGCGGTACAGGCGCCGCGAGTGGCACGACCCTGGCCAGCTGCAGCGCCACCGGATAGCCGCACATGAAGACGCAGCCAAGGTCGGGACGCGCCCACAGCGTCTCGAGCGGCTGCGGCGCCGGGTACGCAACGTAGTCGAAAGTCACGCCCGCCTCCCGCGTGATCCGCTCCAGCAGCGAACGCCACGCCGCCTCGACCGCCGGGGTCACGGCGTACATGCGGGCATTCATGATCGAGTCGGTCATTCGACGCTCGCTGCGCAAGCTGGTCTACGGTGCGTCGCTGCCGAGTTCGACCGAGCGCTTCCTGACGAATGCGTCGATGGCCTCGCGCACTGCGGCATCGAGCGGCGGCGGCGAATACTCGGCCAGCAAACGCTTCCAGACGTCGGTCGCACGTCGCGTCGCGTCCTTCGCCCCGGCTTCGCTCCAGTTTTCGAAGTTCGTCCAGTCGGAGAGCAGTGGACGGTAGAACGCGGTCTCGAACCGCGCGAGCGTGTGCGCGGTCCCGAAGAAGTGGCCACCCGGCTCGACGCCCTTGATGGCGTCGACGGCAAGGTCGTCGTCGTCGAACGCGATCGGCTTCAGGATCTCGGCCCAGCCCCGCAGCATCTCCGCATCGACCACGATCTTCTCGAGCGACGCGACCAGGCCGCCCTCGAGCCAGCCCGCGGCGTGGTTGATCAGGTGACTGTGGCTCAGGATCGCGGCCTGCAACGAGAACGCCGTCTCGTAAGTCGACTGCGCATCAACGGCGGGAGACGCGTTGACGGCACTGGTCCGCACGGGAATGCGCAGACGTCGACCGATCTGTGCCGTCGCGAGCGCCGCGTGCACGTACTCCGGCGTGCCGAATGCCGGCGAACCCGTGCGCATGTCGACGTTCGAGGTGAAGCCACCCATGACGCACGGCGCTCCCGGACGGACGAGCTGGCACAGCGCGATGATGCCGAGCGCCTCGGCCGTCTGCTGCACCAGCGCGCCGGCCAGTGTGATCGGCGCCATCGCCCCCATCAGCGTGAACGGCGTGATCACGACGCACTGGCCGTGCCGCGCCATGATCATGATGTTGTCGAGAATCTCCTCGTCGACGCGCCGCGGCGAATTGACGTTGGTCACCGTCATGAGCGTCGGCCGCGCGGCGAGGTCGTCGATCGAGCAGCCATGCTCGATGGCCGACATCGCAAGGGCGTCCTCGGCCTGGACACCGCCGACCCCGCGCGCTGCCCAGACGATATCGGCGCATTCTACGTGTGCACGATACGCGGCGAGGTGGCGGACCGGCACCGGCACGTCGACGGGTTCTACCACGATGCCGCCCTGCCAGTGCAGCACGCCGAGCTGTGCGTCAGCTTGAGAATGTCGCGGAACGCCGCGATGTCGCCGAAACGACGGCCGCGCTCGGCGTCGCCGACATTCGGTGCCCCGTTGACCGGACCGAAGTTCACGACGCGGCCACCGACATGCAGGTGCCGACCGGGGTTGCGCGCGTGCAGCACGAAGGTCTCGGGTGCATGCGAAAGCTGCGCCTCCACGAGGTCGCGACCGAGGCGAACGTGCTGTGCCTCGTCGTCCACCAGGGCACCGGCCTGACGGAAAACTTCACGTGCAGCAGGACTGCGAATCTCGAGCCCGGCTTCCTGCAGGACACGGAACGCGGCGACGAGGATCCGCTCGACCTGCTCAGCCGTCAGCACCTCGAGCGGCGACCACGGCACCTCGAGACGGTCCAGCGGGGCCAGCGTCGGCCCGATCGATCGCGGGGCGCGGGCATGTCCGCGTCGGCGCGAGTTCGGGACGATTTCACTCATGGGTTGACACGCTCCGACAGGGCGTGCGGTCAGGTCGTGACGCCGAGCCGCTGCTTGGCTTCCGCGAGCATCGCGCCGAAGCGCGGGTCGTCGCGGATCGGGTCGAAATCCGAATCGGATTCGAGCCAGCGCAGCAGGCCGGCGTCCATCCGCGACATGAAGTCGCGCAGCAGCTCGAACGCCGTTTCCAGGTCGTGCAGTTGAACCATGGCGCAGGAAAAGTTGTAGAGCATGATCACGTTGCGTGGATCGAGCAGTTGCCCACGCAGCACCCATTCCCGTGCGCGTTCCTTTTCGCCGAGCGTCGCCAGCAGCCCGACGCCGAAACCAATGGCGCGCGAATGGTCCGGTTGCACCGCGATCACCTTCTCGATCCGGGTCAGCGCACGGCGAGCCGCCTCGCGGGCCCGCACGGTATCGGCATTGACCTCGTAGCACTGCACGACGAAGCTGGCCGCGACGAAATCGGATTCGAGCGCGGCCACCGCGGTCTCGAAATGACTGGCCGCTTCATTGAACCGCCGCAGGCCCATCAGGCACATGCCGGCGACACGGTTGCACATGTAGGAGGCGGGATCGAGGCGCAGCGCCTTCAGGCAGTACTCGAGGCCCTCCGCAAACCGCCCACCGTAGCGGTGCGACTCGGCGACCGCCGCCGAAGCATCGGCAAGGAACGGGTCGAGCGCAACGGCCGTGGCGGCGGCCTGTTCGCCGCTGACGGTCGACTCGCCGCGGTGGAAGACGTCCCACTGCGCGAGCGCCAGAGTTGCCCAGGCCTGCGCATAATTCGGGTCGAGTTCAACCACGCGCGTGCAGATGCGCACGCACAGCTCGCTGTTGCGGGTGTTGTCCATCTGCCAGAGCTGGCGACCGATCAGGTAGAGCTTGTAGGCCTCGAGGTTGGTCGTGGCGCGCTGTTCAATGGCTGCTTTTTCGGCCGGCAGCAGCGTGAGCTTCAGCGCCGCGGCGATTGCTTTCGAGATCTCGTCCTGCAGCTCGAAGATTGCCTTGAGGTCGCGGTCGTAGCGCTCGCCCCAGACCTGCGCGTCGTTCGCCGCGTTGACCAGCTGGGCGGTGATGCGAACCCGATCGCCCGCCTTGCGCACGCTGCCGATCAGGACGTGCGACGCTTTCGTCTGCCGGCCGATGTCGGAGACGCCGCCCTTGGAGCCCTTGAACGAGAACGCCAGGCTGCGCGAAACGATCGACAGCGCCGAGATCTTGCCGAGGTCGGTGATGATGTCTTCGGTGATGCCATCGGAGAAATATTCCTGCTCCGGATCGCCGCTCATGTTGGCGAAGGGCAGCACGCAGATCGTGACCGCCGGCTTCGCCGCGGCGGCGGCTGCCGCGGCCGCAACCTGCTTCGGTGCGCCGAGCTTCGCTTCCAGCGCCTTGCGCAGACCCTTGAAGGAATCGCTTTCGCGGTCGTCGTTCCAGCCGTCCAGGTCCGTCGTGTGCACGGCACGGAAGTCGATCGGCAGCTTCGCGCCGTCCATGCGCACCGGCACCAACACCCCGCGATCGGCCGCATCGCGCGCCTCGCCCCGGACCCAGCGTGAATCGACCGACTGCTGCGTCCAGACGACGACCAGCGAACGCGCAGCCTCGAGTTCGCGGGAGATCAGGCCGTCGAATTCCTCGCCGGGCGTGATCTCGGGATCCCACCAGACGGACCAGCCTTCGGCTTCGAGCGCGGCGACCAAGGGCGCAACACGAACCTTGTCCTGCCTGGAGTAGGAAACGAAAATGTCAGCCAACGACGTGCCCCGCTATCTTGCGCGGACTCTAACATAGACCCTCGCGGTCACTGCCGGCGATACTGCGCCGCAACAGACCGTGGTTCACGTGCGCTCAAAGGCGCCAGGGTGCCGCTTGCGCTCAGTCCTGCAACCGGCGTGTCAGTTCGGCAACCTGCTCCGTAAGTTCAAGGATCACCCGATCTTTGGCAGCAACAACCGCCTCCATCTCGGCCAGGTCGACACGCTTCGGGATGTGTTGCGCGCAGTTCGCGTCCCACGCCGACACGTTGAACATGAGCACCTGCTCCGGTTGTGCGCGATAGCCGTCCGGCATCAGGGACTGCACCAGTGCGGCATCACCTTCGACGAACCAGGCCGTTCCCCACACCTTGATCCGCCTGCGATGCGCGTAATCCATCAGGAAGATGAACGCCTGCGGGTTCTCAGCGAGATTGCCCTGCGTGATGTACTGCCGGTTGCCTTTGAAGTCGACAAAGGCGAGGGTCGACGGGTCGAGCACACGCAGGAAACCCGGCGGGCCGCCGCGGTGCTGGATATAAGGTTGTCCCGCGGCGTTGGCCGTGCCCAGGTAGATGCTGTTCTGCTCGGCAATAAATGCAGCCAACGCAGGCGTGATCGTGGTGGACCAGCCTTCGCCTGTTTCCATCCGCGCGTAGTTCTCGCGCGATCCCTTGCGGGCCTGGATGGTCTTGACCGTCGGCGTAAACGCGATGTCGCTCGGGTATTGCTCAACGTTCGACATGGCGAGAATTCCCTGCGGCATTGCCGCGCAGCGATCCGGCGCTAGAGCGCCGCCCCCTCGACGGTGATCCTGCCGTCGCTCACAACGAGCCGCGGCTCGAAGAACGTCCTGGTGTCATCGAGCGGGTCTCCGTCGTAGGCCACGAGGTCCGCTTCCAGGCCCACGCGGATGCTGCCCGTGCGGTTTTCGATGCCGATGACTCGCGCGCCATTCAGCGTGGCCGCCGTGATCGACTCGAGCGGCGTGAACCCCTCGTGCTCGCGCAGCATCGCAATCTCGTGCGCGATCCGGATGCGCCCGGTGTCGTCCTTGTCCGCATAGCTGCCGTCGGTCGCGGCCGCGATCGTGATGCCGAGCGCGTGCGCCTTGCGCACGGCCGCGCGCAGCGGCCCCATCATCGACTGTGTCCGCAACTGCAGCGCCACGTCTTCGGCCGAGTTACCCTGCGGATCGCCGAGCGGACTCATCACCGCCAGCGTCGGCACGAAGAACGTGCCGCGCCGCTTCATTTCTTCGAGCGTCGCATCGTCGACCCACGTGCCGTGCTCGACGCTGCGGACGCCGGCGCGCACCGCGGCAGCGGCCCCTTCGCGGGCGTGGGCATGCGCCGCCACGTAGAGGCCCTTCTTCCCGGCTTCGGTGACGGCCGAGCGGATTTCCTCCTCGGTGAGTTCCTGCTTGCGCGGATCGGTGCTGGCGAGGCCAGCCCGCTCGCTCGCGCCGACCTTGATCACGTCGGCGCCCTTCGCAATCAGCGCGCGAGTCGCCTCCGCAATGCGATCCGGGCCACGCAACTCACCGTCGATCGCGTCGCCGAACTGCGGATAGACCTCGTAGAACGCGATGCCCGGCTTCGGCCGGATGTGTCCCGGTGAGACGAGGAGATCGGGTCCCGGCACGTACCCGGCGCGAATGAGGTCGCGCGTCCCCATCGCCTGCAGGTTCGTGTCGCCCAGCACCCGCGACGTCGTCACGCCCGACTGGAGCGCGCGCAGTGCCGCGGCAGGGGACTCGATGTGGGAATGCGCGTCGATCAGTCCGGGCAGCAGGTAGCGCCCGCCGAGGTCGATCCGCCGCACGCCGGTCGTTGCAGCGGGTGCCCGCTCGACGATCGACGCAATCCTGCCGCCGCGAATCGTGACCGTAACGCCTTTGCGTGCCGCGGCACCCGTGCCGTCGACCAGCGTGACGTTCACCAGGTCCAGATCCTGGGCCGACGCGGCCCGTGGCCCGACCAGCAGTCCCGAACACAGGCAACCGACGACGGCTGCAACGAGAACCTTGCGAACCGCAATCAACATGCCCCGACTCCCCGCGTGAAACCGGCGCCTACCTTATACCGGATCGCAGGATTCGGTCGCGGGGCAACGCGGGGCGTCAGCGCTGCAAATAGGTGTCGAGCGTCTGGTGGAAATGCCTGATCCGGCTTTCCTGGTAGGACCCGAGTTGCACGCGACCCGTTGCGGACGCCACCAGGCCTTCCTGCACGTAGGGCATGTTGCTCATGTCCTGGTCGATGACCGGACCCAGGATCGGGATCTCCCTTGCATCCGACCAGGGCTCGTCGTCGCGCAACCAGTGGACGGTCACGGGCCTGGGCCGCGGCTGTCCTGCGCGAGGTAGTCCTGGTAACTGGGCGCGGCACGTGACCCGCCGCCATCACGTTCAATCACCACCGTGGCCTGCCATCAGTCCGTGGCGAGCCACGGACCGAGCATCGGTCGCACGCGCAGCTCGGGTGGCACGTGCTCCGACCCGATGCGACGGTCGAGCTCCTCGTGCCAGTGGTAGATGCGCCGCTCCTGGTACGACAGGTAAATGCCCCTGAAGCCTCCGGTCTCGACGGACTCCTGGATGCGAGGCGCAAACTGCGTGTCTTCCTCGAGGATGCGCTCGAAGTTCGACATGCGTGTGGGCCAGAGTTCGTGGCCCTCGGCACCGTCCGGCGCGAACCAGTGCACGTCCACCGTCATGCTGCGGGCAGTTCTGGGCCAGAAGGTGATGAATGGAGTGCCGGTGGCGGCGGGCGGCGTGCACATCATCGAATTTCCGTGCGGCCACAGCACGATGTGAGTGCCGCGCGAATCGAGGAAGCGGTCCACGGTCTGCGGGTGAATCGACTTCAGCTGATAGGTCTCGAGGAACGCGTCGAGCAGGATCTTGACGTTGCATGCGATCTCGAAGCTCGAGCTCGCAATGTGCCGGATGCTGTCGAAGCCCAGGTTCTCGAGGTGCTGCGGGATCGGGCCCAGCGATTCGAGCAGCGGCGCCGCCTGGGGGTCTTCGTTGATGAACACGAAGTTGCCGAACTGCTCGCAGCGAACCTGGTTGAGGCCGAAGCAGGATGTGTCCATGCCCGGGAAATCACGCTTCTCGCGCACTGCAGTCAGCCGGCCCGCGAGGTCGTAGGTCCAGCCGTGGTAACGGCAGAAGAAGCCCTTGGCCTCACCCTGCTCTTTCTCGACCAGCGGCGCGCCCCGATGCCGGCAGGTGTTGTAGTAGGCGCGAATGCGATTTTCCTTGTCGCGCACGATGATGATCGGCGCGCCGGTCTTGCGCCATAGACGATAGCTGCCGGGACGGGGCAGTTCGTCGACGTGCAACGCATAGAGCCATGAGCGCTTCCAGAGGTATCGCTGCTCAAGTTCGAGGAACGCGGGATCGGTGTAGCGCCCGCCAGCGATCAGCGGAAGTTCCGGGAAGGCGGGTGGCGGAGCTTCGCGGCTCTGCTCGTGCTTCATCCCGTCGTACAGGCTGTGTTCTATTTCGGCGCGCATGGTGCCCGATTTCCAGGGCATGCGAATCCCGCGGACCATGCGTAGACACCGCAAGACGGCGTATCAGGCACCAGGGGTTGCCTGCGCAGGGCTGAACAGGACATAACCGCACCCGCCGTTCTTGGCGCGGTACATCGCCGTGTCGGCGTTTCGGACCAGCTGATCGACCGTCGTGCCGTCACGCGGATAGAGGGCAACCCCGATGCTCGCGCGGATGACGAGGTCGCGTCCACCTACCTTGATCGCCTGGGCAATGTCGCTCAGCACGGCAAGGGCCTTGCGTTCCACATCTGCCCTGCTCTTGGGGTTGACCAACAGGTACAGGAACTCGTCACCGCCACCGCGGCAGATCGTGTCTTCGTCGCGCGCATGCTGCGAAAGACGGTTAGCGACCTCCCTGAGCACGAGGTCTCCCGCGGCGTGACCATGATCGTCGTTGATGCTCTTGAAGCGATCGAGGTCGAGGAACATCACCGCCAGGCTCCAGCCGTGTCGCTCGGCCAGCGAGATTCCCTGCGTGACGCGATCATCGAACAGCACACGGTTGGGCAGTCCCGTTGCCGCGTCATGCAGTGCCCGCATCGTGGCGTGGCGTTCGTCCTCCTGTGCCGTCAACAGCGCTGCTTCGGCTTCTACCAATGCCACGCGTGAGCGGGTCAATGCGACTTCGACCTGCTTGATGTCCGCGATGCCCCGGGCCAGGGTGGCGGTGACCTCGTCCAGGTCGTCGGCGCACTCCTGCACCGTGGCTTCGACGCCCTGGCTGTCCTGCAACGCCTGGTCGGCAGGCAGCGTCGTCGCACCCTTGGCGATCTCCTGCTGCACCGCTTCGTTCTTCAAGGCCAGGTCATCCGCGCACGCCTCCACCTTGGCCTTCACGTCATGGCTTTGCTCGAGCGCCTGCTCCAATGCCGCGGGTGGATCCGCAGTCATGCCGCGACCTCGACCCTGCCGTGCAGGCCCGGATGGTCTTTCAGTGCAGCATTCAGCCGCTCGAGACAGGCGTGATGGTGCTCACCGTGGTGAATGCTCATGGTGCGGGCAGCTCGAAGGGATAGGTCTGGGTAGTCATGCGGGGATACTCCTGCGGCGTGTGTGCCTGCGACGCAGTCGCGCGGCGTAGTGTGGCCGTCACCCGAGGACGACGCGGACCTGGTGAGTCACGCCGTCGTCGATCAACGGCACCACCCCTGGGTGCGGAGCCAGTTCGGCGCCGTCGAGCTGCAGCGTGACGAGTCCCCTGCTGACGCCGCCGGGATTCTCGAACGCGATCTCGTAGTGGGTCCCACGGTAGCGAAGGCTGACGTGGAATTCGGTCCAGTTCCGCGGCACGCACGGATCGAGCAGCAGGTCGGCGCCTCGCATGCGGCAACCGAGAATCCATTCGAGGCCGGCGCGATACAGCCAGGCGGCCGAGCCCGTGTACCAGGTCCAGCCGCCGCGTCCCACGTGTGGCGTCTCGGAATAGACGTCAGCCGCCACGACGTAGGGTTCGACCTTGTAACGCATTGCATCGTCGTGCGTGAGCGCGTGATTGATCGGGTTCAGCAGCGCAAAGAGTTCGGCTGCCTTGTCGCCGTCGCCGAGTTGCGTGAACGCAATCGCCGCCCATGCGGCCGCGTGCGTGTATTGGCCACCATTCTCGCGGATCCCAGGCGGGTAGGCCTGGATGTAACCAGGATCCGGCACAGAGTGGTCGAAGGGCGGAGTCAGCAGCAGGGCCAGGCCGTGTTGACGGCGGACCAGGTGCCAGTCCAGGGATGCCATCGCTCGCGCCGCCCGGGTAGGGTGCGCGGCACCGGACAGCACTCCCCACGATTGTGCGATCGAGTCGATGCGGCACTCGTCGTTCGCCGCCGATCCCATCGGCGTGCCGTCGTCGAAGTACGCGCGTCGATACCAGGCGCCGTCCCAGCCGTGTTCCTCGAGCGACGACCGCAAGGTGACCGCGTGTGCACGCCAGGTCGCGGCTCGCCCGTGCTCGCCACGTGCCTCTGCCAGTGGCACGAAGGCCGACAACACGAAGTGCAGGAACCATCCGAGCCAGACGCTTTCGCCCCGTCCCGTGGCGCCGACGTCGTTCATCCCGTCGTTCCAGTCGCCGGTCCCGATCAGCGGCAGGCCATGCAACCCGACCGCGAGGCTGCCGTCGAGTCCTCGCGCGCAATGTTCGAACAGCGTTGCCGGCAGATCGGCGCTGGTGGGCAGGAAGAAGTTATCAGCCTCACCTGGTTGCAGTGCCGGTCCGTCCAGGAACGGGACGAGCTCGTCGAGCACGCCAGAGTCGGCCGTCGACTCGACGTAGTGCGCGGCGCAATAGCCGAGCCAGACACGATCGTCGGACACACGGGTGCGCACACCGCGTCCCGTTTGCGGCAACCACCAGTGCTGCACGTCGCCTTCGACGAATTGCCGGCCGGCGGCCCGCAGCAGGTGCTCGCGCGCGAGGGCCGGCTGCGCCAGGATGAGCGCCATCGTGTCCTGCAACTGATCGCGGAATCCGTAGGCGCCGCTGGACTGGTAGAACGCGCTGCGGGCCCAGACGCGGCACACGAGTACCTGGTACAGCAGCCAGCCGTTCAGCATGAGGTCGAACGCGCGATCCGGCGTCCTGACCGTGGCGGTGTCGAGCACGGCACTCCATTCCGCGCGCACGGACTGCAGTGCGCCGTCCACGTCCTCGCTGCGCCAGCGCGAGATCAATGCCTGGGCGGCTTGCGTGGTGTCTGCCTCACCCAGCAGCCACACGATTTCCACGGAAGAATGCGCGGCGAGAGCGACTGAGGTCTGCAGCGCGCCGCAGGGGTCAAGGCCTGCGCCGGTGCGGCCGGAAAGCTTCGCCCCTGTCGCGAGGGCCGCGGGCCGCTCGAGCGTGCCGTTGCGACCAATGAACTCCATCCGGTTGCCGGTCCATGCTGTCTGCAGGCCGCCCAGGTCGGTGAATGCAACGCGAGCATCGGTGCCGCCCCAGAGGTTGCGTGCCAGCATGCCACCCGTGACCGGATCGATCTCCGTCGCGACGAATGGCGCAGTGCTGCTGCGCGACGTGCCGAGCACCCACTCCACGTAGGCCGTCAGCGTCAGGTGGCGCGTGCGACCCGAGAGGTTGCGGATGCGCAGGCGCGACACCTTGACCGGCTCGTTGCCGGGAACGAACTGCAGCAGGTCGAGCGCGATGTCGGCACGTGTATGTTCGAATCGGCTGTATCCCCGTCCGTGCCGCGCCAGGTAGTCGCCACTCGCCTTGCGGACCGGGAGTGCCGTCGGCCCGAACAGCAGGCCGGATTCGTCATCACGAACATAGATGGCTTCTCCCGACCGATCTCCGACTGGATCGTTCGACCAGGGCGTGAGCCGGTGCTCACGACTGTTGCCAGCCCAGGTGCAGCCGCTGCCATCAGCCGACACGTGGAAGCCGAATCCGGCATTGGCAACCACGTTGACCCACGGCGCGGGCGTGCGCTGCCCGTCGCGCAGCACCGTCACGTATTCCTCGCCGTCGGGCGTGAAGCCGCCGAAGCCGTTGAAAAACTCGAGGGTCGGCACGTCGGGCGAGGCATCCGTCGAGTCGCGGCGTGAGCGCACGACGGCAACCGGGGGTGGCGCAGCCGGCGGCTCCTGTTCCAACCGATCGAGTTGCTCCGCGAGGTTGCCATGACGACTGAGCAACACGGCGCCTGCCGCGGCCAGCAGGGCCAGGCGCGTTTCGCTCGGAATGATGTCCGAGCGCAGGATGTACACGCCGCCCCGCACCGACTCGCCGTGAATCTTCACTCGTGACAGGCCGGCACGTGTCAGTGACTCCAGCGCCGACTGCAGGTCCTGCACGTAGGACGACGAACGCTCGTTCAGGATCACGACGTCGACGTTCAGCTGTTTCAGGCGCCAGTACTCGAGCGCACGCAGCACCTGCCGCACGATGCCGAGATCGTCGATATCGTCTATGCGCACGAGCACGATCGGCAGGTCGCCCGAAATGCCGTGCGCCCAGAGCGCCTGCTGTCCGCCGTTGCGGCGCCGAAGCACGTCGGACGACGGCCGCAGCGCCGGGTCATGGTAGAGCAGGTGTCCGGCCAGGCGCTGGAAGACCATTGCCTCGTCCGGGGCGATCCCCAGGTGGTGCAACTCCACCTGGCCCTGCGTCCAGGCAAGCGTCACGGCACGATCGAAAGCCGGCACGTCCCGGTGCTGGTCCACGAGGTCCAGCACCTCCTCACGCGACGGTGCGACCAGCGTCCAGAACGCGACGCGCGCCGTGGCACCCGGCGCCAGTCGCACGCGGCGCGTAAGGCTGAAAATTGGATCGAGCACCGTCCCTGTCCTGCCTGTCTCGGGGGGATCGCCGGCAAGAGCAACCGGCGCGTGCACTTGCCGGCCGCGGCCCACGAAGGTCGCGCGATCCGTTTCGAAGCGACCGGACCCGACGGCGTCGCCCTCAGTGACCGCGAGATGTGCGGCCCAGACGGCTGGCTCCTGCGGTGAGCGTCGGCGTCGTGTCGCGAGCAGCGCGCCGATCGATGGCAGGTGCTCGGTCTGCACGAAAAGCTTGGAGAACGCCGGATGCGCCTCGTCGGCAGCGCGCGGGGCCAGCACGACTTCCGCATAGGAAGTGACTTCGATCGTCCGGACGCGATCGCTCATGTTCGAGAGACAGACGCGGCGCACCTCGGCGTCGCATTCGGCCGACACGACCACGTCCAGTGTCGTCGTCAGGTCGCCGTCGCGACGGACAAACTCGGCCCGATGCTCGCTGAACGTGACTTCGTAGGCGTCAGGTTCGACTCCGGTCGGTTGATATCCAGCGGACCAGACCTTGCCGTCGTCGACGTCGCGCAGGAAAAGGTACGACCCCGAGGCGTCGCAGGTGACGTCGGCCGCCCAGCGCGTGACCGCCAGATCGTGCCACTGGCTGTAACCAGACCCCGCGGCCGTGAGCATCACGGCGTAGTGGCCGTTCGACAGCACCCGCGTGCGCGGCGTCGCATGGTGCGGCGTGTCGATGGTACGAGGCAGCATCGGCATCACGTCGTCGGCCCACTCCGCGGTAGCGCTCTCCGGGATGCTCGCGACGGGAACCGACACCTCACGCGGCGTCCGCTCCTGCAGCAGCAGCTCGGTTGCCTTGATGCGGGGCTCGGCGTGGAATCGCTTGCGCATCACGCCGTCGAGCAACGTGTTGGCAAGCGCCACGATCGTCATGCCCTGGTGGTGCGCCATGTAGGCACGCACGATGGCAAACGGCTCACCGGCCTGCAGGCGACGCGCGGTGTAGTCCAGGGCCTCGTAGAAGCCGTACAGGCCCCGCGCATCGATGTGCTCCAGCCTCGCGAAGTTGCGGACGGCCGCGTGCGGCCTGACCATCGCGGCCAACGCGGTCGCGTACGGAGCAACGACGGTGTTCTCGCTGAGCCCGCGTTTCAGGCCGAGTCCAGGCACGCCGAAACTCGAGTACTGGTAGGTACGCTCGAGATCGCGCGCGTTGTAGGCCGACTCCGAGATTCCCCAGGGCACGCCGAGTTTCCGGCCATACGCCTGCTGACGATCGACCACGAGGTGACTGGTCTGCTCGAGCAGGCTGCCGGCGGGCGCACGCATGACGAGCGACGGCATCAGGTACTCGAACATCGAGCCGGACCAGGAGACGAGCGCTGCGCCATGACCAACGCGGACCACGGAACGCCCGAGGCGGAACCAGTGCCGCGCCGGGACGTCGCCGTTGGCGATCGCGACGAAACTCGCCAGTCGCGCCTCGGACGCGAGCAGGTCGTAACAGTTCGAATCGAGGCTGCCCTCGAGGACGCGGTAGCCAATCGAGAGCAGCCTGCGCTCATGGTCGAATAGAAAGCCGAAGCCCATCGCCGCGGCCATGCGGCGCGACGTCGCCGCCAGCATATCGAGGCGTTGCGACAATGAATCGGTATCCGCCGTGAGCGCAGGCACCAGGTCGCGCAGGTGACTCTCGATCGTGTGGAGCGTGGCATCGACCCACACGGCAGTCTCCGCGCTGCCTTCGTCGCCTCCCTCGCGGGCCAACTGCGCAACCAGTGCGACGAGCGCGCCAACCCGGGTCGCCAGCGCGTCCAGGCTCGCAGCGAGCGGTGCGGACCTCGACGTCCGGTCGGCAGACCCGGTGCGGATTGCTTCGATCGCTGCGACGAGCCGCGCATCGGCCGTCGTGCCGAGCGAATCGCGGGCCAGCGCCAGCCCGTCGCCGATTCCGGCAAGGATCTGCGCAGCGTCCGCGGTCCCGGCTCTCATTCCGTCGCAGGCATTGGCCAGCGTGAGCAGGTGCGCGGCCAGGTTGCCGCTGTCCACCGACGAGACGTACCGCGGCTCGAGTGGCCGCAGGTCCTGCGTGTCATACCAGTTGAAGAAGTGCCCGTGGCATTGCTCGAGTCGGCTCATGGTCGCGAGCGTCGACTCGAGCCGCTCGACGGCGTCGACGGTGCCGACCCAGCCAAGATCGCGCGCCGAGACGATCGACAGCAGGTACAGTCCCAGGTTGGTGGGTGAAGTGCGGTGGGCCAGTACCGGCCTCGGCTCCTCCTGGAAATTGTCCGGCGGCAGCATGTTGTCCGCGGGCGTCACGAACGTGTCGAAGTAGTGCCAGGCGCGGCGAGCAACCAGGCGCAGTGCATGGGCATCGACGTCGGACACGGGCCGCGATTCAGCGACGCGCGACGGCTGGCTCACCCAGCACGCCATGAGCGGTGACGCCAGCCAGAGCAGCGTGAATGGCACTGCGAACAGCACGCTGACCTTTCCCGCTGCCACGAGCCCGAGGACCGCCAGGCTGATGACGAGTGCGCCGGCCATCAGGCGGTAGTGCCCGGCCACGTCCAGGCGCTTGCTGTTCTGCTCCTGCGCCGTGACCCACTCGAGCAGACTGCGTCGGCTGACGAACAGCCGGTACAGCGTCCGTCCGATCGCATCGCACATCAACCACGCCTGGTGCGCCAGCAACGCCAGGGTCAGCGCCGTCCTGGCCGCAGCCAGCCGGGCGTCGGCCGCGACCGCCAGCACATGGCTCCGTAGTGCGATGCCGGTGTGACGCGGCAGGAGACCGGCCAGCAAGGGAGGCAGGCTCGGAATCGCGAGCATTGCGACGACGAATGCCGTCCAGAGCGCAGCGTACGGCAGTGGCAGCGTCCACGCGATCACGAGGGTGATCATGCTTGCCGGCGCCATGAGGGACCGGCGCAGGTTGTCGAACATCTTCCATCGACCGAGCATGGTGATGGAACGGCGACGCCGGGCGACGGCCGGACCGCAACCGAAGACCCATGACAGCAACTGCCAGTCCCCGCGCACCCAGCGGTGGGAACGAGCCGTCGCCGCTGCGTAGCGAGCGGGATACTCGTCCACGAGCTCGATATCCGAAGCGAGTCCAGCCCGGGCGAAGATTCCCTCGAACAGGTCGTGGCTAAGCAACGTGTTCTCCGGCACACGGCCCGCCAGTGCCGCCTCGAACGCGTCGACGTCGTAGATGCCCTTGCCGACGTACGATCCCTCACCGCACAGGTCCTGGTACACGTCGGACACGGCGGACGCATACGGGTCGATGCCGCCGGCGCCGGAAACGAGGCGCTGGTAGCGCGAGCCGTCGTAGCCGAGCGGCAACGACGACGCGATTCGTGGCTGCAATATCGCGTAACCCTCGACGACTCGCCCGCTTTGCCCGTCAAGGCGTGGCGCATTCAAGGGATGCCGCATCTTGCCGACCAGCCGCCGCACGGTGTCTCGCGGCAACCGCGTGTCGGCATCGAGCGTGACCACATAGCGCACGCCAGCCGGAACGGTGGGTGGCTTGCCGTCGACGGCCATGAAGCTCGTGTCGATGGCGCCGCGCAGCAGGCGATTCAGCTCGTGCAGCTTGCCGCGCTTGCGCTCCCAGCCCATCCAGGCTCCCTGCGCCTCGTTCCACAACCGTCGTCGATGCAGCAGCAGGAAGCGATCGCCTGCCACGCCGGGACCGTACTTGAGGTTCAGGCAGCGGATGTCCTCGACCGCACACTCGAGCAGCGCTTCGTCGCCTGCGACCCGTTCGCACGCGGCATCGGCCCAGTCCGAAAGCAAGGCGAAGGTGACGTCACCGTCCAGGCTCGCCAGGTGGTGAATCTCCAGGTGCTCGACGTGCTCAGCGATCGCCTCGCGAGTCGTCAGGATGACGGGCACGACCACGAGCGTTCGCAGGTCAGCGGAAATGCCTTCCGCGAGGTCCAGTTCGGGCAGGGGCCTGGCGCCGAAGCGGCTCGCGATGCTGGTGTTGGCGATAGCCATCGCAGCGTCAATCGTGAGCACGAGACCCGACACCCCCAGCACGACGAATACCAGCGCCCCGACGCCGCTGCTCAGCAGTACCGACAGTGGCCACGCGAGTCCGACAACCGCGAGCAGCACGACGCCCGCGATGTAGCCACGGATTCCCATGCGGGCGATGAGCCGGTTGATCCCCGCCTGCAGCGACGGCCGATAGTCGAGTCGATCCTCGAATTCCCGGCGCCCCCGCGAGATGAGGTAATACCCGGAACTCTGCTCGCGCTGGTCGCGACCCGCGCTTGCGACCCGCATCGCGTGCTCCGCGATCTCCAGCTCGGAGTGCCGCGAACCCCGCGCCAGTTCCTCGATCGCGTGACGACAGCGGTTGCGAGTCGGAAAGTTCGACTGCGCGTAACCGGTATCTGCGCGCAGCACGGCATCGACGAGACTCATCGCTTCGAACAGGTCCGCCCAGTCGACCGCCGAGATGGAGCGCATGCTCGTGATCACGTTGCGGACGGTCACGCTCGATGCACCCTGGCGCTGGTGCTCGTCGCGGACGACCTCGTCCGCCGTCGTGCCAGCCGTCGCCAGACGCGATTCGAGCCACGTCAACGCGGGAGTCGCTTCTGGATCCTGGTCGCGCAGCCGCTGCAGCAACTGGACGACGAACGTCGTCGACAGCTGGACGCTTTGCAGCTCCTGCAGCACCGTCGCCAGTGGCTGCGCTTCCTTTCCGCCGATCCCGAGGAGCCGGTCCGCCACGCGGTCAGCCTGCTGGCGGACGGCGCGCCGGCTCGCGATCAACTCGGCCGCACGCCGCAGGTTCTCGATGAGCACGATCCGCAAAGTGATTGCGATCGCCCATAGCTCGCCGATCGTCAGTGGCTGCACGCGTTGATAAGCAGCCACGAACTGGCGCAGCAGGTTGGCGTCGAAACGACTGTCCGTGTGCGCGACGAAGGCCCACGCCAGCCCGAGCACGCGCGGATAGCCGGCCAGCGGACCATCGGCCAGCTTCGGCAGTTGCCGGTAATAGCCGGGTGGCAGGTCGTCACGGACCTGACGGATCTGCGCTTCGACGACGTGATAGTTGTCGACAAGCCATTCTGCCGCCGGCGTGATGGCGCCGCCCGCGGCGATGGACTTCGCGATGGCACGATGGGCGTCGAGCAGCGCCCTGTGGTTGTCACGCAGTCGCGCGGTCAAAGGCCGGACCGCGACGGGTCGCGTCGTGACGGTCTGGGCGGCCGCCAGGCTGGCGGCGTGCTGCTCCAGTCGCTCGGCGCTGAATATTTCTGCCCGGATTACCTCCGCGAATTCAAAGACGGATTCGCGATCGGAACCTGCGATTTGACTCAGGAAGGACAGCATCAACTCGTCGCATGGGGCAATGACGTGCCGTGGGTACGGAAGAGAACGTCCCGGAGGACGCTGGTCACACCGTAGCGGGACGCAGCTGCCACTGGGCTATGGCGCAACGCGTGGGCAGCCAGGGCATGGACGATCGGTTCGGCGAGACACCCCGCCTTGCCGTGCTCGGTCGTCAACAGTCCCATGCCCCTTCCTCGATGTGGCGATCAGCCGGCCAACGGCCGGATTTTCTCGTCCGGCGTGAGACCAGACAGTAGGAGCCATGGCGCGTTCAGTCTGTGCGTCAGCGTACCGACGGCGCCCGCGAAGGACACCCCCGGACGCTGACAGGCACTCACGCAGCACCTACAGCCAGTACTGCCAGAGTCGGGAGAACCATTCCTTGAGGTGCAGGTCGAGCGAGCGCTGCCGCCACTGCTCGAGGGTGACCTGCTCGGAATGCGCGACGTCATTTGCGAAAGACGCGCGCATGCGGTCGCCGAATTCGGTGCCCAGCACGACCGCGTTGACCTCCTGGTTGTGCAGGAAGCTGCGCCAGTCGAAATTGGTGGAACCCACCGTGGACCAGACGCCGTCGATCACGGCAGTCTTCGAGTGCAGGAGCGCGTCGCGTCGCTCAAAGATGATCACGCCGTCCTGCAGCATCTGATCGTAGTACGACCGCCCGGCGTGGAACACGAGGGCCGAATCCGTGCGACCGGGCAAGACCAGCCTGACGTCGACACCACGCGCGGCGGCGGCTTTCAGCGCGGCCAGCAGCTGCGGGTCCGGAATGAAATAGGCGTTGGTCAGCCAGACCTCGGTCTCGGCGCTGCCGATCGCGGACAGGAGCGTCACGTAGATCAGGCTGAATTCATCGTCGGGTGAGCTGCCGATCGCGCGCACGACCTCCTTGCCCTGCGCCTGCAGCGTTGGATAGAAGTTCCGCGGTGACCAGGGGCTCGCCCTTCTGCGCGAGCCAGGTGGCCAGGAAGAGCTTCTGGAACTCCGCCACCACCGGCCCTTCGATCTGCAGATCGGTATCGCGCCAGGGTTGCTCGCCTGCGGGTCGCGGTTGCCGCGACCGCGGGGAGGAGCCGCTGGAGTACACGTCGCTGATATTGATGCCGCCGAGAAACACGATGCGGCCATCGACGATCAGCAACTTGCGGTGGTCGCGCTGGTTCACGTCCCAGCCCGCGGTCGCCGTCGCAGGATTGACCGGATTGAACTGCAGCGTGCGGACGCCGCTGTCGCGCAGGCGCTGGAAGAACTCCTCCGGCGTGCCGAGCGTGCCCACGGCGTCGTAGATCAGGTTCACCTGCACGCCTTCGCGCTGCTTTGCGATCAGTGCGTCCGCGAAGCGCCGGCCGACCTCGTCGTCCTCGAGGATGTAAGTCTCCATGTTGATGTGGTCGCTCGCGGCAGCGATGGCCACGAACATGGCGCGGTACGTGTCTGGCCCGTCCTCGAGCAGCTGGACACGATTGCCGCTGACGAGGGGCGTTCCGGTCACGGCCTGCTCGACCGCGAGGTGACGATCGAAGATTCCCGTGTCGTCGGCGCCGCGCTCGAGTCCGGCGAGGATCTCGCGACTGCGCGACGCCGGGAGCGGTCCGCGGAGACCTTCGACTTGCGTCGGGGTCATCGCGGGCGCTGTGTTCGGCTCGATCCTGGGCAGCGCACTGCAGGCCGCGAGCGGCAGCAGTGGCAATGACGCGGCAAGGTGCATGAAGCGCATGCCGGGGATCGTCATCCGCGGCCGTGCAGGTGTCGGTACGGTCGCGCACATAGGGCACTTATTGCGGGCCGCACGCGATTCGGCACGATCAGTGCGCTAGCGAACAGACCCTTGCGCCAGTCGGAGTAGCTTGCTGCACATCGACTTCACTATGCCGTATCGGGAATTCTCCGTGAGCCGGGTGCCGTCGAATGGAGAGAGCAGATGAACAAATCATTGCTTACCGGGCTCGTCGTTGGCGGCGTGGCGGTGACGGCAGCCGGTGCCTACGCCGGCTACCAGACCATGGACCAGGACAGGTCTGCCAAGGTGCTCAACGTCGAGCCGATGTCACGCACGGTCAAGACACCGCGACAGGTCTGTGCCAGTGAAGTTGTCACGCACCAGGCGGCTGTCAAGGATCCCAAGCGCGTCACGGGCGCCATCATCGGGGCGGTGGCGGGCGGAGTGCTGGGCAACCAGATCGGTGACGGCGATGGCCAGACGGTGGCCACCGTGGCAGGAGCTGCAGCCGGTGGTTACGCCGGCAGCAAGGTCCAGAAACACATGCAGGAAGGCAACACGACCCAGACGGTCGAGCAACGCTGCCGCACGGTCTACGACTCGGTCGAAAATCCGGACGGATACCAGGTGCGCTATCGGCTTGGAGACCACGAAGGTTCCGTGCGGATGGACCATGACCCCGGTAACAGCATCCCGGTCGAGAACGGCGAACTGGTCCTGAATTGATGACACGGCTCACCGCTGAACAGCCTGAACACCACATGACCTAATGAGGAGATGACAAATGTTATGGACTATCGCAGTCGTATTGGCCGTGCTGTGGTTGCTGGGGCTCGTCAGCTCCTACACCCTGGGCGGTTTCATCCACATCCTGCTGGTGCTGGCCATCATCGTCGTGCTGGTCAACGTAATCCAGGGTCGACGGGTCTAGCGACGTGATCAAGACGCTCTGCGTGTGATGTACCCCCACGCACGCGGAGCACTCCGGTTCGGCGACGAACCGGGTGTCTATTCGTGGGGCACCGTACAGACCACGGGTTGAGTCCCGAGCACGCTCGCCTTTTCGGACGTCCGCAGACGTGATCGAGCAATTCCCCATGAAGACTGCCAGAGGAAGGGCCGTGGCGACCAACCGGTTGCTGGCACGCCTGCCTGACCTGGATCGGCGACGCCTCCTGGGCAAGTCCACTTCCGTCCAGCTGAAGACGGCCGACGTGCTGTATGAACGTGGCAAGCGCATCCGTGAGGTCTACTTCCCCACCGGCGGCTCCATCTCGCTGATCGCGACACTGCATGGACACGACAGGCTCCAGGTGGGACTGGTCGGCGACGAAGGGATGCTGGGCACGTCCCTGGTGCTGGGTGTGACCGTCGCGCCGTCCCTCGCGCTCGTGCAGGATTGCGGGACCGCCTGGCAGATCGACGCCGCCTCGTTTCGCGAGGAACTCGAATGCAGCGTCGCGCTGCGGGGCTGCCTGCACCGTTACGTTCATGTCGTCATGTGCCAGTCGGCGCAAACGGTCGCCTGCACTCGATTCCACGTCGTCGAGGCACGCCTGGCGCGCTGGCTGCTGATGACTCGCGACCGCGCCCACTCGGACCACTTCCATTCGACCCACGAGTCGCTCGCGTCCATCCTCGGCGTGCGCCGCGCAGGCGTGACCCATGCGGCAGGCTCCCTGCAGCAGCAGAAACTGATCCGCTACAACCGCGGCGAAATCACGGTCCTTGACCATCACGGCCTGGAGGCTTCCGCCTGTGCCTGCTACGTCGCCAACCAGGACACCTACGCGCGCGTCATGAACTGATGCGTGTGCACGGGGTGCGGCGCACGCCATGCCGTACACGATGCCATGCAGGGTCGCGGCCCTGATGTATCCTGAGACACCGCCAAGCCCTGGATGGCCGCCATGACCGACGCAACGGCTCCGCTGCGCAAGCACCTTCCCGAGCATAACTACCTGTTGGCTGCGCTCACACCCGACGAGCGTGCGCGCGTTCTTCCGCACCTGCGCCTCGTCTCGATGCCGCTCGGCAAGGTCCTGTACGAATCCGGCGACGCACTCGAGTACGTCTACTTCCCGACCGATTCGATCGTGTCCCTGCTGTACGTGCTGGAAAGCGGTTCATCGGCGGAAATCTCGGTCGTCGGCAACGAAGGCCTCATCGGTATCGCACTGTTCATGGGGGGCGGCACCACACCCAGTCGCGCCATCGTGCAGAGCGCCGGTCACGCTTACCGCCTGAGCGGTCAGCGGCTGAAGGATGAGTTTCACCGCAACGGCGGGCTGCAGCTGCTGTTGCTGCGCTACACGCAGGCACTGATCACGCAAATGGCGCAGACCGCCGTGTGCAACCGGCACCATTCCGTTGACCAGCAGTTGTGTCGCTGGCTGCTGCTGTCATTGGATCGCCTGAAATCCAGCAAGCTCGTCATGACGCAGGAACTCATCGCGAACATGCTGGGCGTCCGCCGCGAAGGTGTCACGGATGCCGCCGGCAAGCTGCAGAAGCTCGGTGCCATCAGCTATAGCCGCGGACAGATCACCGTGCTCGACCGGCCACAGCTCGAACAGCTGTGTTGCGAATGCTATGCGGTCGTCAAGCGGGAAACGGATCGCATCGAAGGCCTGGCCTCGAACAAGGGCGCCTGACCCGCGGCGTAGTCGCACGCCGCGTTCGTCGCTTCAGGCAATCTCGACGAACACGCGCATCGCGACGCCGCGCTCGCGCCACACCTTTTCCGCATCCGCAAAGATCGAGCGGGCCGTATCGAACGCCTCGGGCGACGTGGCCTGCAGTTCGCCGGCATGGCGCAGCACGATCACGCAGCCGCGCGCCCGGCGCGCACTCGCGAGATCGATGAGGCAATCGAAGAACGCGTCCCAGTTCTGACCGAACCAGCTTGGAAACCGCAGCACGTCGGCGCACCGTTCGAGCAGTTGTGTCTTGTCCACGCACCCCCGGAGGTCGACGACGTAGCACGGCCAGTCGAGCGACGACGCGAGCAGCTCGAGGCCGCGCACGGTATCGTCGGTCAGAACGACATCTCGCATGAGCTCGGTCATGGGTGCGGCACCTCGATCCGGCGAAAGCTGCGGTAGTGATCGTCCGTGTAATAGAACTCGACCGGCGGGTTGCCCCCGCTCACGATCCGGCGAGCGCCGCGGTCGGACGAACCCGGCGTCCGTACCGTGTACTCGCGATAGTAGCCGGGGGGCTGCGCCGGCAGTCGTTCCTCGCGATTCTGGAAGTGCGAGCCGTCACGGTCGTAGGGAAACGGTCCGCCGGATTCGATGAGCCGCAATGTCTGCTGTGCTTCGGCCGGAAGTCCGGCGCTGTCAGGCTGTGGCGGTGCGGAGCCCCAGTCCGACGCTACCTGCGGTTCAGTGTTCGATCCGCGCGGGGTCTCGCGCGACAACCAGCCGCTGGCCGCCGCAACGGCGAGGCCGGCCAGCAGGGCGATGTGAATCCAGCGCATGGTGGGGAACTTGCCGCTCGCTGCGTTAGGAACGCGGAGATTAACCTGCTGCCTGCTTCGTCGAAAGCGCTGCCTGCCAACCGCGCGCCGGCGCGCTTCGCGCCCGCATCACTTGCGCATCAGGGTGCTCTTGCCAAACAGCGACCCGATGAGGTCAACGGCAACCTCGGCCGTTCGATTGCGGATGTCGAAAGCTGGATTGAGCTCGACGATGTCGAGCGAGGCAAGCCGGCCCGTGTCGGCCACCATTTCCATGCAGAGCTGCGCCTCGCGGTAGGTCGGCCCACCGGAAACCGTCGTGCCGACGCCGGGTGCGGTGTCGGGATCGAGAAAGTCGACATCGAGACTCACGTGGACGTGGGTGGCGTCATCGACGCCGAGCAGGGCCTGCTCCAGCGTGTACCGCATCCCCATCTCGTCGATGTAACGCATGTCGAAGACTTCGATGCCCACCTCGTGCACGAAGCGCTTCTCGCCGGCGTCGACGCTGCGGATGCCGATCTGCCGCAGCTGCGCAGGATGGATCGCAGGCACCTGGCCGCCGATCGACACGAGTTCCGCCGGGCCGTGACCGCACAGGCAGGCGACCGGCATGCCGTGCACGTTGCCGCTCGGCGTGAGGATGTGCGTGTTGAAGTCGGCGTGCGCATCGAACCAGAGCACGCGCAGCTTGCGCCCCGTGGCGCGGCAGTGCTTTGCGGCGGCGCTGATCGAGCCGATCGCGAGGCTGTGATCGCCGCCGAGCAGCATCGGCAGTCGCCCCGCGGCGAGTTCTTCGAGCACGGCTTCGTGCACGAGTCGATTCCACTCGGCCACTTCAGGCAGGTGACGGTAGCCGCTGACCGGTGGTTGCCAGGGATTCGGCGGCCCACCCAGGTTGCCGCGGTCGATCACTTCGAGCCCCTGCGCTTCGAGCACAGCTTGCAGCTGCGCAACTCGCAGCGCCTCCGGGCCCATCGACGCGCCACGCGCGCCCGCGCCGACGTCGGTGGGTGCGCCGATCAGCGTGATGATTCCGGTCATCGCCGCACCGTCAAGCCGTCTTGCGCTTGCGCGGCCGCGCGGCCTTGCAGCCGGCCAGTGTCCCGCCGAACAGGTCCTTCGGATCGTCGAGCACCGGGACCAGGTCGAGATCGCGGCGGCCGAGCCGCTGCTGCGAGATCAGCCCGTGCAGGAACCGCAACGCCGAATAGTCTTCCAGCGCGAAACCGACGGAATCGAACAGCGTGATATCGCTGGCAGCGCGTCGCGCCACCACTTCGCCGCGCAGCACCTGCGCGAGTTCGATCACGGGATAGTCCGCGGGCATCTGCTGGATTTCGCCCTCGATCCGCGATTGCGGCTCGAACTCGACCACGACGCGCATGTCCGGCAACCGCAGGATGTCCGCATGCAACTCCGTCTTGCCCGGACAGTCGCCACCGACGCCGTTGATGTGCATGCCCGGCGCGATCATCGGCGGCGTCAGGATGACCGCATTGCGCTTGTCCGCCGTGACGGTGGTGACGATGTCGGCGCCCTTGCAGGCCTCGGCCGCGGAATGCGTCCGCACCACTCGCAGGTCGGCCAGCTCCGGCATCGCGGCAAGGTTGCGCATGAGCTTGGCCGTGGCCTGCGGGTCCACGTCGTAGACGCGCAGTTCGCGGATACCGCACAGGCGATGGAACGCGATGGCCTGGAACTCGCTCTGCGCGCCGTTGCCGATCAAGGCCATCACGCGGCTGTCGGGGCGAGCCAGTTGTCGCGCGGCCAGCGCCGACGTCGCAGCTGTCCGCAGTGCAGTCGTCACCGTGAGTTCCGAGAGCAGCAACGGATATCCCGTGTCGACGTCGGCCAGCACGCCGAACGCGGTCACGGTCAACAGGCCCTCGGCGGTGTTCTTGGGATGACCGTTGACGTACTTGAAGGAGTACAGCTTGCCGTCGGTCGCCGGCATCAGCTCGATGACGCCGACGGGCGAATGGCTCGCGAGTCGCGGCGCCTTTTCAAACTCCGGCCAGCGCCGGTAATCCGCCTCGATTTCGCCCGCCAGCCGGGCCATGAACTCGGCTGGTCCGAGCGCATTCACGATGCGTTCGATGTCACTGACGCCGATGTAGTCGACCATTGGTGTGCCCCTGCCCGGGCCGCCAGAGAACGACAAATCACCGGCCCGTCAGAGCATCATCGGTCGGGCACGAGCCAACAGGAAGCCAGCAAACCAATCAATCTGGTCTATAATTTGATCTGTTCGTCAGTCATATTGAACAGTTCGTCAGAATGGCAGGTATCGCATGGACGACCTCGACCGCCAACTCGTCGGCCTCTTGCGCGGCAACGCCCGCCTGCCCGCGGCGACCATTGCGCGCACCCTCCGCGTAGCGCGCGGCACCGTGCAGAACCGCATCGCCAGGCTCGAGCAGGAAGGCGTGATTGCGGGCTACACCGTGCGCCTGGCGGCACCGGACGGTGACCGCCGCATCACGGCGCTGATGCTGATCGCGGTTGACGGCAACAACGTCGAAAAGGTGCTGCGCTCGCTGCGAGGTGATGCGTCGGTGTCCACGCTGCACACGACGAACGGTCGCTGGGACATCATCGCCGAGTTGCGCGCCGACACGCTCGAGGAGTTCGACCGCGTGCTGAGCCGCATCCGCCGCATCGAAGGGGTGGCCAACTCCGAGACCAACCTGCTGCTCTCGACGCACAAGTACTGACCGCACGCGGCTGTATCATGCGGCCCCGTGCCAAGTGCGCGGACGACCCTGGAGGACTCATGTACGAGATCTACATCGGCAACAAGAACTATTCCTCTTGGTCGCTGCGGCCATGGGTCCTGCTGCGCGCGCGCGGCATTCCCTTCGTCGAACTCGTCAAGCCGTTTGCGCGCGGCTCGAACTTCGATGCGTTCCGTGCCTTTTCGCCGTCGGGCAAGGTGCCCTGCCTGCGCAATGGCGCCACCGTGGTGTGGGACTCCCTCGGCATCAGCGAGTTTCTCGCCGAGAGCCACCCGGGCCTCTGGCCGGCCGATGCCGCGGCACGCACATGGGCGCGCTGCGCGACGGCAGAGATGCACTCGGGCTTCACCACGCTGCGCAACATCTGCACGATGAACGTCGGTTTGCGCGTCAAGCTGCACACCCAGCCGCCCGCACTCGTCGCGGACATCCGGCGCATCGACGAACTGTGGAACGAAGGCCTGTCGCGCTTCGGCGGCCCGTTCCTCGCCGGCCCCGAGTTCACGGTGGTCGACGCGTTCTACTGCCCTGTGGCTTACCGCGTGCGCACCTACGGTATCGACACAACGGGCAAGGCCGCGCAGTACGTGCGGCGGCTGCTGGAACTGCCCGCGATGCGCGAGTGGGAGCAGGCAGCGCTCGCCGAAACGTGGCGTGAACTCGACCACGAGGCGGAGGCGCTGCAGGTCGGCGTCGTCACGGCCGACTATCGCGTGCCGGCGGCTACGCCATGAGCGAGCGCATCGACGCGCTCGAATTCAAGGTGGCGCACCTCGAGCGGGCACTGCAGGAGTTGAGCGACGTCGTCTATCGACAGCAGCGCGAGGTCGACTCGCTGCGCGACCGCAACCAGCAACTGCACGAACAGCTGCAGCAACTCGGGGAACGGAGCGGCGACCCGAACCAGGTCGAGATTCCGCCGCACTACTGACGTGGCAACGCATCCACTGAGCGGCGCCAAGGCCGGCTGGGTCGTGTACGCCGTCATGCTCACGTTCGGCGTGCTCGCGGGCGAGGCCGCGAATCTCTCGCGCGGCGGTGAGGTCACCGCACTGACGCTCGGCAACTGGACGCTCAGCGTTGCGCTCCTCACGGCACTCTGGGGTTACGCGCTGCAGCGACGCATCGGCAGCGAACGCTACTGGCGCGCCGTGTTCTGGCTGGTGCTGTTCGCCAACTCCGTCATGCTCATACCGGTGCTCCTGGGCGACCCTGCCATTGCGATGTTCACCGCGGCGCTCACGTTGCTGATCGTTCCAGCGTACCTCGCTGCGTACCTCTACGCGTATCGCAGCCCCGAACTGTGGACGAGTGGGGGCGGGTCGGAACCGGCTACTGTCCCGTCCGGAAACGAGTGAACTCGCGGTTCTGCTGGCGCGAATTGGCATCGGTGTGGGCACTGCCCATCCGCAACCGTTGCAGTGCGGCGGCATCCGGGTAGATCGTGGGGTCACTGCGCAGATCGGCGGGGATCGCGAGCACGTCGACCCAGAGCATCGCGCCTTCCTGCGGAATGACGTAGCGGATGTTGGTTTGATGTCCACTGTCCCGTGCAAGCTTCCTCGCGAGGTGGAAATCGGCATTGACCCCTATCGCGATGCAAGCCTCGCCTTCGACGAGTTGCCGGGTCACGGTCGAACTGGTGATCTCACGGACGTAGGGTCGCAATGACCTGCCGTCTTTCTTCGGTCCACTGATGACTTAGGAGATGGCCGGTTCGGGGTTGGTTGTTTGACTCAGTCGCTGTTTTAACTCAACCGGCGTCAGTTGCCCGAGGCTCGAGTGAGGTCGGACCTCGTTGTACTGACGACGGAACTGTTCGATGACGATCTTGGCATCGATCCGATTTCTGAACTACTCCATACTCAGACACTCGTCGCGGAACTTGCCGTTGAACGATTCGTTCGATCCGTTCTGCCACGGCTTGCCGGGGTCGATGTGCGTCGTGTCGATGTTGGACTGCAGCAGCCACCTCAGAACCGCCCGCGATACGAACTCGGGGCCGTTGTCGGAACGCAGGTGTCGCGGGCTGCCGTGCACGCTGACCAGCCGGCTCAGAACCTCGATCACGCGACCCGAGCGGATGCTGCCGGCGACGTCGATCGCCAGGCATTCACGCGTGAACTCATCGACCACCGTCAGGCACTTCAGTTGCTGGCCGTTGGCGCAGGCGTCGAACACGAAGTCGTAGGCCCAGACCTGGCCCATCGCCGTTGCCGGCAGAGGCCGCGGCCGACTGGTTGCCACACGCCGCCGAGGCCGCTTCTTCGGCACTTGCAACCGATGCAGGCGCCAGAGCCGGTGCGCCCGGTCAGCGCTCATCACGTGGCCACGACACGCCAGGAACACCTGGATGCGGCGATAGCCATACCGCGGGTACTGCGCTGCCAACTCATGCATGGCAGCGACGGCGGGCGCATCACGGGCGACCAGCCGCGACTCGTACCGTGCGGTGGACCGGGCCACGCTCAACAGCGCGCACGCTCGTCGCAGCGATCGACCCCGTTGGCAAACGTAGGCGATCTGTTGGCGACGCACGGGCGCGCTCACCATTTTTTTGCAGCGACTTCCTTCAGGATCTCGATGTCCATGACCCGCTCGGCGAGCACCTTCTTCAGCCGGGCGTTCTCGTGCTCGAGCTGGCGCAGCCGCTTCACGTCGACCGCTTCCAACTGCCCAAAGCGCTTGCGTCAGACGTAGATCGTGACGTCGCTGACGCCGTGCTTCTTGGCCACTTCCGCCACCGGCGCCTTGTCGGCCTCGCGGAGGATCTTGACCATCTGTTCTTCCGAAAATCGCGTCTTCTTCATGGCTCCCTCGTTCCCGTCGGGGCCATCCTCCCAAAGTATCAACTGGTACGGAAATCGACTAGCAGGTCACCTGAGGTCGTCCACCTGCAACAGCACGTACAAGGCGATGGCGGTGAGCATCAGCGTGGCAACGAGTGTCATGAATCATCTCCTGCGGTGCGCCCGTATGGCGCGCGCGAAGGATGGACACCAATTGTTGCAGCGGGGCTGCAATCATTCGCAGTTATCGTGAATTGCGACGAGCTGCACGCTTCGCGCGATGAGTTGTCGGTCGCGTGTTATGGCGTGCGAATCGAGCGAGTGAAACAGGCGGCCGGGTCACAGGCGTTGACTTGAGTCAGGCGGGGCCATCCGTCGCAGGACGGTGTTACCCGATCGGGCGTGGTGTTGCCGTGGGGAGGACGCGCGACCACGCGGGTTCTGATTTGCGGCGGCGAGCGTCGGTTTGCGTACACTGGACCACAAGGATAATGACGCGGGACGATAGTAATGACCGAGAGAACGGATGCGCATACGCCCAGGCGCCCTGTTGGCGCCGAACGAATTTCACGTCGGCCGCCGAGCAAACGCTCGGCGGTGACCGAGCACCAGGCACGGCACCTCGTGCAACTGATACGACTGCTCGAGCGCGAGGCACTCAGGCATTTCTTTGTGCCGACCACCGCACGACTGCCCACGGATCGCTTTGATGAATTCTTCAAGCTCGAGGCGTATCGGATCTTCATCGAGGGCGCGTACGCCTGCGGGTTCGTCTGCCGCGACCTGAATCCCGACAACCCCCTTGAAACCGAGCGTGCGCGTGCCGCGGAGGCGATTGCCGGGTGGACGTTTGCAGAGCTCAGACAGTACGTGCACTACCTGATTCGACACGAGCGCTGGGCCGACGGGTACTCCAGTCCGATCATGGATTCGCTCACCGAGGGGCATCTGCAGCGGGTGGCGGATCGGCTCGAAACGGACGATTCACTTTAGCGGTCTTTGATACACGCGTGGGTGTGGGACGAGGATGCCCTGCCCTGCCATATAGACCCCGGAGCAGCGGCGCGGCGGTTGGCGAGCTATGCGCCAACGCGGAATTTGAATTTCCGCTTGCTCTTGCGGCCGGCCGTGTCGGAAATCTCGATGCTCATGGAATGCGAGCCCGCGGGGAGGTCGGCGCCTTTGGCGCGGATACCCTGCTCGGTGACGGTGGCTGCGTGTCGAATGCGGTCGGTGACGTCGAGGCCGAGCACCCCATACGTGATATGCAGCGAGTCGAGGGCGATCTTCGAACCCGGTGCGGGACCGAATTTCACGAAGATGTCTACCGGCGATCGGACCAATGAGGCCTCATCCGGTGCGACCACCTGTATCACGGGTGCGTCGAGTGCGCGCGTCCAGACGTGCTGGTCGAAGACTTCCATTCGCGTGCGACCGTCGGCCGTGACTTCATTTGCAGCAGCCTGGTCGCGGGCATACTCGTCCGCCGAGACGAGCTGGAAACGCTCGCTCGAGCCGGCCACAAGCGGGACTGCGAGGACGGTGATTGCGACCGCTATCCAGACCTGCATGGACTTCATCGTCCCCTCCCCATTCGTTGCGCCGCACTGGGCTCTAGTCTGACGATGCCGCCACGACGTTGACCGTCACCTGGCCGGAATTGAAAGCCTCCTTGCGGGCCGCAATGCCGATGGCGCGAGTGCCGACGGTCGACAGATCCGTAAACGTCTGGGTCAGCTTTCCACTCGCATCACGGCCCTCGATGCCGAGATCACGCAGGTTGATGGACTGCTGGGTGAGAAAGGCGACGACCAGGGTCGGTCCCAAGGGTTCCTGGGCGGGCAAGACGAACTTCATTTCGGCTGAGGGAACGCGGAGTGTGCCCGTCTTGACGGTGTTCTCGATCGCATACTGATTCGGGTACAGCACGGTCGCCTGGTCTTTCGAGTCGACAGTGACGATATTCAGGAAGGCGTCCTTCGGCACAGCGACCGATATCTCGACCTCGTCGCCCACCTTGTAGGTCGGTCGAGATGTGGCCACCGTCAATGGTTGACCCTTCGCGACGAGCCCCTGCAACTCTGCCCACAGCGGCCCGTTACCGTTTTCGATCGGCACCAGTGCGATGCCCCCTGAGGCGAGCGTGGTGTCACCCGTCACAACGGGATTGTGGCGGCGTTCCGGGTCGATACTCTTTGAAATATAGGCATCGACGTCGTCGCGAACTTCGGTCAGTGGAGGATTGCGTTTCGCCGCGGCAGAGCGCTTGATCGTATCGAGCAGGCCCAGTGTGAACAGGCCGCCCTTGTACGTCGCCACCGCTGTTTGCGTGTCCCTGGCCGCTGAGAGTGAAACGTAGCCGGCGGGACCACCGTCCTCAGCCTTCGAAATGGCGCTGTCGTCGCCGGTTGGCATGCCGTCGTAGTAAAGGAACTTGGAATAGACGCGGGATTCGCCGAGCCGCTGATCCGTGACGTCGATCTCGCGGGTTGCGGTACCGCTGTGACAGGCATCGATCAGCACCAGGACGTGGCGACTAGGGATCTTTGCCAGCAATTCTCCGAGCAGGTCGTCGACCAACACCTTGTCTAGTGTCACGGAATCCTTGTTACGAACCCGACCAGTGTCGTTCATCACCAGCACTTCGTCGCGACCGTCCGGTTCATCGCCATTCCTGTCCGGGATGAACGTCCCGTGACCGCTGAAGTAGATCACGACCGGGTCTTCCGGGCGAACTCCGTCCCGTGTCCAGGTCGAGATCTCTCGCACCACGCGGTCGTACGTCGCATCGGTATTGAACAGCACACGCACCTGGGAGGGCTGGAATCCCATGATCGTCGTAACCTGCTGCATGTTGGCAATGTCGAGGTCAATTCCCGGCAGGGTCGGATCGAGCTTGGCCCCTTTGGCCAGATTCGGATAGTCGCCAACGCCGACGAGCAATGCGCGTGGCTCCGCAAAGACGAGTGGCGGCGCAAGAATTGAGGTCGCGCCACAGACCAGGCCAATCGTCAGAAGTACCGAAAGCCTGCGAGGTTGATGTGCTGACATGTGTGCAATGACCTTCATGGTGATCTGCCGCCGACTAGGCGAATTTCGACGCGTCGATTCTGCGACGCGGTCGGACTCAGGCCCGGGACAGGTTCGTTCTCGCCAAGGCCAAGCGGAGCAAGGCGATCCGGATCGATGCCCTTGTCAGTCGCGAGATAGCGACGCACGGCCTCTGCGCGCTTCTGAGAGAGCCTGAGGTTATATTCCGCGGCTCCACTGCTGTCGGTGTGGCCGATGATTTCGATGCGCGACGAGCTCAATGCGGGATTGGCCAGCGCTGCGGCGAGTTCATCGAGCTGCGCAGACGCGTCAGGCCTGAGTCGGTCACTGTTGATCTCGAAGGGAAGTTCGAGCGACACCGTCGCGGGCGAATGGTCGCCTGAGGGCGGACGCGGGCCAACGGTGATGCCGCGAGTGCCGTCACAGTCCGAGGCAGCGCGGCCGGTCAGTGCGCAGGCGATCTCGTCCGCGCTCTTGACGTTCTGCGCGACCGAGGCGTGCATGCCGAAAAGCGGGACCGCTGCAAACAGCGCGAGCAGCATGCGGCGACGGACGATCCGACTCATTGGACGTGTACTCCAGAGGGGCCGGGCGTAGTCCCGGTCGAGCGAGAGTCCGATGCGACGACCACGGTTTGCAAGACCGTCGGAGCTTCGAGCTGCGGTGTCTGCGGGCGAGTCTTGTTCGGGCGGGTCGTCTGCACCACTTCATACGCATGGGTGAAAGCCTCTCGCAACGTGGTCTCACCATCACCGTCGGTATCGGCGCCGTTGCGCAACGCCTGCAACAACCCAAACGTGAAAATGCCGTGACCGCCGCTGGCATACTCCTGGGACAGCTCGTCGCCCTTCGACGCCGCCATCAGCGCGAACCTGGAGGCGGCGGAGCGCTTTGCGAGCGTGTGGACGTCCAGCGTCCCGCGCATGTCGGCGGAGTTGCAGGTGTCGACGATCAATACCCGTCGGCCGGCGGCACGACGCATCTCGTCGAAGAAGAACTGCCAGTCGATCAACGTTTTTACGTCCGAGCGCCCTGCCGCCAGCCTGTCGATATCCTCGGGCTGCGTGTCGGCCGGAAAGAAATAGTAGTTGCCCTGGGGGTCGCTCCAGCCGTGCGAGGCGAGAAACACGATGACGGTATCCAGGGGTCCTGCATCGCGGACCGCTGCGACCAGACGCTTCACGACATCGCGCGTCGGCGGGTCGGTCGCATTGTCGGACGCGAGGAAAGTGTGAACGCGGCGGAACTCGCCGTCTGTGGCGGCCGTTTCAAAGTATCGCGCTACTTCGTCGGCATCCTGTGCGGCAAACCGTAGATCGGGTATTCGCGTGTCATCACTGCCGAAGTTCGCGAATCGATTGACACCGATGGCGACCAGGTACAGATCGCCGCGCGGGGGCAGCCGCGGTGCTTGTGGCAACTCAGCAGCGGCTTCCACGACACCCATGGACTGTCCGTTGAACACCTCAACGCGGATCTGGTTGTCTTTCGACGTCAGTGGGACATCAAGGTTCCGCTGGAATGCGAGTGCGTCCGACTGAGACAGGGCGCGGTCGCTCCAGGGCGTCACCGGGATGTCGTTCACGAAGACCGTATAGTCCTGCAGGGGCAGGCTCTTACTGCTACCCGTCAAGGTGAAGCGCGCGGTTGGTACGGTCGCGGCGGACTGCACGGTGAGGTTGCGGATGTCGAGTTGTGGCGGCGCGAGGCGACGCAGATCATCGATGCGGAACGCACTGGCGTCGGCGAGGATGGTGCGGACGTCGGTCTCGCCCATCGAGCGGAAGTATTCGCGCACCACGTCGGGGCGGTAGAGGATGCGCTCGAACTGGATGGCCCGGTAGAACTCGGGTGTCTGGTCGAGGCCGTTGTTCAGGTGCCAGCCGATCAGGTTGTCGCCGTTCACCGAGGACATGTAGTAGCCGCTCGGGATCCAGGCGACCCAGTCCACGCCATTTCTGTGAGGCAGGAAGGCGAGAACCTCGGCGCCGTCTTTCATGCGGTACCAGCGGATGGTGCCGTCGGCGAATGACGCGACCGCAAGGCGTGCGTCATTCGTCACCGCTACCGCACGTGTGTCCTCCGGCGCATCTGCGCGCCAGATGAGCCTTCCGTTTCGATCGACCAGACGCAACGACCATGCGGTGCCAAGCAGGAGATTCCTATCGCCCGGTCCGTACGCCCAGGTGCGAATGCGCTCGGCATGGTCCGTGGCGACGTCGTTGCCGTTCACGGAGAGAGACGCTCCTTCGTCACGAATCGCGAGGTTCCAATCCTTTGCAGATCGACGTGGGATGGTCTCAGTCGCTGACCTGCCGCGTGTCAAGGCGCTTTCGAGTGGGGCATTCACGTCGAAGGTCAGAGAGTCGGTTGACGACTGGTCGGCGAAACCCACTCTGGCGCCAGTCCAGTCAATTGCAAAGAGGTCATTGGTCTGTCCGGAATCCAGTGTTTGCGACGATTGACGCCAACGCAACGCCCCATCCGCCCCGACGACCCCGACCTCCGGTTGGCCAGAGGAGAAAGCGAAGCCTCCGGTGGCGAGGCGTCGCAAGTCGCTGACGCGTCGCGTCGTGGTCACGATGAGTGTGGGTAGTGCGGAGCCGTCGGCCGCCCATCGATAGATCCTCGCATTGCGCGGGTCGGTGGGCTGACCACCCGTGTATATGGCGCGGCCATCTGATGACCAGTCCACGACATGGAGGCCCGATTGTCCGTCCGATTCCGGCAGTCGCAGGACTCTTTCGACCAGAAGCGTTTTCGTCTGCAGGATGGCGACGATTGGCTCGGCGTCAAAGCCGACCGCCAGCCGTAAGCCGTCTGGCGAAAACTGCACGTGCATCGGCTTGTGCCCAACGTCGAGGACCGAGGACCTCGAGCTGGCGTAGCCCGATGCTGCATCGTAGAGCCACAGGCGACCGTCCAGAGTCGTCAAGACAAAATCACCGTTGGGGGCGAAATCGGCGCCCAGGATCTTGTCGGTTGGGCTAGTGTCACGGCGGATCATTCGCTTGCCGAGCCAGTCAAAGAAGATGACGCCTGCGCCGTCTGCCTGACAGATTGCAAGTGTTCGTCCGTCTGACGAGAATTCCAGATTTTCGATGGCGAACTCCGGAAGGTGCCCGAGGCCCCCCAGCAGTTGCCCTGTGCTCGCATCAAACACGTAGAGCGTTCCGCCGGTACCGACGGTCAGGCCGGTAAATCCTCCGACGACCGCGTAACGACCGTCCGGGGTCAAGGTACCCGCGTACAACAGGCCTTCGTGACCGGGATCAATCGGCACTCGAAGTACATGGCGAAGGCGCCCGGTTGCCGAGTCCCAGACTCTTGCTGTCTTGTCGTCCGAGACGGTGAGCACCGTGCCTCCGTCGGCCGATACCGCCAGCTTCTTAATGAAGCCGGTATGCGTCCCGAGCTCAATCCGCAATTGCGGGGCATCCAGGAACAGTGGCTTCGACGCGCTCGCCGAAGACGCAGGAGACAGCATGAGCAACAGAAGCGCAACGGTTGCACCCCGGGCCATTAGGCCCGGGGACCTTCGCCAGGATCTACTGGAAATCACTCCGGCAGCGAGCAAATACATTTGCTTCCGCTCCGGTCACGCCCGGGTACGTACCGACGTCCGCGAGCTGGCCCGCTCCCCGGCGACACAAGTCCTCGTCGTCATTGCTGGCAGTGCCCGAGCTGTCATCCGATTCGCTGCCGTTCTGACGCTGGTCGTTCTCTGCAACTGATGGGGTCGTGGTACTGGAGACATCGCCTGCAGAGGGATCGGCGACGTCGCCGAAACCCGCCCCCGAATTTCCTCCACTTACTGAGCCAGCGACGCCGGAGCCCGTTGAACCCTGAAGCGCTGTCGATCCCGTGGCACCGTTGGTCGTGCGGGCCGTGCTCGTTGAGCCGCCGACGCCTGGTAAGTTTCCAAATGCCAGAGGGCCGGGAGCTGACGTAGTGATCGTAAAGCCGGTTCCGTTCGATCCCCTGCCTTCTTGAGTCCAGGGGACGGGCAGGCTGTAAACGCGCGGAACGAGATTCACACCGCTTTGATCGAGGTCGACCCACTCGGCAGGCTGAGCGTTGAGTGCGTTCAGGTAACCGCCAGCTCGCCCAATGCTGATGGTTGACGGGGCAAACTGATTACCAAGCAACGTCACCGTGAACGTTCCAAGTTCTGGCAGTGCGCCGTATCGAAGATTAACGGCGGGCTCCAGTCCAGTGCATGGACCTGTATCGCCGCAGACCTGTCCCAGGCCGACAAGTCTGTCAGTCAGGTAATACGTTGGTGATGTATTGCCGGTCCGGAGCATATCCAGCTCAGAGTCACCTACGGAGCCCATAACGGTGAGGCTGCCAGACCGCCCCATGTCGACACGCAACTCCTGGTTCACATGGGACGGATACAGAACAAGCATGCCGTCACCCGACAGTGGACGCCCTGACTGCGGTCGACCAGGAGAGAGCGGAGCCACATAGCGACCGACGTTGCCGGCAATACGTATGCTGCCGTTGTCGTCAACAGTCAGCGTCGCGCTGAGTGTGCCCAGCATTTGCACGAGACGTGAGAATCGGTCGTTATAGTTTGCACTGGCGGTGGTCTGATCGTCCGCATAGCGGTAGCCACAGATCCAGGCTCCGACGCAGATGCCAGCATCGTCCGACTGGTTATTGATGCCAGCAGTTGTCAGTGGTCTACCATCGCTGTCTACCGCCTTGATACCCCATCCGCCGGTTTGATTGTTGAGGTAGCTGCCAACAAAGCCAAGGTAGTTCCAGTTGCGTTCCGACTCGCCGAGAATCCGGAGAATCCGGTTCGTACCATCCGAGTCCGATACATCGAACGCACAGGTGGTGCCTCCGCAAAAGCCGACGTCGCTTAACGCGTCGGATGGCGGTCCCGGGACGTGACCCCACTGGATTGCCGGCAACTCAATGTCTCGCGATATTTCCGCCGTGAATTCCGCCGATGTTGCATCGAAAAACGGATCAAACCGATCGAGTGTCTCAGCTTGCCCGCGAGCGAAATCAATCGTGGTTGCCGTGACCCCGTCAAAAAGTGTGACGTCTCCATAAAGAGTTATGCGCGCAAACTGGCTCCGTACAGTTATGTCATTTGACAGATTGATTCGCGCATTTTCACCCGTTGGCCCGTAAAGGTCCGGGTCAGATTCGATCGGTAGGCTCAAACCCAGGCGCACCGATCCGTGATAGGCGGTAATCGGACCGTAAACGTTAATCTGGCCGCGTGAAGGCACTGTTACCAGGACGCTGTCGACAGGCGGCGACAAGCCCTCTCCGTAGGCTGTGACACGACTCAGGCTGACGTTCCGACCCGACACGTTCAAGGTGTTCGTCCTGATCTGCCCTCTGATATCCACGCTCTCTAGACTGCTCATGCTTATGGATGACTGAAGCCCAGTCTGTACGCGATCAATATTCAAGTCGCCGGTTGACGCGAGGAAGATGGAACCGCCACCGACGAGTTCGTCCACCGTGCCATTACCGTCCAAATCCGTCGGAATCCCCGTTGAAAGTATTGACCCTCGATACGCTTCAATCGAAGCGACCCGTTGGTCTGGTTGTGGTCCAGCATCCGGACCGTCCGGAATACCAATTTCGATACCGCCGCGCACGGCGGACAGCCCGGTCCCTAGATTGACATCTCCCACCGTGTGGAGCCTTACATTGGCGCCGGCGCTTGCGGCGGCTGCTAGAACGTCATCTTGAACATCAGTGGTGCCGCGATCGTCGACAATAGTTCCCAAGGAGATCATGCCGCCGGCGATCGACGTCAGGATCAGATCACCACCCGCTATGAGTGACCGTCCTCCCGTCACACTGTCGTCCTGATGGATCGACCCAGTACTCGTCACGCTGAGGTCATGACTGGTCTTGGCGCCGCGCAGGTCTACATCGCCGTCTGCAACTATCGTTAGGCTTCCAAGTCCGACCGCTGGATCAAAACCGAATAGGCCGTCGAGACTGACGCGGCCGAGTCGAGTGGCGGCGTCGCCATCGTCGGTGTTGATGACTATGTCAGAACCCACTAGCGAGCGCGCCGCCTCGTTGTTGGAACTCTGCGCGTCGATTGCCCCACGTGAGTAGATGCTGATGGCACCCGATGTCGGCGCACTGCCGCCGCCAGACTGCAGAGCGACACCTGGCCGCAGCGTAACGGACGCTGCGCGTACCGTGCTGTTACCGATCACAATGTCGCCACCGTTCGTTTGAATTCCACTGCTCAGGTCAACGCCCCCGCGTGTAAGAAGCACTGCGGATCCCGAACCGCGAATATCGATGCCTGCGGTACCCGGTCCGACATCGAGTTTGATCGCGTCGGCAGTGGAACTGGAAGCTGCGAGGTGCACGCTCTCATGGCTGGCGTTGCCTGCCCCTCGGGCGATCAGGGACTTGCCTGTGTTCGAAATTGACGAACCACTTATGTCGATATCGGTCAGGTTAGCCATCCCGTTCGCCGTAGCACCGTGAACGGTGACCGCGCCATCCGCGGCAATGTGTAACGAGCCGATGCCAGCGCCCGGTAGCGACGGAACCGTGTCGACAAACCCGCCTAGCTCCCGGTTCAGAGTTACCCTATCTGCGAGGTTATCGGGGTCGTCTGCATCAATCGCGATGCGTCCGCTGCGTCCGACAATCAGGTCTTGCGTCGAAACATTGCCTGACGTGTGGACTTCGATATTGCTGGAACTGTCAGCGTTCGTGCCCGCTTGAATAGAGCCGTTAGCCAAGAGCGACGCGGCACGGACTGTGCTCGTACCGATTGCCACGTTGCCGGCTGCCGTGATGCCGCTATTCACTACCACGTCGCCTGTGGTAGACAGCGTGGCCCAGCCTTTGCTCTCAATGGCTGCCGCGCAACTGGTGGGCGAGCCAATGCAGTCAAGAGTGATACCGCCCGAGCCGCCAATCAGAGTGACATTGCCACCCACGGCAATGGAATGGCCGGAGTCGACAATGCTGGCTCCTTCGATCTCCACATCGCCACCGGCGGTGACGCCATGCAGCGCAACGGACCCGATCGCGTACACGGACACGTCGCTGATTCCGCCGGCCTGTAATACGCTGTTTGATCCAGTAGTCAGGGAAGCAATGCGATCGCCGTTTGCGCCAATCACGATGTCGCCCGAAGCAGTCTTTATTCCTCTTTGAAGATTGACGCCCCCGTGCGTCTGCAAAGACACCGTTCCTACGCCTCTCGATTCAATACCTGCTGCAGTCGAGTCTGCAGTATCCAGACCCTGCAAATCGATGGTCTTTGCGCCGGTACCGGTGGCTGTCAGGGTTACGCTGCCGTCTGAGACAATCGAGGTGCCTCTGTTTGAAATGGTCGAGCCCGTTACGTCGACTGCCCCGCCAGCTGATACGCCGTTGAGCTGCACCCCACCCACGGAACTGAGCGATACGTTGCGACCGGTTCCACCGGCTTTTACCACTGCTCCATCACCGGCAACTAGTGAGGCGATCTGCGCACCCGGGCTACCTATAGAGATACTACCGTTCTCGGTACGAAGGCTACCGTCGATAGCCACGGCACCGCTTGTGCGGAGTTCAATGTTGCCGCCTGTGCTATCGATCGCAGCCGCGGCCGCGTTGTCGCCAATCCGTGCAATTTGGATCGGTCCACTTCCACCATTGATCGATACGGAGCCGACAGCCTTTACGGATTTACCGGTCAAAGATACGCCGGATGCTGCGGTCAGAGCCACCTGACCATTCGAATCAACGCCCGCGATCGCGATGTGGCCATCGGTTGATGTCACCACGAGACCACCGATCCCGGAAGCGCCCTGCGCGCCTCCCAGACCAGTGAGGTCGGCGCCTAGATTGACATCGGCGGTCGCCTCCAGCGAGATGGTGCCTAGGGAGATCAGCTGCCCGTTGCCACTGCCGCCCTTGATGGCGTCGATTTTGCCGTCTGCGGCGACTACCGTGATCGGCGCGGTACCCACGGCGCCGGTGCCGTTCGCGACGTACAGGAAGCCGGCGCCCTGGATCGTGACACCGCCCGATCCGCCGTTCAGGTTGATGGGGGCGTTGTTGGTGATCACCGGGGCCTTGATCACGATTGCGCTGGCGGTCAGCCTGACGTTGCCGGACGGCGTTGTGCCACCATCGAGCGGCCGACCGTCGAGCAGGTGGTTGACGGTGATCGATTCGGTGGCTGTGAGATTGACGTGGGTTCCACTGCGAAGCATGCGCGTTAGCGCATCGCCGTCGATAACGGAGGCGGTGGGGTCGCTGCTGCCGGTACGTTCGATCTCGATCGTGATCTGGTCCGGGTCGAGCAGCACGGTGCCGGGTGCACCGTTCCGTGCGCTCGCCACCACGTCGCCAAGGAACTGAAGAATCCCACGGCTGCTGACTTCGACGAAGCCGCCGTCGCCGGAAGAATTACCGCCGTTGGCGGCAATTCCGCCTTCGAAGCGGGCCGCGTCGGTGCCCCAGACGCTGACGGTGCCGCCGTTGCCCGCTTCACGGGCACTGGCGTCGATGGTGGCGCCCTGCTCCACGACCACGTTCGCGGCGCGATTCGACGAAACTTCGCCCGCGGGAGGACCACCGATGTGGACCGTGCCACCGCCGGCGCTGCCCGAGGCGTCAATGGTCGCACCGCTCTGCAAAGTGACCGATCGGCCGAGCACTTCAACGCGCCCACCTGTGGTGCCCGCGGTCGTGCCGCTCGAGTCAATCTGGCCCGTGACGGTCGTGCTGCCGTCGGCGGCGTCGAGTACGATGGTGCCGGTCGCGTCGCGGGAGACGCTGCGCGCCTGAATGATGCCGGACATGTTGACGACGCCACCGACCACGTCCGAGGCGGTCTGCGTCGAGAGCAGGACCTGACCGCCGTCGGCGTGCAGGGCGCCTGAGTTGTCCACCTGTGGCGGATTGCCCGCCGCGACGCCTTCGCCCACCGAGAAATTGATCAGCCGGTCACCGTAGAAATCGAGGGTGAAAGACTCGCCGCCGCCCAGCGCGATACGCCCAAGGTTGGCCTGGATTAAACCCGCGTTGCGGACCGAGGGCGCCACCAGTGCGGCGAGGCCGCCGTCGCGGACGCTGATCGTGCCGAAGTTTTCGATCGCGGCGGCAGGGTTGCCCGTGCCGCGGAACTCCATGCGGTCGGCCATGAAGTTGTCGTCGGTGATGTTGCCGGTCGTCGCTATCAGGGAACCTACGTTGACCTGCGAAGACCCCGTGAACAGCACGCCGGAGGGGTTGATCAGGTAGATGCGGCCATTGGCGTTCAAGGCGCCTTCGATCACGGAGCGCTGTGCGCCGGTGACGCGATTCAGGGTGCTTGCGGTGGCTGAGGGCTGGTTGAAATTCACGGTCTCGTTCTGGCCGATCGAGAAGCCGCGCCAGTTGATGACGGCACGCTGTGAGGCCTGATTCACGTTCAAGATTCCCGCGCCGCCGTTGATGGTGGCATTGCCGCGCACGACGACCCCGCCTTCAGGGTTCGCAACGGCCGTCCCGGCACCGAACACCGCGATGGCAGTCGGTGCCATGGCGAACAAGGCGCGCCGGACTGCGTCACGCACCGTCGGCCGTATGGGCAGGGCCGTTGCATGACCGGAATGCGAATCAGTCGATCGCTGAAAGTGTCGATTCGTCATGTCACGTCCCTCGAATCCATCCGTACGACGTTCGTACAAGTAGCAGTGATCTGGTGTCGGGTGCGCTTGCCCTATTCGAGTTGCGCAGAACCAAACTGAACGCGCAGACCGGCGAAGTAGCGTGGGTCGTCGTCGTCCTCGGCCACCACGATCTGATCGATCGGCACCGCCACCTCGACATAGCCGGTCAGCCAGGTGCTGAGGGTGAAGCGCAAGCCGCCCCCGTAGGCGCTGGCACCGTCCTCCTCGCAGGCCGACTGATCGAACTCGGAGCATTCGCCTTGCCGCTCGTTCGGGCCCAGACGCCGCCAGACCCGACCGGTGTCGTAGAAGCCATAGGTGGTCAGGCCGCCACGGCCGAGCGCGTCAAAGGTGTAGCGCAGCTCCAATTTGCCGGCCGCACCGGAGTCACCAACGATCTCCGAGCTGTCGTAGGCGCGGCCGAACGGCTCGCCACCAAAGGCAAATTCTTCCGGCGAGAGCAGATTCGTGAAGGCGTACTGGCCGCTGGCAGCGATCAGGATCGACCAGCCCGGACCCAGCGACTGCAGGCGCGCGAGGTAGAGGTTGGTTTTGGTGAAGTCGGGACGGCCGCCATCGCGCGACAGTTGCGGGTCGCTCTCCTCCGAGGCGCCGAAGGCGTCGATGCCCTGCGAGAGTTCCCAATCGACGATGTTGACGCCGTTCCAGCGGTCCACTTGATCCCAGGTCAGGCCGGCATGCAGCGCCGAAATTACGTCGCGCGTCACTTCCTCAGGGAATGTCGAATCGGTCGTGCCGTCGTGGTAGGTCACGGCGCCACGCGCGTAGAGGTTGCGCTCGCGACTGCGGAGGATCGGGTACTTGAATTCAGCGCCCACCTGATCCGTGTCGGTCTCCAGGTTGAAGTCCTGGAAGTCGACGCCCAGTTCGGGCTCGGCGCGACTCTTGCTGGCATACACGCGCAGGTCGAGGCCGCTTGCGGTGAGGCGCGCCGTGTGGGAAATGAAGCCGTACTTCAACTCGGAGGTTGGATCCGCCGCGAGGAAACTGAAGCGCGTCTCGCCGAACAGGCCGAAAAGTGAATTCAGCGTGAGTCCGACGTCGTAGCGCAGCGGTCCCTGCACCTCGCTGCCTCGATTGTTGACGCCGGCATCGAAGCCGGTCGCCTGTCGCGCGAGCCGAATCGTGAGTTCCGACCCGCCCGCCTCGGTCGCCGATCGCTGCAGGACGCCCTGCGCCGTCATGCCTGGCAGGTCGTTCAGGAGCAGCAGGTTGCGCTCGAGCGTGGCGAGACGCAGCGGGCGCTCTGCGCTCAAGTCGGCCTGGATCTTCTCGAGCATGCCCGCGCGCCGCCCCGTGTAACCCTCGATGGCGACGGAGGACAGGTAGCCCTCCACGGCGGTGAGCGACACGCGACCGTCGGTGATGGCCTGGGCCGGGACGACGACGGAGGAGAGCACGTAGCCCGCGTCACGGTACTGCGCAGTCATCTCGGCCGCGATGTCGTAGACGCGCTGCACCGAGATTGTCCGGCCGATCTCGCCGCGATACGGTGCGAGCAGCAAATCGTCCGCAAGGACCGCGTTTCCGGCGACTTCGAGGCTCTGCAGCGTGAAGGTCGTGGTTTCAGCGCCGGGTGGTGCCTGCTGCGATTCTTCTTTGACCGTCACGCCGGGCAGCGGACTCGTCGAACGTGCTTGCGGTGGGCGCTGCTGCTCGCGTTCGATCGCGCCGGGTTGCGCGGTTGAGGGAACTTGCTGTGCCGTCGCCACCGCACAACACAGGCACAAGCACATCCCTAAGCCAGAAGCCTTCACCATCCTGGTCGCTCCCTCGGTATTCGGTGCGCAGCTCGTTGGCTGCGTGCTAATTCTTTTGCGGAATCCCCTGGTCCTTTGCAACCAAAAAATACGCCACGTGACCGCAATGTCAACAGCGGCGACGGCTGACACTCGTATTACGCGCATGCTGCAGCGTGCATTCCTCTTGCCGTGCACTGAGAAAATGCTGCAGTGCGATCAAGGGGCAACTCGTTCGAGCGAATCGGGGCGGCCATGTCTTGCGGGAGGAGATCAACGGGAGAACGCCTGCGTTCTGGCCGCTGCAGCCTGGTAGAGCAGACCGGCGGATCGATCACGCGACGGCAGTAAGATGTCGCCGAGCACTTCAAGTGAGGTCGGCAAGGCGCCGACTTCGGCCGCGGTCAAAGTAACGTCAATGCGCCCGTAGGGACGCCCGCTGTCGATGCCCACCGAGGTCGGCGGCAACGGCAGGCGAATCTCGCTGCCCGGCCGTTCCGCGAAATACTCGAGTGCCGGGCCCTTGGCGAGCTCCACGCCCCCGGTCACGATCACCTCATCCCAGACGGTACCTTTCACACCGCGCGTGGCCTCCCGCCAGACCGCGTCCGCTCGAATGCCGAGCGCGATCCCGAGGGAAAGGTCGTTGCTCTTCACGGACGGACGGCCGACGTACAGACGCAGCGGCGCGACGATCACGGCATCCTGCGAATCGGCGATGCCAATGGCCGCGACGAAGTCAAAGGCGACGTCGAGATCGCCGGACGGCGAGAGGTCCGCCTGTGCGAAGCGAAAGCAGGCGTGGCGTGCCTGCAGGCGATCATCGACGGCCCGTACGGCCGATGTTCGCGGGGCGTAGTAGTCGATCGTTGCGACCTGCGAAACGAGCATCGAGTACTGAGCGATCTCGCGGCGGACGCGGTCGGAAACCTGGGCAAGCACGGCATTCACGACCTGCTTCTGCAGGCTGTCGAAGATTGCCTTGGGCACGATGCCGCGCCCGATGCTGCCGCGCGTGCAGGCGTCGATCACCGCCGCCTCCGCAGGGCTGCGCGGGTCGATGGTGGCTGGGCGGTGAGCGGCGAGAATCGACTCGGCCTCGTCGGGTTGCATGAACATGAGGAGTGTCTGTCGACTGTCGAACGTGAGCGCTGCGGGTTGCGACTGGGCGAGTACCGTCGGCGCGGCGATGAACGACAGCAAAAAGCCAACGGCGATCCATCGCACGACGGTCACTCCTGGCGCGGGGCGGCAGATCCCCACAGCAGGCCGTTGCTGATGGCGGTGGCCAGTGGATCCTCGGCACGCCTGAGTGTCTCAAGCCAGTTGGCGCCCTCGAGGCGCCAGCGTCCGTCGTCCTGTCGCGCGAGGCAGATGGCCTGGGCGTTGCGGCCGAGGGACGAACGGTCGGATGCGATGTCCTCGGGTATCGGCGGCGACTGGGACTGGGCCTGCAGCGGGCCCTCCCAATGCCGGTTGCCGGCGTCGGAAATCTGCACCGTGTATCGACCTGACTTCAGAGTCAGTCCGTTCAGCAGCACGGACCGTTCGTCGATCGAGTCGCGACGCGCAAGTATCGCAGTGTCGGAGATCAGCGTGACGGTGAACGGCGGGCAGCCACCGTTCCAAGCGAGGAGGAGATCGCGATCGCCAGCGACGACGCGGGTCTCTGCAGTCATCACGGGTGCGGTGATCGGTGACGGTTCGAATCCGACCATGCCGCACTCCTCGACCGCGCGCGACGCGGCGGTGCCGCTCAATCCCTGACCGCCCTCGAACAACTCGGGCAGGGACTGAAAGATGGCGGTGAGCTTGCCGAGGGGACGGTCACTCGGCACCTGATAATCGCCGGGTCCGATGAACCGCGCGACCTTGCCCGAGGCGAGCTGCACCGTGACCGATTGATCGGCCCGCTCGAGGACCACTCGATCGCCAGCGACGACGACGGTGCCGATGCGGACCGACACGGGCTCACCCTGCGGAGGGCGCGCCAGCATCAGTGGCCGATCGAAAGGGCGAAAATCCGCGACCACCCCCACCTCCGTGGGACGGTCCGGCGCCGCGAACGTTGTTACGCTGCCGACGGTCATCGTCGCGTAGGTTGCGAGCAGAACCACGCTGCGTCGAAACGATTGCGAGCGCCTCATTGCATTCTCCCGGGCATGATCAATGGTGATTTCGCAGACAGGCCGCGCGGAAGGTCATCGCAGTACCGCGCCATCCGGTCGGAAAGTGTCGACGTTGAGCTCGCAGCTCGGCGACGAAATCGAGGGTCATCTTGAGCACCTTGTAAACGAGCGCAAGAAGAATGGCGGACTCGATCAGATCAAAGACGGAGAAGTCATCGAAGACGCTGATGTGAAACGCGAGAAACGCGAACGTTCCGACCATGGATGCGAACAACGCAAACACGAGACGGTAACGCCAGTCGAACAGCACAAACATGGCGAACAGCAGGATTACCCCCCCCCGCGAGCCCATTCTGGAAAGTGGACCGGTGCTGCCGCCCTGCAATGGCAGGAAGCGGACAGAGTTGGCCAATAGCTCCACGCCGGGATAGACGCCGGCCGGCGTCAGCCAGTTGTCGCCCGCGGCAGAATGCGAGGCGCCGATCAGGATCACTCGACCGCTGAACAAGCGGGGGTCGAGGCGTGATTCGGTGGGTACCAGCAGCATGCGAGCGGGAATCGACAGCGCGTCCGATTGACCGGCCAGCCGTCCTGCACCGGTGATTCGGGGTCCGACCAGCAGTCGGTGCCGTGTGACATGCCTCGTGTCCGGCTGCGCACAGGAGGCCGCCCTGTCGACGTCCGATGCTGCTCGTTGCGGCGGCTGTACGGACCGGTCGCCGAGTAAGGCGGAAGTGCGCAATGCGATGGAAGGCAGCCAGTGCGGTCTTCCGCCGACACAAGTCAGCAGCCAGTCTTGTGACCAGCGCAGAACGCCGCCTTTGTCGGTTTCCAGGCTGGCGTGCGCCCAGGATAGGAGAGGCTTCGCGCGAATCACGTCGTCGTACGGGCTGTCGGCGGGTCGCGGGTGTCCGCTCGATCCCGGTTCAATGCGTTTAGGGAAGACGAGTGGGGGGCCCTGGTCGTAGTGCCGGAGGAATTCCAGTAGCGGTTCATCGTCGCGACGAGTCGCCGTGTCCAGCGAGCGGCCGCCCCGAGCAAGATCGATATCAACCACGACCGCCGTCGGGTTGGCCACAGCGATTCTCTCCAGCATCCTGCGCAACATCAAGCGAGGCGTCGTCGCGGGTGCATTCCAGTCCGCGTGAGTCTGCTCGTCAATGTCGATGATCGTGATTGGGATGGTGCGGTCCGAGTTGAACCAGCCGAGGGATACCGCACGAAGTGCGAGGTCCAGGTCGAAGGGCGGCTTCGCTAGAAACTTTGGGGGCTTGGAAACCGGAAACGTGCCGAGGACCGCGTAAACGATGGCGAGCAACAGTCCGAGGGTCAACGCCCGAAGGCCCGCGGTGGCGGGCCCGGCGTCGTCCAGCGCGAATGCGACCCGCAGGGCTCGAAGCACCTGCGCGATGCTGCGGCGAACGCCACGGCGCTTGTGTCCGGAGTCGGCCACCTCACGGGCTTCCTTTCGCTGGTTCACGGCTCGACCCTAGATTGCCGGAACGGGATGTCGACGGAAAGGATAGTTGTTGTGCCGTGTCCTGGATGCGGTGCAGCACGGCCGATGCGCGTCGATCAGCGACGGAGTTTTCGGGAAGGTGGCAGGCCGGATGAGCGTGGAACAGGGCCAGGGCGTCTGAACCAAGCCGCCCTGCCCCGGGGACACACGGATGCGAGCGATCAGGCGCGCGCCGCGTCCTTCAACTTCTTCATCGGACGCACCTTGACCTTCACGGTCGCTGGCTTGGCCTTGAAAATGGTTTCCTGACCCGTGAACGGGTTGATGCCTTTGCGCGCCTTCTTTGCAGGCACGCTGGTGACGGTGATCTTCAGCAGACCCGGCAGCATGAAGGTGCGCGGGCCCTTCCTGCTGATGGAGACACGAATCGTGTCTTCGAGTGCGGTGAGCAATGCGCGCACGTCCTTGCCGGCGACCTGCGCGGCCTCGGCGAGGTGAGCGACCAGGGCGGACTTGGTCAGCACCGTCTTGATCGACGGCGGGGCCTTCGGGGCCGCCTTGCGGGCGGACTTCTTCGCGGATTTCTTCACGGACTTTTTGGCTTTGGCCATCGGGGTCGTTGAACCTCTGAATGAAAGAGTGAGTGATCGAGCGAACGGACTGTGCCGTGCTTGGTGCGCACGGTAGGGGAATGGGGTACAGATTCCAAGTGCGATCACGCGCGGACCGTCGTCGCGCGTCAGGAGCAGCGGGTTCCGGGGCGTGTTGGTGGCGGCGATTTCGTTGGTGTTGGCGTGCAGGCACGGTTGGATCGCGGTGCAGGCGTGGTGAGCCGTGCCTGTGTGTTGAGCCAGGTCTTGAGGCGTTGCCACCGGAGGTTGTGGACGGGCTCGGCAAGTCGGTGCTCTACCCAAGACGGCTCGGCCGCCCCACCGAGGTCGCGCACCTGGCGATCTGCCTAATCGAGAACGACTACATCAACGGCGAGACGATCTGTATCGATGGCGGCATCCGATTGCAGCCACGGTGAGCGGTACCCGGCCGCGGTTGGATCGCCCTGTCGGCTATTCGCAGCTTGGGACTCCCCTTTCCAGCGGGCGCGTCGACCATGACAATCGGATTGCCGATGCGATGCCCCACTGGCATCGCGGTCTTTGCTCGGTCAGGTAGACCTGCTGGGTTCCCGAACGTCCGTAATCGGCGGTCGGGACTCAATACCCCTCAGCAGGAGAACCGACCATGGCCAGATCCTTTTCCAAACTCCGTTCCAAGGCGCTGCAGCTTCAAGGCGGCCGCTGTTTTTATTGCAGCGTCCTGATGTGGACGGACGATTGCAGCGCGTTCGCGCAACGTCACGGACTGTCGCCGCGAATAGCGCGATGGTTGCAGTGCACGGCGAAGCATCTCTGTGCTCGTCAGGACGGTGGGCGCGATGCGGCCGGCAACGTCGTTGCCGCGTGCAGTTTGTGCAATCGTCGACGGCATGCACAGCGCAAGGTGGCGCCAGGCCCCGAGGCGTATCGCGCGCTGGTCAGGAAGCTCGTATCACGGAAGGCTTGGCATCCGCCGCAGGTGTTTGAGCGGGGATTGATTTCGATTCGCTGAGAGAACGCTGCTTGCAGGTTCGCGCGACAGAGAGGCGCGCCCCGAGCGCATTGACGCGCGCGGGTCCGGCGAACCGATGTTTGGTTCGACCGGTGGGTCCGGTCAGGACGTCAGGTTTTCGACCTGTTGCAGCAGGTAGAGCACGATCGAGCCCAACATCACGATTGCGACCATGGCCATGACGATCTTCCGTTCGCGCCCGGTTGGCGTGCGCAGAATATGAGACCGTATTGTTGCAGTGCAACAGCGATGCGATGAATCGTGTGGTCGGTCACAGGAAGGACTGGTCGCCGCGCCGGCGCTACCTGTTTCGCGCGCACATCATGGTGCTCACCAGCGGGCACTTCACGCTCGACGTCGTCCGCTTCGCAGCGGCGCTGCTCGAGGCCGACGGGACGGGACGCTGGCGCGCGCGCTGGCAGGTGACGCGATTCCTGTTCGGCAGGCCCGGGATCTTCCGCAAACTCGGGCCCCGCTATCGCGACTGGTATCGCGCGGGGTTCCATCCCTGGGATCACGACAATCGGGTGAAGCTCAGAGAGTGGCGGCAGCAGTTCGGCTGAGCAGCGCGCCGCTACTGCGGCACCCGGGCCAGCAGGTTCAGCAGTTCTTCAGAGAGGCCGTCGGAGAAGTACTCCGACTCCTGGTCCGAACTCATGTTGACGAACGGCGGCACGGCGATGCTCGCTGTCTCGATTGCATCGCCTTGCGGCGGCGCAGTCGGTGCCACGTGCTCGCCCCTTCGGTTGCGTCGGTCACCTGGCAGATGCTCCGAGGTCAAGCGGCGCGTCCTTCGGGAGCTTCGCGAGCTCGGCGCGTTGGCGCGCCATGTCGCGTTCGATGTCGGCGAAGACGGCTTTGAAATCGGGTTCGTTGCGGATCGAGTCGAGGTTGGGGTCAACGTCGCGGTAATAGCGCCAGAGCGGGCCGCGCCAGCCCGCCTTCTCGGCTTCGCGTAGCGCGGCGAGCGCTTTGGCTTTGTCGCCGCGCAGGGCATGGATCGCAACGTCTGCAATCCCGTAGCCCGCCAAGCCGAGACGCGGAATCGTCCCGATGAACTGCTCGGCGAGATCGAGAAGCGCGCTTGCAGTCGCGCCGTCCCCGGCCGCCTGCAGAACGAGCGCGACGTCGATTGCCGCCGCGCGGTTCAACGCCGTGATTCTCGCTGGCGTCGACGTCAGGAGCTCCGGAAAGCCCGATGCATATCGAGCCCGAGCACTCCCCGGGTCGCCCTGTCGCAGGTCAGCATTCCGCAGGATTTGAAGCGAAAAAATATCCTGGGGATAGATAGCCTGAGCCTTGGTCGCGTGGCGCTCCGCCGCAGCTTTGCTCCCAAGGACCTGATGCAGGACCGCCGCCGCAACATTCGAAAAGTAATCGTCCGGCCAGCGCTCGATAAACGAAGCGACCACCTGCTGTGCCCGTGGCGTATCGCCGAAATCCAGATAGATTGCGGCCAGCCAGGCGTAACGTGTCGGGCTGCCCGAATCCAAGCCGACGGCGTATTCCTGTAGTGTCACTGCGTCCGGGAATCGATTCCGTGCGTAGGCATCCAGTGTCGCAAGGCTATCGTAAATCACTGCACTCGTCGGATCGATGTCGAGCGCCCGTCGATAGCGCGTCGCCGCCTCATCGTAGCGACCCACGAACTCCATCGAGCTGCCGAGGTTCGCTTGCGCGATGACCGAAAGCGGGTCCAGTTGAGCGGCTCGCTCCGCGTGCTCGAGTCCCTCCTTCAGACTGCCATTGGTCCTGAGCACCATGCTCAGCCAATGGTGCGCTGGCGCATAGTTCGGGTTGAGTTCGATCGCTCGGCGGAGCCATTTCTCAGCCTGCTCATCCTGGACGCGGCTCATCGCGATGCCACCTTTCGATGCCCAGGCATCGGCGAGGTTTGCGTCTAGTGCTAGGGCCTTTGATATCAGTCCGTCGGCATCTGCGAGGGCGGTCTCCAAGGGCCTGTCACTGTAATCGGTCTCAAGACGCAAGGTGTCGGCGAGCCCGACGTAGGCAAGCGCGAAAGTAGGATCGAGTTCGATCGCCTCGCGGAAGAACCGCTCGGCGTCGGCGAGACCCGCGCTCGTGCGCTTCGCCATGCGCTGCTTGCCGAGTTGATAGGCTTGCCACGCCTGCAGATTCTGAGTCGGGACGACCTCCACGCGGGCCTTCTCTCCCGCGGTCAGTGTCGCTTTCAGCGCACCGGCGATCGCAGCGGCCAAATCGCTCTGGATGGCAAAGATGTTCTCGGCCGTGAGTGCGCGGTCGTAGGTCTCGGCCCAGAGGTGGGCGTCGGTGCTGGCGTCGATCAGCTGCACGTTGATCCGCACGCGGTCTCCGCCGCGTTGCACGCCGCCTTCGAGGATGCTCTTCACGCCCAACTGCTCGCGCGATGTTCTTGATGGGGAGTTTCGTGTCGCGGAACTGCTCGACCGAGGTGCGGGAGATCACCTTGAGCGCGCTGATCTTGGAGAGCTGCGTCAGGATGTCGTCGTGGATGCCGTCGACGAAGAAGGCGTCGTCCTGTTTGGCGCTGCGGTTGTCAAAAGGCAATACGGCGATCGAGGGACCGGCTTCGGCGACTACCGTCGCGGCTGGTGCGTTACCAGTTCCTGCGATCGGCGGCGGTGACTTGGTCGTGTGCTGATAGCGCCAGAAGATTCCACCGCCGAGCAGAAACAACAGGGTGAGGATCGCGAGTTCGGTGCGGCGGACGCGTTGTTCGCCGCGATCGCCGTGGTACCAGGCGAGGACCAATGCGATGGGGAAGCCGATCAGCAGTGCGAGGGTGGTGAGCTGTTGGAACTGGCGTGGCCAATCGAACGTGCTGGTGACGTAGGCGACGCCCTGCAGCAAGCCCCAGGCACCGGCGGCGTAGGCAATGCCCCACTGCACCACCTTGCGGCGGCGCAGCCGGTCCCAGGTGCTCTCCCCATCGGTCGCGTCGGTCACGCGCTCCTCCCTGCTGCAGTGAGTGTAGCGAGATCGAACGACCAATGCGGTATTCGTCGTCAGCGGCCGCGCGTGATACGCGCCTACTCGCTCGTCAGCGGCGTCCCACTTCGAGCAGGCCGGCCGCTCGACGATCGCGTTCTGGCCGAACTTCACGCCGTGCAGGACGCCATCCCAGCGGTACGTCTTCAACGTGCGCAGGGGTTCATCGCCCTGCAGCAACGCCGTGGCCTGGTCCGTCGTCGTGATGACGCAGCGGGTGCAGGGCTTCACGATTCGCAGTCGCATCTGCTCGCTTTCGAGCCCGCTGATCGCGTCCTCGGCGTAAGGCGCACAGCCATCCAGGTAGACGTTCGGCCGGAAGCGATCGACGGGCAGCGGTGACGGCAGGCGCGCATTGAGGTCATCGAGCGAGGCCCGCGAAAGCACCAGCACCGGGTAGCCGTCGGAGAACGCGCTCGTGCCGTCGAGCCCCTGTGACCACGCGGCATCCGTGGGTCGCGGGCGAGCATCGTCGAAGCGCACGAGCCGCACATCGCGCTGCAGGTGCTCGCCGAGCCAGTCCGCGGCGGCCTGGCCCTCGTCGACGGCCAGCACGTGATCGCGCCAGATGGTGACCTCGACGGACGCACTGCGCGCAGCGCGCTTCAGCGGCACGGCCAGTGGCGGCAGGCCCGGCGCGGAAAGCTCGAGGTGATCGTCGTGCAGCGCCGTGCCGACGAGTGCCAGCCGCGGCGCTTCGCGCTGGGTAAGGAATCGGCCTTCGGGTGACACCACCATCCACTCGCGATCGTACTGCAGCCCGCGCGGCGTCAACCGTGCCTGCAGCAGCGCAATGCCGCGACAGGACTTGACGGGGTAAACGAAGAGCGAGGCGATCGTGATCACGCCCGCTAGGATAACGCAGTAGCGAGGGTACTCCCGTCGTGGATCGCCGCGCCGGGGTGTGCGCGACGCCGCGAAGGTCCCTGCTGTCAGCTGGCCAGCGGCAACGGCGCCGGGCGTCCGACCTGGTAACCCTGGACGAAGTCGACGCCCATGCGACGTGCCGAATCGAGTGCGCTCAGGTCCTCGACCTGCTCGGCGATCACCTTGAAATTGAGCGATCGCGCGAGCTTGACCATCGCGGTCACCATCGCCTGGTTCACGTTGTCGGAGGCCAGGTTGCGGATGAAGGAGCCGTCGATCTTGAGGTAATCGAGCGACAGGTGCTTCAGGTTCGCGAACGAACTCAGGCCGCGGCCGAAGTCGTCGAGTGCGAACTGGCAGCCCATGCCATGCAGTACGCCGATGAAACGGCGCGCGTGCTCGATGTTGGTGATCACGGAGTTTTCGGTGACTTCAAAGCAGATCCGGTTCGGCGCGATGCCGGTGCGATCGAGGCAATCGACCACGAACTCGAGGAAGGCACCGTCGCCGAGCGTCTGCCCGGACAGATTGATGCAGAGGCTGCGGTCGGGCGCGAGACGGATGGCCCCGCGCGCCAGCAAGGTGAGCGAGGTCTGCACGACCCACCGGTCAACGTGCGGCATCAGCCGGTAGCGTTCGGCCGCGCGCATGAACTCGGCCGGGGCAATCGCCACGCCCTTGTCGTCCTTGAGCCGCAACAGGATCTCGAGGCCGGGACCGCCTTCCGGCGCGTCCGCCGAGGCATGCATGATCGGTTGCGCATGCAGTTCGAAGCGGTCGTCCTTGAGCGCCGACTGCAGCAGCTGCAGCCACAGGATCTCGCCGCGATGGCGGGCGTCCGCTTCGTCGCGCGCCGAATACACATGGACGTGGCCGCCCTGGTTCTTGGCGACGTAGCAGGACGAATCCGCGGCGTGCAGCAGGTCTTCGATGGAGGTACTTTCGACCGTCATTTCGACCAGGCCCACGCTGACGCCGATGCCGAAGATCTTGTCCTTCCAGACGAAACGGTGATCGTTCACCGCGCGCACGACGTCGTCGGCGATCTGCCGGGCCTTCTCGAGCGGGCAGCCCGCAAGCAGGATGGCGAACTCGTCGCCACCGAGGCGGCCGACGGTGTCCGAATCGCGGACCGCGTCCTTGATGAGAGCGGCGACCTCTCGCAACATGCTGTCGCCCGCGACGTGGCCGCATTCGTCGTTGACGGCCTTGAAGCGGTCGAGGTCGAGGTAGCACAGCACGTGCCTCGCGCCACCCCGTGTCGCTTCCAGCGCTTCGTCGAGACGGCGCTCGAATTCGCGGCGATTCACCAGCCCGGTGAGGGCGTCGTGGCTTGCCTGGTACGTCATCACCCGCGTGAGGCCACGCAGGTCGCTCACGTCACGCAACGCGATGACGGCACCGTCGATGCGGCCATTGGCGTCGCGCATGGGCGACACCGTCAATTCGATCGAACGCTCGCCGTCGCCTGCGGCCGCGACAAGCATGCCGCGGCGACCGAGGCTCACGCGCGTTCCCGTCGTCAGGCTCTGCCGGACGGGGTCACCCGCCGCCTTGCGGTCGCCTTCGTCCACCAGCTCGATGACTTCGCCGAGCGTGCGGCCAAGGATCTCGCTGGCCGGTTTGCCCATCAGCTGTTCGCCAGCCGAGTTGATGTAGACGATGCGGCCGTCGACGTCGGTCGTGAGCACGCTCTCGGCGAGCGAATCCAGGGCTTCCCACGCGCTGCCGTGGCTGCGCGCACTGGTCGTTTCGGCGGGCGCGCGCGGCGCCATGTCGACGCCAGTCACGATCACCGCGGGGCGGCAATCCAGCATCGTGCGCGAGAAACTGAGCTCGAGACGGTGCGGCGTGCCCGCGGCATCCGGCTGCAGTTCGACTTCGAGCCGCCCGGGCGCAGCTTCGCCCGCCGCATGGCGGCGCAGGTATTCGGTGACGAGTTCGGCGTAGTCGGGGTGGACGAGGTCGGCCAGGCGGCGACCGAAGAGCTTGCTGGGATTCACCACGCCCGCAAGTTCGGCGAAGCGCGCGTTCGCCAGCTGGATGCCGTCGCGCTCGACCAGCATCGCTTCGGTCATCGTCTCGAGCAGCCGCCGGTAGATGGACTCCCGCTCTTCGCGCGACGAGCTCTCGACCTGCAATCGTTCGATCAGGCGGTCGACGCCGCCGGCGATCTCGCCAGCGCTGCCCTCGCCCGCATGGGGCGTGAGGCGCTCCGCCAGGTCGCCGCTGTCGGCCACGGCCTGCAACCGCTCGCCGAGTTCGCGCAGGCGCTGGATCTCGCGCGAACGCTGCAGCAGCGCCACGGCCAGCACGACCGCTACGGCACCCAGCAGGATCAGCACGAACATCACGGTGTCATTCTCCGGGCTGGCCATGTCCCTGTCGGCCGCGGACACCCGCGTTCAAGCAGGGTGTTGTAGTTGTTTTCATGCATGCCCCAGGCGTGCGTCCGCAGCATATAGGAACGTGTCGCGCGCACCCTCTGGATTCACCATAATCCGCAGGCAGATTGGCTTGTCGTGCCGGTGCCGAGACTTTAACCTTCGCGCCGGCCGCGCTGCCGGATCATTGTTCCCTTCGCCCTGGAATCACCCGCATGTTCGACGTCCAGTTTGCCCGTCGCCAGATGATCGAGCAGCAGGTCCGCGCCTGGGAGGTTCTGGACCTGAAGGTGCTCGATGCCCTGAGCCAGGTGCCCCGCGAGGAGTATGTCCCGGCCGCCTATCGCGAGATCGCGTTCGCCGACACCTGCGTGCCGCTGGCGCATGACCAGTGCATGCTGCCCCCGAAGGTGGAAGGCCGCATCCTGCAGTCCCTCGAAATCCAGCCGCACGAGCACGCGCTCGAGGTCGGCACCGGCAGCGGCTTCTTCGCGGCCTGCATCGGGCAGCTTGCTCGCAGCGTGCGCACCATCGACCTGTTCCCCGACCTGGTCGCCGGCGCCACGGCGACGTTTGCACGCACCGGCATCCACAACGTGGTCGCAGCGACGGCCGATGCAATGCAGTTGGCAGAACGCGACGCTTACGACGTCATCGCCTTGACCGGCTCGCTGCCGGTCTACGATGCGAGATTCGAGCACGCCCTCAGGGTTGGCGGCAGGTTGTTCGCCTGCGTCGGCAACGGGCCGATGCTCGAGGCGGTCAGGGTGACCCGCACAGGGCCGTCGGATTGGTCGCGCGAGAGCCTGTTCGAGACGGGGATGCCCGCCTTGCTGCACGCGCCGGTACCACCCAGGTTCATTTTTTGATCCTGCGGGGCCAGGGGGCTAGCCAATCGGCATGCAGGTGATATAGTCTAGTACAACACTAGTTGACCAATTGCGCGGCCTCGGCCGCCACGGTGCACTCATGACGACGAAATCCTTTTTTCTCGCCTGCGGCGTCGCTGCTGTCCTGCTGGGCACGGCTCCGGTCCGCGCCGAAAACCTGATCGAGGTTTACCTGGACGCGGTCCGCAGTGATCCGCTGGTGCGCGAGGCCGAAGCCCGGCGCTCCGCCGCGCTCGAGGCCAAGCCGCAGGCGCGCGCCCTGTTGCTGCCGCAGGTCAACGTCGGCGGCCAGGTCTACACGGCCAATTCCGATGGCGAGTCGACCTTTCCGCAGGTGAACCAGACCACTGGCAACATCGTCACGGTCGGTAACAAGAGCTCGACCGACGTCAATCAGTACTGGGACTACACCGCTGAACTGACCCAGACCGTGTTCCGTTGGGACCAGTGGCAGGAACTGAAACGCGCCGATTCGCAGGTGGCGGTGGCCGAGGCGACGTATCGCGCTGCGCAACAGGACCTGCTGGTGCGCGTCGCGCAGGCCTATTTCGACGTGCTGGCCGCCGAGGACACGCTCGGCGCTGCGCAAGCGACCCTCGAAGCGTTCAGCCGGCAACTCGAGCAGGCCGAAAAGCGCTTCGAAGTCGGGCTGATCGCCGTCACGGACGTGCAGGAATCGCGCGCCGCGCACGACAGCGCGACGGCGAGCGTCATCGCTGCCAAGCGCACGCTCGCGACCTCGCAGGAAGTACTGCGCGAGCTCACCGACAAGGATTACCAGGCGCTGGTGAAGCCGGCAGAGCAGATGCCACTCAACAAGCCGGACCCCGAGGACGAGCAAGCGTGGGTCGACCTCGCGCTCGCCGACAACCTCAACGTGATCGCCGCGCGCCTGAATTCGGAAGTGGCCAGTGCCAACGCCAAGATCGCGCGGGCAGGCCACATGCCGACGGTCGATCTCTTCGCCCAGTACAACGAAAGCAACCGCGACGCGACGCAGACCAACCAGTCGTTCGACCCGTCGGATCCCCTCAATTCGGGCGACCGCGTCGGCGGCTCGGCCGACTCGAACGTCACCAGCGACGTGATCGGCCTGCGCGTGAATATCCCCATCTTCAGTGGCGGCGGGACGCAATCGCGCGTGCGCGAACAGGTGCACCTGCATCGCGCGGCCCGCGAAAAACTCGAGGGCACGATGCGTTCGGCCGAACGCGAAACGCGTGATGCCTACCTCGGCGTGATCGCCGAGAAGGCGCGCGTGCAGGCGCTGGGCCAGGCCGTGAAATCGAGCCAGACCGCGCTCGAGGCGACGGAAGCCGGCTTCGAGGTCGGCACGCGCACGACGGTCGACGTGCTCGATGCGCGTCGCCGCCTGTTCGAAGCCCAGCGCGATTACGCCCGCAGCCGCTACGACTACCTGATCAACATCGTGCGCCTGGAATCAGCCACCGGTGGCCTGCAGCAGGAAGACCTCGACGCGATCAACGGCTTCCTGACGCAGCCGACGACGCTGCCGGTCGTCAGGCCGAAGTCCTGAGCAGCGGCTCGATCATGGCGACCAGGCGGTCGACCGCTCCACGGTTGGCCGCCACCGCCTCGCGACCGAGGGCACCCGTTGCCCGCGCCCGCTCCGGATCGCTGATCCACTCGATCAGGCGATAACCCAGTTCCTCCTGGCTGCGCACGATGCGCAGTGCGCCGGCCTGCTCGAACATGTCGGCAATGTCCTGCGAATTGTGGGTGTGCGGGCCCGAGAGCATCGGCAGTCCGAGCACCGCAGGCTCGAGCAGGCTGTGCCCACCGACCGGCACCAGGCTGCCTGCGACGAACGCGATGTCCGCTGACGCGTAGAACATCTGCAACTCGCCGAGCGTATCGATCAGGAACGCCGCGTCGCCAGGCGCCGGCACGGTGCCCGAGCTGCGCTGCGCATGCGGCACGCCACGCTTGCGCAGCAGTCCACGCACCGCATCGAAGCGCTGCGGGTGACGCGGCACCAGCAACAGCAGCGTATCGGGATGGCGGGCACGCACGGCTGCGTGCGCCGCCAATGCGGCTTCTTCTTCACCCTCGTGCGTGCTACCGGCGATCCAGACCGGCCGCCCCTCTCCCCATTGCTGGCGCATGGCGCGACCGGCATCGACGGTCGCGGCGGGGATTTCAAGGTCGTACTTGATGTTGCCGGTCACCTGCACGCGGCCCGGTGCGGCACCGATCGCGCGAAACCGGTCGGCGTCGGCCTGCGTCTGCGCACCGATCAGGATGCCGTGCGACAGGGTATCGCGGAACAGCGAGGCCATGCGCCGGTAACGATCGACGGACCGCGTCGAAACCCGTGCACTGCCGAGCAGCAGCGGAATCCGCCGCTGTCCGAGCTGGTGGTACAAGGTAGGCCAGATCTCGGTCTCGAGGATGACCACCGCCTGCGGCGAAATCCGGTCAAGGAAACGACCGACAGAGCCGGGCAGGTCGTACGGCAGGTAACAGATCTGCACGCCCTCCTTGAACAGCGACCGCGCCCGCTGCGCGCCAGTCGGCGTGACCGTGGTGAGCACGATCGGCAGCGTCGGATACCGGCGCTGCAGTTCGCTGACGAGTCCAGCCGCCGCCTGCACCTCGCCCACCGACACGGCATGAATCCAAATGGATCCCGGTCGCGCCGCTCGCTGCACGAAGCCGAGCCGTTGCCGCAGTCGACCCCGGTACTCCGGATTGAACAGCGCTTTCCACACTTCGTGCGCGATCACCAGGGGTGCGACGAGATAGATCAGCAGGACGTACAACAGTCGCATGGCGTGCGTTCAGCCTGTCCCGGCGCCCGCCAGCAGCGCCTGCCAGTGCGCGTCGGTAAAGCGCCCGGTCGGCAGGCCGGCGGTCACCTTCAGCAACGAGCGCTGCAACCGCGCGAGCACCGCTCGTTCCCACGCGCCGCGCATACGGATCCGGCCGCGATCGAAGTCGAGCACGTAGATGTCGTTGTTCGCGCCAACGAGCAGGTTGTGCGCGTTCAGGTCCGCGTGCTGCACGCCGCGCGCATGCAGCGAACCGACGCACTGGCCGACCGCATGCCACGTTTCATTCGGCAAGGACGCCTGCTGCAACGCCTGGGTCAGCGTACGGCGCACCGGCAATTCTGCGGTGATCAAATCGGCGCGGTAAAAGAGTCCGGCACGCTGATACCTGGCCGCTACCGGCGTGGGCACGGGCAGCCCCCAGGCTCGCAGCTGGCGCAGCAGGCGCCACTCCGTAAACGGGCGCGTGCGGTCGGCGCCGGTCCACACGTAGAGGTCGTCCGAGAGTCGGGCAATGAGTCCGCCGCGGCGATAGTGGCGCAGCACCCAGCGCCGGCCCTCGCCCGTGCGCACGAAGGCAACCGTGCCGCGCCCGCCACGAGTCGTCTCGAGCGTGCCCTGCGCCCGCCAGTGCGGCGGATCGAACACCGAAGTGTCCGGATGGTGGAGACAGGAGGCATCGTATAGCATCGCGCCGCCCGCCCCGCGCGCGAGCGCCTCCTCCCCGACGGCGGCTGCTTCGTTCATCGGTGCGGATTGTTCACGATCCCGGCGCCGCTGCCTACCGTTTCGAACCGCAGATGAAGCAGCCCCTCTTCACCACACCGCCGTCGTCCATCTGCATCCTGCGCCTGTCGGCACTGGGAGACGTGTGCCACGTACTGCCGGTCGTGCGCACGTTGCAGGACACATGGCCGTCGACGCAGCTCACGTGGATCCTGGGCAAGCTCGAGCACAAGCTGCTCGGCCACATCCCTGGGATCGAGTTCATCGTGTTCGACAAGAACGCCGGCGCCAAGGGATACCGCGACTTGCGCTCGCAGCTGCGCGGGCGAAGTTTCGACGTATTGCTGCACATGCAACTCGCACTGCGCGCGAGCATCGCGTCGGTGATGGTGCCGGCCCGGCACCGGCTTGGATTCGACCGCGCCCGGGCACGCGAGGGCCAGTGGCTCTTCACCAACGCCAAGATCGCCGCGCGGTCGCGCGAGCACGTGCTCGACAGCCTGTTCGGATTCGCCGAGCGGCTCGGGATCACCGGGCGTTCGATGCGCTGGGACATTCCGCTGCCGGATTCCGCGCTGGCCTACGCGATCGACGCGATCCCCGACCGCGCCAGACCCACCCTCGTGCTCAGTCCGTGTTCAAGCCATGAGCTGCGCAACTGGAGCGTCGCGCGCTATGCCGCGCTTGCTGATCACGCCGTGCAGCGCCATGGCATGACTGTGCTGCTGTGCGGCGGACGCAGCCCGCTCGAGCTGGAGTACGGTGTGCGGATCGAGCAGGAGATGCGGCAGCCATGCCGCAACCTGGTCGGGCGCGACACGCTGCTCGAATTCCTGGCGACCCTGCAGCGGGCGACCGCGCTGGTGTCGCCCGATTCGGGCCCCGCGCACATGGCCACGACGGTCGGTACGCCGGTGATCGGCCTGTATGCCCCGACCAATCCGGAGCGCAGCGGCCCCTATTACAGCCGCCGCTGGTGCGTGGATCGCTACGATCGCGCCGCGACAAGGTTTCTGAACCGGTCGGCCGGGAACCTGCCGTGGACCGAGAAAATCGAATTGCCGGGTGTCATGGACCTGGTCGAGGTCGACGACGCGATCGAAATGCTCGACAACCTGATGTTGGCGGGCGCTCCGCGCACCCCGACAGGCACCTGACATCCCGCCCGCTGCTGCGGGCGAGAACGCGCGTAGCACGGGTGATACCAGCTGCGCGATAATGCGCTCACAGAATCGGGCCGCCCCGTTTCTCACTCCGACGCGAAGGCAGCAGCACCGTGACGGCCGAACGCAGCGACAAGCTCAACCACCCTAATGCCCAGCACCAGTACGAGGTGACCGAGGCGGACCTGCCGCTCGCATGTCCGATGCCAGGCATGCACCTGTGGAACTCCCATCCCCGCGTGTTTTTGGCCATCGAGAAGACCGGCACGGCGAAGTGCCCTTATTGCAGCGCGGAGTACGTGCTGAAGAAGTAGCGGAAAGGGTTGGTCGGGACGTCCTCGCTTTCCCATTCCCGGCGTTGCGGTGAGAACCAGGCAGGCTCGCACCGATACTCGACATAACGTCACCCGTTTTCCTGTTCGAGCGGATTGCCCGCGCCGCCGAGAGCTGCCCCGTGCCGTTCCGACTTCCGATCTGTGACGTGGCACAAGGTCGGGGAATGCACCTTATTTACACTCCTGTGTGCAGAAGCCATCGCGCCAGGCGCATCGGCTCGGCGTCCTGACAGGAGGGTTCCCTTGACCGCGATACCTGCGCCCGCCCAGGCGCCCCCGACCCCCGCGCCCGCTGGCGAGCCTGCCGCATCGCGCCTACCGCGCGTCGAGATCATCGCCCTGACCGACGATGACTCGCTGCTCGAGCAGATCGGCCAGGCCCTGGATGGCGAAGCCACGTTTCGACACGTTGAGTCGGTCGATGCAGCCCGTGAATTCATCCGGCCATTGCGCCCGTGCGTGCTGCTGCTGGATGCGCGAGGCCAGCAGGACCTCACCGCGACAGTCGAAAGCGTGCAGTCGCCAGACGGCACCTGCGTCGTCGTCGTGCTCACGCCGGCCGACGAGAGTCCAAACGTCGCGCGCTCCCTCAAGGGATCGGCAACATTCGCGATCCTGTCGATTCCCTTCGAACAGGGCCAGACGAGCGCCGTGGTCGACGGAGCACGCGAGGAAGCCCTCGCTCGACTCACCCTGGCCACGCAGCCGATCGTCGAGCCGGCTGCCGCCGGGTCCGCGCCGATCGTTGTCGCACCTCCGCCCGCGCGTGCAATGGACCGGCGCGGCAGCGAGGTTCGCCGCTCGCATGGTCCGACGATAAGTACCAGCGGTCCCGTGGGCGGCAGCAAATGGCGAACGTGGGGCCCAGTCCTGGCCGGCGTTGTGCTCGTCGCGATCACCGCGGCGTGGTTCACGCTGCGTGAACCAACGACGGACGATCGCGCTCCCGCGACCGCCGCCCATGACAGCCAGGTTGCCGAGCCCGGCATTTCGCTCCCGGCGACGGAGGCCGCAGATGTCCAGACGGGCTCGAGCGAGGAGCTTCTGGACAGGGCGCGCGTTGCGCTGAACGCGCGTCACTACACCGATCCCGAAGGCGACAATGCTCTCGCCTACTTCCGGGCAGTACTCGCGCAGGATCCCGACAACGACGAAGCCCAGGAGGGACTGCAGCGAATCGGTGGCCTGCTCGACGAGCGCCTGCAGTCCGAACTTGCGCAGCGCAAGCTCAACGACGCCGCGGGCACGCTCGTCCAACTCAAGCTCATTCGTCCGGGTGATCCCGGGTTGGCTCAGATCGACGCGAAGCTGGCGGAGGCGCAGATCGCAGCGGCAAACGAGATCAGTCGCCGGCAGGGTGACGCGCGTGCGCAGCAGCTGGCACAACTCGTCTCGACGCGAATCCGCGAAGGCAAGCTGGTCGAGCCGGCCACGGACAGTGCGAAGGTCTATCTGACGCAATTGCGCAGGCTGCCAGCGGACCCCAAAGGGCTGGCCGATTCGGCGACGGCCGAGCTCACTCAGGCGTTCCTGGTCAAGATTCGCGAAGCTGCGGCACGACCGCAACGCGACGACCTGGAACGTTGGCTGGCAGAAGCGCGCGCGCTCGGCGTGAGCCCCACGCGGGTCGCCGCCGCGATACGCGCTGCGCCGCCCGCAGCCACGGCGCAACCGACATCGACGCAACCCGAGCGACTCGCACAACCGGTCTCGGACCGCGTCAACGACGGACGCCCGCTCGAGCCGTCACAGGGCAGCGCCCTCGCCAACCTGAATGCGCCGCGCCAGCTGCCACCAGGTGAGTTGAAGCGCACCAGGTACGTTCCACCGGAATACCCGAAAGACGCCTTGAAACGCGACATCGGTGGCGAAGTGCGAGTGCGCTTCACCCTGGATGCGGACGGCAAGGTCAAGTCGGCGGAGGTCGTGAACTCGAGCCCGGCCGACGTATTCGATCGGGCTGCACTCGATGCCGTCCGACGCTGGCGCTTCAAGCCACTCGCGGCCGGCAATCCGGACTTCGAAGCGACCGTCGTGACCAGTATCGTCTTCCGTCCCGACGACGCAGGAACGCCATGAGCAGGACAAGCCGCTCGCCAACAGGACAGCAGGGCAACATGACCACACGTTTGTCGGGACGAGTGCGCGACCAGGCCGCGACCGTCGGCTTCCTGGTCCTGCTCGTAGCATTCATCGGACTGGTGCTGGTTCCGGGGTATCGGCTTGCCGATCAACTGTCGGCTGACACCGCAGCGCTCAAGCTGGCGAGCGAGCAGCGTGGCCAGCCGATCGCCATCGCCAAATCGCTCCTCGCGATCCGCGACCGTCTTGGAGCGCGGGCTTTCGTCGGCCAGGCGGTCAAGGACCTGAGCGGCGCTGTGCAGAACTTCGATCAGTCGCTGGCGCAACTGAGACCGTCGGCGGCCGGCACCTCCGCCGATCTGCGTGAAGTCGAGCGTCTCTGGACTGAGTACCGCAAGGCCCTGGATCCCGTTGCCGGATTTGAAGGCCTTCCCTACCGCGATTCCGATTCCGTCGGCACGCAGCTCAACTCCCGCGGACGCCAGCTGCTGCTGGACACGCGCCAGGCCATCAAGTCCAGTCGCGAAGGGACGGATCGCCTGAACACGGCCCTGTCTGCGATCGGTACCGGTCTCGAGCAGCAGGTGGTCACGGCGTCCGCAACCCTGCGCAAGTTGATGATCACCGGCGTCGCCTTCGCCTGCCTGCTGGTGACACTGCTGGCGTACTTCCAGTGGCTGAAGGTGCGCCATGAACGGTTGGCCGTCGAGGCCCAGAACCAGACCCGCGACATCCTGGGCACGGTCAAGGATGGGCTGTTCCTGCTCGACGCCGACTTCCGCATCGGCAAGGCACACTCCGCCGCGTTGTCCGCCCTGTTCCGCCGCGACGACTTCAGCGGGATGACGCTCGAGGAACTGCTCCGGGACACGGTGACGGAAAAAACGCTGGCGACGGCGACGAAGTACGTGAAGCTGCTCTGGGGCGAACGTGCCAACGAAAAGCTGATCCGGAGCATCAACCCGCTCGCGGAGGTCGAGGTTCATGTCGACCGTGGGGACGGCAGCCGCGACCTGCGTTACCTGGAGTTCGATTTCCATCGCGTCAAGGGTGACCATGGCGTGCGCCAGATTCTGGTATCCGTCAACGACGTGACGTCACGGGTGATGCTGGCTCGCGAACTGAAAGAGGCTCAGGCCAGATCCCAGGTACAGATGGACATGCTGCTCGGCCTGCTGCAGGTCGACCCCGGCCAACTCCTGGCGTTCCTCGACGATACGAGCGCGGCGCTTGCACAGGTCAACAATGTCCTCAAGGTTCCGGCACGCGGCGATGGCGATTTCCGCACCAAGATCGACCAGTTGTTCCGCGAAATGCACCGAATCAAGGGCGATGCCGCGACACTCGGCCTGGCTTCTGTCGAGGCCCGCACCCACGCGTTCGAAGATCTGCTGCACGAACTGCGGGGCCGCTCACAGCTGTCCGGCAACGATTTTCTGCCGCTCGTCGTGTGCCTCGACGAAATCATTGGCCATCTGCAATCGATCCGCGAACTGGCCAGCCGCGCCGATGCCCTGCGCGCGAACGCGCTGTTGACCGCCGCTCCGAGCACGCACTCCGCAACGACGACAATCGATGCCGGTCAACTCGACATTACGCCCTCCCTGGACGCGCTGGCCCAGCGCATCGCCACGGATGCCGGCAAGAAAGTCCGGCTCGTCACCACCGGCCTCGGCGAGGTGCCCGGGGACATTCGCAGAACGGTGCGTGACATCGCCATCCAGCTCGTGCGCAACGCAGTGGTACACGGCATCGAGGATGACGGTACCCGGCGCGGACTCGACAAGGACGAAGTCGGGTTGCTGCAGATCCAGTTCAAGTCGAGCGAGCAGAGATTCGAACTGGTGTTCCAGGACGACGGGTGCGGCATCGTCCCCGAGCGGCTGCGGGAAACCGCGGTGCGGCGCGGCGACCTGAGCGCGGATGCAGCCCGGCATCTCGACACGAAGGCAAGCCTCGCCCTCATTTTCAAGCCCGGCTTTTCGACCCACGACGGCAATGACCGGGACGCTGGACGCGGGGTAGGCCTGGACTTCGTGCTGAAAGCCGTCCATTCGATCGGCGGCAAGATCAGCATCGCGACTGCGCCCGGCAAGTACACCCGGTTTTCCATCCTGCTGCCCGCGCAAAGTGGCCAGCAGGGCGCCGTCGCCTGACGGTCGCCCCCTCAGGAAACCTCGCGATGGCCGCCAACGCTCCATTCCTGACGACGCAGCTGAAACTGCTCATCGTCGATGACTCCAATGTCATCCGCCGGCGCATCGAGCGCTGCCAGCAGATCGAACACCTGGAGGTCGTTGGACTCGCCGCGAACGGCGTCGAGGCCATCGAGATTTTCCGTCGGACCGACCCGGATGTCGTCACGATGGACATCACGATGCCCCAGATGGATGGCATCGAGTGCGTCGAACAACTGGTCGCCATCAAGCCGCACGTCCTGATCCTGATCATCTCCGCTCTGGCCGACAAGGCCACCGCCGTCGAAGCCATGGAGAAGGGCGCCAATGGCTTCCTCAACAAGCCGTTCTCGGACCGCCAGCTCAACGAAGCGCTGGAAGAACTGATCGGCGGCGCCTGATACACCCATGCTCGAAGAACAGGACATCCGCGCGTTCGTCTATGGCACGACCCGCTATTTCGAGGTCGCTGCGCAGCAGGCGGCCTCCGTTGGCTCACCGTATCTCGTCACCGAGGGCGCGCCCGACATCCACGACTACAACGGCGTGATTGCGGTGTCTGGCCGTCGCAACGGCATCGTCTGCTTTTCGGCGCCCCGCGGCATGCTTACCGTGCTGCTGATGAAAATGAACGAAAGCAATGTCTCGCACGAGTACCTGTGCGACCTGGTCGGCGAGGTGGCAAACACCATCGCCGGGACCGTGCGACGCGACCTGGGCAAGGACTTCGCGATCTCGGTGCCCACCGTCGTGGCCGGCGCAGGCAACACCGTCGAACTGCCGATCGGCGACCGGCCCGTTGTGATACCGATCAACTGGCGCAGCCACGTGGCCAAACTGGTCGTGTGCCTGAAGTAGCCCCGCCGCCTACTCCCTTCCTGCCCTTCCTGCCCTTCCTGCCCTTCCTCTACTTCCTGTATTCCCTGTAGCTCTTCTCTTCCACCAGGGCCGATCCGAGCCGCGCGTTGATGCGGCGCTTGATCGCCGCGCGCTCATCGTTCGTTACGTACACCGCGCGCGCGAGTTCGATGAACTCGGCATCGAACAGGCTCTCCCGCTCCTTGTCGCGGATGCGGTCCTCGATGTCCCACAGCTGTCCGTTGACGTCACGCAGTCCGGTCCATTCTGCAGTGATGTCCACGGCCGAAAAAGCAGAGACGCGCCAGGTCTCGTTGAGCAGCGTCAGTTCCGTGCGCACGTTGTGCAACTTCGCCGCGTCGGTCATGCGCGCCGACTTGATCTCCAGGATCGTGATCTTGTCGATGAGTTCGCCGGGCGAGATGGGTACGAGGAGATCGGCCATAGAGTTAGGGGATAGGGGTTGGGGGATAGGGGTTAGTCGGAAGGCAATTGTAGGCTCGTTTCCATGGTTTGCCGCCAGATCGCCCGCACGGCATCCCGCGTGGCCTCGAACTCGGCGGCCGGTGCGATATTGTTGTCACCGCCCTCGAGCGACAGGTGGTGCATCCGTTGGCGGTACGCACGGTAGGCGGCAGTCAGCACATCGACGGTTTCCTGCGGCACCAGGCAGATCGAGGCCAGGCTTTCGAGCTGGCGGATGTTGTCGGAGAAGGTCACCAGCTCCGGGTACCGGGCCGACCAGAGCAGGGTCCAGTACTGCGCCAGGAACTCGACGTCGGTGATGCCGCCCTCGTCCTGCTTCAGATCGAACTCGCCAGCTTTCGATTTCGACAGCTCCGACCGCATCCGTTCGCGCATCGAGCGCACGTCCTCGCGCAGGGTCTGGCGGCGCACCGCCGTGCGCAGCAGCTCGACTCGCAGCGACTCGTAACGGTTGCGCAATTCCGCGCCACCCGCGACGGCGCGTGATCGCAACAGTGCCTGGTGCTCCCACGTCCATGCGTCAGTGCGCTGGTAGTCCGTGAAACCTTCGATGCTCTGCACCAGCAGACCACCCTTGCCGCTCGGGCGCAGGCGGGTATCGACTTCGTAAAGGCGCCCAGCCGCCGAATGCACCGTGAGCAGGTGCACCAGCCGCTGCACGAGCCGCAGGAAGAACACGCCGTTGTCGACGACCTGCGGGCCGGCGGTGCGCTGCACCTCGCCGCTTGAATCGTGCAGGAACACGAGGTCGAGGTCGGATCCATATCCGAGCTCGATGCCGCCGAACTTGCCGTACGCGACGACAATCACCCCTGCCTGTCGCAACGTATCGTCCGTGGGTCCGCACAGCGGCACACCGTGCCGCGCAACGATCTGCTGCCAGGCGAGGTCGAGCGTTGCCTGCACCAGCAGTTCGGCCAGGTCCGTCAGGTGGTCACTCACCTTCATGAGCGGCAGGCGGCCCGTGAGGTCCGGCACGGCGATGCGGAACATCGCTGCGCGCTGGAATTGCCGCAAGGCTTCGACCTGTTCCTCGGTGTCGTCGACCACGCAGTTCGCCATCCGATTGCGCAGCTCGACGGCCAGCTCGGCGCGCGTCGGCGTCTCGTCGAACAACCGGTCATCGAGCAGTTCGTCGAGCAGCAGCGGAAACGCCGCGATCTGGTCGGACAGGAACTGGGAATGCGCGCACAACTCGAACAGCCGCTCGCGCGCCACTGCGTTCTCGTTGAGCAACGCGAGGTACACCGTGCGGCCGCCGATGCGCTCGATCACGTGCAACACGCGCGACAGCGCGGCCTCGGCATTCTGCACGCGCGCTACGGCGCGCAGCAGGCGCGGCAACAGGACCTGCAACCGACGTCGGCCGGTCTCGTCGAGACGCCGGTAATAGCCGCCCTCGCGCAACTGGTCGAGCTGCCGCAGGAACGGCTCGACCAGGTCCGGCGCCCGCAGCACAACCAGTCGCTCGCGCCTGCGCGCATCGTCGAGTTCGGGATCGAGGATGTGCTCGAGCCCCGCACTCGCCTCGTCGTCGGCAGTCGTGGCGCCGGGCGCAAATACGGCGCGCTGGAAATGCGCGCTGACACGACCCCGATGGTGCTCGAGCTCGCGCTCGAGTTCAGGCCAGCTGGACAGCCCCATCGCGAACGCAAGCCGCGCACGGGCGTGATCGTCGATGGGCAGCTCGTGCGTCTGCTCGTCGTTCCATTCCTGCAGGCGATTCTCGACACGCCGCAGGAAGCGATAGGCCGCGAGCAGTTCGTCCACGGTAGCGGACGGCAGCAACTTCTGCCCCGCCAGTCGTGGCAGCGCCTCGAGCAGGCTGCGCGTCTGCAGCCGTTGCGTGCCGCCGCCACGCAGCAACTGGAACGCCTGGACGATGAACTCGATCTCGCGGATGCCGCCCGGCCCGAGCTTCACGTTCTGCTGCAGCTCGCGTCGTTCGACCT
>CAVVKQ010000021.1:0-26441 GCA_963748985.1 uncultured Pseudomonadota bacterium
GCGTATCGATCAGGCCTTCGCGCTGCGGGTCTTCGCCGGCCCAGCGCAGCAGCGTGCGCACGGCTTCCTCGGCCGAGTCCCGGCTGACCTTGTTGCGCTCCTTCAACGGCGCGTCGCCCTGCTTGCCGGCGGTAGCCCCGGCGGGCTTATTGCGGTGGCGCTTCGATCGCGGATGCTCGGCCATTGTGACTCTCCCACTCAGCGCGGCCCGGGCTGACGGCGCCAGCGCAGCAGCAGCACGAAACCCGCCACCATGCCGCCCAGGTGCGCGAAATGTGCCACACCCTGGCCCGACCCGGTGACGCCCAGGTACAACTCGAGCACGCCATACAGCGTGACGAACAGCCACGCCGGCATCGGTATCGGCGGGAACAGCAGCATGATGCGCCGCTGCGGATAGGCCATGCCGAACGCCAGCAACAGGCCGAACACGCCGCCAGAGGCGCCCACCGTGGGAATAGGTGGCAAGTCCATGTTGCTCAGCACCAGCAGCTGGGCGAGCGCCGCGCCCACCACGCAGACGAGATAGTAGGTGACATAGCGCCGGGTGCCGAGCAGGCGCTCGATCTCGCCGCCGAACATGTACAGCGCGAACATGTTGAAAAACAGGTGGGTGAGGCTGCCGTGCAGGAATCCGTACGTCAGCAACTGCCAGACCTGGAACGACGGTGCTCCCGGAAACTGGGCCGAGGCCGGCGGCCAGAGGGCGAACGGCCGCAGCAGCAGGTCGCCGGTGAGGAACTGAGCCGCAAAAACGGCAACGTTGATGAACAGCAGGGCCCGCGTGGCGGGCGGCATCGAAACACGCATGGGCGCATCCTAGCCGAATCGTGTGGCGAAGACCTCCGGCGCCGTGTACGTTGCGCAGCGCTACGCAGAGGCAGGTTCAGCATGCGGTCATTGCAGACCATCCGTCGTGTCCTCGGGGTCCTCGTGGCCCTGGCAGTGGCTCCGGCTGCCTGGGCGGACGCACCGACTGCACCGGTTACCGTCTCGTACGGGAGCCTGGTATTTACTCCGTGCACGCTGACGCAGGTTGGGCAGGCTCAGACAGTACCCGCGCGCTGCGCAACGCTGCAGGTTCCAGAAGATCGCTCCAACCCGAACGGCCGCAAGCTCGATCTCGCGATTGCCTGGGTGCCGAGCACGGCAAAGACCCCGGCCAGGGATCCTGTCGTCATGCTGGCCGGCGGCCCCGGCCAGTCGGCGCTCGAAGCCTTTCCAACCGTCTACCCCGCGTTTCGCGAAATTCTGCGCCAGCGTCACGTGCTGCTCGTGGACCAGCGCGGCGCTGGCCGATCGAATCCGCTGAAATGTCCCAGGACACTGAACGACGAGGCTTTGCAACTTCTCGATTCCGCTGGTGTCGATGAGGCGCGCCGACTGACGGCCGACTGCCTGCAGGAACTCGGGCCGAACGTCGACGTTCGCGCCTATACGACCAGCGCGTACGTTGCGGACCTCGAAGACGTTCGCCGTGCGCTGGGAATCGCGCAGTTCAACCTGGTCGGAGTTTCGTACGGCACGCGCGTAGGGCTCGAATACCTGCGCCGCCACCCAGCGTCGATCCGGACGGTCGTGCTCGACTCCGTCGTGCCGCCGAGCCTGGCCCTTGGCAATGAGCATGCAAAGAATCTCGAGGCGGCCGTCGATGCCCAGTTCGCGCGCTGCGCAGCGGATGCTGCATGCGCGCAGCGGTTCGGGTCGCCGCGGGCGCGCCTCGACGAGCTGCTGCAGCGACTGCGCGAACAGCCACAGAAAGTGTCGTATCGCGACCCGCTCACGAACGAGCAGCGCGAGGACGAGTTCACCGAGTCTTCGCTTGCAGCGGTCGTACGGTTTCATTCCTATGCGCCGCAGCTGTTCGGCATGCTGCCGATGCTGCTCGCCGAGGCCGCCGGCGGCCAGTTCGCGAACCTCATGGCCCAGTCGCGCATGCTGGAGCAGTTGATCGGCGAACAGATCTACGTGCCGTTGCAGTTGTCCGTCATGTGCGCGGAAGACGCGCCAGGGATGCGGGTCGATCCGGCAGACGCCGGGACCGTCCTCGGCACGGAATTCGTCGACTACACGCTGGCGCAATGTGCCGTGTGGCCGCGTGGCACGATGCCGCAGGATTTCCACGACGCCGTGAAATCCAGCAAGCCGGTGCTGCTGCTGTCCGGCGAGCTGGATCCGGTGACGCCGCCGCGATACGCCGACGAGGTGCAGCGCACGCTGCCGAATTCGCGGCATTTCGTTTTCCGCGGACAGGGCCACAGCGTGATGGGCGTGGGTTGCGGGCCGCGGCTCGTCGCCGAGTTCATCGCGGCCGCCGGTGCGAAGTCGCTCGATGGCGCCTGCCTCGACCAGTTGCAGTACTCGCCGCCATTCGGCGGTTCATACGGTTGGGACCCGTGATGGTCCGCGTGCGGCGCCCATGATTCGCGTCGAAATGTTGCGCAAGGCCTTCCTGACGCGCGCGGGCCGGGTGCAGGCTGTCGATGGCGTGAGCTTCGATGCAGCCGATGGGCAGATAACCGGTTTGCTTGGTCCGAACGGTGCCGGCAAGACCACCACGCTGCGCATGCTCTACACGCTGATGTCCCCGGATTCGGGCCGCGTGCTCGTGGATGGCCTCGACGCGGCCAGCGAGCCGACCCGCGTGCGCGCGTCCCTCGGCGTGCTGCCCGATGCGCGCGGGATCTACAAGCGGCTGACTGCGCGCGAGAACATCGCGTACTTCGGCGCCTTGCAGGGGCTCGACGCCCGCCTGATCGCAGAGCGCACCGAACGGCTCGTGTCGGCCCTCGAGATGCGCGACTTCATCGACCGTCGCGCAGAGGGTTTCTCGCAGGGGCAGCGCACCAAGACCGCGATTGCGCGCGCGCTGGTGCACGCGCCACGCAACGTGCTGCTTGACGAGCCCACCAATGGGCTCGACGTGATGACCACGCGCTCGCTGCGCAGTTTCCTGCTCGAGCAGCGTGCCGCGGGCCGTTGCGTGCTGCTGTCGAGTCACATCATGCAGGAGGTTGCACGGCTCTGCGACCGGATCGTCGTGATCGCGCACGGACACGTCGTTGCCGACGGCACCCCGGATGAACTGCGCGAGTCCACCGGCTGCGGCAATCTCGAGGACGCATTCGTCAAGGCGATCGGCTCGGACGAGGGGTTGTTCGCATGAGGGCGCTGTGGATTGTCCTGCGCAAGGAGCTGCTCGACGCATTCCGCGACCGCCGCATGCTGCTGGTCGCGTTCGTCGTGATTCCGCTCGCCATTCCGCTGGTGCTGGCGGGCACCAACGCACTCAGCGCACGCAAGCAGACGCAGCAGCTCGAGGGGCCGCTGGAATTGCCGGTGATTGGTGCGGAGCACGCACCGAATCTCGTCGCCTGGCTGCAGTCGCACAACGTGCAGGTGCTGCCCGCGCCACGTGATGCCGACGCGGCCGTGCGCACGCAGGAGCACGACGTCGTCCTGCGCATCGACGCAAAGTACGGCGAGGACTGGCGTTCCGGCCGGCCCGCAAGTGTGGAGGTGATCTTCGACAGCTCACGCCCGCTGGCTTCCGGCGCGACGGTGTCGCGACTGAGCGGCCTGCTCGACGGTTACGGCAGCACCGTCGGTACGCTGCGGCTCTTTGCCCGGGGCATTGACCCCGCGGTCGCCAATCCGCTGCAGGTCGGCGCGCGTGACGTGGCCACACCAGAGGCTCGATTCGACCTGTCGCAGCAGATCCTGCCGTACCTGTTGCTGCTGCTGGCGTTCATCGGCGGCCTGCAGCTCGCGATCGATGCCACTGCAGGCGAGCGCGAGCGGCAGTCGCTCGAACCGCTGCTCGCCACGCCCGTTGCGCGCGAGTCGATCATCAGCGCCAAGATCCTTGCCACGGCGGTGTTCTCGCTGCTGTCGATCGCGGTCACGCTCATCGCATATCGCCTGGCATTCGCCATCGTGCCGGCGCGCGGCATGGACGCGTCCTTCGATCTCGGGGCCGGCGGACTGGTGCAGCTTTTCCTGATCATCCTGCCGGTCGTGCTGCTCGGCGCGACGGTGCTGACGGCGCTCGCCGCGTTCGCGCGCAGCTATCGCGAGGCACAGGGTTACCTGCCGCTGCTGATGTTCCTGCCGATGATTCCGTCGCTGGTACTGATGGTCGCCCCGGTCCGGACGCAACTCTGGATGCTGGCCGTTCCGTTCCTGGGCCAGAACCAGATGATCCTGCGCGTGCTGCGCTCGGAGCGGATCAGCGCGCTCGACTGGGCAGTGAGCCTGGGTGCTTCGTTTGCGGTGGTCGCGGTCGTGTGGTGGATTGCGGCGCGGCTCTATCACCGCGAACAGCTCGCCACCTCGTCGTGACCTGTCAGTGCCAGCAGTGCGGCGGCCCAAGCCAACACGGCGGATTCAGCCGGATGAAATCCGTCGCGCGCGAAATCACCCGGCGGTACGGCTTCCGGAAAGAAGTGGCAGTAGGTTCGCGGTCGCCCCGCGAGGGCGTCGGCCGCGGCCCGCTGCAAGTCGCGAGCGCTGGCGCCAAGGAGCGAGTTGAGCGGCGCAGGCAGCGCGGGGAAGCGTTCGAGCGGCGGCACGCCGGCGAACAGGAATGCCGACGCGGGCGCCCTTTCCCGCAGCTGGTCGTGGATGCCGCTGACATTGCGGCCGAATGTGCTCGGGGTCACGCGCCGTGTCACGTCGTTGACGCCCACCGAGATCAAGTAGAGGTCGCACGCGGGCACGGTCGGCACCAGTTCGCGCAGGACGGACGCGGAAGTTGCGCCGTTGCGCCCTCGGACCTGCCATTCGACCGGACGTTGCACGCGCGCGTGCAGCAATCGCGCATAGGAGGCGGTCAGCGAGTCCCGCAACTCCTGCACTCCGGTGCCGGCGATAATTGAATCGCCAACGCCGATGATCCGCAGCGCGTCCGGGCCGTCTGCGCCAATGCGGCCCGCTTCGCCTTCCGGTGGGGCCAGTCGCGGCGTCGCCAGCAGCACACGCAGCGCTTGCAGCAACGCGATGGGTGGCAGGCGTGTGGTCAAGCGCCTGCTACCAGCCGATGCCGTAGTCCTCGCCGTGGTTGCTCGAGCCGCCCCAGAACGTGCCGTTCTCCGGGTCGATCATGATCGCGTTGATCGGACCGGAGGTGCGGGCTTCGAATTCGGGCTTGTAGCCGCGCCCGATGAGTTCCTTCGTGACCCACTGCGGCATCGACGAGTTGAGCACGATGCGGCCCGGCTGCGACGCGTGCTGATCGAACGACGCCTGCATCTGGTAGCTGTTGAAATTAGCGGCTTCGGCAGCTTCCTGCGGCGTCATGCCGAACTCCTGCACGTTCAGGAAGAACTGGAGCAGGTTCTGGTCCTGCGAATCGCCGCCCTGCACGCCGAAGGCGAGCCAGGGCTTGCCGTTCTTGAGGGCGAGGCTCGGTGTCAGCGTGACACGCGGACGCTTGCCTGGTGCCACGACGTTGAAGGGGTTCTCGGCCGCGTCGAGCACGAACGACTGCATGCGCTGGCTCAGGCCAATGCCGGTTCGGCCGGCAATCGTCGCCGGCACCCAGCCGCCGCTCGGTGTCACTGACACCAGCCAGCCGTTCGCGTCCGCAGCCATTACCGTCGTGGTGCCGCTCCTGAAGCCTGCCTCGAAGTCCGCCAGTTGCTGTGCCGTAAGCTCTGCCTTGTCCAGTGCATCGAGCGCTGTCTTGCGCTGTTGCTGCAACTGGCTGGCGTAGGGGTTCTTGCCGCCCTGGAACGGATACGGATCACCGGGGCCTGCGTTCACGTCGTTGCGATCCATGCGGATCGTCGCGGCGCGCTGCTTCGCATACTCTTTCGAGAGCAGGCCCTGCTTGGGCTCTGCGGGCGGAAAATACGGGTCGCCGTAATAGAAGTCGCGGTCGGCGAAGGCGAGGTTCATGGCCTGGTAGACGGTGTGGATGTAGTTCGCGCTGTTGTAACCCATCGCGCGCACGTCGAAGTTCTCGAGGATGTTGAGCGACTGCAGCAGCGCCGGGCCCTGCGTCCAGACGTCGAGCTTGTAGACCTCGACGCCGCGGTAGTTGGTGCTGAGCGGCTGCTCGATGAGTGGCTGCCACTGCGCGAGGTCGTCGAGGGTGATCAGGCCACCCTGTTCCTTTACGGCGCGAACGAACTCCTGCGCGATGTCGCCGCGATAGAAGCGGTCGTACGCCGCCTGCAGGGCTTCCTTGCGCGACTTGCCGGCGGCGAGCGCCTGCTTTTCCGCCTCGACCATCTTGCGCAGCGTGGCTGCGAGGTCGGGCTGGCGAAAGATTTCACCGGCGCGCGGTGCTTCGCGCGCCGAGCCGAGGTGCGGCAGCATTACCTGTTTCGAGTACGGCCATTCCTTGAGCTTTTCTCGCCAGCGCTCGATCAAATCGGCAGTTTCGCCGTCGATTGGATAGCCGTCCGCGAGTTCGATGGCCGGGGCCAGCACTTCGGCGAGCGAGAGCGTGCCGTACTCCTGCAGCATCAGGATGATGCCGCCCGGCGTGCCGGGTGTGACCGCCGCGAGCGGGCCATACGCGGGCGGGTACTTGAAGCCCTTGCCCTTGAAGAACTCGGGTGTCGCACCGGTGGGCGCCACGCCGAGCCCGTTGATCGCGATCACTTGCTTCGAGCGCGGATCGTAGATCAGGGCCTGCGTCTCGCCACCCCAGTGCAGCACGTCCCACATCGTCGACGTCGCGGCGATCATGGCGCAGGCCGCGTCGACGGCATTGCCGCCCCGCTCGAAGATCTTCGCGCCGGCCGTGGCGCCAAGCGGCTTGCCGGTGATCGCCATCCAGTGCCGGCCGTGCAGCGGCGGCTTCTGGGTCTTTGCGAGCGACCGCGCGACCGCAGGCGAGTAGGTCTGGGCGTCGGCTGGCGGCATTGAGACGGTGCTCATCAGGCAAATGCTCATGGCGGCAAGGGCCGCAATCGACTGGCGAAATGCAGGCATCTGGTTCTCCCGGTCGATGCGGTCCGTGAAGTATGCTGCGCGCCTCGTCTCACCGCTACCAGGGCACCTCGATCATGACCCATCGCCAGTTCCTCGCGTCGCTGCTGCTGGTCGCGACCGCAGCCACCCCGGCGCAGGCCGCCGTTACGGATGCGTCGCTTGATGCCGCCACCGCCGCCGTGATGCCGCAGGTGATCACCTGGCGTCGCGATTTCCACCAGAACCCGGAACTCAGCAACCGCGAAGTCCGCACGTCGAAGATCGTGGCCGAACAGTTGCGCCAGATGGGGATCGAGGTGCAGACGGGCATCGCGCACACGGGCGTCGTCGGAATCCTGCGGGGTGGCAAGCCAGGCCCGACGATCGCACTGCGCTCGGACATGGACGCGCTGCCAGTCACGGAGCAGGGTGACTTGCCGTTCAAGTCGACGGCGACGTCGGAGTATCGCGGCGAGAAAGTCGGCGTGATGCATGCCTGCGGTCACGACGGGCACATGGCGATCCTGCTGGGGGCGGCCAAAGTGCTCGCCGGCATGCGCAACGAACTGCCCGGCACGGTGATGTTCATCTTCCAGCCAGCGGAAGAGGGCGCCCCGGACGGTGAACGAGGCGGTGCCAGCCTGATGCTGGACGAGGGCCTGTTTGCGACCAGCAAACCCGACGCCGTGTTCGGCCTGCACCTCTGGTCCGCGATGAACACTGGCGCAATCGGCTACCGCGAAGGCGCGCTGATGGCCGCATCAGATCGCTTCAAGCTCGTGGTCAAGGGCCGGCAGACGCACGGCTCGCGGCCCTGGGGTGGCGTCGACCCCATCGTCACCGCCTCGCAGATCGTGATGGCGCTGCAGACGATCGTAAGCCGCCAGGTCAACATCACCGAGTACCCGGTCGTCGTCTCGGTTGGCGCGATCAAGGGCGGCATCCGCAACAACATCATCCCGGAGTCGGTAGAGATGGTCGGCACCTTCCGCACGTTCGACCCGACCGTGCGCGAGCAGGTCATCGAGAGCATCAAGCGCATTTCGAGCCAGACCGCGGCAGCAGCGGGTGCCACTACGATGTTCGAGCTCGGCGGCGATCCGAACCCCGTCGTGGTCAACGACCCTGCGTTGACCGCACGGGCCGTGGCCTCGCTGCAGCGTGCAGCAGGACGCGACAACGTCGCCGTGATGCCCTTCGTCACCGGCTCGGAAGATTTCGCGTATTACGGGCAGAAGGTGCCGGCGTTCTTTTACATGGTCGGCGTCACGCCAAAGGGACAGGAAGCCGCCGCCGCGCCCAGCAATCATTCGCCGCTGTTCTTCATGGATGAAGGTGCGTTGCCGGTGGCGGTGCGCACGATCCTCGGCGCAGCAGTCGATTACCTGCAGGGCACGCCGTCGAACTGAGCTCAGCCGACGGGTTGGCCGCCGCGGCCCGCTCCGTCCACGAAGCGGGCGGCGCCCAGGGCAGACTCGCCGCTGTTCAATACTTCGAGTCCGCGCGCGAATTCGTTGCGCAACGCGTCGGCACGTTCGCGATCCCACTGGTCCCGGCACGACGCGCGGTCGGCGCGCAGGCAACCCTGCGGAAACGACGCGATCTCCAGCGCCAGCGCTTCCGCCGCGGCGCGCGATTCACCGCGGGGCACGACTCGATTGACGAGTCCCATGGCCAGCGCTTCGCTGGCACCCACGGCGCGACCGGTCAGGATCAAGTCGAGCGCGCGACCCTCGCCGACGAGGCGCGGCAGGCGGAAAGTGCCGCCGTCGATCAACGGCACACCCCAACGCCGGCAGAACACGCCGAGCGTTGCGTCCTCCTCGGCCACCCGCAGGTCGCACCACAGCGCTATTTCCAGTCCACCGGCGACCGCATGACCCGCGATCGCCGCAATCACCGGTTTGCCGAGTTCCAACCGCGAAACCCCCATTGGTCCGAGGGCGTCGCCAGGCGCGCCGGTCGGTGCTTGCAGCACGGACGAATCCCAGCCACGGCTCACAGCCCCCAGGTCGGCACCGGCGCAAAACGTGCCGCCCTCGCCCCAAAGCACCAAGGCCCGGATGTGCGGGTCGCGGTCGAGGCTCAGGCAGGCTTGAGCCAGAGCCGCCGCGGTGGGCGGGTCCACGGCGTTCCGCACGGCGGGACGGTGCAGGATCACCGTGCCGATCGGGCCATTCTTCTCGACACGAATCGCGTCAGGCATCGAGACTCCGGGGTAAACCTTTTGGCCGCGTGTCGCATCTGATCTGTCACAGGGGCACGTCACGGGCCGACAGGCGGCCTGTGTAGGATGCCGGACCCGGCCGCAAGGTGCGACGGGTAGCAGCGAGGTGGGTCTTGGCACACGCCGGGGAGGTCGTCGATGAACTGCAGCGCATGCGCGAGGCGGCCGAGGAGCGCCGGCTGGTCACGTCCGCGGCAGACGGTTCGTCCGTGGCCTTCGAGCAGCTCTACCGCCGGCATTCGGCGCGTGTCCACGCGTTGTGCCTGCGCATGACCGGCAACGTCGCGACGGCCGAAGACTGCACGCAGGAGGCCTTCGTGCAGGCGTGGCGGAATTTGCCGCGTTTCGAGGCACGCAGCGCGTTCGGGACGTGGCTGCACAGGATCGCGGTTAACGTGGTGCTGCAGCAGGCGCGACGTCGGGGTGAGTCGCTTGGCGCCGGGGATTCGGTGGAGCGTGAGGTCGCCGATGTCCTGGCCGACCACTCGACGGTCGATCCGGGTCGCAGCCGTGACCTCGAAACGGCCATCGCCGGGCTGCCCTCGGGAGCTCGGCACGTGCTGGTGCTGGTGGGCGTGTACGGCCACTCGCACGAGGAAGCCTCGCAACTGCTCGGCATTGCCGTCGGCACCTGCAAGGCACAGTTACACCGGGCCCGTGCGCTGTTGAGTGCCAGGCTCGGAGAGACGGGGTGAAACCATGACGCAGGATGAACGAACAGCACAGGATGCCTTCACGCGACTCGATGCCCGGCTCGGCGAGTTGCCGCTGGAGGTGGCACCCGGTCGTGACTTGTGGCCAGACATCGCGGCACGGATCGAAGAACGTGCGCAGCCGGTCCCGTCCACGACCCGTGGTGCCGCCTGGCTCCGGCAGGCAGCGGCTGCGGTGGTGCTCGTCGCAGGCTCCTCACTGCTCACCGCGAGCCTGCTCGACAGGAGTGTCCTGGTACAGCAGTCTGCAGTGCCTGCTGCCCCGGCGAGTTCAGTCGCGGCGTCGAACGCGGCGGTGGCCATGCCAGCTGCTTTCGGGCCGGCGGGTCAGCTCGATCCGGAATACGTCGCGGCCCGCCGTCAGTTGACGCAGGTGCTGGACCAGCGCATCGCCGCACTGCCGACGTCGGCGCGTGCGAAGCTCGAGTTCAATCTCGGTGAGATGCGTCGCGCCGCGGATGAGATCAATGTCGCGCTTGCCGAACAGCCGGGCGACCCGCTGCTCGAAGAGCTGCTGCTCAAGACGTACCAGGACGAGCTGGCCGTGCTGTCGAACATCAGCCAGTTGACCAACAGTCTCGCGAACGCGCCAGTGAATACGCCAGCGAATATGCCAACGTCGCCGACTGGCGAGAGGATGCAGTTATGAAGACCGACATTGTCGCCATCCCCAGCGGCCGAACCATGGCGCGATCCATCGCGCTTTTCGTCGCGACCCTGCCACTCGTCGCGCTTGCCGGCACGCCGATCGACAAGCGCACGGCGGCGGATCCGGCCGGAACCGTCGAGATCTCGAACATGGCGGGATCGGTCGTGGTGACGGGTTGGGACCGCAACGAGGTCGAGGTCACGGGTGAACTCGGCAAGGGCACGGAACGGCTCGACTTCACCAAGTCCGACAAGGTCACCCGCATCAAGGTGATCCTGCCCGACCGGTCCCACCACGTCGACGACACCGACCTGATCGTGAAGGTGCCCGCCGGTTCCCAGGTGTCGATCAACACCGTCAGCGCCGATATCGGTGTCCAGGCCGTGCGCGGCACGCAACGCCTGCAGTCGGTGAGCGGCGACATGCGCACCGAGACGAGCGGCGAGGACCTGGAGTGCCGTACCGTCAGTGGCGACGTGACCATCGCCGGTTCCGGCAGGCAGGGACTGGTGTCGATCACGACCGTGAGCGGTGATGCCAGCGCCACCCGGCTCGCGGGCGAAGTGAATGGCAGCACCGTGAGTGGCGACTTTACGCTCGCCGTCGGCGAAACCAGCAGGTCGCGCCTGCGGTCGACCAGCGGCAACCTGACGCTGCAGGGTTCGCTGGCACCGGACGCGCGCGTCGACATCGAAAGCATCAGCGGGGACGTGCGGCTCGACCTGGTCGGAAAGACCGGCGCGGACTACGACGTGTCGAGCTTCAGCGGCGAGATCCGCCCCTGCTTCGGGCCCACGCCCGTGCGCACCGATGAATACGCTCCTGGCAAGGAATGGCGCCATCAGGAAGCCAACGCCAGCGCCCGTGTGCGCATCAAGACGCTGAGCGGCGACGTCGGTGTGTGCCGGAAGTAGCCCGCGGGGATACGCTCGCAACGTGGATTGAGGGACAATGCGGCGCGGGTGAACGTCTGCGCGCTGCGGCGGCCTCAGTAACGCGACCCGCGGCCGGGCGGGCCGCGGCCCATGGTGGGAATGACGAAACGGGCAACCGATGGCTTTCCTCGCTGAAATCAAGCGTCGTCGCGTCGGCAAGGTCGCCATCGCGTACGGCGCCGTAGCCTGGGCGGTCACGGAGGCCGCCTCCGTCGTGCTGCCCGCCCTGTACGTGCCCGAATGGGCCATGACCTTCCTGGTCATTTTCCTGCTGGTCGGGTTCCCGATCGCGATGGTGCTGGCGTGGGTGTTCGACGTCAGTGCGACGGGCATCGAGCGCACTGAGCCGTTGCCCGGGGCGCCGCCGCAGATTCAGTTCCGTACGCGTGCGGCGTTCGGCGTCGTCGTGGTGATCGCAATGGCGGGGCTGGGCTACCTGCTGTACGAACGCGGCCTCGGCCGTGCCGAGGCGGCCGGGAGCCCCAGTTCGATCGCGGTGCTGCCGTTCGCCAACCTGAGCGGCGACGCCAGCAAGGACTACTTCAGCGACGGCATGTCCGAAGAGCTGCTGAACCTGCTGGCCCGCGTGCCCGGGCTCAAGGTGGCTGCCCGCACTTCCGCGTTCGCCTACAAGGGCCGCAATGTCGACGTGCGCGAAGTCGGCAAGGATCTCGGCGTCGAGACGGTGCTCGAGGGCAGCGTGCGCCAGTCCGGCGACCAGGTGCGCATCACGGCGCAGTTGATCGACGCGGAGTCGGGCTTTCACATCTGGTCGGAAACCTACGACCGACGGTTGGCGGACATCTTCACGGTGCAGGACGAGATCGCGACTGCAATCGTCTACAAGCTGAAGATCGAACTCGCGCCCAAGGAGCAGCAGCTTGCGCAGCGTGACGCGGCGCCCACCCAGAACGTCGAGGCCTACGAGTTCTACCTGCAGGCACGGGCAATCTGGAAGCGCCGCGGGGAGGACAACCTGAGGCGCGCCATCGAGTTGTATCAGTCCGCGCTGGCGCGCGATCCTGGGTTCGCGCGTGCACACGCAGCACTGGCCTCCGCCTACGTCGTGCTGCCCGGTTACAGCAAGGAGGAAGGCGACGAGGAAAAGTTCCTGCCGATGGCCGTGCAGTCGGCTCGGCAGGCGCTGGCGCTCGACCCGAAAATTGGCGAGGCGCACGCCGTGCTGGCGCAGATCAACTCCGAACGCGGCAACCTGCTCGATGCCGAGTCCGGATTCTTCTTCGCCATCTCGCTGGAGCCGAACGAGCCCACCCCGCACCACTGGTATTCGATCCTGCTGCAGAAGGTCGGTCGCCTGGAGGCGGCGCTCGAGCAGGCCCGGGCTGCGTACGAGCTCGACCCGAGCGCGCCCGTGCTGGCGTTGAACCTCGCCGACGTCTACCTGATGCGAGGCGAAGACGAACGCGCATTGCACTTCTCGAAGCTCGCCAGCGAACTTGGCATCAGCAGCGGCACGAGCAAGGGCATCGATGCCGCGGTGGCGATGCGTCGCGGACAGTGGGACGAGTCGAAGCGACTGCTGCTGGCGCAGGAACACCTGCCGGCCGAGCTGAAATCGAAAGTGGGTGACTTCATCGACGCCATTGCGAATCCGGCCAAGCGCCCGGCCGTCGTGGCAGGTTTGCGCGCGGTCGACCCGGACGTTGCAAAGCAGGTGGACTTGTTGATGCCCTACCTGCAGTTGGGGCAGAACGACATCGCATATCAGATCATCGAGGACTCGCTCGCGCGCGACCGCATGGCGTGGTTGCGCGACTGGAACGTCATGAACGCCTGGAGTCCCGAAGCCGCAGGCTTCCGCAAGGACTCCCGCTTCTCGAATCTCGTCGAGCGCATCGGGCTGGTCGACTACTGGAAGCAATACGGTTACCCGGACCACTGCCGCGCCGGACCCGGCGACCTTGCCCTCGTCTGTTCGTCGTGAGCGCGGCGGAGATCGCGCCGGCGCTGCTGCGCTGGTTCGAGAGCGACGGCCGCAAGGACCTGCCGTGGCAGCGCGACCGCACACCATACCGCGTGTGGATCTCCGAAATCATGCTGCAGCAGACGCAGGTCGGAACGGCTGCCGGCTACTATGAGCGCTTCATCGCGCGCTTTCCGCAGGTGCGCGACCTTGCTGCAGCCCAGCTCGACGAAGTTCTGCATCTCTGGTCCGGCCTCGGCTACTACGCGCGCGCCCGCAATCTGCAGCGTACGGCCCAGATACTCGTGCAGTGTCATCGTGGTGAGTTTCCAGCGACGCTCGATGAGGTGATGGCGCTGCCCGGCATCGGGCGCTCGACGGCAGGCGCGATCCTGGCGTTGTCTCGCGGCGAACGTCATCCGATCCTCGATGGCAACGTCAGGCGCGTGCTGGCACGCTACTTTGCGGTCGACGGATTTCCTGGCGACGCGGCAGTCGAACGCAGGTTGTGGGCGCTGGCGGAAGAATGCACGCCGTACTCGCGCGTGGACGAATACACGCAAGGCATCATGGATCTCGGCGCGACGATCTGCACGCGGGCCAATCCCGCCTGCCTGTTGTGTCCGGTCAACCATGCATGCGAGGCCCGGCGGAATGATGCACAGCGACTGTATCCCGCGCCGAAGGCGCGCAAGGCGCGCCCGCAGCGCGAGGCGTGGGTCGTGCTGGCACGCCGCGGCAACAAGGTGCTGCTTGAGCGACGGCCGGCCAGCGGCATCTGGGGCGGGCTGTGGGGTCTACCGGAATTCTCGACGCGCCAGCACGCCGCCCAATGGTGCCGGGAGCACCTGGTGGGTTCGTCGGCGGTGCAGCCGGAAGAACCACTCAGGCACGCGTTCAGTCACTTCGACTACGACATCAAACCGCTTACGGTGCGGTGCGCCGGCAAGGCGCCCGCACTGCGCGATGATGATCGCTACCGCTGGTACGACGTCGAGGCTCCGGCCGCGGTGGGAGTGCCGAAGCCGATCACGACGCTGCTGCAGCGGCCGCAGCGCTGAGCGGCCAATGCAACCCGGAAGCGGTGGCACGTGAATCGGGCGCCGTTTCTTCGGCAGAACTTGCTCGGGGCTGGCTCCCCGGGCGATCGATCGCTGCGGTGCTCGCAGTCCTCTTTGTCGCGCGTCGGATCACAAGGCGTCGCCCGGCGTGAGGGCCAGCAGCACCTGTGCCCTGCGCAGCGTTTACGCAAGGCGCGGCCGCAGCGCGAGGCATGGGTCCTGGCCGAGTTCCCGACACGTGAACACGCGGCAAGAATGAGCCCGCCTTTGCGGGGCGGGCTCGTTCAGTCGGTGGGCAGAAGCTGGAGCTGGGCGTCAGAATTTCCAGACCACGCCGACAGACCACATGTCGGCATCGGCTTCCTCGATCTGGAACCACTGCCACTCGGCGACGACGCCGAGATTGTCGGTGAAGTCATAGCCGGCTCCGATGCCCCATGAAAGATCTGAACCGCTGCTGTTGGCCTCCTGGCCACTGTTGCCCGTAAAGTCGATATCGGCATCCCAGAAGTAATAGCCGACCTTGCCGAAAACGTCGAACTGCTCGTTGACCGGCCAGTTGCCCTTGGCCGACAGATTGATACCGGTCGAGTCGATGCCGAAGCCGCCGTCCCGGACCGTGCCGCCGTCGATGTATTCGACTTCGCCACCGACGAACTGGTTGAACATCCAGCCGCCAAAGAGCTTGTAGCCTGTATCGGATTCACTGAACCCGCTTTCGTCCACGTTGAAGATGCCAAGGCTTGCGCCGGCATAGAAGCCACCGTCATCGGCGGCCATGGCAGGGGATGCCGCCAGCAGGGTCGTCGCAACGGCCGCGAGTATGAGTTTCATGGTGAGTTCTCCGGGGTGGGTAGCTGAAGCTGGGAGCCGACGCGTGCGCCTGGACCTGAATGCCAGAGCAGTCGATTGGCTTTGATGGCAAAAATGATACAGATGGCATTCGACGTTTTCATCGCGGAAAATGCCTAAAATGAAAATTCGTTGCGCTAAAACAACGCTCGGTGAGCCATCTGGATGCCGCTATGAGCCACCTTGCGTGGCTGCTCGATCTGCACCAGGTCTCAGCTCCGGCCCGGCGCACGAAAGGCATGAGCAGCGACAGCGGCCCAGCCCAGCATGAAGAATGCGCCGCCAATCGGCGCGACCATCCCAAGCCAGCGCGGCGCGCCAAAGGTCATCGCGTAGATGGACCCCGAGAAGAAAGCGATGCCGATGCCGAACAACACGGCAGCACGTTGCAGCCATGGCGAGGGCGGCGTTACCTGCGCGATCACACCGACGAGAATCAGGCCAATGGAGTGGACCTGCTGATAGGTGACGCCGGTGACGTAGCTCGACAGTTGCCTGGGCGTCAGCACCGACTGCAAGCCGTGAGCGCCGAACGCGCCGAGGATGACGCCGGCGAGCATCAGCAGCGCACCGGCGGCGATACAGCGCATCGCCAGGCGCTCCAGGATCATTCGCCAGGCTCTGGCGCGACGAACTCCGCAGGTCTGGCCGAGCCGTCGCCGAACAGGAACTTCTCCATTTCCTCAGCCAGGAACTTGCGCGCCTTCGGGTCGATCGTCGACAGGCGGTATTCGTTGATCAGCATCGTCTGGTGGCCGACCCACGCGCGCCACGCTTCAGCCGAGATGTTCTCGAAAATCCGCTTACCCAGGTCGCCCGGGTAAGGAACGCGATCGAGGCCATCGGCTTCGCGCTTCAGGTACTGGCAGTAGACGGTGCGTGGCATGTGTCAGGGGATAGCGGATAGAGGTTGGGGGTTAGTCGGATGGCGCGTCGCGCCACGCGTCGCGACTGGCTCAGGTTAGTGTGGTGACCGCAACGATGATGCCGTCTTCGTCGACGTAGACGAACTCGCCCGGCCGGAACGTCACGCCCGCAAAGCGCACGGGCACGTCGCGATCGCCTTCGCCGCGCTTGTCGCTGCGCAGCGGCATCGTACCGAGCGCGCGGATACCGAGATCCATGTGGCCAAGCTCGGCCGAATCGCGGATGCAGCCGTGGATGATCACGCCCGCCCAGTCGTTGCTGACCGCGGCGAGCCCAAGCTTGTCGCCCAGCAACGCCCGCCGGCGCGATCCGCCGCCATCGATGACCAGCACGCGGCCTTCGCCCGGACTCTCCACCGCTTCCTTGACCCGCGAATTGTCCTCGAAGCAACGGACGGTGCTGATCGGACCGTGGAATGCGCGGCGGCCGCCGAACGCGTGGAAGGTCGGCTCACAGACCTGCACCCGATCGCCGTGATCGTCGCAGAGGTCGGCCGTGCTCCTGGCCATGGTCGGGGTCGTCATCGTCACGGTGCCTCATCGCCAGCTGAAATTCTTCGCCGGCGAATTATAAGGCGCGACAGCGACCGTCCGCGCGGCGATGAGCATGCGGACGGAAAGGGCGCCTTGCGACGCCCTCCCGGCAATCCACGGGCCGGAACGGCTTACTGGATCTGAATCTGCCGCGGCTGCGGTTCGACGACGCGCTGCTTCGGGATGTGAATCACGATCACCCCGTCGCGGCTCTCGGCCCGGATGCCCTGCTCGTCGGCGTTCTCAGGCAACGCGAAGCGACGGGCGAACGCGCCGTAGTGTCGCTCGATGCGATGCGCCTTCTCCTGGTCCTCGCGTGGCTCCAGCTTGCGCTCGCCGGCGAGCGTCAGTACGCCGTCCTGAACGGTGATGCTGACGTCTTCCTTGCGGACTTCCGGCAGTTCGGCCTTGATGAGGTACTCGCCCTCGGTCTCGCTCACGTCCGCGAGCGGCGCCCATTCACGGGCCTGCTGGGCCTGCGCGCCATTGCGAGGCAAGCGGCGCATTGTCTCGGCGAAAAAGCGATCGAACACGTCGTCTACGTCACGGAACGGTTCCCACTTGATGACATGCATGGTTGCTTACTCCTGCCCGGGACTGCCCACTGCAATCCCACGTGCGCACTTAGTTGTGTACCGCGGGCAGCGTTTCAAGGGGGGCAAGCGGCTGTTCGACGCAACCTGTCCCGACCGGAAACGAAAACGGCGCGACCGGTTGCCCGATCGCGCCGTTCAGCATCCGCTGCAGTACGGGTTACGGCCTCTTGACGTAGACCTTGCACCAGCCCTTCGCGGCGACCGGCCGGCCGGCGAAGATGTTGCAGGGCACTTCGGTCATGCCCGGCTTGGCCGTCGGAGCCTGCAGGCAGTTGGCGCAATTCTGGCCCGGCTTGAAGTTCGGGTTGGCCTTGGCGTCGACCTTCGTCGCGTCTTCAACATAGCCGAGCGACTTGGCCTGCGGTTCGTTCGGGTCGACCCTGCCGCCCGCTGCAGATGCAGTACGGCTCAATAGCGCGGACACCGGCACGGCCGCTACGCCCAGGAGCGCACCCTTCAACAGCGTGCGACGCGGAAACTTCTGTTCGGACATTTGGATACTTCTCCTCGAGAGGGGACAATCGACCAATCGCACGAATTCTACGCAGCCCGAATCCTGCCTGTGCATTGGACTGCGTTTCAAGGTGGAGGTTTCATCGCGGACTCACGGATAGTTGCAAACGTTATTGAGAATTACTCGCAATTGCATGACCGTCCCACGGGCTCTGCCCCCGCCGTCGAACCTAGAGAGCCTTGATGTCCGATCCCCGTCGCAATCGCTTCAAGACTTATGCCGGAGTGCTCGTAAGCGTGCTGCTCGCAGCGCTCGCGGGCTGGGTGCTCTGGCGTACTTTCCAGCGCATCAGGTTTGCCGACGTCCTCGCGCAGATGCAGGCGGTGCCCGTTTCGACGCTGGCACTCGCCGGCCTGTGTGCCGCCGGTGCCTTCACGGTACTCGCGCTCTACGAAGTCGCGGTGGTGCGTTACGTGAAGCAGGCAGTCGGCCGCGCCAAGCCGATCCTCACCGCGTACATCGCCTTTCCCCTCGGGCACGCCGTCGGCCAGGCCATGCTGAGCGGTGGCGCGCTGCGTTATCGGATGTACACGCCGGCCGGCTTTACCGCGACGGAGGTCGGCGCCACCGTGCTGCTCGCGAACATGCCGTACGCGCTCGGCTTCGGGTTGCTGCTGGACATCTCGCTGGTCTTTGCGGCAGACATGCTCGAACCGATGTTCCGCATTTCGAGCGGCTGGCTGCGTGTGCTCGGCCTGATCGGCCTCTGCAAGGACGCGGGCTATGTCCTGCTGATCCTCTTGCGCAAGCGACCCGTGAAGCTCGGCGGCTGGTCGGTCAACCTGCCCACGCCGGCGATGACGGCACTGCAGCTATGCGTCGGACTCGCCGATATCTTCCTCGTCTCGGCGGTGCTCTACCTGCTGCTACCTGCGTCAATGGGCATTGCGTATCTGGCGTTCCTGGGCGCCTATCTTGCGAGCATTCTCGCGGGCGTACTGAGCCACGTCCCTGCGGGACTCGGCGTGCTCGAGTCGATGCTGCTGCTGCTGTTGCCCGACGTCCCACCCGAGCAGCTGCTCGCGGCGGTGCTCATGTATCGCGTGATCTACGAGATCATTCCCGTGCTGCTCGCGCTGGCGCTCTGGGGCACCTTCGAAGGTTTTTCGCGCGACGGCGTGCTGCTGCGTCTGTTCGGCCGTCAGGAACGGACCATGCGTGACGCGAGTCCGACCATCGACAGCAGCGAGTGAGCGAGGCTGCGGCCACTCTCGAAGGCGGCCTCGACGCGTGGCGCGATGCACCAGTCGCCACAGGCACCGGCGTTCAGCTCTTCATCGACCACGCACGACAGGCCCAGCGGCCGCTCCACCAGTGCATGACGCCAGCGATGCGCGTCCCGATGCACGGGAGTCGGCAGCTGGTAACCGAGCTTGTCCTCGAATGCCCGCAGCAACACGCTCGCGGCTTCCGTTGCATCGAGATCGATGTGCTCGCGCGACCATCCGGTTGACGCGTGCAACACCCAGCATTGCGGCGCCTGCGGACGGCCCGGTTTGCTCGAGTTGCACGCCGCCCAGACGATCGGCCCGCTGGTCCAGCGCCGCGCATCGGCGCCTATGTCGATCGGCGGATCGAATGCGAACATGCCAGTCCAGCACGGTGCCATCCGTACGTCCGCGAGCTGCCTGAACGAGCGGCCATGCGGACTCAGCAGCGAACTTGCTTGCGGTGCCGGTATTGCGACCGCCACGGCACGATAGGTCACGTTCTGCCGGCCAGAGTCGGTCTGCAATTCCCAGCCGCGCTGGCTCGGGATCAGCTCATGGACAGCGATGCCGCTCTGGATTTCGATGTTGCGCGCGAGCGGCCGCACCAGCGCGCTCATGCCGGGCTGGCCGATCCACCAGTCCTCGATCGGTGCGGGCCACGCGCGGTCGTCCTCCATGATGCGCGGACGCCAGGCGTCGAGCATGCCGGCCCGCAGCGCAATCTCCGCGTAACGATTGAATGTGTGGCTGCGCGCCGTGATGAATTGCGCGCCTTGATCGAACGCGAGTTGTCCCATGCGACGCGTGGCGAGTCGGCCACCCAGGCCGCGCGAACGCTCGTACACCGTGACCTTGGCATCTGCACGCGCGAGTTCGTGGGCGCAGGCCAGCCCCGCCATGCCTGCGCCGATCACTGCAAACCGCACGTCATCCATCGCTCGGGTCTCCTGTCGCGACCAGTCGAGGATGGTGCCAGCAGGAGGCAGGGTCAAGGCCGATGGTTGCCAGGGTGAGGCAGGCCTACAATTCGCACGCAACCTTCCGGCCGCACACCAATCCAGAGGCAGGCCTGCCATGAGCCGCACAGCAGCTTCGATGCTTCGCGAAGCCCTCGAGAACGTCGGCGTGAAGTTCACGTTCGGCATACCCGGCGTCCACAACACCGAGATCTACGACGAACTCGCGCAGTCGAGTTCGATCACGCCGGTGCTGGTCACTCACGAAGGGGCGGGTGCGTTCATGGCTGACGCCGTGAGCCGCAGCGGGACGAGCCTGGGCACGCTCGTCATCGTGCCTGCGGCGGGTGTCACGCACGCGGCGAGCGGAATCGGCGAAGCCTTTCTCGACGGCATTCCGATGCTCGTGATTGCGGGAGGCATACGCCGTGACACGGGTCGCAAGTACCAGCTGCACGACATGGACCAGCACGCGCTGCTGAAGCCGATCACCAAGGGTACGTGGCTGGTCGAGAAGCACGCTGACGTGATCGCCACGATCTACGAAGCGGTGCGCGTCGCAACCACTGGCGAACCCGGGCCGGTGTTCGTCGAGATTCCCGTGCACCTGCAACTGCTGACGGGTGACGAAGGCCCAGCCGTTGCGGCCCCGGTGCGGGAAGCAGCTCCCGTCCGCTGCACGATGCAGGACGTTGCGGCTGCCGCGGAGTCGTTGCGCAACGCCAGGTCGCCCACGATCTTCGTCGGCTGGGGCGCTGTCGACGCCACGCACGAAGTTGCGTTGCTGGCGGAGCGACTCGGTGCGCCGGTTTCGACCACGTTGCAGGGTGTGAGCGCGTTTCCGGCGAATCATCCGCTGCACGCCGGCTTCTGCCTCGGTCGCGCGGCCGTGCCTGCGGTCGAAAAATCATTCGCCGGAACCGACTGCATGCTGGCCGTGGGCACGCGCTTCGGTGAAATCGCAACGGGCAGCTATGGCTGGACGCCGCCGGCCAGCCTGATCCACGTCGACATCAATCCCGCAGTGTTCAGCGCCAATTACCACGCGGCCATTGCGCTCGAAGGTGACGCGAAGGCCGTGCTGAAACTGTTGCTGCAAGCCCTGGGTGAGGCGCCCATTGCCGCCGTCCCCGGGCGCCGTGCTCAGGTCGAGGCCACGATCCGCGAACAGAAGGCGGCGTATCTCGAGGAATGGCTGCGCCACGACACGCAAGGCCGCGTGAGTCCCGCGCGGTTCTTCGCCAGCCTGCGCCGGCAACTGCCTGACGATGCCACCGTCGTGCTCGACGACGGCAACCACACATTCCTGGCTGCCGAACTGCTGCCGATCCATCGTCCGCGCGGTTTGATCTCGCCGACCGACTTCAACTGCATGGGTTACTGCGTGCCGGCGACCATTGGCGCCAGGCTCGCGCGACCGGATTCGCCCGTGGTCGGCATCGTCGGCGACGGCGCCTTCCGCATGACCGCGCTGGAACTGGCGACTGCGACCGCGCAGGAACTCGGCCTGGTCGTGTTCGTGTTCAACGATGGCGAGCTGGCGCAGATCGCGCAGGCGCAGGCAATCCCCTATAACCGCAAGACCTGCACCGTGCTCGGTCCGCTCGACCTCGCCGGCGTCGCGCAGGCAACGGGTGCGAGTTTCCTGCGCATCGGGAGCGATGGCGAGATCGACGCAGTGATTCGCGATGCGCTGGCCAGCGCCAGTCGTGATCGCAAGCCGGTGCTCGTCGACGTGGCCGTGGACTACTCGAAGCACACGCGCTTTACGCAAGGCATCGTCAAGACCAACCTCGAGCGTTTCGATTTCGGGACCAAGGCGCGACTCGTCGGCCGCGCCTTGTGGCGGCGGCTCAGCGGCTGATCGCGCTGGAAGCCAGTCCTAGTCGATGAGGTCACCCGGGGTCGGCGGCAGCCGCGGCATCTGCTGGGTCGGGAATGGTCCCGAGAGCGTTTCCAGGAACGCCACGATGTCGGCCACCTGCGTGTCGCTGAGCGACTGGTTCAACTGCGTGCTCGCCATGATGCGGACGGCCTCGTCGATCGTGTGTACCAGGCCGTTGTGGAAGTACGGGGCCGTGTACTCGAGGTTGCGCAGGCCGGGGACGCGCCAGACGTTCTTGTCCGCGTCGTCCTTGGTCGCACTCGCACGCCCGGTGTCGCTCAGGAAATCGTACTTCGCGACGTATGGGCTGTCCGGGAACGTCGGGAACTTCATGAAGAAGCCCGTGCCGACCGGCAGCGGCGGGCCGCTGAACATCGGGCCCTGGTGGCAGCTGGCGCATCCGACATCGGCGAAGGTATTGAGGCCACGAACCTGCTGCTCCGTGAGCGCCTTCGTGTCGCCCCTGGCGTACTTGTCGTACGCACTGTTCGGCGTGATCAACGTGCGCTCATAGGCGGCGATGGCCTTGGCCACGTTGTCCATGGTGACCACGTCACCCTTGCCGAATGCCTTTTCGAAATAGGGCCGGTAGCCGGGAATGTTGCGCACGCGGCCGATGACCGCGTCCAGGTTGGGCATTCCCATTTCAATCGCGTTCGCCGGCGGTCCCTTGGCCTGGTCCTCAAGCTTCGCAGCGCGGCCGTCCCAGAACTGGCTGGACAGGTAGGCAGCGTTCCAGACAGTGGGCGCATTGCGGCCGCCGACATGACCGTGCACTCCGATGGACGTCGGCCGGTGGTCGTCGCCGCCCTCCATGACGTTGTGGCACGAGAAGCACGATACGTTGCCACTCGACGACATCCGCGGGTCGAAGTAGAGCATCTTGCCGAGCTCGACCCTGTCGGCCGTCGTCGGATTGTCAGCGGGTGCGGGGGCTACGTCTGGCAACGCCTCCCAGGAACGGTCAGCGGTGGCTGCTGCCGTCACGGCGAAAGGCGTAGATGTCAGGACGATAGCGGTGATCGCAACGAAGCGCATGGCATGACTCCCGGAGACCGGACAGGATGCCATTACGGTAGTGCGGCTACAGTCGCGCCAATAGTCGGGAAAGTACCGAACTTCGCATCGCTCCCCGAGCGTCGTCAAAGCGCGATCGGCAGGATCGTCGTTTCCTTGATCACGGTGACCGTCACTGACGAATTGATCGACTGCACGTTCGGCAGCTTCGACAGGTGGTCGAGGTAAAACGCCTCGTAGGCCTTGATGTCGCGCGTCACCACGCGCAGCATGAAGTCCCATTCGCCCATCGTGGTGTAACAGTCGAGCACTTCGGGTCGCTCGCGGATCGCCTCGGCAAACGCTGCAATCGCATCGCGTCCCTGGCTCGAGAGTTTGACGTGGGCAAATATCGTGACGTCGAGGCCGAGCGCAGCGCGATCGAGCAGCGCTACGCGCCCCTTGATGACGCCCGACTGCTCGAGTGCCTGGATGCGACGCCAGCAGGTGGTGGTGGACAGCCCGGTCCGCGAGGCAACTTCGGCGACAGACAGGGCGCCTTCGCGTTGCACCAGGTCCAGGATTCGCCGATCGACTTTGTCCAAACGAGAGGGTGATACCTCTTCCATGAAAGAGCGCTCCCTGAAATGAATGTTTCGCATTGCTGCACTGCAATGCAACAATTTCCGCACCCCCGCGTAACGGTCAGTAATCTACCGCGACAACCGTTCCACCGCATCCGTAATTAAGCGAGGAAGCGATGCCCCGCCGCTCACGCCTGCACATTCCGCAACACCACTCACGTCCGGGCGAAGAACCGGATTTCAGTTACCTGGAGACGTCGCCAGCCGGTGCCGTGCCGCGCCCCGACGTGAATGCCCGGGTTCGCGACATCGGCAACCTGTCGATCGACCTCGTGCGCGTGCTCGACGACAACCACGTTGCGGTCGGGCAATGGAATCCGCACCTCGAGGTGCAGGACCTGCAGATCGGCCTGCGCCACATGCTGCTCACGCGCATTTTCGACGATCGCATGCAGCGCGCGCAGCGCCAGGGCAAGACGTCGTTCTATATGCGCTGCCTCGGCGAGGAAGCGGTATCGGTCGCGCAAGGCATGGCGCTGCGGCCGAAGGACATGCTGTTCCCGGCCTATCGCAACCAGGGTCTGTACGTGGTCCGCGGGCGACCGCTCGTCGACCTGATGTGCCAGCTGCTCTCGAATACGCGCGATATGTGCAAAGGCCGGCAGCTCCCGGTGATGTACCACTGGGCGGAAGGCCGCATCTTCTCGATCTCCGGCAACCTGACGACACAGTTCCCGCAGGCCGTGGGCTGGGCGATGGCTGCGGCGATCAAGGGCGAGGACGATATTGCGGTCTCGTGGATCGGCGAAGGCTCGAGTGCCGAAGCCGACTTCCACCACGCGATGCTGTTCGCTTCCGTCTACATGGCGCCCGTGATCCTCAACATCGTCAACAACCAGTGGGCGATCTCGACGTTCCAGGGATTTGCGGGCGGCGAACAGCGCTCGTTCGCGGCGCGCGGCCCGGGTTACGGCATGGCGGGAATCCGGGTCGACGGCAACGACTTCCTGGCCGTGCATGCCGTCACACAGTGGGCGGCCGAGCGCGCGCGCACCGGCGCAGGCCCGACGCTGATCGAGCACGTTACGTATCGCGGCGCCGCGCACTCCACCAGCGACGATCCCGCGCGTTACCGGCCGAAGGACGACTACGAGAAGTGGCCGCTGGGCGATCCGGTGCTGCGGCTCAAGAATCACCTGATCGCGCTCGGCGAATGGTCGGAAGAACGCCACCAGGCACTGGCAAAGGAACTGGAAGAGCACGTGACCGAAAGCTGGAAGGAAGCCGTGCAGTACGGAACGCTGACGGACGGCCCGCGCCTCAATCGCGACCTCATGTTCCAGGACGTGTTCAAGGAGATGCCGGAGCAGCTGCGCAAGCAGCGCGAGCAGCTGCGGGCAGAGCAGGGAGTCTAGGAACCTATGATTCACTTCCGCATGGACGCGACCGTGTGCGATTTTCGCCGCGGGCGCGAAGCGAGGACCGAGTGGATGTCGATCCACGACCGACGAAGCGACAATGACCGCGGCGAAAATTCGCCCGGTCCCCACGGGGTTACGTGCGAGGCGACGCACCACGTCGTTACTCGCCTTGCCCATAGACCAAGCTATGGGGCTGCGGCTCGCGCCTCGTGGTGCGCCGCCGCGCGCGTAACGCGCCTCATGCGGAAGTAAATCAGAGGTTCCCTGAATGGCACAGATGAACATGATCCAGGCACTCAACTCCGCCATGGACATCATGCTGGCGCGTGACCCGAACGTGGTCATGCTGGGCGAGGACATCGGCTATTTCGGCGGCGTGTTCCGCGTCACCGACGGGCTGCAGCGCAAGTACGGCGAGCACCGCGTGCTCGACACGCCGATCGCCGAAGGCGCGATCGTCGGTGCCGCCATCGGCATGGGCGTGAACGGATTGCGCCCGGTCGCGGAAGTGCAGTTCGCCGACTACATCTACCCCGCGTGCGACCAGATCTTCTCCGAGCTGGCTCGCCTGCGGTATCGCAGCGCCGGTGACTTCTGGGCGCCCGTGACGATCCGCACCCCGTGCGGCGGTGGCATTCGCGGTGGCCAGACGCATTCGCAGAGCCCGGAAGGCATCTTCACGCACGTCTGCGGCATCAAGGTGGTCATGCCCTCGACGCCGTACGACGCGAAGGGCCTGCTGATCGCTTCGATCGAGGACGACGACCCGGTCGTGTTTTTCGAGCCGAAGCGTCTCTACAACGGCCCGTTCGACGGTGACGCGAACAAGCCTGCCGTGCCATGGAGCACGCATCCGAAGGGCGAGGTGCCCGACGGCTACTACACGGTGCCGATCGGCAAGGCCGAGATCGTGCGCAAGGGCAGCGCGGTCACGATGGTTGCGTACGGCACGATGATCTACGTGTGTGAAGCCGCGGCGAAGGCGCTCGGCATCGACGCCGAGATCATCGATGTGCGTTCGATGGTGCCGCTGGACACCGACACGATCTGCACCTCGGTCAAGAAGACCGGACGCTGCCTGATCGCGCACGAGGCGACGCGGTTCTCGGGCTTCGGCGCGGAGCTGTCGGCGACGATCCAGGAAGAATGTTTCTGGGACCTCGAAGCCCCGATCGGCCGCGTCGCGGGCTGGGACACACCGTATCCGCACGCGTTCGAGTGGGAGTACTTCCCGGGTCCGTTGCGCGTGGCTGCGGCCCTCAAGGCCGTGATGGAGGCTGCATGACGCGTTACGTATTCAAGATGCCGGATCTCGGCGAAGGCACCGTCGAAGCCGAAGTCGTCGCCTGGCACATCAAGGTCGGCGACATGGTGCAGGAAGACCAGGTCATGGCCGAGGTCATGACCGACAAGGCGGCGGTGGAAGTGCCGGCGCCGGTCAGCGGCAAGGTCGTGACGATCAATGGCCAGCCGGGCGACATGGTTCGCGTCGGTTCGGAGCTGGTCGTGTTCGAGACGGCAGCGACCGATGACGAT
>CAVVKQ010000022.1:0-61982 GCA_963748985.1 uncultured Pseudomonadota bacterium
GACGCTCGGTTCGGTCGCCGAGGTCAAACTGGCGATGGGCCCGGCCGAAGTGCGCCGCGTCGGCCAGGAGCGCGTGGCAGTGATCTCGGCGAACCTTGCGCACGGCGACCTCGGCTCGGCCGTCGCCACGCTCGACACGATCGTGCAGCAGGTCGAGCTGCCGGTGGGCACGACTGCATTCCTGTCGGGCCAGAGCGAGGAAATGACCGCCTCGTTCAAGTCGCTGCAATTCGTGCTGGTGCTCGCCATCTTCCTGGTTTACCTGGTGATGGCTTCGCAGTTCGAATCGCTGGTCCATCCGTTCGTGATCCTGCTCACCATCCCGCTCGCGCTGATCGGCGCCGTCTGGGCGCTGTGGCTCACGGGGACGACGGTCAACGTGGTCGCGTACATCGGCCTGATCATGCTGGCGGGTATCGTGGTCAACCAGTCGATCGTGCTGATCGACGCAGTCAACCAGCTGCGCGCGGGCGGCATGCCCAAGTTCGAGGCGATCGTCGAAGGTGGCAAACTGCGCCTGCGCCCGATCCTGATCACCAAGCTCACGACCATCCTCGGCCTGCTGCCGATGGCGCTCGGCATCGGCGAAGGCGCCGAGGTGCGCGCGCCGATGGCGATCACCGTGATCGGCGGCGTGCTGCTCACGACCTTCCTGACCCTGCTCGTGATTCCCGTCGTGTACTCGGTGATGGACCGCAAGCAGTTCGTCGTGAAGCAACCGGTGACGGATGACATGGGTTCCGCCGCCGCAGAAGCCGCCGCTGGCTGAGGATCCGCTCCCATGCTGCACACGCAGGTCGCCCTCTCCCGCCCCGTGACCACGGTCATGGCGGCGCTCGCGCTGCTCGCGGTCGGCCTGATCTCGGGCAAGCTGCTGCGGCTCGAGGCCATGCCGGACATTTCGTTTCCAGGCATGCAGATCATCGTGCCGTACGCCGGGTCGACCCCGGAGGAGATGGAGGAACTCGTGGTGCGCCCGGTCGAAGAAGCGCTTGCAACGCTGTCGGGCATCAAGGAAATCCGGGCGAGCGCGCAGTCCGACCAGGCGACCTTCACGGTGCTGTTCGACTGGGACCGCGACGTGGACGCCGCCGCGTTCGAGGTGCGCACGAAGCTCGACTCGATCCGGCCGCAGCTGCCGGTTGGCGCCGACCGGCTGCTGATGTTTGCCTTCAGCTCAGGCGACCAGCCGGTAGCCGTGGTCCGCATCTCGTCCGACAAGGACCTGACGGACCAGTACGAGATGCTGGAGAAGTACCTGCAACGGCCGATCGAGCGCATCGAGGGCGTCGCGCGCGTCGAACTGCAGGGCGTCCAGCCACGGGAAGTGCGCATTCTCGTCGACCCCACCCGGCTCGCCGCCTACAGCGTCGACGTACGTCAACTGCGGATGCTGCTCGAGCAGAGCAATTTCTCCGTCAGCGCCGGCGAGATCACCGAGAACAACTCACGCTTCACGGTGCGTCCGATCGGCGAGTTCAGCAGCATCGACGACGTACGCAACCTGCTGCTCTCCCCCGGCGTGCGGCTTGGGGACATCGCGCAGGTTGAGCTCGTGTCGCCCGAACTCCCGGTGGGCCGCCGCATGGAGGGCCGCCCAGCCGTCGGCATCGACATATTCAAGTCCACCCAGGCCAACGTCGTCGACGTCGCCGATCGCGTCCTCGACGCCATCGAGAAGGCCCGCGACCTGCCGCAGTTCCAGGGCATCAAGATCCTGGTCGTCGGCAACCAGGCCGACAGCATCCGCGAGTCCCTGAGCGAGCTGCGCAAGGCCGGCATGATCGGTGCGGTGCTCAGCTTCTTCATGCTGCTGTTCTTCCTGCGGCATCTCCCGACCACGCTGATCGTGAGCGTCGCGGTTCCGGCCTCGTTGCTGGTCACGCTCGCCGCGATGTACTTCATGGGGTTCACGCTCAACATCCTGACGATGATGGGCATGCTGCTCGCGATCGGCATGCTGGTCGACAACTCGGTGGTGATCACGGAAAGCATTTTCCGGCACCGGCAGCTGCACCCGGGCCATCCGCTCGAATCGACGCTCGCCGGCGTGAAGGAAGTGGGCGTCGCGACGCTCGCCGGCACGTTCTCGATGATCATCGTCTTCCTGCCGCTCGTCTTCGGCGAGCGCAACCAGATGTCGATCTTCCTGGTGCACGTCGCGGTGCCGATCATCGTCGCGATGCTCGCGTCGCTGGTGATCGCGCAGACGCTGCTGCCGATGCTCGCAGCGCGCATGTCCCCGCCCCCGCCCGTCAAGGACGGCTCCTGGTTCGGCCGGCTGCAGGTTCGCTATGGCAAGGCCCTCAACTGGGCCCTCACCCACCGCAAGTGGATGGCGCTCATCACGGTCCTGATCGTCGTCTCGCCCGTGCCGCTCTTCATGCTCAAGCTGACCAAGGTGGATCCGTTCCCCCAGGAAGCGAGCCGCATGCTGATGATCAACTACCACCTCGAAGGCTCGCACCCGATGCAGCGTGTGGAGCAGGCGGTGCAGCGCGTGGAGGCGTACATCGCCGCGAACAAGGAAGAGTTCGATATCGACACGTTCTACTCGTACTGGCAGAACGACCAGGCCAACACGCGTCTTTACCTCACGGCGAAGGACGAGGCCCGGGTGCCCGCGACGGTAGTCATGGAACGCGTGCTGGCGGACATGCCGGAGATCATCATCGGCAAGCCCAACTTCACCTTCGACGACAACATGAGCGGCTCCACGTCATTCAGCCTGCAGCTTGCCGGCGAATCCACGGAGCGTCTGGCAGGCATCTCGCGCGAGGTCGCGCACCGCCTGTCGTCGGTCCCGGGCCTCGAGGCCGTGCGTTCCGAGGCCGGCACGGGCGAGCAGGAAGTGCAGGTGGTCGTAAACCGCGACCGTGCCTCGCAACTCGGACTCACCACGCAGGACATCGCACTCACCGTGGCCGGCGCCATGCGCGGCGACCGCCTGCCGGAACTGCGCACGTCCGAACGCGAGATCACCATGCGGCTCGCGTTCCGCGAATCCGACCGCCAGTCGGTCGAGGACCTGGCGCGAGTGCCGGTGATGCTGCCCGACGGTTCACGCACCGACCTCGGCGCCGTCGCTGACTTCGTCGTAAAGCCGAGCGACCGCGAGATCCAGCGCCTCAATCGCCTCACGACCGTCGTGATCAACGCCAACCTCACCAAGGGCACGACCATGGACGAGGTGCGCAAGCGCGTCGAACCCGTGATGGCGACATATGCGCTGCCGGCCGGCTACACGTGGAAGTTCGGCCGCGGCTTCGAGGAGAACGACAAGGCCATCCAGACCATGGCGCAGAACATGCTGCTCGCCGTGGTGCTGATCTTCCTGGTGATGGCGTCGCTGTTCGAATCCGCGCTCTACCCGCTCTCGATCATCACTTCGATCGTCTTCGCGATCGTGGGCTCGATCTGGTTCCTCACGCTTACCGGCACGACCATCACGATGATGGCGATGATCGGCTTCATGGTGCTGATGGGCGTGGTGGTGAACATCGGCATCGTGCTGATAGCGCACGTGATCGACCTGCGGCACGCCGGCATGCCGCGGCACGAAGCGATCCTGCAGGCCGGACACGATCGCCTGCGCCCGATCATGATGACGACGCTCACGACCCTGCTTGGCATGCTGCCGCTCGCCATCGGCGACGCGCAGATCGGCGGCAGTGGCGAGGGACCGGCGTACCACCCGCTCGCGCGCGCCATCATCGGCGGACTCGCGTTCTCGGCGATCGTCTCGCTGATCATCGTGCCGGTGTTCTACGTCTGGTTCGACGACCTGAACCTGTGGCGTAAGCGCATTTTCACCCGCGAACAATCCACTGTCGAAGCACCCCCGACCGGCTCGCCGCAGGCCGAGCCCGGAGTCTGAGGCCGGTTTCCGCCGCGCCTTCGGACCGGCGCTCACCGGACCAGGGCGGCGTGGATTTCCCAGTACTCGTCGAGCAGGACGTTGGGTGCCATGCGCTGCGTGCCTGCCTGGGCGTCGAGCGGCGCAATGGAATTCGCGTTCGGCACCGTTTCTTCCGGACTGCGATAGACGGCGGAACTGCGCAGTCGATCGGACCGCCGCTTGATCTCGGCGAGGTCCTCGCTCATGCGCTCGACGTCGGCGACGGCCTGCGATGCCTTGTGCATCAGTGCCTGGCATTCCTGTGGCGTGCCGTAACTGGCGTCGAACACCCGCTTCAGCGTGCTCTGGCGCGCGAGCTCCGCCAGCCCGCCCTGGGCCAACCGGTCATAGAGCAGGTCGGCGTAGCCGATGACGGCGAGGTTCACGGCACGCCGTCCGTCGACGCTCAAGCCCTCGAACAGCGGGGGCGGCTCGGCCTGGATCGCCTGCACCTGCGCGTCGAGCTGTTCGATCTGGTCGTTGGCCTCGACGATCCGCAGCTCGCGCGCCTGGATGGCGTCGAAGAGACGACGACGACGGAAGTAGTTCCAGAAGCCCTGCAGCGACGCGAGCTTCAGCCGGGCCAGCTTCTGCTCCGCCTGCAGCTGCTCCCCGAGCACCCTGGCTTCGACCAGTTCGCGATTCACCAGGGCCACGCGCTCGCGCTTCGCGCGATCGAACTCGGCCAGCTGGATCTTGCGCTCACGATCCTTCTGCTGTCGCGCGAGCTCGGCGCCAAACTGCTCCAGCCGCTTGCAGGCGACGCGCCAGAGCGCCTTCAGCTGGTAGTACGCGAGGCTCTTGTAGCCCTCGTCGAATCGGCCGAGGTATTGTTCGAGCGACGCCATCTGCTCTTCGACGCGCATCGTCGCGCCTTCCTGCAGCTTGAGGCGGTCGAGCAGCCGGTGACGCTCGTCGTCGAGCGCCGTGAGCTCTTTCCTCAGCTCGACGCGATTGCGGAACAGCGCAAACAGCCGTTCGTCTTCGATGGATGGTTCGCGGCCGGCCAACCGCAAGGCCAGCCGGCGCAGCTTCTCAGGCAGGCGCATTCGCCGCAACCTGCGCTGCCGGCGTGAATTCGTGCCCGCGCTCGAGGCAGTAATCGAGCCATTTGTTCAGCATCATGTTGCGCAACCAGCGCTCGCCGAGCTGCGCCGGGATGCCGGCCCGAACGTGCGCGAGACTCTGGTGCCGTATCCACCTGCCGCACGCGCTGGCTTCGGCCAGCCGCGCGTCGTGATAGACGCGGATCTCGAGATCGGGGTCGGCCACCGTGCCCGCGGTTTCCTCGAAGTGGTAGGTGAGCCGCACCGCCGACGTGTAGGGCGTGTGCTCGAGCACCGACAGGTGCAGGTCGCAATCCACTTTCGTGCGCGATACCGCCACGCCGTGGTGGCGGCGGATGTCACCCGCGAGTTCCTTCAGGCGCAGGAAATTGCTCTCGTAGAGCGACATGAGGCTCACGAAACTCACCGGCCTTGCACGCCAGGAAGTGATGCAGAGGTGGTCGAGCAACATGGTTCGAATATAGCACAGGGTTTCGGCGCTCCTGTGAAGCAGCGCACAGCCGTGTGACGTGACGCATTCAGTCGCGCGCGCGGCGACCCGTTCGGGTGTTCGATGCCAGCCCGTATCGCCCGCCGCAGCCCGAGCGCAGCTGCGAGGCGGTCACGATTTCTCCGACCAGTCGCTGGCACCATTCGCCGAGCAGCCGTTCGGGCAAGGTTCGCCGTGAATCGTGCGGTTCCTCCGCGCGATTCACGATGCGCGGGCGATCCCGGGGTGGCATCGAACACCCGAACGGGTCGCTGCGTCGCGACTCAATCGCAACTCTCGCCGCTTTGCCGCTTCACGGACGCAGGCGGCGCTCGATACCCCTGCGATCGATGATGCGGCTGGCAATCTCCTCGATCGAGCACTCGGTCGTGTCGATCGACGGGATGCCGTGACGGTGAAACAGGTTCTCGGCGCTGCGCACCTCGAACTCGCACTGCGAGATCGAGGAATAACGGCTGCCGGGCCGGCGCTCATTGCGGATCTGCTGCAGCCGCACCGGCGAAATCGTGAGCCCGTAGAGTTTGGGCGTGTGCCCGCGCACCGAAGCCGGCAACTGCTTGCCGTCGAAATCGTCCTCGGTGAACGGATAATTGGCCGCAAACACGCCGTACTGCATCGCCATGTAGATGCACGTCGGGGTCTTGCCCGAGCGTGACACGCCGATGAGAATCACGTCGGCGCGCTCGTAGTCTGCCGTGATTGCGCCATCATCCGCCGCCAGCGCGAAGTTCGTTGCCTCGATGCGCGTGCTGTAGACGAGCTGGTCCGCAATGCCGTGCGCACGACCGGCTCGCTCGCTCGACTTGATCATCAACTCGCCCTCGAGCGGACCGAGAAACGCGTCGAAGAAATCGAGGAACAGGCCGTTGCTGGCCTTGACGACGCGGCGCAGGTCTTCCTTCACCAGAGTACTGAAAACGATGGGTCGCAAGCCGTCTTCGTGACCCGTCGCGTCGATCTTCCTTACGGCTTCCTCTGCCTTGTCAACACTGGCGATAAATGGCAGAGTCACCTGCCTGAATTCCTGGCCCTCGAATTGCGTGAGCAGGCTGTGCCCCATCGTCTCGGCTGTCACGCCGGTCTGGTCAGATACGAAAAATACCGTTCGGCGATTCATCGGCACGGCGGTTCCCAGGGCACAGTACTGTGCGCAGTGTTTCACCTAGTCCGTTGACCTAGCAAGGGGTCGCTCGTGCGTCCTTATACCCTGCCCTTTTCCAGCCTCGGCCGCCACGACGTGGCTGAGGTCGGCGGCAAGAATTCTTCCCTCGGCGAGATGATCTCGAACCTGGCCAGGCTCGGGGTCAGCGTGCCAGACGGCTTCGCCACCACCGCGGATGCCTACCGTGAGTTCCTCGCGCACAAGGGCCTCGCAGCGCGCATCAAGCAGGAACTCGACGCGCTCGACGTCGACGACGTCGCCCGGCTGGCCGAAACCGGCGCGCGCATCCGGGACTGGATCCTGTCCACACCGTTCCCGCCGCAACTGCAGCAGGACATCATCGACGGTTACGTACGCATGTGCGACGGCCACGCGGACGTCGCGGTCGCGGTGCGTTCGTCCGCCACGGCGGAAGACCTGCCGGAAGCCTCGTTTGCGGGCCAGCAGGAGACTTTTCTCAACGTGCGCGGCGCCGAGAACGTGGTCAAGGCGGTGCACGAGGTGTTCGCGTCGTTGTTCAACGACCGCGCGATCTCCTACCGCGTGCACCAGGGATTCGATCACTCGCTGGTCGCACTGTCGGCCGGCATCCAGTACATGGTCCGCAGCGACGTCGGTGCCAGCGGCGTCATGTTCACGCTCGACACCGATTCCGGCTTCCGCGACGTGGTGTTCGTCACCGCGTCCTACGGCCTCGGCGAAACCGTCGTGCAGGGTGCCGTGAACCCGGACGAGTTCTACGTCTACAAGCCGGCGCTGCGCGACGGCCACGATCCGATCCTGCGGCGCACGCTCGGCGCCAAGGCGATCAAGATGATCTACGCGCCGCCGGCCCAGGCCGAGAAGCGCGTGCTGACGGTCGACGTCGCCGAAGTCGACCGCATGCGCTTCTGCATCAGCGACGCCGACCTCATCGAGCTCTCGAAGCAGGCGCTGATCATCGAGGACCACTACGGCTGCCCGATGGACATCGAGTGGGGCAAGGACGGCGACAACGGCAGGATCTACGTGCTGCAGGCGCGGCCCGAGACCGTGCAGAGCCGGGCCGGGCGCACGATCCAGCGCTACACGCTGCAGCAGAAGGGACCGGTGCTCGCGACCGGCCGCAGCATCGGCCAGCGCATCGGCGCCGGCCCGGCTCGCGTCATTCGCGACATTCGCGAAATGGCACGTGTCGAAACCGGCGACGTGCTGGTCGCCGACATGACGGACCCGGACTGGGAGCCGGTGATGAAGCGCGCGTCGGCTATCGTCACGAACCGCGGCGGCCGCACGTGCCATGCCGCGATCATCGCGCGCGAACTCGGCATCCCCGCGGTCGTCGGCTGCGGCGACGCAACGAAGAAGATCAGGGAAGGCCAGCCCGTCACCGTCTCGTGCGCCGAAGGCGACACGGGCTACATCTACGACGGCCAGCTGGAGTTCAGCCAATCGCAGATCGAACTCGACTCGCTGCCCGAACTTCCCGTCAAGATCATGATGAACGTCGGTAATCCGGACCGGGCGTTCGACTTCGCCGCGATCCCGAACAAGGGCGTCGGACTGGCGCGGCTCGAGTTCATCATCAACCGCATGATCGGCGTGCACCCGAAAGCGCTGCTCGAGTTCGATGCGCTCGAACCCGACCTGCGCGACACGATCCGGCGCCAGATGGCCGGCTACTCCGACCCGGTCGAGTTCTACGTCGAGAAGCTCTGCGAGGGCATCGGCACGATCGCTGCCGCCTTCGCGCCCGAGCCCGTGATCGTGCGCCTCTCGGACTTCAAGTCGAACGAGTACGCCAATCTCATCGGCGGCCGCAAGTACGAGCCCGTCGAAGAAAACCCGATGCTCGGTTTCCGCGGCGCCGCGCGTTACGTCGACGAGGGCTTCCGCCCCTGCTTCGAGCTCGAATGCCGCGCATTGAAGCGCGTGCGCGAGCAGATGGGACTGAAGAATGTCTGGGTGATGGTGCCCTTCGTGCGCACGCTGAAGGAAGCGGAGCAGGTCGTCGACCTGCTCGCGGCCAATGGCCTGAAGCGCGGCGAGAACGGCCTCAAGGTCATCATGATGTGCGAGATCCCGACCAACGCGGTGCTGGCGGATCGCTACCTGGAATTCTTCGACGGCATGTCGATCGGCTCGAACGACATGACCCAGCTGACGCTGGGCATCGACCGGGACTCGGCGATCATCGCGCGGCTGTTCGACGAGCGCGACGACGCCGTGAAAGCCATGCTCGCGATGGCGATCACTGCCTGCCGCAAGGCCGGAAAATACATTGGCATCTGCGGGCAGGGGCCCTCGGATCACCCCGACCTGGCGCGCTGGCTGCTCGACCAGGGCATCGAGAGCATGTCGCTCAATCCCGATACCGTCGTCGAAACCTGGCTGTTCCTCGCGAACGAAGCCAAAGCATAGGGGCGGAGCCTTTCCCGCTGCAGCGGGTCGGGCGTGGGTTGCTACTTATGGCGCTGCCTGTACGCGCCGATCAACGCGTCCGCATGGATCAAGTCCGGCCCGGAAAGCTGAGGCTCGACGAGCGCACGAGCCTCGCGGGCGCGCGGCGCGACCAGGTCGCCCCACTGCGTGTCCTCGGTCGCGAGCACCAGGTAGGCGAATCCCTGCGCGTTGTCGAGCTTGATGTACTTGCCTTCGAGCAAGTCGAGGCCGACCAGGTACTGCGCCCGCGCATCTCCCGCCTCGGCCAGCCGCTGCAACCTGACCAGCGCTTCGGCCTGCTTGCCTTCGTGGTACAGCCGGCTCGCCGTATCGAATGGTGTTTCAGGTGCGAGTGCCGCTGCTGCAGTTGCTGCCCGCGCGGCTGCCGGCGCAGGTTCAGCCGCAAGAATCGCGGCTGCTGCGCCAAGCCCGAGCGCGGCGAACAGTGCGATTCGAATCGTCGCGGCGTGCTTCATCGTCATCCCCGGTGTCAGAGTGCCGGCGTTCGGCCCGCCAGCGCGTGCGCGAGCGTGCCGCCATCCACGTATTCCAGTTCACCACCCACCGGCACGCCGTGCGCGATCCGCGATGCGCGCAAGCCGAATCGCGCCGCGACCTCGGCCAGGAAATGCGCCGTGGCCTCACCCTCGACGGTGGGGTTCGTCGCGAGGATCACCTCCTTGACCTCGCCTGCGCCCAGGAGTTTCTCGAAATCGCCGATACCGATCTCGGCCGGGCCGACCCCATCGAGCGGCGACAAGTGGCCCATCAGCACGAAATAACAGCCGCGGAAACTCGCGGTCTGCTCGATCGCGACCACGTCGGCCGGTGATTCCACCACGCAGAGCAGCGACGTATCGCGGCCCGTCGCGGCGCACACCGGGCACAGCTCGCCTTCGGCGAACATGCGGCAGCGCTTGCAATGGCCCAGCTTTACCATGGCGTTGGCAACGGACGCGGCGATCTCGTCGCCGCCGCTGCGGTCGCGCTCCAGCAGGTGGAACGCCATCCGCTGCGCCGACTTCGGGCCGACGCCCGGCAGGCAGCGGAAGGCTTCGATCAGCCGGCTGAGTGAAGGCGGATAGAGCATGAGTGGAGCTTCGGCGCGCCGCTCAGAACGGCATCTTGAAGCCCGGAGGCAGGTTCATGCCGCCCATGACGCTCGACATGCGCTGCTGCGTCGCGGCTTCCATGCGCTGCGCGGCGTCGTTGATCGCCGCCGCCACCAGGTCCTCGATCATCTCGCGATCGTCGAGCGGCACGGCCGGATCGATCTGCACGCGCTTCGCCTCGTGCTTGCCGTTCACCGTGATCTTGACCATGCCGCCGCCGGACTCGCCGACGACCTCCATGGCGGCGATCTCGGCCTGCGCCTTCTGCATGTTCGCCTGCAGTGCCTGCGCCTGCTTCATCATGTTGCCGATGCCGCCTTTCATCATGTGCGTCTCACGGAAGTGATTAGTGATTAGTGATTAGTGAAGAGTGTCGGAGGAACCGCGAGTTCAACCCAGCGGTTTTACCGAACCGGGTCGAACCGTCGCGCCGAACACCTCGCGCATCGCGCGCACGGCGGGATCGCTGTCGATCGATTGTTCCGCGGCACGCTGCCGGTCCTCAGCCGCAACGGCATCGCGCCTGGCGGGCGTGAAGATGTCTCCGGGTGCCTCGGCCTGCGTGATCTCGAGGCGAATCGGTTCGCCGTAATGCCGCGATAGCGCCTCGGCCAGCCGGCTCTCGATCTGCGGCCTGCGGAAGGATTCCCCGGCCGGATCGAGGCGCAGCCGGACGAGGCCGGCCTTGCGCTCGAGCATCACGCAGTTGGCCGCGAAGTGCCTGGCCGTGCCCTGCAGGCCGAGGGTGGTGACGAGTGCATCCCAATCGGAATCGCCCGCCGGAGGACTCGCCGCGGTTGCAGGACGTTTCGGCGCACTTGCGGGTCGAGCAGCCACTGTCGCTCGTGCCAGGCCCGCCCCGCCACCACCCGCTGTCGTCGCCGGCGGCAATCCCTGCGGACGGAACGCGAGCATGCGCAGCAATGCCATTTCAAAACCCGCGCGAGCATCCGGCGCGTAGTCCAGGTCGCGGCGTGAGTTGATCGCGATCTGGTACAGCAGCTGCAGGTCTTCCGCCGTGAACTTCGCGGCGAGCCCGGCGAGCAGCTTGTCTTCGTCCTCGTCGTCGCCGGGAGGAAGATCCGGCAGCGCCTGCAATAGCGCCATGCGCTGGATGGCGCCCGACAATTCGCCGAGCGCCTGGTGATAGTCCGGCGCGCGTTCGTCGAGGTGCGCGGCCTGCTGCATCAGCGCTGCGCCATCTTTCCCGGCCAGCGCCGTCAGGATGCCCTGCACGTGCTTGCGGTCGAGCGTGCCGAGCAGCGTGCGCACTTCCGCTTCCATGGCGCGGCCGCCACCAAACGCGAGTACCTGGTCGAGCAGCGACAGCGCGTCGCGCATGCTGCCCTCGGCGCCGCGCGCAATCGCACGCAGCGCTGCCGGCTCGAACTCGACCTTCTCTGCCGTGGAGATCTGCGCCAGCCGGTCGTAAATCAGCGGCAACGGCAGGCGCCGCAGGTGGAACTGCAGGCAGCGCGAGAGCACCGTCACCGGCAGCTTCTGCGGATCGGTGGTCGCGAGCAGGAATTTCACGTGCGGGGGCGGTTCCTCCAGCGTCTTCAGCAACGCGTTGAAGGAGTGCGTCGAGAGCATGTGGACTTCGTCGATCAGGTAGACCTTGTAGCGGCCACGCGCCGGCGAGTACTGCACGTTGTCGAGCAGCTCACGCGTGTCGTCGACCTTGGTGCGCGAGGCCGCGTCGACCTCGAGCAGGTCGACGAAGCGGCCGGCGTCGATGTCGACACAGGCCGGGCACTGGCCGCACGGCGTCGACGAGACGCCTTTCTCGCAGTTGAGCGACTTCGCGAAAATCCGGGCGATGGTCGTCTTGCCCACGCCCCGCGTGCCCGTGAACAGGAACGCATGATGGATGCGGCCGGAATCGAGCGCGTTCGTGAGCGCGCGGCGGACATGGTCCTGGCCGACGAGCTGGTCGAACGTGCGCGGGCGCCATTTGCGGGCGAGGACGAGGTAGCTCATCGGGCGAGTGGGTGCTCTGCGTTGCGCGCGGGCGGTGGACGGACTCAGGTATGGACTCTGGGGCGGGCGGCGGCCCGCGCCAGAATACCCCCGGCACCCGGCGTGGCCGCTACCGTTGCTCCCTTCCGGGCCTGGCGGGGTTTGCGGCTGGCCGTCGCGAGGGATCCGACGCGAGCCACCATTGGAGAGACGCGATCATACCATGCCGAATTCAGTCCTTCGGCACCGGCGGCGGGCCGTCCGGAATGTAGGGCCGGTACTGCGTTGTGCCCTTTTTCACCTTGAATTCAGCCTGCACCGCCGCAAGGGCCTGCGGTTGCTCGTAGAGGTCGACCATCGTGGCCGCGAGCACCTTCGAGGCCTGCACCATGCCCTTGTGGCCGATCGACATGCCACCGGTCGCAACCACCGGCCAGGCGTGCCAGGGTGCGTCGACCGGCGCCGTCGCGACCGAGACGTGGAGCGTGGGCGCGACCCAGCTGATGTCCGCGACGTCCGTCGAGCCGCCCTCTGCCTCCTGCCCCTCCAGCGGCTTGACGCCTGCGAACATGCCGACCTCCGGCACGCCCGTCGCCTTCTGGATCTGCTGCGCGAACGCCTGCTCTTCGTTCGTGTACTTGACCGGGCCGAGCAGCAGCAGGTTCGCATGCAGCAGGCGCGCACCGGCCTCGTTGACCAGCATCTCCCAGGAGCCGCCATCCACCGTCACCTTGCCCGTGGTCTCCGTCATCGTGGCGGCGCCCTCCGCCACCTTGCGCGTGCGCGCAAGCAGTTGCTCGACATCGTCGCGCTTCCAGTCGCGCAGCCACAACGAGACCTGCGAATACGCCGGCACGACGTTCGGTACGTCCCCGCCGGACAGGATCACGTAGTGCATCCGCGAAGTCGGCTTGATGTGCTCGCGCATCATGTTGATGCCGTGCGTGAACAGTTCCGCCGCGTCGACGGCGCTGCGGCCGTTCCATGGATCGCCTGCCGCGTGCGCCGTGCGTCCCTCGAACTCGACGATCAGGCTGACCATCGCCTGGCTCGACGTCATGTCGGCCTGCGTCTCATCGCTCGGGTGCCACGCGAGCACCGCGTCGACGTCGTCGAAGAGGCCCTCGCGGGCCATGTAGACCTTGCCGCCGACGGCTTCCTCGGCGGGCGTGCCGTAGAAGCGCACCGTGCCCTTGAGCTTGCCCGCGGCGATCTGTTCCTTGATCGCGATGGCGGCGCCGAGGCTGGCCGGGCCGAACAGGTTGTGGCCGCAGCCATGCCCGGCAGCGTCTGCCTGCAGCGGTTCCTGAACCGGAATCGCCTTCTGCGAAACACCCGGCAGCGCGTCGTACTCACCCATGACGCCAATCACGGGCCGGCCGGAACCGTACGTGGCGACGAACGCAGTGGGCATGCCTGCGACGCCGCGCTCGACCTTGAATCCCTGCTGTTCCGCGTAATCAGCGAGCACGGCGGCGGAGCGTGTCTCGCGCAGTGCAGTTTCCGCGTAAACCCAGATCTTGTCGGACAAGACGACCAGGTCGGCCTGGTGGCGGTCGATCGAATTCATGGCCGCGCGTTTGGCGGGCGTTTCCCTGGCAGCCACGACCCTGGGACTGCCCGCCTTGGTCCCGGTGCCCGCTGCCGGCGCTGCGTGCATCTCGGCGACGACGGAGCCTGCGAACAGAGTTGCTGCGGTCGTGGCGAGAAAAAACTGGAATTGCGTCACGTGTCCACCCCGGAGAAAAAAAACATACCTTCACTCAGCCTGCGCACGACCGGGTCCACGAACGTGCGAGAGTTGCAAGTCAGCCGCGGCCGCGATACGGCGGCACACCCTGGTCCGGCAGCCACATGCCTGCGGGCGGCCGCCCGGTCTGCCAGAACACATCGATTGGCATGCCGCCCCGCGGGTACCAGTAGCCGCCGATGCGCAGCCAGCGTGGCCGCAGGAAATCGACCAGCCGTTCCGCGATGGCGAGCGTGCAGTCCTCGTGGAAAGCACCGTGATTGCGGAAGCTGCCGAGGTAGAGCTTCAGCGACTTGCTCTCGACCAGCCACCTGGCCGGCGCGTAGTCGATCACGAGGTGGGCGAAATCCGGCTGTCCCGTGATCGGGCACAACGACGTGAACTCCGGCGCGGCGAACCGCGCCACGTACACCTTGCGCGGATGCGGGTTCGGCACGCGTTCGAGCACGGCCGCTGCGGGCGATGCCGGCGGTGACGTCGTCGCGCCGAGCTGCTGCAGGCCAGCGTAGGTCGAGCCGCCCTTCTTCCGCGCACTGCTCACTTCACGTTGCCCCGGGCGTAGATGCGCTCGATTTCGTCCATGATCAGGTTCATCTCGCGCATCGCCGCGTTGAACGGCTCCGAGGTCGTCATGTCGACGCCCGCGTCCTGCAGCAGCGTGATCGGGTACTTCGACGAACCCGCTGACATCAGGCGCAGGTACGCCTCGCGGTTCTGCTGTGCCTTGCCGGACTTGACGGCGTCCTTGCCGATCATGCCGTCTGCGAGCGACATCCCGCCAATCATGCTGGTCGCGTACTGATAAACATAGAAGTTGCGATAGAGGTGCGGAATGAACGCCCACTCCGCGCCGTACAGGTCGTCGACCTGCACGACACCTGCGTCGTGCCCGTAATACTGGCGCAGCAGCCCGAGGTAGAGCTTGTTGAGCGAATCCGCCGTGAGCGGCTCGCCGCGCTCGACCAGCTCGTGGATCCTGAGCTCGAACTCGGCGAACAGCGTCTGCCGGAACAGCGTCGTGCGCATGCTGTCGAGGTAACTCGACAACAGGAAGAGCCGCGTACGGTCGTCCCTGGTCTGGTCGAGCACGTGGTGCAGCAACAGGTTTTCGTTGAGTGTCGACGCGACTTCCGCGACGAACGTCGAGTACGAGGCGGTTGCGTACGGCTGCCTGGCCGACGACATGAACGAATGCATCGAGTGGCCCGACTCGTGGGCCAGCGTCGAGACGTCGTCCCAGGCGCCGTTGAAGTTCAGCAGCTGGTACGGATGCACGCCGTAGACCGTGTTGCTGTAAGCGCCGGGACTCTTGCCCGCATTGGGCATGAAGTCGACCCAGCGGTCGGCGTAGCCCTGGCGCAGGGTCTCGACGTATTCGGCGCCGAGCGGCGCGAACGAATCGAGCGTCATCTGCATGCCCTGTTCCGGCGTGTACCGCAGGTCCACCTGCTGCACGATCGGCGCGTACAGGTCCTCGTACCCCAGCTGCTCGACGCCCATGATCTTCTGCCGCAATTTCAGGTAGCGGTGCAGCGTCGGCAGGTTGGCATGGACGTCGTCGAGCAGGCGCGAATACACGTTACGCGGAATGTTGTAGTCGAACAGCGCGGCGTCGAGCGCGGTCGGAAAGTTGCGCACGTCCTTGTAAGTGACGTGCGACTGCACGTGGGCATTCAGTGCAGTCGCAAACGTGCGCGTGTACTGGTTGTAGGCCGTCCAGAACGCCTTGAAGGCCAGGTCGCGGTCGGCCTTGACCGGCGAGGCGCGCCACTTCGAATACGCGGCTGCGTCGAGCCTGACCTTCTCCCCGGTGGAGAACGTGACCTCAGGGAACGGCAGGTCCGCACTGCGAAAAACGGACTGCAGCGTGCCGCCCGCCTCGCCCAGCGCGGCCATGCGCGCGAACACTTTCTCTTCAGCGGGCGTCAGGGTATGCGGCGCCGCGCGCAGGATGTCGTCGAAGAACATGCGGTACTGGCCGAGCTTCGGCTCGGCCGCCAGGTACTTGTCGATCTGCTCGCGGCCGAGCGCGAGAATCTCCGGGCGCATGTACGACGTGGTCGACTGGAAATTCGAATAGACCTGCGACATCTCCTGCTGCATCTGCAGGTTGCGCCCCACGCGCGTGTCCTGGTCGTAGAGCTGGAATGCGTATGCGTAGAGCCGGTCGACCCGCCGACTGGCCTGCTCCCAGGCCGCCATTCCTTCGAGGAGGCTGCCCGCCGACGCGCCCAGCTTGCCCTGCCAGGTACCGAGGGCCGGCAGCGACTGCACGAGTTCCTGCTTGCCGGCCACCCAGGCGGCCTCGTCTACGTACAAGTCCTTGAGGTCCCACTGGTACCGGGCCGGCACCTCTGAACGCTCCAGGGCCTGCGCCGGACCAGCAAGCGCAAGCGCGGACAGGGCGAAAAGTGCCCGGAAACTGGCATGAAATCGCATCGACACTCCCGAAACAGTGGAACGGTTTGCGAAAAAGAGGTCGCAAGCTTGCCTAGACGAGCGGGTGGTCGCAACGTAAGACGATCCTGCTAGTATTGCTGCGGTGCAGCCAAACCGGAAAGATCCGATTACCCCAGGTCGCAGTCACACAGTGGCGAAAGCAACGAACGGCTCGCGCATCCCGAAGCCCCCCCGGGCGTTGTTCACGTTGCTGGAGGGCCGCGCATTGCTCGAGATGGCGCTCCTGCCGGCGCTGTATCCCCTGCTGCGAGGCACGCCCCACGGCGACGGCCACCCCGTCCTGCTGGTACCCGGGTTCACCGCCAGCGATGCCACGCTGGTGGGCCTGTCAGCCTTCCTGCGTTCGCGCGGCTACCACGTCGAGACCTGGGGTCTTGGCCAGAATACCGGCTTCAAGCTCAAGTTCAGCCAGGCGCTGGAACAGAAGCTCCGCTTCATGCATCACCGCCATCGTCGCAAGGTCAGCCTGGTCGGCTGGAGCCTCGGCGGCGTCTACGCGTTCTACGCGGCGCACAGCGCCCCCGAATGCGTGCGCTCAGTCGTGTCGCTCGGCAGCCCGATGAAGTTCTCCACCGACGAGCTGCTCGACGTGCCGGTCGTCGTGAAGGCTGTGTACCGCTACCTCGCGCATCCGATGGGTCCCGTCGCGCACCTCGCGCACGTGCGGTCCAAGGTCCTGCGCGCGCCTCCGCCCGTGCCATCGACCTGCGTGTTCTCGATGACCGACGGCATCGTGCCACCCGAGGCTGCCCGCATCGAAGACAGCGACGACGACCAGCACGAAAACATCTGGGTGCCGGGCAGTCACGTCGGACTCGGCTTCAATGCCGCGGTGATGTGGATTCTCGCGAACCGGCTGGCACAGGCCGAGGGTGAATGGCGTCCGTTCAATCCGGACGGCCTGGCCGGTTCCGCTTATCGCAAGATTGCGAAATACCTGGGGCCGCCGGAGCAGGGGCTCAGGAAAGGCGTGGCCGTTCCGGGCTGAGGACGGACAGAAAGGTTAGGAAGGGCAGGGAAGTACGATCGGATCGACCTTCTTTTCTTCCGGGCCTTCCTGCTTTCCGGCCCTTCCGAGCCTTCCTCCCTACCTCACGCGGCCTTCCACTTCGCCGCTGCTTTGCGCACGACGGCCTTCTTCTTTCTTGCTTTCTTCGGCTTGCGCGTCAGCGCCAGCAGTTCCTGGAAGCTGTCGCGGATGCACTGCGCGAAGAATTCGGGGTCGGGCAACTGCTCGCGGCACGACGTCGGCGAGATGAAGATCATCCCGTCGTAACTCGTCACCGAGAACACCAGCCCCATGCCGTCCGCGATCGGCATGATCGCGGAGAAGTACGTCATGCGCGCGCCGTCGAGATAGAGCGGGATCGCCGGTCCGGGCACGTTCATGATCGTGCAGCCCGCGAGCGGCTCGCGCGGGGAACCGAGCGATGATCCCGCCAGCAGCTTCGCCGAAAGCGCGAGCGTGGCGGCCGGGGCGTGCTTGTCGAACTCGGTGAGTTCCTTTGCGCGCACGGCCTGGTCGATGTCCGCATGTGTCGACGTGTGCTTGTAAATTGCACGCAGTCGCTTCTTCGCGTCCTCGATCTCGGTACCGAGTGGCACGCGGATCAGGCTCAGTTCGGGGCGCTCGGCAACGTTGGCACCCGCAGCGCGCACCGAGAATGGCGCGAGCGAGACCACGCTCGCACCCGGCAATTCTTCGTGCGCCAGCAGGTACCGGCGCAAGGCGCCGCCGCAGACGGCGAGCACCGCATCGTTGAGCGTGGCGCCCGGCACCAGGTCGCGGATGCGCTTGAACTCCTCGATGAAGAAACGACGCGAATCGAAGACACGGTGCTGCGAGACCTCGGAGTTGAAGCGCGTGACCGCAAGGCGGTCCTTGCGCAGCAACTCGCCGAGCGACCCGAGCACGGCCGGGGTCACCCTGCCGATCGCCCGCGCGAGCGGTCCCGCGAACATCAATGGCCGCAGCACGTTGTTGATCGTCGCGCGCGCGAGCAGCGAGATCGATCCCGGCGGCGACTCCGGGAACCAGGGCTCGGGCGGCTCCGGCGCAGGTGGCAGCGCCGTCGTATCGTGCAGCAGCGTCGTGATCTCGGCACCGCCGCGGATGTCGCTCGCGGCGTGATGAACCTTGGCAAGAATGGCGAAGCTGTCGGGCGGCAGGTGCAGGAACGAATCGAGGCCCTCGACCAGGTACAGCTCCCACAGGGGCTTCGACAGGTCGAGCGGACGCGCGTGGATGCGCGACGCCTGGATGCAGAACTGGCGCCAGTCGCCGGGCTTTGGCAACGCAATGTGGCGCACGTGGTATTCGAGGTCGAAGTCGTCGTCCTCGATCCAGTACGGAAAATCGAGCTCCATCGGCACGCGCAGCAGCTTCTGCCGGAAGATCGGCGACAGGTGCAGCCGGCTTTCGATGTGCTTCAGCAGGCTCTTGAAATGGACGCGGCCGTCCCTGGCGGTCGAAGGGTCGTAGATCGAGATGAGCGTGATGTTCGAATTGGCGTGACCGGATTCGCCGTACACGAACCGGGCGTCTTCGCCGCGCAATTGCCTCATGGGCGCATCGTCCTTCCGGTGCCGGTGGCACGGTTCCTGGTTGCGCCCGAGTCTATCATTTGCGGACTTTCAGAAACCCTTCGCCGTTCCGCAGTCCCGCCCGTAACCGACGCATCCCACCGATCCAGCGGTCATAATCCGCCGTCTTGCGCTGGACGTACGTCAGGACTTCGGGGTGGGTCAGGATCAGGAATGGCTCGCGCTCGAGCCCGTCCACGATCGCCGTGGCGGCCTGCTCTACCGAAAGCAGGCCGGCAGGTGCATCGTCCTTCAGCTTTTCGTCGAGACCGGTGATGGCCGTGGCGATGTACTGGGGACACACGACGGACACGCGGATGCCGCGCTCGCCATAGGTGATCGCAAGCGACTCGGCAAGCCCGACTGCCGCATGCTTCGTCGCACTGTAGGCCGCGTCACCGACCTGGCACAGCAACCCTGCGGCGGACGCCACGTTCACGAGGTAGCCCTCGCCGCGCTCGAGCATTCCCGGCAACACCGCGCGCGAGGCGTACACGTGCGCCATCACGTGCACCTGCCACATGCGGGTCCAGACAGCGTTGGATTCGGCCAGGGCGTCGTCGAGATCGAGTTCGGTCGCGCCGAACCCCGCATTCGACAGCAGCACGTCCACACGACCGTAGTGCGCGATCGCTGCCGCCACGGCGGCCCGCACGGCGGCCTCATCCGACACGTCGCACTGCAGACCGAGGCCGCCGAGTTCGGCGGCCGTCGCCTGCGCCATGGCGCCGTCGAGATCGGCGATCACCACGCCGGCCGCGCCACGCCGCAGCAGCTCGCGGCAAAAGGCACGCCCGATGCCGCGACCCGCGCCGGTGACGAACGCGATCCTGTCCTTCATCTGCATGCGGGGCCTCAGGGCGCCAGGTAGCGCGACAGCTCGAGCTTCGCTATGTGGTTGCGGTGCACTTCGTCGGGGCCGTCCGCGATGCGCAGCGTACGCGCCATCGCATAGGCCCAGCCGAGACCGTGGTCGTCAGTGACGCCCGCGCCGCCGAAGAGCTGGATCGCCTGGTCGATGATCCGGCACGCGATGTTCGGCGCCACGACCTTGATCATCGCAATTTCCTTCTGCGCGGCCTTGTTGCCGGCAACGTCCATCTTCCACGCAGCGTGCAGCGTCAGGAAACGCGCCTGGTCGAGCTGCATGCGGGCATCTGCGATGCGTTCGCGCCAGACACCCTGCTCCGCCAGCTTCCTGTGGAACGCGGTGCGCTGCAGCGACCGGCGGCACATCGCTTCGAGCGCTCGCTCGGTCGCGCCGATGATGCGCATGCAATGGTGGATGCGGCCCGGGCCGAGTCGCCCCTGCGCGATCTCGAAGCCGCGACCCTCGCCGAGCAGCAGGTTCGAGACGGGCACACGCACGTTCTCGAAGTCCACCTCGGGGTGGCCGTGCGGCTCGTCGAGGTACCCGAAGACCGGCACCGGACGCACCACCCGCACTCCGGGCGTGTCCATCGGCACCAGGATCATCGACTGCTGCCGATGCACGTTGGTGTTCGACGGATCGGTCTTGCCCATGAAAATGAGCACTTTGCAGCGCGGGTCCGACGCGCCAGAGGTCCACCACTTGCGGCCATTGATCACGTAGTGATCGCCGTCGCGCACGATGCTGGCCGAGATGTTGGTTGCATCCGACGACGCCACGGCGGGCTCGGTCATCGCGAAGCCGGAGCGAATTTCCCCTGCGAGCAGCGGCTTGAGCCAGCGCTCCTTCTGCTCGGCGTTGCCGTAGCGCACGAGCACTTCCATGTTGCCGGTGTCAGGCGCGGCGCAGTTGAGCGCTTCGGGCGCGACGTGCGAACGTCCGGTGATTTCGGCGAGCGGCGCGTACTCGAGGTTCGTCAGCCCGGCGCCGTGCTCGGATTCGGGCAACCAGAGGTTCCACAACCCGGCAGCGCGCGCCCTGGCTTTCATCTCCTCCATCACGCGTGTCGGCACCCAGCCGTTGCCCTGCGCCTTGTTCGTCTCGACTTCGGCGAAGAAGCGCGCCTCGTTCGGATAGACGTGTTCGTCCATGAAAGCAGTCAGGCGCGCCTGCAGGTCCTTGACGCGAGGGGAATGTTCGAAGTCCATGGTGGTGTCCTTGGTCAGCTGCGCTTTGGCCGCGGCGCGAGCGCCGAGGCAGGCAGTATCTTCAGCAACTGGGCGATGATCGTCCACGGCAGCACGGGTACCCAGCGTTTGCCCACCTGGCGCTCGATCATGCGGGCCATGATCGCGGCACCCTTGTCCACGTCGATCAGGAACGGCCGCGCGCCCTTGTTGCGATTGATGTCGGTGTCGATGAAACCCGGCGCCAGTTCGGTGACGACGACGGGCGTCCCGCGGAGTTCTGCACGCAGGGACTGCAGGTAACGGTGCAGGCCCGCCTTGCTGGCGCTGTACGCGCCGAAACCGGGCAGGCCCTTCGAGCCCGCAACCGACGTCACCCCGACGACGTGGCCAGAACCCTGCGCGCGAAAGATCGGCAACGCGGCTTCGATCGTCGCGATTGCGCCCACCAGGTTGATGTTGAGCGTCTCGCGCATCAGGGGCAGCTTGCCCCTGCCCGTGGGCGTGAGAAGCCCCACGCCCGCATTGGCGACGATCACGTCGAGCCGGCCGAGCTGAGCCGCAGCTCGCTGCACGGCGGACTCGATCGCATCAGTGTCGGCGACGTCGAGTGCAATCGTCACGACTTGCGCGGCACCGGCCGCGAGCAACTGCGGTGCCAATGCTTCGAGGCGATCGAGGCGGCGCGCCGCAATGGCAAGGCCGTAACCCCGCCGCGCAAACTCGCGCGCCAGGCCCTCGCCGATGCCGGAGGACGCCCCGGTGATCAACATGCACCGGGCACCGGGCGCCTTCGTTGTTATCGTCACCGCGACTCCGACTTCCTGCAAGACGTTCCATGATACGCCTCGGCGGGAGCCCGGAGCCGCGTCCGGCTGCGTCAGTTCCATCCAACAAGCCCGTCTGGGCAGCACGACCGGCCTCTGTTAGCGTCGCGCCATGGCGAAAACACCTGGCCTGATGGACCTCCTGGCGCTCGTTCCGGCCGCGGACATTGCTCGAGCCGCGAAAGCCCTGGGACTGGACCCCGAAGCGCTGACGAAACGCCTGTTGGCACTTGATTCGACAGGCATCAGCACCCGCCTCGTCGACACAGCAACGCGGGCGCTGAAGCCCGGCGAGGCCGGTCGCCTGGTGATCGACCATGCGGCCCGCATCTTCACGCAGGCACGCGACCTCACGCGCGACCTGGAAGAACTCGCCGGCCTGCAGGCGCCCGAAATGCATTTCGGCACGGACCTGTTCGCCGCGGAGTTGCCGCTGGGCGCCGCACTGGGTCGCATGGCATCGGCCAACTCGCGCTTGCGCGTGCACGCCGAGACCAGCGATTTCGAGCACCTGGCGCGCGAGGTGCTGGCGGGCAAGCTCGAGTTCGCCGTCGGCGACACGGCAGGCGCGGAGCGGCACCCGACGCGGCTCGCCATCGAGCCCGTGGCGGAGCACCGGATGTTCTTCTTCGTGCGGCAGGGACATCCACTGGTCGCCGCCAGGGAGCACTCGCTCGAGACGATCCTGGTGTTCCCGCTGGTGTCACCGCGGTTGCCGCAGCGCATGGCCGTGCACCTCGGCAAGGACGCCGCACACGCGCGCGTCGACCGGGAAACCGGCGACCTCACGCCCAGCCTGATGGTCGACAGCTTCGCCGTTGCGCGCAACGCGGTCACGGCAGGCGATGCGGTAGGCCTGGCGCCGCTCGTGGCACTGGAGCAGGACATCCGCAGCAGGGAGATCGCGCTGCTGCCTTTCACGGCGCCATGGCTGCAGTTGAGCTACGGCCTGTTCTACCTGCGCAAGCGTCCGCTTTCGCGCGTCGCGCAGCTGTTCATGACGCAGCTGCGACAGGTCGAAGTGGTCCTGCAGGCACGCGAGCAGCGCGCGCTGGCGCGGCTCGACGGCAAGAAGCGCACACGCCGGTCCGCACCGAAACGCAAAGTGAAGGCTGCTGCTGAACCGGCAGTCCGTGTCGCGAAGTCGACCGCCACGTCTGCGCGCCGGACCCGGACCCGCCAATGAACCGCATCGCGTGCGGTCTCGTGACTATGGCGATGTCCACCGCGAGCCTGGCCACGGATGTGGTGCCGGCCACGTACCGCCTCGACCTCGTTCACACCGGCGGCAAGGGCACGGAAATTTTCGCGGTCGACCGCTTGCGGCAGGAACCCCTGCCGTGGCCCGGGCATCCATCACGCGCAACGGACGACGGCCAGTCCGGCGTCTACCGCTTCGAGGTACGCGATGCGGGCGGGCAGCTACTGCAGGCGCGCGGCTACTCATCGATCTTCGGCGAGTGGGTGACGACCGACGAGGCGCAGGACCAGCACCGCTCCTTCCACGAATCGCTGCGGTTTCCTGCACCAGCGCAGCCGGGCCCGGTGCAGGTGAAGATCTACCGGCGCGATGCGCAACAGGTCTTCCAGCCGGTGTGGGAGACGAACCTCGACACGACGGACATGTTCGTCGACCGGTCCCCGACCGCGGCGCAGGACCTGATCGTAATCGAGCAGCACGGCGCAGCCCCGGACAAGGTCGACCTGTTGTTGCTCGGCGACGGCTACACCGCCGCGGAATGCGCAGCGAAATTCCGTGCCGATGCCGAGCGTGTGACGGCAGGGCTGTTCAAGGTGCAGCCCTTCGCACGCCGCCGCCAGGACTTCAACGTCTGGGGACTCTGCCCGCCCGCCCCGGAATCCGGCGTGTCACGCCCGTCCACGGGTATCCATCGCGCTTCCCCCGCCGGAGCCACCTACGACGCTTTCGGCAGCGAACGCTACCTGCTCACGTTCGAGAACCGCGCACTGCGCGAGATTGCCGCGCAGGCGCCGTACGAAGCACTGGTGATCCTCGCCAACAACGACACGTACGGGGGCGGCGGTATCTTCGGCTTGTACTCGACCGTGGCCGTGGACAGCTCGTGGGCCGACTACCTGTTCGTGCACGAGTTCGGCCACCACTTCGCGGCGCTCGCGGACGAGTACTACACTTCGCCAGTTGCCTACGCGGCGCCAACCACGATCGTCGAACCGTGGGAGCCGAATGTCACGGCGCTGCTCGACAGGGACAAGCTCAAGTGGCGCCACCTCGTCGCGACGAGCACGCCGGTCCCGACGCCGTGGCCAAAGGCGACATTCGAAGCGTACCAGCTCGACGTGCAGGCGCGTCGCAAGCAGATTCGCGCCGACCGCCGTCCTGAAAGCGAGATGGACGCGCTCTTCCGCGAGGAACAGGCGCACGTCACGAAACTGCTCGGCCGCGAACGCTACCGCTCGGCCGTCGGCGCATTCCAGGGCGCCAATTACGACGCGCAGGCGTACTACCGTCCGCAGCTCGACTGCATCATGTTCACACGCGACCAGGTGCCCTTCTGCCGCGTGTGCGAGTCGGCCCTCGAACAGGTAATCGACTCGATCACACCGGAAACGGCACAGCCCTAGGAGCGGGCGGGCCGGGAGCACCGAACGATGCCGCATGCAACGATCGACTTCACGCTCGACCCGCTTGCTTCGCCGCTGCGGCGGCCGCGGGTAGCACGCGCGCTCACCTGGACACTCGGCATCCTGCTCGCCTTTGCCTCCGTGCTCATCTGCACGGTCGTGGCTGGACTGGGCTCCGCCGCCACCAGTGTGTTCGTGCGCGCTCTGGCCCTGTCGTCCGCGATGTCGCTGCTCCCGATCCTGATCCTCTGGTACCTCGACCGTCGTGAGCGCGAGTCGCCCTATGCCTACGCCGCGGCGTTCCTGTGGGGCGGGCTCATCGCGACAACGATTGCGCTGCCGCTCAACACGGCGGCAATCATGGCCGTCACGCAGTGGCTCGAGCAGTTTCCCGAACTGGGCCAGGTGCTCGGCCCCGACGCCGCGATGATGATCGGCGCGCCGCTTTCAGCACCGATCGTCGAGGAAACGACCAAGGGCATCGGCATCGTGCTGCTGTTCTGGCTGCTGCGTGGCGAGTTCGACAACGTGCGCGACGGGTTCATTTACGGCGCGTTGATCGGCGCCGGCTTCAACTGGTTCGAGTCGGCGCTGTACGTGCAGCAGAACTTCGTCGAGTTCGGCACCGCACCGTACGGGTTCCAGGTCGGCACGCGCTTCGCCTGGCTCGGCCTCGCGGGTCATGCGCTGTTTTCCGGACTCTTCGGCGCCTCGCTGGGCATGTCGCGCGCCACCTCGAAGCTTTGGTTGCGCGTTCTCGCGCCCGTCGGTGGTTTCGCGCTGGCGATCCTCGGGCACGCGTGGAACAACTCGCTGCCGCTGTTCATGGCACTCGCCGCTGCGCAGGCCGGCGAGGCCGCACCGACCGAAGTGCTGGCGCCACCCACGTACACCGTCTGGGACGCGATGATCACGGCCAGCCTGACCAACTTCATCGTGTTCCTGCCGTTTGCGCTGTTGCTCGCGTTCATTCTCTATCGCAGTGGCCAGGCCGAACGCCGGGTGCTCGTCGAGGAACTCGCGGACGAGGTGGGGCGCAGCGTCACCGCCGGGGAACTGACGGCGATCAAGGCGGACCGCGCCTTTCGCACGCGACGCGTAGATCCGCGCCACGCACGGGTGTCCGCGGCACTGGTCAACGCCCAGAACGAGCTGGCGTTTCGCAAGCGCCGGCTGAAAAACCGCGGTCTCGACCCGACGCACGACGGTGTGCTCGAGCAGCGCCGCGCGCAGATTTCGGCATTGCGACAGAAGCTTGCAGGGTGACGACGTGGAACGCGACCAGTTCGCAGCAACTACGTATTCCGGCCGCGGCCCCGGGGACGCACATTGCCCATGCTAGAAAAAGCCCCAGGAGCCTGCCATGTTCACCAGCCGTAACACCCTCATCAGCCTCGTGGCTGCCGCCGCCTGCTTCGCGATTCCCGCGCTGGCCGCCGACAACGTGTTCACGGCAGCCTTGGACGGGGCACAGTGCCTGCCTGAGCCGATCACGACGCCAGCGACCGGCGCCATCGAACTCCGCGAGAGCGCGGACGGCAAGAAGATCAATTACAAGATCACGGTCAACAAGCTGTCGAATCCGTCGCAGGCCGACCTGCACATCGGCGCCGCGAGCCAGAACGGCCAACCTGTGGTCAAGCTGTGGCCCCTGGGCAGCGCTGCCGCCAAGCGTGGTGAATTCACCGGCGTGCTGGTGGAAGGCTCATTCGATGCCAGCGACTTCATCGGCCCGATGACGGGCTCGCCGATGTCCGACCTGCTGGAAGAGATTCGCGCCGGCAACACGTACGTCAACGTGCACACCTACGACGGCGTGGACCCGCCCTACTCGGGTCCTGGCGACTACCGCGTCGGAGAGATCCGCGGCCAGCTGAAGTAGACCCTAGAGGCGGAATACCCGCCGCGCATTGGCACCGAGAAAGCCTGCCGCAATTTCGGTGTCGAGTTGCATTTCCGCCAGGCCCTCGAGCGCGCGCGCTGGCGCAATCATCGGCCAGTTCGTGCCGAACAACACCTTGTGACGACCGTGACCGCGGAGGTATTCGACCAGCGCGGCCGGATACCGCCTGACCGTGTAGGCCGACGTATCGATGTACACGTTCGGATGCTTGGTCGCGACGGCGATCATCTCGTCGGTCCACGGATAGCCGATGTGGCCGCCAACGACGACGAGCTCCGGAAAGTCGATCGCCACCTGGTCGATGTACGGGATCGGCCGGCCGAACTCCGACGGCAGGAGCGGGCCGGTGTGCCCGACCTGCGTGCAGAACGGGACATCCAGCTCGCAGCACTCGCTGTAGACCGGGTAGAAGCGCGCATGCGTCGGCGGCATCTGCCACAGCCATGGCAGCACACGCACGGCCTTGAAGCCGAGTTCACGCACGCAGCGGCGCAGTTCCTTCACTGCGGCCCGCGGTTTCGAAATGTCCAGTGAGCCCACTCCGATCAGCCGGTCGGGTGCCTGGCGGACGAAGGACGCGACTTCGTCGTTGGCGATCAGGTCGCCGTGCGGCCCCGTCCACGCGCTGATCAGGCTGCGGCCGACACCGCCCTCGTCCATGGCCGCGAGCGTGGCGGCAACAGGCATCTCGCCCGCCGCAGCATCGAGCCCTCCCCGGGTCCAGCGACGGAGGGATTCGAACATCGGGTGATTCAGGTGGCGCGCCGTCGGGTGCTGCGCCCAGGCGTCGATGATTTCCGTAGCCATGCGCGCGAGGATCGCCCGTGACGTGCCGCGAATCAATGACCAACCGGCCGTCGATAGCCGGATCCTATCGATCTGCGAATAACAATCTATTGGCTCTACCGGCCTGGACTCCGGACAATGCAACCCATCGAAGCATTCACGCCTCTGCCATCCCGGCAAAACCACCTGGAGCCAAGACCCATGTCATTGATCAACACCACCGTCCCGGCATTCAAGACGCAGGCCTTCCACAACGGCAAGTTCGTCGAAGTCAGCAACGAGTCCATGAAGGGCAAGTGGTCGGTCGTCATCTTCATGCCGGCGGCCTTCACCTTCAATTGCCCGACGGAAGTCGAGGACGCGGCCGACAACTACGCCGAGTTCCAGCAGATGGGTGCCGAGGTCTATATCGTCACGACCGACACGCACTTCTCGCACAAGGTGTGGCACGAGACCTCGCCGGCCGTCGGCAAGGCGAAGTTCCCGCTGGTCGGCGATCCGACGCACACACTGACGCGCGGCTTCGGCGTGCACATCGAGGAAGCGGGCCTCGCCCTGCGCGGCACGTTCGTGATCAACCCGGACGGCGTGATCAAGACCCTCGAGATCCACGACAACGCCATCGCGCGTGACGTCAAGGAAACGCTGCGCAAGCTCAAGGCCGCGCAGTACGTCGCCGCGCACCCGGGCGAAGTGTGCCCGGCGAAGTGGAACGATGGTGCCAGGACGATCAAGCCGTCGCTCGACCTGGTGGGCAAGATCTGATGCTCGACACGGATCTCAAGCAACAGCTCCAGGGCTACCTCGGTCGGCTCACGCAGCCGATCGAGGTCACCGCGGCCCTCGACGACTCGGACGCCTCTCGCGAAATGCAGGAACTGCTGCGTGAGATCGCGCCGCTGTCGAGCCTGGTCAGCTATCGCGAAATGCGCGGCAGCGAGATACCCGCGGGCAAGCGCACGCCCTCCTTCCGGGTCACGCGGATCGGCGCAGACATGGGCGTCGACTTCGCGGGCATCCCGATGGGCCACGAGTTCACCTCGCTGGTGCTCGCGCTACTGCAGGCTGGTGGTTATCCGCCGAAGGTCGACGCGCCCGTGATCGAGCAGATCAAGGCGCTCGAGGGCGATTTCAACTTCGAGATCTTCATCTCGCTCTCGTGCCACAACTGCCCCGAAGTCGTGCAGTCGCTGAACCTGCTGGCCGTGCTGAACCCGGGCGTGCGCACCACGATGATCGACGGCGCGCTGTTCCAGGCCGAGGTCGAAGCGCGGCAGATCATGGCCGTGCCGTACGTGTTCCTGAACGGCAAGGAGTTCTCGCAGGGCCGCATCAGCCTCGAGGAGATCCTCGCGAAGATCGACACCAGCACCGGTGCGCGTGCCGCCGAGACCATCAGCGCCAAGGAGCCGTTCGACGTGCTCGTCGTTGGCGGTGGCCCGGCGGGCTCTTCTGCGGCCATCTACGCCGCCCGCAAGGGCATCCGCACGGGCGTGGTCGCGGACCGTTTCGGCGGCCAGGTGATGGACACGCTCGGCATCGAGAACTTCATCTCGGTCAAAGCGACCGAGGGACCGAAGCTCGCGGCGGCGCTCGAGGAGCACGTCAAGCACTACGAAGTCGACATCATGAACCTGCAGCGCGCGGCCGCCCTGGAGCCGGCGGGTAACGAGGGGCTGTTCACGGTGACGCTCGAGAGCGGTGCGCAGGTGAAGAGCAAGACGGTGATCATCTCCACCGGCGCCCGCTGGCGGCAGATGAACGTGCCGGGCGAGAAGGAGTACTCCGGCAAGGGCGTGGCCTACTGCCCGCACTGCGATGGCCCGCTGTTCAAGGGCAAGCGCGTCGCCGTCATCGGTGGCGGCAACTCCGGCGTCGAGGCGGCGATCGACCTCGCCGGCATCGTCGCGCACGTCACGCTGGTCGAATTCGACGGCAAGCTGCGCGCCGACGAAGTGCTGCAACGGAAGCTCCGCAGCCTGCCGAACGTGCGCGTGATCGTGTCGGCCCAGACCACCGAAGTGCACGGCGCCGAAGGCAAAGTCAACGCGCTCAGCTACAAGGATCGCAGCTCGGGTGAGACCCACCGCGTCGAACTCGAAGGCGTGTTCGTGCAGATCGGCCTGCTGCCGAACACCGACTGGCTCAAGGGCACGGTGGCGCTGTCGAATCGCGGCGAGATCGAAGTCGACGCCAGGGGCCAGACGTCGCTGCCGGGAGTGTTCGCGGCAGGCGACGCCACGACGGTGCCGTACAAGCAGATCATCATCGCCATGGGCGAAGGCTCGAAGGCGGCACTCAGCGCGTTCGATCACCTGATCCGGGTGCCGTTGCCAGCGTCGGGGGAGGCCGCGGCGGCTTGAGGGCCCGATTGCGGTTTTCACCACTGCCCCGGGCACTGGCGGCGGATTACCGTTTACCGGTTAATCGGCCACTTCCCCGGAGCAAGGAATGGAAAGATTCAGCCTGCTGTTCACGACCGACTATGGGTTGATGAGCCTGGGCGTCATCCTGTTCATCGTCGTGATGGGTTTCTACCTGTCCAGGAAGCTGAAGAAGCTGATGAACCAGGAACCCGGCAAGGAAGGCTGGGAGTAAGCTCAGTCCCGCACCAGGTCCAGCAGGTGCGACGCGACGGCGAGCACGTGCAGCACGCCGGCCGCGACCAGGATTCGCGCCAGAACGATGTGCAACATGCGCCAGGTGAGCGCGGCGTCCGAGCCTTGCAGCAGGAACCACATCACGCCTGACATGCCCGCCGTGACGAGCGACACGAGCAGCAGCCCTTCGATGGCGCCGTAGAGCCCGCCACCCTCCGCTGCCGGCACCTTGCCACGCAGCAGTCCCGCAAGATCACGGCCGACGGCCGCGCCGTCACCCGCGGCCAGGGGAAAGTAGAGTTTCCAGCGCCCGCCGTGCATGACGACGAGGCCATAGAGAATTCCGACGAAAAGCGCGACGACGCCCAGTACCCCATGCGCGTAGTCAAGAAGCCGGCACTGGCCGGGACGCGGCGCAGCATCGACACCCAGGGACTTGTCGTCACCAGCCACAGGGCGAGCAGCGTCACGGCGATGTGCAGCCGGTTGCCGATGACTTCGCGTTGCACTTCATTCATGCTTGCGACGGACCCGGCTGCATCAACCTGCGACCTTGCCCTCGGCCAGCGCCGCAACGCGTGCCGCGAACCGACGCACCTCGTCCCACGGCGTGAACTCGACGTTGGTGTGCAGATCGGTCGGCCCGCCCGTCAGCCGCATGATGAAACGGATGACGTGCCGGTCGAAGGGACCGTAGCGCTGATAATCGAGCACTCCGCCAAACACGGCGAGCAGCTGCGGCCGCCAGGTCGTGAGCGCCAGGAATTTCTGCATGTACGGGTTCGTTTCCGGCGTGTTCTTGTGCGGCTTGCGCGCGACCAGGCTCACTGAGAAGAAGGCATTGGGTTTCGAATCGAGCAACGCACGATTCTCCCCGATGAACGCATAGACGGCCGGATTGTGCTTGCCATGACGGATGCTGGCACCGATCACGATCGCGTCGAATGTCGCGGCGTCCTGCGGGCCGTCGACCAGCGGCCGAACCTCCGCCGCGTGGCCGAGTCGCACGACCTCCTCACGCATCACGCCGCTGACTTTCAGCGTATGTCCGTACACGCCGTGGTACAGAAACAGGATCTTGGCCACGCCACAGCTACCGGGTCAGGAGGATTGCCGGAATTTTAGCCGCCCCGGAGACCGCACGGGGATCGGTAGTCACCCCGCCCCGGCTTGCCTACAACTCTGCAGCGGTTCCCAGGCCGCGTTCCAGCGCGTGCCGATACACGACGAGCGCGCTGACCAGGTCCTGCGCCGCGACGCCCAGCGACTTGTACACCGTCACGTCGTCGTCCGCCAACCGGCCCGGCACCGTGCCGCTCAGCACGTCGCCGATTTCACCGAGAATGTGGGCTGCCGTCACCCTGCCTGCCTTGATCGCGTCGAGCAATTCGCCCGCCTGCGCCAGCGCGCTGCCGCGGTAGTCGACAAAATAGCGCGACATCGCCACCAGGTCGTCGTCCACCTCACGCGCGCTCGGGATCGACGCGCCGACGAGGCACAGGTGCGTGCCCTTGCGCACGTCGCGACCAAAGAGCAGGGCCCCGGGCGAGCCGGTCACCGTGCAGATTACGTCTGCTGCCGCGGCAGCTGCGGCAACGGACGACGCGACTTCCACGTGGGCACAGCCAGCGCCGAGTGCGTATTCCGCAAACTCGCGCGTGGCGGCCGGACTGCGTCCCCAGACGATTACCCGTTCGAAGGGGCGCACGGCCTGGAACGCATCGATGTGCGAACGCGCCTCCTCGCCCGTGCCGACGATGGCCAACGTACGCGAATCGGGGCGCGCCAGGACTTGAGTCGCGACGACGCTGGCCGCTGCCGTGCGGATCGCAGTGAGCGCACTCGCCTCCATGATGGCGACTGGCCGGCCGTGTGCCGACTCATACAGCACGTACAGGCCGACGTGCGACGAGAGCCCCACCTTGGGGTTGCCCGGGAACAGGCTCAGCAACTTGATGCCGAAACATTCGGGTTCGCCGAGATAGCCCGGCATCCAGGCGAGCCTGCCGTCGCCGGAAGGCAGCGGCATGTGTTGCCGGAGCGGCATCAGGACGTTGCCGGCACTGACGCCGCGCATCGCCTGCTCCACCGCGGCGACGCATTCGCCGTACGGCAGCAGTTCGCGCACCTCGCGGGCGGAAATGACGTGCAGTTCGAGCGGTGGCTGTTGCATGCGCAAAGCCTAGCGCACCCGTTCGATCGCACAAAGCAAAACGGCCCCCGAAGGGGCCGTCTGCTGCTTCCTCTTTCCAGTCGGCTGCCGTTGAGCCGCCGACCAGTCCGGATCAGCCTGAACGCTTACCAGCGGCGGGGACGCTCGGTCTTCGCCTGGGCTTCGTTCACCTTCAGGGCGCGGCCGCCCATCTGGAAGCCGTTCAGCGTCTGGATCGCCTTGGCGGCCTCGGAATTCGAGGTCATTTCGACGAAACCGAAGCCACGGGGTTGGCCCGTGTCACGGTCGTTGATCAGGGCAACCGAATCGACGGTGCCGTGGGCTGAGAACAGCTCACGCACGGCGTCTTCGGTGGCGGAAAAGGGGAGGTTACCGACGTAGATCTTGGACATTTAAATACTCACTGACAGAAAGTCCGTCTGGCCGTGCCTATCGAAACGACGGGCTGGAGCGGCCTTGGGACCGGAAAACGCAAGGCATGAGGCAGCGCGGCTGGAAGAACTCCCGCCTTTCCAGGCGGGGCGATCGCAGTCGCGTGGCAACGGTGCCACGTGGATCGGAAACTCTTCGGCTAAGCGCTGGGACTTGAACTGCGCGAAAAATCGCGAGAACCGCCCAAACAGAAAGTAGAAGGGAGACTACCCGCGCCGGACTATACGCGCTTTTCCCCCGCCGGGTCGGTTTATTTCCAGACGCGGGGCACGGGGTTGCTGTATCGTGCGTGCGCCGCGCCCTGCTTGAGCCTTTCGCCTCTCAGTGTCCCCGGCATTACCCGCCGTACCGGCACACCCAGGTGAATGAATGGCCAAGGAAGAACTCATCGACATGCAGGGCACCGTCAACCAGGTGCTGCCCGACACGCGTTTTCTCGTGACGCTGGAAAACGGCCACGAAATCACCGCGTACCTCTCCGGCAAGATGCGCAAGCACCGCATCCGCATCCTGGCCGGCGACAAGGTGACATTGGAAATGTCCCCGTACGACCTGACCAAGGGTCGCATCAACTTCCGCGAGAAGGATGTCCGCGGTCCCTCGACGGGCGCCCGCCCGAACTTCGCCCGCCGCCGTTAAGGTTTCCGGCTGAACAGGCGATCGAGCAAGCCTGGGCTGGCTCGACTTGTCACCTTCGACTTGACGGCCGCGCGTTGCGCCGCCGACGGCGACCTCACCGGATACGTCCGCACCGTACCCATGTTGCCGCGGTCGTGCGGGTTGCCCGCATTCGCCGGCACCGCCCGCCGCTGGGTTGGCACCTCCAGCCCCTTCGGTACCGGAGTTTCCGACAGCTTGCGCACCATGGCTGTCGACTCGATGGCGAGGTGCGCCGGTGGCTGGAGCCTCCGCACCATCGTCGTGCTGGCATCGCGCACGTACCGATGATCGGCGGTTCGCAATTCCCACACCGCGTTGCCACGCGTGTCGAAACCCACCCGCCCCGACGTGGGGTGAGCAGGCTTGTCCTGGTCGCTGTGCGACGTCCGCAATGTCGGTGTCAGGCGGGTGGACGCGGCGTCTTTGCGATGGGACATGACGAGAGGTCGCAGATCTATAGAGTGGCTGGCCACTAATCTACGCCGGTTCAGCGGCCCGGCCCGATTCTGTCAACCGCGCGCCGCGGATTCTGTGACGCCGATCACGCCCGGCCTGGCCTTGATTACACTCGTCACAGTGTTGCCACCCCCCCATGCGCGCGGTAACGTCCGTCGCGTTCCCCGCCCTACCAGGAAGAGTGAGCCATGACCATCACGAGCCTTCGCCCGTCGTTCAACCTCGCGCTCGGTCTCGTCGCATTGGCAAGCTGGCCCGGCCTGGCTGCCGCCGACGTCGTCACCGGCACGGTGGCGCCGGCCACGGCCAAGGCCATCATCGTCGATGCCGCGGGCAAGACCGTCGCCGAACTGAAGCCAGGCGCATACCAGCTGCAACTGGCCCCGGGCCGCTACAAGGCCAGGTGCCTGGCGCCGACGCAGCGCGAAGTGGAATTCCTGAGCCTGTCGGAACCCGTCACCGTCAACGTCGACTGCGGCTGACCGGCGACCGCTCGTGACGCACGAAGCCGACAAGCCGCCTCGCCGCGACTGGCGCGAGAACGCCAAGTTCGCGGCCAACATCGTCAATTCGCTCGCGATCCCGCTGCTGACGGTCGCCGCGACCATCGTCGGCTTGTACGCGACCAACACGCTCAAGCAGCGTGAGATCGCGATCGCCACGGAGAACAACTCGCAGTCGTTGCGCAACCAGCGCGAGGAATCCGAGACCAACCTGCGCTCGGCGATGTTCCGCGAACTCGTGGGTCCGCTGCTGCAGAGCGAAACCGAACAGGTGAAAGCCGGCGCGGACACGGACCTGCCGCGGTCGCAACGGCTGGCGCTGCTCGCCGAACTGCTCGCACTGAACTTCCACGAGCATTTCGAACTCGGCCCGCTGTTGCGCTACGTCGATACCCTGCCCGGCCAGACCGAGGAAGCGCGCGCGCGCTTGCGCAGCACCTCGCGTCGCGTGATCTCGCGACAACTCGCGCCGTTGTTGTCCACTGCCGCGGCCAAGGAGGGGCGCCATCCGTCGTTCCTGGAAATCTCGTTGAACTCGGACGGCACCGAAGCCGCCGAGACGCTGCTCTCGTGCGCTGTGCCGGCAGACGCGAACTCGGCCAGCGGTTCGCTCACGCTCAACTGCTCGAGCACGGCCCAGGGCTCGCCGTTGCGGATCGTCTCGCCTGACGGCAAGGACAACCTGCAGGTGAACGTGCGCGCGGTCAGCTGGGCCGCACAGACGGTCGGCATCTACGCGGTGCTGCTGGGTGCGAACGGCGAATCGCAGACGCTCGCGCCACCGATCGAGTTCACGCTGTCGCCCTACTCGTTCCCGTTCTCCGACAACACGCTGCTGCCGGGCGGCAACCGGTTCGGTATCTACCTGACGCGCATCGACGACATTCCGGGCGTCGCGCGCATCATGCGGCTGTCGTTCGTCTGGTTCCCCAAGGATTTCGTGCCGCCGCGCGAACGGCCGTTCGACCTCGACGTGCATGAGGTCGTACCGGACATCAACCTGCCCGTGACGAAGTAGCCAGCAACAGCTCGGGCAACATGGCGTCCCACTGCATGTCGTGGGTCGCGACCAGGGCGTCGCGCAGCATCTCGCCTGCAGCAGGCACCGCGCTGGCCGCTGCCGCCAACGCCCGGCCGCGCGCGACGACAACGTCGGCCCAGGCCACCGGCTCATCGCGGGTATAAGCCTCGAGCTGCGCCGCGTACCTGAGCACGCGCGACGTGTCGCCGATGCCGAGCGCGACCTCGATGCCGAGATGGTAGAACTCAAGGTAGTTGTGGCTCACGCAGCCGCGCGCCAGCAAGTCCTCGCCCTCCTGTAGCAACGCGCGGATGCGGACCTCGTCGTCGAGCACGAGCGCAAGCGCCGCGTAGGCAAAGGGGCCGCAGTAGGTCGGGCAGACCTCGCGCGCCGTGTCGGCGGCGCTCTCGAGCGCGGCCAGCGCCTGGGTGGGTTCCCGCAGCGCGAGCTGGGCGAGACCGCGCAGGCCCAGCGTTTCGGCCTCGAAGCGCCGTGCGCCGAGTTCACAGGCCAGCGCCAGTCCCTGGGTGCTCGATTCCAGCGATTCCGCATAGCGCGCGCGATAGAGTTCAACGGCTGCCTTGGATGCCAGCGCGAGGACTTGCGCGCGCCGGTCGCCGAGCTTGCGCGCCTCGGCAGCGGCGCGGGTACAGGTCGCGAGCGCCACCTCCAGCGGACCCGTGTACGTCTGCGTAACGGCGAGCATCGGCAGGTAGGACAGTTGCAGGCCCTTCAGGCCGTGGCGCTCGCTCAAGGTGACGCAATCGCGAAACTCGGCATGGGCCGAGCGCAGGCGCCCGCGCTGATAGTGTGCGTCGCCGAGCCCGCCACGTGCCCGTGCAATCTCTTCGACGGAGCCGGCAGCGGTCGCGAACCCGAGTGCGCGCTCGTGCGCGGCCAGGCACAGATCGAGTTCGCCGCGTGGAAAGTGCAGATTCCCGCGCAGGGTCCACAGGTTGGCGAGGCGACGGGTGTCCGACGGATCGACCTCCTGTTCGGCACGGGCGAGCGAGGCCAGCGCTTCGTCGTGCCGATCGACGATGCGCAGCGAGGTTGCCAGCCCCAGCCACGCGCGGGCACGGGCGGCGCGCGTGGTCGCGAGGTCGATCGACGAGCGGAAGGCATCGATTGCCTCGCTGGGGCGGCCCGCGACCAGATGCACGTCGCCGAGCGTGGCCTGTGAGTCGCCGCTGTCCTGCGGTTGCCGCGCGCATTCGACGGCACGTTCGGCGTAAATCAGGGCACGTTCGAGCCGGTATGCGTGCAGGTTCTCCGTGGCGGCGCGCACGTACGCCGCCGCTGCGCCCGTGTCGTCGGCCGCGGCCAGGTGCTCCGCCAGCAACCCGCTGTCGCGCCCTTCGCACCAGGAGGCCGCCCGGCGATGGAACTCGCGCCGCGTCGACCCGAGCAGCGACTCGTACACGGCGTCGCGAATCAACGCATGGGCGAAGCGGCAGTCGTCACCTTCGACGGCGATCAAGCCGGCCTGTTCGAGCGTGCCAGCGCAGTAATTCGGGTCTGCCAGCACGTGACGCAGCGCGTCCTGCGAAAAGCGGATGCCGAGCGTCGCTGCCGCATGTACCGCATGCTGCACGGCGGGCGCAAGTCGCTCGATGCGCGCGAGCACCAGCCCGCGCACACTGCCGGGCAACGCGGGCTGGCCCGAATGCGCGGCACGCAGCAACTGCTCGAGGTACAACGGGTGACCGTGGGCGGTGGCAATGCAGCGCTCGACCGAAGCGGCGGGCAGGCCTGTCTGCGACGACGCGAGATCACGGGCTTCGTCCTCGGCGAGCGGGCCGAGGTCCAGCGTGGTGAGCGGACTTCCCGAGCCTCGGGCGCGCCATGCCGCCGCCAGCACGTCGTCGCCCGGGCGCGACGTGAGGCACACCAGCAGCGGGCAGGCCGCGGCCGACGCCGCCAGTTCCGCCAGCTGCGCGATCTCGTGCGCGGACGCCCAGTGCACATCCTCGATCACGAGCAACAGCGGTTGCTCGGCTGCCTGCTGCAACATGCGATGCAACAGGCTTGCCCGCCCACGCTCACGCGAATGACTGTCCATCGCCGCCAGGCGTGACCGGCCCTCGTCGGGAATCACGGCATCGACCAGGTCGCTGGCGAACAGCGCTTCTTCAGGCGCGATCAGACCGCGCGCTGTTGCCTCGGTCACGACGGCGGCGCGATCGTCCGTTGACGCATCGGTTCCGGCGGCCAGCAGGCCCAGGGCCAGCGCAGGGAGCGGACGCTCCACCGCGACTTGTCCGAAATCGAGCACCTGCAGCGTGCGCGATCCGATGCCCTGTCGCGTCGCGGCGCGTGCCAGCTCGGCCGCGATCGCGGACTTGCCGATCCCGGGTTCGCCGCGAATCAACACGGTGCGCGCGCGTCGCGACGCTGCGATCTCCGCCAGCAATGTCGTCAGCAGCGCGAGTTCGGCGCGCCGGCCCACGAATCGGTGCGGTGTGGCGGACGCTGCACGCCCCGCGATCGACGCCACGCGCAACGTGGTGCGGGCAGCGTCGTCTTCACTTGCCTGCAGCTCGATGTCCCCGTGCAGTCTGCCAGCCACCTCCGGCGAGACAAACGTAGCACCGGGTGGCGACGCGCGCGCGATGTCGCGCGCCTCCGCGACCGGACGACCACTCAGTGGGAAGGGCGCCTCCACCGCTGCGGGCAGGATCTGGCCTGCGGCGATGCCGCACGCAACCGCGCCCTCGCTGGCGCGCAGCGCCGTGCTCGGCTCCGCCGTGAGTTCCCACGCCGTGCGCACCGCCCGGTCTGACTCGTTGCCCGCGAGCGCGGCCAAGCCGAACACGACCAGCACTTCGCCTTCGCCGATACGGTCGACGTGCCCGCCGAACCGTCCGGCCACGGTGCGCACGCGCGTTTCGAGCGCTGTCCAGCGTTGCCGCTCCCGTTCGGGATCCGACGCATCTCGCGTCGTCGACGCACCGCCGTCGCGAACACACAGCACGACGGCCTCGCGCAGGGTGGGCATCGCCCTGGGAGCCTGCTGCGGCACGCCCGCGTCGTCCTCGTCGGCGGGCGGCGCGGCGGCCGGATCGATGGCGCGGCGCTGCCGCAGGATGTCCCGCCGCAAGTCGTCGGTGGCAGGGTCCGTGGCGACGTCGAGATCGCGGCGCAACGCCTCCCGGCACAACCGGTACTGCCGCAGGGCGTCGGTGTGACGCCCGACCCGGGCGAGCAGCGCCATCAGGTCGCGATGCGCGGATTCGTTCAGCGGTTCGAGCGCAACCAGTTGCTCGAGAGCACGCAGCTGGCCCACACGGTCGTCCGCGGCACCGCACCTCGCCGCGATCCGCGTCAGCGTGTCCACCACAGTCCGTCGAAACGACCTGCGCTGCTCCTGCGCCCAGCGCTCGAAGGACATCGACCGCGCGTCGAGTCCGGCGAGCAGTTCCTCGCCGCAGTGTTCGATGGTCGCGAGCAATGCACCGGGGGAGCCGTCCCGCACCTGCGCGTAAAACTCTGCGACGTCGCTGGTCACGGCATCTACGTCGAGCCACACGGACTGGGTGTCGGCCCGCAACGCGTGCGCGCAGTCGTCGGGCAGCGCGCGGCGCAGGGCCGACAGCGCCTGGCGCAGACTGGATCGTGCGAGCTCGGGGTCCGCGTCCTCCCACAGCAGGGTCGCCAGGAAATCGCGCGACGACGACATCCCGGGGCGCAACGCGAGGCACCCGAGCAAGGCCCTGCATTTACGGGCCGTGACGGGCACCTCGCGCCCGTCGCGCGCGCGTACCCGGACACCACCGACCAGTTCGATCCGCAGCGCTGCCACCCAACGCTCTCCTGACCGCGAGGTGCCGCACAGTACGACACCCTGGCTGGTGATTTTCACGATTTTTTCACGCCTGTCGAGACGGCGCGTTCACGGGCTGTCGCTACCTTGTATCGCACCCGGTCACCCGGACCGTACCGGACCGGACTTTCACGCAGCCGTCGACCCAAGGAGATGCACATGGAAACCAAAGACCGCCGCGGCCTCGCCGTCTCGAGCCGCAACGCCACCGCCCTCGAGCACTATGAGACAGCGCTCGAATTGATCGCCTCGTACTTCGTCGACCCGTTGGCCGCGATCACGGCCGCGATCGAGCACGAGCCGGCCTGCGCGATCGCGCACTGCGTGCGCGCGGCACTCGGCGTAATGTCGTCGGAGCGCGGCGCACTGCCGATGATCCGGGAGAGCATCGAGGTAATCGAGGCGCCCGCCACGCGCGCCAACGACCGCGAACGCGCGCACGCCGCCGCCGCCCGCGCCTGGCTCGAGGGCGACTTTGCCCGCAGCGTGCAGTTGTACGGCGAGATCGCCGTCGAGCATCCCCGTGACCTGCTCGCCGTGCAGACGGCGCACATCGGTGATTTCGCCCTCGGGCAGTCGACGTTACTGCGCGACCGGCTGGCGCAGGTGCTGCCGCACTGGAACGCCGACGTGCCCGGCTACGGCTACGTGCTCGGCATGCACGCGTTCGGACTAGAGGAGACCGGGCTCTATGCCCGGGCCGAGGACACGGGCCGGCGCGCGCTCGAACTGAACCGTCGCGACCCGTGGGCGGTGCACGCCGTCGCGCACGTGATGGAGATGCAGGGCCGCATCGGCGATGGCATCGAGTGGCTCACGTCGCGCGCACCCGACTGGTCGATCGACAACGGCCTCGCGTTCCACAACTGGTGGCACCTCGCGCTGCACCACCTCGAATTCGGCGAGCATGCGCGCGTGCTGGAGCTCTACGACACACGCATCCGCCCGGCACCGACCTCGGTCGCGCTCGAGATGGTCGACGCCTCCGCGATGCTCTGGCGCCTGTCGCTGCGTGGCGTCGACGTGGGCACGCGCTGGCAGGCGCTCGCCGCGGCGTGGGCTCCCCTCGCCGACGACGGCTACTACGCGTTCAACGACGTGCACGCGATGTTCGCACTCGTCGGAGCGGGCGACTGGGCCGGTGTCGAGCGCGTGACTGGCAGCCTGCAGCGCGCCGCGCAGGAAACAGGCACCAACGGCATGATGTCGCGGGACGTCGGCCTGCCGCTCGCGCGGGCCATCGCTGCGTTCGGTCGCGGCCAGTACGCCGAGGCGATGAACACGCTGCTGCCGGTGCGCGCGAGCGTCCATCGGTTCGGTGGCAGCCATGCACAGCGCGATGTAGTGCAACTGACGCTGCTGGAAGCGGCGCTGCGTGCCGGCAAGGCAGCGCAGGCACGCGCGCTGGCGGCCGAGCGCACGGACCTGAAGCGCACGAGTCCGCTTAACTGGCGGCTCACGGCGCGGGCGCTCGAGTCACAAGGCAGGGCAGACGACGCGAAGCGGGCCAGCGACACCGCGGACCTGCATGCAGCGGCCCAGCGGACGCCACGGACTGCAACCCGCGAGGCCGCGTGACCCGGGTGTCCATGGACGCATCGACCTGGCCGGTGCGGTATGTTGCGCACCTGAGGGCGAATCGGCCGCCGTCGTGAGTGGAGCAAACCTTGGATTTCGACAACGAGCCGGACCGCCCGCTGCGGGACGACATCCGCCTGCTCGGCCGCTTGCTCGGCGACACGGTTCGCGACCAGGAAGGCAGCCCGTCGTTCGACGTGGTGGAGCGCGTACGCCAGAGCGCCATCGCGTTCCACCGCGACGAGAACGTCGCGGCCCGGCGTGAACTCGAACGAATCCTCGACGGGCTCAGCCGCGAGCAGACGATGATCGTGGCGCGTGCGTTCAGCTATTTCTCGCACCTGGCCAACCTCGCGGAAGACCTCCACAACAGCCGCCGCAAGCGGCTGTCCGACATCAACGGCGAACCGCCGGCGGACGGCAGCCTGGCGCGGGCGCTCGATCGCGTCGCGGCGGCCGGGGTTTCGCTGGAATCGCTGTCAGGGTTCTTCCGCGACGGCGTGGTCGTGCCGGTACTCACCGCGCATCCCACGGAAGTCCAGCGCAAGAGCGTGCGTGACCTGGAGATGCAGCTCGAGCGACTGCTGCAGGCGCGCGAGCGCACCCGCCTGACGCCGCAGGAACAGGCGGCCAACGACGAATCGGTCCGCGCCGCGGTGCTCTCGCTGTGGCAGACCCGCATGCTGCGGCTCGAGAAGCTCGACGTGCTCGACGAAGTGGCCAATGGCCTGTCGTTCTTCGAGCAGACGTTCCTGCCCGAGGTGCCCCTGCTTTACGGCGCGCTCGAGGACGAGCTGCGGCGGCGCCACCCCGGCGCGGCGCTGCCCGAACTACCCTCCTTCCTGCGGATCGGGTCGTGGATCGGCGGCGATCGCGACGGCAACCCGTTCGTGACGGCGGACGTGCTCGAGCGCACCCTGCGCATGCAGTCGTCGCGGGTGTTCGAGCACTACCTCGAGCAGCTGCACACGCTCGGGGCCGAGCTCTCGCTGACGACGCTGGTCACCGATGTCTCCGCGGAGCTGAATGCGCTGGCCGACCGCTCGCCGGACAAGAGCCCGCATCGCCGTGACGAACCGTACCGACGCGCGCTCACCGGACTGTACGCGCGGGTGGCCGCAACGGCGCGCGAACTCGACATGCACGAACCGTTGCGGCACGCGATCGGCGCGGCCCCGCCGTATGCCGCGGCGAGCCGAGTTCGCGGCCGACCTGGAGATCATCCGGCGTTCGCTCGACGCACACGACTCCGCCCTGCTCGCCCGTGGCCGGCTGCGGCGCTTGCGGCGGGCCGTCGACGTGTTCGGCTTCCACCTCGCGGCGGTGGACCTGCGCCAGAACTCGGACGTGCACCAGCGCGTGGTCGACGAACTGTTCGGGGCCGCACGACCCGGCATCGGCTATTCGTCGCTCGACGAGTCCGGGCGCGTGCGCGTCCTGGTGGAAGAACTCGCGACACCGCGACTGCTCAGCTCGCCGTACGTCGACTATTGCGCCGAAACCCGCAGCGAACTGGAAATCCTGCGGACCGCTGCGCAGCTGCACCAGCGCTACGGCGCCGCGTGCATTCCCAACTACGTGATCTCGAAGTGCGACGGCGTGTCCGACGTGCTCGAAGTCGTGCTGCTGCTGCGCGAGGTCGGACTGTACCGTGCGACGGACGCGCAACTCGGCTGCAACGTGGTTCCGTTGTTCGAGACGATCGCCGACCTGCGCAACGCGGCCGCCGCGATGGACGCGCTGCTGGCGATTCCGGTGTACGCGCGCATGCTGGCCGCGCGTGGCAAGGCGCAGGAAGTGATGCTCGGCTACTCCGACAGCAACAAGGACGGCGGTTACCTGACGTCCCGCTGGGAGCTGTTCAAGGCGCAGACCGAACTCGTCGCGACGTTTCGCAAGCACGGCATCCGCATGCGGCTGTTCCACGGTCGCGGCGGTTCGGTCGGCCGCGGTGGCGGTCCGACGTACGAAGCGATCCTGGCGCAGCCCGGCGGCACCGTGCAGGGGCAGATCCGCGTCACCGAGCAGGGCGAAGTCATCGGCGCCAAGTATGCGAATGCCGAGGTCGGGCGGCGCAACCTGGAAGTTCTTGCCGCCGCAACGCTCGAGGCCACGCTGCTGGGCGGAGCCGGCCGTGAGCCTGAACCGCGGTACCTCGACGCGCTGGAAATGCTGTCGGACAGCGCCTACGGCGCCTATCGGCACCTCGTCTACGAGACGCCCGGCTTCGAGGACTACTTCTGGGAATCGACGGTCATCAGCGAGATCGCCGAACTCAACATCGGCAGCCGCCCGGCCTCGCGCAACCAGACACGGTCGATCGAGACGCTGCGCGCGATCCCCTGGGTGTTCTCGTGGGCACAGTGCCGGCTGATGCTGCCGGGCTGGTACGGTTTCGGCTCGGCCGTCGATGCGTGGCTGCTCAAGCACGGCGACGCTGGCCTCGCGCTGCTGCAGGAGATGCACCGCGAGTGGCCGTTCTTTGCATCCGTGCTGTCGAACATGGAGATGGTGCTGTCGAAGGTGGACGTTGCGATCGCGTCGCGGTATGCGGACCTCGTCACCGATCCCGGGTTGCGTGCGGCGATCTTCAGCCGCATCCGGGCGGAACTCGAGTCGACGCTGTCTGCCCTGCTCCGCATCATGGGCACCGACGAGTTGCTCGCGGGCAATCCACAGCTGGCCCGCTCGATCAAGTACCGGTTTCCGTACCTGGACCCGCTCAACCACATCCAGGTCGAACTGCTGCGCCGCTATCGCGCCGGGGACAAGGACGAACGCAGCCGGCGCGGCATCCACCTGACCATCAACGGCATCGCGGCGGGGCTGCGCAACAGCGGTTGATCCTGCGCCACTGGACCTCGAGTCGGACGTGGACCTAGTATCGGCCACAGAACAACCAACCGGGGGGATCGCCATGAACGAGTGGAACACCAAAGTCCCGCGCCATCTGTGGATCGTGGGCGCACTGTCGTTGCTGTGGAATGCCATGGGCGCGTTCGACTACTCCGCCTCGCAGTTGCGCCTCGACTTCTACATGAGCCAGTTCACGCCGGAGCAGCTCGCGTATTTCTATGCATTCCCCGCCTGGGCCGTCGCCGCCTGGGCGATCGCGGTCTGGGGTGCGTTGCTCGGCTCGCTGTGCCTGTTGTTCCGCAAGGCCTGGGCCGTCTGGCTGTTCGGCGCGTCCATCGTCGGCATGGTGCTCACCGGGATCTACAGCTACGTGCTCACGGATGGCATGGCGCTGATGGGAACCGGCGGCGCGATCTTCACGGCCGTCATCTGGCTCATTGCCTTCAGCCTGTTTTTCTACGCGCGCGCCATGACGCGGCGTGGCGTGCTGCGCTAGAACTGGAAGCTGACGTAAGCCTGCGCGGTGCTGCGATCGCGCGCATTGTTATAGGTGCCGCCCCACGTCGGCTGCCATGTCACCGCCACGGACCAGCGACTCGCAAGCATTGCTTGCAGCGACACCGCGGCGAACATGCGGCCTTCGAGGATCATGCCGTCTCCTGACCAGCCCCAGACGTCGTGTCCGAACGCGAACGATGGGACCAGGTCGACGTCACCGATCACCTTCGGGTACTTCAGGCCCGCGCGCAGCCGGTAGCCGAACGCTTCCTGCGACACGTACCCATCGCTCGTGCATGACACGGGAGCTGCGGGTGGTGGGCAAACCCCGTCGACCGGTCCCTGCCCGAACACTTCGGCGCGCCCGAACCGCATCACCGACGAATCCGGCAGGTCCGGCACGCGCTTGTAGATGAGCTCGGCGCCGTAACTCATGCCGGCGGAGCCGAGCACATCGGGCAGGCCGCCGGTGGCGCCGAGTTGCACCTGCAAAGCCTCGTGACGTTCCCACGCGCGCAGCACGCCGCCAGGAGCAACGGCGTCCACGATCGCGCGCAACGGAGTCGGCGCCGTCCGCGACACCGCCCCACTGATCACGTCGAACGAGTTGTACTGCAGCGGCTGGTTGGGACGGTAGGTGAGTTCGCCGACCACCATGCCGCCACGCCACTTCGATTCGAACGTTGCGCCGAACATCCGGATGTCTGCGGGATACTCGGTGAAGTACGTTGGATTGAGATTGCCCGGGTCGCCCGGCAGGAACAACGGGCCCTCGATGCGTCCCGACTTGGTCCCGCTGTAGAACGGCGCGCGCGAGTGGAACTGCGTGGCATACAGGCCGAACTCCGTCGCCCACGCAGCGACCGTGTGCTTGAGCGCGATGCCGCCCTGCCCCGAGTCCGAGGGATCCTGCGTCGCGGTGCGCCTGACGTAGATGCCGGTCGCGATTGCCGCCCGGTCCGAGAGATTGCCGAACATCGCCTTGTCGCAGCCCTCGGCCATGAAGTCGAGCGACGAGAAAAACGTGCCGCATCCGTTCAGCGCGGTGGGTTCGAACTGCAGCTGGTAGAACGCCTCAACGCTCGTGGCCTGTGACAGTCCGAAGTGGCCGGACACGGCCGGGAACGTGATGCGCGCTTCGTGCTCGCGATCGACGCCTGGCCGCAGCGAGGCGGGCACGTCGAGTGGATTGAGATCACGCAACCCGCCGAGGGCAGTGAGGCGCTTGCCCCAGTCGAGCGACTGCCAGCCCAGCTTCCAGTCGACGGACAAGTCATCGAACTGGTGATGGCCATGCCCGTACAGGTTGTCGAGCACGATGCCGCGGAACTTCGAGCGAGCCAGCGCGCCGTCATCGCTCAACGGCTGCCCCGCCGCATAATCGTTCTGCACGTTGCCCCACGGGCGGCTCACGTCGGCATTGGCGTAGTCGTACCAGGCCTGGCCGCTCGCCTCGATCCCATAGTTCCGCCACGTGTAGGACAGCGACAGGTAACCCTTGAGCACCGACGCGACCTGGTCGCCGCGATCGAAGTTGAGGTTGCCGTCGTCGCCGTTGCGACCGGCGGCCGGCGTGACTGCATTGCCCGCGATCCCGAGCAGGGAACTGTTCGCGTCGGCCAGCAGCTTCGGGTCCTGCTCATCCATGCGGACCGCGGTGCCGAGGTACGTCGAACCGGTGATGTTGAGCTTGCCCGCACCGATCGCTTGTTCCGCGCCCTGCACGCCTGGAACCACCAGGGCCGCTGCAAGCACGACTATCGCTGGCCGGTATTGCGCATTGATCCAGGCAACCATCGTTCCCCCGAGGCGTTCGCCGCGTCGGGTGATGGTGCCGCCCGGCCTTGCTGCGACGCATCGTGGTTAATCAGTACGCAGGCCATCGACGATTTCCGTATGTGCGGGGTCGAACAGATGGCGCGGGCAGAAAGCGCCAACATGGGTCGTACATCAGGAGAACATCATGAAATTTGGATTCTTGAAGCTCACGGCAATCGTGGGCGTGCTGGCGATAGCCAGCGCCTGCTCCGCCACGCGCACGCAGCAGTCGGCCGGAGAGGTCATCGACGACAGCGTTCTGACTTCCAAGGTGAAGGTCGCCCTGGTCGACGATCCGACCACCAAGGCCGGCCAGATCAACGTCGAAACCTATCGCGGCGTCGTGCAGCTCGGCGGCTTCGTCGACAACGCCCAGCAGAAAGCGCAGGCCACGAAGGTGGCACGCTCGGTCACGGGCGTAAAGGAGGTCCGCAACGACCTGCTCGTCAGCACCAAGCCGCATGCGACGACCGGCCAGGACGTTGATGACAGCGTGTTGACGACCTCAGTCAAGGCGAAGCTCATGGACGACTCGACGACCAAGGCGTACGAGATCAACGTTGGCACGCAAAAGGGCGTGGTGCAGCTGACCGGGTTCGTCGATTCGACGACCATGAAGTCCCGAGCCGGCGAACTGGCACGCTCCGTCGAGGGTGTCAAAGAGGTGCGCAACGACCTCGAGATCAGGCAGATGTAATGCCGGAGCGACCGCGGGTCGGTTGTCGCACGCCGGGCTCCAGCGTTGCAGCGACCTCATCACGGCGCGCCATCGTGTCGGCATACCCGAGAGCGATCAGCTCACGGGTATAGCCCGACTCGAACAGCAGGTAACTGAGCAGTTCCGAGCCGTCACTGTCGGTGGCGCCCATGATTCGCAGCAGCGAGCGGACGGTACGCGGCATCTGGCGCGCGTGCTTGACCGCAATCGCGCCGAGGTCTGCGCGAGGCACGAGAACCAGTGCGTCGATTCGCCGCAGCCCCTCGGGGTCGGGCACGGACGACTGCGCCACCAGCCGGTTCACCCGCTCGAGTTGTGCGACACCGGCGTGCAGCGAATCCATGAAGAGCGTGTCCAGCATGAAGCCGAACAGCTTCCCGAAGCTCGGCATCGTTGTTGCGTCCACATGACGGGGTTCCCGCTCGTGGTCGTGCCGCACACCGACGATGAACAGCCGGTCGGCGCCGAGGCGGATCGCCGGACTCAGCGGCGCGACCTGGCGCATGGCACCGTCGCCGAAATACTCGTGGTGCATGCGGACCGGGGGAAACAGGAATGGCACCGCGCTGCTCGCCATCAGGTGCTCGATCCCAAGTTCCGCGCGCACGCCCCGCGACCAGGGCGAGGCGTCGGCCACCGGATGCTCGCGACTCTCGTAGAAGGCGAACGACCGGGCACTGCTGTAGCCGGCCGCCGAGATGGCGAGCGCATCGATGTGCCCTGTTGTCAACGCCTCTCGCAGGCGGCTGAAGTCTATCCGACGCTCGAGTAACCGCCGCAGAGGCGCGTTATCGAACATCGAGTCCGGCGGTGAAGCCAGCCGTCCGACGGACATCAGGGCCGCCATCCACCGGACACCGGCGCGCAGCATGTTCGGCGCGTCCGTGCGGAACACCTGGTCCACGTGGAAGTTGCGCCAGACGCGTTCCAGCGTCACCGCGCCAGTGCGGAAATGCGCGGCGTAGGTGGCGATGTTGGCAGCCACGATCGCGCCGGCCGAGGTTCCGGTGATTACGTGGAATGGAGTCGGTGCGTCGCGCGGCAGGAGGTCGGCCACCGCTCGCATGACTCCCACCTGGTACGCGGAGCGTGCGCCGCCACCGGTCAGCACGAGTCCCGTGCGCCCTCGTGAGGGCGGTGCTGGAAAGCCTGGGGCAACTGACAACGCGTCGACGGTCACTCGCCCATGGTGAAAGACTCCGGGCGCCCGGACCGTCGACCACGTCTCAGTCCTGAGCGGGTTCCGACCTGGGTGCGTTACCGCTGCCGCTCGAGTGTCGCAAACGCCTCACGCGTGTACTGCGCGAGGCGGCCGGCATGCGGCAGCGCCGAGGCATTCGCGGTGAAGCCGATCGTGACCTGCCCGGCGTAGGACATGAACGTGATGTTGAGGCCCATGCCCGAGATCAGCGTGGACACCGGGCAGAGTGCTTCGAGACGCGCGCCGTTCAGGTACAGCGCTGCACCCGGACCGCGCACGTTCGAGATCAGCACGTTGGCCGGCACGAAGTAGTCTGCAGACCCGCGCGGAATGAGCGCGAGTGTTTCTCCCAGCGCAAAAGTGAGTACCGCATACGAGTAGGCCACGTCCCTGGGCAGCGCGCGAATGCGTTCCTTGGCCGCGCGGGTGTTGGCCATCACCTGGCGCATGCGCCGGCTTGCCGCAGCGGACGGTGTCCCGAGCGGCGTCCAGATGGCGGAAACCTGCGTCGTCAACTGCTTGTGCTGCGGGTCCTGCAGCGAGACCGGACAGATGGCGACCAGCGCACGGCCGGCCGGCCGGCCGATGCTGCGCAGGTAGCGGTTCATGGCCGCGTCGAGCACGCAGAGCGCGACATCGTTCAGCGTGGTTCCCCAGGCGCGCGCCACCGACATCATCGCTCGCAGCGGCAGCACGGTGTGCGCGATGGCCCGCGCGTTGCGGATCGGTTCGTTCATCGGCGTAAGTGGCGCGGTAAACGGACGAGTCGTCCGGTTCGAGAATCCGCGCAGGCCCGCCAGGCATTCCTCGAGCACGCGCTCCGATCCCCAGCCGATCGACAAGGCCGTGCGCACCGCGTTCGTCACCTCGCGCTCGAGACGCGGCAGCAGGTCCCCTGGGGCGGAGTGGACTGCGGCGGGCAGGCTGGTCGCGACGACGGTGCGGATGCGCCGGTCCCGCGGCGACCGGGACAGCGAGCGATGAACCAGGGCAATTCCCGACTCGCCGTCCACCAGCGAGTGATGGATCTTGATGAAGACGGCGAACCGGTTCCGCTCCAGGCCGTCGATCACGTACACCTGCCAGCCTGGATGACTGCGATCGAGCATCGGCGCGTGCAGTTCGGCGACCAGTTCGTCCAGCTGCGCGTCGGTCCCCGGTGCCGGCAGCGTTCGCAGCTGGAGATGGTAGTCCGTGTCGAGCTGGTCGACTTCCTGCCACTCCGGCAGCCCGATCCTGCGCAACACGGGAAGGCGATTGAAGGGCGGCACCGGGGTGGCCCGCCGGTACGCGTCGACGATCCTGTCCAGGAAGCCGGCGCCGCAGCGGTGCGGTCGCTGGAAGATCAGCACGGCACCGACGTGCCGCGGATTGTCCTGGTTCTCCGTCAGCAAGAACATCAGGTCGAGCATCGGGATCGGGATACCCACGACTTCACTCCCCCTTTCGCGTCAGTCTGCACCCGTGGCCGGGCGGTGGGGATACGGAACAATGGCAGTCGAGGCCCGCGTATCCTAGTGACCATGATCAGGAGGCATCGCCGGACATGAAGACGTTGAGCGGCCTGGACGGCTTATTCCTGCACCTGGAGACGCCGGCTACGCCCATGCACGTCGGGTCGCTGAGCCTCCTGCAGCTCCCGGCGAATCATCGACGAGACTTCTGCAAGCTCGTGCAGCGTCACTACGCTCGCCGCCTGCCCCTGGCCCCGGTGCTCAGCCGCAAGCTGGCCGGAATGCCGCTGCAACTGGCGAACCCCGTCTGGGTGCAGGCCGACGACGTCGACCTCACGTATCACGTCCAGCGCGTGGTGCTCCCGCGTCCCGGCACACAAGCGCAGCTCGAGGAATGTGTCGGTCGCCTGCATTCCATCCTGCTCGACCGGACTCGACCGCTGTGGATGGTGTACATCATCGAGGGGTTGAAGTCGGGCCAGGCCGCCTACTACACGAAGATCCACCACGCGTTGCTCGATGGGCAAGCGGCCGTCCTGCTCGCCCGCGTCCTGTTCGACCTGACGCCGCGAGGCAAGCGGATGCCACCCGCTGTTGCGGGCCAGGCGAGCCACGGCGAGCACCCCGGCCTCGGCACGCTGGCCACGGCGGCGTTGCAACACGACGCCGCGCAATACCTGAAATTCGTGCGCACGCTGCCCGAAATCGTCAGGACCCTCACGGGCCTGCGCCGTGGCGCCGACGGCAAGGCATCCGCGCGATCCGCCGGGACGTCGGTGTTCGCACCCAGGACCCCGCTCAACGTCGCCATCACCGGCGACCGCGGCTTCGCGGGCGTCTCGATACCGCTCGACCAGATCAAGGCCATTGCCGCGGCGCACGACGCGAAGATCAACGACGTCGTCATGGCCATCTGCAGTGGCGCGCTGCGCCGCTACCTGCTGGACCACGGTGACCTGCCGGACGAGCCGCTGCTGGCAGCGGTGCCGATCTCGCTGCGCGAACCCGGCAACACGGAATACACGACGCAGGCGACCATGGCCCGGGTCAGCCTTGCCACGAACATTGCCAACCCGGTGCGAAGGCTGCGTGCCATCCGCGACGCATCGACCGCCGCGAAGTCAGCAACCGGCCGCACCAAGGCGATCCTGCCAACCGACTTTCCATCCTTCGGCATGCCCTGGATCCTGCATTGGCTGGCGTCGATCTATGAACGCGCCATGCTCGGCAACCTGGTCCCCCCGCTGGCCAACGTCGTGATTTCCAACGTGGCCGGGCCGCAGGTGCCGCTCTATTTCGCGGGTGCCCGCATGACCGGTTACTGGCCGCTGTCGATCGTGCATCACGGCATGGGCGTCAACGTCACCGTGGAGAGCTACGCCGGCGCGATGGGATTCGGCATCACCACCGCGCACAGCGCCGTGTCCGACCCACGCAGGATTGCCGAGCACCTGCTCGCCGCGCACAAGGAACTCTTGCCGCGCGGCGGCCGCAATCGCCGATAGCGACAACCGCTCAGCGCAGCGCGTCGAGTCCGAACAACTTCGAGAGCTTGGCGTCGAACATTGCCGCCGGCAGCAGGCGCTTCAGCAGTGGCAGCCGCACGCTGTTGGTGCCGCCCCGGATGACGCGCGGCGGCGAGCTGCGCAACAACGCGTCGACGACGGGCACGACGAAGACGTCCGCCGGCATCGCGCCCTGCTGTCCTGCCTGCGCGCGGGCACGAATTCCACCCTCCACGGGCTTGTAGATCGAATTCGCCGGCAGGCGAACCGCCGCCTCCGCGTGCTCACCGAAACTGGAGCGCACGCCTCCCGGCTGGATCGAAACCACGTGAATGCCGAAGGGCGCCAGTTCCATGCGCAAGGCATCGGTGAGCGAGTGCACGGCCGCCTTGCTCGAGCAATAGGCGGCCGCGAACGGCGTCGTGAAGAGTCCGACGATGCTGCCGACATTGGCGACCACCGCGCTGCCGTTTTTCGCGACCGCTGCGCGCAGCAGGGGCACGGCCTGGCCAGACACTGCCATCGGCGCAATGACATTGGTCTCGAACTGGCGACGCAAGTCCTCGCGCGTCAGGTCGACCACGGCGCCGACCTGGGAAAAGCCGGCGTTGTTGACCAGCAGGTCGAGGTGCCCCGCCTCACGCGACACCGTGTCGAGCGCTCGCGCGATGGAGGAATCGTCGTTGACGTCCAGCGCCAGGCCGCGAATGCCTTCAGTTTCGAGCGCGGCCAAGGCCTCGCTGCGCCGGGCGGTGGCATAGACCCGATGTCCTCGTTTGCCGAATTCGCGAGCGAGCGCGGCGCCGATGCCGCTCGAGCAGCCGGTGATGAGAATCGTCTTCTGCATTTGCACTCCCGGAGTCAGTTCATTGCACGCAGCACGTCGGCCGCAAGGTCGAAACTACGCATGCGCGCCGCGTGGTCGAATACGTTGGCCGTCAGCATCAGCTCGTCCGGCCGGTGCCGCTCGATGAAGGCCTCGATGCCGCGAGCCACCGTCGCTGGTCCGCCGATCACGGCACACGCGAGTGCCCGGTCGACGCCGCTGCGCTCCTCCGGCGTGCTGACCGCATTGATGTCCGCGACCGGGGGTTGCACCAGGCCGGGCCGGCCACGACGCAGGTTGATGAAGCCCAGCTGCTGCGACGTGAACAGCCGTTTCGCTTCGGCATCGCTGTCGGCCGCGACCACGTTCAGCGCCAGCATCGCGTGCGGCTGCTGCAGGCGGGCCGACGGGCGGAACTTCTCGCGATAGATCGCCAGCGCCTGCTCGAGCATGTCGGGCGCAAAATGCGAAGCGAACGCGTAAGGCAAACCGAGCGCTGCCGCGAGCTGCGCGCCGAACAGGCTCGAACCGAGGATCCACACCTCGACGTCGACACCGGCGCCCGGCACCGCGCGAACCTGCTGGCCCGGCTGGACCGCCTCGAAGTACTGCAGCAGTTCCACCACGTCGTTCGGGAACTCGTCGGCTCCCTGGTAGTACCGCCGCAACGCGCGGGTGGCCGCCTGGTCGGTGCCCGGCGCGCGACCGAGCCCGAGATCGATTCGCCCAGGGTACAGCGACGCCAGGGTGCCGAACTGCTCGGCCACCTGCAGCGGCGCGTGGTTCGGCAACATGATGCCGCCGGAACCGACGCGGATCGTGGAGGTGTGGCCGGCGACGTGCCCGATCAGCACGGCGGTTGCTGCACTCGCAATCCCCGGCATGTTGTGGTGTTCCGCCAGCCAGTAGCGCTGGTAACCCAGGCGCTCGCCGAGACGAGCCAGGTCGATCATGTTGGCGAAGGCGGTGCGCGCGTCACTGCCTTCGGTCACCGGCACGAGATCCAGGATGGAGCACGGAATCATCCTGGCATCTTGCCCGGGTACAGGGAGTGCGGCCACTATGTTCGATTGCGCACAGACGTTGCGAGGCCCAGACACTAGCGTCAGTCTGGAATCAACCGTCCGCAGCCAGAGCGCGACCAGCCTGCCACCATGGTGACTTCAGACACGCTGCCCTACGGCTGGGCGAACTTCGATCAGCAGATCGTCAGGTCGATGTCTGCACACCCGGACGGCACCAGCGACCTGGACATGAGCGGCGGCATGCGTTGCCCGTTGCTGGGCAACGACTCCTGGCTTTCCTGGGCGGAGCGCGAGGGCGGCGCGGGACGGAAGGCTCGCTACGGCACGGTCTGGGTGGGCGAGCCGCCGCTGCGCTTTCACGCGACACCCACGTACATGCTGCAGCGGCCGATCGACAACTTCATTGCCGGCAGGTCGCTCGTGGGTGAGGCTTTGGCCGGACACTGGGACAAGGCCGAGACCTACCGGCTCGGGCAGGAGAAGAGCGAGGATGCACTGACCTGGAACGTGTTTCGCTCGCTGCAGGAGGCCGGCGAGCTCTCGACGATGATCCACGCGCTGACAGGAATCAAAGCCGCCACTGGAGAACCCGCGCTCTACCTGTGGGGTCGTCGCATCGACCTGCATGGGACAGGGGCCTGGCCGGCGCTGGCGAACGCGCGCACCGAGGTCGAGCCATGGGGAAGACAACAGGCAGTGCCCGATTGTTGCCTCCACCTTCCGGGACGGGCGTGGGTTTTTTTCGAGACGAAATTCGGCACTCCGGCTGCCACGACGAGAAGCGCACTGGCGACGCACGCCTGGTTTGAGCGCTACGGCAAGACCTGCCCGGGAACCTTCAGGCGCAACGCGATCCTGGCCATGCCCCCGGGCCTTTTCCCCGGCCAACTGCTGCGCAACGTCGCCCTTGCGCTCCACGTGCGACAGGCGAACGAGGAAGTCATCGTCATTGCACTCGTGCGACAGGCCGATGCAACTTCCGTCGACGTCGTCGCGCACCGGTGCCTGAACGACGGTCTTGACGTGAAGATTCGCATGGCGACCTGGGAGCAGATCCATGACGCGCTGCCCCGGCGGCGTCCGCTGGATCGCGTGCGGCACTATTTCGAACACAAGAGCTACGGGCTGCGGCCAGCGTTCTCGATCCAGGGGCAAGCGTCCGCGAACTAGTGTTCGTTCGCGTACATACAGCGACGACCCGCACGCGCAGAGTCAGCGCACTTGGCGGACTGCCGATACTCACGGTGGTCCCCTTTCCCAAGCGGAGTAGTGCAGTGAACCGAACCTATAAAACGACCAGCGGCTTGCGCCTGCCCGTGGCAGCCAGCCTCGCCTGCGCGCTCCTGATCGCCGCGTGCGCATCGACGCCGCCGGCGCCGACCGCACAGTTGCAGGCCGCACAGCAGGCCATCGCGACCGCCGAGAAGATGGACGCCGGCCGTTACGCAGCAGGGGAGCTGGGCGAGGCGCGCACGAAGCTCGCCGCCGCCGATGCCGCCGTGCGTGAGGAGAAGATGGAGGGAGCGGCACGCCTGGCCGACGAGTCGCGCGTGGCGGCGGAACTCGCCGCCTCGAAGACTGCGACGGTCAAGGCCACGGCGGTGAATGACGAAATGAAGCGCAGCACCGGCACCTTGATCGACGAGATGCAGCGCACCACAGGAGACACGCAATGATTTCCACCAGCCACAGGGTCTCCAGCGCCAGGACGCTGATCGCTGCCGCCGTCGCGGCCGTGTTGCTCGCGGCATGCGCGGCCGCCCCCGTCGCACCGCAAGGTGCCGCGGAAGCTCGCGCCAAGCTGACGCAACTGCAGTCCGATCCGAAACTGGCCACCCTCGCGCCGGTGGCGATCGAAGAGGCGGACGCCGCGGTACGCATTGCCGAGCAACCGGAAGCCGATGCGTCGGTCGGGTCGCACAGGGTCTACCTCGCCGATCACAAGATCGAGATCGCCAGGGCGCAGGCGGAAACCCGCTTGCTCGAGGATCAACGCGCGGCGCTGGGCACCCAGCGCGAGGAAGCTCGCCTGGAGTCGCGCACGCTCGAAGCCGATACAGCCCGCGTCGCGACCGCAGAAGCGAAGGCGGAGACCGCGGACGCGGAGGCACAGAACGCTGAACTGCAGCGGCAGGTCGACGCGCTGCAAGCCAAGGTCACTGAACGAGGCCTGGTGCTGACATTGGGCGACGTCCTGTTCGCGACCGGACGGGCCGAATTGAACCCCGGAACAGTGAACAACCTCAACCAGCTCGTCACCTTCCTCGGCAAGTACCCGAGCCGCACGGTCATCATCGAGGGCCACACGGACAGCGTCGGTGACGACAACTACAACCAGGGATTGTCGCAACGCCGCGCTGACTCGGTCCGGTCGTACCTGGTGCGGCAGGGCATCGACGCCGGCCGGATCACCACAATGGGTGCCGGGGAAAGCACGCCGGTGGCAGGCAACGAGTCGGCGACGGGCCGGCAGCAGAATCGCCGCGTCGAGGTCATCATCAGCAATCCGGCGGTCGCGTCCAGGTAGCCGCGCGGCGGAACCGGCGGCTACGCCTGGACGAAGGTCGTCAGTCGCCGCCGCGTTCGCTCACGCAATGAATACTCGCGCAGGGTATCCGCCAGCTGCTCCAGTTCGGGAATGCCGTACAGGATGACGGTGGCCGAGCTGGTGTCCGACGAACGCAGGTCGAGCAGGCAGTGCCCCACCAGGCGCATGCCGAGCGGCTTGTGCAGGTCGAAGTGGTCGATGCGGAACACTTCGATGCTGTCCTTGGTCTTCGAGAAAATCCCGCGCTCGACCCGCACGCGTTGCGACGTGATCTCGTAGCGCGTCCCGAGGGCCTTCACCCAGTAATAGACCCAGGCCAGGCCCAGCGTAAGCACCACCGCGACCCACTGCGACGCGCTGTAGATGACCGCCGGGTGACCCGAGAAGACCATCTTCTCGACTTCCGCTTCCTTCGCCGCGGCCAGGGCCGCCAGGTCGGTATTGCAGAAGCGGCACTTGATGGCGACCGCCTTGATGGTCTCGCCGCAGACCGGACAGGCCTTGGTGTCGTCGCTCATGCCGAATCCCTTTCGTTCCCCTGGAGGCGGCAATTATGCGCTCACGACCGTCTCGGGACGGTTCTAGATCCTGCAGACGCGCAGGAAACCTGACTTCGAGTATTCCAAAATCCGCTCGTCACGGGTTGCGAGCACGAGACCACGGGTTCGGGCGGTCGCGATCAGGAAACGGTCAGCCGGATCCCCTGGCGGCTCGCCCGGGAGCAAAGTGCTCTCGGCGGCAACCGTCGCATCGAGGGGCGCCAGGCGAACTCCAGGTACACCCAGGGCTCGCTCGACCCAGTCCCGCAGCGGTACCGCGAGCTGGATCCTCCCGCGGGCGGCGTGCATGCCGATCTCCCACACAGAGATCGCCGAAATGATCAGTCCGTCACCCTTGCGAGCTTCATCGAGCTTCCTGATGCTCGCCGGACGCAGCCGCTCGGTCACGCCCTCCGCGTACCACAGCCAGGCGTGCGTATCGAGCAGCAGCGCGCTCACTTCTTCGAACCGGCGCGGCGTGTGCGTGGCTTCTTCCGTGCCGCGGCGTAGAAACGATCCTCCACGCCCGACTCTGCATTCCAGGAATCATCGGTCGGCGCGACGATGTCGCGCTTGATCGTCACGGTGTTTTTCATGTAGCCGAACAGCGATTTCGGCTCCGCTGCCACCGGCGCCAGCTGCGCCACCGGCTTGCCGTGCTTCGTGATCACGACCGGCCGGCCGGTTCGCGCGACCTCGTCCATCAGTTTCAGGCATTCGGCCTTGAACATCGCTGCAGGGATACTCATGCGCTTTCTCAATAGTGACCACTATTTGTGGTCATTATACCGAGCGCGGCGACCGCAGCAAGCTGCCCGGCCATGCATCTTTCCGGACACGTCGATCGCTCACCTCACGAGTGCGCGCAAACCAGTCAAGTTGCGCCACCCCGCTCCACCCGTTTATCCGCCGCAGTCCTGAACCGCAGCGAGTCGATGGTCACACCGTAATCCATGCGTTCGCCACGCCAGCCGGTGGCGGCCGTATTCGCATTGATCTGGATGCCGCGCTCGGCATGCTCGGCCGGCAGTCGACGCCAATCCGCGAACGGCTGCGTGTGTCCCGGCGCGCAACCGTACAGCGCTTCGCCCCTGGCATTGATGAAACGCCACGCGCCGTCATCGCAGCGCTCCATCTTGAGGCCGCCTTCATGCACGGCGCGATGATGGAACCGGCACAACGTGGCCAGGTTCGACAGCTTGGTTGCGCCACCATCCGCCCAGTGCTCGATGTGGTGCCCGTCCACGTAGCGCTTGTGATTGCAGCCCGGAAAAACGCAGCCTTTGTCGCGAGCGGCCAGTGCGCGGCGCAACGCCGGCGGAATACTGCGGGTCTTGCGACCGACGTCGAGCGGCTCGCCCTGCTCGTCCTCCGTGATTTCGACCTTGCTGCAGTCGCACGAGTGGCGACGTGCGGTTTCCACCGGGATTGCAGGGCCATCGTCGAGCTCGCAGCGACCAGCCTCGCCCTTGCGCAGCGTGGCATCGTCGATGTGCACCACGACCTGGTGTCGATCGCCGCCTTTCATCGCGGCCGCGCCGTGTTGCAGGAAGCTTTCGGCCATGACGACGAGTGCATCGGCACGACGCATGGCCGGTGTCGACGTTTCAGCTGAAACGTGCAGCGAATCTTTACAATCATCCGGCAACGGAATCTCCGGCAATGCCGCCTCGATCGCCTTGAGAAACAACGCGCCGCTCTCGGCAGTGAGCTGCAGCTTCACGACCAGCGACCCGTCGTGGTCGTGGAAATACGTGAGCCGCCGCTGCGAGTACTGCGCCGCCTCGCGCGAAAGCTCCTCGACTTCCTGGACGCGGCGGAACTGCCGCACGAGCGTCTCGACGTGATGCGTGGTGCCGTTCAGCGCAACGTTGAGCAGCACGTCCTCGATGGCCGGCGTCGCCACGCGGGTGAGCGCCCGCGCCTTCGAGTAACTCAACTGCCCGTTGGACATCGCCACCGAAATCTTCGGCAGGGACTCGATGGCCCTGGCCACGCGCACCTTCTCGCGCGCCGCCCCGAGATCGAGCCCGCATTTCCAGCTCAGCCAGTGCGCACACGATTGCGTGGCGCCATCCGACCAGCCGTTGCGGCGGTCGAACTCGGCGATCAGCACCAGCCAGCGGTGATTGGCCGCGTTGAGGTGACCGGCCAACTCGGTGATCTGCGCTTCGAGTTCGCGGATCGAGAGGCCGCTGTCCGTGCGTTCTCAAGTGAATTTTCGACGAAAACACCGAGAAATACAGATGATTCATGCGTCCCAGGACTTGCTCCGACGTTCCTCGGACCGCCTGCTTTCGAACCTACCTTCCCGCGGGCCGAGGAGAAACGCCTGCAACACCTACCGAGCCGCCGAGCTGCCGCGCCAGTTCTCGCTTGAGCGGTTTGCCGGTCGGGTTTCGCGGCAATGCATCGACGATCTCGAGACGCTCCGGTCGCATGAAGCGCGGGATGCTGCCATCGTCCAGGTGTTGCACCAGGTCTTCCAATGTCAGCGTCGTGCCCGGTCGCAACGCCACCACGGCGCAGATGCGTTCGCCCAGCCGCTCGTCGGGGTAGCCGATGGCCACCGCTTCGGCGACGCTCGGATGCTCCTGGATCGCAGCTTCGAGTTCACCCACCGGGATCTTCACCCCGCCTCGGTTGATGACGTCCTTCAGCCGGTCGATGTAGTGGTAGAAGGACGCGTCTTCGCCCTCCCCCGCGATCTCGAAGATCTCCCCCGCGCGAAAGAAGCCATCTGTATCGAAGTCGCGCCGGTCGAGGTCGTGTTCTGCGGTCCAATAGCCGGGGAACAGGGCGGGACTGCGAAACAGCAGCTCGCCCGGTTGCTTCGGCGCGTCGATCTCGATGCCGGTATCGAGGTCCCGCAGTCGTGTTTCAACGACCGGTGCAATCCGCAGGCCCCAGTTCGACCCGGCCGTGCCCGGTGTGTTGCGGCCGCGAAAGCGCGGGTAATAGCGCGCGCGCCGGTACGGATCGGCGGTGATCGTCGGTCCCGACATGAACGTCATGCCCTCGGTGGAGCCGAACGCGTTGACGATCTCGATGCCATAACGTTCCTTGAATCCGGTGATCATCCACGGATCGAGCGGCGCCGAACCGCACAGGATGCTGCGGATCGAGCTCACGTCGCGGTCGTCGAGCGTGTTCGCCTTCAGCAGGGCGTTCAGCATCGACGGCGCCATCACCGTGTGGTTGATGCGCTCGGCCTCGAGCTGATCGAGGAACACACCCATGTCGAACGGGTGATGCAATGCAAGCATCCCCTGCGTCTCGAGCCACGGCAGCAACAGGCCGCTGAACCCGGCGGTGTGCACCATCTGCATCGGCGCCAGGATGCGCTCGCCCGGCTGCAGTCCCCCGGAATCCGTGCAACAACCGCCCGTCGCGTGCCAGGTGTTGTGGTTGCGCGGCACGCACTTCGGATCACCGGTGGTGCCGGAGGTCCAGTGCATCGTCACGATCTCGTTGGCGTCGATGGCGATCGAGCCCAGGTAATGCTTGAACGTCGTCACGTCGCCCGGCAACTGCTCGAGCCCGGCGATGTGAGTCACGCCCGGCGTGCCACCCTCGCCGAACGCCATTACCGGAATCCGTCGATCGCCCCGATCAGCGACGACACGTGCTGCCACCCGTGCGGGCTGTGCCTGCTTGAACTCCGCCAGCGTGAGGATGGCCGCCGGATCGAGGTGCGTGACGATGCGTCGCAGGTCGCGCTCACCGTACGCCAGCATGATAGGCGACACGATCGCCCCGAGACGCGCGCACGCCAGGAACGCCAACGCGATCTCGACGATGTTCGGCAGTTGAACGAGCACGACGCCGTCCTTGCGCACACCGGCATCGAACAGCGTGGCGGCCAGTCGATCGACGTACTCGTCGGCCTCGGCAAACGTCAACCGGTGCGGGGCGCCGAACGCGAACGTCGCGCGATTCGGGGCATCGACCAGCGCGAGCCGGTGTGGATGCGCCGCCACGCAGGCCCGAAACAGGTCATCGACGGTGGTCGTGCCCCACCAACCCGCCTCGCGCCAACGTTCGATGTCCGCAGGATGATCCAGGATCACGCCGGGTGCCGGAGTCGATCAGGGACGTTCGGACATTGATTCGACGACCTTGAGCAACCACGGGTTTGCATCGCCCTTGGTCATCGCGAGATAGCCCGGCATGTCGAAGTAGTCCCGGGCCCGCCAGATGCGGCCGTCCTTGATCTGGTAGATGCCCATGTACGGCATCGCGACCGTCGTGCCGTCCGGCTGGTCGTACTCGTCGACCCCTTCGAACAGGATCTTCTCGTCGTCCTCGAGCCAGTTGACGATGCGCCAGCGACTGCGCACCTGGTGCGGCCACAGGATGTCGATGCGCTTGCGCATGAACTCCTTGCCGTCGAACGGTCGCGTGCCCACGTGCAGGTAGTACACGGCGTCGTCGCAGAAGGCGTCCAGCGACGCCTCCAGGTCCTTGCGCTTCATCGCATCGATGTAGCGCTGCACGGCGTCATAGGCCTGTCCCATGGTGATCCCCTCAGGTGTGTTTGGTGACGAATCGACTCAGGCGTTGGCCACGATGCGCTCGACTGCGAGTCGAGCGCTCATGGCGGCCGCCGGTGTGGCGATGAACCCGTCCGGTGCGCAGGCATCGCCGACGTTGTAGAGGTTCGGCAGCGGCGTCTCGACTGGCACCTGGTAGCCGGGCCAGGAACGGGCGACCACGTCCGGGTCGTCGATGTCGCGCAACTGCACGTCGAGCACGCGCCCGCCTCGTGCCTCGAGGTCCGGGAACAGCGAATACACGTCCTCGACGTTGGCGCGACGCTCGTCCGCCAGGTCCATCTTCGTCAGGCAGCTCTTTGGCGTGCCATAAAAACTCACGATGTGACGTCCGTCGGGCGCCCACTCGGGACAGATGTTGGTCAGTGGCACGCCAGTGACGATGCGCTGCAGGCCTGCCGCGAGGAACGACGCGCGATGCGGGAACAGCGGCTCGTCGGAGACCACGTAGGTCAGCACGATCGGTGTTGGACGGACGCGCCGGCGGATGAAGTCCGCATAGTCGGTGCCGACTGCCGTGTCGCCTGCCAGCGCCAGCGTGCCGCTCGGACCGGCGTTGCTGATGACGACGTCGGCGAAGATGACTTCGGTCTGCCCGTCCTTGCCGAGGACCTCGACCCCGGTGGCACGCCCGTTGGCGGCGAGGATGCGTTGCACTGGGGTTGAAAGCCGCACCTGCCCGCCACACTCGCGAATGACGTCGCCGAGTGCGCTGGCCACGGCCTGATAGCCACCAGCCACGAGGCCGAATTCATCCACGCGCGCATCCAGTGCTTTGGATGAAAAGTGCGCGAACCAGTGCCGCGCGGGGTATTCGAAGTCGTTGACCGCGGAGACCGCCGACGTGATTGCATGGAACAAGCCGAGCAGCTCGGTGTTGTCGGTGTGCTGCTGCAGCCATTCCCGGAACGTCGGCCCGTCCTCGCCTTCCTTGATGGCGAGGGGGTCCTTGAAGGCTGCACCGACCCGCGCCATGGCCAGCTGGAGGCCGACCTGCGCCATCGCGCCGGCCTTGTCGCCGCCATGCACGCGCGAGAACATTTCGAGCATCTTCTTGATGCCGCCTCGTCCGGGCAGCTGCACGAACTGCTCGTCGCCCTTGATCCAGAACCAGGTCTCGCTGACCGGGCGGATCTCGAACTCGGCGCCGACTTCCTGGCAGATCTTGGGCAGTGCGCCGGTCAACTGGAACGCCACCGCGCCGCGCGGCAGCCCGTAGCCGCCGACGTTCTGTGTCCGCGCCCGCCCGCCCACTTGATCGATGCGTTCGACGACGGTGACCTGCCAGCCTTTTCGTGCCAGCAGCGCACCCGCGCACATGCCGCCGATGCCGGCCCCGATGATCACTGCCGTTCGCGACTTCGTCATGACTTTACCCTTCCAGCTTTCGGGATACGCGACGCGCCCTGCCTCGCAGCGCGCTTCGGCAGGGCGCGCCTGGCGCCCGCCGCTTGATCGGAATGCTGTGCCTCGAGGCGCAGCGCATTGGCGACGAAGGCCCAGATCTCCGCGACCAGCGTGCTGCGCGACCGGCGCGGCCTGGTGCGCAGGGCCATGCCAACGGCGTGCCGCACGCCACCGCAGATCATCGCGGCTGCCAGCGCGGGCTCGAGGTCTGGCGCGACCTGGCCGCGCTTCTGGGCGTTGGCGAGGTTGCGCGCCGCAGCCTCGATCGTCTCGTTCCAGAGGTTGGACTCGAGCACACCGACTTCGGGTTCCCGTCCGAGGGACGAGATGATCACGGCGGCGAGCGGATCTCCGTAGAGATAGTCGACGAGCCTGCGCAACCGCTCGCGCTCGCGAACGCTCCAGTCGAGGTCTGCGAAATCCCCGAGGTCGATCGCCCGTCGGATCCCGTCGTAGAACTCGGTGACGACCGCGCCCATCACGCCGGCCTTGGAACCGAAGCGATGGTATGGCAGTCCGACGGACACGCCTGCCCGCCGGGCTAGGTCTGCCAGCTCGAAGTCGCCGCCGCCCTCGACCAGCACCTGGCGGGCGGCATTGATGATCCGTGCGCGGCTCAACTCCGCGCGTTCCGGTGGCTGTGCCATGTCGTTCCTAAAATGAATTCAATTCAATATGGCACGCCACGGACGGCGCTGTCAACGGAGG
>CAVVKQ010000023.1:0-37352 GCA_963748985.1 uncultured Pseudomonadota bacterium
CCCCAGTTGCCGTGGTCGTATCGCATGACGGAACATCTCCTGGCCGTCGACGACGCATGCGCCATGCACGTTTTCGCGCCCTGGCGAAAACTTGCTCAGGCGCCGTCCCGCAAGCGGGTGATTCCGTGGTCTTTCCGGCGAGCGTGTCTGCCTTTCCGCTCGCCGGAAAGACCACGGAATCACCCGCCCTTGCACTCCGGGACGCCCGAGCCGAAGCGATCGCCTAATCGGCGTATTCGAAACGCATCGACAGGTCGACGGCCCGCACGTGCTTGGTCAGCGACCCGACCGAGATAAAGTCCACGCCGGTCTCACCAACCGCCCGCAACGTCTCGAGCGTGACGCCCCCGGAGGCTTCGAGCTTGATCGGTCCATGCGGATGTGAGCGACTGAGCGCGACGGCCGCCCGCAGGTCATCCAGCGAGAACTCGTCGAGCAGCGCCATGTCGGCACCGGCGTCGAGCGCCTGGCGCAGTTCGTCGAGCGACTCGACTTCCACTTCGATCATCACCTTCGCGGGCGAGGCCTTCGCCGCCGCCACCGCGGAACCGATTGAACCGGCCGCCAGGATGTGGTTCTCCTTCACCAGGATGCCGTCGTACAGGCCGACACGATGGTTGACGCCACCGCCGCAGCGCACGGCGTACTTCTGGGCGTTGCGCAGGCACGGCAGCGTCTTGCGCGTATCCAGCACGCGGCACGGCAGCCCACGCAGGACATCAGCATGGAGGCGCGTCGCCGTCGCCGTCGCAGACAATACCTGGAGAAAATTGAGCGCCGTGCGCTCGCCAGTGAGCAATGAGCGGGCCGGGCCGGACAACCCGTACAGCAACTGGTTGGGCTCCACGGCGTCGCCGTCGTGCACGTGCCATTCAACGACGACCGCGGGATCCACCTGGCGGAACACTTCATCGACGTACGGCCGGCCCGCGACTACCGCGGCTTCCCGCGTGATCACTCTTGCCCGCCCCATGCGACCGGCCGGCACCAGTGCCGCCGTGAGATCGCCGCTGCCGACGTCTTCCTTGAGCGCGGCGGCAACGGTCTCCTGGAGGTCCGCGGGCAGGACGAGGGCCGCGTCCGGGTCGTGGGAGCGCAGTGTGTGGGCAGTAGCGATCAGAATGGCAGGCCGTGCGTTGCCGAACCCATGCACAGCAGCATCGGGATCGAGAGCACGAAGTTCGTGCGCGAAGCGAGCATGGCCGTCTTGCGCGCAGCGGCCTTTTCTTCGTCCGTCGCGGCCACGATGCCGAGCACCTTCTTCTGGTTCGGCCAGATCAGCACCCAGACGTTGAAAAGCATGATGGTGCCGAGCCAGGCGCCGATGCCGATCACGAGCTGGTAGTAGTTGACCGGGTCGCTCAGGAGGCCGAGCGCGAACGAGCCGTGGAAGTTGCCCGACCGCGCAAGGTACCAGGCGCCCGTGAGCCAGGTGGCGAGCGCAGCCCAGCGGAACCAGAACAGCGCGGCCGGTGCGATGTACTTGCTGATACCGGCGCCACCCGGGCCGCCCTTGTCCGCTGCGGCAGCGGCGAGGCCGGGAATCTGCACCAGATTGAAGTAGTAGAGCAGTCCGATCCAGGTGATGCCGGCCAGAATGTGCAGCCAGCGGGCCAGGCCCAGCTCGTGGAACGTGGTCGGCGCGATGAGCAGGCTCAGCACGATGGCCGCCGCGAATCCGGTCGCAATGGCTCCGCGAACGGTGGTCAGTGGGTTCATGGGTACGGATTCCTCGGGAAAAAATCTAGTTGATACCAGAGCTTACCGCTTCCATGGCATCCTGGAATGAGTTTGAAGAATAGGCGACGGACCCCCATAATTCAACGTCCTGCGCTGCAGGCGCAGGAGGCCTCATGACCCAGGTTGCACCGCCTTCACCGTGTTTGAACATTTGCGTGCTCGATGCCGCCCGAATTTGCAGCGGATGCGGCCGCACGCTGGATGAGATCGCACGTTGGGGCGGGATGAGCGCTGCCGAGCAGTGGCAGGTCATCGCGCGCCTGGAGCGTGTCCGTCAGCAGGAGGTTGCAGCGGCAAGTCCCGCCCCCGCGAACTGATCGAGTTCGTGGCGGATGGAACGCCGGCTGCGTTCTGGTGTCATTTGCAGGGTCGGCGTGTGTGCCGGCGAACTGGCTGCGTCTTGCGGCCGAGAGGTAAGGACGTGGACGTTACTCAGCGGATCCAGGAACAGCTCAAGTCGAACCCGGTCGTGCTCTACATGAAGGGTACCCCGGACTTTCCGCAGTGCGGATTCTCCGCCTCGGTCGTGCGCACGCTCGAAGCCTGCGGCGCGGAGTTCGCGTACGTGAACATCTTCGAAGACCCGGAGTTGCGCGAGGCACTCAAGCGCTATTCGAACTGGCCGACGTACCCGCAGGTCTACGTGAAAGGTGAACTGCTCGGCGGCTCGGACATCCTCACCGAGATGTTCCAGAAGGGCGAACTGCAGCAAGTGCTGACCGAAGCGGGCGCCACGGTCAAGACGGCCTGACCGCGCGGGCGGCGCCGCCGTTTACACGATTTCTTCGTCGGCCTGGGGCGGCTCAGGCTGCGTGAGCTGCGGTGCGCGTTCGCACGCATCCTCGTACAGGCTGCGGAACTTGTTGCAGATGATGCAGAAGAGCGCAGCCGTGCGCTCTGCGTCGTAGATCGCCGAGTGCGCGGCATTCGGATCCCACTCGAGACCCGCGGCCGCAATCGCCCGTGACAGGACAGTCTGCCCGAATGCGACGCCACCGAGCGTTGCCGTGTCGAAGCTCGAGAACGGGTGGAACGGGTTGCGCTTGATGTCCGTGCGCGCAATCGCCGCATTGAGGAAATTGAGGTCGAACGACGCGTTGTGCCCGACGAGCACGGCGCGCGTGCACTCACGCTCGCGGACTTCCTTGCGAATCTCGCGGAACAGCTGGGTCAGCACTTCTTTCTCGGGCAGCGCCGGCCGCAACGGGTGATGCGGATCGATGCCGTTCACGGCGAGCGAAGCCGGATCCATGCGCGAGCCATGGAAGGGCTGCACGTGAAAGCGGTGCGTCGCTGCCGGGCGCAGTTCGCCCATCGGCGTCATCTCGATCATCACCGCGGCGATTTCGAGCAGCGCATCCGTCTGGTGATTGAAGCCGCCGGTCTCGACGTCGACCACGACGGGCAGGAAGCCCCGGAACCGGTCGGCGATACGCGGTTCGACGAACTCGTACGATTCGAAGTCTTCGGTCATGCCGGGTCCAGCATGCGCCAGGCGAGCGTCGCCCCGGCGCGGAAAGGAACCAGCCGCTCGTTTGCCGGACCGAAAGAGTAACTGTCCGGCACGTTCCAGGATTCCTTGCGCAGGGTGATCGTGCCCGCGTTGCGGGGCACGCCGTAGAAATCGGCCCCGCGCTCGGACGCGAAAGCCTCGAGGCGGTCGAGACGGCCAGTGCTTTCGAAGGCCTCGGCATACAACTCGAGGGCCGCGTGTGCAGAGAAAATACCCGCGCAGCCACAGGCGGTTTCCTTGGTGTGCCGGGCGTGCGGCGCGCTGTCGGTACCAAGGAAGAATCGCGGGTCGTCGTTCGTCGCGGCTGCGAGCAAAGTCTCGCGGTCCCGTTCGCGCTTCAGCACGGGCAAGCAGTAGTGGTGCGGGCGGATGCCGCCTTCGAACAGCGCGTTGCGGTTCAACAGCAGGTGTTGCGGCGTGATCGTGGCAGCGACGCCGGCGCGCGCACTTTGCACGAACTCCGCGGCGATGCGCGTCGTGATGTGCTCGAACACCACCTTCAGGCGCGGCACGCGTTCGACGATGCGGCTCAGCACGCGATCAATGAAGACGTGTTCGCGGTCGAAGACGTCGACGTCGCTTGCGGTCACTTCGCCGTGCACCTGCAGCACGAGCCCGTGTTCGGCCATGGCTTCGAGCGCTGGCCACACCTCTTCGATCGAGGTGACGCCAGCGTCGGAATGCGTCGTGGCACCCGCCGGGTAGAGCTTGGCGCCGACGACGAAGCCGCTGGCTTTCGCCTTGCGAATCTCGTCGGGTGAGGTGCTGTCAGTCAGGTACAGGGTCATCTGCGGTTCGAACGACAGGCCGGCCGGGATGGCCGCCACGACGCGCGCGCGGTACGCTGCCAGCGCGTCCGTGGTCGTCATCGGCGGCTGCAGGTTCGGCATCACCAGCGCACGACCGAATTGTCTTGCCGTGAAAGGAACCACGGCCGCGAGTTGCGGGCCGTCGCGCAAGTGCAGGTGCCAGTCGTCGGGCCGGCGCAACGTCAGCGTTTGCGGGGTCGGGTTCACGGCAGGGACCGCAACTGCCTGTCCAGTTCGGCGGCATCGCTCAGCAGGTGCACGGCGTAGCGCACCCCGAAGCCTGTCATCTCGGTTGGCACGTGGGCCAGTCCACCCTTTCTTTCGGACGGAGCCAGGTCGACGTGTACCCAGGGCACGGACGCCTCGACGAACTTGCTGAGGAAGCGTGAGGCCAGGATGTGGTCGCCCTTGCTGTCGAGCGTGCACTGCAGGACATCAGCGCCGGGGCATTCGAGCTCCGTGTCGAAATCTTCGTCCATCGGGAAGCACCAGACACGCTCACCGCTGTGGCGTCCGGCCTGTTGCAGCCAGTCGTGCAGGCCCGCGCGGTTGGTGAACGCGCCTGCGTAGCGATCGGTCAGGGCATTGACGCAGGCGCCGGTCAGCGTCGCGAAATCAAGCACGAAACGCGGTTTTTCGCGCGAGGCGAGCGTCAGCGTGTCTGCCAGCACCATGCGACCCTCGGCGTCGCTGTGCACGACCTGGATGGTCACCCCGTTGAGCGCGCGCACGATTTCCTGCGGGCGGAACGCATTCGGACCGATCTGGTTCTCGGTGATTGCGAGCCAGCAGTCGATCGGATACGACGCCTCGAGCCGTGTCAGCGCGAGCAGCGAGCCGACCGCGACGGAACTGCCCTGCATGTCGCCGTGCATCGTGTACATGCCGCGATGTGGCTTGAGGTTGATGCCACCCGTGTCGAAGCAGATGCCCTTGCCGACGAGCGCAATCCCGGTCGCGCCTTCAGGCGACCGCCTGGGCCGGTAGGTGAGTCGCACGATGCCCGCGCCACGGTGCGGGTTGGCACGTGCTACGGCAAGGAACGCGCCGGCACCCAGCTTCTCGAGCTGGCCAATGCCGTAGAACCTGAACGACCATCCTTCGCGGCGCGCGAGTTCCTGCAGCGCGGCACGATACGCAATCGAGTCGAGCACGTTGGGCGGCAGGGTCGCCAGCCAGCGCGCGAGGTGGTTGCCGGCGGCGATGGCGCGGCTGCGGTCGTAAAGTTCAGTTGCCCGATCCGCGATGTGGACTTGAGCGAGATCGTGCGCAACGGTGGCCTTCGATTTCTGCTCGGGCATCGGGGCCGCGTAAGCGAGCACGGCGCTCAGCAGGGCTTCGAGCGCGGCAGCCCGTTCGGCGGGCGCGGTGAATTCGCTGGCATGCAGGTGCAGGCGTGCCACGCCGGGCTTGACCACCTCTCGCGCCAGCTTGCCAGCCAGGTCCAGCCGCTCGAAACCCGTTGCACCCGGTTTTACGAAGCCGACGACGACGAGCGTCTGGCGGCGATTCGGCAACCGCGTCACGAGAATCGGTGATTCCTGACCGCTGCGTTGATGCGCCCGCAGCAATTGCCGCCACACGGCGGCCTGGGGCAGCTTGTCGACCGCCTGGTCCCGCCCGGCCTTCTTTTCGAGCAGGACAACCGCGCCGTCGGCACGTGACAGCGTCGCGTCCGACAGGACGAGCGGCTTCACCGACACGTCGATCTTCAGTTCGGGCGGAATGAGTTCTTGCATGGGGAAAACCTTGACCCTGATCGGCCCGGACCGGATCATTGCCGGACGCATTCTGCGTGCAGCGCGCGAGCCGATTACGCGCGCTCCGGCGCGGCGGCATGCTAACAGGCCGTGCCGGGCAAATCATTACCGCCCAGCGGCCGGCGTCGCGTTTTCGACTCGGATGGAGACCCTGACTGATGTTCGAAACGTCCAAGATCGACGACGCCGATCCCGCCGAAACGCGCGAATGGCTGGAATCCATCGATTCCGTGCTGAAGACGCAGGGATCCGAGCGGGCACACTACCTGCTCGAGCGCATCATCGATTTCACGCGCCGAAGCGGCGCGTACCTGCCGTTCAAGCCGAACACGGCCTACGTCAACACCATTTCGACCGGGCAGGAACTCGAGTATCCCGGCGATCGAGCGCTCGAACGACGCATCGAGGCCTATCTGCGCTGGAACGCGATGGCGATGGTCGTGCATGCCAACCGGCAGAGCTCGGAGTTCGGTGGGCACCTGGCGAGCTATGCCTCGGCGGCGACACTGTACGAGGTCGGCTTCAATCACTTCTGGCGCGCGCCGAGCGAGCAGCATCCTGGCGACATGGTCTTCATCCAGGGCCACTCGGCGCCCGGCGTCTACGCGCGCGCCTATCTCGAAGGCCGCCTGACGGAGGACCAGCTGAACCGCTTCCGCGAGGAAGTGGGCGGCGGCCTGTCGTCGTATCCGCATCCGTGGCTGATGCCGGACTTCTGGCAGTTTCCGACGGTGTCGATGGGCCTCGGCCCGATGATGGCCATCTACCAGGCGCGCTTCGTGCGCTACCTCGAACACCGCGACATCGTTCCGGCAAGCGATCGCAAGGTCTGGGCCTTCCTCGGCGACGGTGAAATGGACGAGCCGGAGTCGCTCGGCGCGATCACGATGCCGGTGCGAGAGAAGCTCGACAACCTCGTGTTCGTCATCAACTGCAACCTGCAGCGTCTCGACGGGCCGGTGCGCGGCAACGGCAAGATCATCCAGGAACTCGAGGCCGCCTTCCTCGGTGCGGGCTGGAACGTCATCAAGGTGGTGTGGGGTTCGCGCTGGGATCCGTTGCTGCAGCAGGACACCAGGGGACTGCTGCGCCGGCTGATGATGGAATGCGTCGACGGCGAGTACCAGAACTTCAAGGCCAAGGGCGGCGCGTATACGCGCGAGAATTTTTTCGGCAAGTATCCGGAGCTGAAGGAAATGGTCGCCAACATGTCCGACGAGGACATCTGGCACCTGAACCGCGGCGGCCACGACGCGCGCAAGGTCTTCAACGCCTACCAGGCGGCAATCAAGCACACGGGCCAGCCGACAGTCATCCTCGCCAAGACGGTGAAGGGGTTCGGTCTCGGCCGCACCGGCGGCGAAGCGCAGAACATCACGCACCAGCAGAAGAAGCTCGACGACGCTGCGCTGCGCGAATTCCGCGACCGCTTCAACATCCCGGTGTCGGACGCAGACATTGCGAGCCTGCCGTACTTCCGGCCGGCGGAGAACAGCGAAGAAACCAGGTACCTGCAGGGCCAGCGCAAAGCGCTCGGCGGCTACCTGCCGCAGCGCAGTGACCGCGCGCCGCCGTTGAAGACACCGGCGCTGGAAGCGTTCAAGCCGCTGCTCGAATCCTCGGGCGAGCGCGAGATTTCGACCACGATGGCTTTCGTGCGGCTGCTCGGCATCCTGCTCAAGGACAAGGAGATCGGCTCGCACGTCGTGCCGATCGTTCCCGACGAGGCGCGCACCTTCGGCATGGAAGGCATGTTCCGCCAGATCGGCATCTACTCGTCGATGGGCCAGCTCTACACGCCGCAGGACGCGGACCAGTTGCTGTACTACCGCGAGGACAAGAAGGGCCAGATCCTCGAGGAAGGCATCAACGAAGGTGGCGCGATGTGCAGCTGGATCGCGGCGGGCACGGCCTACGCGAACCACGGCGTCAACATGGTGCCGTTCTACATCTATTACTCGATGTTCGGCTTCCAGCGCATCGGCGACTTCGCGTGGGCCGCGGGCGACATGCAGGCGCGTGGCTTCCTGCTGGGCGCCACGGCAGGCCGCACGACGCTGGCAGGCGAAGGCCTGCAGCACCAGGACGGTCACAGCCAGCTGGTCGCGACGACGATCCCGAACTGCATCGCGTACGACCCGGCGTACGCCTACGAACTCGCGGTGATCGTGTGGGACGGCCTGCGCCGCATGTACGCGGAGCGCGAGTCGATCTTCTATTACATCACCTGCATGAACGAGAACTACGTGCAGCCGGCGCTGCCGCCGGGGACGGAGACCGGAATCCTCAAGGGCATGTACCTGCTCAGGAGCGGCGGCAAGGGCAAGGTGCGCGCCAACCTGCTCGGATCGGGCACGATCCTGCGCGAGGTGATCCGGGCCGCCGAGGTGCTGGAGCAGGATTTCGGCGTTCCAGCCGACGTCTTCAGCGTGACGAGCTTCTCCGAGCTGCGACGCGAAGCACTCGATGCCGAGCGCTGGAACCTGCTGCACTCCGACCAGCCGCCGCGGGTGCCTTACGTGCAGGAGGTGCTGGGCGAGCAGCAGGGTCCATTCGTCGCGGCGACCGACTACATGCGCATCGTGGCCGACCAGATCCGCCAGTGGGTGCCGGGCGCGTTCCACGTGCTGGGCACGGACGGCTACGGCCGCAGCGATTCGCGCGCTGCACTGCGTGGCTTCTTCGAGGTTGACTACCGCTACGTCGTGCTGGCTGCGCTCAAATTACTTGCTGACGAAGGCAAACTCGACCGCGCCACGGTGATGAGTGCGATCGAGAAGTTCGGGATCGATCCCGAAACGCCAAATCCGGTGACGGTATGAGCGCGGGGTGAGCAACGTGGCAAACAACGGGCTCATCGAGATCCGCGTCCCGGACATCGGCAACTACAAGGACGTCGAGGTCATCGAGGTCGCGGTGAAGGCGGGCGACAGCATTGGCGTCGAAGGCACGCTGATCACGCTCGAGACCGAGAAAGCGACGATGGACGTTCCGTCCACGACCGCGGGCACGATCAGGGAACTGAGAGTGCAGCGTGGTTCGCGTGTGTCGCAGGGCGACGTCATTGCGGTCGTCGAGGCTGCCGCGTCTGCCGTCACTCCCGCGCCTACTTCTCCGGCGATGGCTGGAGAGGTCGTGCACGGTGCCGGCGAGGTCCCTGCAGGCAAGCCCTCACCGCAGCCCACTCCGGTCAATGAGGGGGCAAGGCCCTCACCCCAACCTCTCCTCACGAAAGTGGGGGAGGCGGCCGGCATCGACGAGCCCGGATTCGCCCGGGCGCACGCAAGTCCTTCGATCCGCAAGCTCGCGCGTGAACTGGGCGTCGATCTCACGAAGGTCCAGGGCTCGGGTGACAAGGGCCGCATCACCGACGTCGACGTGAAGGCCTACGTGAAGCGGATCCTGTCGTCCGGTGGCATTGCAGCCCCGGGCGGAGCGGCGCTACCGCGCGTGCCCGTCGTCGACTTCGCGGCATTCGGACCGGTCGAGCGCAGGCCGTTGACGCGGATCCAGAAGATCTCGGGGCCGCGGCTGCATGCGAGCTGGGTGAACCTGCCGCACGTGACGCAGTTCGACGAGGCCGACATCACCGAACTGGAGCAGGTTCGCGCCAACCTGAAGCAGCAGGCGACGGAACGCGGTCTCAAGTTGACGCCGCTCGCGTTCGTGATCCGCGCCTGCGTGCAGGCCCTGCAGCAGTTTCCGCAATTCTGCGCATCGCTCGATGCCGACGCCGGCGAACTCGTCTACAAGAAATACGTGCATATCGGCTTCGCGGCCGATACGCCCAACGGCCTCGTGGTGCCGGTCGTGCGCGATGCCGACCGCAAAGACGTTTTCGAGCTCGCGCGCGACCTCGCGGATCTCAGCGAAAAGGCCCGTGCAGGCAAGCTCTCTGCCGCAGAAATGCAAGGCGGCTGTTTCACGATTTCCAGCCTCGGCGGGATCGGCGGCACGGCCTTCACGCCGATCATCAATGCGCCAGAGGTGGCGATCCTCGGCGTGTCGCGTTCCATGCACAAGCCGGTCTACCAGGACGGCGGTTTTGTGCCGCGCCTGATGATGCCGCTCTCGCTTTCTTACGATCACCGCGTCATCGATGGTGCCGCAGCCGTCCGGTTCACGTCGTTCCTGGCGGCTGCGCTGAATAACGTCGACGGCCTGCTGCGGGCGATTCCATGACCGGCGTACGGCTCCCGGCTGCACCCACGTTCGAAGTGCGTCTGCCTGACCTTGGTACGCCGGGCGAGGTCACCGTTCTCGAGTTGCTGGTCAAGGTCGGTGATCCGGTCGAGAAGGAGCAGGCTCTACTTACCCTCGAAAGCGAAAAGGCGACGATGGACGTGCCCGCGACGGCCGCTGGCAAGGTGACGCGAATCCTCGTGCAGCCGGGCGAAAAGGTGTCGACGGGCACGGCCGTGCTCGAGCTCGAAGCGACCAGCCAGATCGTTGCCGAGGCAGGTGGGGGGGCGCCGGTGCACGCGGCTCCGGCACAGGTGACACCGCGCCAGAGTGAGCCCTACGGTGGCGAACCGTACCTCGACACAATTCCGATCCAGCCGCTCAAGACGAGTGTGCCGACAGCGAATGACGCTGCGGTGCCGGACTCGACACCTGTGGTTGCGCCATCGCCCTTGCCGGCCAGTTTCGACTACGACGTGGTCGTCATCGGTGCGGGCCCCGGGGGATACACTGCGGCGTTTCGCGCGGCGGATCTCGGCCTCAAGGTGGCGCTGGTCGAGCGCTGGCAGACGCTGGGCGGCGTGTGCCTCAACGTCGGCTGCATTCCGTCCAAGGCGCTGCTGCATGCGGCAAAGGTCATCGAGGACGCGCGTGCGATGGCTGCTCATGGCATCGAGTTCGGCGTGCCGAAGATCGACGCTGCCCGGTTGCGCGACTGGAAGAACAAAGTGGTGGGGCGTCTGACGACGGGCCTCACCGGCCTGGCCAGGCAGCGCAAGGTCAGCGTCATCCGTGGCGTCGCGAAGTTTGCCGACAGCCATGCAGTCAACGTGACTGGCGCAGACGGTAACGGCCAGCGCGTGACTTTCGCGCACTGTGTAATCGCCGCGGGTTCCGAGTCGTTGCGGCTGCCAGGCCTGCCCGACGATCCGCGCATCATCGACTCCACCGGCGCACTCGAGCTCGACCTGCCACAGCGCATGCTCGTCGTGGGCGGCGGCATCATCGGGCTCGAGATGGCGACGGTGTATGCCGCCCTCGGTGTGAAGGTCGGTGTCGTCGAACTGACGGACGGCCTGATGCCCGGCTGCGATCGCGACCTGGTGCGTCCGCTCGAAAAGCGCATCAAGGACCGGTATGAGTCCGTGATGCTGAGCACCAGGGTTACCGGCATCGAGGCGCTCAGCGCGGGCCTCCGGGTCACGTTCGAAGGCGGGAAGGCCCTTGAGCCACAACTGTACGACAAGGTGCTCATTGCGGTCGGCCGCACGCCGAATGGCAAGCGCCTGCAATGCGAGGCCGCGGGCGTCGTGGTCAACGACCGCGGTTTCATTCCCGTCGACCGCCAGCAGCGCACGAACGTGCCGCACATCTTCGCCATCGGCGACGTCGTCGGGCAGCCGATGCTCGCGCACAAGGCCACGCACGAAGCCAAGGTGGCGGCGGAAGTCATTGCCGGTCACAAGCGCTTCTTCGATGCGCGCTCGATCCCGTCGGTCGCCTATACCGATCCCGAGATTGCCTGGGCCGGCCTCACGGAGAGTGAGGCGAAGGCAAAGGGCATCGCCTTCGAGAAAGCGGTGTTTCCCTGGGCGGCGAGTGGACGCTCCCTGGCCAACGGCCGCGACGAAGGCTTCACCAAGCTGCTGTTCGATCCGCAGACGCATCGCGTCATCGGTGGCGGCATCGTCGGCACCAGCGCCGGCGACCTGATCAGTGAAGTGGTGCTGGCGATCGAGATGGGTGCGGACGCGGTCGACATCGGCCTCACGATTCATCCGCATCCGACACTGTCCGAAACGGTGGCCATGGCCGCCGAGGCGTTCGACGGCACGCTCACCGATCTGTATATCCCGAAGCGAACGACCGCCAGGAAGTGACCTGCGCCCTACAGGAGCCTGCGCAGCGACTCCAGGTACTGCGCTTCGTCCGGCGGCAATCCCGCACGTTGCGCATTCCATAGCGACTGGCCAAGACGTTCGATCATGGCGTGCTCGGCGTCGTGCACGCCGCCGAGCCTGGCGGCCAGTGAGCGGTGGACGTCGGCGATGCCGGCCGGTCGATCCGTTGCAACCTGCTCGCGGATGGCGAGATGCAGCCCCATGTGCAGGAACGGATTCGTCTGGCCTTCCTCGGGGGTGTAATCACGGACGAGTGCCGCCGGGCCCGACTCGAGCAGTTGCGCGTATTCCGGATGCTGCGTGACGACGCGGATGATCTGGTCCTCGACCGGCTCGACGGGCAGCGACTCGCGATGCTTGCGCCAGGCCTCGAAGTACATGCGCCGCAGCGACGAACGGTCCTGGTCGTGGAAAAACGGCATCAGCGGCTGCCGCGAGCGGACGGCGACGGCTTTCCGGGCCTTGCCAACGGCTCGACGCGTGCCAGCGGCAGCGTCTTGTCCTTGCAAGCGCACAGGTCGACCAGCGGGCACACCGGACACTCTGGTTTGCGAGCCTTGCAGACATAACGGCCATGCAGCAGCAGCCAGTGATGCGCGTTGAGCAGGTACTGCGCCGGAATGGCCTTGAGCAGGCCGTCCTCGACTGCACGCGGTGTATCGCCGTGGGCAAGGCCCAGGCGATTCGCGACGCGGAAGATGTGGGTGTCTACGGGCATCGTAGGCACACGGAAGGCACTGTTGAGCACTACGTTCGCCGTCTTGCGTCCCACTCCCGGCAGTTCTTCGAGGGCCTCCCGATCCGCGGGCACGTCGCCGCCATGGCGCTCGATCAGCAACCGGCAGGTGGCGAGGATATTCTTCACCTTGCCCGGGTAGAGGCCGATCGACTTCACGTATGACGTCAGGCCGTCTGCGCCCAACGCGAGGATCTGCTGCGGCGTGTTGGCGACGGGGAACAGCTTGCGCGTCGCGAGGTTCACGCTCTTGTCGGTGGCCTGCGCCGAGAGGATCACCGCGATCAACAGCTCGAACGGCGTGGCATGTTCGAGCTCCGTGACCGGCTCCGGATTCAGTGATTGCAGTCGCTCGAAGAGTTCGCGAACCTGCGCCGGTTTCACGGTGCGGCCTCGCCGGGCAGGCTGCTGGTCATGGCAGCGCCGGATGCCGAGGCCGGAGCGATTGCCTGACGAGCCTGGCGCCAGGCCAGGCCGAGCCCGAGCAGAATGAATGCGCCAGGCGGCAGCAGCGCGAGCAGGAACCCGTGCTGCTCGCCGAACAGGTGCAATCCTGACGTCGGCCCGCCGCTGCCCAGCAGCACGTGCAGGTCGCCGCCCAGGCTGCCGCGGCCGAGCACTTCGCGCACGCTGCCCAGTGCGATCAGCACGACGAGGAAGCCGCCGCCCATGGCGAAGCCATCGAGCAGCGCGGTCCCGATGGGCTGCCGCGAGGCGAATGCTTCCGCGCGCGCCAGCACCAGGCAGTTGGTGACGATCAGCGGCAGGAATATGCCGAGGGCGGCGTGCAGCCCGGGCAGCCAGGCCGAAAGTGCGAGCTCGACTGCGGTGACCAGCGCAGCGATCAGCAGTACGAACACCGCGATACGGATCTCGGCAGGCAACGACCGACCCACCAGCGAGACCAGGCCGTTGCTGGCGATGAGCACCGCCAGGGTTGCCAGCCCGAGCCCGAGGCCGCTGCCGAGCGACGTGCTGACCGCCAGCAATGGGCACAGCCCGAGCAGTTGCACGAGCCCCGGGTTCTGGTCGCGGAAACCGGCGCGAAGGATTGCGGCAGGCGTCATGGCTGAATTGTAGCCGGGGCAGCCAGCAACTCGTCGCCCAGTAACTCATCGCGATGTCGCGCGAAGAGCTCCAGCGTGCGGCCGACGGTCCCGATCACCGCGCGCGAGGTGATCGTGGCGCCCGTGTACTGGTCAAAATCGCCGCCATCCTTGCGGACCCGCCAGCGTGCCGCTGCGGAGTTGCCCAGGGACTTGCCGGTGAATCGTTGCATCCAGTCCGACTTCCCGGCGTCGATGAAATCGCCGAGTCCGGGCGTCTCGTGGTGACTCACGGTGCGGGTGCCGAGAACCGTGCCGTCGGGCGCGACTGCTATCAGCAGCCGAATGGCACCCGAGTAGCCATCGGGCGCGACGGGCTCCAGTACGAACGCGACCGGTTGGCCCTGGAAACGGGCACGGTACACGGTGACGGCGTCCGTCGTGCCCAGCAACTCAGGATCGCGCAACGTCAGGGTGTCGGCGAGCAGGTCGTTGTCATGCTGACGTCCGCCCAGCACCTGGTCGAAGCGGGCAAGTTCGCGAGCACGTGCCGTCGCAGCGATCCGGTCGCGCGTGGCTTCGTGCACGACGGCCACGAGACCGAAGGCTGCGATCGCCGCGGCCGCCAGCACGATGACAGCCCGCAGGGTGCGGCGCGGAGGCGGCTCAGGGTTGCCGGCCATAGATCCTCGGGACGGTGTAGCGGTCGATGAACGGCACGGCCAGGTTCATCAGCAGCACGGCGAAGGCGAAGCCGTCGGGGTAGCCGCCCCACGTGCGAATGATCCAGGCGATCAGCCCGATCCCGGCTCCGTACCAGAGGCGTCCGCGATCGCTCGTTGCCGCGGACACGGGGTCCGTTGCGATGAAAAATGCAGCCAGCATCGTGGCGCCGGAGAATGCCTGCATCGCCGGACCCAGCGCGATTCCGGAATCCAGGCCGTGCGCGATGACGGACGGTACGAGCAGGCCGCCGAGCACGGCCACGGGGATGTGCCAGCGCACGATCCCGCGGAGCACCAGGTACAGGCCTCCCGCGAGCGCCGCGAGATTGATCCAGGCGAAGCCGCGCGAGCCGAGCGTCCCGGCAATGTCCGCGCGCCCCAGCAGTTCAGGCAGCGTGTAGCGCAGATCGAGCCCGCTGCGAATCGAGTCGAGCGCTGTCGCCCCGGTGTACCCATCCCAGTGGGCTGCCAGGTCCGCGCCGTAAAAACCCGCGAGCGACATCCGCGCGAGTTCGGACCAGGTGCGCGTGCCTTCGACGTCCATCGGCACGGGCCAGCGCGTCATCTCGGCGGGGAACGAAACGAGCAGGATCGCGTAACCCACCATCGCAGGATTGAATGGATTCTGGCCGAGCCCGCCGAAGACGTGCTTGCCGAGCAGCACGGCCAGCGCCGTGCCGAGTGCACCGAGCCACCAGGGCAGCAGCGGCGGAATCGAGAATGCCAGCAGGAACGCGGTGACCAGCACGCTGCCGTCCTTGAGTGCAGGTACGGCGTCACGACCGCGCCACCGCAGCGCCGCGGCCTCTGCGAGCAACGCCGTGACGCACGCGACGGACAGTTGCAGCAGCAGCCCGGGACCGAACAGCACGACGTGAGCAATGCCTGCGGGTAACAGCGCGAACAGCACCTGGAACATGACGCGCGGCACGGTGTAGCCGGCGATGACGTGCGGCGCGGGCGAGGTATCGAAGCGCATGTCAGTTCGTGTCGCCTGCAGAATCGTCGCCGGGTCGCCGTGCGCGACTCACGGACGCTCTCGAACGTCTGTTGTTCGGCCGCCGCGGCCGCCTGCAGCCGGCGCTTGTGCAGCTCGTGACGCTCCCGCGCCTCCGCTGCCTTCTTCGTCATCGCTTCGGCCTCGTGCAAGCGACGCCGCGCGTCACGAAAGCGGTCGGCGAGCGGAATCTGGCTCGGGCAGACGTAGTCGCAAAGGCCACAATCGATGCAGTCGCGCAGGCCGAGTTGGCGCAACGTGTCGTGAGTGTCGGCGAGCGCCGCCCGGAGCAGCTGCTGCGGCAGCAGTCCGGCGGGACACGCGCTGGCACAGTCGCCGCAGCGGATGCATGGCAACTCGACGGCCCCGAGCCGTGAACCGATATCGTCCCGCGTCGCGACGAGGACGCAGTTCATCGCCTTGGTGAGCCCGACCTCGTCCGACGGCAAAGCACGACCTGTCATGCTGCCGCCGGCGATCAGGCGTAATGGCGTACCGCGATAACCGCCGCACGCCGCGATGAGCGCCGCGAGCGGCGTGCCGATCGGCGCGCGGACGTTGCCAGGGTGTCCGACACCGCTGCCAGTGACGGTCACGACGCGAGCGAGCATGGGCTCTCCACGCGTGGCCCAGCGTGCGACGGCAGCCGCGGTCGCCACGTTCTGGCAGATCACGCCCGCGTCCGCGGGCAGACCGCCCGAAGGTACTTCGACACCGGCGACCGTGGTGATCAACTGCCGCTCGGCACCTTGTGGATACACCGCGGGGACCACTGCGAGCGTCACCGCATGGTCGCGCAGGCCCTCGATCGCGCCGGTCACGGCTGCAATGGCTGCGGGCTTGTCTTCCTCGATCGCGATGACACAACGCACGGCACCCGCAGCACGCCGCAGGATGAGTGCGCCGAGCACGACGTCGCCCGCGGCGGAGCGCATCAGCGCGTCGTCACAGCAGATCCAGGGCTCGCACTCCGCGCCGTTCAGCACGAGCGTGTGCGCACCGAGGTCGCGCGCGGAGACCAGCTTGGTCGGGGTCGGAAAGCCGGCGCCGCCGAGCCCGGCGATACCAGCCTCGCGCAATCGCTGGACGAGTACCTCCGGACTGAGAGAGGCGGGATCTGCGACGGGCCGTACGCTGTCGTCGATCCGGTCCGAGCCGTTGCTTTCGATCACGATGCAGACGCTGCGACCGCCCTCGACAGCGGCCTCGCGCGTCTCGATTGCGACGACGATGCCGGCGAGCGGCGCGTGCACGGCAGATGCGAACGGGTGGCCAGTGCGCGCGACGAGCGTGCCCCTGGCCACGGCCTCGCCCACGACCACTACCGGTTCGGCGCTGTACCCCGTGCCTTGATCAAGTGCGAGCACCAGGTGCGCTGGCGGCGGCAGTTCGACGATCCGTGTGCCGCACGCTTGCTGCTTGTGTGCGTCGAGCGCAAGGCCGGCGGGGAACGAGGATCGGGCGGCCATCATGCGGCACGAGGCGGGCGATATCGCTGCGACAAGGCCGGGGCAGGGCGCAGTGAGATGCAGTCGACGGGACAGGGCGGCAGGCAGAGTTCGCAGCCCGTGCACTGCGTCGTGATCACCGTGTGCATCTGCCTGGGTGCACCAACGATGGCGTCGACCGGGCAGACGGGAAGGCAGCGCGCGCAACCGATGCACTTTGCTTCGTCGATCCATGCCACCTGCGCTGGCTTCGTCGCGCCGAAAGCGGGGTCGGGGGAGCGCGGCGAACGATCAAGCAATGCCGCGAGCGCGCGCACCGTCACCTCCCCACCTGGAGGACAGCGGTCGATTTCCGCGGCACCGCTCGCGATCGCGGCGGCGTAGGGTCGGCAACCCGGGTAACGGCATTGACCGCACTGCGTCTGCGGCAGCAGCGCGTCAATGCGCTCCACCAGCGAGTCGGCGTCGGGTTCGATGCGCGAGGCCGCCCAGCCGAGCGCAACGCCGAGCGTGACGGCGAGCGCCGCTGCGACCAGCACCGCGATGACGACCGCGGCGGGGTTCACCGCGCGCCCAGCCCGGAGAAACCCATGAATGCGAGGGCCATCAGGCCCGCCGTCACCAACGCCACGGGCGCGCCGCGGAAGGCTTGCGGCACGTCGGCGGTGTCCAGGCGCTCGCGCAGTGCCGTGAACAGCAACAGTGCCAGTCCGAAGCCGGCGCCGGCGCTTGCGCCGAAGACCAGCGACTCGAGCAAGCCGTGCTGGCGATTCACGTTCAGCAGTGCCACGCCGAGCACGGCACAGTTGGTCGTGATCAGCGGCAGGAAGATGCCGAGCAACTGGTGCAGGAGGGGGCTCATCGCCCGCACCATGATCTCGGTGAACTGCACGACCCCCGCAATCAGCAGGATGAAGACCAGCGTGCGCAGGTACTCGAGTCCCAGCGGCACCAGTACCCATTGCCACAGGGTGAAGCTCAGGCCCGAAGCCAGCGTGAGCACGAACAGCGTCGCGAGGGCCATGCCGGCCGCGGCCTCGAAGCGGCGACTCACGCCGATGAACGGGCAAAGCCCGAGGAAGTTCGACAGGACGAAGTTGTTGACCAGGCTCGCTCCGAGCGCGAGCAGCAGCAGCTCGGTCATGGGGTCCTCGTCGCCGGTGTCACTTCACCTTCATGCCGGGCGTCGCGCCCGCATCGGGGGAGAGCACGAAGATCTCCTGTCCGCCGGGCCCGGCCGCGAGCACCATGCCTTCGGACAGCCCGAAGCGCATCTTACGCGGCGCGAGATTGGCGACCACGACAGTCAGCCGACCGATGAGCTGCGCGGGTTCGTAGGCTGAGCGAATGCCCGCGAAGATCTGTCGCTTGCCGAGTTCGCCGAGATCGACGCCGAGCCTGAGCAGTTTGTCCGCGCCGTCGACGAGTTCGGCCGAGTCGATGCGCGCGATGCGCAGGTCGATCTTCATGAAGTCGTCGATCGACAGCACTGCCAGCGGAGCGACCGGTGCAGCGGGATTCGCCGCAGACTTCGCGACGTCCATTTCCCTTTTCGCCGCAGTCTTTGCCGCGACCGCTGGAACAGTCGTGGCCGCCGCCGGCACGCCGGCGGGCTTCAGGCTCTCAGCGGAAGCAGTGAGGAGCGCCTTGACCGCGGCCGGGTCGACCCGCGTGGCGAGCGGCTCGTAGGCGTTGATGGTCGTGCCGAGGAGCGGCCTTGCGGCGTCGGCCCATGCCTGCGAGGACAGTCCGAGAAACTTCTCGGCGCCGGCAGCGAGCTTCGGCATGACGGGCTTCAGGTACACCGCGAGCACACGGAACAGGTTGATACCCTGCGTGCAGACGGCCTGCACTTCGGCGGCACGCGCCGGATCCTTCGCCATGAGCCAGGGTTTCTGCTGGTCGATGTAAAGATTGGCACGGTCGGTCAGCGCCATGATTTCGCGCATCGCGCCGGCGAGATCGCGTCCTTCGTACAGCGCGGCGACCCGCTCGCCGGCCGCGGCGAACTCGCCTTGCAGGGCCGCATCCGCAAGCGTTGCGGCCAGTCTTCCTGCCGAGCCCCGCGCGATGAAACCAGCACACCGGCTTGCGATGTTGACGAGCTTGCCGACGATGTCGGAATTCACCTTGGCCACGAAGTCGTCGAGATTGAGGTCGAGGTCTTCGACTCCGTCGCCCAGCCGTGACGCAAAGTAATAGCGCAGGTATTCGGCCGGCAGGTGATCGAGCCAGGCACGCGCGGAGATCAGCGTGCCGCGCGACTTCGACATCTTCAGTCCGTTGACCGTCAGGAAGCCGTGCGCGAACACCGACGTCGGTGGCCGGTAACCCGCTCCGACGAGCACGGCCGGCCAGAACAGCGTGTGGAAATACACGATGTCCTTGCCGATGAAGTGATACACCTCTGCGTCGCTGTCCGGTTTCCAGTACTGGTCGAAGTCGCGCCCGGTGCGACGGCAGTACTGCAGCAGGCTCGAGAGGTAACCGATCGGTGCGTCGAGCCAGACGTAGAAGTACTTGCCGGTTTCGCCCGGAATCTCGAAGCCGAAATAAGGCTCGTCGCGCGAGATGTCCCAGTCGCGCAGGCCTGCGCCGAACCACTCGCCGAGCTTGGCAGTGACGGCGGACTGCAGACGATCACCGCTCGTCCAGGCGCGCAGCATCGGCTCAAAGTTGCCGAGCTTGAAGAACAGGTGCTCCGACTGCTTCTGCACGGGCGCCGTGCCGCTCACCACCGAGACGGCGTTCAGCAGGTCGGCGGGCGTGTAGGTGGCACCGCAGACTTCGCAGCTGTCGCCGTACTGGTCGAGAGCGCCGCACCTGGGGCACGTGCCGCGCACGTAGCGGTCGGGCAGGAACATCCGTGCCTGCTCGTCGTATGCCTGCACGATGGTCTCGCGCCGGATGTGCCCGCCCGCGACGAGCCGACGATAGATCTCGTAGGTGACCTCGCGATTCTCGTCCGAGTGCGTGGTGTGGAAGTTGTCGTACGAGATGTCGAACTCGCCGAAGTCGCGGCGCTGTTCCGCGCCGATACGCTCGATGAGTTCCTCTGGTGTGATTCCTTCCTGCCGTGCCTTGAGCATGATCGGCGTGCCGTGTGCATCGCTCGCCCAGATGAACAGGCAGTCGTGGCCGCGCATGCGCTGGAACCGAACCCAGATATCGGTCAGGACGTACTCGAGCATGTGCCCGACGTGCGGCGCGCCGTTGGCGTAGGGCAACGCGCTGGTGACGAGCAGGGTGCGCTTTACTGGGGCGGTCATGGGGCGGCGGGGGTCCGGGTCGAACGACCGTCAATTATGCCAGTCGGGCGCCTGACCGTGGAGCGATGCGCCATGCGGCGGATTCGGTACCTCTCCCGCGCCTTGGAAAGGCAGACACGCGGCGCGGGAGAGGTACCGAATCCACCGCCTGTACGACCGCGCCTGAGCGTCGCACTCGCCACGGGCGAGCGCTCGCACGGCGCAAGTCGCCGCAACACTGCCCGCTGCCACCGCACCGGCGGCGCATCGTTCCGGGCTTCGGGGACCTCTTCGGCGCCGCGTGTCTGCCTTTCCAAGGCGCCGAAGAGGTCCCCGAAACCCGGAACGATGCGCTTGCTGGGATGGACGGTAGCGTGCCGACGCGCAGTCGCTAGCGCGCAGCCGGAGCCCCGTTCAACCCATGTCCTTGAACTGCTCGAACTGCGGCTTGTTCATGGCCTTCTCGTAAGCCGCCCGGCCGCTGATCACGCCCTTGTCGAACAATTCCTTGATCGCCGAGTCCATGATCCGCATGCCGTGGGCGCCGCCACTCTGCATCGCGTTCTCGAGCTGGTCGAGCTTGCCCTGGCGGATCAGGTTGGAGACGGCCGGCGTGTTGATGAGGATCTCGAGGGCGGCGACCCGCCCGCGCTTGTCCGCGCGCAGGATCAGCTGCTGCGAGATCACGCCGCGCAGCGATGTCGACAGCATGGTCCGCACGTGCCCCTGCTTGTCCGAGGGGAAGGCGTTGACGATACGGTCCACCGTGGGCGCTGCGCCGTTCGTGTGCAGGGTGCCCATCACGAGGATTCCCATCTCGGCCGCCGTGACCGCGATGCTCATCGTCTCGAGGTCGCGCAATTCGCCCACCAGCACGATGTCCGGATCTTCGCGCAGGGCCGAGTGCAGTGCCTCGGCAAAACCCGGGCTGTGCAGGCCGACCTCGCGCTGACTGACCAGGCAGTTCTTGCGCGGATGCACGAATTCGATCGGGTCCTCGATCGTGAGGATGTGGCCTTTCTCGCGTGCGTTGATGTCGTCGATCATCGCGGCCAGCGTCGTCGACTTGCCGGAGCCGGTCTTGCCCGTCACCAGGATCAGGCCGTTGTTGACGCGGCACAGGCTGCGCACGGACTGGGGCATGTTGAGCTGCTCGAGTGTCAGCGCCTTGGAAGGGATCGCTCGCAGGACGGCACCGAGCCCGCCGATGTGCCTGAACACGTTCACGCGGAAACGCGAAACGCCCGGGATGGAATAGGCGAAATCGGCGCCGTCTTTTTCCTCGAGCTGCTGCTGCGCGCGGCGGGTGATGAAGTCCATGATCGTGTCGAGCACGAACTGCTTGTCGAGCGGCGCATCGCGCAGCGTCTGCAGCTCGCCGTTGTGGCGGATGCGCGGCGGGTCGCCAGCGACGAAATGCAGGTCGGAGCCGCCGCGCTTGATCACTTCCAGCAGGAATTCATCGATGCGCCGCGGCGTGTGCTGCGACGTTTCGGGATTGGCGACCTGCGTCGTGGTCTCGGTGGACATCAGAGTCCCTGCGTCACGTCGGCCTTGAGGATCGCCGTGCCCTCGGGCACGTAGCGGGCGAACGGCTTCTTGTCCATGGCGTAGCCGAACGCGTCCTCCGGGTCGACTTCGCGGGCCTGGACGGCGGCGAGCAGCGCCTGGTCGAGTGTCTGCATCCCGGTTTCGCGGCCTGTCTGCAACTGCGACGGAATCATGTGCGACTGCTCGGACGTGATGAGCTTGCCGATCGCGCGGTTCATGACCATCACCTCGCAGATGGCCTTGCGTCCGCGCAGGTCGGGCGTGCGCACCAGGAACTGGGTGACGACGCCGAGCAGGCTCTGCGACAGGAAGCTCTTGGTCTGCTCGCGCTCCTCCGGCGGCAGCGCGTCGACGATGCGGTCGATCGTCTTGACGGCGCTGGTCGTGTGCAGCGTGCCGAGCACGAGGTGTCCGGTTTCCGCCGCGGTCATCGCCCAGCGCACCGTCTCGGCGTCGCGCAGTTCGCCGACCAGGATCACGTCGGGGTCCTCGCGCATTGCGGCGCGCACGCCCTCGGCGAAGGAGGGCAGGTGCGTGTGCAGTTCGCGCTGGATCACCTGCGATTGCTTGCTGCGGTGGACAAACTCGATCGGGTCCTCGAGGCTGACGATGTTGAGCCGGCGCGTCCGGTTGAGGTGGTCGATCATCGCCGCGAGCGTCGTCGACTTGCCAGTGCCGGTGGAACCCGTGACCAGCACCATGCCCTGGTGGAAATCACAGAATTTCTTGACGACCAGCGGCAGATTCAGGGAATCGAGCGACGGCACGTCGTTCGGGATGGCGCGGAACACCGCGCCGACCCCCGTCTCCTTGCGGAAGACGTTGACCCGGAAGCGCGCGTTGTCTTCGGACACGTAGGAGAAATCGACGTCGTGTCCCTTCCTGAACTGCTCCTGGTGCGTGGGGGTCAGGATCTCCGTGACGTAGCTTTCGAGTTCGGCCTCGGCCAGGTTGCGGAACTTGATCGGCAACAGGTCGCCGTTCATGCGCAGCATCGGCGGCACGCCAACCGCGAGGTGCACGTCCGAGCAGCCTTGCGAGGCGCCGAGTTTCAGGAATGCGTCGATGCGCGCCAAGGCGGCCTCAGAGGTAGCGTTCGAGCGCGGAGCGCAGCTCGTCCATGGTCTGGAAGCGTCGCGCCTTGTCCACGGTCATCGCCTTCGTGACGATCTCGGACAGGCCCGGCGGAATGTTGGGATTCACCTCGATCGGCGCCTTTGCCTTGCCCTGGACGTGCTGGTACATGACCGCCATGTGGTCGCCGCGGTGGTAGGGCGGCTCGCCCGTGAGCATCTCATACAGAATTACGCCGAGCGAGTAAACATCGGCGCGTTCGTCGACTTTCTTGCCCAGGATCTGCTCGGGCGCCATGTACTTCGGCGAACCGATCACGTAACCGGTCTTGGTGAGCTGGGTGTCGCCCTGATGCTGGGCAGCAGCCACGCCGAAGTCCACGATCTTGAGCAGGCCGGTATCGTCGATCAGGACGTTGGCCGGCTTCAGGTCGCGGTGAATGATGCCCGACTGGTGGGCAACGGCCATGCCGGTGGCCACGTCCATCGCGAAGCGGACCGCCTTGTCGATCGGGAGCGGCTTGTCGTTGATCTCGTGGCCGAGCGTATGCGACGGAAAGTACTCCATCGAGATCGCATAGTTGCCGCGGATGAACAGGAAATCGTAGATGCGGATGACGTTGCGGTGCGTGATCTTGCGCGAGTAGCGCAGCTCGTGCACGAACCGCTTCATCATCTCCTCGTCCTGCGAGACGTTCGGGTTCAGGAACTTGAGCACCAGCCGCTCGTCGACGACCGTATCTTCCATGAGCAGCACGGTGCCGAATGCGCCCTTGCCGATCTTCTGCAGGTACTTGTAGCGGCCTTCGAGCACGTCGCCCGGCGTCAGGGCCGAGATGTCGAGACGCTGCGACGGCGCGGCTTCGCGCGCGAGGCCGTCGAAATCGATCTTTTCGGCGAGCAGTGTCCGCGAGGGCTCGGCCATGCGGGCCGCCCCCTGCTGCGCGTCGCGCACGCCGGTCGAGAAACGCGCGTCCATGTCCTCCACCGCGCGCAGCGCCGCGTGACTGACGGTCGGGTCGGCCGACTCGCCGCTGAACGATTCCAGCCGGGCGCGCACCACGTCGGCGGACTTGTCGTCCACCAGTCGCGCGAGGGCGGTGATGATCTCGAGCCGGGCTTCCTTCGACGCGCCTGGCAGCAGCGGCATCAGCAGCGGGATCGCTGACGGATTGCCGAGCTTGCCAATGGCGCGTGTCACCGTCGGCAGCGAACGCGCGTCGCTCGAACGCAGGAGGTCGAGCAGGGTGGGGAGTGCGCGCGGACTGCCGATCTCGGCGAGCGCGTCGACCGCACGCTCGCGGACCCACCAGTCGGCGTCGCGCGTGGCTTCGATGAGGTAGCCGATGGCGCGCTCGTCCTTGGTCTGGTTCAGGATCTCGATGGCAGCGCGGCGAACGTCCTCGTCCTGGTCGCGGATCAGTTCGAGCGCCGCCTCGATGACCCGCGGGCCGCCGATCTTCGCGAGCGCGTCGGCGGCGCGGCTGCGCACCCACCAGTCGTCGTCCTTGATCGTCTGCAGCAGGGCCTTCACGTGTGCCGGCGTGCCGATTTCGTTCAGCACCTCGACTGCCGCACGGCGGACATTCTCGTCCTCGTCGCGCAGCACGGCGATCAGGTGGCGCATGGTGTCCGGGTCATTGGCGCGCACGACGGCGTCGATGGCCTTCTGCTGCGTTTCGACGTCCGGGTCGCGCAGGACTTCGCAGAGCAAGCCGACGTCGACGTTGCCCTCGAAGCCGGTCAGCGCGTTCAGCACGGCCTGTCGCACGAACTTGTTGGTGTCCTTCAGTTGCCGCTGCAGCGCCACGGCGACGTCGCGCCGATTGAAGCGCGCCAGGATGTTGATGATGTGCGTGCGCGCGACCGGGTCCTTGCCCTCGAGGCGGCTCAGCAGTTCCGGGACGATGCTCGGGTCGGCAATGTCGGAGACGATGCGGAACATTGCCGCCTTCTCGGCCGCGTCCTGGTTGTAAGCGCGCTGCAGCACGTCGCGCGCATTGAGGCGCGCCTTCTGTGCGGTGAGGATGCCGACGACCGTGCCCTTCGGCATCGCCGGCTGGTCGAGCAAACCGAACAGCAGGTTGGCCGCGTAATTGCGCGAATTGGACAGCGCGGTCGCGGCCCCGGAAACGGTGCGCTGGTTGCCTTGCGTGAGTCCACTGGCAACGACCGGAAACGCCTTGTTGTCGAGCAGTGCCGTAAGCACCGCGACGAAACCAGCGGTTTCCCGGTTGTCGGCGCTCGCCAGCGCGTCGAGGATGCGGGGTATCGCCGACGGCCCGAGGCGCACGAGCTTTTCGAGCGACGTCTTGTGACCGTCGCTGTCGTCGGCCGCCTTGATCTCGGCGATCAAGCGGTCAGCGCGCAGGTTCGTGAAAAAGCTCATGGGCGACGTAAGTGGATCATCTGCTCGTCATGGGCAAGGACGGTTTTCCGTCCGGTGAATACGGTTGCACGTCGCTTCGTCGCCTTCAGTGGGGCGAAAGTCGACGCATTATGCCACGCGGACCCGGCGCCCCGCGGGCAGCCGGCCCGGCGCTGCACACGGCCTGTTTCCGCTACAATCCTTGCCCGCCGGCGCATGCCGCCTCCACTGTCTCGACGGATCCCAGAATGCAGGACGATCGACTCGCCCAGGCCCGCCTCTTGGTTGCGAATTATGTCGAACCATATCTGGGGATGCCTCTTGGCGCAGCCAAAGCTGTGAAGTCCGTCCGGTTCGAGGCCGGCCGGCCCCTGGTGGAGGTCGAACTGGGCTTCCCGCCCGGGGGGTACGCCCAGACGCTGGCCGCCGAACTCCAGGCGCTCCTGCGCCAGGCCCCCGGGCTCGGAGACGCCACCGTGACGGTCGGCTGGCAGGTCGCGACCCACGCCGCCCAGGGCCCGATGCAGCCGCTGCCCGGTATCCGCAACGTGATTGCGGTAGCTTCGGGCAAGGGCGGGGTCGGCAAGTCCACCACTGCGGTCAACCTGGCCCTGGCTCTGGCAATCGATGGGGCTCGCGTCGGTCTCCTCGATGCCGACATCTACGGGCCCAGCCAGCCTCGAATGATGGGACTGCAGGGCGAAAGGCCGGTCAGCCGCGACGGCAAGCGCCTGCAGCCGCTCGAGGCGCACGGCATCAAGGTCATGTCGATCGGCTTCCTGATCGAGGAAGAGCAGCCCATGGTCTGGCGCGGCCCGATGGTCACGCAGGCCCTGCAGCAGTTGCTCAACGACACCGACTGGGGCGAACTCGACTACCTCATTGTCGACATGCCCCCGGGCACCGGGGACATCCAGCTGACGCTCTCGCAGCGCGTCCCCGTGAGCGGCGCGGTGGTGGTGACCACGCCGCAGGACATCGCGTTGCTCGACGCCCGCAAGGGCCTGCGGATGTTCCAGAAGGTCAACGTACCGGTGCTCGGCATCGTCGAGAACATGAGCACCCACGTGTGCTCCAGCTGCGGTCACGAAGAGCCGATCTTCGGCAGCGGCGGAGGCGTGCGCATGGCCGAGCAGTACGGCGTCAGCCTGCTCGGCCAGTTGCCGCTCGACATCCGTATCCGCGAAGAGACGGACGGCGGCCGTCCCACGGTGATTGCCGATCCGGGCGGGCGCATCGGCGCCGCCTATCTGGACACCGCCCGTCGCACCGCGGCCAGGCTTTCCGTCGCCGCGCTCGGCGCGGCTGGTTTTCCCAGGATCACCGTCGAGGACACCTGACCGTGAGCATCAAGGCGTGAGTATCAAGTCAGACCGCTGGATCCGCCGCATGGCCGCAGACCACGGCATGATCGAGCCCTTCGAGCCTGGCCAGGTTCGAGTCGTCGACGGCCAGCGCATCGTTTCATACGGCACTTCGAGCTACGGCTATGACGTGCGTTGCGCAGCCGAATTCAAGATCTTTACCAACATCAACTCGACGATCGTGGATCCGAAGGACTTCGATCACGGCTCGTTCGTCGATTTCGACGGCCCGGTCTGCATCATCCCGCCGAACTCGTTCGCGCTGGCGCGCACGGTCGAGTATTTCCGCATCCCGCGCAGCGTGCTGACGGTGTGCCTCGGCAAGTCGACGTATGCGCGCTGCGGAATCATCGTCAACGTGACGCCGCTCGAGCCCGAATGGGAAGGGCACGTGACGCTCGAGTTCTCGAACACGACGACGCTGCCCGCGAAGATCTATGCCAACGAGGGCGTGGCGCAGATGCTGTTCTTCGAATCGGACGAAGTCTGCGAGACCTCCTACAAGGATCGCGGCGGGAAGTACCAGGGACAGAAAGGCGTCACGCTGCCCAAAGCGTAGCCTTGGGCGCGTGGCGCAGGGGTTAGGGGATAGGGGTTAGGGGGATAGTCAGAAGCGCAAGTTCGACGCAACGGATGACTTTCTTTGCACGCAGTGCGCTGCCGACTATCCCCCAACCCCTATCCCCTATCCCCTAGTTCGCCTGCCGCTGCAGGCGAACCAGCTTCATCTGCACTTCGGGGTTGCCCTTGCGGTACTGCATCGCCTGCACCGGCACGTAGCCCAATGACGCCGCGTGCCACGTCTTCGTGACGCGGTTCGAGCCGGTGCGCTGGCTCGCCCAGACCTCGGCTTCGACCTGCCCGTAAGGTGTCATGACCTGCTGCGTGCCCTCCGGCCAGTAACGGTATTCGCGCAGCTTGCCGCCCGTGATGATCTTGAAGCCCTGGGGTTTCCGGCCGGCCAGCAGTTCCTGGATCATCGCCGCCTGCACCGACGACGTGTCGTGCGTGCCCGGCGTGAGCGGCAGTGACACGGGCTTGCCCTCGAAAGTGCCGGTGACGGTCAGTGCCGTCCAGTCGAAGTCCAGCCGGACGTCTTTCGCCGAGCTGGCCGAGCCGTCGTTGAAGTTGAATGACAGCGGGCGAATTCCGGCGGCAGTCGCCTGGATCACGCTCAGTTCGTGGGCCTGTGAACTGATTGCGACACGGGCGAGCAACGTCGGGAACACGCGCGTTTCGTACTGCCATTGACCGGCCGCAGCGCCGCGCTTGAAGCTCGATTCGATCTCGCCGCCATTCAGGCCTCGGTAGCTGACCTGGTAGCGGGCCGTGTACGGCTGCAGCCCGGCGGCGGTGTTCGTCGAGTCGGCCACGGCGGCCCCGGATGCAGCCAGCAGCCACGCAGTGCCGATCACGGCAACCCGTGCACGCCAATTCGTCCACCAGCCGCATCACGCACCTTCCTTCGTTTCGTAGCCGCACTCCACCGGTGCGTCCAGCCGCTTGCCATCCAGCCAGGCCGCCCCATCGCGGCAGGCGAGGCGACCCGCCGCAAACCAGCCGACGCAGCGCGGGTAGATCACGTGCTCTTCGCGCAGCACGCGCGCGGCGAGCGAGTCTTCGTCGTCGCCCGGCAATATCGGGACCCTGGCCTGTAAGACCACCGGGCCGCCGTCGAGTTCGGGCGTGACGAAATGCACGCTGGCCCCATGTTCACGATCGCGTGCCTCGAGCGCGCGGCGGTGCGTGTGCAGCCCGGGGTACCGTGGCAGCAGGGAAGGGTGGATGTTGAGCATGCGGCCCGAGAAACGCAGCACGAACTCGTCGCTCAGGATGCGCATGAATCCCGCTAGCACCACGAGTTGCGGCGCATGCGACTCCACGATGTCGCCGAGGGCGCGGCCGTAAGCCCCGCGATCGGCGAAGTCCCGTGGCGACAGCACGGAAGTGGTGATGCCCCTTTCACGGGCCCACTCGAGCGCGCCGGCGTCCGCACGATCGCTGACGACGGCCTCGATGCGCACGGGAAGCTCGCCCGCATCGGCGCGTGCGGCGATGGCCCTGAGATTGCTGCCGCGCCCCGACACCAGCACGACGACGCGCAGCAGCGGGGTTGGGGCCGTCATTCGACGATGACGACCTCGCGGCTGCCGGATCGGACTGCGCCGATCACGGCTGCCGTTTCGCCGCAGGCGCGCAGGATGCCGAGCGCGCGATCGGCTTCACCCGCGGGCACGCAGATCGTCATGCCCAGCCCGCAATTGAAGGTGCGATACATCTCGTCGCGCGCGACATTGCCGACGCGCTGCAGCCAGTCGAATATGACGGGGCGAGGCCACAGCCGGGCATCGATCACGGCCTCGAGCCCGGCCGGCATGACGCGCGGAATGTTGCCGGTCGGACCGCCGCCGGTGATGTGCGCAATGTTGTGCACTGGCACCGACTGCTGCAGCAGCTGCAGCACCGATTTCACGTAGATGCGCGTGGGTTCGAGCAGCAGGTCGTACAGCGATTTGCCGTCGATTCGCGTCGCGGGACCGGCGCCGCTCAGCGCCAGCAGTCGCCGGATCAACGAATAGCCATTCGAATGCGCGCCCGAGGAGGCGAGGCCGATGATCGCGTCGCCAGCACGTGTCCGGGTGCCGTCGATGATCTGGTCTTTTTCGACGAGACCGACGCAGAAGCCCGCGAGGTCGTAGTCCTCGCCTTCGTACATGCCTGGCATTTCGGCGGTTTCACCACCCACCAGTGCGCACCCCGCCTGCAGGCAGCCTTCGACGATGCCCTTGATCACGCGCTCGGCGGTGTCGACGTCGAGCCTGCCGGTCGCGTAGTAATCGAGGAAGAACAGGGGTTCCGCGCCCTGCACGACGACGTCGTTGACGCACATCGCCACCAGGTCGATGCCGATCGTGTCGTGGCGGCCGGTCTCGATCGCCAGCCGGAGCTTGGTGCCCACGCCGTCGGTGCCTGAGACCATGACGGGCTTCCTGTAGCGGTCCAGCGGCACTTCGACCAGCGCGCCGAACCCGCCGATGCCGCCCAGCACCTCGCGGCGCATCGAACGCTTGACGGCGGGCTTGATGCGGTCCACGAGCGCGTCGCCCGCTTCGATGTCGACGCCGGCGTCGCGATAGGTGGTGGTGCTGGTCGGACTCTCGGCCATTTTTCTCAAGCTCCCGGGGGGTGGCGCCCCGGGGTCTGGCTCGAGGCTGTGGTATTTTACACACCGGCCGGCGGCGCCGACTTCCTCCATCACATGATTGATCACCGCACCAACGTCGTCACCGAGGGACCGACGCGAAACTTCGCGCGCGGGCTGCTCTGCCTGTTGTTGTCGGCGTCGCCCTTTGCCTGGGGTGACGTGGCGCTTTACCAGGCGTCGGTGCCGCTGAAGAGCTCGGCGGAGGCCGACCGGGCCGCAGCCTTCGGCGAGGCTCTCAAGATCGCGGCGGTCCGTGCTTCGGGCCGTCGGGACGCCGGGGAGGCTGCGGCCATTGCCGCGGCGGCAGCGGACCCCACCCGTTATGTCCAGCAGTATTCGACCACCACCGACCGGATGCTCAAGGTCGGTTTCGATGGCCGTGCCCTGGAGCAACTGCTGCAGCAGGCCGGCTTGCCGTTGTGGCCGTCTGAGCGGCCGACGACCACCGTTCTCCTGTTCGTTCCCGCGATCGCGGGCGGCGCCCGGGCGGTGACCGCGGCCGAACGGCCGCCGGAGAGACTTGAGGTCGAACGGGCAGCGCAGGTGCGCGGCGTGCCGGTGACCTGGCCCGCCGACACAGTCGACGCAGGCACGGCACGAGCCCGCGCGACGAGCGCAGGCCTTGCAGGTGCCGTGCTGCTTGGAGCGGCTCGGGCGGGGGGGTATGACTGGACCTTCGGCCACGCCGGGCAGTCCGCGCGCGGTCAGGGCGGTCCCGCGTCAGGTCTGGACCTTGCGGCCGACACCCTGGCAGCGCGCTACGCGCCGGGCTCCACTCGCGAACTCAGCACGCGTGTCCGTCCGTATCGGCGAGCTGGAGGGCGTGCGCGCCTATGCCGCCCTGACCACGTATCTTGACGGCCTGAGCCTCGTGCGGGGCGTCTCGTTGCGCGAACTTTCCGGCAGCACGGTGCTGCTCGACCTGAGCCTCCGCGGCGACCTTGAGTTGCTGCGACGAATCTTTGCGCTGGACGGACGACTCACGCCGGCTCCGCGCACCGAACCCGCAACGAACAGGCAGGAGGCACCGGACTTCGTCTGGCAGCCATGAGCCTGCGACACCTGCCTAACCTGCTGTGCGTCCTGCGCATCCTGATGGTGTATCCCGTCGCGCACTGGATACTGCAAGAGCGCTACGCCGACGTGATGCTGCTGTTTGCAGTGGCCGCATCCACGGACGCACTCGATGGCTTCCTCGCCAAGCGTTTCGGCTGGACCAGCCAGCTCGGCAAGTTCCTCGATCCGCTCGCCGACAAGCTGCTGCTGCTCGCGGTATTCATCTGCCTGAGCGTGAATGGCGACGTGCCCTGGTTGCTGACGGGGCTCGTCCTGTTGCGCGATCTCGTGATCGCCTTCGGCGCGCTCACTTACAAGCTGTTGTTCGGACCGGTCAATGGCAATCCGACCTTCGCGAGCAAGCTGAACACGGTTGCACAGATCGTCTTCTGCCTTGCTGTCGTCGCCGCCGCTGCGTACCAGTGGCCGGCGGAATGGGCGGTCATCCTGCTCGGCGCAACGGTGCTGTTCTCGACCTGCGTGAGCGGCATCGATTACACGCTGATCTATGTGCGTCGTGCGCAAGCCGTCGTGCGCGAGCGCGCGTCGCGACGGCACTGAGCGGTTGCCGCCCGGATGATGGAACAGTTGCCCCTGCGCATGCGGCTGCGCGAAACCGCGCGGTTCGCGAGCTTCGTCGTCGGCGCGAATGCGCAGGCGTACGCCGCATTGCAGGGTTCGCGTCCGGCGGCACCGCTGGTGGTCTGGTTGTGGGGCCGTGCAGGCACAGGCAAATCGCATTTGCTGCAGGCTGCATGTGCAGCCGCCGGCGGTCGCGACGAAGCCGCGGCATACATCGACCTGGCGCTGGCACCCTCCAGCGCAATGCTCGAAGGGTGCGACACGCTGGGCCTCGTCTGCCTCGACGGGCTGGAGACCGTCGCCGCGGATCCGGAGTGGAACGCGGCGATCTTTCGCCTGCACACGCTGTTGCAGGACGGCACGGGCCGGCTCGTCGTCGCGAGCAATGCACCGCCCGCGGGCTTGTCCTTTACGCTGCCTGATTTGCGTTCACGCCTGCTGTCTGCCGACGTGCATCAACTCGCCGAGCTCGACGAGGCAGGGCAGTGCGAGGCATTGCGCCTGCGCGCAGCCAGTCGTGGGCTCGAGCTGTCGGAGGAGGCGGCGCTTTACCTCGTGCACCGCCTGCCCCGCGACTTGCATTCCCTGTTTGCCGTGCTCGATCAACTCGACGAAGCCTCGCTCGCCGCGCAGCGCAAGCTCACCGTGCCGTTCCTGCGGAACGCGCTGGAGAAGGGGATAGGGGACAGGGGATAGTCGGCAGCGCGTTCGCGCTGGAGTATCGTCCTGGCTCTGTCGCACGTCGCAGTTTCAGGGGTAGCAGCGATGGCCGGGAACAAGACCAGGGCAACGGATGCCAGCGTCGAGGACTACATTGCCTCGCGGGCGAACGAGGAGCAGCGCGCGGACTGCCAGGCTCTGATGGCCCTCTTCAAGCGGGTCACCGGACAACAACCGAGAATGTGGGGGCCGAGCATTGTCGGCTTCGGTTCTTACCTCTACACCGGCGCAAACGGAAGACCTGCGGAGATGTGTCTCACCGGCTTCGCCATACGAGGGCGAGAACTGGTGGTTTACCTTGTCGCCGCCGGGAAAGAGCAGGCGGATCTGCTGCCCAGGCTTGGCAAGCACAAGATGGGCAAGTCATGCCTGTACTTCAGGCGCCTCGCAGACCTTGACAGAAAAGTCCTGGAACGGCTGGTTGCGGATTCAGTTGCAGAACTGAAGCTCCGGCATGGCGCGACTAAGAGCTCCTAACCTCTGGTCAGTCGCAGGTACGCCACCAGCGCCACGACCAGCGCCAGACTCAGCATCAGGATCGATGCCGCAAGCACGCGGATCGACGGGTTGGCGACCAGCTCGGTCAACGCATAGATGAAGTGGGGCGTGACACACAGCGTGGCCCACGCGAACGTGCGGCGGTTGCACGCCAGCATGCCCGGCATGGCGATCGCGAGGGGCGTTACCAGCAGGAACACCAGCAACCAGAACGACACCGCACTGCGTTCGGCCTGGTAGGCGGCGAGCAGCGACACGGCCGCGAGCGTCGCCAACAGAATCAGCGCCAAGCCGCGCGCGCGAACCGCGCCCGAAGCGTCAGTCAACCGAGTGTCAGCCACGGCGCACTGCACCTGCTGCAACTGCCAGTTCCGCCAGGCGTCGCCCGAGCAGCTGCGTGAGCTCGCGCTCATCATCACTGAGCTTCGGTTGAGCGGCCCTGTGCACCGCGAGGTGTGTCGCACCGTAGGGCGAGCCCCCCGTGCGGGTACGGTTCAGTGCGGGCGCGGTATACGGCAGGCCGACGAGGTACATGCCGTGGTGCAGCAACGGGACCATCATCGTCAGCAGGGTGGATTCCTGCCCGCCGTGCATGGATGACGTCGAACTGAAGACCGCCGCCGGTTTGCGGTCGAGCGCACCGTTCAGCCAAAGCGCACTGGTTCCGTCCAGGAAATGCTTGAGCGGCGCTGCCATGTTGCCGAAGCGCGTCGGGCTGCCGAGCGCCAGGCCGTCACATTGTGTCAAGTCGTCGTGCGTCGCATACGGTGGTCCCGATTCCGGCACGGCCGCCTCGGTGGCTTCGGTGGTCGGTGAAACGGGCGGCACCGTGCGCAACCGGGCCGTGACTCCGGCGACCGATTCGATTCCGCGCACGATGTGACGGGCGACTTCGGCCGTGGCGCCGTGCCTGGAATAGTAAAGAACGAGCACTTCAGTCATGGTTGCAGCCGCCCTTTGGTCTGGACGACTCATTTCGTCCTGCATGTGGCGCGCGGATTCTAGGTCCGCGAGCCTTGACGGTACAGGGAGCGCTTGTTACGGTCGCCTGCGTCCTGCCTTTTTCTTACAGGGCCGTCTCCGCTTGCCGCGCATCTTCTTGCCGCTCCTGCTGGCCTTTGCACTGCTTTCCGGGGCGGTCGTGAGCGGCTGCGCCGGCGCGCCGGTGCAGGAAATGAGCAATGCCCGCCAGGCTGTTCGCGCAGCGGAACGCGCAGGCGCCACCTCCGCGGCGCCCGAAGTCCTGGCTGACGCCAAGCAATTGCTGAAGAGTGCGGAAAGCTACCTGCGACGCGGTGATTATCGTAGCGCCCGCGACGAAGCGGAGCTTGCCCGCACCAGGGCCGTCGAGGCCCGCAGCCTCGCCGAAACCGCGAAGGCGTCGCAGCAGCCTTGATCGCACGCCGCTGCTTCGTCGCCGGTCGCGTCCAGGGCGTGTTCTACCGGGCGAGCGCCCGTATCCGTGCCGAGACCCTGGGCGTCACCGGGCATGCGCGTAACCTGCCCGATGGACGTGTCGAAGTTCTCGCCTGTGGCATGCCGGAGGCGGTCGACGCGCTCTGCGCCTGGCTCTGGGCCGGCTCGGCCGGCTCAAATGTGACTGCCGTGGCAATCGAAGAACTCTCCGTGGAATCAGTCCAACCGTGGCCGCAGGTATTCCGCACGTCCTGAAGGGACCGGTTCAATTTCAGTTTGCGACTGTCCAGCGCGACGCCAACCGGTCGATCACCATGTCCGAGTAGTGCGGCCGGCCGAGGCTGCCGTTGTAGCGCTGCAGCGCCCGCTGGTAATTGCCGCGTTCCTTGCGCAGGTAGTAGCCCAGGATCGTGGCGCCCATGCGGACGTTGTCCGGTATGCGCACGAGCTGATCGTTGGTCATGCCGAGTTCACGCGGCCAGAAGGGCATGACCTGCATCAGGCCCACGGCGCCGGCGGACGAGACCGCGAAGCGGTCGAAGCGGCTTTCGACGTCCATCACGGCGAGCACGAGTTCGGGCGGAATGTTGACGCGCTTCGCCTCGCAGTGGACGGCATGCAGGATCTGCGCGCGTTCCTGGTCGTTGTCGACGTAACGCGTCAGGCGCGGCTCCATCGTTGCGAACCACACTGCCTGTTCGTACTTGTCGTCGAAACAGCGTGTGGATTCGATTGCCGCCGCGACGACGCCGCGCAATTCAGGGTCCATCTGCCGATCGGCGCGGGCGACGGCCCAAGGCAGTGCGCACGCGGCGAACAACAGCAGGGCAACGGTCGGCGTGCGGCGCATGGAGGCTCAGGGGCGCGGGTTGCCCCGCCTGTCGCGCAGGAAGGCCGCCACCCCGGCCAGCGGCACGTCGGCCGCGAGGCCGTCACGGCGGCGCTTGTATTCGAGCACGCCGCGTTCAAGGCCCTTGTCGCCGATGACGATGCGGTGCGGAATGCCGATGAGCTCGTCGTCGGCAAACTTCACGCCGGGCCGCGCGTCGCGATCGTCGAGCACGACTTCGAAGCCGGCCGCGGTCAATTCCGCATACAGCGTTTCGGTCGCTTCCTGGACGCGGGCGGACTTCTGCAGGTTGATGGGAATGATCGACACGTCGAACGGCGCAATGGGTTCCGGCCAGATGATGCCGCGCTCATCGTGATTCTGTTCGATGGCCGCGGCTACGACGCGTGTCACACCGATGCCATAACACCCCATGGCCATGGTGACGGACTTGCCTTGCTCGTCGAGCACGGTGGCATTCATCGCTTCGCTGTATTTGCGGCCCAGCTGGAAAATGTGGCCGACCTCGATGCCCCGCGCGATGCCGAGCGTGCCCTTGCCGGTCGGGCTCGGATCGCCGGCAATCACGTTGCGAAGATCGACGATATCGCCTTCAGGCAGGTCGCGGCTCCAGTTCGCGCCGGTGAAGTGCAGGTCGCGCTCGTTGGCGCCGCAGACGAAGTCCGACATATGGGCCGCCGAGCGGTCCACGTAGACCTTGCACTTCAATCCCACGGGCCCGATGAAGCCAGGTTCGCAGCCGGCCGTCGCGAGGACCGTTTCGATGCTCGCCAGCCGCAGCGGCGACGCCACGCCCGGCAGCTTCTGCGCCTTCACGGCATTCAGTTCGTGATCGCCGCGGACGATCATCGCGACGGCGCTGCCCTGGTCGCCTTCGACCAGCAGCGTCTTCATGCACTTGTCGGGCGTGACGCCGAGGAACTTCGTCAGGTCGTCGATCGTGCGGACTCCAGGCGTCGCGACCTTCTGCAGGGTTGCTGTCGCTGCGCCCCGCGGCGTCGCAGGCGCCAGCGCTTCGGCCATTTCCAGGTTCGCGGCGTAATCGTCGCCGTCGGAGAATGCGATGGCATCCTCGCCCGAGTCGGCCAGTACGTGGAATTCCTGCGACGCGCTGCCGCCGATGCTGCCCGTGTCCGCGCGGACCGCGCGGAACTTCAGCTGCAGTCGCTCGAAGATGGCCGTGTACGCGCGGTACATGGCCTGGTATCCCTCCGCCAGCGAGGCGTCGTCGAGGTGGAACGAATACGCGTCTTTCATCGTGAATTCCCGCGCTCGCATCACGCCGAAGCGCGGGCGGATCTCGTCGCGGAACTTGGTCTGGATCTGGTAGAAATTGACCGGCAGCTGGCGGTAGCTCTTCAGTTCCCGGCGCGCGATGTCGGTGATCACTTCTTCGTGCGTCGGGCCATAGCAGAACGAGCGGTCATGCCGGTCCTTGATGCGCAGCAGTTCCGGGCCGAACTTGTCCCAGCGGCCGGACTCGACCCACAACTCGGCGGGCTGCATGGTCGGCATCAGCACTTCGAACGCACCGGCGCGGTTCATTTCCTCGCGGACTATGTTCTCGACCTTGCGCAAGACCCGCAGGCCGATCGGCAACCAGGTGTACATGCCGCCCGCGAGGCGGCGGATCAGGCTGGCGCGCAGCATGAGCTGGTGGCTCACCACCTCGGCATCGGCAGGAACGTCGCGCAGGGTCGTGACAGGATAGGTCGAGAGTCGCATTTCGCGTCCGGGCGGCAGAAAAAACGCGTCCATGGTACCAGAGCGGGCCGCAGTCACCGGCGCGCCCGGGGCGCCTTGCAAGGCTGCGTTGTGCGGAGACTCCGCGCTACCTATCATGGAGGCCGCTCACACCCGCCAGGTGGCGCCATCCATGACGACTGAATCTCCAGCGACGGACGCCGTTCGACCGCGTCCGCGCAGCCGCGGCGTGTACCTGCTGCCCAACCTGTTCACGACCGCGGTCCTGTTCTCGGGTTTCTATGCGATCGTGGCTGCGACGGACGGCAATTTCGACCGTGCCGGCATGGCGATCTTCATTGCCATGGTCTGCGATGGCCTCGACGGTCGCATTGCGCGCTGGACCAATACCCAGAGCGACTTCGGCGCGCAGTTCGACAGCCTCTCGGACATGGTGGCGTTCGGCCTGGCGCCCGCCGTCGTGGCGTACCAGTGGGGCGTGGCCCGCATCGCCGAGTACGGATTTCTCTGGGGACGACTCGGCTGGCTGGCGACCTTCTTCTACACCGCCTGTGTCGCCATCCGGCTCGCGCGTTTCAATACCAAGGTCGATACGGCCGACAAGCGTTTCTTCGAGGGCCTGCCGAGTCCGTCGGGCGCGGCCGTGCTCGCTGGTTTCGTCTGGATGCTCGAGTCCCTGCAGCGTGAGGGACTGCGCGATCTGATCCTGGCCTTCGCGGTGGCGCTGATCGCGGGCAGCCTGATGGTCAGCCGATTCCGCTACCTGAGCGGCAAGGATCTCGACCCGCGCATGCGCATCCCGGTCGCATTCACCGTGCTGGTGCCGCTCGGGTTCGTGCTGGTCGGTTCCAGTCCGCCGG
>CAVVKQ010000024.1:0-79195 GCA_963748985.1 uncultured Pseudomonadota bacterium
CTCCGCGGCGGCACTGGCAAGGCGTTCGGGCGCGACCGGCCGCCTCACTAGGTAGATCAGCGAATTGCGGGCTCCCGATTTGAGGGGGAATGTCGCGTGCAACAGCGATCAATTCGCGGAGTCGTCATGAACACGAAATTCCTGTGTTGTGTCGCCGCTGCTTCCGTCGCCCTGCCGCTGCTGGCTGGCTGCCAGCGGTCGCCCGAGATCAGCTACGCCAAGGACGTGGCACCGATTCTCGACAAGCACTGCAAGAGCTGCCACGTTGCCGGACAGGCCGGCTACGTCGTCAGCGGCTTCGAACTCGAGAACTACGAGACGTTGATGAAGGGCACGCAATACGGACCCGTGGTCCTCCCTGGAGATCCGCTGACGAGCGTGCTCGTCATGCTGATCGAAGGGCGCGCGGACCCGTCGCTGAAGATGCCGCATGGCGAGGCCAAGCCACTCGAGCCGGCGGAGGTTGCGACCATCCGGCAGTGGGTCGAGCAAGGCGCAAAGAACAATTAGCGCAAAGCGGCGTTGGGCCGGGCCCGGCGGCACGGCCCAACAGAGGACCACGTCAGTTCCGTTTCACGCCCTCGTTCTTCAGGGCCTCGAGCCCCGCCAGGTCGAGGCTTGCAACGGCTGTCTTGAGCTCCGCGATGCTCGTGGCCTCGCCGCTCAACTTGACCGAGAACCGCTCGCCCAGCACGGTCGAGTATTCGCCGCTCTTCCGCTCCCTGTCCCACTCCTCGTGGACGAGTCGGCCGTCCTGCCTGTAGGTCTTTTCGTAACCCTGGTCCGTTTCCCGCTCCTGCTCGCCGGCAGCCCAGCCGGCGAACGCCATCATTCCTTTCATGCCGCCCATATCGATGATCTCGAGGCGCAGTGAACGCCCCGCATCGTCCGAGTACGTCCCACGAGCCTCGCTGACCTGCATCCCCATGGCGTTGTTGCGTTCAGCCGAAATCTCCGTCCGCTTCAGACCGGCAAGAGACTCCGGCACGAAGGGCTTGATCCGATCGGGTGCCAGCGATTCGACCTGGTCTCCCCCACCCGCCACCGCGGACAGGATCTCTCCGGCAGCCTCGCGCTGGGCATTCACGTCGCCGGACTTCTGTGCGGCTTCCATCTTCTTGCCCGCCTCCTCCGCCTGCCGCGCCATGGACTCCAGCTTGCCCATGGGGCTGTCCTCGTCGAAGCCACCACCGTCACGCGAGTCGCTGACGCCGGGCGAACCTGCACCGCGCATGGCGCCGCCAACGCCAACGATGCCGCCCACCGCGAAGCTGATCAGCCAGCTCAGGACGATCGCGATGACAAAGGTGACTGCCGTGTAGCCGGCGGCCTTCTCAGCCGGACACTTCATGGTCTGCGGCAGGCCGAGATAGAGCAGATAGATGCCGTAGACGCCGCCTGCCAGCAAAACAAGCATCGAAACCCAAGGCAGGACCTGGCCGATACCGGCAATCCAACTGGCTGTCGAGGCGTAGACCACTGCCTTGAAGGCCTGCACGTTGTTCTTCTGGCCACCGAACGTGGGAGCCAGCGCATCGACGATCAGTGACAGGACGTACACGGACGCAAGCCCCAGCACGTAGCTCATGATCATGCCGCTGAGTCCCGCACCGATGCCGGCGCGATACGTCCCGAGGAACGGCAGGTTGATACCGATGACGCTGTACTTGAGGAAGCCGAACACCGCTGGAATCGCGGCGAGGAACAGCACGTAGTCCTTGTAGATGCCCCCGATCGTCGCCGGTTCGGAGGCGATGACGGGCCACTCGGTGCGCGGCGTTCCCAGGATGGCCTTGACGCGTGCAATCTGCTTGCTGAGGTCCATGATCGCTCCCCCTTTCGACGATGACGGCCCGAGGCGCGATCTTGCTCTCCTTGATGGTGCGCAACAAGCCGCGGGTCTTCTCCTGCACTGCCGCAGGCGTATGCTGACGGCAGCGAGCCGCACTTCTGCGGCCCGCACGTCGTTACACAGGGGAGTGAGCACGATGGCGAAGAAGAAATCAGACAGTGGCGTGTATCGCGTCACCGAGATCATCGGCACGAGCACGGTGTCCTGGGAAGACGCGGCGACCAGTGCCGTGGAGACGGCGGCGAAATCGCTACGTGACCTGCGCGTTGCCGAGGTCAGCAAGCTCGACATGAAAGTCGAGGACGGCAAGGTCGTCGCGTACCGAGCGCGAGTTTCGCTGTCCTTCAAATACGAGGCGTGACGGCAGGACCTCGACGCCGACGGTGTCGTCGCTGCCGCGGATCAGCAACGCGGCACGACGACCGTCGGCCTACTCGGCCTTGAGATCCCGAATTCGGCGCCGCAGTGCGAGGAGCGCCGCTTCCTCCCAGCCAGGCTGGTTCGGCGCGTCCACACAAGACTTGGTGTCAACCGACAGGGATTCGACATGGCGCTCGACCCGCTTGAGCACGATGGTCTCCCAGTCCGTGGATCCCACGTCCCCTCGCGGTTGCCCGCGCCGCTCGACGGGTGCGTCGCAAGTCGACTCTGTGAGCTTCTTCTGCTTGGGCACTGGCGCTGACCCTCCCATACCTTCAAAAGCATAGGCCCGCACGCCGACCGCGACTGCGACCGCCGTCACATCGTGTGGGGGTGTTTGGATTCGTCTCCCACCCTCGAGGGACGGAGCAAGGCTAGTCTCGAACTCGCAGTCGCCGCCACGGTTTGTTGCATCCTTTCCGTGGCTTACAGATTACAACTCGACCAACCTGCAGGATATCTCCAGGACTGCGCTCAGGCTTGATCGAACCGATCGAGATATCTGCTGGACCTGCACGGACTCATGGCCTACAAAGATGCTCCTGCCTTACAGCACACAAACCACCGGCACCATGGGTTTGCAGACATTCAAAGTCGAGACCAGTGCAATGGCCGAGCCGGACCGTGACATCACAAGTCCGCTGCCGCCTGAGCTGACCGACCACGCCTCGAGCGCTGCATTGCCGTCGCTGAAGACGGCGTCGTGGCATTCCGACCCGGTCGCCCGAGTTTCTACCGGGCCCGCTGCAGGCCCTGGAACCGTGCTGCGTCAGCGCTATGTGCTCGAGCAGGAGCTTGGCCGCGGCGGCATGGGCACTGTGTACCGGGCGCTGGACCGCAACAAGGAAGACCTCCCGCCGCCGCATCGTTACGTGGCCGTCAAAGTGTTGCGCGAAGAGTTCGCGCATCGTCCGGATGCGCTGCAGGCACTGCGTCGCGAGGCGCACCAGTCGCAGGCGCTGTCCCATCCAGGCATCGTCAACGTCTTCGACTTCGATCGCGACGGCGACGTGTACTTCATCACGATGGAGCTGCTCGAGGGCGAGCTGCTGAGCGACCTGATCCAGCGTATGCGGCCCGGCAAGCTGACGCGCCAGGCGGCGACCGACATCCTGCGCGACCTCGGCAACGCAGTCGCGTACGCGCACTCGCGCGGTGTACTGCACATGGATCTCAAGCCCGGCAACGTGATGATCACGACGCAGGGTGACGTACGCGTGCTGGATTTTGGCCTCGCGCATCCGCACGTGACGGAGCCATGGATATCGGATCACCCGCCTCCGTTCCATGCGGCCACACCGACGTATGCGAGCTGCGAACAGTTGGACGGTGCCGCTCCGGATGTCCGCGACGATGTATTCAGCCTGGCCTGCGTGGCATACGAGCTCTTGAGTGGAGAGCACCCGTTCGGACGATGTTCAGCCCGGGAAGCGCGCGACCAGGGCCAGCGACCGCGCCGTATTCGCGGCCTGTCGCGGAGGGAGTGGCGGGCGCTCCGTCAGGGCCTCGCCTGGACCAGGGGCGATCGGCCACGCAGCGTCGCCGATCTGCTCGACGGGCTCGGCCTCGTGGCAACACCGCAGCCTGCCCATCCGAGGCACAGGTTCGAGCGGCAACCCGTGCGACACGGCATTTCGCGCTGGTGGCTGGCGGTCGTGGGCCTCGGCATCCTCGCGGTCGGGCTCTATGTCGCCTGGGTGCGACTGGCACCTGACAGCGTCCCTGGAATACTGCCCGATGAAATTGCGCGCCCGTCGCCGCGCGAGGAACCGCCGCAGGCAATCGCTGCAGCAGCCGATTCCACTGCCGTGGAATCCACGCCGGCCGAGCCCGAACTCTCCGACTCCCTGGTGACCGCCGAGGATCTTGTTCCACCGGACTTCGCCGCAGCCATTGCGCGGACGGTGGCGCCGACACCGGTCATCGCGACGGCGACTGGTCCCGGGCGGCTGGGGTTCGAGGCGGACACGATCACGGTCAGCGAGTCTGCAGGGGTGGTGCCGTTGCGCGTGGTGCGCCGCGGCGGCGCCGCGGGCACGGTCTCGTTCGGCTGGAGAACCATCGACGACAGCGCGGTGGCGGACCTTGACTATGCCGGACTCGGCACGGTCCAGGGATCCATCGGACCCGGTGAGACGAGCAAGACACTCCTCATTCCGATCGTTTCCGACGCCGTCAGGGAGTCAACCGAACTGTTCGACGTTGCCATCGAGGACCCGACCGCTGGCGCAACGCTCGGCAACATCACACAGATCACCGTCATCATCGTGGACGATGACTGAACCGGTGCGTGACATGAAACCGCGCGATTCCACGACGCCGTCCGCTTTCCGGCACCGGACGACTCAACCTTTCCCCCGCGCGTTCACCCATGCCACCAACTCGCCCAGGACCTCGGCAACGGCTTGATCGAACGCCTCGGCGATGGCGCCCACTCGATTCTCGCTGGCGGTAACGGCCGCCTTGAAGCTGCGGTCACTTACGACGACCCGATCCTGTACGCGATCCAGTGCTGCATGCACCTCCACCACGATCGTCGGCGCGACAGCCTGGCCAAGGTCGTAGCGAGCCTCGAACGTCCGCACGTCGAGCTTGAGCACATAGTCGCTGCGCGCGATCTCTGCGCGGTCGACCAGGCGAGCCGGACCCTGGTCTGCGTCGAAGGTGCGTTGCAGGGCCGAGTCGAACAGGGCCGCCGACGAGGTCACCCAGCGCGCGTCCTTGATGTAGGCCGCTTGCGTGCCGGTGACGGTCAGGATGCGGTCACCGGCGGCCGCGCGATCGAAGCCCGTAGCCACCAGCAGGACGCCGAAGCCTGGCTCGCCTGAGACCACCTTCTGCAACTGCGGCGTCGTGGCGCCGAAGCGATAGAGCTGGGCCGGGTCCGTCTTCGGGAAGAGCGAAATGCAGCCAGCCAGCAGGCTCGTCGCGGCGACCAGCATTGCGCCGCGGATCATGGACTGCAAGACAGTAGACCACGGGGCGATCATGGCTCGACCTCGATTTCCTGCGCTGGCGGTTTCGTGAGCAGTCCGTGGGGACTTTGTTGCATCTCGCCCAGTACCCGGTCAAAGCTCTCGGCAGCGAGCTGCAGGCTGGCGCTGGCCGATGTGATCTGCTGCAAACCGGTGGTGGCGAAGTCGCCCGTTGGACCCTCCAGCCTGCCCATCATCGTGCGCAGGTCCCTGGCTGCGGCCTCGATGTCGGTCGCTGCGCTACCCAGCTTTGCCACGATGTGACGACCATCGCCATTGACCAGGGCGTTGCTCGACGCGGCCAGTTCGCCAATCTGCTGCGCCGCATGGTCCGCGCTCTGCAATGCGCGTTGTGCGTCGGCAATGATCGCCTTGCGTTCGTGCAGCTCGGCGGTCACGGCCTGCACATCGTCCAGCATACCGCTGAGACGCTTGATGTTCTCTTCCGACAGGACGCGGTTGACCCGGTCGAGGGCCTCGACTGCACGCGCCAGGACGCTGCCGCCGCTGGCCAGCAAGTCGGAGAGCATGCCGCGCTCGGAGCGGATGCGCGGCACGGTGCCCTTGGGGACCGCCCGTTTCAACAGCCGATGGCCGGGTGTACCTGCGGTGATCTGCACGTAGTTCACCCCGGTGATGCCCTGCGGTTCCAGCGTCGCGAAACTGTCGACACGGATCGGCACGTCCGACGTCACCTTGGCCCTGGCGATCACCTGCGTGGGATCGACGGTGTCGAGCGAGATCCCGGTGACCTCCCCGACCTTGATGCCATTGAAATGAACCTCGCCGCCCTGCGACAAGCCGCGCACCGGCCCTGCGAAGACGATGTCGTAGTAGTCGTAGTCCTGGTTGAACTTGTACGCCGCCAGCCAGACGCTGAAGACGACCATGCCGATCACCAGCAGGGTCGAAGTGAGGCCCACGAGGGCGTAGTTGGCGTTGCGCTCCATCAGCGTGCTCCTCGTGCAGCGCGCAAACCGGACGCCATGCGTCCACGTGGACCGCCAAAATACTCCTGGATCCACGGATGGTCGGACTTTTCGAGTTCGCGCACGGGCGCCATGGCAACCACCTTCTTGTCCGCGAGGACGGCCACCTGGTCGGTGATGGTATAGAGGCTGTCGAGATCGTGGGTGATCATGAAGACGGTCAGGTCCAGGCTGTCGGCAAGATCGCGGATCAGTTCATCGAAGGCCGCTGCACTGATCGGGTCGAGTCCCGAAGTCGGCTCATCCAGGAACAACAGTTCCGGGTCCAGCGCCAGGGCGCGCGCAAGGCTGGCGCGTTTGATCATGCCTCCGGAAAGCTCGGCGGGCTTCAAGGCCCCGGCACCGGGTGGCAGGCCGGCCAGCGCGATCTTCAGGTCCGCCAGCTCGTCGATTTCGTCCTTGAGCATGTCGGTGTGCTCGAAGAGTGGAGCGGCCACGTTCTCCTTCACCGTGAGGTTCGACCACAGGGCGCCTTGCTGGAACAGGACGCCCCAGCGACGGTTGATCGCCGTCCATTGCCGCCGCCGGGCATAACGGATGTCCTGGCCGAAAATCCGGACCGATCCGCCTTCGGCGCTTCTCAGGCCGATGATCGTGTTCAGCAGCACCGACTTGCCGGTACCCGAGGCGCCGACAACACCCACGACATCGCCCCGATTCACCACCAGGTCGAGCTGGTCGTGGATCGTACGATCGCCGATGCGCGAGATCAGTCCACGCACCTCGATGGGCGGGGCCTCCCTGTCCAGGGGTGCTTCGTCGTATTCCGTCATATGTCGAGCTTCATGTAGATCAGGGCGAAGATCGCATCGATCAGGATGGTGGCGAAGATCGCCTGCACGACCGCCGAGGTGACGCCGCGGCCGAGGGACTCGACATCTCCACCCACTTCCATGCCCTGCCGGCAGCCGATGGCGGCGATCACCCCCGCCAGCACCGGCGCTTTCGAGAGGCCGACCCAGAAGTGCATCACGCCGACGTCGTCGATCATGCGTTGCAGGAACAGCGTCGGACCCAGGTCCAGCACCCCCCAGGTGACGACCAGGCCGCCAGCGAGTCCCGCCAGGGTGGCGACGAAGGTGAGCAACGGAGTGATGAACAACAGCGCCATGAACCGCGGGAGCACCAGGGCATCGAAGGGATCGACTCCCAGCACCTGCATGGCGTCGATTTCCTGCTTCATCTTCATCGCGCCGATCTCGGCCGCGAAAGCCGAGGCCGAGCGGCCGGCCAGGAGCAGCGCGGTAACCACGACATTGAACTCGCGGAGAACCGCGATGCCGATGAGGTCCACGACGAAAACCTGGGCGCCAAAATCGCTGAGTATGTTGGCGCCCAGCAAGGCCACGACCGCGCCAATGAAGAAGGTCGTGGTGGCGACGATCGGTATCGCATCCAGCCCGGCCCTCTCTGCCAGGGCGAAGACGGCGGCCCAGCGCACCTTGGCCGGCCGACGGATCGCCCGACCGATGGCGAACAGCAGGTTACCGGTGAAGACATTGAGGTCGTAGACATCCAGGCCGACGCTGACGACGCTGCGGCCGAAACGTTCGAACAGCTCGTACAACGGGCGCCGCTCCACGACCGGCGTCCTCGGTGCCGCGGTGGCATGGGCGACCAGGTCAAGCAGCCGCAGGATCTCCACGCGCGCGCTGATCCTGCCCTTTTCGGCTGCCTGTTCGACTGCCTTCAGGATGCCGTAGGCACCGGAGGTGTCGCAGCGGTCGATCCCGTTCGCGTCGATGGCGATGTCGCGCGAACCCTTCAGCGCGGCGCCGAGAAGCTCGTTGGCCGAGCCCATGCGCACGGCCGTCCAGTCGCCGGTCAGCACGGCAACCTTGCCTTGGTCGCTGGTCTCGAGCCGGAAGCCGGCCGGTTGGTTCATGCGTCGGTGCCGCAGTCGCACGGCCTGGGGATTCAGACGGCCTGAGGCGCGATCCTGCTCCTGTCGACGTTCGGCAACAAGTCGCGATGCGTTGTCGGGACAACGGCGCCTGTCGAGCAGGGAGCGCGCGCAAGGAAGGCCTCGACATCCTTACGATGCGAGGCCTTCATCTGCGTGAGTCAAGGCGACTGGTTCAGGTCCTGGCGGTCAATTGACCACCGGCAGCAGGAAGTGATCGTGGACGAATTCAGCCACCTTCTCGCCCTGCTTCCTTGCCGCTGAGTCTGCGAACCGGAAGTGAATGCCCAGGTAGACGCGCGCGTTCACGCACTGCTGGGCAGCCGCCGAGAATCTCGTGTAGGTACGCGTCTTCTTCACGGCCAATGGCGCGAGGCTGGTCAACTGGAATGTCATCTGGTCGGTGCCGAAAAACAGGGCAAGTGTGCGCGACATGGCACCCGTGATGTTGTTCGCTCCCGACGTGTAGTCCGGATAATTTGGATTGTTGACCAGCGACTGCCACTCACCGTCGCCGGCCGTATCCGGGTTGCCATCCAGTTCACCGTTGCGAATGGCCGTCACAGGGCGCCAGAAGAAGTAGTGCTTCTTGCTGTCCCAGGCCGTGATGAGTGCATCCGCCCCCGCGAGATTGGCAAGCGCGAAGAGGCGCGCGCGGTCACCGATGTGCGGCACGTGCTGCAGCGCGATTTCCCGGATGGCCCGGTTCCACTGCACTGCAAAGTTGTCGGTCCAGAAGTAGGCGATGTCCGTCTGTTCCGCAGTGCGCGTGCTGTTGGTGAGCGCTCCCTTCGCTTTGACTTCGTTGTAGTCGGCGGTATAGCGAGCGCTGGTCAAATCCGGTGGTGGCGGTGCCCGGAACCGGGCCGGGCCAGTCAACGTGAAGGGGTCGAAGGATGCCATCCACGGCACGGCCATCGGCGCGAGCGTCGGTGGCGGCGCAGGGAGGAACGACTCGGTCGGGCGCCACTGTCCGATCTCGGTGCCGCCAGTGAACGGCGGCGGCAGCGGATTGGGGTCCAGGCGCCGCAACGGCAGGATCATGGCCGCGACCGCCTCGCCAACGGCGAGGCCGTCGTTGCCGGTCAGGCCGTTGTCGGCAAGGTAAGTGGCATAGGTTGCGTCCAGCGTCGCAGCCTGTGCCGGGTAGAAGCCCACCAGCACGCCGTGCGCCGCGGCGACGGCCGCTGCCACCTTGCGGCCCTTGGGCTTGACCTCCGCAAAGTAGGGCTCGAATCGCTTCTCGTACGCCTGGATTGCGTCGTGCACGGCCACCTGGACCAGTGCCATGTCGGCCTGGCCGACTGGCCCCGGGCGTCCGGTAGCAACTGCCGCGGCGGCGATCTCATTCCAGTCGGTCACGGCATCGGCATGCGCCGTGGTCCACGGGATGAGTGCGATGCACAGCGAAATTGCTGCAATGCATCCTCGCTTGATCATGGCCGTTCCTCCTCCTTGGTATCCGTTCGTTGGCTTGTCGTTGGTTGATCGTCTGCTCGTCGACCGGTGTCACCGGATCGCAGCCGTCGAGCTATACCGCTCGGGCGACCGCAGGGCCATGGACCGCAGCTGATCTGTGTCTGACATGTTTCTGACTGGACGTCCCGGGTGTATCTTTGGGCCCGTTGTCGGAGCCAGGTGCCAGGGATCGCCCGAGGACTCGGTGAATTCAGCAGGAGGTCGGATGGATCCATCTCCCGAAATCCGCTTCGACGTCTGGACGCTGCGCACGCAGACAGGCGAACTCCTGAATGCCGGGACGCGAGTCCAGCTGCGGCCGCAGCAGGCGCAAGTCCTGGAAGAGTTGCTGGCGAACCCCGGTGAGCTGGTGACACGCGAACAACTCATCGCGCGGCTGTGGCCCAATCGAGTCGTTGACTTCAGCATGGGCCTGAACAGCGTCGTGCGCAGGCTGCGGGCGGTTCTCGGCGACCATGCCGAAACGCCACGCTACATCGAGACGATTCCGCGCCGCGGTTATCGCTTCATCGGTACGGTGGATACGCGACACGCCGTCGACGCCGTTGCCGTCGACGTTCCTGTCCCGTCCATCGTACCGACGCGCTGGCACAGGCGACGGTGGCCGGTCGTGGCCGCATCACTGCTGGTCCTGGCGACTGTGGCGGCAACTCACTGGCCGCAACCAGTGGACGATCGTGCGGGTCGGGCCCCGTCCAGCGTGTCCGCCAACCCGCAGGCGCAGGAGCGATACCTTCGTGCACGGCATTTCCTGCAGCGCCGCACGCCGGGCGATGTCGAGCGCGCACGGCAGTATTTCGCGGAGTCGCTCGCGATCGATCCCGGCTTTGCACGCGCATGGGCGGGCCTGGCGAGTGCGTGCTGGATCGACACGATCGAGGGTCGCCTGCCGCAACAGCAGGGATTGTCGAGAGTTCGGCAAGCTGCCGAAAGGGCTCTGGCGATCGATCCGGGACTTGCCGAAGCGCACGTACGGCTCGCGTACTATCGATGGCGTGTCGGCGACCGCCTCGCGGGAGACAAGCACTTTCGCCAGGCGGTCGAACTCGAACCAGGCGATCCGCTGGTACTCGGTATCGCCGCCGGCAAAGCCGCATCGACCGGACGGTTCGAAGCAGCGATCGAACTGCAGCGGCGCGCGGTGGAGGCCGAGCCGTTGTCGCTGGCACATCGCGACAATCTCGTAGCGTGGCTGGTCATGGCTGGGCGCCTCGACGAGGCCGAGGCTGCTTTGCGCAGTCTGCAGGAATTGAGTCCGGCGCCGCGGGATAGCGTCAAAGACCTGGCACAGGTGCTGATCCTGCAGGGACGGTTCAACGAGGCGCTGGAACTGGCTGGCAGTATGCAGGACGATGCGGATCGCCTGCTGGCCCGGGCGCTTGCCTACCATGGGCTTGGCCGCAGTTCGGACTCAGACGCGGCCCTGCGCGCGCTGAACGAGTCCGTGCCGGCAAGCGATCCGATCCGCATCGCCGAGGTGCATGCCTATCGAGGCGAATCCGACGACGCCTTCGAGTGGCTGCAGGCCGCGCCCAGTTCTGACTTCGATCAGTCGCGAATCCGGTACTCGCCCTTCCTGAAGTCGTTGCACCAGGATCCAAGGTGGAACGCACGGATGGAGTCAATGCGTCGACATGGTTCCCGCCTGGAAAGTTCGGTGGAATCGCCTGGACGAACCGGTTCGGCTGCGCGCGGGTAGCAGTCCCATACAATGAAGGACTCGACGTCGTATCGGTTTCTGCCGAGATCAGAACGGTCGTGAGCGACGTCCGGCAGCCGCGTCCGGAGTGATAATCTCCCCGTCGATGTCGGCCCCAATCCCCGAAGCCGCTTTCCGGTACAGCGCCTTCATCAGCTACAGCCATGGTGACGAGCGGTGGGCACGCTGGCTGCAGAAAGCGCTGGAAACCTACCGCGTGCCCTCGCACCTCGCGCACCCGCAATGGGGCGTGGCTTCGCGGCGGCTGTCTCCGGTGTTCCGCGATCGCAGCGACCTGCCCAGCGCGACCGACCTCGGCGCCCACATCCGTCAGGCGCTGCAGGATTCGGCCAGCCTCATCGTCATCTGCTCGCCCGGCGCAAGCGCCTCGCGGTGGGTCAACGAGGAGATCCGCTTCTTCAGGAGTCTCGGCCGCGGCGATCGCACCTTCTGCCTGATCGTGGACGGCGAGCCCAACGCGAGCAGCCTCCCGGGACGGGAGTCACACGAATGCTTCCCGCCCGCCCTGCGCTTCCTCGACGGCGCGGACGGCCCCTCGACCGGGTCGCGCCTCGAGCCGATCGCGGCCGATGCGCGGCCGGGGCGCGACGGCAAGTCCAACGCACGGCTCAAGATCATCGCGGGACTGCTCGGCGTGGGCTTCGACGTGCTCAAGCAGCGCGACCTGCGGCGACGCAATCGGCGGCTGGTCCTGGTCACTGCGTTCGCGCTCGTCCTGACCGGCGTCGTGACGGCGCTCGCGATCGAAGCCCGCATCGCGCGCAAGGCCGCGGAGCAGAGGCAGAAGCAGGCCGAGGACCTCGTCGCCTTCATGCTGACCGACCTGAACGACCGGCTGCGGGAGGTGCAACGGCTCGACATACTCGAGGCGGTGGACAATCAGGCGATGGCTTACTTCTCGGCGCTGCCGGTGCACGACGTCACCGACCAGACGCTTGCGCTGCGCAGCAAGGCGCTGCAGAAGATCGGCAACGTGCGCCAGGACGAGGGCCAGCTCGCCGCGGCCATGGAGTCGTATCTCGCGGCCTCGCAACTGGGCGCGGAACTCCTGCGACGCTCGCCTGATGACCCCGAGCGCGAAGCCGCCTACGCCGAGACGCTGAACCACCTGGGCAACGCCCAGTACTTCCAGGGCGATCGCGACCGTGCCCTCGAGAGCTTCACTCGCGCGGCGGCACTGCTCACGCGAGCCACGGCCACGCGCCCGCAGGACGACTGGCTGGAAGTCCTGTCCTCGGCCCGCACCAACGCGGGACGGGTGCTCGAGACGCGAGGGGAATTCGAGGCCGCGAGGAAACTCTATGAGTCCGTCCTCGCGACCGCCACGATGCTGGCGACGCGCCAACCGGCCGATGTCCGGCGCCAGGCCGACCTCGCGGATGCCCACGACAGCCTCGGCAAGATCGCACTCGAGCAGGGGCAACTCGCGCAGGCCATCGCGGCTTATCGCGACGTGCACCGCATCAAGTCGGAGCTGTTGTCCCGCAGCCCGGACGACCGCGACGCGGTCGAACGCCTGCTCATCAGCAATGGCATCCTCGGCCGCACGCTGGCCCTGTGCGGCGCCGAAGTCGAGGCAACGCAACACGTTCGCGAGGCCGTCGGCGCGGCGAGGACCCTCGTGGCCTTCGACGCAAAGCAGGCCGACTGGCGATTCTGGCTGGGCAAGTACGGTCTCCAGCTCGGCGGCATTGCGCGCGGCGCAGGCCGCCTGCAGGACGCCGCAGGCCACGACGCCGAAGCCGTTCGGGTGCTCTCTGATCTCGTCGCGACCGACGAGACCAACAGCGCGTGGCAGCGCGAGTTGGCGAGCGCGCAGGTGGAGTCGGCGCGGCTGCGGCTCGCCTTGGGCGAATCGGCCTCGGCCGAGCAACTGCTCGAGGCCGCGCTCGCGACGCTGGCCCGGGAGGGCGAAGCCGGACGGGGCGATCGCAACCTGCGACTGCTCGAGGCACAGGCGCACATCGTGCGAGGCCAGCTCGCCGCACGCCGCAACGAGCGGGCCGAAGCGCGCGAGCACTGGACTCGGGCGCGAGAGGTGATCGCGAACGACGTACGCGTCGGCGCGAACCCGAACTTCCTCTCGGTTCGGGCAAGCGCCCTCTTGCTGCTCGGGGAGGCAGGCGCCGCGCGGCCCGCGATCGACCAACTCGTGGCGATGGGTTACTACACGCCCGATTTCGCGGCCGTGCTCGCCGCGACGAACATGACTCACCTCGTGACTCCGACCGGAAGACGATGTGGGAACGGCGATTCCTTCGCCGCCAGTGCGGCAAGGATTCATTAAGCTCGCAGCGTCCGTCTCGGGGTATCTTCCCCGCGGCCTGCTCGCACGACATCAAGAGGGGAGTCGTTCAATGACCAAGAAAATCAACCTGCCCTGCAATGGCAGCGGCGGCAACAAAACGATCAAGAAGGAAGCCGACACCATCACGTTCGAGACCAGTGGGAGCTGCACGTTTACCGGCTTCAACTTCACGGATGGCTCGGGCAATCCGTACTGCCCGCCGGGCTTCTCGAACAAGACTCCCAGCAACGGCGTTGGTGCGAGCGTTTCCTACTCTTACGACGGGACGGCCATTCCGGACGGCGGTTACTCCTTCGCATACACCACCACCGCGCCGGAGCTGGGCAACGGGTCGGGGACCATCAAGAACGGCTGAGAATCCACCGGCTTCCGATCCTTGCCCACAGCCCGCAGGCCCTCGTCTGTATGCAGAACGGGTACTGCTCGGCCCAGAAGCGCGACGTGGAACACGCCTGCAGCTTTCGCCTTCTCCGCACGCTGTCGGCGAACAGCCTCAGGTGACGGCGTAGAAATCCCGAGCCGTTGGCCCTTCGACTGCGCGGTCAGACCGGCGACCGACTTGCCGAGCGTCAGTGCCTCGTTTCGGTCGAATCCAAGACGCTCTGCGACTACTGCAGCCCATAACGTCAAGACTGGTGCTCGATTGATAGTTACGGTGTCCATGGCGTGACGCCCCCTGCCGCGCGATACCCGCCGTCAACTCTCGTCTCGTCGTCGGGTGGCCGCGCTTGCCTTGTCGAACATCTGCGCCAGTTGCTCGCTCTGCTTCTGGGTGGGCCGCTTACGGGCGACGCGATGCTGGTACGTCCAGTCGTCCGTCTCTGCGTGCCATGTCGCGAGCACCTTGTTGTGGTGGCAGGCGATCTCGGTCACCGGAACCGGCGATGCCCTGCTCACGCGCCAGCAACTCTCGCAGACCTGATCTGGTCGTTTCACTTGACTACTCGTTTTCCGGCCTGGGTTGGCCAACGCAGCATGTGCCGCGACCCGTGCCTCGCGCAACCGGACGAATGGTTTGCCCTCAGCGGCAGTGAAATCGTAAGGACAAAACGGCCCCAGAGGGGCCGTTCGCTTCGATTCGATGGTCGCGGGGGCCTGCTACCGATCCAAGCAATTCCGTTGCTCGGGTCGAATACGCGAATAATTTCGGCCACTAAAAGTGTATGGATCAATCGTAGACGTCCCAGCCGAGGACCACGCGTCCGGCCGGAAACGGATCGCCGTCGATCAGTGCGTCAATCATGAATCGGGCTTTCGGCGCTTTGGGCGACACCTGCGCGGCGTTGCGCAGCGGCCAGGCGGCACCCAGTCGACTCGAGGCGCGGGAGACGGCGGCGCGCGCAGGCAAGGAAGTCATCAAATTCCCCTGACCAAGAACTTCCCGACTGCATCTTCAGCCGCCAGCACTTCGTCCACGAGTGACGACCCGGAAAGGGTGCAGATCGCGGAAGTTCAGAGAGTTGCTCATACTTCGAAAAACTCGATGTCATCTTCTGTTTATGTCTGCTTTATTCGAATATCAAAAGACCGGATGATCCGGATTGCCACTCCATAAACAGGAAACGATCGTGTTCTACGTCCTCAGCTGGTCCGTGATGTTCGTCCTTCTCGTGCTTTGGTCGCTCACAGTCTGGACGTTCCACTCGATCGCCGCGTGGACGGTCTCGAATGCGGGCGTGCTGGCTGAAGGTTCGGGGGCGATCGAGGGCTTGCGTGCGCCGGGGTGGCTCGCGCCCTGGATTCCATCGGAGCTCACTCTCGCGGTCAGTTCCACGCTGTCCGCTTTGAATCCGGCCATTGAAGCCGCTCTCGGCCAGGCCCCCGCCTTGGCGGACGGGCTGTCGGCGGCAGTCTGGGTGGTTTGGGGAATCGGCAGCACCCTGATAGTGATCCTGGGCCTGGTGAGCAGCCGATTGATCACCGTGCTGCGCCGTCGCGCGTCCTTGATTGCGGCGCCCTCCGTGGGTGCCGCGGCCGCGAGCTGACAGGATCTCTGGTGCCGATCGATAAACTCGCGTCTTCGCTGGTCGCCGCTGGAGGCGATTGAGGCACTACGGCGCGCCCCCGGCTGCGTCCGCCTCGATCTCCTCGAGCAGCGAATGCACGTGGCGGCCGGCCGGGTGGATCAGATACAGCAACTCGCTCAGCTCCTGCACGCGACCGACGCGTCGCAGCCCGAACTGCTTGGTGACGTCGGATTCGATCACGGTCGGCACGCAGGCTATGCCGAAGCCGCGCTGTGCCAGCACCTTTATCAATGCGCTGTCGTCGCAGCGCGCGACGATACGCGGCGTGACTCCGCGCTGGGCGAGCCAGGCATCTGTCGCGATGCTGAGCGGCGACCCGGCAGACCCGGCGATCAGCGGTGCGCCTTCCAGGCAAGCGGGGAAGTTGCCGCTCAGCGCCAGGCGCACCTGCGGCGCCGCGACGAAGCTCAGGCCGGACTTCAGCAGCAGTCGCCCACGCATCGAGCGCGCCAGGGACGGCGGTAAAGGCTGGTCCGCCAGCACCGCGTCGAGCTGGTGCGCAGCGAGCCGTCCGAGCAGCCCGGTGACCGTGCCTTCGACGCAGTCGAGCTCGATCCGGTCGCCATGGCGCTTGAGCAGTGGCGCCAGCACGCGCGCGGTCAGCAGCTTCGGCACGCTGTCCGTGACCCCGAGGCGCAGCCCCAGGCGGCGCGGTTCGGCGCGACCGGCCATCACGCGACCCAGTTCCGTCCCGAGGGCGAAGATCGACTCCGCGTAGTCACGCGCCACCTCGCCGTCAGGCGTCAGCACCAGGCGCCGGCCGGACCGCTCCAGCAGCGTCCGGCCCAGCGACCGCTCCAGCTCGCGCACCTGCGAGCTCAAGGTCTGCGGGGCGAGGTGCAAGCGCCGCGCGGCGCCCGTCAGCGAGCCCTCACGCGCAACTTCATTGAAGTAGTGCAGGTGCTTTAGATTGATGCGCCCAGAAGATAGTTTGATCATCAGGTTTTCTCGAAGAATAGCGCATGAATATTCTCATTTATTCTGGTTCTTGTCGCTCGTAAGATCGACCGGCAACTCAACGGAGGAACCGTCATGAAGGTCGACGTACATGCCCGCCGCTTCAAGCTGACTGAGTCGCTGCGCCATGCGGTCCATCGCGAGATCGCGCAACTGGTCCAGGCGCTCGGCGCCGGCATCACCCGGGTGTCGGTACGCCTGTTCGACGTGAATGGCCTGCGCGGGGGCCCGGACAAGGGCTGCCTGGTGCACGCTCAGTTCACCGACGGCACCTCGATCGTCGGCAGCGACGTGGACGCGGACCTGTACCGCTCGGTGCCGGCCGCGTTCGAGAAGGTGCTGCGCAGCCGGCGCATGAACCGCGCGCGCCGCCACACGCTGCGGCGGCACGACCCGCTGGCGCAACTGAACCCCGTCTAAGGGCCGACACCTCCGGAGTATCGGCATGCCGAAACCGACCCTCGTGTTCGCCGCCCTGCTGCTCGGACTCGGATTGAGTGCGTTTGCGCTCTCCGGCAGCCGGACGGCGCTGCTGCCCGCCTACTTCGGCGGCGCGTTGGCCGTGTTGGCCGGACTCGCATTGGCCTACGCCGGCGCGCGCCGACATCTGATGCATGTCGCCGCGGTCGTAGCGCTGCTCGGGGCGCTGGCGCCGGCCGCCGCGCTGGCGATCCGCGCAGCGCAGATGAGCCCGCTCGCGCTCAGCGTCAACGTCGGCATGCTCGCGCTGAGCGCCGCGCTGCTGGCGATGATGATCCGCTCGTTCGTCGTTGCACGCAGGTCCCGCACCGCGGATTGAGGTCGGCGCCACTCGCGCGAGGCTCTTCTGGAAGTTCTGCTGCGCTACGCCGAGGAGGACCTATCAGCGTCGCGTCCCTAGGCCGGTCGCGGGTACGGTGAGGCCGCGGCGGCCGCACCTGGCTGCGCGCAAAGCAAAACGGCCCCAGAGGGGCCGTTCGCTTCGATTCGATGGTAGCGGGGGCAGGATTTGAACCTGCGACCTTCGGGTTATGAGCCCGACGAGCTGCCAGACTGCTCCACCCCGCAATCGAGCCGCCTATTATACATAGACGGCTTCTCTTATCAAATCATTCGGTTGCGGCTGACCCGCACGGCCGACGCCAGCTACGGGATGACCCGGGCACAGAGCGCAAGCAACAGGCCCGGGTACAACCCGAGCGCCAGCACCGCCAGCCCGTTCAGGCTCAGCACGAAGCGCATCGCCCCGCCGCCACCCTGCAGTGCGGCCTTGTCCGTCGGCTCGTCGAAGTACATCAGCTTCACGACGCGCAGGTAGTAGTAAGCGCCGACCACCGAGAGCGCTACGGCAAGGATCGCCAACCACAGGCTGCCGATGTCCAGCACGGCCTGGATCACGGCCAGCTTGGCCCAGAAGCCGACGAACGGCGGCACGCCCGCCATGCTGAACATCAGCATCAGCATGACCGCGGCGAACCAGGGGCTGCGCGCGTTGAGACCCTTGAAGTCCTCGAGGCTGTCGGCTTCGAAGCCCTTGCGCGAGAGCAGGATGATCATGCCGAAGCCGCCGGCCGACATGATCACGTACGTAATCGTGTAGTACAGCGCAGCAGAATACCCCTGGCTCGTGCCGGCCAGGATGCCGAGCAGGATGAAGCCGACGTGGGAAATCGTCGAATACGCCAGCATGCGCTTGATGTTGGTCTGCGCGATCGCCACGACGTTGCCCACGATGATCGACAGCACTGCGACCATCGTGATCATGTCCTGCCAGCCCGTCGCATGCACGGCACCCAGGCCTTCGGCCAGCAGCCGGAATGCCAGTGCAAACGAGCCGAGTTTCGGGGCGGCCGCCAGGAACAGCGTCACCGGCGTAGGCGCACCGTGATAGACGTCCGGCACCCAGGTATGGAACGGCACGCCGCCGAACTTGAACGCGACGCCGACGACGATGAAGGCCAGGCCGAACAGCAGGCCGATCTGCCCTGCCGGCATCTGCAGCGCCGCATTGCTGATGACACCGAGTTCGAGCGAGCCGGTGACGCCGTAGATGATCGACATGCCGTAGAGCAGCGCGCCGGAGGCGATCGATCCGAGCACGAAGTACTTGATGGCCGACTCGGCGGCGATGCCGGAATCGCGGTTGAACGCGACGAGCGCGTACAGCGACAACGCCAGCAGTTCCACGCCGAGGTACAGCGTGACCAGGCTGTTGGCCGAGGCCAGCACCATGATGCCGAGCAGCGCGAAGAGACCGAGCACGTAGTACTCGCCCTTGAGGATGCGCCGTACCTGCAGGTAGCTGTGCGCGTACAGGAACGCGACCGCGACGGCGCCATAGGCCACGATCTTGAGCAGGCTCGACAGCGGATCAGCCACGTACGTCCCGTGCCAGCCCACCGTTCGCTCCGTGAACCCGGTCGCGGTCGTGATCCAGGACGCACCGGCCAGCGTCAGCAACGACAGCACGAACGTGACCCATCGCGTCCGCTCCGTCAGGAACAGGTCGACGAGCAGCACGACGCAGGTGGCCGCGAGCACGAACATCTCGGGCGCCGCAAGCAAGAGGTCCAGCCGTGTGATGGATGCCGGGTTCATGATCAGAGCTTCGTCATCATCATCTGCTGCACCAGTTGCTCGAGGGTCGGGCGCATGACGTCGAGCAACGGCGCCGGCCACAGGCCCAGCGCCAGCACGGCGACGGCGAGGACACCCAGCACGAGGGACTCACGGCCGTTCAGGTCCTGCAACTGCGCGACGTGGTCGTTGCCGACCGGCCCGAACACGACACGCTTGACGAGCCACAGCGTGTAGGCCGCGCCGAGGATCAGCGTGACGGCCGCGAGGAACGCGTACCAGAAGTTCGCCTTGAAGGCCGCAAGGATCACCAGGAACTCGCCGACGAACCCGGACGTGCCTGGCAGTCCCGCGTTGGCCATGGCGAACAGCACCATGAACGCGCCGAAGATCGGCATCGTGTTGATCACGCCGCCGTAGTCCGCGATCTGGCGGCTGTGCATCCGGTCGTACAGCACGCCGATGCAGAGGAACAGCGCGCCGGAAACCAGCCCGTGCGAAATCATCTGCACCATCGCGCCATCCAGGCCCATCGCCGCGCCCTGCACCTGGCCGGTGGCACGGACGATCTCGAAAGCGATGAAGGCGCCCAGCGTGACGAATCCCATGTGCGCGATCGACGAGTACGCGATCAGCTTCTTCATGTCCTGCTGCACGAGTGCGACGAAGCCGATGTAGACCACGGCCGTGAGCGACAACGTGATGATCAGCCAGTCGAGTTCCCGCGCGGCGTCGGGCGTCATCGGCAGACTGAAGCGCAGGAAGCCGTAGCCGCCCATCTTCAGCATGATCGCGGCCAGGATCACCGAACCGCCGGTGGGCGCCTCGACGTGCGCGTCGGGCAACCACGTGTGGACCGGCCACATCGGCACCTTGACCGCGAAGGCCACCAGGAACGCGCTGAAGATCAGCACCTGTTCGCGCATCGAGAGCGGGAGCGCCTGCAGGTCCGCGATCGAATAGCTGCCGCCCTTCAGGTACATGTAGATCAGCGCCACCAGCATGAGCACCGAGCCCAGGAAGGTGTAGAGGAAGAACTTGACCGTGGCGTAGACGCGCCGCGGTCCGCCCCAGACGCCGATGATCACGAACATCGGGATCAGCATGGCTTCCCAGAGCACGTAGAACAGCATCGCATCGAGCGCCGCGAACACGCCGATCATCAGGCCTTCGAGGATCAGGAAGGCGGCGAAGTACTGCGTCGGCCGCTTCTCGATCACGGTCCAGCCCGCAATGACGACCAGCGGTGTGATGAAGGTCGTCAGCACGATCAGCGGCATCGAGATGCCGTCCACGCCGAGCGTGTACCAGGCGTTGAAGGCGCCGATCCACGGCTGCTGTTCGAAAAACTGCATCGAGGCGGTCGACGGGTCGAACTCGCGCCAGAGCAGGACGCTGATTGCGAACGTGGCGAGGCTCGCCGCGAGCGCAATCCAGCGGCCGACAGGCAGGCCGCGGTCGCCCACGAGCAGCAGCAGCACGCCGGCAGCGACGGGCAGCCAGACGAGGACGCTCAGGATGGGCCAGTCGAGTTGCATGATTCTTGGTGCTCAGCTTCGCCAGAGGAGCCACGCGAGCAGGACCGAGAGCCCGATGATCGTCGCGAAAGCGTAGTGATAGAGGTAACCCGACTGCAGGCCGCGGGCGGTCTGTGCCACCCACGCGACCAGGCGGGCCGAACCATTGACCGCCGCGCCGTCGATCACGGCGACGTCGCCGCCCTTCCAGAGCGCCATGCCGAGTCTGCGACTGCCGGCCGCGATGACGTTCTCGTTGAACCAGTCGAAGTAGTACTTGTTCTCGAGCAGCGTGTAGAGACCGCCCGCCTTCTCGCGCAGCACGGCGGCAAGCGCCGGCCGCTGCAGGTACAGGAACCACGCCGCCAGCACGCCCGCCGCTGCGAGCCAGACCGCCGGTCCGGTGAGCCCGTGCAGGACAAACGCCGCCGGCCCGTGGTATTCGCGCTCCAGGTGGCCCAGCACGTCGTGCGCCGGTGCGACGACGATTGCCCCCTGGAAATAGTCGCCGAACAGCAGCGGCCCGATTCCCGGCCAGCCAATCATCACCGACGGAATTGCGAGCAGGATCAACGGCAGCGTCACCACCCAGGGGCTCTCGTGCAAATGCTCCTTCGTGTGGGGGTCCATGCGCTCCTCGCCGTGGAACGTCATGAACACCAGCCGGAACGAGTAGAACGCCGTGACGAACACGCCGATCAGCAGGCACCAGTAGGCGTACGTTGCGCCGGGCAGGTGCGAGGCATGCACCGCCTCGATCACCGCGTCCTTGGAGAAGAATCCGGAGAAGCCGGGGAAGCCGATCAGCGCCAGCGAACCGATCAGCGCGGTGGCGTACGTGATGGGCATGTACTTGCGCAGGCCGCCCATCCTGCGCATGTCCTGCTCGTGGTGCATCGCGATGATGACCGAGCCGGCGGCCAGGAACAGCAGCGCCTTGAAGAATGCGTGCGTCATCAGGTGGAAGATCGAGCCCGCGTACGCGGAGACGCCAAGGTCCGCGGTCATGTAGCCGAGCTGGGACAGCGTCGAGTACGCCACCACCCGCTTGATGTCGTTGTTGACGATGCCGAGGAACCCCATGAACAGGGCCGTCGTCGCGCCGATCACCAGCACGAAGTTGAGCGCGGTCTCCGACAGTTCGAACAACGGCGACATCCGTGCGACCATGAAGATGCCGGCCGTGACCATCGTGGCCGCGTGGATCAGCGCCGAAATCGGCGTGGGGCCTTCCATGGAATCGGGCAGCCAGACGTGCAGCGGCACCTGCGCGGACTTGCCCATCGCGCCGATGAACAGGCCGATGCAGATCACCGTGGCGGCCTGCCAGGCGTGACCCGGCAGCAATTCGAAGGTGCTGCCGGCGATCCTGTCGGCCTGCGCGAAGATCTCGGAGTAATGCAGCGTGCCGGTCAGGTGGACCAGGCCGGCGATGCCGAGCAGGAAACCGAAGTCGCCGACGCGGTTGACCAGGAACGCTTTCATGTTGGCGAAGATGGCCGACGGCTTCGTGTACCAGAAGCCGATCAGCAGGTACGACACGACGCCCACCGCCTCCCAGCCGAAGAACAGCTGCATCAGGTTGTTCGACATCACGAGCATCAGCATCGAGAACGTGAACAGCGAGATGTAGCTGAAGAACCGCGTGTAACCCGGGTCGTCGTGCATGTAGCCGATGGTGTAGACGTGCACCATCAGCGAGATGAAGGTCACCACGACCATCATCAGCGCCGAGAGCCGGTCGACCAGGAAACCGACCTCCATCCGGATGCCGTCGCTGACCAGCCAGGTGTAGACCGGGCCGTCGAAGACCGGCGCGCCGTCCAGGAGCCCGAGCAGGACCTTGACGGAGAGCGCACACGCGATCGCCACGCCGGCGATGGTGATGCTGTGCGTCGCAGCCCGGCCGATCTGCCTGCCGAAGAATCCGGCAATGATCGACGCAGCCAGCGGCGCGAGCACGATGATGAGCAGCGTCTGTTCCACGGCTCAGCCCCGCATTGCGTCGAGGTCTTCGACGTTGATGCTGCGCCGCTCGCGGAACAGCACGACCAGGATGGCCAGGCCGATCGCGGACTCGGCGGCGGCGACCGTCAGGATGAAGAACACGAACACCTGCCCGGCCAGGTCGCCGAGGTGATGCGAGAAAGCGATGAAGTTGAAGTTCACCGACAGCAGCATCAGCTCGATGCACATCAGCAGCAGCAACACGTTCTTGCGGTTGATGAAGATGCCGGCGACCGCGAGGCTGAACAGGATGCCGGACAGCAGCAACACGTGCGACAGCGGGATCATTGCTTCGCCTCCGCGTCCATCTTGACGATGCGCACGCGGTCCTTCGCGCGCACCGCGACCTGCTTGCCGATGTCCTGCACTTTCTGCCCCGGACGGTCACGCATGGTGAGCGTGATGGCCGCCACGATCGCGACCAGCAGGATGACGGCGGCGATCTCGAACGGGTACAGGTACTGCGTGTAGAGCAGGTGCCCGAGTTCCAGCGTGTTCGAGTATCCCGCGGGCCGGTCGGCGACCGCCGCGGCCGTGTCGTCCAGGCCCAGCTTGCGCACGTAGACGACGAGGCCGATCTGCGCCGCCACGACCAGGGCAATCAGCGCGCCCAGCGGGGCATAGCGGGTAAAGCCCTGACGCAGCTTCTCGACGTCGACGTCGAGCATCATCACCACGAACAGCCACAGCACCATCACCGCGCCGACGTAGACCACGACCAGTGTCAGCGCGAGGAACTCGGCCTGCAGCAGCAGCCAGATCACGGCACTGTTCAGGAACGCCGCGACCAGGAACAGCGCGCAGTGCACCGGGTTGCGCGCCGTGACGACGCCCAGCGCGGTCAGCACGAGGATCGCGCCGAAGACGTAGAAGAGGACGTTGACGATCATTTGCAGGGGTCGCCTTGGTCAGCGGTAGCGCGCGTCGGCGGCCTTGTCGGCCGCGATCATGGCTTCGTAGCGCTCGCCCATCGCGAGCAGCTTGTCCTTGGTCATGATGTTCTCGCCGCGGTTCTCCATGTGGTACTCGTGAATGCGGGTCTCCACGATCGCATCGACCGGGCAGGCTTCCTCGCAGAAGCCGCAGTAGATGCACTTGAACAGGTCGATGTCGTAGCGCGTCGTGCGGCGCGTGCCGTCGGCGCTGACGTCGGATTCGATCGTGATGGCTGCCGCCGGGCAGACCGCCTCGCAGAGCTTGCAGGCGATGCAACGCTCCTGGCCGTTGGCGTAACGGCGCAGCGCGTGCAGGCCGCGGTAGCGCGGCGACTGCGGGGTCTTCTCCTCCGGGTACTGGACGGTGAACTTCGGCGCGAAGAACGCGCGCAGCGTCACCCGCAGGCCCTGCAGCAGTTCCCAGAGAAAGAATGTCTTGATGACGCTGCGCACGCTCTCGCTACCTCACGCGGCCCAGGGACCGATCTTGTAGACCCACATCGCCGCCTCGGCGCACAGCCAGACCAGCGTGACGGGAATGAACACCTTCCACCCGAGCCGCATGATCTGGTCGTAGCGGTACCGCGGGAAGGTCGCGCGGAACCACAGGAAGCAGAACAGGAAGAAGCAGGTCTTGAGGATGAACCAGTGCAGGCCGGGCGCCGCGAGCAACGCGACGTCGCCGAGCACCGGATAGCCTTCGAACGGCGACAGCCAGCCGCCGAGGAAGAACGTGGCCGACAGCGCCGAGATCAGGATCATGTTGGCGTATTCGGCGAGGAAGAACAGCGCGAACGCTATGCCTGAATACTCGACGTGGAAACCGGCCACGATTTCCGACTCGCCTTCCGCGACGTCGAACGGCGCGCGGTTGGTCTCGGCCACTCCCGAGATGAAGTAGACGACCATCAGCGGGAACAACCAGAGCCAGTACCAGCTGCCCGGCCCGCCCGCCTGCGCTGCCACGATCTTGCCGATGTTGAGCGTGCCCGCCGCCATCACCACGCCGACCAGCGCGAAACCCATCGCGATTTCATACGCGACGATCTGTGCCGCCGAGCGCATGGCGCCCAGGAACGCATACTTCGAGTTGGCCGCCCAGCCGGCGAGAATGATGCCGTAGGCGCCGAAGCCCGCGAGCGCCAGGATGTAGAGCACGCCCGCGTCGATGTCCGCGATCGCAAAGCCGGGCCACAGCGACATCACCGCCCAGGCCGCGAAGGCAGGCGTGAGCGTCAGCAGCGGCGCCACCACGAACAGGTAGCGGTTCGAGCGCGACGGGACGACGACTTCCTTCAGCAGCAGCTTGATGACGTCGGCGAACGGCTGCAGCAGGCCGAACGGCCCCACCCGGTTCGGGCCGATGCGCACCTGCATGTAGCCGATGACCTTGCGCTCGGCCAGGGTCGTGTAGGCGACACACAGGATTACCGTGATCGTGACGGCGAGGATCTGGCCAACGCTGATCAGCGTGGTTCGCAGCCACTCGGACCTTCGGGTTATGAGCCCGACGAGCTGCCAGACTGCTCCACCCCGCAATCGAGCCGCCTATTATACATAGGCGACACTTCTTATCAAATCATTCGGTTGCAGGCCGCCGCGCCCCATTGACGCCAACTACGGGATGACCCGCGCGCAGAGTGCGAGCAACAACCCGGGATACAGCCCGAGCGCCAGCACCGCCAGCCCATTCAGGCTCAGGACGAAGCGCATCGCCCCGCCGCCGCCCTGCAGCGCCGCCTTGTCCGTCGGCTCGTCGAAGTACATCAGCTTCACGACGCGCAGGTAGTAGTAGGCGCCGACCACCGAAAGCGCGACGGCGACGATCGCGAGCCACAGACTGCCTATGTCCAGCACGGCCTGGATCACGGCCAGCTTGGCCCAGAAGCCGACGAACGGCGGCACGCCTGCCATGCTGAACATCAGCATCAGCATCACCGCTGCGAACCACGGGCTGCGCGCGTTGAGACCCTTGAAATCCTCGAGGCTGTCGGCTTCGAATCCCTGGCGCGAGAGCAGGATGATCATGCCGAAGCCGCCGACCGACATGATCACGTAGGTGATCGTGTAGTACAGCGCGGCCTCGTAACCCTGGCTGGTGCCGGCAAGGATGCCGAGCAGGATGAAGCCGACGTGCGAGATCGTCGAATACGCCAGCATGCGCTTGATGTTGGTCTGCGCGATCGCGACGACGTTGCCGACAATGATCGACAGCACCGCGACCATCGTGATCATGTCCTGCCAGCCCGTCGCATGCACGGCACCCAGGCCCTCGGCGAGCAGCCGGAACGCCAGGGCAAACGAGCCGAGCTTCGGTGCGGCCGCCAGGAACAGCGTCACCGGCGTGGGTGCGCCGTGATAGACGTCCGGCACCCACGTGTGGAACGGTACGGCACCGAACTTGAAGGCAACGCCGACGACGATGAAGGCCAGGCCGAACAGCAAGCCGATCTGCCCTGCCGGCATCTGCAGCGCCGCGTTGCTGATCACGCCGAGCTCGAGCGACCCCGTGACGCCATAGATGATCGACATGCCGTAGAGCAGCGCGCCGGACGCGATCGATCCCAGCACGAAGTACTTGATGGCCGCTTCGGCTGCGATGCCGGAATCGCGATTGAATGCGACCAGCGCATACAGCGACAGTGCCAGCAGTTCCACGCCCAGGTAGAGGGTCACCAGGCTGTTGGCCGAGACCAGCACCATGATGCCGAGCAGCGCGAAGAGCCCGAGTACGTAGTACTCGCCTTTCAGGATGCGCCGCACCTGCAGGTAATTGTGTCCGTACAGGAACGCGACCGCGACTGCGCCGTATGCCACGATCTTCAGCAGGGCTGACAAGGGATCGGCCACGTACGTGCCGTGCCAACCGACCGTACGCTCGGTGAAGCCGGTCACGGTCGTGATCCAGGACGCGCCGGCCAGCGTCAGCAGCGACAGCACGAAGGTGACCCAGCGCGTCCGCTCGGTCAGGAAGAGGTCGACGAGCAGCACGACGCAGGTTGCCGCGAGCACGAACATTTCGGGCGCCGCGAGGACGAGGTCCAGCCGTGAGATGGATGCCAGGCTCATGGTCCGACCTTCGTCATCATCATCTGCTGCACCAGTTGCTCGAGGGTCGGCCGCATCACGTCGAGCAGCGGCGCCGGCCACAGGCCCAGCACGAGCACGGCGATGGCGAGCACGCCCAGCACGAGGAATTCACGACCGTTCAGGTCCTGCAAATGCGCGACGTGGTCGTTGCCGACGGGACCGAACACGACGCGCTTGACGAGCCATAGCGTGTAGGCCGCGCCGAGGATCAGCGTGGTTGCCGCGAGGAACGCGTACCAGAAGTTGGCCTTGAAGGCCGCAAGGATCACCAGGAACTCGCCGACGAACCCTGACGTGCCGGGCAGGCCCGCGTTGGCCATCGCGAACAGCACCATGAACGCACCGAAGATCGGCATGGTGTTGATCACGCCGCCGTAGTCCGCGATCTGGCGGCTGTGCATGCGGTCGTACAGCACGCCGATGCAGAGGAACAGCGCGCCGGACACGAGCCCGTGCGAGATCATCTGCACCATCGCGCCATCGAGGCCCATGGCCGCGCCCTGGACCTGGCCGGTGGCACGGACGATCTCGAAGGCGATGAAGGCGCCGAGCGTGACGAAACCCATGTGCGCGATCGACGAGTACGCGATCAGCTTCTTCATGTCCTGCTGCACCAGCGCCACGAAGCCGATGTAGACGACGGCCGTGAGCGACAGCGCGATGATCAGCCAGTCGAGCTCCCGCGAGGCGTCCGGAGTCATGGGCAGACTGAAACGCAGGAAGCCGTAGCCACCCATTTTCAGCATGATCGCGGCCAGGATCACCGAGCCGCCGGTCGGCGCTTCGACGTGCGCGTCCGGCAACCAGGTGTGGACCGGCCACATCGGCACCTTGACCGCAAACGCCACGAGGAACGCGCTGAAGATCAGCACCTGCTCACGCATCGAGAGCGGGAGCGCCTGCAGGTCGGCGATCGAGTAGCTGCCGCCCTGCAGGTACATGTAGATGAGCGCCACCAGCATGAGCACCGAGCCCAGGAAGGTGTAGAGGAAGAACTTGACCGTGGCGTACACGCGCCGCGTACCGCCCCAGACGCCGATGATCACGAACATCGGGATCAGCATGGCCTCCCAGAGGACGTAGAACAGCATCGCATCGAGCGCCGCGAACACGCCGATCATCAGGCCTTCGAGGATCAGGAAGGCGGCGAAGTACTGCGCCGGCCGCTTCTCGATCACGGTCCAACCGGCAATGACGACCAGCGGTGTGATGAAGGCCGTCAGCACGATCAGCGGCATCGAGATGCCGTCCACGCCGAGCGCGTACCAGGCGTTGAAGGCGCCGATCCACGGCTGCTGCTCGAAGAACTGCATCGAGGCGGTCGAGGGGTCGAACTCGCGCCAGAGCAGCACGCTGATTGCAAACGTGGCGAGGCTCGCCAAGAGCGCAAGCCAGCGGCCGACTGCGACATTGCGCTCGCCGACGAGGAGCAGCAGCACCCCGGCGGCGATGGGCAGCCAGACGAGGACGCTCAGGATGGGCCAGTCGAGTTGCATGGTGCTTGGTGCTCAGCTTCGCCAGAGGAGCCATGCGAGCAGGACCGAGAGCCCGATGATCGTCGCGAAGGCGTAGTGATAGAGGTACCCGGACTGCAGGCCGCGGGCGGTCTGGGCCACCCACGCGACCAGGCGGGCCGAACCATTGACCGCCGCGCCGTCGATCAGGGCGACATCGCCGCCCTTCCAGAGCGCCATGCCGAGTTTGCGGCTGCCTGCCGCGATGACGTTCTCGTTGAACCAGTCGAAGTAGTACTTGTTCTCGAGCAGCGTGTAGAGGCCGCCCGCCTTCTCGCGCAGCACGGCGGCAAGCGATGGTCGCTGCAGGTACAGGAACCAGGCTGCGAGCACGCCCGCGGCCGCGAGCCAGACCGCCGGACCGGTGAGGCCGTGCAGGACGAACGCCGCCGGTCCGTGGTATTCGCGCCCCAGTTCGCCGAGCACGTCGTGCGCCGGCGCGACGACGATTGCCCCCTGGAAATAGCCGCCGAACAGCAGCGGCCCGATTCCCGGCCAGCCGATCAGCACCGAGGGAATTGCGAGCAGGATCAATGGCAACGTCACCACCCAGGGGCTCTCGTGCAAATGCTCCTTCGTGTGGGGGTCCATGCGCCCCTCACCGTGGAACGTCATGAACACCAGCCGGAACGAGTAGAACGCCGTGACGAACACGCCGATCAACAGGCACCAGTAGGCGTAGGTCGCGCCTGGCAGGTGCGAGGCATGCACCGCCTCGATCACCGCATCCTTGGAGAAGAACCCGGAAAAGCCAGGGAACCCGATCAGTGCGAGCGAACCGATAAGAGCGGTGGCGTACGTGATGGGCATGTACTTCCTGAGGCCACCCATCTTCCGCATGTCCTGCTCGTGGTGCATCGCGATGATGACCGAGCCGGCGGCGAGGAACAGCAGCGCCTTGAAGAATGCGTGCGTCATCAGGTGGAAGATCGAGCCTGCGTACGCAGAGACGCCCAGGTCCGCAGTCATGTAGCCGAGCTGGGACAAGGTCGAGTACGCCACGACCCGCTTGATGTCGTTGTTGACGATGCCGAGGAACCCCATGAACAGGGCCGTCGTTGCGCCGATCACCAGCACGAAGCTGAGCGCGGTCTCCGACAGTTCGAACAAAGGCGACATCCGCGCGACCATGAAGATGCCGGCCGTCACCATCGTGGCCGCGTGGATCAACGCCGAAATCGGCGTTGGGCCTTCCATCGAATCGGGCAGCCAGACGTGCAGCGGCACCTGGGCCGACTTGCCCATCGCGCCGATGAACAGCGCGATGCAGATCACCGTGGCGGCCTGCCAGGCGTGGCCGGGAATGAGTTCGAACGTGCTGCCGGCGATCATCCCGGTCTGCGCGAAGATCTCCGAGTAGTGCAGCGAACCGGTCAGGTGAACCAGGCCGGCGATGCCGAGCAGGAAGCCGAAGTCGCCGACGCGGTTGACCAGGAAGGCTTTCATGTTGGCGAATATCGCCGTCGGTTTCGTGTACCAGAAGCCGATCAGCAGGTAGGACACCACGCCCACCGCCTCCCAGCCGAAGAACAGCTGCATCAGGTTGTTCGACATCACGAGCATGAGCATCGCGAAGGTGAACAGCGAGATGTAGCTGAAGAACCGCGTGTAGCCCGGGTCGTCGCGCATGTAGCCGATGGTGTAGATGTGCACCATCAGCGAGATGAAGGTCACGACGACCATCATCAGGGCCGAGAGCCGGTCGACCAGGAAACCGACCTCCATCCGGATGCCGTCGCTGACCAGCCAGGTGTAGACCGGGCCGTCGAAGACCGGCGCGCCGTCGAGCAGCCCGAGCAGGACCTTGACGGAGAGCGCGCAGGCAATCGCAATGCTGGCGGTCGTGAGGCTGTGGGTAGCCGCGCGACCAATCTGCTTGCCGAGCAATCCCGCAATGATCGATGCGACCAGCGGCGCCCCGACGATGATGAGCAGCGTCTGTTCCACGGCTCAGCCCCTCATCGAATCGAGGTCTTCGACGTTGATGCTGCGCCGTTCGCGGAACAGCACGACCAGGATGGCCAGGCCGATCGCGGATTCGGCGGCAGCGACCGTCAGGATGAAGAACACGAACACCTGCCCGGCCAGGTCGCCGAGGTGATGCGAGAAGGCGATGAAGTTGAAATTGACCGACAGCAGCATGAGCTCGATGCACATGAGCAGCAGCAGCACGTTCTTGCGGTTGATGAAAATGCCTGCAACCGAAAGGCTGAACAGGATGCCGGACAGCAGCAGGACGTGGGACAGCGGGATCATTGCCTGGCCTCCGCGTCCATCTTGACGATGCGCACGCGATCCTTCGCCCTGACTGCAACCTGCTTGCCGATGTCCTGGACCTTCTGTCCCGGACGGTCACGCATGGTGAGCGTGATGGCCGCCACGATCGCGACCAGCAGGATGACGGCCGCGATCTCGAACGGGTACAGGTACTGCGTGTAGAGCAGGTGCCCGAGTTCCTGCGTGTTCGAATAATCCGCGGGCCGGTCGACGACCGCCGCAGCCGTGTCGTCCAGGCCCAGCTTGCGCACGTAGACCACCAGGCCGATCTGCGCCGCCACGATCAGGGCAATCAGCGCACCCAGCGGGGCATAGCGGGTAAAGCCCTGCCGCAGCTTCTCGACGTCGACGTCGAGCATCATCACCACGAACAGCCACAGCACCATCACCGCGCCGACGTAGACCACGATCAGCGTCAGCGCAAGGAACTCGGCCTGGAGCAGCAGCCAGATCACGGCACTGTTCAGGAAGGCCGCGACCAGGAACAGGGCGCAGTGCACCGGGTTGCGCGCCGTAATGACACCCAGTGCGGTCAGCACCAGGATCGCGCCGAAGACGTAGAAGAGGACGTTGACGATCATGTGCGGGGTCGCCTCGGTCAGCGGTAGCGCGCGTCGGCGGCCTTGTCGGCCGCGATCATGGCTTCGTAGCGCTCGCCGATCGCGAGCAGCTTGTCCTTGGTCATGATGTTCTCGCCGCGGTTTTCCATGTGGTACTCGTGGATGCGGGTCTCCACGATCGCATCGACCGGGCAGGCTTCCTCGCAGAAACCGCAGTAGATGCACTTGAACAGGTCGATGTCGTACCGCGTCGTGCGGCGCGTGCCGTCGGCGCTGACGTCGGACTCGATCGTAATCGCGAGCGCCGGGCAGACCGCCTCGCAGAGCTTGCAGGCGATGCAACGCTCCTGGCCGTTGGCGTAACGGCGCAGCGCATGCAGGCCGCGATAGCGCGGCGACTGCGGGGTCTTCTCCTCCGGGTACTGGACGGTGAATTTCGGCGCGAAGAACGCGCGCAGCGTCACCCGCAGGCCCTGCAGCAGTTCCCAGAGGAAGAAGGTCTTGATGAAGCTACGCACGATCTCGCTACCTCAGGCGGCCCACGGACCGATCTTGCAGACCCACATCGCTGCCTCGGCACACAGCCAGACCAGCGTGACGGGGATGAACACCTTCCAGCCGAGCCGCATGATCTGGTCGTAACGGTACCGCGGGAACGTCGCGCGGAACCACAGGAAGCAGAACAGGAAGAAGCAGGTCTTGAGGATGAACCAGTGCAGGCCAGGCGCCGCGAGCAAGGTGATGTCGCCGAGCACCGGGTAGCCCTCGAACGGCGACAGCCAGCCGCCAAGGAAGAACGTGGCCGACAACGCCGAGATCAGGATCATGTTGGCGTATTCGGCGAGGAAGAACAGCGCGAACGCGATGCCCGAATACTCGACGTGGAAACCGGCGACGATTTCCGACTCGCCTTCCGCGACATCGAACGGTGCGCGATTGGTTTCCGCCACTCCCGCGATGAAGTAGACGACCATCAGCGGGAACAGCCAGAACCAGTACCAGCTGCCGGGCCCGCCCGCCTGCGCCGCCACGATCTTGCCGATATTGAGCGTGCCCGCCGCCATCACCACGCCGACCAGCGCGAAACCCATCGCGATCTCGTACGCGACGATCTGCGCCGCCGAGCGCATGGCGCCGAGGAACGCATACTTCGAGTTCGCAGCCCAGCCGGCGAGGATGATGCCGTAGGCGCCGAAGCCCGCGAGCGCCAGGATGTAGAGCACGCCCGCATCGATGTGCGCGATCGCAAAACCAGGCCACAGCGACATCACCGCCCAGGCCGCGAAGGCAGGCGTGAGCGTCAACAGCGGCGCGACGACGAACAGGTAGCGGTTCGAGCGCGACGGGACGACGACTTCCTTCAGCAGCAGCTTGATGACGTCGGCGAACGGCTGCAGCAGGCCGAACGGTCCCACCCGGTTCGGGCCGATGCGCACCTGCATGTAGCCGATGACCTTGCGCTCGGCCAGCGTCGTGTAGGCCACGCACAGGATCACCGTGATCGTGACCGCCAGGATCTGGCCGAGGCTGACCAGCATAGTCCGCAGCCATTCGGGCTGTGACAGCCAGAGCGCGACGATCGTGTCGATCATGCCGCACCCCCGGCTGCGCCAGCCTGACCATCCACCGTGGCCTGCAGCGGCGCAGAGCGACGCACGATGGCGTCGACACCGTAAATGGCGATTTCGCGCGTTACGTCCATCGCCGCCAGGCGACCCGGCGCGAATGCAGCCGCAGCGCCTACCCCGCCCGTGTACGTGTCGAGTTCATGACGAAGTTCGTCACGCACTTCTTCGGAGCTGACGTAGTCGAACCCGGCGAGCCCGAGCAGGTTGCCGAGCACGCGCAGGATCTTCCACGCGGGCCTGGCTTCACCGGCCGGTTTAGAAACTCCCGCGACACTCTGCCAGCACCCTTCGACGTTGACCCAGGTGCCCGAGGTTTCGGCGAACACCGCGCTCGGCAGGATCACGCTGGCGTTAGCGAGGATCTCCTCGCTCGCATACGGCGTAATTGCAACGACGCAGTCCGCGCCGCGCAACGAGGCTTCGATGGCGGACGAAGGCACGAGGTCTGCCGATTCGATGCCGCCGACGAGCACGTACGCCCTGAGCCGCGCCGCGATCATCTCGACGGCATTGAGACCTGGCGCGGCGACTGCACGACCGCCTGCGGCGCGATGCGGGAGAACGCCCGCCAGTGCCGCGCCGACGGCGTTGCCTCCTTCCGGCAGGAATCCGAGCTGCGCGCCAGTTGCATCAGCGAGCGCCATCGCCAGGGCCCGGAGTTCCGAGTACGCAGCGTGATGCTGGGCGAGCGCGCCGAGCAGGATGACGCGCAGTTCGCCCGCCGCCAGCGTCGCCGCCACGGCCTCGTGCTGAGCCGTCGGCGTGACCCCCTCGATCGCGGCTGCCAGGCTCGATGGCGCGGCTTTGCCCTGCGCATTGAGCGACGCAACGAGTACGGCAGCCAGGTGCTGCGCCATGCCGAGCCCGTTGCTGGTGAGGTTGGCCGTGACCGGAAAACGCACGTCGTACGAACGCGGGTTGATGAACGAGACCTTGGCGCCGCGGCGCACGGCGCCCTGGCGAACACGGTGAGCGATCAGCGGCACTTCCTTGCGCAGGTTCGAGCCGACCACCAGCACGCCCGCAGCCTGCTCGATTTCGGCGATGGAGCAGCCGAGCATCGGCGCGACCGGATCGTTCGCCTGGTCACGGAAATCGACGCGACGCAGGCGATGGTCGAGGTTGTTCGTGCCGATCGCACGCGCGATCTTCGCCGTGAGCGCGAGTTCTTCGAGTGACGCAATCGGCGAAGCAAGCACGCCGACCTGGGCCGGTCCCGTCTCGCGCACGACTTGCTGCAAGCCCCTGGCCGCCGCTTCGAGCGCGGCTTCCCAGTCGACTTCGCGCCAGGCACCGCCTTGCCTGATCATCGGCTTCACGGCACGGTCGGCCGAGTAAAAGCCTTCGTAGCTGAAGCGGTCGCGGTCGGCAATCCAGGACTCGTTGATCGCTTCGTTCGCGCGCGGCACGATGCGCATGACCCGGCCGCGCAGCACGTGTGCGCTCAAGTTGGTGCCGACGCAATCGTGCGGCGACACGAGCGGCACCTGCGTCATTTCCCAGGCGCGGGCGCGGTACCGGTACGGCTTGTTGTTCAACGCGCCCACCGGGCACAGGTCGATGATGTTCGCCGACAGCTCGTGGTCGATGCTCTGCTCGATGAACGTCGAGATCATCGTCTGTTCGCCGCGGCCAATCGTGCCGAGCGCGGGGACACCGGCGATTTCCTGGCCGAACCGCACGCAGCGCGTGCAGTGAATGCAGCGGGTCATGTCGGTGGAGACGAGCGGGCCGAGGTTCTCGTCCTTGAAAACGCGCTTGCGCTCGGCATAGCGGGACACGTCGCGCCCGAAGCCCATCGCGAGGTCCTGCAGTTCGCACTCGCCGCCCTGGTCGCAGATCGGGCAATCGAGCGGGTGGTTGATCAGCAGGAACTCCATGGTCGCTTTCTGCGCCGCGATCGCCCTGGGCGATTTCGTGAATATCTTCATGCCCTCGGCGACCGGCGTCGCGCAGGCGGGCAGCGGCTTCGGCGCCTTCTCGACTTCGACCAGGCACATGCGGCAGTTGGCCGCGATGCTCAGCTTGTCGTGGTAGCAGAATCGCGGGATGTAGACGCCGCTGGCATCCGTGACCTGGATGACCATGGCGTTCTTGCGCGCCTTCATCGGCACACCGTCGACTTCGATATTGACCAGCTCTTCGCTCATGGTGACCTGATCACGCTGCGCGACCGCGCGCCTCGACGATGCTGTGGCCGTGCTCGACGAAATACTCGAACTCGTGCCGGAAATGACGGATGAAGCTCTGCACCGGCCACGCGGCGGCGTCGCCGAGCGCGCAGATGGTGTGGCCCTCGATCTTGTTGGCGACGTCGACGAGCATGTCGATGTCGGCCTGCTTGCCCTGCCCCGCCATGATCCGCTGCAGCGTGCGGTTGAGCCAGCCGGTGCCTTCGCGGCACGGCGTGCACTGGCCGCACGACTCCGAGTAATAGAAGCGCGAAAGCCGCTCGAGCACGCGGACCATGCACGTCGTCTCGTCCATGACGATGACGGCGGCCGAACCGAGCGACGACCCCGCCTTCTTGAGCGAGTCATAATCCATGTTCGCGGCCAGGATGGCTTCGGCCTTGAGCACCGGCACGGACGAGCCGCCCGGAATCACGGCCTTGAGCTTGCGGCCCTTCCAGACGCCGCCCGCGAGTTCGAGCAGGTCGGGGAAAGGAATGCCAAGCGGAACTTCGAAGTTGCCCGGCTTTGCAACGTGCCCCGAGACCGAGAAGATCACCGTGCCGCCCGAGTTGGGCGGGCCGAGGTCGGCAAACCATTCAGGACCCTTGCGCAGGATCGTCGGCACCGAGGCATAGCTCTGCGCGTTGTTGATGGTCGTCGGTTTGCCGTAGAGGCCGAAGTTGGCTGGAAACGGCGGCTTGAAGCGCGGCCGTCCCTGCTTGCCTTCAAGCGATTCGAGCAACGCCGTCTCTTCGCCGCAGATGTAGGCGCCCGCACCCAGGAACGAGTACAGGTCGAAATCGACGCCCGATCCCTGGATGTTCCTGCCCAGCAGGCCCGCGGCATAGGCTTCCTGGAGCGCACCTTCGAAACGTGGGAACGGTTCGGCCATGAACTCGCCGCGGATGTAGTTGTAGCCGACCGACGAGTTCGTGCAGTAGCCGCCGATGGCCATGCCTTCGATCAGCGCGTGCGGGTTGTAACGGAGGATGTCGCGGTCATGGCAGGTGCCGGGCTCGCTCTCGTCCGAGTTGCAGACCATGTACTTCTGCATCGGGGCGTTGCGCGGCATGAACGACCACTTGAGGCCCGTCGGGAAGCCCGCGCCACCGCGGCCGCGCAGGCCCGAGGCCTTCAACGCTTCGATGACCTGCTCGCGCGGCGGCTTCTCCGCCAGGATCTTCTTCCAGGCGTCGTACCCACCGATCTTCAGGTAGGTCTCGAGCTCCCACGAGCGCTCGTGCTTGAGCGGCTCGAAGCAGACGAGGTTCATCCGGTCGGTCCAGTCGGTCACTCGTTGGACTCCGGCTTACTTGTGATCGTCGAGGATCTGATCGACCTTCGCAGGCGTCAGGTGCTCGAAGTACACGTGGTTGACCATCATCATCGGCGCGCCGTTGCATGCCGCAAGGCATTCTTCTTCCTGCTTGAGGTAGAAGCGGCCATCGGCCGTGCTTTCACCGACCTTGATGCCGAGGCGCTTCTCGAGGTGCGAGAGGATGTCTTCGCCGCCACAGAGCATGCACGAGATATTGGTGCACACCGAGATGTGGTGACGGCCGCAGGGCCTGGTCTCGAACATCGAATAGAACGACGCGACTTCGTAGACCTGGATCGGCGGGATGCCGAGGTACCCGGCCACCGCGTCCATCGACGCCTGCGGCAGGTGCCCCTTTTCGTGCTGCACCGCGTGCAGCGCCGCGATTACCGCCGAGCGCTTGCGGTCGACCGGAAACTTGGCCAGCCAGTGATCGATCTCTGCGCGCACGTGCGGCGAAAGCGCGTCGCCGGTGTCCGCATGAGGGTGTGAGTCACTCATCGGTCGATCTCTCCGAACACGATGTCGAGGGTGCCGATCACCGCAACCACGTCCGCCAGCATGTGGCCCGTGGTCATTTCCTCGAGCGCAGCAAGGTGCGGGAAGCCCGGTGCCCGGCACTTGAGGCGGTACGGCTTGTTGGCACCGTCCGACACGAGGTAGATGCCGAACTCGCCTTTCGGCGCCTCTACGGCGGCGTAGGACTCGCCCGCCGGCACGCAATAGCCTTCGGTGAACAGCTTGAAATGGTGAATGAGCGATTCCATGTCGCCCTTCATTTCTTCCCGGCGCGGCGGCACGACCTTGTGATCGTCGATCATCACCGGACCCGGGTTCTGCTGCAGCCAGTCGACGCACTGCCTGACGATGCGATTCGACTGGCGCAGCTCTTCGACACGGACCAGGTAGCGGTCGTAGCAGTCGCCGTTCAGGCCGACTGGAATGTCGAAGTCCATGCGGTCGTACACTTCGTACGGCTGCTTCTTGCGCAGGTCCCACGCGATGCCGGAGCCGCGCAGCACCGGTCCGGTGAAGCCCAGGTTGAGCGCGCGCTCGGGCGTCACGACGCCGATGTTGACGGTGCGCTGCTTCCAGATGCGGTTGTCGGTGAGCAGCGTTTCGTACTCGTCGATCGCCGCCGGGAAGCGCGCCGTGAAATCGCCGATGAAATCGAGCAGCGAGCCGGAACGCGCGTCGTTCAGGCGGTTGATTTCCTTCGCGCTGCGGAAACGCGACGGCTGGTACTTCGGCAGGGTGTCCGGCAGGTCGCGATAGACCCCGCCCGGGCGGTAATACGTCGCGTGCATGCGCGTGCCCGAGACGGCCTCGTAGCAGTCCATCAGGTCTTCGCGCTCGCGGAAGCAGTACAGGAACATCGTCATCGCGCCGATGTCGAGGCCGTGCGCGCCAAGCCACATCAGGTGGTTCAGGATGCGCGTGATCTCGTCGAACATGACGCGGATGTACTGCGCGCGGCTGGGCACCTGCACGCCAAGCAGCTTCTCGATCGCCATGCAGTACGCGTGCTCGTTGCACATCATCGAGACGTAGTCGAGCCGGTCCATGTACCCGATCGACTGGTTGTACGGCTTGCTCTCGGCAAGCTTCTCGGTCGCGCGATGCAGCAGGCCGATGTGCGGATCTGCCTTCAACACGACCTCGCCGTCCATCTCGAGCACCAGGCGCAACACGCCGTGGGCCGCGGGATGCTGCGGGCCGAAATTCATCGTATAGCTGCGGATCTCAGCCATGTTCTGGGCCATGCTTCGGTGCGTCCTTGAGCGCGTCCTCGTAGCGGTTGTCGTCGCGGATCACGCGCGGCACCAGCGTGCGGGGCTCGATGCTGACCGGCTCGTAGACCACGCGGCCCTTGGCCGGGTCGTAGCGGACTTCGACGTTGCCCGAAAGCGGGAAATCCTTGCGGAACGGATGGCCGATGAAGCCGTAGTCCGTCAGCAGTCGCCGCAGGTCCGGGTGGCCGCGAAACAGGATGCCGAAGAGGTCGAACGCCTCGCGCTCGAACCAGTCGGCCGCTTTCCAGATCTCGATGACCGAGTCGACCATCGGCGGTTCGCCGGGTTCGCACCACGTACGCAGGCGCAGACGGCGGTTGTGCTTCACGGACAGCAGGTGGTACACGACGGCGAAACGCTTCTGCTCACCGCTCCCGGCTTGCGGGGAGAGGCCGGCCGCAGGCCGGTCGAGGGGCTGGCGCCCGCGACTGAAACCCCTGAACGTCGCGGTATCGGTGTTCCATTCGTCCTGGCCGTACGCCGCATAGTCGACGCCGCACAGGTCGATGAGCTGCTCGAAGTTCCAGTCGGCCTCGTCCCGCAGGGCCTGGCAGACGGCGAGCAATCCGGCCGGCACGACTTCGAACGTCAGCTCGCCGCAGCGCGATTCGACGCGCGCAACCTGCCCGGCGAAGCGGCCCGAGATCGTCTCGGCGAGTTGTTCCAACGCCTGGTTCATGAATCTGCTCGACGTTCTCAGCGCGCAATCGTCTGCGTGCGGTGGATTTTCTTCTGCAGCTGGATGAGGCCGTAGATCAGCGCCTCGGCGGACGGCGGACAACCCGGCACGTACACGTCGACGGGCACGATGCGGTCGCAACCGCGGACCACGGCATACGAGTAGTGGTAGTAGCCGCCGCCGTTCGCGCACGAACCCATCGAGATGACCCAGCGCGGCTCGGGCATCTGGTCGTAGACCTTGCGCAGCGCCGGCGCCATCTTGTTGACCAGCGTGCCGGCCACGATCATCACGTCGGACTGTCGCGGGCTTGGACGGAAGACGATGCCGAACCGGTCGAGGTCGTAGCGCGCGGCACCCGCGTGCATCATCTCGACGGCGCAACACGCGAGACCGAACGTCATCGGCCACATCGAACCGGTGCGCGCCCAGTTCATGAGCGCATCCACCGAGGTGGTGAACACGCCGCGGTCCGGCGCGTCGCTGCTGCTCGGTGCCTCTAGTCCCATTCGAGCGCCCCTTTCTTCCACTCGTAGACGAAGCCGACCACGAGCACCAGCAGGAACACGCCCATCGCGGCGAGCGCGACGATGCCGACCGAATCGAGCGCGACGGCCCACGGGAACAGGAAGGCGATTTCGAGATCGAACACGATGAAGAGGATGGCGACGAGGTAATAGCGCACGTCGAATTTCATGCGCGAGTCCTCGAACGCTTCGAAGCCGCACTCGTAGGGCGAGAGCTTTGCGGCGTCGGGCCGGCTTGGCGCGAAGAGACGGCCGAGCACGAGCAGGAGGACGCCGAGAGCGCCTGCAACTGCGAGAAAAATCAGGATCGGCAGGTATTGCGCGAGCATCTCGAAGGGCAGCCTCGAAGCGGGTGCGACTAGCCCACAATTCTAACAGCACAGATTGCAGCGCAGTAGGAGCGCAAATGAAAAAGGCGAGCCCTGGCTCGCCTCGTTCGTTCTGGTGCGGATGGAGAGACTCGAACTCTCACGCCTTTCGGCACTAACCCCTCAAGCTAGCGTGTCTACCAATTCCACCACATCCGCATCTTCGATCAGTTCGTCGCCGCCTCAGTTGCCGGCCGGTGCCTGCGCGGGCGGAGCCTGCTGCGCGGGCGCAGATTCGGTGCCCGTGGCCGGCGCAGTGGCCGGAGCAGGAGTGTTCGTGGCCGGCGTCGCCGGCAGGGACGGCAGCGGAGCAGGCGACGTCACGGGTGCCGGGGCTTCCTGCGTGACCGTGTCGACGACGCTGGTCGCCTCCTTCTGCTGACTGAACAGGTACGTCAGGCCCAGGCTCGTCAGGAAGAACAGCGTGGCGAGAACCGCCGTGGTTCGCGACAGGAACGAGGCGGAGCCTCGCGCGCCGAACACCGTGCCCGAGGCACCTGCGCCGAAACCGGCACCGGCATCCGCGCCCTTGCCGCGCTGAAGCAGCACGATGCCGATGATGGCAACCGCGAGGAGCACGTGGAAGACGACAGCGAGGGTCTGCAGCCAATTCATCGCAAAGAAACCTTATGCCTTCTGGCGACGACGCTTCGCCGTCAACCTGCGCCAGCGCAGATCCGTGCGAACTCGTCCGCCTTGAGCGACGCCCCGCCGACGAGTCCGCCGTCGATATCGGGCATCGCAAACAGTTCCTGGGCGTTGGAAGCCTTGACGCTCCCGCCGTACAGGATCCTGACCGATCCGCCTATTGTAGCATCCCGTTCCGACACCTTGGCACGAATCATCGCGTGCACTTCCTGGGCCTGCTCCGGCGAAGCCGTGCGGCCCGTGCCGATCGCCCAGACCGGTTCGTAGGCGATGACCGCCCTGGCCAGCGCCTGCACCCCGGTCACGGCCAGGACGGCCTCGAGCTGGCGGGATACGACGCTGGTCGTCTGGTCACCCTCGCGCTCTTCCAGGGTTTCACCCACGCAGAGCACCGGCACCAGCGACTGGGCCTGGGCCGCCACGAATTTGCGCGCGACGAGCGCGTCGCGCTCGCCGAACAGCTGGCGACGCTCCGAGTGGCCGACCAGCACGTAGCGGCAGCCGACGTCCTTCAGCATCGCGGCGGACACCTCGCCCGTGAAGGCGCCCTGCGACTCCGCGCAGACCGACTGGGCGCCGAGCGCCACGCCGGAATCCTTCAGCAGGCGACCGGTTTCCATCAGGTACGGGAACGGCGGGCACAGCAGGATTTCGGCACGCTTTCCCGGCTGCAACAGATCGAGCAAACCACTGACGAGACTCGCGTTTTCCGCGCGCGACCCGTGCATTTTCCAGTTGCCCGCGACGAGCGGCTGACGCATGGCTGAACTACCCCCAGAAACGGTGAGCGATCCCGGCCCATCAGGGCCGGCCGCGAAAGGCGCGCGATCTTAGCGGCGGGTCCGGGTTAAAGCAATGCGGAACGGCCGCCATTCAGATGGCCGTGCGCACGACATCCGCAAGTTCATTCGCATAGCGGGACGCGACCGCTTCTTCCTGAGCCTCGATCATGACGCGGATCACCGGCTCCGTACCGGACGCGCGCAGTACCACCCGCCCGGTCGTACCGAGACCCTCCTCGACACGCCTGACGGCGTCCTGGATGACCTGCGACTGCGACAGGTCGATGCGTTCCTTGACGCGGACGTTGATCATCACCTGCGGGAACTTCGGCATGCCCGCAACGAGTTCGGCGAGCGGCCGGCCCGTTCGCTTCATCACGGCCAGCACCTCCAGGGCGCTGATCAGGCCGTCGCCCGTCGTCGTGCGATCGAGGCACAGCAAGTGACCGGACGTTTCGCCGCCGAGCACACCGCCGTGCTCCTTGAGCATGGCCAGCACGTAGCGGTCGCCGACCTTGCGCGCGCAGGAATTCCACGCCCTCGGCTTGCAGCTTCTGTTCGAGCCCCAGGTTGCTCATCACCGTGCCGACCACCGGCCCCTGCAGCGTGCCAGCGCGCTTGCGATCGGAGGCGATGACGTACAGCAGCTGATCGCCGTCCGCGATGCGGCCGAGATGATCGACCATCACCAGCCGGTCGCCATCGCCGTCGAGCGCGATGCCGACGTCCGCGTGCACGCCCGACACCGTCGCCTGGATCAGCTCGGGTGACGTGGAACCACAGCGCAGGTTGATGTTGCGACCGTTCGGCGAGCAGCCGAGCGGGATGATCTCGGCGCCGAGATCGGTGAGGACTCGCGGCGCCACCTTGTAGGCCGCACCGTTCGCGCAGTCGATGACGACTTTCAGTCCCGACAGGTCGGTGCCTTGCGGCAGCACCGACATGCAGAACTCCTGGTACAGCGACGCGCGACTTGTCGACGCGTGTTGCCTTGCCGAGATGGATCGATTCGCGCGTGAGGGCCGGCTGGTCGAGGTACGCCTCGATCTGTTCCTCGAGTTCGTCGGACAGCTTGCTGCCGTGCTCGTCGAAAAACTTGATGCCGTTGTCTTCGTACGGATTGTGCGAGGCGCTGATCACCACGCCGAACTTGCAACCGGACTTGCGGGCCATGTACGCGATGCCGGGCGTCGGCAGCGGACCGATCAGGCTCACGTTGACGCCGGCAGCGATGAAGCCCGCCTCGAGCGCGGCTTCGAACATGTAGCCGGAAAGGCGCGTGTCCTTGCCGACCAGTGCGGTGCCGCCATCGGGCGCGAGCACGCGGGCCGCGGCGCTCGCAAGCCGCAGCGCGAACTCGACCGTCATGGGTTCCTGGCCGACCCGGCCGCGCACGCCATCGGTGCCGAAATACTTCCTGGCCATCTGCTGCTTGCTCCTCGCCGTGACGCGCTCGCCGCGCTGGCGCCACCTTGCTTCCAGTCGTTTCGCTATCTCGCTTCGCGCCCGCGCAGCGCTACCGCCACCTTGACCGCATCGACCGTGGCGGCGACGTCGTGCACGCGGATGATCGACGCCCCCGCCTGCACCGCAAACGCGGCCGCAACGGCGCTGCCCACCACCCGTTCCAGGGCTGGCCGACCCGTCATGATACCGATGACCGCCTTGCGCGAGACACCGATCAGCAGCGGATAGCCCAGATCCGTGAACGCACGCTGGTTTCGCAGCAGTTCGACGTTGTGCTGGTACGTCTTGCCGAACCCGATGCCGGGATCGATGCAGATCGAATCGCCCGCGATGCCTGCTTCCCGGCAGGCGTTGGCGCGTGCAAGAAGAAAACCGCGGACCTCGGCGACGACGTCGTCGTAGCGCGGATCCGCCTGCATGGTCGCCGGCTCGCCCTGCATGTGCATCACGCAGACCGCGGCGTTCTCCTGCCGCTGCAGCTGCGAGTGCGCCCGGCATGCGCAACGCGCGAATATCGTTCACGAGGTGCGCGCCGGCACGCAGGGCGGCCGCAATCACTTCGGGTTTGCTGGTGTCGACGGAAAGCACGGCCTCTGTACGGGCCGCGAGGGCCTCGATCACCGGCACGACGCGATCGATTTCCTGTTGCACGCCTACTGCCGCCGCACCCGGTCGCGTCGACTCGCCGCCGACGTCGACGATGGCGGCACCCTCCTCGACCATGCGCAATCCGGCCGCGATCGCGGCCTGCCGTTCGAAGTGCAGGCCACCGTCCGAGAACGAGTCTGGCGTGACGTTGAGGATACCCATGACGGCGGGGACGTCGAGGGCCAGCGATCGGTCACGGCAGCGCATGAAGAAGGGGTTGAGGGGGTTGGGGGTTAGTGCAGGAAGGGCAGGAAGGACAGGAAGGACAGGAAGGTCTTCGTGGCGTTCGGTGCAGCCGCTGAATTGCAGGCATCAAGAATTGCGGCCAGTAAAAGGAAAGGGCGGCAATGCCGCCCTTCCGACTAACCCCCAACCCCTATCCCCTAACCCCTCGGCTAGTGTTGCGGGGCAGGTCGTCCCGACGGCGCGTCGCCTTCCCCGCCGCGCGTCGGACGCGGACGGACGTCGGGCGGCGAACCCGGGTGCGGATCTTCCCAATCGGCCGGCGGCTTCGGCTCGCGGCCCTGCATGATGTCGGCGATCTGGGAATCGTCGATCGTTTCGTACTTGATCAGCGCCTCCGCCATCTTGTGCAGTTTCTCGATGTCGCGCTCGAGAATGCTCTTGGCACGCTGGAAGTTGGAGTCGATGAGGACGCGGATTTCCTCGTCGATCACGTGCGCGGTGACGTCGGACACCTGCTTGTGCTGCGTGACGCTGCGTCCGAGGAACACTTCGCCCTCGTCCTCCGCATAGGTCTGCGGGCCGAGCTTGTCCGAGAGGCCCCACTTCGTGACCATGCTGCGGGCGATCTCGGTCGCGCGCTCGATGTCGTTCGACGCACCCGTCGTGACGTATTCCGGCCCGAAGATGATCTCTTCGGCGACGCGGCCGCCGAACAGCGTCGCGATGCGGCTCTCGAGGCGGCGCTTGCTGGTGCTGTAGCGATCGGCTTCCGGCAGGAACATCGTGATGCCCAGCGCGCGGCCGCGCGGGATGATCGAGACCTTGTACACCGGATCGTGGTCGGGGACGTTGAGGCCCACGATCGCGTGCCCGGCTTCGTGGTAGGCGGTGAGCTTCTTCTCGTTGTCGTCCATGACCATGGATTTGCGCTCGGCGCCCATCATGATCTTGTCCTTGGCGCGCTCGAACTCCTCCATCGTGACGGTGCGACGGTTCGCGCGAGCGGCGAACAACGCGGCCTCGTTGACGAGGTTGGCGAGGTCGGCGCCCGAGAAGCCCGGCGTGCCGCGTGCAATGATCGAGGGCTTCACGTCCTCGGCCAGCGGCAGCTTGCGCATGTGCACCTTGAGGATCTGCTCGCGTCCGCGCACGTCCGGCAGCGGCACGACGACCTGGCGGTCGAAGCGGCCCGGGCGCAGCAGCGCAGGGTCGAGCACGTCGGGACGGTTGGTGGCCGCGATGACGATGACGCCCTCATTGCCTTCGAAACCGTCCATCTCGACGAGCAACTGGTTCAGCGTCTGCTCGCGCTCGTCGTGACCGCCGCCGAGGCCGGCACCGCGATGGCGGCCGACCGCGTCGATTTCGTCGATGAAGATGATGCAGGGCGCCTGCTTCTTGGCCTGCTCGAACATGTCGCGGACGCGCGAGGCGCCCACGCCGACGAACATCTCGACGAAGTCCGATCCGGAAATGGTGAAGAAAGGCACCTTCGCTTCGCCGGCGATCGCCTTGGCGAGCAACGTCTTGCCGGTGCCGGGCGAACCGACCATCAGCACGCCGCGCGGAATCTTGCCGCCGAGACGCTGGAACTTGCCCGGGTCCTTGAGGAAGTCGACGATCTCGGAGACTTCTTCCTTGGCTTCGTCGACGCCCGCGACGTCCGCGAAGGTGACGGTGACCTGGTCTTCATTGAGCAGGCGCGCCCGGCTCTTGCCGAACGACATCGCCCCGCGACCGCCCGCCCCGCCCTGCATCTGGCGCATGAAGTACACCCAGACGCCGATCAGCAGCAGGATCGGGAACGACGAGATGAACAACTGCATGAGGAACGACTGGCGCTCCGGCGGTGCGGCGCTGAAGGTGACGCCGCTCTTCTGCAGCGTGCCGATCAGTGCCGAGTTGTCAGTCTCCGGGTTGTAGACGACGAACTGCTCGCCACCGGAGCGCAGCCCGCTGATCTTGTCGCCGGAGAAGGTGACCTGGGAGACGCTGCCGTCCTTGACGTGGGTCAGGAACGTGGAATAAGGCATCTCCTGCACGGCCTGCCCGCGCGAGCTGAAATTGCTCACGACCGTGGCGAGCACCACGGCGATCACGACCCACAGGACGACATTCTTGGCCAAATCGTTCACTTCCTGACCTCGGATAAGCCTGATCTGCGGCGCGCATCGTGCGCGCTCTTACGGCCGAATTCACACTACACCAATCGATACCCGCGTGCCAGAACGTAGACTTCGGCGCTGCGCGGCCTCGACGCTTTCGGCTTGCGCAACTTCACGGAGTCAAAGCGTTCGCGCAACTGGGAAACGAGCGGCTGGAAACCCCGCCCCTGGAAGACCTTGGCGAGGAAATCGCCACCGGGACGCAGAGTCCGACCGGCGAAATCGACCGCAAGTTCCACCAGTTGCATCGACCGGTCGTGGTCCACGTCGGCAATGCCCATCATGTTGGGGGCTATGTCGGACATGACAAGGTCGACTTTGGTCGGGCCGACCATGGCGAACAGCTGCTCGAGCACGGCATCGTCATTGAAGTCACCCTGCAGGAATTCCACCCCCGGGATGGCCGGCATGTCGAGGATGTCCATGGCAATGATCCGACCTTTGCCGTCCAGCAGCCGCTTCGCGTACTGGCTCCAACTGCCGGGCGCCGCGCCCAGGTCGACGATGGTCATGCCCGGTCGCAGGATCTGGTCGGATTTCTGGATTTCCTCGAGCTTGTAGACCGCCCGCGAGCGCCAGCCCTCTTCCCGGGCCCGTTTCACGTACGGGTCGGACTCGTGCTCGGCGAGCCAGGCGGCGGAGGATTTGGTGCGCTTTGGCAAGGGGACAGGCAGGACAGGGGTTAGGGGATAGGGGATAGGGGTTAGGGGATAGTCGGAGGTGCGCGTTTCGCGCCAGATGTTGGCGTCGATTCCCGGCGGATCAATGTCAAATTCGTGCGAATTCATCTGTTGCTCAGGGATGATAGCGACCCTCGAGGTCCAGCCACACCGGCTCGACTAACCCCTACCCCCCATCCCCTGGCCCCTTTCCTACTAACCCCCAACCCCTATCCCCTAACCCCTTCCCATGCTGTCCGACGCCCAACGCAAATACCTTCGCCGCCTTGGCCACGAACTGAACCCCGTGGTCCTGATCGGTGTGTCCGGGCTCGGCCCGAACCTGGTGGCGGAAATGGACGGCGCGCTGGCTCACCACGAGCTGGTCAAGGTGCGGGCACGAGTGGGTGATCGCAAGACACGGGACGGGGTGCTGGCCGAACTGGCCGCCTCGACGCGCTCGGAGATCGTCCAGCGCATCGGCCACGTCGCCTTGTTCTACCGGGCCAACCTCGAGAAGACGACCATCCTCCTGCCTGACGCGTAACTGTTGCTGCAGTGTGCGGTCACGGGCCCCCGCATGGCATCGAACTTCCAGATCGCGCCGATAGACGGCGTGAATGATCCCTACTCGTAGCGAACGGTCACGATTTCGTACGAGCGGGTGCCACCCGGCACGGCGACATGAACCTCGTCCCCGGCTGACTTGCCGACCAGCGCCCGCGCGATCGGCGACGTGATCGAGATCAGGTTGCGGCGGATGTCGGCTTCCTGCTCGCCGACGATCTGGTAGACGACTTCCTCGCCGGTGGCCGTTTCGAGGTGCACCGTGGCGCCAAAAACCACCTTGTCGGTCCTGGGCAGGGTCGAGACGTCGATGATGTGCGAGTGCGACAGCTCGTGCTCGAGCTCGTTGATCCGCCCCTCGCAGAAACTCTGCTGCTCACGGGCCGCGTGATACTCCGCGTTCTCACTCAGGTCGCCATGGGCGCGCGCCTCGGCGATGGCCTGGATGATGCGCGGCCGCTCGACCTGCTTGAGCCGTTTGAGTTCCTCGCGCAGGCGCTCAGCACCCTTAGAAGTCATAGGCTTACGCGTCATATCCAAACTTCCTTGTGAAGATCCTGCAGGCGGTTCACCTCGACGTCCTGGAGGTGGTCGATGGCCTCGCAGGTGGCCAGCGCACCGGCGAGCGTCGTGTAGTAGGTCACTTTGCGGGCCACGGCCTCACGGCGAATCGAGTTGGACTCGCGCACGGCTTGCTTGCCCTCGGTCGTGTTCACGATGAGGCTGAACTCGTCGTTCTTGATCATGTCGACGATGTGGGGCCGGCCCTCGCGCACCTTGTTGGCACGCCGGCATTCGATGCCGTTCGCCTCCAGCACGTCGGCCGTGCCCTGGGTCGCCACGATCTCGAAACCCTGGGCGCGCAGGCGTTTGCCGAGTTCGACCGCGCCCGGTTTGTCGCGCTCGCGGACGCTGATCAGGCAGACGCCGCGGGTGGGCAACGTCACACCCGACGCCGCCTGCGCCTTGGCATAGGCCTCGCCGAAGCTGCGGCCGGTGCCCATGACCTCGCCCGTCGACTTCATTTCCGGGCCCAGGATGGGGTCGGCGTCCGGGAACTTGCCGAACGGGAACACTGCTTCCTTGACCGAGAAGTACTTCGGGATGCGCTCGCGCGTCAGGTTGAGTTCGACGAGCGTGCGTCCGGTCATGACGCGCGCTCCCGCCTTCGCCATCGCCACACCGGTTGCCTTCGAGACGAAGGGCGCCGTGCGCGAGGCGCGCGGGTTCACTTCGAGCACGTAGACCACGCCGTTCTGGATGGCGAACTGGACGTTCATCAGGCCGATGACGTCGAGCGCGAGCGCCATGCGGCGCGTCTGCTCGCGGATCTGGTCCTGCAGTTCCTTGCTCAGGCTGCTCGGCGGCAGCGAGCAACCGGAGTCGCCCGAGTGCACGCCTGCCTGCTCGATGTGTTCCATGATGCCGCCGACGTAGACGTCCTTGCCGTCGCAGATCGCGTCGACGTCGACTTCGATCGCAAGGTCGAGAAAGCGGTCGAGCAGCACCGGGCTGTCGTTCGACACCTGCACTGCCGTGTTCATGTAGACGCGCAGGTCGTCCTCGCTGAACACGACTTCCATGGCGCGGCCGCCGAGCACGTAGCTCGGGCGCACGACGAGCGGGAAGCCGACTTCTGCCGCCAGGCGAACGGCTTCATCCTCTGTGCGCGCAGTGCGATTCGGCGGCTGCCGCAGCCGCAGCTTCTCGACGAGTTGCTGGAAACGTTCACGGTCTTCCGCGACGTCGATCGAGTCGGGACTGGTGCCGATGATCGGCACGCCCGCCGCTTCCAGCGCCTTGGCGAGCTTGAGCGGCGTCTGGCCGCCGTACTGCACGATTACACCGAACGGCTTCTCGACGTGCATGATTTCCATGACGTCCTCGAGCGTGAGCGGCTCGAAATAGAGGCGGTCGGAGGTGTCGTAGTCGGTCGAGACCGTTTCCGGGTTGCAGTTGACCATGATGGTCTCGAACCCGTCTTCGCGCAGCGCGAGCGCCGCATGCACGCAGCAGTAGTCGAACTCGATGCCCTGGCCGATACGGTTGGGCCCGCCACCGAGGATCACGATCTTGCGCTTGTCGGTAGGGTTGGCTTCGCACTCGTCCTCGTACGTGGAATACATGTACGCGGTGGACGTCGCGAACTCCGCGGCGCAGGTATCGACCCGCTTGAACACGGGACGGACGCCGAGTGCACGCCGATGAGTGCTCACGTCCGCCTCGGGAACGCCGATCAGCTTTGCGATGCGGCTGTCGGCGAAACCCTTGCGCTTCAGCGCGCGCACGCGGGGCTGATCGAGCGCCGGCTTGCCGCCCGCCACGATCGCGCGCTCTTCGTTGATGATGTCCTCGATCTGCACCAGGAACCACGGATCGATGCGCGAAGCCTTGTGGACTTCGGCCAGCGTCAGGCCCGCGCGGAACGCATCGCCCACGTAGCGGAGGCGGTCCGGGCCGGGCATGCGCAATTCCTCGAGCAGCGCATTGCGCGCATCGTCGTCGACGAGCGGCAGCGTCGCGATCGGAGTCAGGCCGTCGATGCCGGTCTCGAGGCCGCGCAGCGCCTTCTGCAGCGACTCCTGGAAGGTGCGGCCCATCGCCATGACCTCGCCCACCGACTTCATCTGCGTCGTGAGCCGCTGGTTGGCGCCCGGAAATTTCTCGAACGTGAAGCGCGGAATCTTGGTGACGACGTAATCGATCGTCGGCTCGAACGACGCCGGCGTGGCGCCGCCCGTGATGTCGTTGCGCAGCTCGTCGAGCGTGTAGCCGATGGCCAGCTTCGCCGCGACCTTGGCGATCGGGAAGCCGGTGGCTTTCGACGCGAGCGCCGACGAACGCGACACGCGCGGGTTCATCTCGATGACGAGCAGGCGGCCGTCGGTGGGGCTGATCGCGAACTGCACGTTCGACCCGCCGCATTCCACGCCGATCTTGCGCAGGACCGCGATCGACGCGTCGCGCATCAGCTGGTATTCCTTGTCCGTCAGCGTCTGCGCGGGCGCGACGGTGATCGAGTCGCCCGTGTGCACGCCCATCGGATCGAGGTTCTCGATGGCGCAGATGATGATGCAGTTGTCCGCCTTGTCGCGGACCACTTCCATCTCGAATTCTTTCCAGCCGATCACCGATTCCTCGAGCAGCACTTCGCTGGTCGGGGACGCGTCGAGCCCGCGGGCGACGATCTGCTCGAACTCCTCGCGGTTGTACGCGATGCCGCCGCCGCTGCCGCCGAGCGTGAACGAGGGGCGGATGACCGTCGGAAAGCCGATCTCGGCCTGGATCGCCAGCGCTTCCTCGAGGCTGTGCGCGACGCGCGAGCGCGGGCAATCGAGCCCGATGTCGCGCATGGCGTTACGGAACAGTTCGCGGTCCTCGGCCATGTCGATCGCTTCGCGCGAAGCGGCGATCAGCTCGACGTCGTACTTTTCAAGCACGCCTTCGCGGACGAGATCGAGCGCGCAGTTGAGGGCCGTCTGGCCGCCCATCGTGGGCAGCAGCGCGCTGGGGCGCTCCTTTTCGATGATGCGGGCGACCGTGCGCCAGTTGATCGGCTCGATGTAGGTCGAGTCGGCCATCTCGGGGTCGGTCATGATCGTCGCGGGATTCGAATTGACCAGGATGACCCGGTAGCCCTCCTCGCGCAGCGCCTTGCACGCCTGGGCGCCGGAGTAATCGAACTCGCACGCCTGCCCGATGACGATGGGGCCGGCGCCGATGATCAGGATGCTTTCGAGGTCTGTGCGCTTGGGCATGCGGGCGGGGACTCCTGCGATCAGACCGTCTTGCGCATCGGCACGGTGCCCGCCTTGCGCAGCATGGATTCGACGAACTGCGCAAACAGCGGCACGAGGTCACGCGGACCCGGGCTCGCCTCGGGGTGACCCTGGAAGCTGAACGCGGGACGATCGACGCAGGTGATGCCCTGCAGCGAGCCGTCGAACAGCGACTTGTGGGTGACCTTCACGTGCGGTGGCAGCGTCGTCTCGTCGACGGCGAAGCCGTGGTTCTGGGAGGTGATCAGCACGCGACCCGTCTCGATTTCGAGCACAGGGTGATTCGCGCCGTGGTGGCCGAACTTCATCTTGACGGTCTTCGCGCCGACTGCGAGGCCCAGGATCTGGTGCCCGAGGCAGATGCCGAAGAGCGGTGTGCCGTTGGCGAGAAATTCGCGCGTGGCGTCGATGGCATAGGTGCACGGCTCGGGATCGCCGGGCCCGTTCGAGAGAAAGACGCCGTCCGGCGCGAGCGCCATGACCTCGGCCGCCGAGGTCTGCGCCGGCACGACCGTCATGCGACAGCCGTGGTCCGCAAGCAGGCGCAGGATGTTGCGCTTGATGCCGAAGTCATAGGCCACGACGTGCAGTCGCTGGCCGGTCCGGCGACCCGGACCTTGTTCCAGCGACCAGTTCGTGCCCTCGTTCCACTGGTAGGCCCGGTCGGTGCAGACGACCCTGGCGAGGTCCATGCCCTTGAGGCCCGGGAAGCGGCGTGCGGCCTCGATCGCGAGGTCGGGGCGCAGTGCGGCGTCGCCGCTGGCGATGCAGCCGGCCTGCGCGCCCTTCTCGCGCAGGATGCGCGTCAGCTTGCGGGTGTCGATCTCGGCGACGGCGACCGTGTTGCGGCGGCGCAGGAACTCCGGCAGGGATTCGGTGGCACGCCAGCTCGAGTGCAGCAACGGCAGGTCGCGGACCACGAGACCGGCGGCGTGGACGAGGCTCGACTCGTGGTCGTCGGGGTTGGTGCCGGTGTTGCCGATATGCGGGTAGGTCAGTGTGACGATCTGCCGGGAATACGACGGGTCGGTCAGGATTTCCTGGTAACCCGTCATGGCGGTGTTGAACACCACCTCGCCGGTCGATGTGCCGGCGGCGCCGATGGAGACGCCGCGAAACACAGTGCCGTCCTCTAGAGCCAAGACAGCGGGTGTCGTCACGGGTACCTCCGGCGCAGCGATCAGTTACTAGCGCGTGCGACCGCCGCCGGGGTTGAGCAGTGCTCACTCCGGTGCAGATTTGTCTCACGGGCTAAGTACCGGATTCTACGCGAGCGTCCCGGCTTGTGCCACGCGCTCTTCCTGCACCACTCCCGTGCAAGCGGGCGAGGCGGAAAAGTCGCTTAGTCGCACGATGTCGTGCGCCCGGTCCGGTTCTCCTTCCGGCGAGCGGAAAGGCAGACACGCTCGCCGGAAGGAGAACCGGACCGGGCGCTGCACACCCTCCGACGACGCTGGGCTTCCCGACGGCGCTGGGCATCCGACCCGGCTCGTCCTGCCGAGATCGTGTCTGCCTTTCCGATCTCGGCAGGACGAGCCGGGTCGGGTGCCCGACGACTCGTGATTCGTGGAACGTCTCCCGCCCTGTTAGCAGGAATGTCGTGGGCGTCAGAGCCCGAGGACGTCGGCCATCGAGTAGAGACCCGGCGGACGCCCGACGACCCAGCGAGCCGCCACCAGTGCGCCGCGGGCAAAGCCCGAGCGGTCCTGCGCGTGATGCGAGAGTTCGATGGTTTCGCCGGGACCCGCAAAAATCAGGCGGTGATCGCCGACGATGTCCCCGCCGCGCACCACGCTGAACCCGATCTTGCCGACCTCGCGGGCGCCGGTATTGCCGTGCCGCGCGTATTCCGCAACGGCGTCCAGTTCGACGCCCCGGCCCCTGGCGGCGGCCCGCGCGAGACCCAGCGCCGTCCCGCTCGGAGCGTCGACCTTGTGGCGATGGTGTGCTTCGAAAATCTCGGCGTCGTATTGCTCCGCCTGCAGTGCCCGCGCCGCGAGCTCCGCCAGCCTGAACAGCACGTTGACGCCCAGGCTCATGTTGGGAGCGAGCACGACCGCCAACCCGCGCGCGATCTCCTCGAGCTCCGCGAGCTGGGCGCCGCTGTGCCCGGTGGTGCCAATGACCATCGGCACGCCCAGTTCACGACAGAGGGCCGCATTGCGGACCGTGGCTTCGGCCAGCGTGAAATCGATGGCGACGCTGGCCCCGGTGAGGGCGCGCCGCGGATCGTCGGTGATTGCGACGGCAAGCGGCGCCGATCCCGCAAACGAGCCCGCTTCCTGGCCGATCGCGTTGTCGCCGGGTGCGACCAACGCGCCGCTCAGGCGCAGACCGCTCGCGTCGCCCGCGATCAGCGGGATGATGCTCCGGCCCATCCGGCCCGAAGCCCCGAGCATCGCGATGTTGATCGAATCGGCCATGGGGCGTTACTCGCTGAGGCTGGTAAAGAAACGCTTCACGCCGTCAACCCAGGATTCCTCGCGTGGATGATGGTGCTTGCTGTCGGCACGCAACGAATCGTCGAACTTCACCAGCAGGTCTTTCTGCTCGCGCGTGAGGTGCACGGGCGTTTCCACGACGACGCGACAGAACAGGTCGCCCGTGGTGCCGCCGCGGACGGGCTTGATACCTTTTTCGCGCAGGCGGAAGACGCGACCCGACTGCGTCTCGGCCGGAACCTTGATCGTGACGTCGCCGTCGAGCGTCGGCACGTCGATGCTGCCGCCGAGGGTCGCCGCCTTGAAACTGATCGGCACTTCGCACGAGAGGTGCGCGCCGTCACGTTCGAAGATCGCGTGATCGCGGACGCGGACTTCGACGTAGAGATCGCCCGACGGGCCGCCGTTGCGTCCCGCTTCGCCCTCTCCGCTCAACCGGATCCGGTCGCCCGTATCGACACCCGCCGGGACCTTCACTGCAAGCGTCTTCTGCCTGCGGGTGCGTCCCTGCCCGCGGCACTTGCCGCAGGGATCGCTCACGACCTGGCCGCGGCCCTGGCAGCGCGGGCACGTCTGCTGCACGGTGAAGAATCCCTGCTGCATGCGCACCTGGCCCTGGCCATGGCACGTTTCACAGGTGACGGGTTTCGCGCCCTTGGCCGAGCCCGAACCCTTGCAGTCTTCGCATTCGCCGAGCGTGGCGAAGTCGAGGTTGACGGTGTCGCCGAACACGGCCTGCTCGAGGTCGAGCTCGAGTTCATAGCGCAGGTCCGCACCACGGAACACCTGCGAACGTCCACGGCGTCCGCCGCCGAAGATGTCGCCGAAGACGTCGCCGAAAATGTCGCCGAAGGCATCGCGTGGATCAACGCCCGCCCCGCCCCTGCCGCCGCGCGCAGCGGCATCGACGCCCGCGTGACCGAACTGGTCATAGGCCGCGCGCTTCTGTGCGTCCGAGAGAACCTCGTAGGCCTCCTTGGCCTCCTTGAACTTCTCTTCGGTCGCCTGATCGTGGTGATTGCGGTCCGGATGCAGCTTCATCGCCAGGCGGCGATAGGCCTTCTTGATCTCGGCCTCCGTCGCAGACCGAGTCAGTTCCAGGACCTGGTAATAATCGCGCTTCGCCATCCGCTTCGGCTCGTCGTCTCGCTGTTGGTTTAACGCAGAAACGCCGCGGGGTTATGCGCCCCGCGGCGGTCGATTCTCGGCGCGTGCATCATAGCCATGCGCGCGGCTGCGCGCGGGCCGGATTGCGCCTCAGCCCTTGCGGTCCTTGTCCTTGTCGACCTCTTCGAACTCGGCGTCCAGCACCTCTTCCTTGCCGCCAGCCGGCCCGCCGGCATTGGCGCTGCCCGCTCCTTCGGCACCCGCTTCGGGTCCCGCCTGGCTGGCGTACGCCTGCTGTGCGACCTTCGCCGCGGCTTCGGCCAGGGCTTCCGCCTTCTTTTCGATGATGTCCTTGTCGTCGCCCCGCAGCACGGCCTTGAGGTCCGCAGCGGCGGATTCGACGCGGGCACGATCCTCCGACGGAACCTTCTCGCCGAGGTCCTTGAGCGATTTCTCGGCCGCATGCACCAGCGCGTCGGCACGGTTGCGCGTCTCGGCCAGCTCGCGGAACTTCTTGTCCTCTTCCGCGTGCGCCTCGGCGTCACGGACCATCTGCTTGATCTCGTCCTCGGTCAGGCCGCTCGAGGCCTTGATGACGATCTTCTGCTCCTTGCCCGTCGCCTTGTCCTTCGCCTGCACGTTGAGGATGCCGTTCGCATCGATGTCGAACATGACCTCGACCTGCGGCATGCCGCGCGGTGCGGGTGGAATGTCCGAAAGATCGAACCGGCCGAGCGACTTGTTGTCCTGCGCGCGGTCACGCTCGCCCTGCAGCACGTGAATCGTCACGGCCGTCTGGTTGTCGTCTGCAGTCGAGAACACCTGCGTCGCCTTGGTCGGGATCGTGGTGTTCTTTTCGATCAGCTTGGTCATGACGCCGCCGAGCGTCTCGATGCCGAGCGACAGCGGGGTGACGTCGAGCAGCAGTACGTCCTTGACCTCGCCCGTCAGCACGCCGCCCTGCACGGCCGCACCCACGGCGACGGCTTCGTCCGGGTTGACGTCCTTGCGCGGCTCCTTGCCGAAGAAGTCCTTCACGTACTTCTGCACGAGCGGCATGCGGGTCTGGCCGCCGACGAGGATCACCTCGGCGACGTCGTTGATCGAGAGTCCCGCGTCCTTGAGCGCGATCTTGCAGGGGTCCATCGTCTTCTGCACGAGTTCCTCGACCAGCGACTCGAGCTTGGCGCGCGTGAGCTTCATCGCCAGGTGCTTCGGACCGGACGCGTCGGCCGTGATGTACGGCAGGTTCACTTCGGTCTGCTGGCTGGAGGAAAGCTCGATCTTGGATTTTTCGGCCGCTTCCTTCAGGCGCTGCATCGCGAGCGGGTCGCGACGCACGTCGACGCCGCTTTCCTTCTGGAACTCGTTCGCGAGGTAATCGATGATGCGCTTGTCGAAGTCTTCGCCGCCGAGGAACGTGTCGCCGTTGGTCGCGAGCACCTCGAACTGGCGCTCGCCGTCGACGTCCGCGAACTCGATGATCGAAACGTCGAAGGTGCCACCGCCGAGGTCGTACACGGCGACCTTGCGGTCACCGCCCGACTTGTCGAGGCCATAGGCCAGGGCGGCCGCCGTCGGCTCGTTGATGATGCGCTTGACGGTGAGGCCCGCGATGCGGCCGGCATCCTTGGTCGCCTGGCGCTGCTGGTCATTGAAGTACGCCGGCACCGTGATCACGGCTTCCGTGACCGGCTCGCCGAGGTAGTCCTCGGCCGTCTTCTTCATTTTCATGAGCACGCGCGCCGAGATTTCCGGCGGCGCCATCTTCTTGCCGTGGACTTCGACCCACGCGTCGCCGTTGTCGGCCTTGACGATGTGGTAAGGGACCATGCCCACGTCCTTCTGCACGACCGAGTCTTCGTACTTGCGGCCGATCAGGCGCTTGATCGCGTACAGCGTGTTCTGGGGATTGGTGACGGCCTGGCGCTTGGCCGACTGGCCGACCAGGACCTCGTCGTCCTTGGTGAAGGCGACGATGGAAGGCGTGGTGCGGTCACCCTCGCTGTTCTCGATCACGCGGGGCTTGCCGCCGTCCATGATCGCGACGCAGGAGTTGGTGGTGCCGAGGTCGATGCCGATGACTTTTGCCATGGTGGTGCAAGCTCCGAGGGAAAGCGTGAAATGTCGTTGCCGGCTAGTTGGGGGTCGATCGGCCGGGATTCAAGAACCGGATACCTTTAGTTGGCCGGATCCAGGCTGCGGGCGATCACGACCCGGGCCGGCCGGAGCAGGCGTCCGTTGAGCGTAAAGCCCTTCTGGACGACGGCCAGGACGCTGCCAACCGGGTGGTCGGCCGTGGGCTGGGCCATGATCGCCTCGTGCAATTCGGGGTTGAAGCTCTGGCCGATGGGGTCCACGACGGCGATGCCCGCCTTGTCGAACGCCTTGTCGATCATCCTCAGCGTAGCCTGCGAGCCCTCGACGAACTTGGCGGCTTCCGGGGCCTCGCCGGCCGCCGCAAGCCCGAGTTCGAGGGTATCGCGGACCTCGATCATGTCGGCGGCAAAGCGCTCGACCGCGAACCGGTGAGCCGACTCCACGTCGCGCTGCGCCCGCTTGCGGACATTTTCCATCTCGGCCAGGGCCCTGAGCTGGGCCTCGCGGGCCTCCTGCAACTGCGCCTGGGCTGCAGCCAGTTCGGCATCGGTCGAGGCAGCCGTGTCTGGGGTTTCCTGCCCTGGGACCTGGGCCGTCGGATCGTATTCGGGGTTCGAACTCATTTGACCTGCCTGCAAGCAATGGGCGCCGGCCCGCGGGACCCGGAAAAGTCCCCGCGCACGGCTACTGGCCCGCTAGATCGGGCCTAGCGGCGGGAATTCAAGGCGGAGCCCAGTAATCGGGCGGTGACGTCGACGATGGGAATGACCCGGTCGTAGGCCATGCGGGTCGGGCCGATGACGCCCAGGACCCCGACGGTCTCGTTGTCGAGCGTGTAAGGGGCCGTGACCAGGCTGCAATTGTCGAGAATCTGGTACCCCGATTCCTGGCCAATGAAGATCTGGACACCCTCGGCACCCAGGCTCTGGTCGAGCAGGTGCAGGATGTCGCGCTTCGACGTGAAGGCATCGAACAGGCGGCGCAGCTGTTCGACGTTCGAGAGTTCGGCGAACTCCATCAGGTTGGTCTCGCCCGCGATCACGTATTCGGGCCCGCCCTGGTGATTGCTCTCGCCCACTGCCTGCTGCGCCACGCTGATCGCATCGCGCATCAGCTGGTTCAGCGTTTCCCCGGCCTGCGTCAGCTCGCCGACGATGTCCAGGCGGATCTGGGTGAGTTCCTTGCCGCCGAACTGCTGGTTGAGGAAGTTCGCGGCGCGACGCAGTTCTTCGGCCGAGTAATAGCGCTCGAGGTGGACGATGCGGTTCTGCACGTCACGGCCGTTGATCACCATCACCGCGAGCACGCGGCTCTCGGAAAGCGGCAGGAACTCGATCTGGCTCAGCGACTGGTGGGGCTGGCGCGGGATCGTCACGACGCCAGCCAGGTGCGTCAGCGAGGACAGCATCTGCGAGGCGACGGCAACGAGCGCCTTGGGATCGCGATCTGCTTCCTGATCGAGCCGCTGGTTCAATTCGTTCAGCATCTGCGCGTCGTCGGGGCGCTGCCGTTGTCGCAACAGCGTGTCGACGAAGAAGCGGTAACCCTTGTCGGTGGGGACGCGACCGGCCGAGGTGTGCGGCGACGTGACGAAACCGTATTCCTCGAGATCCGCCATGACGTTGCGGACCGTGGCGGCGCTGAGATTGAGTCCTGAATCACGGGAGAGGTTGCGTGATCCGACGGGCTGTCCTTCGCGGATGTAGCTCTCGACCAGCACCCGCAGCAGGTGCTGGGCGCGTTCGGTCAGCGGATCATCGGGAATCTCGTTCATGGCCACAGCAAACTAGCGTGTGCTTTTCCGGCAAGTCAAGCAACGCATTTACGCATTGAAGTCCATGGAATCGCGCTGGCCCGTGCGCTCGGCCCCATGCTAAAAGGCAGGCCATCCTATGGACACACGCCCCCCCGGCCGAACCTGTGTCGCCCTCGCTGGCCGTGCGGCCGATCCGCGCGTGGGCGAAGCCATGCGCACGCTTGCGCATCACCTGCTCGGCAAAGGCCACACCGTGCGCGTAATCGCGGACGAAGCGCTGGCACTGGAAGGTGCGGGCGTCCACACCGTGCTCGAGTCCGATCTCGCGCTCGACGCCGACCTGATCGTCGCGGTGGGCGGCGACGGCACCATGCTGCATGCCGCCCGCATGGCCGCCATGGCCGACGTTCCCGTGCTCGGCATCAACCGCGGCAGGCTCGGTTTCCTGGCCGACGTCGGACCCGAGCAGATGGTCCATAGCCTCGACGATGCGCTCGGCGGCCGCTGCCAGGCCGAGCGGCGCATGCTGCTCGCGGCGCAGATCCTGGCGGACGGCAGGCCCATTGACGCGCTCGCCCTGAACGACGTCGTCGTCGCCAAGCGCGAAACCGGACGCATGGTCGACGTGCGCACGTGGGTCAACGGTGCCTACGTGAATACGCACGTGGGCGACGGCTTCATCATCGCCACGCCCACGGGCTCGACTGCCTACGCGTTGTCGTGTGGCGGTCCGATCCTGCATCCCAGCCTCGACGCTGTCGTCCTCGTTCCGGTGTGCCCACACACGCTGTCAGACCGCCCGATCGTCGTGCCGGCTGGCAGCGTCGTCGAAATCGAACTGGCCGACCGCTTCGAATCGCGCGCCCAGGTCGTCTGCGACGGCATCGTGCTCTGCGATCTCGACCCGGGCGTGCGCCTGCGGATCGAGCGCGCCAGGGTCAGCGCCACGCTGCTGCATCCGCCGGGACACGACTATTACCGGATCCTGCGCTCCAAGCTGCACTGGGGCCGCGGCACGCGTGAGGGCCAGCCGCCCGGCGCTTGAAGCGCGGGTTCATTCGAATGCTGACGCACCTGCAGATCCGGGATTTCGCCATCGTCGAGGCCGTCGAACTGGAATTCGGCCGCGGCTTCACCGTGCTTACGGGCGAAACCGGCGCGGGCAAGTCGATCCTGATTGATGCGCTGCTGCTGGCCGTCGGCGGGCGCGCGGACAGCGGATCGGTGCGGCACGGCGCAGAGCGTGCCGAAGTCAGCGCGACGTTCGCACTGGCCGGCAACACGGCAGCGCTGGCCTGGCTCGATCAGCAGTCGATCGCACACGAAGGCGAATGCCAGTTGCGACGGGTCGTCGGCGCCGATGGCCGCGGCCGCGCGTACCTGAACGGACTCACCGTGCCACTGCAATCGTTGCGGGCCCTCGGCGAACTGCTGGTCGACGTGCACGGGCAACTCGAGTTTCAATCGCTGTCGCGACGCGGTTACCAGCGTGAAACGCTGGACGGCAGCGGCCAGCTCACCGTGCGCAACGCAGCCGTGCGCACCGCACATGCTGCCTGGCAGGCACTCGACGACCAGCGCGCCTCTTTCGAACAGCTTGCGCGCGAACGCGAATCGCGGCTCGACCTGCTGCGACATTTCGTCACCGAACTGCAGGCGCTCGATCCCAGGCCCGGTGAAGCCGAAGCAGTGACCGACGAGCGCAAGCGGATTTCGAGCCTCGGCCGCCTGGCCGAAGGAACTGCACAGGTCGAGGCCCTGCTCGCCGGCGACGACGGTGGCGTCACGTCTGCACTCGCGCGCTCGCAAGGCGTCCTGCGACAGCTGGCCGGCCTCGATGCGGCGCTCGAGCCCATGGCGGCGCAGCTCGAGGAAGCGACGATCGCCGCGCGCGAAGCCCTCTCGAGCCTGCGCCGTTACACCGATGCGCTCGATGCCGATCCTGCGCGCCAGGAATGGATCGAAGCACGGCTGGCGGCGCTCGAAGCCGTTGCCCGCAAGCACCGCGTCGAGACACTTGAGTTGCCAGCCTTGCGCGACGCGCTCGCTGCCGAGCTCGCCGGACTCGAGGCGGGCGCCGTAAGTGAATCGGAATTGCAGCAACGACTCGCGGCGGCTCGCGAGAGTTACGTGGCTGCGGCGAGACTCCTCACCCAGGGGCGGCAGCAGGCGGCAACCGTGCTGGACCGCAAGGTCACTGGCTTCATGCAGGCTCTGGGCATGCCCGGCGGCGTCTTCGCCACGCGTGTCGAGCCGCAGGATCCACCGGTGTTCTCGGCGCACGGCAACGACGAGATCGAGTTCCTCGTCAGCGCCAACCCGGGACAGCCCCCGCGTCCCCTGGCCAGGGTCGCCTCGGGTGGCGAACTCTCGCGCATCAGCCTGGCGCTGCAGGTCGCAGCCGTCGAGGCCGCCCACCTCCCCTGCCTGGTCTTCGACGAAGTCGATGCCGGGGTGGGTGGCGCCGTGGCCGAGATGGTCGGACGGCAATTGCACGATCTCTCCGCCAGGGGCCAGGTGCTGTGCGTGACGCACCTGCCCCAGGTCGCATCGCAGTCGGATCACCAGATGCGCGTTTCCAAGCACGTCCGGGACGGCAAGACACGCACTCGGATCGAAGTCCTGGATGAGGCGGCGCGGATCGAAGAGCTGGCCCGCATGCTGGGTGGCACGACCATCACGGACCGCACGCGCGAGCACGCGCGTGAAATGCTGGCCTCGGCACGCCAGGCAGGCGCCCCGCCGCAGGCCGATGCACCGCTCGAGGCCCGGCGCGCTAAGGGCGTTTCGGGCGGTAAGGGCAAGCCTCGCGCACGCAGTGGCCGTGCAGGGTGAGTGAGTGATCGGTGATCTCGAAACCGAGGCGCGAGGCGATCTGCCGCTGCCGCTCCTCGATATCCTCGTCTGAGAACTCTTCGACGTGACCGCAGTCTATGCACACGATGTGATCGTGGTGCGTGCCCTCGTTGAGTTCGAACACCGCCGTGCCGCCCTCGAAATGATGGCGCGTCACCAGGCCCGCGGACTCGAATTGAGTCAGCACCCGGTAGACCGTGGCGAGGCCGATGTCCTCGTTGAGTTCGAGCAGGCGCCGGTAGACGTCTTCCGCGCTCATGTGACGCACGGTCGCACTCGCGAGGATCTCGAGAATCTTCAGGCGCGGCGCGGTGATCTTCAGGCCAGCGCGACGCAGAGGCGAAGGTTCCACGGATTTGTTCCTCGCGGGTCGGGTGCTGCGCCGAAGCGCGGTTGGGTTATGATCGCGCCGCATTATCTCCGGGCCGGCCCGGTAACTCCAGAAAGCAGAAGCCATTACGCATGACCGAGATTTCCCGAGCCGCCCTTGCCCTGATCCTGGTCCTTGGCGTCCTGCTCGGTTCGGCCGGATGTGTCTACCGGCCGACCATCCAGCAGGGCAACCTGCTGAAGTCGGAAGACGTCGACCAGGTCACGGTGGGCATGACCCGCAGCCAGGTGCGCTACCTGCTCGGCACCCCGATGGTGGCCGATCCGTTCAACCCGCAGCGCTGGGACTACATCTACACCCTCCAGCGCGGACGCGAAAGGCATCGGGATCGCGCGCACTACATCGTGCACTTCGAAGGCGACAAGGTCAGCCGCACCGAGAAGCCCGGCCGGCCCGTACTGCCGCAGGGCAACGAACAGCCGCAAGAGACGCCAGTCGCCGGTCAGACCCCGACCCCGCCCGAAACCCCCGCCCCGGCATCGCCACCCATTGCTGCGGTCGAAGAGGCCCCGCCTGCACCCAAGCCGGACGGCACCACCGACTGATCCCGGACTCTGGCGCCCCGCTACCCCCCTCGTTCTTTCAGCGTTTTCGACCTTGACGCACCGTGTGCGCGGCCCGCTCGCGCCGTTGCACGCGTGGATCGACCTGTAGCGGTCGATAGATTTCGACTCGGTCCCGTTCACGCAGTGGACGGTCCGGCGCGCAAACCGTCCCGTAGATTCCGAGGACCAGCGGCCGGTCGCGCAGGGCGGGAAATTCTTCCAGCAGACCCGAACGCTCCACGGCCTCCTGCGCCGAAAGCCCCGACTCCGGCAGCGCCAGTGTCACGACCCTTTGCCGGTCGGGCAACGCATAGACAACTTCGACCCGCGCCGTGCCCTCGCCCACGGCTACGATGCCGCGCCGTGAACTTGCCTGGCGCGCGCCACGAATGCATCGATCAGTTCACCGACACTCTGCTCGAACGCCCGGCCGAACAGCATCGACGCCACGGGGTTCGCGAACTCGAACTTCATGTCCAGCACGATCTTCGTGCCGGCCGTGCCGATTGCCGCGAACGTCCACAGGCCGTCCAGCCGCTTGAACGGGCCGTTCACGAGCTCGAGCGACATCCAGTCCGGCCGTTGCATGACGTTGCGCGTGGTGAAGCTCTGGCGGATGCCCGCACGCTCCATGATCAGGCTGGCCTGCAGGTCGCGCTCGGTCTTTTCATGCACCTCCGCGCCCGCCACCCACGGCAGGAATTCGCGATAACGCTCGACGTCGACCACCAGGTCGAACATCTGCTCGGGCGTGAAGGTGACGAGCGCGGTGCGCTTGATTTCGCGGGTGGCCATGGTCGATTTCGGTCCGGGCGCGCGCAGTGTAAGCGCGGCAGATAGAATGCGCGACCGACCTCGACGTTCACGCCATGACCACCCCGCGCAAGGACAAGGACCGCAAGTCCGACGAGAACCCCACGATCGCGCAGAACAAGCGCGCGCGGTACGAGTATTTCATCGAGGAAAAGCTCGAGGCCGGACTCGCGCTGCAGGGCTGGGAAGTCAAGAGCCTGCGTGCCGGCAAGGCGCAGATCACCGAAGGCTACGTGATCATCAAGGACGGCGAGGCTTTCCTGATCGGCGCGCACATCACGCCGCTGCGTACCGTCTCGACGCACATCGTGGCGGACCCGACGCGCACCCGAAAACTGCTGCTGAATCGCAGGGAACTGGACAGCCTGGTCGGTGCGGTCGAGCGCAAGGGCCACACCATCGTGCCGCTGGAACTCTACTGGAGCCAGGGCAAGGTGAAGCTCGAAATCGGCGTGGCGAAGGGCAAGCAGGCGCACGACAAGCGCGACACCGAGAAGGACCGCGACTGGCAGCGGGAGAAGTCGCGCCTCCTGCGGAAAGGGGATAGGGGATAGGGGATAGGGGTTGGGGGTTAGTCGGAGGTTCATCCGTACCCGATGTCGCAGCTGCACCTCCGACTATCCCCTATCCCCTATCCCCTATCCCCTATCCCCTTGCGTTCCTGCGCATTGGCCCTACACTGAGGGTGTTCACGGGGGCGACCGGTTTCGACGTGGGTCGCGAAACTCCATGTGCATGCCGAGGTGCAAGATACCTCGTTAAACCACTTGCAAACTATTAGTTGCCAACGACGACAACTACGCTCTAGCGGCTTAATCCCGCTTAACCCCCGACTGGCGTGTGCTTGTGCATCCAGACCCGGGGGACGCGCTCACAAGCTCGCGTGTCCAGTGTGCTGAGGGCTGGCTCGCTAAAACGTTCCTGAGCTGGTCGGTCATCTTCCCTGCCGCTTGGGTAGTGAACGACGAGAATCAAAAAGACGGCTAAGCATGTAGGTCCTGGAATGTAGGGCTTGCGGACGCGGGTTCGATTCCCGCCGCCTCCACCAGCAAGCGCCCCCGGCCACGAGGCCGGGGGCTTTTTTTTGTCAGGCAGCGACGACTTCGACCGGCGTGCCGTTCAGCACCGCCGTCCCCGTGAGCGCGTCGACACGGCGATCGTCGACCAGGTCATTGATGCTGACGCCGGCGTGAGCACTGGCGATGCCGAGCCGCACACCGGCGCGCCCGTGCCCCCAGCCATGCGGCAGGCTGACCACACCCGGCTGAATGTCCGGTGTAATTTCAACAGCCACATCGACCGTCCCGACGCGCGAGGTGACACGCGCGATCGCGCCGTCGGCCAGGCCACGGTCCGCTGCGTCATCCGGGTGCAGCATGAGAGTGCAGCGCGGCTTGCCCTTCACCAGGCGCTGGCTGTTGTGCAGCCATGAATTGTTGCTGCGCACGTGGCGCCGGCCGATCAACGCCAGCGACGGCACGGGTTCGTCGAGCGCAGCCGCGGCGCGGCCCAGGTCCGCAACGAACATGGCAGGGGCGAGATCGATGCGACGGTTCGGCGTCGCGATGCGACGGGGGAAAGCAGCCTCGAGCGCACCGAGGTCGACACCGTTCGGCGTATCGAGCAGGCGTTGCAGGGTCAAGCCCTGCGGACGCCGGTCCGTCGCGCGCATGAGCTTGCGCAGGGCACCGAAGCCAGGCAGCGCGCCCAGCAATTTCATCTTGCCGGCGTTGGGGACGCCGTAACGCCCCGTCTGCAGCATCCAGTCGAGCGTGCCGTCCGGACCGAGACGTCGCGCCACCAGGTCTTTCACTTTCAGCGACACGCGCCCCGACACAGAACCAGGCGCCTTGCGCAGACGCTGCGCAATCTGCGCGAGGATCTCGTGATCGTGCAGCGAGCCCGCGGGCTTCGGGAACAGTGGCGGCGAAAACTTGGCGACGTTGCGCACCGCGAAGCCACTCAACGCGATGTCGTAATGACTACGCTCCAGGGGGCTCGTCGGCGGCAGGATCAGGTGCGCATGGCGCGACGATTCGTTCAGGTACAGGTCGATCGACACCATGAACTCGAGTTGCTCGAGCGCGGCGTCGAGCTGGCCACCGTTAGGCGTCGAGAGCACCGGATTGCCCGCCAACGTGAACAACGCGCGCACCTGCCCCTGGCCTGGCGTCGTGATCTCTTCTGCCAGCGCCGCCACGGGCAGCTCGTTCGAGAACTCCGGCAACCTGCGTACGCGCGAGTGGAACTTGCCGTAGTGGCCGCGCGACCCGTAAGCGCGCGTAAGGTCCACGGCCGGCTCGGCGAACATCATGCCGCCCTCGCGATCGAGGTGACCCGTGACCGCATTCAGGCAATAGATCAGCCACAGCGCGAGACCGCCGAATTCCTGCGTGCACGCTCCCACGCGCCCGTAGACGAGCGCGCGCGGCTCCGCGACCAGGTCATGAGCGAGCGCAATGATCCGCGAATGCGGCAGGCTCGTGCGAGCCGCAAGCACTTTCGGGTCAAACCCGAGGACGGCCTGGCGCAGGGCCTCGAGGCCGTCGACGTGCGGTACCAGGTGCGCCAGGTCGATTCGTCCCCGCGTGAACACCTCGTGCAGCAGGGCGAGCAGCAGATAGACGTCCGTGCCGGGCCGGATGCCAAAGTATTCGTCAGCGATCGCCGCGGACTCGGTGCGCCGCGGATCGATGACGATGAACCGCCCTCCCCGTGCGTGCAGCGCGTCGATGCGTCTCTCGAAACCGGGGGCTCCCATGATCGAGCCGGCCGACGCGACAGGGTTGCCCCCGATGCAGACGAACAACTGCGTGCGATCGACGTCCGGCACGGGCATGAGGAACTGGTGGCCGAACAACGCCCACGACGCGACCATGTGCGGCAACTGGTCGACACTGGTGGCGGAATACAGGTTTTCCGTGCGCACGGCGCGAATGAAGTCGCCGACACCGAGCATCGCGCCCAGGTTGTGCACGGTCGGGTTACCCGCGTAGATCGCGACCGCGTTGTTGCCGTGACGCGCGCGGATGTCGCCGATGCGCGCTTCGACCTCATCGAATGCCGCGGCCCAGGAGATCTCCTCCCAGCCGCCTGGCGTGCGCCTTAACGGCTTGCGCAGCCGGTCGGGGTCGTCATGCAGGTCCTTGAGCGCGACGGCCTTCGGGCAGATGTGCCCGCGGCTCAGGACGTCGTCGCGATTGGGCTTGATCGAGATCACCGCGCCGTCGCGGTGCTCGATCACGATGCCGCACATCGCCTCGCAGAGGCAGCAGGTCCGGTGATGCAGTCCCCCGCTGGTCATCAGCTGACCCCTCTTGCGCTGGTGAAAGTTCAGGCCGCGCGGCGCCTCAGCAGGCCGAGACCTGCGAACAGCAGGGCCACCGCAAACCCGGCGGAGCCACCGCCACTGTTGTTCTTCTTCTGACCACACCTGGTGTTGCCGGTCACGGTGTCGCCCGCGAGGCTGTAGCGAAAGATCGTGCCATAGTTGCAGCTGCCGGCATTGGCGGACATTCCGACGAACACGCCGGTCGCCACCTCGAGCAGCTTGCTGGAGGGCAGTGAGCCATTGCTGCCATCGAAGCTGTAGAGACGTGAGAAGTTGGTGCCGGCGCGATCAATCGAAAAAATCGTGCCAAGCGTCGTCGCGGCGCCTTCCGCATTGACGCCGCCCGCCGCTGTCACGCCGTAGAGCTTGCCACTGCTCGCCGCCATCAGTTCCGCCACCGGACGCGCGCCATCTGCACCGGTGAAAGTATGCAGGACGGTAAACGTCGAGCCATCCGCCGGGATCATGAAGATGACACCGTTGCCGTCGGTGCCGCCCTGCGCAGTCAGGCCGTAAAAGTAGCCATCGCCGCCATCGAGCAGGCCGCCAAACGGTGCGGCGCCGCCCGCGTTCTCAAGCTGACCCGTCGTGGTGTCGGTCGTGGTCGCGCTGAAGTGATGCAGGACCTGGAAACCGGTGCCGTCGGGCGCAATGCGAAAGACCGTACCGCGGCCATTCGTGCCGCCCTGCGACGTCGTGCCGTAAAGAAGGTTGTCAGTCCCCGCCACGAGTGGACCCACCGGCGCCGCACCGTCCGCCGTCACAGTGATGCCTGAGGTGGCACTCGAGGTGACCGCGGCAAAACTGTACAGCAGCTTGAAATCGGTTCCGTCGCGCGAAATCTTGAATATCGTGCCGGTGCCTCTGGGACCGCCTGCGCGCGCCACACCGTAGAGATAACCATCCGTACCCTCGACGAGCTCGGCCTCGGGATACGCGCCGTTCGTGTTGATCGGGTTCAGATCCTGGTTGCTGCTCGTGACTCCTGCAAATCGATGAATGATCTGAAACCCGGTGCCGCTCGCCGCGATCTTGAAAATCGTGCCCGCGCCATCGAGCTCGTTGGCCCTGCCGAACTTGGTCGTGCCGTACAGCAGGCCATCGCTGGCCAGTACCAGGCCGCCGCCAGGTGATAGCGCATCGTCCGCCTTGAGTTGATACAGCGTGCGGACGTCAGAGCCGTCCAGTGTGGTGCGGTAAATGACGCCGCCGGTGATCGACGTGGCCGGGCTCGCGACACCGTACAGGGCCCCGTCTGCGCCTTGCACGAGGTTACCAACGGGGTTGGAGAGGCTGAAAGCGACGATCGTCGAGACGGCGGGACTGGTCTGGGCATGGCCGGCAACGGCAAAAAGGCCCAGCGCGACGAGCGCCAATGCTGAACGGATACGGGACATCGGATCGGTGACTCCGGGACCCGGCGGATGGCCGGGCAAGCTGACTGGTCGTGAATTGTGCCGCACTTCGCCCTCTCCCGCCAAAGTGGGAGAATGCGCGCCCCTCCTGTGACAGCCCGCCCTTGATCCAGTTCCGGCAACTTACCCTGACGCGCGGCGTACGCCGGCTGATCGAGGACGCTTCGCTGCAGATCCCCGCTGGTTGGCGGGTCGGCGTCGTCGGCGCCAACGGCAGCGGCAAATCGAGCCTGTTCGCGCTCCTGCGCGGCGACATCCAGAGCGAGGCCGGCGACTGCCTGCTACCGCGCGACTGGCGAGTGGCTTCAGTCGCCCAGGAGACGCCGCCCTTGCCGCAAGCCGCGATCGAGTTCGTGCTCGACGGCGACGAGGAGCTGCGGCGTGTCGAACGGGCAATTGCAGCCGCCGACGCAGCACACGATGGCCGCGCGCACGCAGAGCAGCACATCCGGCTCGAAGCGATCGACGGCTACGGCGCCCGGGCCCGGGCAGCCGTCCTGCTCGCAGGCCTCGGCTTCGAGACGGCCGATCTCGAACGACCGGTCGCCGATTTTTCAGGCGGCTGGCGCATGCGCCTGAACCTCGCGCAGGCGCTGGTGAGCCGGGCCGACCTGATGCTGCTCGACGAGCCGACCAACCACCTCGACCTCGACGCCGTGGTCTGGCTGGAGCGCTGGCTCGCTGGCTACCGCGGCACGTTGCTGCTGGTTTCGCACGACCGGGACTTCCTCGACGGCACCGTCACGCACGTCGCTCACCTCGAGCGTGGCATGCTCACGCTCTACACCGGCAACTACACCGCGTTCGAGACGCAACGCGCCGCGCGTCTCGCCGTGCAGCAGGCGATGTTCGAGAAGCAGCAGCGCGAGATCGCGCACATGACGAGCTTCGTCGAGCGGTTCCGGGCCAAGGCGAGCAAGGCAAGACAGGCACAGAGCCGGCTCAAGGCGCTCGACCGGCTGGAACACATTGCAGCCGCGCACGTCGATTCGTCGTTCGATTTCGAATTCCCCGAGCCGCTGCGTGCGCCGGATCCCCTGCTGACCCTCGAAGAGGCGGCACTGGGCTATGGCGACCGCACGGTCGTCCGCAACGTGCAGCTGTCACTGCGTCCGGGCGCTCGACTCGGCCTGCTCGGCCCGAACGGTGCAGGCAAATCCACGCTGATCAAGTCGCTCGCCGGCGGACAACCGCTGCTGGCGGGCCGACGCGTCGAAGGCCACGGGCTGGAGACAGGTTACTTCGCGCAGCATCAAGTCGAACAGTTGCGTGGTGATGAGTCACCGCTGCGCCACCTGATCCGGCAGGACCCGCGGTCGCGCGAACAGGATCTGCGCAATTACCTCGGCGGGTTCGACTTCCGCGGCGAGATGGCCGACGCGCCGGTCGAACCGTTCTCCGGCGGCGAGAAATCCCGGCTGGCGCTGGCACTCCTCGTACGCAAGCGGCCGAACCTGCTGCTGCTCGACGAGCCCACCAACCACCTCGACCTCGAAATGCGCCACGCATTGACGCGGGCGCTGGCCGGTTACGAAGGCAGCCTGGTGCTGGTATCGCACGATCGGGCGCTGCTGCGCACCGTCTGCGACAGTTTCATGCTCGTGGCCGACGGTCGCGCCGTTCCGTTCGATGGCGATCTCGAGGACTACCTGGCCTGGCTGACGGCGCGGCGTGATGCAGCACCCGAGGACACAGCCGCTGCGGGCACGGCCGGATCGAAGGAGAACCGCAAGGCTCAGCGCGAGACGGCGGCCGCGGAACGCCAGCAGAAGCTCGCACGCCGTCGCCCGCTGATGAAGGAGTCGACGCAACTCGAGGGCCGGATGGCCAGGCTCGAAGCCGAGCGCAAGGAACTCGAAGCAAAACTGGCCGACACCACCTACTACGCGCAGACACCCTCGGCCGAAGTCCAGGCGACGAGCCGGCGTTGCGCCGAAGTCATTCTGGAACTCGGCGACGCCGAGGAACGCTGGCTCGAAGTGCACGCCGAGCTGGAAGCGATCGGGGACGCGTGAGGAAGGGGATAGGGGATAGGGGTTGGGGGTTAGTCGGAGGATCCCCTATCCCCCAACCCCTAACCCCTCAAGTGGTGCGTAGCACCACCTTGCCCACCGCGCGTCGCTGTTCCAGCGCGGCGAAGGCCTGGGCATAGTCGGCCAGGGGATGGACCTCGCCGACGACCGGCCGCAGCTTGCCGGCCTCGAACAGCTGCCACAGTTCGCGCACGTTCTGCAGCTGTACCTGCGGCTCACGCTGCGCGAAGCTGCCGAAGAACACGCCCACCAGGGCCGCTCCCTTCAGCAACAGCAGGTTCATCGGAATCTTCGGGATGTCGCCGGCCGCGAATCCAACCACGAGGTAACGACCCTTCCAGGCCAGGCTGCGCACCGCGGGCTCGGCATACGGCCCGCCGACGGCGTCATAAACGACGTCCACGCCCTTGCCACCGGTGATCTCCTTGATCCGCTCGCGCAGGTCCTGCGTGGAGTAGTTGATCAGGTGGTCCGCGCCGATGCCACGTGCGACCTCGAGCTTGGTATCGGTGCTCGCGGCTGCGATGACCTGCGCACCCATCTGCTTGGCGAGTTCGACGGCGGTCGTGCCGACGCCGCTCGCCGCACCCAGCACCAGCATCGTCTCGCCCGCAGCGAGTTGCGCGCGCTGTTTCAACGCGTGGTAGCTCGTGAAGTACGTCAGGCAGATGCCGCTCGCCTGCTCGAAGCCGAGCGTCGACGGCATCGGAATCAATCGCTCCTGCCGCACCACGGCGCGTTCTGCAGCAGCTCCGCCACCCGAATACGCAACGACGCGATCACCCACCTTGTGACGCGTCACGCCTTCGCCGACCGCGGCAATCACACCCGCGAGCTCGAGACCCGGAATGAACGGCAGCGGCGGCCGCTCCTGGTACAACCCGCGCAGCATCAGCACGTCGGGAAAGTTCAGCGCCGCCGCCTTGACGTCGATCAGCACCGATCCCGGCGCGAGCGCGGGCTCCGGCCAGTCTTGCTCCAGCCGCAGTCCTGCAATGCCGGTGAGGGTATGACAGACGAGCGCTTGCATCGGGATTCCTCGGTTTCAGTGCGACTGGGCTGGCCGGTCCAGGCGAATTGCAATCAGGCCCGTATCAGGTGCGGACCGAGCTCGTCGAGCGTGTGACAGCCGAGCAACGTCATCGCACGCTCCATCTCGACGCGCAGCAGGCTGAGCGCGTGGGCCACGCCTGCTTCCCCGCCCGCCGCCAGGCCATAGAGAGCGGCGCGCCCCAGCATCACGGCATCGGCCCCGAGCGCGACGGCCTTGAGCACGTCCGACCCGCGACGGAACCCACCGTCGACGATGATCGACAGCCGGTCGCCGACTTCTGCCGCGCACTGGCCGACGAGTTCGATGCCCGTCGCGCACGAATCGAGCTGCCGTCCACCGTGGTTCGAGAGCACGATGCCGTCGGCGCCTGCCTCCACGCTGCGCTTCGCGTCTTCGACGCAGAGGATGCCTTTCAGCACCAGCTTGCCCTTCCAGCGGCTGCGCATGCGTTCGATGTCGGCCCAGGCGAGCGTCGGGTTGATCTGCGTGCCCATGAACCGCACACCCTGCAGTGCCGATCGCGCGCCTGCGGGCAGGAATTCGGTGAGGTTCGAAAATTCCGGGGCGCCATGGGGCAGCATCACCTGCCACAGCCAGCGCGGATGCAGCAGGACGTCGAGCACGCTCGACGGGCTCAGCTTGAGCGGGCGCGAATAGTTGCGCTGGTCCCATTCGCGCGCGCCGAGCGCCGGCACGTCGACCGTCACCACGAGCTTGCTGCAGCCCGCCGCCTGCGCGCGTTCGATCAGGCGGTCGGAAGTCTTCTGGTCCTTCAGCGGATACAACTGGAACCACGAGGGCCGCTGCAGCTGCGGGTTCAGTTCGACGACGTCGTAATTGCTGACGGTGCTGAGCGTGAAGGCGATCCCCGCAGCGTCGGCAGCCCTGGCCAGCGCCAGGTCGCCCTGCGGCCACACCATCCCGTTGAAGCCAGTGGGCGCGATGATCAGTGGCAAGTGCAGCGCGTCGCCCAACACGGTACGGGACAGGTCCGGCAGGCCCGTGCCGACGAGCATGCGTGGCAACCAGGTAATGCGCTCGAAGATCGAGCGGTTGCGCTTCAGCGAGACCTCGTCCTCGGCGCCGCCTTCGAGGTACTCCATTTCGAACCGCGGCAGCCGGTTCTGCGCGACCCGCCGCAATTCTTCGATCGAGAGCGCGCGGCGGAAGTCCGCGCCAGCGTAGTACTGTCGGGTCATTGGCGTGCGTCGTCCTGCACCATCTGGGTGATCTTCGTGGCCGTCTCCAGCGCGCGCAGGCCGTCCTCGCCGGTGACCACCGGCGGCGTGCCTTCGCAAATGGACCTGAGGAACGCCTCGATCTCGAATTTCAGCGCGTCACCCTGGTCGTACGTGCGCTCCTCGATCAGCACCTGGCCCTTCGGCACGTCCGAGCCCGCGGGGGGCTTGCGCACGATGGTGAGCACTTTCTGCTGCAGGTCGATCGAGATGTACGCGTCGTCCTGGAACACGCGCAGCTTGCGCTCCATTTTCATGCTGACGCGACTCGCGGTGGTGTTCGCCACGCAGCCGTTGGCATAGCGGATGCGGGCATTGGCGATATCCAGGCCGGCCGAGAACACCGACGCGCCCACGGCATCGATCGATGCGATCGGCGCGCCGACGAGGCTCTGGATCAGGTCGATGTCGTGGATCATGAGATCGAGCACGACATTGACGTCCGTGCCCCGCTCCTTGAACGGCGCGAGGCGGTGCGACTCGACGAACCGCGGCGTGCCAAGCGTACCCTCGAGCGCGAGGATCGCGGCGTTGAACCGCTCGAGGTGACCCACCTGCAGGACGCGGCCGACGCGTGCCGCCGTGGCGACGAGGCTGCGGGCTTCCTCGAGCGTCGTCGTGATCGGCTTTTCCACGAGCACGTGGATGCCGCGTTCGAGGCACTGCTGCGCGATCGAAAAATGCAGGGGTGTCGGCGTGGCGATGCTCACCGCGTCGACCTCGCCGAGGATGTCCCGGTAGTCCGCCACCGCGCGGCAACCGGTTTCGACGGCGACTTGCTCGCGGTTCGCGGCGCTCGCGTCGACGACGGCGACGAGTTCCGCTGCGGGCAGCGACGCGTATTTCTGCGCATGGAACCGGCCCAGGTAACCCACGCCGATGACCGCAGTCCGTACTTTCTGCATGTTCTGGGGCCCCTGGCCGACCTGTGCGCCGCGATCTCCGATGATACTCAATGGCGGGGGCCTTGCGGCCGGTGCGTCTTACCCTCACGATCGCGAACGTGATGAATCCGCGCCGCGACAGATTCTGGCTGCTGGCCGCCCTGCTGTTCGGCCTGGTGGTGCTGCCCTTCCTCGTGCATATCACGGGGGTGTACGTGCTCGGCAAATACGCCGGCGGCGGTGCGGCGGCGTTCTTCGGCAGCTACCTGCGCGACCTCGTCACCCTGCGGTGGTATTCCTGGGTACTCGCGCTCGGACCACTGGTCATCGTCGCGTCATGGCGTATCGTTGGCAGGTGGGCACCGTCGTCACGGGGATGACCCTCGGGACCAGGCGTACAGCGCCGCAAGGCCAGCCAACGCGGCCCACATCGCCCCTGTCGCCCAGTGCCGCCAGGCGGTTTCGCGCACCTGGCCAATGAAACTGACGGCCGCGAGCGCGGTCAAACCGACGAAGATGGCCACGTATACCGCCAGCAATGGCAATTCCTCGCGGAAACGCGGGGTTTCGCCAGCAAGCACCAGGAACACGATCAGCGTCGCGCCCAGGCCAAAAGTCGTCGCCACGGACGATCCGAGCACGATTGCTGTCAATACGGTGAGGGGTCGCACGGATTCTCTGGCTCCGGGGTGGGTCCGGCCCTTGATTGGGTGCCGGGGTGTCTCTAGCCTAGCGTTCCGACGGACCCCTGCGTGTCCGCCGTCCAGTCCGATGTCCGCCGAGGATTTTTCAAGTGTATCAGCCAGCTGAACAGGGGCCGCCCCCGCCGTCACCCGCCCCTGCTGCCCGCCGCGGGGTCAACCGCGCTGGCGCGGCGGTGCTGGTCGCGTTGCTACTCGCCGTCGGTACGCTGCTGCTCGGAACCGCCCAGTCGCCGTCGGTTACGGCCAACGCCACGACCACCACCGATTTCGCGCCGACCGACCGCCACGCCAAGGTCGCCCGGCTCGTGAGCAGCATGTTCGAGCGCTCGCATTACCGGCAGGCCCCGGTCAACGACCCGGTCTCGTCGCTGGTGCTCGACCGCTACCTCGAATCGATCGACGGCAGCCGCAGCTACTTCCTGGCAAGCGACATCCAGGAGTTCGAACAGTACCGCTACGAGCTCGACGACGCCGTCACGAGCGGCAAGCTCGAGCCAGCCTTTGCGATCTTCAACCGGTTCCAGAGCCGCAACCGCGAGCGCATGGCCTACGCGATCAAGCTGCTCGAGACGGAGCCCGACTTCAAGGTCGACGAGTCGTTCGAATTCGACCGCGAGCACGCGCCATGGCCGGCGTCCAGGGACGAGCTCGACGAACTCTGGCGCAAGCGTGTCAAGAACGACGCCCTCTCGCTGATGCTCGCGGACAAGACGTGGGCCGAGACGCGCGACGTCCTCAAGAAGCGCTACGAACGGGTCGCGAAGCGTTCCGAGCAGATCACGGCCGACGACGTCTTCGAAAACTTCATGAATGCGTTCGCCCACGTCTTCGACCCGCACTCGAGCTACTTTTCACCGCGTAATTCCGAGGAATACCGCATTGCGATGAGCCTGTCCTACGAGGGCATCGGCGCGTCGCTGCAGTCGATCGACGACTTCGTGACCATCATGGAAATCCTGCCCGGCGGTTCGGCGCAGCAGAACGGCGAGCTGAAGGCCAACGACCGCATCCTCGCCGTCGGCCAGGGCAAGGACGGGAAGATGGTCGACGTCGTCGGCTGGCGCCTCGACGACGTCGTGCAGCTGATCCGCGGTCCGAACGGCTCGTTCGTGCGCTTGCAGATCCAGCCTGGCAATGCGCCCCCGGGCACCCAGGAACACGTCCTCACGCTGCCGCGCACCAAGATCACTCTCGAAGCGCAGGCGGCCAAGAAAGAGATCCGCAAGGTGAAGCGCGGCGACCAGGAGCTGAAGGTCGGCGTCATCACCGTGCCCTCCTTCTACCAGGACTACAATGCGCGCGCGGCCGGGGACGACGAGTTCCGCAGCACCACGCGCGACGTGCGCAAACTGCTCGACGAGATCAGGGCCGAAGGCGGGGTCGACGGCCTCGTGCTCGACCTGCGCGAAAACGGCGGCGGTCACCTCTCCGAAGCCATCGGCCTCGTGAACCTGTTCGTGCCCAAGGGCCCGGTCGTGCAATTGCGCGAAACCGGCGGTCGCGTCGAAGTGCTCGAATCCGAGGACAAGGACGCTGCCTACTCCGGCCCGCTCACGATCCTCGTTGATCGCTTCAGCGCATCTGCGTCCGAGATCTTTGCAGCCGCGATGCAGGACTACGGCCGCGGCCTCGTGATTGGCCAGCAGACCTACGGCAAAGGCTCGGTGCAGAACCTCTACCCGCTCGACCGTTACGCGCTCGGACAGGATCCGGGCTATGGCCAGCTCACGGTCACCATCGGCATGTACTACCGCGTGACGGGCGACAGCACCCAGAACCGCGGCGTGATGCCGGACCTGGCGCTGCCCTCCGCCATCAGCACCGACGAAGTCGGCGAAAGCTCGCGCGATGGCTCGCTGCCGTGGAACCGCATCCGCTCGTCGGACTTCAGCCGCGAAGGCGCGTTCACCCCGCTGCTGCCTGAGCTGCAGCAGGAGCACGATGCGCGCATCGCCGGCGACCCCAACTTCCAGTTCGCGGTCAGCGAAATCTCCGCGCTCGAGAAGATGCGCACCGAGAAATCCGTCTCGCTGAACCTGGCCAAGCGCAAGGCCGAGCGTGAGGCCCGGGCGCAGGAACAGCTCGCGCGCGAGAACGCGCGGCGGCAGACGCTGGGCGAACCGGCCCTGAAGGCGGCCACCGAGATCAAGGATCCACCGGACGCGATCCTGGGCGAAGCCGCCGAAATCACGGCCGACCTCTCCCGGCTCGAGCCGAAGTTCGTGGCCAGGGCCAGCCGCTCCGACCAGGGCGGCTGACGTTCGGTCAGGCGCCTCCTCCGCGACGGTCCAGACGAGCGATAGGTTGCTAGTGTTGTACTTGACTACAACACTAGAGTCCCCTACCATCGCGCGAAGTTCGAACCGATCCACAGGGGCTCGATGTCCATGACGAATCAATACCTGCCGTCAGCTGACCCGCGGCGAAACCCGGTACGCTGGCTGGCGCTGGTCGCCGTGGTGGGCGCGCTGGCCGCTGGCTGCAGCAATGGCAAGGCCAAGGACAAGGAAGGCGCCGAGACCGAGAAGAATGCGATCGTACCGGTCGAGGTCCTGCCACTGAAGCGTGCCGAGATGGTGGCCGTGTACTCGGGTACCGCACCGATCGAGGCTCACGAAGAGGCCACGGTAGTCGCCAAGGTCGGCGGCGAGGTCCGGCAGATCTTCGTCGAGGAAGGCGACACGGTGCAGGCGGGCCAGGTGCTGGCACGGCTCGACGGCGACCGACTCCGCCTCACGCTGGCCCAGACGGATGCCAACCTGCGCAAGCTCGAGCGCGACTACAAGCGCACGCTCGAACTCGCCGAGAAGGGTCTCGTGCCGAAGAGCACGGCCGAAAACACCAGGTACGACCTCGACGCGCTGCGCGCCGGGTACGACAGCGCCCGCCTCGAACTGAGCTACACCGAGATTCGCGCGCCGATCAACGGCGTCATCTCGGCGCGCAGGATCAAGGTCGGCAATACCATCGGCCCGAACGATCCGACGTTCACGGTCACCGACCTCGATCCCCTGCTCGCCTTCGTGCACGTGCCGGAGAAGGAATTCCGCAAGATCGCACCGGGGCAGAATGCCGAAGTCGTCATCGACGCGCTGGGCGGCGCCCGGTTCGCCGGCACGATCTCGCGGATCAGTCCGACGGTGGACCCGCAGACCGGCACCTTCCGCGCCCGTGTCGAAGTCCCGGACGCAACGCGTACGCTGAAGCCCGGCATGTTCGCGCGCGTCAACATCGTCTACGAGCGGCGCCAGAGCGCGCTGCAGCTGCCGCGCACGGCGATTCTCGACGCGGACGGGCAGCAGTCGGTGTTCGTCGTCGCGAGCGGCAAGGCCGAACAGCGCACGATCAAGACGGGCCTCTCGAACGGCGGCTGGATCGAAGTGCTCGACGGCCTCGAGGGCAGCGAGCAGGTCGTGACGGTCGGCCAGGCTGGCCTCAAGACCGGCACGCTGGTGAAGATCGTCGGTGACAGCGCGCCGCAACCGGCAGCGGCGGTCGCTGCCGACCAGGCCAAGGCGAAGTAACCCAACCTGCGGGGGCGCTGCACGGGCAGGCCCTCCCCCCCGGGGACAATCCATGCTCAAGTCATTGATCGACTTCGCGATCGAGCGCCGCGTCACCATCGTGATGTTTACCGTCGCCATCGCCCTGTTCGGCTTCGTGTCGCTCTCGCGGCTCAAGCTGAACCTGCTGCCCGACCTCTCCTATCCCACCATCACGATCCGCACGGAACTGCCGGGTGCGGCGCCGCTCGAGCTCGAGACGCTGATTACGCGGCCCGTCGAAGAGTCAGTGAGCATCATCCGCAACGTCCGCGAGGTGCGATCGGTCTCGCGCGCGGGGCAGTCGGACGTGACGCTCGAGTTCCTCTGGGGCACGGACATGGACATCGCGGGCATCGACGTCCGCGAGAAGCTCGACCTGCTGCAGCTGCCGATCGAGGCCAAGCGGCCCCTGCTGCTGCGCTTCGATCCGGCGAGCGAACCCGTCATGCGCATCGCGCTGATGGACGAAGGCGCCGCGACCGGCGCCGACAGCATCGAACGGCTCAAGTCGCTGCGACGCTTCGCCGAAGACCGGCTGAAACCCGACCTCGAAGCGGTCGAGGGTTCGGCTGCGGTCAAGGTGAGCGGCGGTTACGAAGACGAAGTGCAGGTCTTCGTCGACCAGCAGAAGCTCGCACAGCTCGGGCTCTCGATCGACGTCGTCACGCGCCGCATTCGCGCCGAGAACGTGAACCTGTCCGGTGGCCGGCTCGAGCAGGGCACGCAGCGCTTCCTGGTGCGCACGCTCAACGAGTTCGAGAGCGTCGAACAGATGGCGAACGCGATCATCGCCACCAGGGACGGGCGGCCCGTCTACCTGCGCGACGTCGCGAACGTCACGCGCGGCTACAAGGACCGCGAGGCGATCACGCGCGTCAACGGCAAGGAATCGATCGAACTCGCCGTCTACAAGGAAGGCGACGCCAACACCGTGGCGCTCGCCAACGGCGTGCGGACCCGCATCAAGGAACTCGAGAAGAGCCTGCCCGAAGGCACCAGGCTGCAGCAGGTCTACGACCAGTCCACGTTCATCGCCGCGGCGATCAGCGAAGTGAAGACCTCGGCACTGATCGGCGGCCTGCTCGCGATCCTGGTGCTGTACGCGTTCCTGCGCGACGCGCGCGCCACTCTGATCAGCAGCATCGCGATCCCGGTGTCGGTGCTCGGCACGTTCGTGCTGATGTACGCGTTCGACATCACCCTCAACATCATGTCGCTCGGCGGCATCGCGCTCGCGGTCGGCATGCTCGTCGACAACGCGGTCGTGGTGCTCGAGAGCATCGTGCGCAACCACGAGAAGGGCATGACCCGTGTCGAGGCGGCCCGGCGCGGCACGGCCGAGGTGGCCACCGCCGTGTTCGCGGCCACGCTGACGTCGGTCGCGGTCTTCGCGCCGATGATCTTCATCACCGGCATCGCGGGCCAGCTGTTCAAGGACCAGTCGCTGACGGTCGCGTTCGCGCTCAGCTTCTCGCTGCTGGTTGCACTGACGCTGGTGCCGATGCTGGCCGCGGGCCGGGCCCGCGCGGCTGCGGCCGAAGCCACTGCACACGTCGAAACCAAGCCTTTGGGACGCGTTGGACGTGGACTGGGCGTCGTGCGCGACGGCTTCGCGCGCGTCGGCGGATGGATAGCCAGCGGCTGCAGACTGGCGCTGAGCCCGCTCGTCAACGCGACGCAGGCCGTCAACCGCTGGGCCGACCGCAAGTACCCGGGCGCCATCACGTGGGCGCTCGCGAATCCGGCCAAGGTGATCGGCTCGGCCGTCGCGGTTTTCGTGCTGACGATGGTGCTGATCCTGCCGCGGCTCGGCACGGAACTGATCCCGCAGATGTCGCAGGGCGAATTCAACGTCGACCTGCGCCTGCCGCCGGGTACGCCGCTCGAGCAGACCGACCGCTCGGTACTCGCGGCACAACGCGCGAGCGACTCCCTCGGCAACGTCGCCCTCGCCTACAGCGTCGCGGGCACGGGCAACCGGCTCGACGCCAACCCGGTCGACGCCGGCGAGAACACCGGCCGGCTGAGCATCACGCTGCAGTCGGGCGCGGGTCGTGAGGACGAGGAAGCGGCGATGGCCGGCATGCGCAAGGACCTCGAGGAGATGCCGGGGCTGCAGTACCGCTTCAGCCGCCCGGCGCTCTTCAGCATGGCGACTCCGCTCGAAGTCGTGGTGTCGGGTTACGACCTGGACCGACTGGGCGAGGCGGCCGAACGCGTGCGACTGGAAATGCTCAAGGATGACCGCTTCGCCGACGTCAAGACCACGGTCGAGGCGGGCAATCCCGAAATCCAGATCGTGTTCGACCAGGAACGCGCGACACAACTGAACCTCGTCGTCCGGGACATCGCCAATCGCGTCGTCAACAGCGTCCGCGGTGAAGTGGCGACGCGCTACAAGCTCCGCGACAAGCAGATCGACGTGCTCGTCCGCAGCGTCGATTCGCGCGCGGCTTCGATCGAAGAGGTGCGCAACCTGATCGTGAACCCCGGAGCCGACTTCCCCGT
>CAVVKQ010000025.1:0-77436 GCA_963748985.1 uncultured Pseudomonadota bacterium
TCCGATGGACGTTTCCCACATCCTTGCGCCGCTGAACGACGCGCAGCGACAGGCCGTGAGTGCCCCGCTGCTGCCGACCCTCGTGCTGGCCGGCGCGGGCAGCGGCAAGACGCGCGTGCTGACCCACCGCGTCGAATGGCTGGTGCAGGTCGAAGGCGTGTCGCCGCACGGCATCCTCGCCGTGACGTTCACCAACAAGGCGGCGGCCGAGATGCGGCACCGCATCGAAACCCAGCTCGGCCTGCCTTCCGCGCCGCTCTGGATCGGCACCTTCCACGGCATCTGCCACCGCCTGCTGCGCCTGCACTGGCGCGAGGCCGGGTTGCCGCAGGGGTTCCAGATCCTCGACGGCGAAGACCAGCAGCGCCTGGTCAAGAAGATCATCAAGGGCCTCGGCCTCGACGACACGCGCTGGGTGCCGCGCGAAGTGGCGTGGTTCATCAACGCGCAGAAGGACGAAGGCCTGCGGCCGAAGCACCTGAAGGACGACGGCGACCCGACGCGGCGCCAGCTGATCAAGCTGTACGAAGCGTACGAGGACGCCTGCCGTCGCAACGGCGTCGTCGATTTCGCCGAGCTGCTGCTGCGCTGCTACGAGATCCTGCGCGAGGCGCCGGGCCTGGGCGAGCACTACCGCGCGCGCTTCAGGCACGTGCTGGTCGACGAGTTCCAGGACACCAACACCATCCAGTACAACTGGATGAAGGCGCTGGTGGGCTCGAGCAGCGTCCCGTACGTGGTGGGCGACGACGACCAGTCGATCTACCGCTGGCGCGGCGCGCGGGTCGAGAACCTGCAGCAGTACCGCAAGGATTTCCACGACGTGCAGCTGTTCCGGCTCGAGCAGAACTACCGCTCGACCGGCAACATCCTCGATGCCGCCAACGCCATCATCGGCAACAACAGCGGCCGCATCGGCAAGAAACTCTGGACCAGCGAGGGCAAGGGCGCGCCGATCCGCCTCTTCCGCGCCTACAACGAGCGCGACGAGGCCGAGTTCGTCATCGGCAAGATCCGCGAGTGGATCGCGCGCGGCGGCAAGCGTGCCGACAACGCCATCCTCTACCGCTCCAACGCGCAGTCGCGGGTGTTCGAAGAGTACCTGCTGGCCGCGCGAATTCCGTACCGCGTGTACGGCGGCCTGCGGTTCTTCGAGCGCCAGGAAATCAAGGACGCGCTGGCGTACCTGCGCCTGATCTCGAACCGCGACGACGACGCGTCGTTCGAGCGCGTCGTGAACCTGCCGACGCGCGGCATCGGCGCGCGCACGCTCGAAGTGCTGCGCGCCCACTCGCGCGAGCACGTGAAGTCGATGTGGGCCGCCGCGTTCGAATGCAACGAGGACCTCGGAACCAAGGCAGTCTCGTGCCTGCAGGCGTTCCTGACGCTGATCGAGAAGCTCGACGCCGAAACGCAGGGCCTGCCGCTGCACGAGCAGGTCGACCACGTGATCCAGGCGAGCGGCCTGGTCGCGCACTACCAGAAGATGGACGTTTCCCACATACTTGCGCCGCTGAACGACGCGCAGCGGCAGGCCGTGAGTGCCCCGCTGTTGCCGACCCTCGTGCTGGCCGGCGCGGGCAGCGGCAAGACCCGCGTGCTGACCCACCGCGTCGAATGGCTGGTGCAGGTCGAAGACGTGTCGCCGCACGGCATCCTCGCCGTGACGTTCACCAACAAGGCCGCGGCCGAGATGCGCCACCGCATCGAGACACAGCTCGGCCTGCCTTCCGCGCCGCTATGGATCGGCACCTTCCACGGCATCTGCCACCGGCTGCTGCGCCTGCACTGGCGCGAGGCCGGGCTGCCGCAGGGGTTCCAGATCCTCGACGGCGAAGACCAGCAGCGCCTGGTCAAGAAGATCATCCGCGGCCTGAACCTGGACGACACGCGCTGGGTGCCGCGGGAAGTGGCGTGGTTCATCAACGCGCAGAAAGACGAAGGCCTGCGGCCGAAGCACCTGAAGGACGAAGGTGACCAGACGCGTCACCAGCTGATCAAGCTGTACGAAGCGTACGAGGACACCTGCCGCCGCAATGGCGTCGTCGATTTCGCCGAGCTGCTGCTGCGTTGCTACGAGATCCTGCGCGAGGTGCCGGGCCTGGGCGAACACTACCGCGCGCGCTTCAGGCACGTGCTGGTCGACGAATTCCAGGACACCAACACCATCCAGTACAACTGGATGAAGGCACTGGTGGGCTCGACCAGCGTCCCGTACGTGGTGGGCGACGACGACCAGTCGATCTACCGCTGGCGCGGCGCGCGGGTCGAGAACCTGCAGCAGTACCGCAGGGATTTCCACGACGTGCAGCTGTTCCGGCTCGAGCAGAACTACCGCTCGACCGGCAACATCCTCGACGCCGCCAACGCCATCATCGGCAACAACAGCGGCCGCATCGGCAAGAAGCTCTGGACCAGCGAAGGCAAGGGCGCGCCGCTGCGCCTCTTCCGCGCCTACAACGAGCGCGACGAGGCCGAGTTCGTCATCGGTAAGATCCGCGAGTGGATCGCTCGCGGCGGCAAGCGCGCCGACAACGCCATCCTCTACCGCTCGAACGCACAGTCGCGGGTGTTCGAAGAATACCTGCTCGCCGCACGCATTCCGTATCGTGTGTACGGCGGCCTGCGGTTCTTCGAGCGCCAGGAGATCAAGGATGCGCTGGCCTACCTGCGCCTGATCTCGAATCGTGACGACGACGCTTCGTTCGAGCGCGTCGTGAACCTGCCGACGCGCGGCATCGGCGCGCGCACGCTCGAAGTGCTGCGGGCCCACGCCCGCGAGCACGTGAAATCGATGTGGCAGTCCGCGTTCGAATGCAACGAGGATCTCGGAGCCAAGGCAGTCTCGTGCCTGCAGGCGTTCCTGACGCTGGTCGAGAAGCTCGACGCCGAAACGCAGGGCCTGCCGCTGCACGAACAGGTCGACCACGTGATCCAGGCGAGCGGCCTGGTCGGGCACTACAAGAAAGACAAGGCCGACAAGGGCGAGGCCCGGCTCGAGAACCTCGAGGAACTCGTGAGCGCCGCGCGCGGGTTCGAACCCGAGGACACCGACATGCCACCGCTGATGGCGTTCCTGTCACACGCCGTGCTCGAGTCCGGCGAAGGCCAGGCCGAGGCCTGGGAAGACTGCGTGCAGATGATGACGCTGCACTCGGCCAAGGGTCTCGAGTTCCCGGTCGTGTTCCTGTGCGGCCTGGAAGACGGCCTCTTCCCGCACCAGCGCTCGATCATGGACGTGCACGGGCTCGAGGAAGAGCGCCGCCTCTGTTACGTGGGCTGCACGCGCGCCATGCGCCAGCTGTACGTGACCTACGCCGAACAGCGCCGCATGCACGGCGTCGACAACTTCGGGGCCCCGTCCCGGTTCATCGCCGAGATTCCGCTGGAACTGGTCGAGGAAGTGCGCCCGAAGGTGCAGGTGTCCCGGCCGGTCTATTCGCCGCAGTCGCGCACCACCCTGCAGCAGGCGACCCGCCCCGCCGGCAGCAACCTTTCCATGAGCGGACGGCGGTTCCAGGACGAGGCTCCCCCGGGGGCATTCAAGCTCGGCCAGCGGGTCCGCCACGCCAAGTTCGGGGACGGGGTGGTCCTGAGCCTCGAAGGCCAGGGCGCCAACGCCCGGGTGCAGGTGAATTTCGAGCGCCAGGGCACCAAGTGGCTGATGCTGGGGTACGCCAACCTGACGACGCTCTGAGTCGCGCTAGAATGGCGCGCTGCCCCACAGGTCAAGAAGCTTGAAAATCATCATCCTCGGGGCCGGCCAGGTCGGCCGGACAGCGGCCTACCACCTGGCCCGCGAAGAGGCCAACGACGTCACCGTCGTCGACACCGACGAAGCGTTGCTGCGCGACCTCCAGGACCGCATCGACATCCGCACGGTGCAGGGCAACGCGGCAAGTCCGCGCACGCTCCAGACCGCCGGCGCACGCGATGCCGACATGATCGTCGCACTCACGAACAGCGACGAGACCAACATGGTCGCGTGCCACGTGGCGTGGACCCTCTTCGGCACGAAAACCAAGATCGCCCGTATCCGCTCGCGTGATTACACGAAGCAACCGAGCCTGTTCGTTTCGACCGACTCCCCCGAGGCGGCGACAGCGTTGCCCGGATTCGCAATCGACATGTACCTGAGTCCCGAAGAAGCGGTCACCGCGTACATCGAGCGACTCATCCGCTACCCGGGCGCGCTGCAGGTCGTGGACTTCGCGGACGGCAAGGTCCGGCTCGTCGGAATCAAGGCGCTCAAGGGCGGCGCGCTGGTCGGGCGCCCGATCCGCGAACTCAAGGGCCACATGCGCAACAGCGAAGCGCGCGTGGCGGCCATGTACCGCAAGAGCGAGAGCATCGAGCCCGAAGGCGACACCGTGATCGAGGATGGCGACGAGGTCTTCTTCGTCGCGGCCACGCAGGACATCCGCGCCGTCATGATGGAAATGCAGAAGCTCGAGGATCCGGTGAAGCGCGTCGTCATCGCGGGCGGCGGCAACATCGGTTTCCGGCTCGCGCAGACGCTCGACGAGGAGAACCAGGTCAAGGTGATCGAGCGCGACTCGAAGCGCGCGCGCAAGATCTCGGAGCAATTGAACAACTCGATCGTGCTGGTGGGCGACGCGGCGGACGAGGAACTGCTGGTCGAGGAGAACATCGACAGCGTCGACGTTTTCTGCTCGCTCACCAATTCCGAAGAAGCCAACATTCTTTCCGCCATGCTGGCCAAGCGCCTCGGCGCGCGACGCGTCATGGCGCTGATCAGCCGTCCGGCCTATGCCGATCTCACGGCAATGGGCGAGATCGACGTCGCCATTTCACCGCAGACGGTGACGATCGGTTCGCTGCTGGCGTACGTGCGGCGCGGCGACGTGGTGCAGGTTCACTCGCTGCGCCAGGGTGCGGCTGAAGCCATGGAAACCATCGCGCACGGACTGCACGGCGGCAAGGTCGTCGGCCGCCGCATCGAAGACATCAAGCTTCCCGAAGGCGTGAAGATCGTGACCATCGTGCGCGGCGAGCGGGTGATCATGGCGCACCACGACACCGTGATCGAGAACGGCGACCACGTGATCCTCTTCCTCTCGGACAAGCGGCACGTGGAGCAGGTCGAGCGCCTGTTCCAGACCTGAGCTGGATCACGCTCACGCAGTCGCCCTGATGCTTGCCGTCATCAACGTCCTCGGGTCGATGCTGATGCTGTTCAGCGTCACTTACCTCCTGCCGATGGTCACGTCGCTGATCTATCGCGACGGCATCCTGATCGATTTCGTCTACGCCGCGGTGATCTGCGTGGCGGTGGGCGCAGCGATGGTCGGGGCGACCCGGCGACACAAGCGCGAACTGCGCTCGCGCGACGGCTTCCTGCTCGTTTCGCTGGCGTGGGTGTTCATGTCGGCCATCGCGACGGTACCGCTGCTGATCGCACTGCCGGGACTCACGTTCACCGACGCATTCTTCGAAACGATGTCCGGGCTCAGCACCACGGGCGCGACCGTGCTGACGGGCCTCGATTCCATGGCCCCGTCGCTCAACATGTGGCGCGCGACGCTGCACTGGTTTGGTGGCATGGGCATCATCGTGCTCGCCGTGGCGATCCTGCCGCTGCTGGGTGTCGGCGGCATGCAGCTCTACAAGGCCGAGACGCCCGGCGCGGTCAAGAACGAGAAGCTGACGCCGCGCATCACGCAGACGGCCAAGGCACTTTGGGTCGTCTACGTGCTGATCACAGTATCCTGCGTGGCGGCACTCCGGCTGGCGGGCATGGGATGGTACGATGCCGTGTTTCACGGGTTTTCGACCGTTGCGCTCGGCGGATTCTCGAACTACGACGCAAGCATCGGTCACTTCGACTCCGTCGCGATCGAAGCAGTCCTGATCGGATTCATGCTGCTGGCGGCAGTGAACTTTTCCCGGCATTTCATCGCCTGGCAACAGAAGAGCCTGCGTACTTACCTCCGTGACGTCGAGGCCCGCGCAATGCTGCGGCTCGTGGCCGTCGGGAATCATGGGCGTGACGCTGTACGTCTGGGCCCACCAGGTGTACCCGGATTTCCTGAGCGCCTTGCGGCACGTCGCGTTCAACCTGGTCGCGTTCGCGACGACCTGTGGCTTCGTGACGCAGGACTACGCGGCCTGGCCGGTTTTCGCGCCGATGATCATCGTGATGCTCTCCTGCTATACCTGCAACACAGGCTCGACCGGCGGCGGCATCAAGATGTTCCGCACGCTGGTGCTCGTCCAGCAGGCTGCGCGCGAGCTGTTCCTGCTCGTGCACCCGCAAGCCGTGACGCCGGTCAAGATCCGCAACCAGGTGGTCGCCAACCACGTCGTGTTCGCCGTGCTGGCGTTCGTCGTGCTTTACTTCGGCACCGTGGTCACGCTCACGTTCCTGCTGCTCGCAAGCGGCATGGACTTCATCAGCGCGTTCACGGCGATCATCGCGACGATCAACAACGCGGGACCGGGCCTCGGCGTCGTCGGACCGTCCAGCAACTACCAGGGGCTCACGGACTTCCAGACGTGGGTCTGCTCGCTGGCGATGCTGCTCGGACGCCTGGAGATTTTTTCAGTGTTGGTGCTGCTGACGCCGACGTTCTGGCGCAAGTGAGCGAGGTTTGATGGCCAAGCGCAGGAAACTGAGTTCCAAGTCACGGCAGAAGCTGCAGCGCGGCTTCGCCATCATCGCGCTGCTGGCGTTGCTCGCCGCGATCATCCTCGTCGCCGTGCTCGATCGGCGCGTCACGCAGCAGTTCGAAGGCCGCCGCTGGACCCTGCCCGCGCGCGTGTACGCCCAGCCTCTCGAACTCTATGCCGGGCAGAATCTCTCGTCGGCGCGCTTCGCCCAGGAGCTCGAGCGCCTCGGTTACATCCCGCGGACCCCGGTGGACCGCCCCGGCACGTTCCGGCGCAAGGGCGACTCGGTCGACGTTTACGTCCGCGAGTTCCGCTTCTCCGACGAGACGCAACCCGCACAGAAACTGCACGTCGGCTTCGATGGCGAGACGATCTCGGCGCTCGCCGATCCGAACGGCGGCGATGTTCCCGTGTTCCGCCTCGATCCGCTGCTGATCGGCAGCATCTTCCCGATTCACGGCGAGGACCGGATCATCGTCTCGCCGGCCGAAGTCCCGCCGCTGCTGCGCGAAGCGCTGAAGGCCGTCGAAGACCGCAAATTCGAATCGCACCACGGCGTGAATCCGCTCGCGATCCTGCGCGCGTTGTTCGTCAATGTCCGCGCGGGGCAGGTCGAGCAGGGCGGCAGCACGCTGACGCAGCAGCTCGTGAAGAGCTATTTCCTCGACAGCCGGCGCACGCTGCGGCGCAAGGGCGAGGAGGCGATCATGGCGATCATCCTCGAGTCCCGGTTCGAGAAGGCGGACATCATGAACGCCTACATCAACGAGATTTACCTCGGCCAGGACGGCCGCCGCGCGGTGCACGGGTTCGGGCTCGCGAGCCAGTTCTATTTCGGCAAGCCGCTGGCCGAGCTCACCCTGCCCGAGGTCGCCCTGATGGTCGCGATCGTGCGCGGGCCGTCGTACTACGATCCGCGGCGCCAGCCGGACCGGGCGCGCGAGCGCCGCAACCTGGTGCTGAAGGTGCTCGCCGAGCAGGGCGTCGTAAAGCCCGCGGAAGCGCAACGCGCCATGAAGGCGCCGCTCGGTATCACCGACAACGCCGGACGCTCCGCGAATTATTTCCCGGCCTTCCTCGACCTCGTGCGACGCCGGCTGCGCGAGGACTACCAGGAACAGGCGCTCACCGAAACCGGACTCACCGTCTTCAGCACGCTCGATCCCCTGCTGCAGGAGAAAGCCGAGATCGCGCTGAGCGATGAGCTTGCCCGCCAGGACGAGGGTGGCCGCAAGGCAGCGCACGGTCTCGAAGGTTCCATGGTCGTGACGACACCGCAGACCGGTGAAGTCGTCGCCATGGTCGGCGGGCGTCGCGCGTCGTTCGACGGCTTCAACCGCGCGCTCGACATGAAGCGGCCGATCGGTTCGCTGGCCAAGCCGATGGTCTACCTGGCCGCGTTGCAGTCGGGCCGGTACACGCCGGCGTCGGTCGTGATGGACGAACCGATCGAGTACGAGCTCGAAAGCGGCGACGTCTGGAAGCCCAACAATTACGACATGAAGGTCCACGGACCGGTCACGCTCCTGCGCGGACTCACGCAGTCGTACAACCTCGCGACCGTGAACCTGGGGCTGGACGTGGGTCTCGGACCGGTCGCGAAGACCTATGTGCAGCTTGGACTCGACGAGGCACCGCCGAAGTACGCGTCGATCCTGCTCGGCACGGCGCAGCTGAATCCGGTCGAAGTCGCGCAGATGTACAACACGCTGGCGAACGGCGGCTTCCGCTCGCCTTTGCGGGCCGTGCGCGCGGTGATCGACGAACAGGGCAAGGCGCTCAAGGCGCCGGAGCTCGAGGTCACCGAGGCGGCGCCGGCGGAAGCGGTGTACACGCTCAATCGCATGCTGATCGAGGTTTTCGAGCGCGGCACCGCGCGGCCGGCCAGGAAGGGGCTGCCGCCGGGCCTGGTCGTCGCGGGCAAGACCGGAACGTCGAACGATTATCGCGACAGCTGGTTTGCAGGCTTTTCGGGCGGGCACGTGATCGTGGTGTGGATGGGTCACGATGACAACGCAACCACCGGTCTCACCGGCACGACCGGCGCGTTGCAGGCGTGGACACGCCTGATGGGCTCGATCTCGACAACCTCGTTCGACCCGCTGATGCCCGAAGCGGTCGAGGATCGCTGGATCGAGTTCTACTCGGGGCTGGAGACGTCGCCGTATTGTTCCGGCTCGGCCGTCAGAATGCCGTTCGAGCTGGGGACGGTGCTGAGCCCGAGCCCCGCCTGCCCGCCGAGCACCACGGCCGAGGAAGCCGCGCTGATGCAGCCGCTGCTGCAGGACGCACCGAACGTCGAAGGCGTCACGGTGCCGGCTGAAGCAGCGCCGCAGACCAGCAATCGTCCTTGATCTGGTCCGCGCGGGGGCCGGACAATCGCGGCCGAGGTATCTCAATGCTCCCGTTGTCGCGAACGTTCGTTGCCGTCGCCTTGCTTGCAGCCGCGGGCTGTTCGCTGCAACCCTTCAATAAGCAGTCGCCGGCCTCGACCAGGCCCGGGACCCAGGGCGGCAGCGGGCCGGTGATCTCCGTGCCGCCCACGGTGACTTCGACCATGCCCGCGGAACCCGTGATCCAGGGACCGGCACCGTCGATACCGGTGCCGCGCGAGCGCCCGAAAGTGGCGCCAGCCACCCTCAGCCCGGCCAGCAATGCGTTGGTCGCGCAAGCGCAGGCGCAGCGCAAGAAAGGCGACCTGCCCGGTGCGGCCGGATCGCTCGACCGTGCACTGCGCATCGAGCCCAGCAATCCGCTTCTCTGGATCGAGCTGGGCCGGCTGCGGATGGACCAGCGCAACTACACGCAGGCGGAGTCGATGGGCCGCAAGGCACTGTCGATGGCGGTGGGCGACAGCCGCACGCAGTCGACTGCCTGGCAGCTGATAGCCGACTCGCTGCGCGCCCGCGGCAAGGAATCCAGAGGCGCAGGAAGCGTTGGAGAAAGCCCAGGAACTCGGTACTCAGTGATTCCGATGGTCACAGCGTTGTTGTTTCAGAAGATTTTTCGTCCAGTCTTCCCACTTCTTGAAGATTCCTGCGATTGAAGAGTCAATTTTCCGGTCAGTTTTTCATAAAGTGGGACAAGCTGGCTGAATTTATCCAATGATTTTGCTGATCCAGCGCGTGTTGGAGGCAAATGTCCGCGTTGATGCGGAGATCGTGGGCCAGATTGGCCCAGGCTTGTTGGCGTTCGTTGCCGTCGAGCCCAGTGACGACGACGCGACCGCCCGGCGCCTGGTCGACCGGGCCGTGAGCTACCGCGTGTTTGGTGACGACGCCGGGCGCATGAACCTGGGCCTCGCCGACACCGGTGGTGAACTGCTGCTGGTTTCCCAGTTCACGCTCGCGGCCGACACGCGCAAAGGGCTGCGTCCAGGCTTCACGGCGGCGGCGGCGCCCGAACTCGGCCGGCAACTGTTCGAGCGGGTCGTCGAATATGCCCACCAAGCGCTGCCCGGCAAGGTTGCCACGGGCCGCTTTGGCGCCGACATGAAAGTCTCGCTCGTGAACGATGGCCCCGTCACGTTCTGGTTGCGGTTTTCCGCAGGCACGGCAAACGAGTCGCGATAGCGTTTGTCGTATGATGACGACCCCCGTTTTTGCGGGCCCCGGAGAACTCCATGGGTATCGGTTTTCGCGAACTGCTCATCATCCTGGCGATTGCACTCGTCCTGTTCGGGGCCAAGAAGCTGAAGAACATCGGCTCTGACCTCGGCGGGGCCGTGCGCGGCTTCAAGAAGGCCATGAACGAAGGCGAGGACGAGCAGAACAAGCAGCTCTCGGACCTGACGGGCAGCGGCCCCAAGGACGCCAGCTTCCAGGAGCCCACGTCGTCCACGTCCAAGACGGACGGCAAGACGGGCTGATCCTGCCGCATGTTCGAGGTCGGCTTCACCGAGATCATCCTGATCTTCGGCATTGCGCTGCTGGTGCTCGGACCGGCGCGGCTGCCGAAGCTCGCTGCCGACATCGGCCGGTGGGCAGGACGGGCACGATCGATGGCGCGCCAGCTGCGCAACCAGCTCGAACAGGAGACGCAGTTCGATCCGCTTGCCGACACCAGGCCGGCGGCTCCTGCGCAATCGAACACGATTCATTCACCGGCGCCGAACACGGTGCCCGATGCCTCACCCGATACGTCGTCCGGCACCTCGAGCGACGACACCCGCGCCGCGCCGGCACAGCTTGCCACGGCCACGCCCGACCCCCACTCCTCACCGGCCGAGACGATCGCTGATGAGCCAAAGCCCGGGTGAGGGAGAGGCGCTGGCCGAAGGCACGCTCGTCTCGCACCTCCTCGAGCTGCGGGACAGGTTGCTGCGCTCCGTCATCGCGGTCGTCATCTGTTTCGTGCCGCTCGCGTTCTTCCAGAACGAGCTGTTTACGCTGGTCGCGCGGCCACTGATCGACAAGCTGCCGGCCGGCACTTCGCTGATCGCGACGAGCGTGGTGTCGCCATTCATGGCGCCGCTCAAGCTCTCCCTGATGGGCGCGATCTTCCTGGCGATGCCCTACATCCTGTTCCAGATCTGGGGCTTCGTCGCGCCGGGTCTCTACAAGCGCGAGCGACGCTTCGCGTTGCCCCTGATTCTCTCGAGCATCGTGCTGTTCTACGTGGGCGTTGCGTTCGCCTACTACGTCGTCTTCCCGCTGATGTTCCAGTTCCTCGCGTCGACCACGCCGACGGGCGTGAAGATGATGACGGACATCGCCAACTACCTGGACTTCGTGCTGCTGCTGTTCATGGCGTTCGGCATCGCGTTCGAGATGCCGGTGGCCGTGGTGCTGCTGGTAGTGACGGGACTCGTCAAGCTCGACGTGCTGACGCGGAACCGTGGCTACGTCATCCTCGGCATCTTCATCATCGCGGCGTTCCTGACGCCGCCAGACGCGGTGTCGCAGAGTTTCATGGCCGTGCCGATGTACCTGCTGTATGAACTGGGCATCCTGTTCGCACGCATGATCCAGAAGAGCCGGGCCACCCCGGCGACCGCGACCGAAAGCTGAGCCGCCGAGTGCTGGGGGGACATCCACGCGCGCTGTCGACGCTCTTCTTCACGGAGATGTGGGAGCGCTTCACGTTCTACGGCATGCGCGCCCTGCTCGTGCTGTTCCTGGTCGATGCGGTCGAGAGCGGCGGCTACGGCTTCGACGACAAGACCGCGACTGCGATCTACGGTCTGTACACGGCAGCCGTGTTCATGGCTGCACTGCCGGGCGGCTGGATCGCCGACCGGCTGATCGGCGCGCAACGCGCAGTCATGGTCGGCGGCACGCTGATGACGCTTGGCACGCTGATGCTGACGATTCCCGGCCCGCAGCAGCTCTTCTTCGGCGGGCTCGTGGTGATCATCCTCGGCGTCGGCCTGCTGAAACCGAACGTTTCCACGCTCGTCGCCGACCTCTACCCCGAAGGGGGCGGGCGGCGTGATGCAGGTTTCACGATCTTCTACATGGGGATCAACCTCGGTGCGTTCATCGGCCCGTTGATCGCGGGCTGGCTGGCGCAGCGTTACGGCTGGCGCATCGGATTTCTCGCGGCGGCGATCGGCCTGCCGTTCGGCTTGCTGCAATTCTGGCTGTCACGCCGGCTGTTCAACGGCGCCGGCGCGCACCCGAACCGCAATGACGGCGGCGCAGGACTCGCGACCGATTGGCGCCGGCTCTGGATCGCGCTTGCGGTGTTCGCTGCGGTTGCGGCCCTGCTGTTCTCCGGGACCGTGCACCTCGACCCGGCGCGACTCGCAAAGAGCGCCGCCTACGTGCTGGTCGGCATGGCCGCGCTGTACTTCCTGTACCTGTTCTTCGGCGCGGGGCTCGACCCGGTCGAACGCAAGCGCATGGTCGTCGTGCTCGTGATGTTCCTGGGGGTCGCGTCGTTCTGGTCGGGGTACGAGCAGGCGGGTTCGTCGCTCAACCTCTTCGCCAAGCGCTACATCGATCGCATGGTCGGTGGCTTCGAGATTCCGGCGGGCTGGTTCCAGTCGGTGCAGCCGGCGTTCGTCATCCTGTTCGCGCCGGTCTTCTCGGCACTGTGGGTGCAACTCGCGCGGCGCCAGATGGATCCTGCTGCGCCGCTGAAGTTCGCGTTCGGCCTGCTGCTGATGGGCCTCGGCTTCCTGTTCATGGTCTCCGCGGCCAACATCGTTGCCGGTGGCGCCAACGCTCCGGCCTACCTGCTGATCCTCACCTACCTGCTCACCGTGTTCGGCGAGCTCTGCGTGAGCCCCGTCGGCCTGTCGACCGTGACCAAGCTCGCGCCGGCGCGACTGGTCGGGCAGATGATGGGCGTCTGGTTCCTCGGCAGCTCGCTCGGCAAGCTCATGGCCGGCCTCATCGCCGGCGGCTTCGACGCGAACAACCTCGCCGCGATGCCGGATCGATTCATGGGCATCGTGCTCTACGCCTGCGGCATCGGCGTGTTCCTGCTGCTCATCAGCCGCCCGCTCGCGCGACTCATGGGCAACGTCCGCTGAGCTTCGTCGCCCACCATCCATCATTCGTCCTGAGACTGGAGACCTGAATGCGTCTGACTTCGTGCCTGTCCGTCCGCCGTGTGTTCGCCGCCTTCGCGGCGTGTGCGATCCCGGCCGTCTTCGCCGCCGATGCGCCGCCAGTTGCGGCCCCCGAACCCATCACGGTGATCAAGGCGGGCAAGCTCATCGACGTGGCGACCGGCCGGGTGCGCATTGACCAGGTGATCATCGTGCAGGGCGGGAAGATCAGCGCGGTTGGAGCCGCGGGGGTGACGGCAGTACCGCCAGGTGCCACGGTCATCGACCTCTCGAGCAAGACGGTGCTGCCGGGCCTGATCGACACGCACACGCACGTCACGGGCGACCCGACCCTGCCACCGTATTACGGCTACGGCATTTCAGTGCCGCGCGAGGCACTGATGGGTGCCCGATTCGGCCGGGAAACGCTGCTGTCCGGCGTGACGACGATCCGCAACGTCGGCGCCAGTGGTTACTCGGACGTCGCGTTGCGCGATGCCATCAACGCTGGCGACGTCATCGGGCCCCGCATCCTGGCGTCGGGCCCGGCGCTGGGTATCACGGGCGGCCATTGCGACAGCAACATGCTCGCGCCCGAATACAACGACCGCGGTGAGGGCGTGGCCGACGGCGTCGACGCGGTGCGCGCGATGGTGCGCAGGAACGTCAAGTACGGCGCGGACGTGATCAAGTACTGCGGCACCGGCGGCGTGTTCTCCAAGGGCACGCGCGTCGGCTTGCAGCAATACACGCCGGAAGAAGTCGCTGCGATCGTCGACGAAGCCCACATGCACGGCCGCCGGGTCGCGGTGCACGCGCACGGCGCCAGTGGCATCAATGTCGCGCTCAAGGCAGGCGTGGACACGATCGAGCATGCGAGCCTGATCGACCAGGAAGGCCTCGACCTCGCGAGGAAGACCGGTGCGTACCTGTCGATGGACATTTTCAACACCGAGTACACGCAGTCCGAAGGCCCCAAGCGCGGTGAGCTGGAGGAGTTCCTGCGCAAGGACCGTGAAGTGGCGCAGGCGCAGCGCGATAACTTCAGGAAGGCCGTGCAGATGGGCATCAAGCTCACGCTGGGGACCGATACCGGCGTGCATCCGCACAAGGACGCGCCGAAGCAGCTGGCGTACATGGTGCAGTACGGGATGACGCCGATGCAGGCGATCCAGGCGGCCACGAAGGTCGGCGCCGAGGCACTCGGCATCGAAGCCGAGGTGGGACAAATTGCTCCCGGCTACGCGGCCGACATCGTCGCCGTGACGCGCGACCCGCTCGCGGACATACACGCGCTGGAGGCCGTCGAGTTCGTCATGAAGCAGGGAACCGTGTACAAGCAGTGATCCGGCCGGAAATAGGGGACGCTCACCTATTTCCCACCTGTTTCCGCCAGGGGGAATCGCCATTCGGGATCAGTGGTTCGGGCATCCGCGGGGACTCGCCACACTCTTCATGACGGAGATGTGGGAGCGCTTCACCTATTACGGGATGCGCGGGATCCTGATCCTGTTCCTGGTCGACGCCGTCGCCACCGGCGGTTTCGGGCTCGACGATCGCAAGGCCACCGCGATCTACGGCCTCTACACCACGGCGACGTACCTGATGGCCCTGCCCGGCGGCTGGCTCGCCGACCGCCTGCTCGGTGCCCAGCGTGCCGTGGTGTGGGGAGCCACGCTGATTCTCGTCGGCAACACGTTGCTGGCCATTCCGGCCGGACCCACGCTCTTCTATACCGGTTGCCTGGTGGTCGTGCTCGGCGTCGGGCTGCTGAAGCCGAACATCAGCGCGATGGTTGCACAGCTGTATCCGGAAGGCGGCGCCGCGCGTGACGCAGGGTTTACCCTCTTTTACCTGGGCATCAACGTCGGCGCACTGATCGGTTCCCTGGCGACGCCCTGGCTCGCGCAGCAATACGGTTGGCGCGCGGGATTTGCGGGCGCCGCCGTCGCGATGGCCCTGGGGCTGGCGCAGTTTCAGCTGACGCGACATCACCTGGGGGACGCTGGAAAACGTGCGCGTCCCACGCATCCCGCCCTGCTCGCCGCCGACCAACGGCAGTGGCGCGGAGTCATGGCCATGCTGGGCGCCGTTGCTGTCGTCACAACACTGATTGCAGCCGGCATCATCACGCTCGACCCGACGCATGTCGCACGCTGGACCGCCGTTGCGATCCTCGTCGTGACCGTGGGGTATTTCTGCTACCTGCTCATGTTCGCCGGTCTCGACCGCACCGAGCGCCGACGCGTGCTGGTCGTGCTCGCGCTCTTCATTTCGTCCGCGCTGTTCTGGGCCGGCTACGAGCAGGCGGGCTCGTCGTTGAACCTGTTCGCGGAACGGTTCACCGATCGCCTGGTCGGCGGCTTCGAGATTCCCGCGGGCTGGTTCCAGGCGCCGAGTGCGCTCTACATCCTGCTGTTCGCGCCGGCGTTCTCGGCACTCTGGATCTACCTCGGCCGGCGCAACCTCGACCCTTCGGCCCCCGCCAAGTTCGCACTTGGGCTGCTGCTGCTCGGCCTGGGATTCCTGGTGATGTTTGGTGCGGCCACGGTGGTCGCCAGCGGCCAGCTCGCGGGGCCGCAATGGCTGCTGCTGGCCTACCTGCTGCATTGCTTCGGCGAGTTGTGCCTGAGCCCCGTGGGTCTCAGTTCGGTGACGAAGCTCGCACCACCTCGTCTCGTCGGCCAGATGATGGGGCTGTGGTTCCTGGCGACGTCGCTCGGCCTGTTGCTCGCCGGTCTCGTTGCAGGTGGGTTCGATGCACAGGATGTCGCGTCGATGCCCGGCCAGTACCTGAAGATTGCACTCGTCGCGCTGGTCGCGGGCGCCACGCTGCTCCTGATCGCCAGCCGCGTGCAGCGGCTGGCTGGCGGCATCAGGTAGGGAAATAGGGGACGTGCACCTATTTCCTGGTGGAAATAGGTGCACGTCCCCTATTTCCCGGGCAGCTTGCTCTCGCACCGCAAAATCCACCAGACTCTGCAGCCTCGCGCCCGTCGGCGCAACCCATTGGAATAGCGAAAAATAATGTCCAGCACAGCAGTACCCGGCGTGCCCGCAGGCACCTTGCTCGGTCACCCCACAGGACTGTTCCTGCTCTTCGCGACGGAGATGTGGGAACGCTTCAGCTACTACGGCATGCGCGCGTTGCTGGTGCTGTCGCTCGTGGCAGGCGTCGAGACTGCGAACCCCGGTTTCGGCTGGACGCAGGCCGAAGCGCTCAAGCTGTACGGTCTCTTCACCGGCTTCGTCTACTTCACGCCGCTCATCGGCGGCTGGCTCGCCGACAACTACCTCGGCCAGCGCAAGTCGGTGATCATCGGCGGCCTGGTCATGGCCGCGGGCCAGTTCACGCTGGCCGCCGCGATTCCCGGCAACCTGCAGCTGTTCTACATCGGCCTGGTCCTGCTCGTCCTCGGCAACGGCTTCTTCAAGCCGAACATCTCGACGATGGTCGGCGACCTGTACCCCGAAGGCGACGCGCGTCGCGACGGCGCGTTCACGATCTTCTACATGGGGATCAACGCGGGCGCGTTCCTGGCGCCGCTCATCTGCTCGACGCTCGGCGAAGACCCGGCCAGGGGTTGGGCGTACGGCTACTTCGCCGCCGGCGTCGGCATGATCCTGTCCGTCATCATCCAGCTGCTGCTGGCGCGCAAGTACCTGGGCGAGATCGGCGTGGTGCCGGCCGCGCAGCCGGGCTGCTAGCGCTTGCGGGCGGCGAGAAAAAGCCGCTCACGCCGGACGAAGTCGATCGCCTGCGCGTGATCTTCATGCTGTTCGTGTTCATCGTGCTGTTCTGGGCCGCGTTCGAGCAGGCCGGCGGCCTCATGAACCTGTACGCCGCGGAGAAGACCGACCGCATGATCGGCACGTTCGAAGTGCCGGCGGGCTGGTTCCAGTCGCTGAACCCGCTCTTCATCGTGCTGCTGGCGCCGCTGTTCTCGGTCGCCTGGAGCAAGCTTGGCGAGATCGGCCGCAATCCCGCGACGCCGAAGAAAATGACGATGGGCCTCGTGCTGACCGGCATCGGCTTCCTCGCGATGGTCGCCGCGGCGCTCGAGTCGCAGGGCGGCGACGCCAAGGCCAGCATGTGGTGGCTCGTGATCGCCTACTTCTTCCACACGACAGGCGAACTCTGCATCTCGCCGGTCGGGCTCTCGATGGTCACGAAGCTCGCGCCGCTGCGCCTGGCCTCGCTGATGATGGGCGTCTGGTTCCTCATCAACTTCGTCGCCAACTGGCTGGCGGGCATCATCGGCTCGTACGCCGAATCGCTCGGCGAGCTGTCGATCTTCGGCGGCCTGGCCGGGACTCTCTTCTTCTTCGCGATCGTGCTCTGGACGCTGTCCGGCACGCTCGTGCGGTGGATGCACGGCGCCGAAGACATCAAGCACTGATGACACACGGCGGAGCGGCTGCATGAGACAGACCGAAGGCGCGGCGGCGCTCGCCCTGCTCGACCGGGAGCTGATCGACGCCGATTCGCCCTCGCCGCTGTATTTCCAGCTGTACACGGTCCTGCACGACGCCATCGTGAAGGGCGTGCTGCCGAACGAGTCGCGCATGCCGTCCGAGAAGGAACTCTCGGACGGATTCGACGTCTCGCGCATCACCGCGCGGCGCACGCTCGTCGAACTCGCCGCCAAGGGTCTCGTGGTCCGGCACCGCGGCAAGGGCACGTTCGTCAGTCACGCGGACCGCCCCGCGCCGATCGTCGCGCCGCTCGGCTCCAACGCGGAAAGCCTTGGCGACCTCGGCCGCGGTACGACGCTCACGGTCCTGTTCAAGCGCATGGCGGTACCGCCACCGGACCTGCAGACGGCATTCGGACTCGGCGCAGGCGTCCGGGTGTGCCAGCTCGTGCGGGTGCGCAGTGCCAGTGGCCAGCCGTTCGCGCACTACGTCTCGTGGACGCCCAAGTTCTCGGCGTCGATGCCGAAGAAAGAATTCGAGGGCGCCAGCCGGCTGACGCTGTTTGAACGCTACGGGCTCAAGATCGCGCGCATGGAGCGCTTCCTCAGCGCGGAAGGCGCGGCGCCTGACGTTGCCCGCGCGCTCGACGTCCCGAGCGGCAAGCCGCTGCTCAAGCTCGTCCGCTTTTCCTACGACGCGCAGGGTCAGCTGCAGGATCACCTCGTGGCCCGCTACAACTCGGACCTCTTCAGTTACCGCGTCGAAACGAAGGTCGGGCTCGACTGAATCCGGTACGACCTGCGGCGCACAGCGTGGGTTTCTTGCTAATCTTGTCACCTTCGCGCGCGGCGGTTCGCCGTCTCGCACACCCTGTTCCGGAGACCGCAATGACCTTTACCCGCACCGGCGGCATCGCCCCGCGTTCCCTGCCCCGCCAGCTGCGCAGCCGCCTTGCTGCGGGCGTCGCCATCGCGCTCTGCACGCTCGCGCCGCTCGGCGTCGCCTCGGCCGAGACCGCCGACGAGTTCGTCGCGCGACTCAACAAGGAGTTCGCGGACATCGGTCTCGAGCTGAATGCAGCTGGCTGGACACAGGCGACGTACATCACGGTCGACACACAGCTGTTGACCGCTCGTGCCAATGAGCGCTTCCTGGCCGCCTTCAGCAAGGCTGTCGAGGAGTCGAAGCAGTTCGACGGCAAGCCGATGAGCGCCGCATCGCGCCGCGCCATCGACCTGTTGCGGCAGGGCGTATCCGCGCCGGCACCGGACGATCCCGCGAAGCGCGCTGAACTGGCCACGCTGCTCGCCGGAATGGATGCGAAGTACGGCTCAGCGAAGTACTGCAAGGCCGGCGCGAAGGAATGCCGCGACGAGGTGCAGCTCAAGGCGGTACTCGAGAAGAGTCGCGACTACGACGAGCTGCTCGACGCGTGGAAGGGCTGGCACGACCAGGCCCGCGCACTGCGCGCCGATTACACGCGGTTCACCGAACTGGCGAACGAGGGGTCACGGACCCTGGGTTACAAGGACCTCGGCGCGATGTGGCGCTCTGGCTACGACATGCCGGCCGACGATTTCACGAAGGAAGCCGCGCGTCTCTACCGGCAGGTCGAGCCGCTCTACAAGGACCTGCAGTGCTACGCGCGCGGGAAACTCGCGGCGAAGTACGGCGAGGACAAGGTGCCGGCGGGCAAGCCGATTCCGGCGCACCTGTTCGGCAACATGTGGGCCCAGCAATGGGACGCTGCCTACGACATTTTCGAACCCTACCCCGGTGTCAGCCAGCTCGACGTCGACGCCGCGCTCGTCGCGCAGAACTACGACCCGGTCCGCATGGCCAAGTCGGCTGAGGCGTTCTACCAGTCGATCGCCTTCCCCGCCTTGCCGGCGACGTTCTGGGAGCGCTCGATGCTGGCACAGCCGCGTGATCGCGACGTGCAATGCCACGCCAGCGCCTGGCACATGGACGGCAAGGACGATGTGCGCATCAAGATGTGCATCCGGCCGACCGCCGAGGAACTGCGCACGATCTACCACGAGTTGGGGCACATCTATTACTACGTCTGGTACAAGGACCAGCCGTTCATGTTCCAGAACGGCGCGCACGACGGCTTCCACGAGGCCATCGGCGACACGATCACGCTGTCGATGACGCCCGCGTACCTCGCGCAGATCGGTCTCGTGCCCGAAGCGAAAGCGAGCAAGGAAGCAGTCATCAACCAGCAGATGAAGATGGCCCTGGAGAAGATCGCGTTCCTGCCGTTCGGCAAGATGATCGACGAATGGCGCTGGCAGGTGTTCTCGGGGCAGGTGACGCCCGCGAACTACAATGCCGCGTGGTGGGCGCTGCGTGAGAAGTACCAGGGCATCCGCCCGCCGGTCGAGCGCACCGAGGCCGATTTCGATCCGGGCGCGAAGTACCACATTCCGGGCAACACGCCGTACACGCGGTACTTCCTCTCGTTCATCATGCAGTTCCAGTTCCAGAAGGCGCTGTGCGAAGCGGCCGGGTTCAAGGGCCCGCTGTCGGAATGCTCGATCTTCGGCAACGAGGAAGCGGGCAGGAAGTTCGGCGCGATGCTCGCGAAGGGCGCCAGCCAGCCGTGGCAGGACACGCTCTACGAGCTGACCGGCACGCGGCAGATGGACGGCTCGGCGATCATCGAATACTTCAAGCCGTTGCAGGACTGGCTCAGGGAACAGAACAAGGGCGAAACCTGCGGCTGGTGAGCGCCCTGGTGCTCAATCGACGGCGCGTTCGGCAACCACGCAATTGCGGCCGAGTTGCTTGGCCCGGTACAGGCGGGCATCCGCAAGCCTGAGCAGGGCGGGCACACCCGGCGCCTCGCGGTGGACCGCGAGACCGACGCTCATCGTCACGCCCAAGCCGGGCGAGATTGCCGGCCTGGTGCGGCCGGGCGACGCCACGGGCATTCGGCAAGCCGTCTTCCAACTAGGCATTTTCGCTGAGTCTTCGGCGCCGCGAGAGTGGTTGACTTCCAGTACATTGGCTCGACACCACGACGAGCGAAACAGCGGGACGCGGCAAGTCCCAGGCGGCGGATGCGCATCGACCGATACGTTCACGACGAACGCCTGACGTGGGGCGCCGCGTCCGTATTGCTTGTCGTCACTGCATTGCACGCCGCCGGCATCGGCCGGCTCCTGCTTGCCCAACTCGAGCCCCAGCAGGACGAGCTGCCACCACCCGTCTTCCAGGTGAGCCTGCTCAAGCTGCCACCGCCACGCCTGCCACCCGAAGTGCAGCAGGCACCGGACACCGTGACCGACGCGGTCAAACAGCAGCGACCCAAGGTGACGCGCCCGGTGCCAATCCTCGTGGATACGCCCACCACGGACCCGGTCCCGCCCGACACGCAGGTCAAGCGCTACGAACTGGGCGACGAACTGCTGCCCGGTGAGCCCGGTCCGCCGATGCCCGAGGGAACCGTCGACGGCGACCCGACCGCATCCGCCCCGGTCGAACAGACCCCCGTTCACTGGAAGATGAAGCTGCTCGACATGAAGCCGCCGATCTACCCGCCACGCTGCCTGCGCTTAGGGATCGAGGGCACCGTGCGCCTGCGGGTGCTCGTCGGTGAGGACGGGCGGCCCCAGGACGCGGCAGTTCGCACCAGCAGCGGCGACGCGGGCCTCGACCAGGCGGCGCTCGATGCCGTGCGCGATTGGCGGTTCGAGCCGGCCAGGCGCGACGGCGTGCCAATGCGCGCCTGGTGCATCGTCCCCATCACGTTCTCGTTGGCAGACTGAACACAGGATCCAGCCATGCGTCCCACCGAAGCCCTGACCACGATGAGTTTCGCCAACTTCCTGCAGCAGACGGACGCCGTCGGGCTGTTCGTCTTCGGGTTGCTGGTCGTGATGTCGATCGTCTCGTGGTATTTCATCGTCCTGAAGGCCGCACGGGTCATCCGGATTCGCACGCGGTCGCACCACGTCGTGACGACGTTCTGGAAGACGCCGACGGACCAGGCTCTCGGTTACCTCGAGCAGCAGCCCGACTGGGAGCCGTTCTCCAAGATTGCGCTCGACGGCGAATTCTCCATGGAGCATCACGATCGCCTCACCGAAGAGCGCGTTGCGGGCACGCTGCACCGGGCCGAGTTCCTCGACCGTTCGTTGCGCTCCTCGATCAACCGCGAGACGGAGCGCCTGGAGACGGGTCTCACGTTCCTTGCGACCGTCGGCAGCACGGCCCCGTTCATCGGCCTGTTCGGCACGGTATGGGGAATCTTCCACGCGCTGGTGCGCATCGGCGCGTCCGGCGAGACCTCGCTTGACCAGGTGGCGGGACCCGTGGGCGAAGCGCTGATCATGACTGCGCTCGGCCTCGCCGTCGCGGTGCCGGCAGTACTCGGCTACAACCTGGTGGTGCGCAACAACCGCGTGATCATCGCGAGCTTCCACGCGTTCGCCGAGGACCTGCTCGCCTACCTCACGACCGGCGCGCGCGTGCCCTCCTCCATGGACCATCATCGCGCTCATCGCCTGCAGCAACAGGCGACCTGACGCTCACCTACGGGAGACGGCCATGGCATTCAGTGGACTTGGTGGCGGCGGTGGCACCCCACACTCGGCCCCGATGGCCGAGATCAACATGATTCCGCTCGTCGACGTCATGCTGGTGCTGTTGATCATCTTCATGATCACCGCGCCCCTGATCGCCCACAAGATCAAGATCGACCTGCCGCAGGCGTCGACCGTCCTGCTCGAGGAAAAACCGGACACCATCGTCATCGCACTCATGGGCGACGGCAAGATGTTCCTGAACGACGTGCCGATCGATCGCCTGGAGCTGGTCGAGCGTCTCGCTGCCGAAGCGCAGCGCAAGCCGCAGCCGGAACTGCACCTGCACGTCGACCGCACGCTGCAGTTCCAGTCGCTCGCCACGGTCATGGCCGACGCGCAGAACGCGGGCATGGTCAAGGTCGGCATCGCGACGGATCCGATCAAGGGCAAAGAGGGCGGCTGACGGCCGGCGAGGAGTGACCGATGGCGCTCACCGTGACGCTCGAGTTCTCGGAGGAGGAGCTCGACTACTTCCGCTCACTGATGCATCGCGCGCGGAATCGGAACGAACAGCGTCCGCCGCACGGGATCGCCGCGGCTGCCATGGCTGCAGTGGAGCGCTTGCGCTCGACGGCCCGTTCCCCCTTCATCCGGCGCCGTATCGACCGCGTCGCGCGCCTGGTGGCCATGCTGGACGATCCGGAGTGGCAGTTGCCCGAGCTCGAGCGCAGCCGCGTACTGGACGGCCTCGCCTACGTCGCCGACGTCGAGGACCTCGTTCCCGACAATGTGCCGGTGCTTGGCCTCGTGGACGACGCGATCATGCTGGAACTGCTGCTGCGCGAACTGCAGCACGAACTCGACGCCTACGAGGAGTTCGACCAGTACCGTCGCGACGAAACCGCGCGGCGCGACAAACCCGGCGTGCATCGCCCGGTATCGCGTGAGGACTGGCTCGCAGCGCGGCGCGAGGCGCTGCACGCCAGGATCCGGGAGCGGCGCGATCGCGACCTCGCGCGGGACGGCGAAACGTACCGATTGATCACGCGCTTCTAGCAGCAGGCACCATCGATGAAACTCGCAGACGCACTGATCCAGGCGCTCGCCGACCATGGCGTCCAGCAGGTGTTCGGCCTCCCGGGGGACTTTGCGCTGCCGTTGTTCAAGGCGCTGGATGATTCGAAGCGGCTGCCTCTGTTCATGCTCAGCCACGAGCCAGGAGTCGGTTTTGCCGCCGACGCCGCTGCCCGCATCGCGTCCGCACCGTCCGCGGCGTTCGTGACGTACGGGGCCGGCGCGCTCAACATGCTCAATGCCGTCGCCTCGGCCTATGCCGAGCAGGTTCCCGTCGTCGTGGTGTCCGGCGCCCCCGGGACACACGAGGGGCGCGGCATGCTGAAGCTGCACCACCAGGTGAAGACGCTCGACTCGCAGATGATCATCTACCGCGAGGTCACGTGCGACCAGGCGCGGCTCGACGATCCGCGCCGCGCGCCGGAAGACATCGCGCGCGTGCTGTCGAACTGCATCACGCACTCACGCCCGGTCTACCTCGAATTTCCACGCGACCTGGTGGATGCCCCGTGCGAGCCGGTGCCCGTGCTGCCCGCACCTGCCGTGTCCCCGGATGCCATCAGCGATTGCGTCGATGAAGTACTCGAGCGCATCGCACGTGCACAGTCTCCCGTGATGATGCTGGGCGTGGAGGTGCGGCGTTTCCGGCTCGAAGCGCCGGTCGCCGAGCTGGCGCGCAAGCTTGGTATCCCGGTCGTGACGTCGTTCATGGGACACGGCCTGTTGTCGACGCAGGACTCGCCCCTGGTGGGTGCCTACCTCGGCACGGCCGGCGACCCCGCCATCACGCACCTGGTCGAGGAGTCCGACTGCCTGCTGTTGCTCGGCGTCACGCCGTGCGACACGAACCTGGGCGTCGCGGAGCACATGATCGCTCCTCGGCGGACGATCCTGGCGCACAACCGGTCCGTCGGCGTAGGACATCATCGTTATCCAGACGTGCCGCTCGCGGCACTGGTCGAGGGCCTGCTGGCGCGTCTTGCCCGCGAGCAGCGCGAACCTCGTGCCCTGCCCGACGTGCGGCCGCAACCGGTGGCCCCGTTCGTCGCCGATGACGCGCCGCTGTCGCCGGGCGACATCACGGCGGCGATCAACGACGCGTTTGCGCGCAGCGGACCCATGCCTCTGGCCGCCGACATGGGTGACTGCATGTTCGCCGCGTTCGACATCGGCCACTCCGAACTCGTCGCGCCCGGCTACTACGCCAGCATGGGGTACGGGGTGCCGGCGGGACTCGGCTTGCAGGCGGCCACCGGACGACGCCCCCTGGTGCTGGTGGGCGACGGCGCATTCCAGATGACCGGCTGGGAACTCGGCAACTGCCGGCGCTACGGCTGGGATCCGATCGTCGTCGTTTTCAACAACCGCAGCTGGGAAATGTTGCGCGTGTTCCAGCCGGGTTCGTCGCTGTATGCGCTCGACGATTGGGATTTCGCTGGCTGCGCCGCACCGCTGGGCGGCGTCGGCGTGCGTGTGAATACGCGCCGCGAGTTCGCTGCGGCACTCGAGCGGGCGCTCGGCGAGCGCGGCCGCTTCCAGTTGATCGACGCCACGCTGCCGCGCGGCTCGGTCACTGTGTCGCTCGCCCGGTTCGTATCGACGCTGCAACTGCGACAACGCATCCCGCCCAGCAGGTGACTGGACGATCACTGCCGGGTAAGAACCACGTGAGTGGCAAGTGGCGAGCTTGCGTGCCGGGTGCAGGCGTAGCCCAGGGCAGGAAGGTTGACTCCTGCAAAGAGTCTATCACAGCGCCAAGCAAGACGGCGCAATGGCATTGTGCATCTCGCGTTCAGGCGTCGGCTTGCGTGCCGGGTGCAGGCGTAGCCCAGGGCAGGAAGGTTGACTCCTGCAAAGAGTCTTTCACCAGCGCCAAGCAGGACTGGCGCAATGGCGATGTGCATCTCGTCAATCAGGCGTTGGCGAAGATACTGTTGAATGACGTTGACGCCGCCACCAAGACGAACATCCTTGCCCCGGGCCGCTTCGCGAGCTTGCGCCAGCGCGGCGGCAATACGTGTTAGACAGGATCCTGCCGTCAACCGAAGTCTCATCGGCGGTCCGCGAAGGTCGAATTCCTGCCTTCCATGACCAGTTCGGGGCGCGTGCGGCAAAGTCCTCGTCCAGGATCGCTGGTCCGCCATGCTACCGAGCGGATTCTTCTGAATCGTCCGTGTGGACATGGTCAGCACGAACCGACCGGGACGTGATAGACAGGATTCTCGCCCCACCAACCCCGCCAGCTCTCATCGGGCCAGGGTCCGCGAACCGGCCCGAACATGTTCCTGCCGAGAATCCAGGCCCCGATGTTCTGAAAGCCTCGAGCGGCAAAGTCCTCATCCAGGCCCGCTCCTCCGCCATCGCTACCAAACAGGTTCTTCTGAAACGTCCGTCGTGGACATGGCCCAGCCATGAAGCGCGGTACCGCCCGACGCCGAGTGGGTTGTCGATGTCCTGGTCCGGGCCAGCGCCGAAGCCGTCGAGTGAAATGGTAAAGCTTTCTACACGAAGCCTAGGACATGGTGTTTCCCGGGCGTCAGACACACTGATCGGAATAGACCATCGACCTGTTGTGCGGTCAATCATGGGCGGTGTGCGCTCGAGCCCGGCTGGATTCGCTCCCGCTCAACCTCCTCCGCCACGATGCCCAGTACGCGCGGTGCGAAGACCAGGCCGACGTGCGTCTCGTTGACTTCGATGTGACGCACGTTCGGCGACCATCGGTCGACACAGGCTCGCCACGCCACGATTCCGTCGCGCCTGGAGTAAATCGCGGTGACGGGCACACGCAACGGTGTCGCATACCGGTCTTTGATGGCCCGTTCGATCGCGTTGAGGTCGTGCCCCTGCGACCGATACCGTTCAGCCGTGGCCGTGTAGCGGGGGCCGCCAATCACGGGACTGCCGAGCGTGACGATGGTGCGCACGTGACCCGGGTGCTCGCGGGCGTACTCGCGGGCGATGTAGCCACCCAGGCTCCAGCCCACGAGTACGACAGGTTCGGCGTGCATTGCCATCGACGCCTCGACGACGGGTCTCAGCTGCGCACGCAGCTTCCTGACGTCACCGGTGTTCACGCCCAGCCCCCAGTCGCGGACGCGATGACCGCGCCGGCGCAGGAACGATTCCATGACGCGCATCGCGCGAGGTCCTGCGCCGAAACCCGGGAGCAGGATGACCGTGCGCGGCTGTGCAGCGCATCCGGATTTCATGGCCAGCCACGACGGTACCCATCGCAGCACGTCCATGGGCAGTCGCAGCTCCCGCAGCGCATCGAGCCTGCCGGGTGGAGTGATCGGTTCGTAGTCGATGGTCATCGGGCGGGCTCTCTCACTCTGCTCGAGCGAGGCACCGCTTGTAGCGGTCGTCGACGCGGTGCGCGAACCAGTCCGTCGTCAGGTTGCGGGAGATCTTCGGACTCTCGAGTGCGATCCGCGGCACCATCGCTCGAGGCACAGGGCGGCCGGGTGGTACCGAGTCTGCCAGGGCCATCACCCGCAAGTAGAGCGGGGTTCGCTCAAACTCCGCCTCGTCGCCGTGCTGCAGAGATCTGCGAATCTGCGTATCACTCAGGTCCAATCGTCCGCCGATCGACCGAATCGCCAGCTCCGTAGCGCTCGGTTCATTGCTGCCCTCGATGAGCAGATCCCCGTCGAGGGCAAGGCGCTTTCCTGACGCTATGTTCACCGCGTTCTGGAAAGCGGCGTTGCGACTCGCAAAGTGACCCGCGTTGTAGTCCGCAAACCTGAAGACCATGTCGTCGTACGGCGCTGCGTAGTCGAGCAGATGCGCGATGCCGAAATAGAGCCCGCCGCGCCGCGTGAAGACTTCGGCGCGAATGGTCCCCGGCATCGGATAGGGGTATCGCCGGTCTTTCGCCTGTCTTTCCGCAAACGCGATGCTTACCTGCATCGGCCCACCCGTGCGCACGGGATTCAGGTCGCCGAACAGCCGCTCGGCGAGCGGAACCTCCCGGATGAAGTCCTCGAACAGTTCGCTGAGGTCCTGCTCTGTCCTGGCTCGGTCCAGGCGCTCCCCGTAGCTCAGGCCATCCGGGGAACGCAGATCGAGCGCGGCGCTCACCAGGAGTTTGGGGATGTGGTACCGCGCGGCGCGCACGTCGATCTCCCGACGCGCAATGGCGGGAAGGCCGGGCACCGCGGGGGACACCTGAAAACTCGACTCCTGTTCCGTGACGGCCAGCACGCTGCAGATGTGTTCTGTAGTCGCTGGGACAGCGAGGACTTCCAACGCGGCGTAGATGTCGGTCGCCCAGCCCTCGGAGTCCGCGATCGTGGCTGGCATCAGGCCTCGGATCTTCGCGCGCACGGCATCGGGATCGACGGCAGGCGGGCGCGGCGGACTCGCGCAGCCGGCCAGCAGGGCAGTCGCTGCGACGAGCAGCGCGAAGCGTTGCATTCCCTGCAGCATTCGATCTGGTTCTCCATCGCTCCCGTTAGCGCGGAAGTCGGGCTGCATGTCGGTGACGCTGCCTCATATTCGCATCAGTTTCGCGTAGATCGGCGCGACCCAGCTGCCCAACAGCCGCACCGCGTAGTGCGACATCCAGGCGTCGAAACCGACGCGCCAGTGCGCGCGACGCCCGTGCACGGCTTTCCAGACCATTGCCGCGACGTCTTCCGGTTTCGCCTTGACGCCCATCGTCTCGATCGACGCCGCCTGCCACTGCGCATTGCGCACCATGCCGGTGTCGACGTACGCGACGTAGATGCCGCAGACGTTGATGCCCTGCGGGCGGTACTCGATGTTGAGCGCCTCGGTGTAGCCGCGCACGAAGAACTTGGTGGCGCTGTAGACCGCGTGATGCGGCGAGCCGTACTCGGCAGAGGTCGACGCCATGGCGACCATGTGTGCGCCGGGCGCGGCGCGCCTGAGGTGGGGCAGTGCCGCGTCGAACGTGTGCATGACTCCCTTGACGTTGACGTCGACCTGCAGGTCCTTCTGTGCGGGGGTGATCTGTTCGTCAGGAGCCATGAACAGGACGCCCGCGTTGGCGAAGACGGCGTCAAGCTTGCCACCGCACCGTGCGGCGAAATCATCGATCGCGAGCGCGACAGCAGCGCGATCCCGCACATCCGCCACGTAAGGCGTGAAGCGCTCGCGCCCGATCGCTGCGGCCAGTGCTTCGACTGCGGCCGTGCCCAGGTCGCAACCACCGACGTGCCAGCCCCTCGAGGCGAAGAGGCGGGCCGTGGCGGTGCCGATGCCGCCGCCGGCGCCGGTGATGAAAATGGATGCGTTCGCGGTTGCGAGAGATCATGATTCACGCTCAGTGGGGTGACGATGCGGCCCGACCCGATCATGGCATTGCTTTTACCGCTGCCGGCCACTCTAATGCCGCAACTCAACCGGCGGAACACATTCATGACCAACGCCCTGGCCCCGGCGCAACTGACGCCCCGCGCGATCATCCTCGCCATCGTCCTGGCCGTCCTGCTCGCCGCTGCCAACACTTACCTCGGGCTGTTCGCCGGACTCACCATCGCATCGGCCATTCCCGCGGCCGTGGTTTCCATGGCCGTGCTGCGGGTGCTCGGCGGCAGCACCATCCTCGAGAACAACATCGTGCAGACCGGCGCGTCGGCGGGTTCGTCGATCGCCTCGGGTGTGATCTTCACGATCCCGGCACTCGTCATCCTCGGGCACTGGACCGATTTCCGTTACGCCTGGGTGCTCGCGATCGCCGGTCTCGGCGGCATCCTCGGCGTGTTCTTCTCGGTGCCGCTGCGGCGTTCGCTGATCGTCGAGCAGAACCTCAAGTTCCCGGAGGGCGTGGCGGCCGCCGAAGTGCTCAAGGCCGGCGACAACCCGGCGCAGGGCGTGAAGCTGCTCGGCCTGGCCGCGCTCGGCGGTGGCCTCGCCAAGCTCGCGGCCGGCAGTGGCCTGCGCGTGATCCCCGATACCGCGGCAGCCAGCGGCTTTTTCGGCAAGTGGCTTGCGTACTTCGGCACCAATCTCTCGCCCGCGCTGCTCGGCGTCGGCTACATCGTGGGCCTCAACATCGGCGCGCTCGCCCTCATCGGCGGCATGATTTCGTGGAGTGTCGCGATCCCGATCTACGTTGCCTGGTTCCTGCAGGACAACGCGCCGCTGGCACAGCAGCTCGCGGGCGCCGATGCCGAGACGATGGCCAACGCCGTCTGGTCGGCGCAGGTCCGTTACCTCGGCGTGGGCGCGATGCTCGTCGGCGGCATGTGGGCACTGGTGTCGATCCGCAGTTCGCTCGCGTCGGGTATTCGCAGCGGCCTCGAGGCCACGCGTGCAGGTGCGGCACGGGCGACCTCGCACACCGAGCAGGACCTGCCGATGAAGGCGATCCTGGTCGGCCTCGTGCTGTTCACGATTCCGCTCTTCGTCCTCTACCAGCTGATCGTCGACAACATCGGCATCAGCCTCGTGATGACGGTGATCATGATCGTCGCGGGCTTCGTGTTCACCTCGGTCTCGGCGTACATGGCGGGCCTCGTCGGCTCGTCGAACAACCCCGTCTCGGGTATCACCATCTGCACGATCCTGTTCGCGTCACTGCTGCTGGTCGTGCTGATGGGACGCGGCGCCGCGCTCGGCCCGGTGGCAGCGATCATGATCGGCTCGGTCGTGTGCTGCGCGGCCTGCATCGGCGGCGACAACCTGCAGGACCTGAAAGCCGGGCAACTCGTCGGCGCCACGCCGTGGCGGCAACAGGTGATGCTGGCGATCGGTGCCGCAAGCTGCGCGCTCGTGATGGCTCCCGTCCTCAACCTGCTGCTCAAGGCCTACGGCATCGGCGCGCCCACCGCCGAACATCCGAACGCACTGATCGCGCCGCAGGCCACGTTGATGGCTTCGGTCGCCAAGGGCATGTTCGGCGGCGAACTGCCGTGGGGCATGATTTCGATCGGCGCGCTGATCGGCGTCGGCATCATCCTGGTCGACGAATACCTCAAGCGCGTCAAGGCGCCGTTTCGCGCGCCCGTGCTCGCCGTGGCGGTGGGCATCTACCTGCCGCTCGAACTGTCGGTGCCGATCTTCTGCGGCGGCCTGATCGCGCACCTCGTCGAGCGCAAGCTGGGCATCAGTGGCGATTCGCCGCAGGCGGAACGAGCGAAGCAGAATGGAATCCTGTTTGCGGCCGGGCTCATCACGGGCGAGGCACTGATGGGGATCGTCATCGCCATCCCGATCGTGATGTCGGGCAGCGCGGATGTACTGGCCCTCGGGTCGGGGCTGCAGTTCGGCGAAGGGCTCGGCCTCGCCGTCGTCGCAGGACTTGCGTTGTGGCTGTACCGCGTCGGCGCCAGTCGAGCCGCATGAATTCACACGGATGGTGAGACTGCGCGAAGCCCGGCGACGGCCCGGGCGATGACCGCCTTCAGGGCACGCCTGTACGCGTGCTTTGCGCTCGTTTACCTGGTCTGGGGATCGAGCTTCCTCGTGATTCGCATTGGCGTCACGGACCTGCCGCCACTGCTCTTTGCGGCTGGCCGCGCCCTCATCGGCGGCTCCGTGCTGCTCACACTCGCGCTGTATCGTGGCGACCGCCTGCCGAGCACCGCGCACGAATGGAAACTGATGTGCTTTTTTTCAATTGTCCTGATCGCGTTGAGCAGCGGCCCATCCACGTTCGCGCTCAAGCACCTGCCGTCCAACGAAGTCGCGCTGCTCAACGCCAGCCTCGCCTTATGGATAGCAGGCCTCGGGACCCTCGGGCCGAAAGGACAGTCGCTCTCGAGGATCAGCCTGCTCGGATTGATGCTCGGCTTCATCGGCGTGGCGCTGCTGGTCTGGCCCGCGGATTTTCGACTTACACCGCACGTCGGCTGGCAACTGCTGGTGCTGGCCGCTGCCCTGGTCTGGTCGGCCGGAACGATCATTTACCGCAACATGACCATGCCTGTGGGCCCCATCGGCTTCAACGCGATCATCATGCTGCTCGGTGGCCTGGTGCTGTTCGTCGCGGGTACCGCGTCCGGCGAACTGCCACGCTGGCACTGGGGCCTGTCCGGGGTGCTCGCGCTGATTTTCCTCGGCGTATTCACCTCGGCAATGACCTACTCGGCATTCACGTGGCTGATGAAGAACGCGCGCACGGATCGCGTCGCGACGTTTGCCTACGTCAACCCGGCCATCGCCACCTTGCTCGGGTGGATGGTCCTCGGCGAGTCGCTCACCCCGCAGCAGATCCTGGGCATGCTCGTGGTGCTGGGCGGCGTCGTGCTGGTGACGATGCCGCAACGCTATTTCTAGCGGCTGAACCTCAGCGGTTGGCCGGGAATTTCTCGAACCTGCCGGACGAGCCGATCAGGCCCGAAGCGGCCCACGAGACGATGCTGACGATGATCGCAGCGCCCACGGCGGTCCAGAAGCCCGAGATCGTGAAGCCAGGGACGACCCACGCGACCAGCGCGACCATGCCGGCGTTCAGCACCAGCAGGAACAGGCCGAGCGTCACGACCGTGATCGGCAGTGTCAGGATGAACGCGAGCGGACGCACGAAGGCATTGACGATGCCGAGCAGCACCGCGGCCAGCAGGAGCTTGGACGGCGTCGCGAAGTGCAACCCGTCGAGCAGCTGGTTCGCCACCCACAGGCCCAGCGCGGAAATCACGGCACGCAGCAGGAATCCAACCATGTCGAGCGCTCCCTTCGTAACGGCGCCGGGCGCCGTCGGTTGACCTGCGCGCGATGGTAATGGAATCTGCACGGCGTCACACCCATCCCGGCAGCCCCGGAATCGAGAAGCCATGGAATTCGTCGCCATCGTCGCCCTGCTCGCCGTCCTGCAGTACCTTTATTTTGCGACTCTGGTCGCGCAGGCGCGCGGCAAGTTCGGCGTGAACGGTCCGGCGGTGACAGGACATCCGGTCTTCGAGCGTTATTTCCGCGTGCAGATGAATACGCTCGAGCTGTTGATCGCGCTGCTGCCAGGACTCTGGCTGTTCGCGTACTACGTGCGCCCGACGTGGGCCGCGCTCCTGGGCGCGGTCTACCTGGTGGGTCGCTTCGTGTACCTGCGCAGCTACGTGGCAGATCCTGCGAAACGCGGCGTTGGTTTCGGGCTCAGCATGCTGCCGATCTTCGTCCTGCTGCTCGGGGCGCTGATCGGCGCCGGTTCAGCGCTTCTGCGCGGTTGACGCCGGCTTGACCGCCGCGTAGTGCGTGCCGAGCCCGCGGTCTTTCAGGTACTGGAGTGCCGTGAGGACGGCGGCATCCTTCATCGGCACGACCGGTGCGTGCCGTGCCTGGCCGACGATCGTCGGACCGATCGCGATGTCAGGTTCGATCCCGCGTTCGTGTATCGACGAGCCTGACGGCGTGAAGTAGAGCGAGGTCGTGAGCTTCAGCGCCTGGCCGTCGCGCAACGGAATCACCGTCTGCACGGAGCCCTTGCCGAAGGTGCGCTCGCCCATCAAGGTCGCGCGGCCGTGATCACGCAACGCGCCGGCAACGATCTCCGACCCGGACGCCGAACCGCCGTCGACCAGCACGACCAGCGGCTGGCCATCGAGCGCATCGCCCGGTGTCGCGGACATTTCGAAACGGGACGCGGGCGTGCGCCCGTCGGCGCGCACGATCACGCCGGCATCGAGGAAGGCATCGGCGATGCTGACGGCTGATTCGAGCACGCCGCCCGGATTGCCACGCAGGTCGAGCACGAGGCCGCGCAGAGGGTGGAACGCCGACTTCGGCGACCTGTGCACGAGCGTCGACAGGGCCTGCACGAGGTCGTCCGGCGTGGAGTCGCTGAACTGCGTGATGCGGACGTAGCCGAAATCACCCGGCAGCGGCTCCGCGCGAACCGAATGCACGTGCACTTCGCCGCGCTCGAGCGTGAACACCAGCGGTTCCGGCTCGCCTTTGCGACCGACCGCAAGCTCGACCTCTGTGCCTGTCACGCCGCGCATGCGGCCGATCGTCTCGTCGAGACTGTCGGCGGTGACGGGCTGGTCGTTGACGGCAAGCACGATGTCGCCGGCATGTACGCCGGCTTTCGCGGCAGGCGAGCCTTCGATCGGCGTCACGACGACCACGCGGCCGTCCTGGGCCGAAACCTCGATACCCACGCCGGTGTAGCTGCCGGTCGTCGTGGCACGCATCTCGTCGTAGGCGGCGGCGTCGAGAAAAGCGGAATGCGGATCGAGGTCGGAGACGATGCCCTTGACCGCGGCCTCGTCGAACGCCGAATCGGGGACCGGTTGCACGTATTCGCGACGGATGCGGCCCACCACTTCGTCGATCAGCTGATGGCCGGCGACCGGCCTCGCGGTCGTCACGGCAACGGCGGCCGGGACCGCCTGCGGGGCGGTAAACCACTGCGGTGCACGGGCGAGGCCGTACCCCAGGGCAATTCCGGCCACGGCGGCCAGGAGGATGTGCGAACGGGCAGTCACTTGGGTCAGGCGGTCCTGGTTCCGGCGGAGCACTCCATGTTAGCGCCAACCAGTGTGCCGAGCACACCCTCGAGCGGCATGGGCCGTCCGATGTAAAAGCCCTGCCCGTAGTCGACCCCCAGGGAGCGGGTTGCCTGCCAGATCGCCTCGCTTTCGACGCATTCCGCCACGGTCTTGAGCTTCATGGCCCGCGCGAGCTGGACGATCGCGCTCAGCATCGCCTGCGAGCGGTCGTCCGTCACGACGTCGCGCACGAAAATGCCGTCGATCTTGAGGTGCGTGACCGGCAGCGTCTTCAGGTAGGTGAGGGAGCTGAGACCGCGACCGAAATCGTCGAGCGCGACGTCGCAGCCGAGTTCGCGCAGCCGGCGGATCAGGGCCTCCGCCCGGACGATGTTCGCGACGGCCGCCGTCTCGGTGACCTCGAACGACAACAGTCCACGCGGCAGCTTGCTGTCGCGCAACACGGTGTCCATGAACACGGCGAATTCCGCGTCGCCGAGCGACTGCCCGGAAATGTTCACCGCAAAACAGGCCTGCATTTCCTGCAGCCTCGACGCGTGCGGGGCCAGCATCTCGATCGTGCGGCGCACGACCCAGCGGTCGATGGCTGGCGCCAGCTGGTAGCGTTCCGCGGCCGAGAGGAATTTTTCCGGCGGCACGCTCTCGCCCTGCTCGTTGCTCATGCGCAGCAGCAACTCGAACTTCGGCGTCGCGGGCGCATCGCCGAACGGCACGACGGTCTGCGCCTCGAGCCTGAAGCGCTGGTCCAGCAACGCCGAGCGCACCGTGCCGATGAGCGTAAGGTCGGTGTAGCGGCGCACGATGCTCTGGTCGCCGTCGTAATAGGTTTCGACCCGGTTGCGGCCGCGATCCTTCGCGGCCTTGCAGGCGATCTCGGCGGACGCGAGCGCGTGCGACAGCGGATGATTGCCTTCGACGATGTTCGCCACGCCGAGGCTGGCGGTCACTTCGACCTGCTGCCGTTCGCGCAGGAAGCCGAGCCGCTCGAATGAAAGTCGCAGGTTCTCGGCGATTTCTTCCGTCGTTTCGATCGACGTCTCGGGCACGAAGATGGCGAAACGGTCGCCCGAGATGCGGGCCGCCAGCATGCGCGGCGCAAGGCTCTGCCGGATGCTCTCGGCGACGCGCACGATCACCGAGTCACCTACGTGCATGCCGAGGTTCTCGTTCAGCACGTGCAGGCGGTCGATGTCGAGATAGATGACGCAATTGTCCTTCTGCAGCGTCTGCGGCGTCAGTACGGCGTTGGTGCGCTTCTCGAACGCGGGTCGCGTCAGCAGGCCCGTCGACGGATCGTACGAATTCATCAGGATGTAGGCGACGCGGCGCCCGAGCAGTTCGACGATACGCACCTGGCGCAGGTCGAAGTCCGGCGAATGCAGGCGCTTGAACAGCACCAGCACGCCGTGCACGCGCTGGGCGCCATGCATCACGGGACACGCAAGAATCTTGTACGGCACGTTGGCAAACGGCCCGGAGTCGTGCGGGACGTTGGAAGTCATCGTCTGGCGGTGCAGCTGGGCCCAGCCGAGCACCTGGCGATGCGTGCGCGTCAGGACATCAGCGCCCGCACGCGGCGGCGTGTCGGTCGCGGTGCGGCACACGGCGATGTTCTTGTCCGGGATCAGGAGTGCGCCGACGGCGCAGCCGAGATGATCGACGCAACCCTGGACCAGCTTCGCGAAGTCGTCCGTGGAGTCACCGCCCTCGGACTCCTCCTGCGCCGCACCGAGCAGCAACTCGAGGTCACGATCGCGCACCACGAGGCTGCGCTGCAGGTTGCCGATGCTGGACTGCGACGCGAGTTCGCGCTCGAGGCACTGCAGCGCCGGCCGCAGCAGTCCATGCACCAGCGTGAATGGCCGGGGATCCCGGTTCGACTCGCGGCTCGCCATGCCGACGACGCCGAGCATCGCGCCGTCACCGTTGCGCAGCAGGAAAACGTAAGCGACCCGCTCACCCGGCAGCGGCTCCGCGAAGCCGGCACCCATCGCACCGGGCTCCGCGAGTTCGGCGGCCTGGGCATCCTGCTGCAGGGCTTGCAGCTCGATGTCGTCGTTTTCACCGCTGGCCCATACCGGCACGCCGAGGCGGTCGTAGACGACGATCGAATGCGCACGCGGCAGCAGCATCTTGAGCAGCTGCCCGTACGGGTCGAGCGATGTGCCGCTCAACGGTGCGGGTGCGTCTGAGAATTGTTCTGCGTTTGAGGCCATCGGTCCCAGCCCATGCCCTGGGCAACGAATTTGATCTGGAACCGGATGATCCGGAAAAAGGGGGGGGCCAAACCGTGATGCAGAGCCTATTTCCGGGTGAGCCAGGTCTGCGGGTCGACCGGCGTCTTGCCGCGACGGACCTCGAAGTACAGGGCTGGCTGGCTGTGGCCGCCGGAATCGCCGACGGAGCCGATGACGTCCCCGGCCACGACGGACTCGCCGACTTTGCGGAACAGCTCTTCGTTGTGACCATAGAGGCTCATGTAGCCGCCACCATGATCGATGACCAGCATCAGCCCCATGCCCGGCAGCCAGTCGCCGTACACGACGCGCCCCGCGTAAGGAGCGCGCACCCGGGCGCCGCGGTCCGTCCCGATCAGCATGCCCTGCCAGCGCATCGAGCCACCCGCGCGGGACTGACCGAACTTCGCGATGACTTTGCCGTCCTGCACCGGCCACGGCAGCTTGCCGCGCAAGGGCTCGAACGGTGCCTGTTGCGCCACGGTGCCCGTCGAACCGCCCCTGCGCGCGGGCTGGGCCTGCTGCGAGCGTTCGATGGCTTTGCGCAGCTCGGCGATCAGCCGCTCGACTGACTTCGCCTGGGACTGCAGCTGCTTCAGCTCGCCGCCCCGGGCCTTGATCTGCTGGTCGATCGCGCGCACGGCCTGCGCGCGCTTGTCCTGTGACGACTTGAGGTCGGCCACACGCCGCTCGCGCTGTTGCTCGAGTGTCTCGATCCGGGTCTTCTCGGCCACGATCTTTTCGCGGACCAGCGCCAGGTGCTCGAGCTGGTCCTGAATGCCGCGGATGCGGTCCGCCCGGGCGCGGCCGAAGTAGCCGTAATACGCGAGCATGCGCCCGAAATTCGACGGATCCTCTTGATTTAAAAGAAGTTTCAGCTGCTCCTCACGGCCGTTCACATAGGCCGTCCGCAGCTCGCCGGCCAGCTCGGCGCGCTCCCCATCCAGCTCCTGTTCGCGGCGCGACTGCTCCGCTTCGAGCTCGCGCACGCGCGCTTCCACCGCCAGTCGCTGCGCCCGGATTTCGTCGAGTTCCTTGCGCGCCGACTGGACGCCGAGTTCGGCGTCGCGCAGCTGCCCGGACAGCTTGTCCCGCTTCTGCACGTCCTCGTTGACGGTCTTGCGGACCTTGTCGATCCGCTGGTTGAGCTTGCGCAGCTCGGCCTCTTTCTGCGCCGGCGTCTGCTTCACCGCAGCCAGGACTGGCCCTGGTGCCAGGACCAGCACCGCCACCACCAACCCGGCAAGTGCCTGCCCGAACCGAGCGCGAACCAGCCGCACCAGGGGACGGATCCGCGGCGCAGCGCTCGGTGGGGTGGGGGAAAATGCAGGCATCAGGCGGTGTTTGCGGCGGTTCACTGCGGCGGCGGGGGCGACAAATCCGCGCAAGTCTAGCCTGTCGGCAGGGACTGCTATAATTCGCGCCCCTTTTTGCCGGTCTCCCTGATGGATCGTCTTCTTGAATATGCCGCCCGCCATCCCCTGCTGGCCGGCGGCACGGTGGTCCTCGCCCTGGCCCTCGCGGCGTACGAATTCAGCCGTGCCCGTTCCGGCGGGCAGGCCGTCGGACCCACCGAAGCCGTGCGCCTGATGAACCAGGGCGCGCTGCTGGTAGACGTCCGCTCGCAGGCCGAGTTCGACTCCGGCCACATCCTGGATGCCCGGCACGTGCCGCAGGACCAGGTCGCCCAGGCCGCGGAGACGCTCAAGCGCTTCAAGGACAAGGTCGTGATCACCTGCTGCGAAAGCGGCATGCGCTCGGGCGCGGCAGCCCGGGTGTTGCAAGCGCAGGGATTCACGAACGTGGTCAACCTCCGTGGCGGCGTGCAGGCCTGGCGCGCCGAGAACCTGCCGCTCGTCAAGGAAGGCGGCGGCAAGTCCCGGCACGACGGAACCAAGGCATGAACGCTACCGCTCAGCCTGAAATCACGATGTATTCGACGGGCTGGTGTCCGTACTGCGACCGCGCGCGTGGCTTGCTCCAGCGCAAGGGAGTCACTTTCAGCGAGGTCAAGGTCGACGAAGACGCGACGAGCCGCGACCTCATGCTGAAGCGCAGCGGCGGCCGCCGCACCGTCCCACAGATTTTCATCGGCGACCGCCACGTCGGCGGCTTCGACGACCTCTATGCTCTCGACAAGGCCGGCGAGCTCGACAAGCTGCTCGGCCGCGCCTGAACCACGTAGTTACAAGGAATCTTCCGCGATGACCGACCAGAACGCCGCAACGCCCGCCGTCGACCCCAATGCCCCGGTGGTGACGCCGCAGGTCGTTTACCTCAAGGACTGTTCGTTTGAATCCCCGAACGGTCCATTCGTTGGCGGCCTCGAGGGCCAGCCCGCGGTAAACCTGAACATCTCCACCCGCGCGACCGCCATTGCGCAGGACCTGCACGAAGTCGTGGTGCAGGTGCACCTCGAAGCGAAGGCCGGCGACAAGGTGGTCTGGCTGCTCGAACTGCAGCAGGCCGGCGCGTTCGTGGTCAAGAACCTGGTCGCGACCGACGTCGCGCAGGTCCTCACGATCATGGCGCCGAACTACCTGCTGTCGTACGCGCGTTCGACCGTCTCGGAACTGGTGACGAAGGGCGGCTTCCCACCGTTCCTGCTGCCGCTCGTGACGTTCGAAGCCCTGCATGCGCGCGCCGCACAACAAGCGGCTGCACAACAGCCGAGCGCCACCTCGGTCAACTGACACGCGCTGAAGACGCCGCGTGACGACCTCGAAGGATGCGGCGGTCGAAGCCGTGGCACGTCCAGCGATGGCCGTGCTCGGCGCCGGCTCGTGGGGCACGGCGCTCGCCGTGCACCTGGCGCGCACTGGGCATCCAACGGTGCTGTGGGGTCGCGATGCCACGCAGATGGCGGCGCTGGCGACCGCGCGCTGCAACACGCGCTATCTGCCGCTGACGCCGTTTCCCGCAGCGCTCCGTGTCGAACCCGACCTCGCGCGTGCCGTCGCGGCGGCGCAGGAGTTGCTGATCGCCGTGCCGAGCCACGGCTTCCGTGAATGCCTCGAGCACGTTGCCCCGCTCCTGCGCAACGGCATGCGCGTTGCGTGGGCAACCAAGGGCTTCGAACTCGACTCGGGCAAGCTGCCGCACCAGGTGGCGAACGAAGTCCTGGGCATCGCCGTGCCGAAAGCCGTGTTGTCAGGACCAACGTTCGCCCGCGAGGTCGGGCTGGGCCTGCCGACCGCGATGACGGTTGCCTCGCGCGACGAGGCCTACGCGCTGGCATTGGCGCGTGCGCTCTCCGGACAGCATTTCCGCGCGTACGCGTCGACCGACGTCATCGGTGTCGAGGTGGGTGGTGCGACGAAGAACGTGCTGGCGATCGGCGCCGGCATTTCGGACGGCCTCGGCTTCGGCGCCAACACGCGCGTCGCGCTCATCACGCGCGGCCTCGCCGAGATGATGCGGCTCGGGGTCGCGCTCGGCGCGGACAAAGACACGTTCATGGGGCTCGCCGGACTCGGCGATCTCGTGCTCACCTGCACCGACGACCAGTCACGCAACCGGCGCTTCGGACTCGCGCTCGCAGCGGGCAAGTCCACGGCCGAAGCACAGCGCGAGATCGGGCAAGTGGTCGAAGGCGTGCTCGCGGCGCGGGCCGTGCGCAACGTCGCGAGCAGTCACCAGGTCGAGATGCCGATCGCGGAGCAGATCTGCCGCGTCATCTACGAGGGCCTCGCGCCGCGCGCAGCCGTGGCGGCACTGATGGGCCGCGCGGTGAAGTCGGAGACGCAGTAGCCGGCCTGGGTTGAACCTGCGCGCTCAGCGCCAGGCCAGCTGCCGCCAGGCCTCGTAGACCACCACGGCGACGGCGTTCGACAGGTTCAGGCTGCGGGCGCCCGGTCGCATCGGAATCCGGAGGCGCCGCTCGGGCGGACATTCACCCAGCACCGACTCCGGCAGTCCGCGCGTCTCAGGACCGAACACGATGACATCCCCGGCCGCGTAACTGACCGTGTCATACGCAGTCTGCCCTTTGGTCGTCAGCGCGAACCAGCGCGCCGGATCGCAACCTTCCCCCGCGGCTGGCAACGACGCCAGGCAGGACCTGAAGTCTGCATGTACGCGGACCTCGGCCAGTTCGTGGTAATCCAGACCGGATCGCTGCACGGAGCGTGCATCGAGCCGGAACCCGAGCGGCTGCACGAGGTGCAGGCAGGCGCCCGTGTTCGCGCAGAGCCGGATGACGTTGCCGGTGTTGGGCGGGATCTCGGGTTCGAACAGGACGACGTGCAGTGGCATAGAATCGCGTGTGACGCTCGCGGGACGGCCTCGCGCGCAGGGACTGACCAGGGGATTCTCGCATGGTGTACGTCAAGCAACTTCTCGGACGCAAGGGACACGTGGTCTGGTCGGTGGATGCCGACGAACCGGTGCTCGAAGCCATCCAGTTGATGGCGGACAAGCACGTGGGCGCGCTGCCCGTCACTCGCGGCGGCGAACTCGTCGGGGTGGTTTCTGAACGCGACTACGCCCGCAAGGTGATCCTGCTCGGCCGTTCCTCGGCCGAGACACCAGTCTGGCAAATCATGAGTGCGCCGGTAGTGACGGTCACGCCCGACGATGGCGTGCGCCAGTGCATGCAGGTCATGACCGAGAAGCGGATCCGTCACCTGCCGGTCATGCAGGACGGACGCATGGTCGGCATGATCTCGATCGGCGACCTCGTGCGCGTGGTGATCGAAGAGCAGGACCAGACGATCGAGCACCTCGAACGCTTCATCGCTGGCTGAGGCCACCCGCGACAAGTCGAGGCAGCGTACGTCCGGCCCGCCCCGCCGTCGGACGGTGCGATGATTTCATTTACAATCCAGGCATGCACGCTCCCCTGAATCCGTCGCTGGCCGTCGATTTCTGCGGTCTCCGGCTCGCTTCTCCGATCGTCCTGCTGTCCGGGTGTGTCGGATTCGGCGAGGAGTACACGCGGGTGGAGGGGTTCTCGAACCGTGACGTCGGGGCGATCGTGCTGAAGGGCACGACGCGCGAGCCGCGGCTCGGCAATCCACCGCATCGCGTCTACGAGACGCCGATGGGGATGCTCAATGCCATCGGCCTGCAGAATCCCGGCGCCGATCACGTGATCGACCAGATCCTGCCCACGCTCGACTTCACCGAGACCGCGTTCTTCGCCAACGTCTGCGGCTCGACGATCGAGGACTACGTCGAGGTGACGCGCCGATTCGACGAGTCGCCGATCGACGCGATCGAGCTGAACATCTCCTGTCCCAACATCAAGGAAGGCGGCGTGCAGTTCGGCAATTCGCCCGACATGTCGGCCCGCGTGGTCGAAGCGTGCCGGCGCGTGACGAAGAAGCCGCTCATCACGAAGCTGTCGCCGAACCAGACCGACATCAGGGAAAACGCGCGGCGCTGCATCGAAGCGGGCAGCGATGCGCTCGCGGTCATCAACACCGTGATGGGCATGGCCATCGACGTGAAGACGCGCAAGCCGGTCATCGGCAACATCCAGGGCGGCCTTTCCGGGCCGGCGATCAAGCCTATTGCGCTGCTGAAAGTGATGCAGGTCGCCGAGGTCGCGCGCCCGCACAACGTGCCGATCATCGGCCAGGGCGGTATCTGCAGCGCGGACGACGCGCTCGAGTTCATCATCGCGGGCGCGACGACCGTTGGCGTCGGTACCGCGCTGTTCTACGAGCCACACTGCTGCAAGCGCATCAATGACGGCATCGCCGCAGTATCTCGCGGCGAACAGGATGGAATCGGTCAGCGAGCTGATCGGCAGTCTCGATGCGCCGAAGAAGTCGGTCCAGGCCTGCGCCTGCTGAGGAAAACAGGGGACGCTCACCTGTTTCGCACCTCGAAATAGGTGAGCGTCCCCTGTTTTCCGGAGGAGAAGACCGATGCAACTGAAACGTGTTTTCGGGTGGATCGCCCTGGTGATTCCCCTGGTAGCGATACTGGCTGTCGTGGTGGGTTACTGGCTCTCCGATAACGATTGCGGCAAGGCCGCGGCGCCCGGGGTGCCGATGAAGGCCGTCACCTACTGCGACTACGGCACCGCCGACGTGCTCCGGCTCGAGGACGTCGAGAAACCCGTGCCCGGCGACGACGAACTCCTCGTCCGTGTGCACGCGGCGGGAGTCAACCCGCTCGACTGGCACTACATGCGCGGCACGCCCTACCTGATGCGGCTCAGCTCCGGGCTGCGCAAACCGAAGGACACGCGGCTCGGCGTGGACTACGCGGGCACCGTCGAAGCAGTGGGCCGCAACGTCACGCGGTTCAAGCCGGGCGACCAGGTCTTCGGCGGTCGCTCCGGCGCGCTCGCACAGTACGTGGTCGCGAAGCAGAACGGCGCCGTGGCACTCAAGCCGGCCAACGTCAGCTTCGAGCAGGCGGGAGCAGTCGCGATCGCCGCCACCACCGCGCTGCAGGGACTGCGCGACGCGGGCCGGCTCGAGGCAGGTGACAGGGTGTTGATCAACGGCGCCTCGGGCGGCGTCGGTACCTTCGCCGTGCAGATCGCGAAATCGATGGGCGCCGAGGTGACTGCCGTCTGCAGCACGCGCAACGTCGAGCTGGTCCGCTCGCTCGGTGCGGACCACGTGGTCGACTACACCAGGGATGACTACACCAGCGTCGACGTGCGCCACGACGTGATCCTCGACAACGTCGGTAACCGCTCGCTCGCCGAGAACCGGCGAGTGCTTGAGCCCGACGGCCGCTACGTGCTGATCGGCGGCGGTGGTCCGGAAGCGGGCAAGTGGATCGGCCCGATGGTGAAACCGTTGCAGGCGCTGGTGACCTCGCCGTTCGTGAGCCAGGACATGGGGATGTTCCTCGCAACCCTCACGCGCGAGGACATGCAACGGCTCGCCGAGCTGATGAGTACAGGGGCCGTTACGCCGGTGATCGACCGGCGCCACGCGCTCGGCGAGGCCGCCGAAGCGATCCGCTATCTCGAGCAGGGCCGTGCGCGCGGCAAGGTCGTCGTCACAATGGAGTGAGACGGAGCCAGGCGGTTCCTCAGACGTCGTCCATGCCAAGCTCCTTGAGCTTGCGCGTCAGCGTGTTGCGGCCCCAGCCGAGCAGCTTCGCCGCTTCCTGGCGTCCGCCGCGAGTCACTTTGAGCGCTTCACGCAGCAGCGTGCGCTCGAATTCCGGCATCGCATCGTCCAGCAACGGCGTGCCGCCGTTCGCGAGACGCGCCTGCGCCCAGCTCGCGAGCGCCACCGACCATTCGGCGCCAGTGGCCGTCGCCGCCGCACCGGCCCCGCCTAGATCGGCGGGAATGTCGCTCGCCTTGATCTCGCGCCCGGCCGCCAGCACCGTGAGGCGACGACACGCGTTGACGAGCTGCCGCACGTTGCCCGGCCAGTCGAAGGCCGCAAGTGCGCGCGCAGCATCGTCGGACAGTACTTTCGGCGCCACGCCGAGTTCGATCGCCGCCACGTCGAGATAGTGCTGCAACAGCTCGGGGATGTCCTCGCGGCGGTTGCGCAGCGGCGGCACTTCGATGCGGATGACGTTCAGGCGATGCAGCAGGTCTTCGCGGAAAAGATTTTCGCGCACCCGCGCTTCGAGGTCCTGGTGCGTGGCGGCGATGACGCGCACGTCAACCTTCACGGGCAACTGGCCGCCGACGCGGTAGAACTCCCCTTCCGCCAGCACGCGCAGCAGGCGCGTCTGCAATTGCGGCGACATGTCGCCGATCTCGTCCAGAAACAGCGTGCCACCGTCCGCTTGCTCGAAGCGTCCACGACGCAGTTCGGTCGCGCCCGTGAACGCTCCCTTCTCATGACCGAACAGTTCCGATTCCAGCAGGTCGGCCGTGAACGCCGAGGTGTTGAGCGCGATGAACGGCTTGGTGGCGCGCGGACTGTGACGATGCAACGCGCGTGCAACCAGCTCCTTGCCGGTGCCCGATTCGCCGGTAATCAGGACCGTCATGCTGGAGCGTGAGAGCCGGCCGATCGCGCGGAACATCTCCTGCATCGCCGGTGCGTGGCCGAGCATCTCCGGAATGCGGCGCGACTCGGAGGCCGACTCGACGGATTGCTGCTGCGTGGCCGCGCGTCGCACCAGCTCGACCGCCTGGTCGATGTCGAACGGCTTCGGCAGGTACTCAAACGCACCACCCTGGTAGGCCGCGACGGCGCTGTCGAGATCGGAGTGCGCGGTCATCACGATCACGGGCAGCTTCGGCCGCCGCGTGCGCACGTCGTCCAGCAGTTCGAGCCCGCTCCTGCCGGGCATGCGGATGTCGGTGACCAGTACGTCGGGCTCGCCACGGCGCAGCGCGGACATCGCGCTGTCGGCGTCCTCGAACGCGATCGGCGACATGCCCGCCTGCTTCAGTGCCCGCTCGAGCACCCAGCGGATCGATGCGTCGTCATCGACGATCCAGACTTCAAGTGCCGGCGGTTGGTTCATTGGCGTCGAAAGGCAGCAGGATCGTGAAGACAGTGCGACCCGGGCGACTGTCGAATTCGATCAGGCCGTCGTGACGGCCGATCAGGTCTTGCGCGACGGCGAGGCCGAGACCGGTGCCGGTCTTGCGCCCCGTGACCAGTGGATAAAACACGGTGTCCTTGAGCTCGATCGGCACGCCGGGGCCGTCGTCCTCGACCTGGATGCCGACCACGACACGATAGCGACGACTGCCGATGCTGGCATTGGTGAGCGCGCGAGTGCGCAGGACGATGCGGCCATGCTCGCCGACCGCCTGGATCGCGTTGCGTCCCAGGTTGAGCAATGCCTGGATGATCTGGTTGCGGTCGAGGCGCAGCCGCGGCAGGCTCGGGTCGTAATCGCGCTCGATCTGCACGCCCGTGGGCGCCTCGGCAGCGAGCAGGTGCCCGACGTGCTGCACGATCTCGTGGATGTTGACCGGCTCCTTGCGCGGCGGCTGGCCGGGCCCGAGCAGCGCGTCGACGAGCGCCGCGAGCCGATCGGCCTCGGCGATGATTACGGCGGTGTACTCGTGCAGCGCCGGTTCCTTGAGCTGGCGTTCGAGCAGTTGCGCGGCGCCGCGCAATCCACCGAGCGGATTCTTGATCTCGTGAGCGAGCTGGCGAACCATGGCGCGGCTGCCGCCGAGTTGCGTGATCAGCGCGTTCTCGCGCGTGATGCGCTGGTGGTGCGTGGTGTCGGCGAGCTCGACCAGCACGCCGCCGCTGCGTCCCGGCGGATCGAACGGCGTCACCGTGACATCGAGCACACGCAGCGGAGCGCCCGGGCCGGCTTCGAACGGAATCTCACGGCGTGAGTACTGTGCGCCAGCCGCGCGCGCGCGGCTCACGACGCCTTCGAGTTCGACGTTGGACTTCAGCAGGTCGCGGACGGCGCGGCCCATGGCCTGGTTGCGACTGACACCGAAGAGGTCTTCGGCGGGTTCGTTCAGGTGCACGACGGCGCCGTCGCCGTCGAGCCAGACGATGGAGGTCGCAATGCCGTCGAGCAGGGCAGTGAGTTCGGCCGGCGAAGGTCGCGCGACGGCTCGAAGTTCCGCGGCCACGTCACGCCCTCCCGGGGAGGCGCGACGCGGTCGCGAGTGGAAGGCTCAGCCGCCGCTTCTGGGCTGCGGCGGTCGGAGCGCCGGACCCTGGCTGCGCGGATTGTTCGCAGTCGGCGGCCGCATGTGAAAAACGACGGGCTCGCTGCGGATGAGTTCCCTGCCGTCCCGGCTCACGATCACGCTCGTTACCGAATGCGCGCCGCGATCCACATTCTCCAGCGAATGTTCCAGGACGTTCTCGCCTGGCAGCAGTTTGCCGTCGAGATACGTGAGCAGGCGATGCGTGGACCCCAGGTCGGGCTCCGCGCGGATGCGGATGCTGACGACGGAGTCGGCTTCGAAAAAGCTGGCACCGCTCTCCGGCGACCAGATCTCGAGCCGGTCGTAGACGACTTCGGGCGCCGCGGGTTGTGCCGGGGACCTGGCAGCAGCCGCCGCCGAGACAGGGCTCGCCGCCGGCGTGCTCGAGGGCGACCCGTTCAGGATGATCCTGCGGGCGCCGGGTGCAGGATAGTCCGAGAAGTGGGTGACGCCGTTGGCGTCCTTCCATTGCCAGACTTCGCGCCGTGTCGACTGAGCCGAACTCGTGAAGGCGAGCAGGCACCCAAGCAGCAGTAGCCAGGTTTTCATGGTCCCGAAGCATAGCGATAAGCGATTCCGCTGACAAAGCAATCCCCGCGATCCGCGAAGTGCGTCATGGACGGGGGACCAGCCGGGCGGTCGCAGGCGGCCGCCCGGCTGGAACACGCGTGCGTCGCCGCCTCAGACGCTGTAGTAGAGCTCGAGCTCGACCGGGTGCGTCGACATGCGCAGCCGCGTGACTTCCTGCATCTTCAGGTTGATGTAGGCATCGATCACGTCGTCCGTGAACACGCCGCCTTCCTTGAGGAACCCGCGGTCCTTGTCGAGCGCTTCGAGCGCCATGTCGAGCGAATGGCAGACGGTCGGGATGTCCTTCGCCTCCTCGGGCTCGAGGTCGTACAGGTCCTTGTCCGCCGGGTCGCCCGGGTGAATCTTGTTCTTCACGCCGTCGAGGCCCGCCATCAGCATCGCTGCAAAGCAGAGATACGGGTTCGCCGTGCTGTCCGGGAAGCGCACTTCGATGCGCCGGCCCTTCGGGTTGATGACGTGCGGGATGCGGATCGACGCCGAGCGGTTGCGCGCGGAGTACGCGAGCATCACCGGGGCTTCGAAGCCCGGCACCAGGCGCTTGTAGCTGTTGGTGCTGGCATTCGAGATCGCGTTCAGCGCCTTGGCGTGCTTGATGATGCCGCCGATGTAGTAGATCGCGATCTCGGACAGGCCGCCGTACTTGTCGCCGGCGAAGATGTTCTTGCCATCCTTCGCGAGCGACTGGTTCACGTGCATGCCGTTGCCGTTGTCGCCCACGAGTGGCTTCGGCATGAAGGTGGCCGTCTTGCCGTATGCCGCGGCCACGTTGTGGATCGCGTACTTCAGGATCTGCACTTCGTCGGCCTTCTTTACCAGCGTATTGGCCGAGACGTTGATCTCGGCCTGGCCACCGGTGGCGACTTCGGCATGGTGCACTTCGACCTTGAGGCCAAGCTGTTCCATCGCACCACACATTGCAGTGCGCAGATCCTGGTACGTGTCGACGGGCGGGACGGGGAAGTAACCGCCCTTCACGGTCGGCCGGTGCCCGAGATTGCCGCCGTCGAGCTGCGCGCCCGAGTTCCACGCGCCCTGCGCGGAATCGACCTCGTAGAAGCAGCCGTTGATCGAGCTGCCGTGACGCACGTTGTCGAAGATGAAGAACTCGTTCTCGGGACCCCACAACGAGGCGTCGGCGATGCCGGTCGACTTCAGGTAGGCCTCGGCGCGCTTCGCGAGCGAGCGCGGGTCGCGCTCATAGCCCTGCATCGTCGACGGCTCGACGATGTCGCAGCGCAGATTCAGCGTCGGCTCTTCGAAGAACGGATCGACGACGGCGGTGCTCGCATCCGGCATGAGGATCATGTCGGACTCCTGGATGCCCTTCCAACCGGCGATCGACGAGCCGTCGAAACCCTTGCCGTCCTCGAAGAAGGCGTCGTCGACCATACGGTTCGGTACGGTCACGTGCTGTTCCTTGCCCTTCGTGTCGGTGAAACGAAGGTCAACGTACTTGATTCCCTTTTCCTCGATCAGCTTGAGGACATCGGCACCGGTGCTCATGGAGTCTCCTGATGAAGTCTTGCAGCGAATGGGATGCTCGGGGTCGCTCGCCGCGACGGCCCTGAAGCGTTGTCTGAGAGCGCATTCGGAATGCACCAATTATGCCATCGCACGAAAATCGCGCAAGTTGGAGAGATGAATACGCAGACATCCCCGTCGTGTCGAACAATACGCACTTAAATAGTGCATTTAGTGTGTCGTAAGCCCTATTCTGGTGCATCTGGATCTGAGAATTTACATGCTGCACGGACGCGCCAGACAGCCTGGACAACCCGGCCGCAACGCGCGGGATACCCAGGCCCACCGCATTCCACTGGCACCGTGTTAGTGTCCGTTGCAGTTCAGGGGGTGCGAAAATACGCGTGACAACTGCCGTGAAGGGGCGGTTGGATGCGTGCGTCGATAAAAAAGACCCGCACCGATGCGGGGGAGGTCCAGATGAAGATTCGCGCCCTCGATCGCCGTTCGCTGGCGATCGCTCTCGCATTCGGCGTCGCAACGGTGCTCGCCGGTTGCGGTTCCAAGTCCAAGGAAGAGCCCGACGCCACGACGGCTGCCCCGCCTGCAGCGGCACCGGCGGCGGCGCCCACTCCGATCACGGCCACGGACGTCGCCAACGCCACGTGGACCGCTGAAGCGCTCGAAGAACTGCTCGCGCCGATCGCGCTCTATCCCGATCCGGTGCTGTCGCAGGTGCTGATCGCCTCGACCAATCCGCAGGAAGTGCTCGACGCGGGCAACTGGCTCATCGCCAACGAGGGCCTCGAGGGGAAGGCGCTCGACGCCGCTGCTGCACAGATTGGCTTCACGCCGCCAATCCGCGCGTTGGTGCAGTTCCCGCAGACCATCGACATGATGTGCATGGAAATGGGTTGGACCACCGAACTGGGCCAGGCGTTCGTCGCCGACCAGGCCGGCGTGCTCGCTGCCGTGCAGCGCCTGCGCAAGCAGGCCATGGACGTCGGCAACCTGAAGTCGTCCGAGGCGATGCTGGTCGAGACGCAACAGCAGGAAGGCCAGGAAGTGGTCGTGCTGAAGCCGCCGACGCCCGAAGTGGTCTACGTGCCGACGTACGACCCGCAGGCCGTCTACGCACCGGCGCCTGCCGCGGCCGTTGCGCCCGCTGCGACGACGACCACCACCACTACGACCGAGAAGTCGGGCCACAGCACCGGTACGCTGGTCACCACGGGCTTGCTCGCCTTCGGTGCCGGCATGCTCGTCAACGAAATCTTCGATGACGACGACGACTACCATGGTTACAACTACCCGAACTACGGTTATGGCGGCATGCCTTATTACCCGCCGTATCCGTACCGCCCGTCGTACGGCGGCGGGTACTACCCGAGCAACGGTTACAACCGCCCGCCCAACTACAACAGCGGCTTCCAGAACAACGGCAACATCTACGTCAACACTGGCGGCAACCGCCCGGGCGGCAATGGCAACAACTACTGGAACAAGTACGACGACAAGCCGCGCCCCGGCAACAACAGCAACGGTTACAACAAGGCGCGCCAGACCAGCAGCCCGATCACGCAGGCCAAGCCGAACCGGTCGGACCTGAATGACCTCAACAAGCGCCAGCCGCGACCCATGCCGGCAGACGTCAAGCGACCCGCGTCCGACGCGACGGCCAGCAACTGGAAGGGCCAGCAGAGCTATGCCGGCAAGGACAAGCGCCCGACCTCGGCGCAGGATCGCAGCAACACGGCAACGCCCGGCTATTCCAAGCCTGGCGCCAGTGCGCGCCCCGGCGCGCAGAACAAGACGGCGCCGAAGGTGCAGGGCTCATACGCCGGCAAGGACAAGGCGAACCGTCCGTCCACTGGCTCGATGCCGGGCGCCCGGGACACGCAGAAGCCGATGCAGAAACCGGCCACGCGCGACATGCCGAAGCCCTCGCAGAAACCCTTGCCGAGCGGCGATCGCGGTTACGGCGCCGGCAATGCGCAGCGACCGTCGCCGCAACCCTCGGCCAAGCCAGCCCCGAAGAACCGTCCGTCACCCGGCATGCAGCAGGGTGGCAACAAGGCGAACAAGGGCACTGCGATGTCGGGCGCGAACAGCAACCGCGGCAGCGCGGGAGCAGCGAGCCAGCGCGGCAAGCAGAGCATGCCGCAGGGCGCCCACAGCAAGGGCGGTGGTGGTGGCGGCAAGAAGAAAGCGCGCTGAGCGAGGAGCATCAACATGAAGAACACAGAACGTAAGTTCGTTCGCGCGCGTACGGCTGTATCGCTGTTGGCGCTCGCCTTGCTGGCCGTTGGCTGTGCCGGCAAGAAGGAAGAGGCTGCCGGCTTCGCAACGCCTGAGGCCGCAGTGGCCGCGCTCGTGGCAGCATTCGAAAAAGACGACACCGCGGCGCTGGCCAGGCTGCTGGGTCCCGGGACCGAGGACCTGTTGTCTTCAGGCGACCCCGTGGCCGACAAGACGGACCGCGCTGATTTCCTCGCGTCGTACAGATTGAAGAACTCGCTCGCAGCGGACGGCGACAAGATGGTGCTCACCGTCGGCGACAACGAGTGGCCGCTGCCGATCCCCCTCGTGCAGCGTGACGGCAAGTGGGTCTGGGACGGCGCGGCCGGCGCGGACGAAGTGATCTACCGGCGAGTGGGCGAGAACGAGCTCGGTGCCATCGACGTGATGTACGGCTACGTGAACGCGCAGAACGCCTACGCGTCCGAGGGGCGTGATGGCGATCCGGCGGGCATCTACGCGCTGAAGCTGCACAGCGACGAGGGCATGCACAACGGCTTGTACTGGCCGACGGATGACGGTGAGCCGCCGAGCCCGGCCGGTCCGTTCGTCGCGGGGGCAGCGGACGAAGGTTATGCCGCAGGCAAAGGTGGTACGCCATACCACGGCTATTACTACCGCATGCTGTACGCGCAGGGAGCCAACGCCAACGGCGGCGCCCGCGAATACTTCAAGGACGGTGTGCTGACCGAAGGTTTCGCCGGAATCGCATGGCCGGCCGACTATGGCGCCAGCGGCGTGATGACCTTCATCGTCAATCACGACGGTGTGGTCTTCCAGAAAGACCTGGGCGAGGACACGGCGACGGCCGTCGAGACCATCCAGAAGTTCGATCCGGATTCGACGTGGACTGCGATTGTCCCGCCGGATCTCAGCAGTGAAGCGCCGGCAACGACCGAGGCGGCGCCGGCCTCCTGAGGTCGAGCTCCGTCCAGATCGAATCCATGGGCGGCCTTCGGGCCGCCCATTTTTTTCTGCGCCCCTTCGGCAGGTCACGATGACGGAACGGATTGGCCGTTGGACAATGGCCTGTCGTCCTCGACACGCTGAGCACTCAACCTCGTCTGCGTACAGGCAGGCAGTCGACGCGACGACCCGCATCGCAAGGAGAAGAACGTGACTGGCATTCCCGGCGCGCAGCGCATGACCCCCTCGGAAGCTCTCGTCGAAACGCTCGCCGCCAACGGCGTCACCGACGTCTTCGGCATCGTCGGCTCGGCCTACATGGATGCCCTCGACATCTTCCCGGCCGCCGGCATCCGGTTCATTCCGGTGGCGCACGAGCAGGGCGCAGCGCACATGGCCGATGGCTATGCCCGCGCCTCAGGTCGCCACGGTGTGTGCATCGCCCAGAACGGTCCCGGCATCACCAATTTCGTCACTGCCATCGCGGCCGCGTACTGGGCTCACTCGCCCGTGGTGTTCATTACGCCGGAGACAGGCTCGATGACGCTGGGGCTCGGCGGTTTCCAGGAAACGGAACAGCTGCCGATCTTCTCGAAAATCACCAGGTTCCAGGGTCACGTCAACAATCCGCAGCGCATGGCCGAGATCGCGGCCCGCTGCTTCGACCGCGCCATGCTCGAGATGGGCCCGGCGCAGCTCAACATTCCGCGCGACTATTTCTACGGTGAGTGCAATGCGGTGATCGCGCCGCCGATGCGCATCGGTCGCGGGCCGGGCGATGCCAGGGCATTGGATGAAGCGGCCATGCTGCTCGCGGCGGCGAAGTTCCCCGTCATCCTGGCCGGCGGTGGCGTGATCCTCGCAGACGGCGCGCAGGAAGCCTTGCGGCTGGCCGAGATGCTGCATGCGCCGGTCTGCAACAGCTACCTGCACAATGATTCCTTCCCGGCCTCGCACCCGCTCTGGTGCGGCCCGCTCGGCTACCAGGGATCGAAGGCCGCGATGAAGCTGATTTCCCAGGCGGACGTCGTGCTCGCGCTCGGCACGCGGCTCGGCCCGTTCGGCACGCTGCCGCAGCACGGCCTCGACTACTGGCCGGCCAGCGCAAAGATCGTCCAGGTCGACGTCGACGCGAAAATGCTGGGTCTGGTCAAGCCGATCACGGTGGGCATCAATGGCGATGCGAAAGCCGCGGCGGCGGCGCTGGTCGAGCGTCTCGCCGGACGCGAGCTCGCGTGCAAAGCAAACAAGGCCGAGCGCTCGCAGCGCATCGCGGCCGAGAAGGCCGCGTGGGAGCAGGAACTCGGCGCATGGACGCACGAACGCGATCCGTTCTCGCTCGAAATCGCGAAGGATTCAAAGTTCATGCATCCCCGCCAGATGCTGCGCGAACTCGAGCGGGCGATGCCGCAAGACGCGATGGTCTCGACGGACATCGGCAACGTCTGCTCAGTCGCGAATTCCTACCTCCGTTTCGAGCAGCCGCGCTCGATGTTCGCAGCGATGAGCTTCGGCAACTGCGGCTATGCTTTTCCGGTGGCGTGCGGCGCAAGGATCGCGTCGCCCGATCGGCCGGCCATCGCGTACGTGGGCGATGGCGCGTGGGGCATCAGCCTCAACGAGCTGCTCACGTGCGCCCGCGAGAAGATCGGCGTGACGGTGGTCGTCTTCAACAACGGCCAGTGGGGCGCCGAGAAAAAGAACCACGTCGATTTCTACTCGCGACGCTTCAATGCCGTCAATCTCGACAGCCCGAGCTGGGCGGCCGTGGCGAGGGCCTTCGGTTGCGAAGGCGTCACGGTCGACAGGTTGTCCGACGTCGGCCCTGCATTGCAGGCTTCGGTGCAGGCGCAGGCAGCGGGAAAATGCACGGTGATCGAGATGATGCTGACGCAGGAACTGGGCGATCCGTTCCGGCGTGATGCGCTGTCGAAGCCGGTGCGCCATCTCGAGAAGTACCAGGCGTACACCTGACGACGGACCCCGCCCTGCGGTGTGTCGGTCTACCATGCCGGATACCACGGTCATCGCGCTCCAGGTCCCGCCATCTCCATGCCTGTCGACCCCAACCGCAAGAGCGGCGCCGTCCCCACCTCCCGCCTGGGACGGGCATTGCGCTTCGGCATGCTGACCGGCGAGCTTGCACTGTCCGCAGCCGTGGGCACGGCGCGGCAGCTGTCGACCGGCAAGCCCGTCGACCTGGCAGCTTCGCTGCTCACCCCGGGCAATGCGGAAATGCTGGCGCGCAGGCTCGCGGTGCTGCGTGGACCCGCCATGAAACTCGGGCAGCTGATTTCGATGTCGGGCGAAGAACTCGTGCCCGAAGAGTTCCGCCGCGCACTCGACGTGCTGCGTTCACAAGGCTACTCGATGCCCGACAGCCAGCTGCGTCGCGTGCTGGGCCGCGAATATGGCAAGGGCTGGCAGCAGCGGTTCGCGCACTTCGATTTCGATCCGGTCGCGGCGGCCTCCATTGGCCAGATCCATCGCGCGCGGAAACCCGGCGGCCGCGAACTCGCACTCAAGATCCAGTATCCCGGCGTGGCACGCAGCGTGGACAGCGACGTCGACAACCTCGCGACGTTGCTGCGACGCCTTGGCTTCCTGCCACTGCAGCTCGACGTACCCGCGCTCGCGCGCGAGGCCAAGCGCCAGCTCAAGCTCGAGACGGATTACGAGAGCGAGGCCCGCAACCTCGAACGTTACCGCAAGCTGGTCGCTGTCATGCCCGAGGTCGTCGTGCCGCGCGTCGATCGCACGCTCACGACGCGGCACGTGCTGGCGATGGACTGGATCGAGGGTGAACCGCTGGAAGCACTGGCGAGCGAGGCCGTGCCGCAGGCGCGGCGCAACGCCGCCGCACGCACGCTGTACGAGCTGATGTTCCGCGAACTGTTCGAGTTCCGCTTCGTGCAGACCGACCCCAACTTCGCGAACTACCTCTACCTGCCGGCGACGCAGCAGGTGGCGTTGCTCGACCTGGGCTCCGCCGGCGAGTTTCCGGCCACGCTGGTTGCCAGCTACCGCGACGCGTGCCGCGCCATGCTCGCCGGCAACGACGTTGCCCTGCGCGAGGCCATGTTCGCGATCGGCTACGCCCACCCGGACGATCCCGAAGCCATGATCCGCAATGCTGCGGACATCATCCGGCTCGCCTGCGAGCCGCTCGTGCACCACGGGCCTTACGATTTTGCCGCGTCGGGCCTCGCGGTTCGCGCGCGCGACCTCGGCCTCGCCGTCGCATTCGGCAAGGGTTTGCGCTCACCGCCACCCGCAACGATGTTCCTGCACCGCAAGCTGATCGGCACGTTCCTGATCTGCGCGAAATTGCGGGCGCGCGTGAACGTGCACGCCATCATCGAAAGATTCATCTGACCCCTGCTACTGGTCGGCGACCGGCCGGAACAGTTTTCTTGCGGTTCGTCCCACCATGCGGCACACCACGGCGTCGAACGCGCCGCCGACCACGCCGCCGACGACGGGAATCGCTTTCGGAAACTGCGCGAGGCCACGCTGACCGGCCTTGGTCAGCAACTGCAGGCCGATCCGCTTGTTGATCTCGACCAGGGCACGGCCGGGCACCTGCTTCATCGCCGACTGGGGCAGTTTCGAGCCCAGGTTGAGGCCAAGGTCCGACATGGCTTGCTTCGCAACGTCACCGGCAAGACTGAGCAGAATCAGTGTTCGAACACGCTCCTCGGCGAGGTCGTGCCCGTAGATCTTCGCGATCGCGCCGGCCATGCGCGCCTGGATGAGCCAGGACGCCCCGAGCGCCGACGGCACGCCAACCGGCAACGTGACGATGCCACCGAGTCCGGTGATGAACCCGGTCGTGAAGTTCTTGGTCATCTCCCACTTGATCAGCGCAGCCACGCGCTCGTCGTTGCTGTCGAAGTCACGATCGATCAGGTACTCATCGGCCAGGTTCGTGGCGCTCGACAGCGGCGGGAACCCCCCCAGCCCCTTGTCCAGCAGGTAATTCACCAGCTTGCCGGCGGATTCGTCGTTCGGAATTTTTGCCGTCATCGGGTACGTCTCGTTGGGCTATCGACGCGCGTCTTCCGTAGCCGCATGCTAGAACGGAGCGGCCAGTGGTCCTCGCCATGATCGCAGGACTCGAGGGGAGGTTGCGTGCTGAAGTGGAAATTGATGGTCTCGACCCTGCCGGTGGTGTTGACCCTGCTCGGCCTGAAGCTGTTTCTCGAACGCGTGCTCGGTTTCGAGGGACTGATCGATTTCTCGGACGTCGGCATCATCCTGACCTCCGGCGTATTCCTGATCGGTTTCCTGCTGGCCGGCACCATGGCCGACTACAAGGAAGCCGAGAAACTGCCGGCCGACGTGTCCTGCACCCTCGAGACCATCGAGGAGATCTTCGTGCTGGCGGCGACGGACCGACCGGCCCTCGACCTGGCCGACCTGCGCCGTGAACTGCTCGTGCTGACCGACGCGATCCGGGACTGGTTGATGCGTCGCGTCACCACGCCGGAGGTCTACGCCGCCATGACCCGGCTGAGCGAAGTGCTGCGGCAACTCGAACGCGCCGGGGCCGGGCCGTATGCCTCGCGCGCCGTGCCACAGCTGCTGATGGTGCGGAAATGCGTCAGCCGCATCGATGTCATCGTGCGCACGGGCTTCCTGCCGCCCGCCTATGCCCTGCTCGAAGTGCTGATCGTGATGATCATCTCGCTGATGATGATCGCGCGTTTCAAGAGCGTGATTGCCGAGTCGCTGCTGGTGCCGTTCGTCGCACTGGTGAACATCTACATGCTGCGGCTCATCAAGGACGTCGACAACCCGTTCGACTTCAAGGAGGGCGCCCGGGACCAGAGCTCGGGCGAGGTCGCGCTGTTTCCGCTCGACGAGTACCGCGAGCGACTCGCAGCGCGCGTCGATCAAGCGCAGCGATCCGATGCCCGGCCGGAGCTGATACCCGTGATTCACGCATCGCAGGAGAGACACGCATGACTGCACCCGCATCGTTCGATCTCGCTGGCCGGGTGGCCCTGGTCACCGGCGGCAATGGCGGCATCGGCCGGGGCATCGCGCTGGGCTTTGCACAGGCCGGGGCGGCTGTCGCAGTCTTTGGCCGGAACACCGCAAAGAATGCCGAGGTGCTGGCCGCGCTGAAGGGTGCGGGTGCGCGCGCCATGGCACTCGCGGTAGACGTGACGGATCGCACGGCGCTCGAACCCGCATTCCGCCAGGTCGAGGCGGAACTGGGCCCGGTGGACATCCTGGTCAACAATGCCGGCATCGCCAACCTCAGCGGTGGCATCCTGCAGGAGACGGCGGAATCCTGGGACAACGTCATCGAGACGCAACTGAACGCCGTGTTCCTGCTGTCGAAACTCGCGGCTGCGTCGATGGCCGGCCGCAAGCGCGGCAAGATCATCAACCTCGGCAGCATGTACTCCTACTTCGGCGCTGGACCGATTCCCTCCTACAGCGCCGCGAAAGGCGCGATCGTGCAGCTCACGAAGTCGATGGCCATCGAACTCGCGCCGCATGGCATCCAGGTCAACGCCATTGCTCCCGGCTGGATCGAGACGGACATGACTGCGGCGGTGAGGACCGAGGCACTCAAGGCCATGAACGACGAGATCCTGGCACGCACGCCCGCCGGCCGCTGGGGACAGCCCGAGGAGATGGCTGGTACGGCGATCTTCCTGGCCTCGAGCGCCTCAGACTTCGTCACTGGCGAAACGATCCGGGTCGACGGCGGCTACGCCATCCGCTGAGGTTGCCGACCACCTGTACCTGGACGTGCATAAGGGAAAGATCTTGAACCGGTGGACACGGTGGCTGCCTGGACTGCAGACCCTGGGCCACTACGAAGCAGCCTGGCTGCCACGCGACCTGATGGCCGGCCTCGTGCTGACGACGATGCTGGTGCCGGTCGGCATCGCCTATGCCGTGGCGTCCGGCGTCCCGGGAATCTACGGCCTGTATGCCACGATCGTCCCGCTGCTGGCCTACGCACTGTTCGGCCCCAGCCGGATCCTGGTGCTGGGGCCGGACTCCTCCCTCGCCGCGGTGATTCTCGCGGTCGTGTTGCCGCTCTCGGGCGGCGAGCCGATGCGAGCCGTGGCCCTGGCGAGCATGATGGCGGTGGTCTCCGGGCTGGTGTGCATCCTGATCGGCGTGCTGCGCCTGGGATTCGTCACCGAGCTGTTGTCCAAGCCGATCCGCTACGGCTACATGAACGGCATCGCGCTCACGGTGCTGATCAGCCAGTTGCCCAAGCTGTTCGGATTCTCGATCGACGGTGGCGGGCCGGTACGCGGCGTGACGCAGATCACCACGGCAGTGCTGGACGGCAAGGCCAACTGGGCTGCGTTCGCGGTGGGCGCCTCCACGCTGGCCGCGATCCTGCTGTTGAAACGATTCAAGCGAGTGCCTGGCCTCCTGCTTGCGGTCGTGGGTGCGACCGTCGCCGTCGGCGTGCTCGGTCTCGACCAGGACGCTGCGGTGAAGGTGCTCGGCCCACTGCCGCAAGGCCTGCCCTCGTTCACATTGCCATGGATCAGTCTCGCCGACCTCAGCCAGGTGGTGATAGGCGGCTGTGCCGTCGCCATGGTGGCATTCGCCGATACCAGCGTGCTGTCCCGCACCTACGCGGCCAGGACCCGCACCAAGGTCGATCCGAACCAGGAGATGATCGGGCTCGGTGTCGCCAACCTGGCCGGCGGGCTGTTCCAGGGGTTTCCGATCAGCAGCAGTTCCTCGCGTACCCCGGTCGCCGAGGCCGCGGGCGCGCAGACCCAGCTCACTGGAGTGGTCGGCGCCGTAGCCGTCGCGCTGCTGCTGGTGCTGGCACCCGACCTGCTGCAGCACCTGCCTAACAGCGCGCTGGCGGCGGTCGTGATCGCCTCGGCCTTCGGCCTGTTCGAATTCAACGACCTGCGCCGCATCTTTCGCATCCAGCGCTGGGAGTTCTGGCTGTCCGTCGCCTGCTTCGCCGGCGTCGCCTTGCTGGGCGTGATTCCCGGCATCGGCCTGGCAATCATCATCGCGGTCATCGAATTCCTGTGGGACGGTTGGCGGCCCCACCATGCCGTGCTGGGCCGCGTCGACGGCATCCGCGGCTACCACGACATCAAGCGTTACCCGGCGGCGCGGTTGATACCCGGCCTGGTGCTTTTCCGCTGGGATGCGCCACTGTTCTTCGCCAACGCCGAGCTGTTCCACGCGAGCGTGCTGGAGGCTGTCGCGCAGTCGCCCACGCCGGCGCGACGCATCGTCGTGTCCGCCGAGCCGGTCACCAGCATCGACGTGACGTCCGCGGACGTGCTGGCAGAACTGGCACAGGCGCTGCGCGAAGCGGGCGTCGAACTGCGGTTCGCGGAAATGAAGGATCCGGTCAAGGACAAGCTGAAACGCTTTGAACTGCTCGAGCGCCTCGGCGCCGCAAACTTCTACCCCACCCTGGGGGCCGCCGTGGACGCGTATCTCGACGAGCACGCCGTGGACTGGAAACCCTGAAAGTGCGCCTCCGCAGCGAGCGATCGATCATTGGAAATCGACATGCGGTTTATCGAGTCCGCCCGCTGGTCGAAGCAGCCGCAGGAGCCTGCCGGGGATGAGGTCTTACTCAAGTTTATTAAGGTTTACTAAATAGATTACTTGAATATTTACGTCTTTGCTAGTTATATACAATTTATATTGATCCAAGTGGTGGGCCGACGGGCACCGCATCATTGTTATACTGCCCGCTTTTGCGCGACCAGCGAGCCTCCTCCCCATGCCCAAAGTGGCCCAGCCTCCCCGCACTTTCCAGGACCTCCTGCTCACGCTGCAACGCTATTGGGCCGAGCGGGGTTGCGTCATCCTGCAGCCCTACGACATGGAGGTCGGTGCGGGTACGTTCCACACCGCCACGTTCCTGCGAGCGGTCGGTCCCGAGCCCTGGAGTGCTGCGTACGTGCAGCCCTCGCGCCGGCCGACCGACGGCCGCTACGGCGACAACCCATTCCGCCTGCAGCATTACTACCAGTACCAGGTGGCGATCAAACCTTCGCCGCCCGACATGATCGAGCTGTACCTCGGGTCGCTGCGCGCAGTCGGCATCGACCCGCTCGTGCACGACGTCCGGCTGGTCGAAGACAACTGGGAGTCGCCGACACTTGGCGCCTGGGGCCTCGGCTGGGAGATCTGGCTGAATGGCATGGAAGTCACCCAGTTCACGTACTTCCAGCAGGTGGGCGGCCTCGACTGCCGGCCCGTGATGGGCGAGATCACCTACGGCCTCGAGCGGCTCGCGATGTACCTGCAGGGTGTCGAGAGCGTGTTCGACCTGGTCTGGACCGACGGCCCGCTCGGCCGCGTCACGTACGGCGATGTCTACCACCAGAACGAGGTCGAGCAGTCGAAGTACAACTTCGAATACGCCGACGTCGACGAACTGTTCCGCCAGTTCGACGCCCATGAGAAAGAGTGCCTGCGGATGCTCGAGGTGAAGCTGGCGCTGCCGGCCTACGAGCGGATGCTCAAGACCTCGCACACTTTCAACCTGCTCGACGCGCGCAAGGCGATCTCGGTGACCGAGCGCCAGCGCTACATCCTGCGGGTGCGCACGCTGGCGCGCGGCGTGGCCGAGGCGTACTACGCCAGCCGCGAGACGCTAGGTTTCCCGATGCTGCAAAACAGGGGAGGCTCCCCTATTTCCGCTGGAAATAGGGGAGCCTCCCCTATTTTGCATGTCGATCCGCCGCTGCCGGAACGGGGAACCTCCCCGACGGGAGGCCTGGCATGAACGCCTCCCGCGATTTCCTGGTCGAAATCGGCACCGAAGAATTGCCGCCCAAGTCGCTGCTCAACCTGAGCGCGGCGTTTGCCGAAGGCGTGGCCAGCGGACTCAGGGACGCCGGCATCGCTTACAAGTCGCTCGAGGCATTCGCGACCCCGCGCCGGCTGGCCGTGCGCGTCAGGAAGCTCATCGAACAACAACCGGACCGACCGCTCGAAAAGCGCGGCCCGCCGGTAAAGGCCGCGTTCGATGTGAACGGTGCCCCGACGCAGGCCGCCCTCGCGTTCGCGCGTGGCTGCGGCGTCGACGTCTCGGCGCTCGAGAAGATCGAAACGCCCAAGGGTGAATGGCTCGTGTTCCGTGGCACCGAGACGGGTGCACGCACCGTGGACCTGCTCCCCGCCATCGTCACGGCCTCGCTCGATGCGTTGCCGATCGCCAAGCGCATGCGCTGGGGCGCCGGCGAAGCGATGTTCGTGCGCCCGGTGCACTGGGTGCTGCTGCTTTGGGGCAAGGACGTCGTCGAGGCGGAAGTCCTCGGCCAGAAGGCAGGCAACGTCACCTACGGTCACCGCTTCATGGCACCGAAGGCGCTCAAGATCTCGACCCCGTCGTCGTACGTCGGGACGCTGCTCAAGCGCGGCAAGGTCATGGCCGACGTGAATGCGCGCCGCGACAGCATTCGAGCCGGTGTCACCGCTGCGGCCGAGAAGCTGGATGGCTTCGCCGTCATCGACGGCGCGCTGCTCGACGAGGTCACCGGCCTGGTCGAATGGCCGGTCCCGCTGGCGGGACGATTCGACCCGCAGTTCCTCGAACTGCCGGCCGAGGTGCTGATCGCCACGATGCAGGAGCACCAGCGGTATTTCCCCGTGCGCGACGCACAGGGGAAGCTGATGCCCTGGTTCATCACCGTTTCCAACATCGAGAGCCGTGACCCGTCACAGGTGATCGCCGGCAACGAGCGCGTCGTGCGTCCGCGCCTGACCGATGCCGCGTTCTTCTATAAGACCGATCGCCAGCGCCCGCTCGCGACGCAGGTCGATGCGCTGAAGCGCGTGACTTTCCAGACGCAGCTCGGCTCGCAGCACGACAAGTCGGAGCGCGTGCGCACCCTGGCCAGGTCGATTGCTGCAACCATCGGCGCCGATCCTGCCCTGGCCGATCGTGCCGCAGTGCTCAGCAAGTGCGACCTGCTCACCAGCATGGTGGGGGAGTTTCCGGAATTGCAGGGCCTGATGGGCCGGTATTACGCATTGCACGATCACGAACCGGCCGACGTCGCCGAGGCGCTGCGCGAGCAGTACCTGCCCCGCTTTGCGGGCGACGCCTTGCCGGTCACCGGCACGGGCATGGCGCTCTCGATTGCAGACAAGCTCGACACCATTGCGGGCATCTACGCGACGGGGCAGAAGCCGAGCGGCACGCGCGATCCGTTCGGTCTGCGCCGTGCAGCACTTGGTTTGCTGCGCACGTCGATCGAGCGTGGGCTCGACCTGGACCTGCAGCAGCTGATCGGTCAGGCCGTCACCGCCGCGCGAGCCGACATGGCGCGAGTCGCGACCGGGCAGGGCAAGTCGCTGGGCGCGATCGACGCAGAAAAGCTTGCGGTCGAGGTGTACGACTATGTGCTCGAACGACTGCGTGCGTACTACGTGGAAGGAACCGCCGATATCACTGTTGCGGTCGAAGCGTTCGACGCCGTGCTCGCGACTCGCCCTGCGTCGGCACTGGATTTCGATGCACGGCTGCGCGCACTGGTGCAGTTCCTGCAGCTGCCGGACGCGACGAGCCTCGCGGCAGCCAACAAGCGCATCGCCAACATCCTGAAGAAGGTGTCGGAGCCTGTTGGCGCAACGGTCGACGAGTCGCAGCTCATCGACCCCGCGGAACAAGTGCTGGCCGAGCAGGTCGTGGCGATTGCGCGCGAGGTCGAGCCGATGTTCGCGGCGCGCGACTACACCCCTGCGCTGCAGCAGCTCGCGGCATTGCGCAAGGCGGTCGACGATTTCTTCGACTCCGTCATGGTCAATGCGGACGATCCGGTCCTGCGTGCGAATCGACTGGCGCTGCTGAATCGCATGCGCGGTCTGTTCATGCGGGTGGCCGACCTGTCGCGGTTGCCGGGCTGACGCCGATGCTGCAGTGGATCCGCTCGGTGATCTACACCGTGCTGTTGTTCCTGGGCACGGGGTTTTTCGGTGTCATCGTGCTGCTGTCGGCACTGCTGCCGCTCAGCATCGAGCAGCGTTACGTGGTCCCGCGGGCCTGGGGCCTGTCGCTGACGTGGCTGGCCAAGGTCGTTTGCGGCCTGGGGTACGTCATCGAAGGGCAGGAGAACCTGCCGTCGCGTCCGTTCATCTCGCTGTGGAAGCATTCCTCGGTGTGGGAAACGCTGGCCCAGATGTTCATCGTGCCACCGGCTGCCTGGTCCCTCAAGCGTGAAGTCATCTGGATCCCGATCGTTGGCTGGGCGGTGAGCACCTTCAAGCCGATCGCCATCAATCGCCGGGCGGGTCACTCGGCCGTCAACCAGGTCGTGCAACAGGGACGTGAACGACTGGCTTCAGGCATGGGCGTGATCGTGTACCCCGAGGGCACGCGCATGGCGCCGGGGCAGACGCGAAAGTACGGCGTGAGCGGTGCCTTGCTGGCCTGCGACACCGGAGCACCCGTAGTCCCGATCGCTCACAACTCCGGGTATTTCTGGCGCCGACGCAGCCTGCTGAAGAAAGCCGGCACGATCCGTGTCGTGATCGGACCGCCGATCGATCCGGCCGGGCTGACTCCGCGCGAAGTGAACGAGCGTGCACAGCAGTGGATCGAGGCGAAGGTCGCCGAGATCGTGGCGCAACCGGGCGGTCAGCCGCGCTGAGCACTCCAGCGCGTCCCTGGCCCGTCAAATCGAGTCCCGCGGCGTCGCCGTGAGCGCCTCGTCAGGATGCAGCCAGTTCGAGCCGGAGTTCCCCGCCGGACACCATGCCGCGCGGCTGCCAGCCCAGTGCGAGGTAAAAGCGTTCGGCACGTGTGCCCGGGCTCGTCGTCAGCCACAGGCGCGAGTGGCCTTGCGACCACAGCCATTCGATCATTGCGGCGTGGAGGGCTTTGCCATGACCCCGGCCTTCATGGTCCGGATGGACAAACAGCGCCCAGACACTCCCCGCGCTGTAGCCGGACGCAAATGCTACGACCTCGCCTCCTGCCTCGATGACCCAGGTGCGACCGAGATCCTCCATCGCCGCGACGTAGTCGGCATCGGTAATGCGGGCCGGGTCGGACAGCCTGTTCTCGCGCACGGCCAGGCGCACGCGATGCATGCCAGGAATATCGGAGCGATTGGCGAGTCGCATACTCATCGCCTGGACTTCGAGCCAGGCGATTTCTTGCCTGCCGAGCTGGCCCTGGCCTTCGGCTTCCTGGCGCTGGATGTCGTCGTCGTTTTGACCTGCGGCAGCGGCAGCGCGTCGGCCGTTGCACGCACGATCGCCGCGGCCGCGTCCGCATCGTCGAGTTGCGCGTCGATCAGGAAGTACGGCTTGGCGCCCGGGTAGGGCGGCGCCTCCTTCACCCGACCGAGCAGTGCCTTGCCGGCGTCCGTCGGCTTGAGGAAGAACTGGTTGTCGCAAACGAGCGCAACGACCTTGCCGTCGCAGTAGACGGCAAATTCGCCGAACATCCTTCGGTGCGACACGCGGCCTGCGCCCCGGATCTGCTCACAGACGTACTCCACGAAGCCGATGTCCGATGCCATGGCCACCTCCCTGCCCGTCGGGGATACACGATAGGTACTTTCGCTCATCAACGGCCAGGCGTAGCGTTGTTCTAATTGCCCCCGACGCCCCACAGGCGGTCATTTACAACCGAGGAATTCGTACGATGAACAAGCTCTCGATTCTTGCACTCGCGGCCGCCCTGGCGCTGATCGCCGGCCCGTCCTACGCAGGCGATGCCGCCGCTGGCAAGGCCAAGGCCGAAGAAGCGTGCGTTGACTGCCATGGCGACGATGGCAAGGGCGACGACGAGAATGCACCCATTGCCGGCATGTCGGTCGCGGACTTCACCAAGGCGATGACCGAGTACCAGGACGGCACGCGGACCAAGGACGCCAAGATGGCGAAGGCTGCGAAGAAGATGACGGCAGCCGACGTTGCCAACCTGGCGGCGTATTACGCGAAGCTGCCGAAGTAATCCGACCATTCTTGCGGGGATGACTGAGGGCCCTCATCGAGGGCCCTTTTTGTTGGCGTGAGAACTATCAAGTCAGAATTGATAACAGCCAGGTAAATTTATGGCTACCATCGTCATCATCAATTCCTGGTGATATCCACTCGGCTGCGGTCGAGCGCGCTCGAGCAGCATGGAAATGCGGGGGAAGGCAATGAAGATCACGTGGTTCCTGGTGGGCTTGCTTTGTTCGAGCGCCCTCCTGGCGGCCCCGGCGAGCCCGGCAAGACCGACTGCAGCCGACGTCGAACGCGAACTCACGTCGACGTATTTCCATTGGTTTCCGGAGATGGCGACCTACTACAGCGTCGATCCCGCAATCGCCGGGCCGGGTTCGAACACGCGCCTGTCGCCACGTACCCAGGCGGACGAAGTCGCGAAACGTGCGGCGTTCAAGCGCGTCCTGAGTCGCTTCGGCGAGGCGGACGTGACCGGCCTGAGTCCGTCCGACCAGGTGTTCCATGCCGCGCTCGAGGCAAACCTGCGCGGCAGCCTCGCGCCTGCCGAGGTCGTCGAGTACGGCACCGTGTTCAGCGCCTGGGGCACGTGGTTCATGCCCTATGCCGTAAGCCAGATGGGCGGCCCACAGGACGTGGTGACGAAGCTCCTCGGCAGCCAGCAACCGGTGCGCAACGCGGCCGAGGCAGAGGACTACCTCACGCGCCTGGAGGCCTACGCCAGGACCATCGACGAAACGATCGCGAAGATCGAGCACGACCGTCGCCTGGGCGTGGTGCCGCCGGGCTTTGTCCTCGACAAGGCGATCGCGACGCTTGCACCGCCGAGCGATGGCGACCCGGCGCAGCACCCGCTGGTGGTCACGTTGGCGACCAAGGCCCGTGACGCTGGCCTGCCGCAACCGGACGCCTGGACGAAGCGCGCCTCCGCGCTGGTGACAAATGGCGTCCTGCCGGCGAATGCGCGGCTGGCTGCCAAGTTGCAGTCAATGCGTGCGGGCGCCAGTGACGAACCTGGCATCTGGCGGCTGCCCAAGGGCGACGCCCTGTACCAGGCCATGATCCTGCACATGACCGACACCACGCTGTCGCCGCGGCAGATCCACGATCTTGGACTGGCGGAGGTGGCACGGATCCTGGGCGAGATGGACAAGATTCTCCGGGCCGAAGGTTACTCCGTCGGCAGCGTCGGACAGCGCATGGAAACGCTGGGCGCAGAAAAGCGGTTTGCGTATACGAACGACGCCGCAGGCAAGGCCCGCCTGCTTGCCGACGTGAACTCCCAGCTCGCCGAAATTGCACCGGTCCTGCCGCAGTGGTTCGGCACGCTGCCCCCGCAGCAGGTCGTCGTGAAGGCGGTACCCGAACAAGCGGAAAACAGCTCGTCGGGCGGAGCCTACGATGCTCCCGCGCTGGACGGCTCGCGGCCCGGCACGTACTGGATCAACCTGCGGGACACGGCGATCCTGCCGTCGTTCAAGCTCAAGACGCTGACGTACCACGAAGGCAATCCAGGCCATCACCTCCAGGCCGCATTCGGCATGGGTGTCGGCACGCCGGTCATCGCAACGGCCCTGTACTCCAACGCGTTCGGTGAAGGCTGGGCGCTGTACGCGGAGGCGCTGGCGAAGGAGATGGGTCTCTACGCGAAAGATCCTTACGGTGATCTCGGCCGTTTGCAGGACGAGCTCTGGCGTGCGGTGCGTCTCGTGGTCGATACCGGCATGCATTCGCTGCGCTGGAGCCGGGCGAAAGCTATCGACTACGCAATCACGACGGCCGGCGTGCATCCGCTGGAAGCGGAAGCCGAAGTCGAACGCTATGCGGTCTGGCCGGGGCAGGCACTGGGCTACAAGATTGGCATGCTCGAGATCCAGCGTTTGCGGCGCGTCGCGCAGCAGGCACTGGGCGAGCGCTTCGACATCCGCGCGTTCCACGTCGAAGTGCTGAAGGACGGCGCCGTCCCGCTGCAGGTGCTGGAGACGAAAATCCAGCGCTGGATCGAAGCGCAGCGAACGCCGGCCGATTCATTCGTGGCGGCCATCGCCCAGCACTGCGGTAAAGCCACGGCGACCGGATCACCGCCACGCCGATGGTTCGCCGGATGTGCTGACGATGTATGGCGGCGACACGGTTCGTCTACGAGCTCACGCGGCCAGGACGGATATTTCGCGTCGAGTTCGACCTGACACGGCCAGTGGCGATTCCGCCCGCGCCATGGGGTAGCACTGACACACCCTGACGGCGTCGGATGGAGAGTTAACCCCGCCTCGCTCGAGCCCCCGTTTACAGGGATGCACACCCTGCAAACGGAGTCCGAGCCATGAGCAATCCGATCACCCGCCGCACGTTGCTGGGGGCCGCAACCGCAACGGTCCTCGCGCTGGCAATCGCCCCGATGGGCGTCTGCCGGGCCGACACGCTCGCGCGTGTAGACGTCTACGACCGCGGCGCCGGCGAGGTTCTGACCGAATACCGCCACCTCGGCCGGCGATACGTTGTCGGCGAACCCGGCAACGAATACGCCGTCCGCATTCGCAATTGCTCTGGCCGCCGCCTGCTGGCAGTCGTGAGCGTGGACGGAGTCAATGCGGTGACCGGTGAATCGGCGTCGCCCGACCAGGCCGGCTATGTGCTGGAGCCGGGCGGCTACGTGAACATCCAGGGCTGGCGCAAGGACCTGAGCCGTACCGCGGCCTTCTATTTCTCGGATCCGGCGGACTCCTATGCCGCACAAACAGGTCGGCCGCACGATCTCGGCGTCATCGGCGTCGCGCTGTTTCGCGAGCGTCCGGTCGAGCGGCAGACGTGGCTGAGCAAAGAGAGCCGGTCGGAGCGATCGGACACGCCGGCACGAGCCGAATCCGACACTGCCTCGGACGCCAAGGCCAGCCGAGCGGCCGGGGCCACCGCAGCAGCTCCTGCCATGCAGTTGCCGTCGCTGGGCACGGGACACGGCCGCGGCGAGTACTCGCCGGTCCAACAGGTCGAATTCGAGCGCGGCAGCGCGCAGCCGGACGAGATGATCGCCATCCGTTACGAGCGCCGGGAAACGCTGGTAGCGATGGGCGTCATTGCGGAGCCGCCGTACCGCTTTTCGCGCCGCCACCCGGAACCGTTCCCGGGCGCACTGGGTTTCGTCCCCGATCCGTGACCCGTGCGATTGCTGCATCCGCCGCGCAGCCCAATACTGCACGGCGGATGCAGCCCCACAACACCGAGCAGGAACCACGCACCGACGAGGCCTTGATGCGCGCCTACGGTTGCGGCGAGGCGCGTGCTTTCGAGGTGCTTTATGCGCGGCACAGGGCGGCCACGTACCGGTACTTCCTGCGTCACGCAAACGGGCATCCGGCAACCGCAGATGAACTGCATCAGGACCTCTGGCTGAAAGTGATCCGCGCGCGTGAGCGCTACGAGGCGCAGGCAAAGTTTTCGACCTGGCTGTATACGCTCGCGCGAAATCGAATGGTCGATCACTGGCGTTCGCGCCACGGCATTGCGCTGGAGTCTCTCGAGGACGAGGCAACAATCATGCAGGCGGAGGAGTCCGTCGCAGCATCGCGCGACGGCAGCGACGACCCGCTGCATGCAACAATCGATACGCAGGCTCGACATCGCCTTTTCGCCGCGTTGGCCGACGTTCCGCCGCTGCAACGGGATGCATTCCTGCTGCACGTCGAGGGCGGCCTCTCGCTCGAGGAGATCGCGAGCCTCACGGCCGCGTCCGGCGAGACGGTAAAAAGCCGGCTGCGTTATGCGTATCGCCGATTGCGCGCTGCGCTGGAGGACATGGCATGAGCAATCACGAGCATGAAAGTTCGCGATCACCCGCTGAGGACATCTCCCTGGATCGCGCCTGGCAACAGTTGTCGGATGAACAGCCGCCGCCAGCACTCGATGCCGCGATCATCGCGGCTGCACACAAGTCGATCCAGGATCACGACGAGCAGGCACAGGTAATCCGCGCCAGCCGCCAGTACCGGAATTGGCTGACGCGGTGGCAACCGTTGGCTGCGGCGGCCGCCGTGGCTGGTCTCGCTTTCGTTCTCGTGCAATCGCTGCCGCTCGATCGGGATGTCGCGCCGACGATTCGGATCGAGGAACCTTCACCCAACGCCGCGACGGCGCAGAAGGAACTGCACAGCCCGCCAGCTGGCGAGGCGAGCGACGCCAAGGCGGTGCAACCCGGTGAATCTGCCGCTGCTCCAGAGCCGCGTGCGGCGGCGGACAGTGCACTCACGCAGGCGGTCGTCCCTGCGCCAGCCGCGTCGGCTCCTGCAGCGGCTGAGTTCGATCAGTTCGATCAACGACAGGAAGCGACGTCGAAAGCAAGCGGCGGAATCGCGTCAGCTGAAGTCGCCGCACCTGCACAGGAGCGTCGGCGGAATGATCAGTTGCCCCTGACCGTGGCGGATCGAGCCGCAAGAATTGCCGGGCTTTATGCTGCGGGCGACACAGCAGGCGCCGAAGCGGCCTTGCGTGAGTTTCGTGCCGTCGATCCGGATGCCGACACGTACCTGCCAGACTCGCTCCGCGATTGGGCGCGGACCGTCACCCAGTTCACGTACTTCCAGCAGGTGGGCGGCCTCGACTGCCGGCCCGTGATGGGCGAGATCACCTACGGCCTCGAGCGGCTCGCGATGTACCTGCAGGGTGTCGAGAGCGTGTTCGACCTGGTCTGGACCGACGGCCCGCTCGGCCGCGTCACGTACGGCGATGTCTACCACCAGAACGAGGTCGAGCAGTCGAAGTACAACTTCGAATACGCCGACGTCGACGAACTGTTCCGCCAGTTCGACGCCCATGAGAAAGAGTGCCTGCGGATGCTCGAGGTGAAGCTAGCGCTGCCGGCCTACGAGCGGATGCTCAAGACCTCGCACACTTTCAACCTGCTCGACGCGCGCAAGGCGATCTCGGTGACCGAGCGCCAGCGCTACATCCTGCGGGTGCGCACGCTGGCGCGCGGCGTGGCCGAGGCGTACTACGCCAGCCGTGAGACGCTAGGTTTCCCGATGCTGCAAAACAGGGGAGGTCAAAATAGGGGAGGTTCCCCTATTTCCGCTGGAAATAGGGGAGCCTCCCCTATTTTGCATGTCGATCCGCCGCTGCCCGAACGGGGAACTCCCCGACGGGAGGCCTGGCATGAGCGCCTCCCGCGATTTCCTGGTCGAGATCGGCACCGAAGAATTGCCGCCCAAGTCGCTGCTCAACCTGAGCGCGGCGTTTGCCGAAGGCGTGGCCAGCGGACTCAGGGACGCCGGCATCGCTTACAAGTCGCTCGAGGCATTCGCGACCCCGCGCCGGCTGGCCGTGCGCGTCAGGAAGCTCATCGAACAACAACCGGACCGACCGCTCGAAAAGCGCGGCCCGCCTGTAAAGGCCGCGTTCGATGCGAACGGTGCCCCGACGCAGGCTGCCCTCGCGTTCGCGCGTGGCTGCGGCGTCGACGTCTCGGCGCTCGAGAAGATCGAAACGCCCAAGGGTGAATGGCTCGTGTTCCGTGGCACCGAGACGGGTGCACGCACCGTGGACCTGCTCCCCGCCATCGTCACGGCGGCGCTCGATGCGTTGCCGATCGCCAAGCGCATGCGCTGGGGCGCCGGCGAAGCGATGTTCGTGCGCCCGGTACACTGGGTGCTGCTGCTTTGGGGCAAGGACGTCGTCGAGGCGGAAGTCCTCGGCCAGAAGGCAGGCAACGTCACCTACGGTCACCGCTTCATGGCACCGAAGGCGCTCAAGATCTCGACCCCGTCGTCGTACGTCGGGACGCTGCTCAAGCGCGGCAAGGTCATGGCCGACGTGAATGCGCGCCGCGACAGCATTCGAGCCGGTGTCACCGCTGCGGCCGAGAAGCTGGATGGCTTCGCCGTCATCGACGGCGCGCTGCTCGACGAGGTCACCGGCCTGGTCGAATGGCCGGTCCCGCTGGCGGGACGATTCGACCCGCAGTTCCTCGAACTGCCGGCCGAAGTGCTGATCGCCACGATGCAGGAGCACCAGCGGTATTTCCCCGTGCGCGACGCACAGGGGAAGCTGATGCCCTGGTTCATCACCGTTTCCAACATCGAGAGCCGTGACCCGTCACAGGTGATCGCCGGCAACGAGCGCGTCGTGCGTCCGCGCCTGACCGATGCCGCGTTCTTCTATAAGACCGATCGCCAGCGCCCGCTCGCGACGCAGGTCGATGCGCTGAAGCGCGTGACTTTCCAGACGCAGCTCGGCTCGCAGCACGACAAGTCGGAGCGCGTGCGCACCCTGGCCAGGTCGATTGCTGCAACCATCGGCGCCGATCCGGCCCTGGCCGATCGTGCCGCAGTGCTCAGCAAGTGCGATCTGCTCACCAGCATGGTGGGGGAATTTCCTGAATTGCAGGGCCTGATGGGCCGGTATTACGCATTGCACGATCACGAACCGGCCGACGTCGCCGAGGCGCTGCGCGAGCAGTACCTGCCCCGCTTCGCGGGCGACGCCTTGCCGGTCACCGGCACGGGCATGGCGCTCTCGATTGCAGACAAGCTCGACACCATTGCGGGCATCTACGCGACGGGGCAGAAGCCCAGCGGCACGCGCGATCCGTTCGGTCTGCGCCGTGCAGCCCTTGGTTTGCTGCGCACGTCGATCGAGCGCGGGCTCGACCTGGACCTGCAGCAGCTGATCGGTCAGGCCGTCACCGCCGCGCGAGCCGACATGGCGCGAGTCGCGACCGGGCAGGGCAAGTCGCTGGGCGCGATCGACGCTGAAAAGCTTGCGGTCGAGGTGTACGACTATGTGCTCGAACGACTGCGTGCGTACTACGTGGAAGGAACCGCCGATATCACTGTTGCGGTCGAAGCGTTCGACGCCGTGCTCGCGACTCGCCCTGCGTCGGCACTGGATTTCGACGCACGGCTGCGCGCATTGGTGCAGTTCCTGCAGCTGCCGGACGCGACGAGCCTCGCGGCAGCCAACAAGCGCATCGCCAACATCCTGAAGAAGGTGTCGGAGCCTGTTGGCGCAACGGTCGACGAGTCGCAGCTCATCGACCCCGCGGAACAAGTGCTGGCCGAGCAGGTCGTGGCGATTGCACGCGAGGTCGAGCCGATGTTCGCGGCGCGTGACTACACCCCGGCGCTGCAGCAGCTCGCGGCGTTGCGCAAGGCGGTCGACGATTTCTTCGACTCCGTCATGGTCAATGCGGACGATCCGGTCCTGCGTGCGAATCGACTGGCGCTGCTGAATCGCATGCGCGGTCTGTTCATGCGGGTGGCCGACCTGTCGCGGTTGCCGGGCTGACGCCGATGCTGCAGTGGATCCGCTCGGTGATCTACACCGTGCTGTTGTTCCTGGGCACGGGGTTTTTCGGTGTCATCGTGCTGCTGTCGGCATTGCTGCCGCTCAGCATCGAGCAGCGTTACGTGATCCCGCGGGCCTGGGGCCTGTCCCTGACGTGGCTGGCCAAGGTCGTTTGCGGCCTGGGGTACGTCATCGAAGGGCAGGAGAACCTGCCGTCGCGCCCGTTCATTTCCCTGTGGAAGCATTCCTCGGTGTGGGAAACGCTGGCCCAGATGTTCGTCGTGCCGCCGGCTGCCTGGTCCCTCAAGCGTGAAGTCATCTGGATCCCGATCGTTGGCTGGGCGGTGAGCACCTTCAAGCCGATCGCCATCAATCGCCGGGCGGGTCACTCGGCCGTCAACCAGGTCGTGCAGCAGGGACGGGAACGACTGGCTTCAGGCATGGGCATTATCGTGTACCCCGAGGGTACGCGCGTGGCGCCCGGGCAGACGCGGAAATACGGCGTCAGCGGTGCCTTGCTGGCCTGCGAAACCGGAGCACCCGTAGTGCCAATCGCTCACAACTCCGGTTATTTCTGGCGCCGACGCAGCCTGCTGAAGAAGGCCGGCACGATCCGCGTCGTGATCGGCCCACCGATCGACCCGGCCGGGCTGACTCCGCGCGAAGTGAACGAGCGTGCACAGCAGTGGATCGAGGCGAAGGTCGCCGAGATCGTCGCGCAGCCGGGCGGTCAGCCGCGCTGAGCACTCCAGCGCGTCCCTGGCCCGTCAAATCGAGTCCCGCGGCTTCGACGTGAGCGCCGTATCAGGATGCAGCCAGTTCGAGCCGGAGTTCCCCGCCGGACACCATGCCGCGCGGCTGCCAGCCCAGTGCGAGGTAAAAGCGTTCGGCACGTGTGCCCGGGCTCGTCGTCAGCCAGAGGCGCGAGTGGCCTTGCGACCACAGCCATTCGATCATTGCGGCGTGGAGGGCTTTGCCATGGCCCCGGCCTTCATGGTCCGGATGGACAAACAGCGCCCAGACACTCCCCGCGCTGTAGCCGGACGCAAATGCTACGACCTCGCCTCCTGCCTCGATGACCCAGGTGCGACCGAGATCCTCCATCGCCGCGACGTAGTCGGCCTCGGTAATGCGGGCCGGGTCGGACAGCGTGTTCTCGCGCACGGCCAGGCGCACGCGATGCATGCCAGGAATATCGGAGCGATTGGCGAGTCGCAGGCTCATCGCCTGGACTTCGAGCCAGGCGATTTCTTGCCTGTCGAGCTGGCCCTGGCCTTCGGCTTCCTGGCGCTGGATGTCGTCGTCGTTTTGACCTGCGGCAGCGGCAGCGCGTCGGCCGTTGCACGCACGATCGCAGCGGCCGCGTCCGCATCGTCGAGTTGCGCGTCGATCAGGAAGTACGGCTTGGCGCCCGGGTAGGGCGGCGCCTCCTTCACCCGATCGAGCAGTGCCTTGCCGGCGTCCGTCGGCTTGAGGTAGAACTGGTTGTCGCAAACGAGCGCAACGACCTTGCCGTCGCAGTAGACGGCAAATTCGCCGAACATCCTTCGGTGCGACACGCGGCCCGCGCCCCGGATCTGCTCACAGACGTACTCCACGAAGCCGATGTCCGATGCCATGGCCACCTCCCTGCCCGTCGGGGATACACGATAGGTACTTTCGCTCATCAACGGCTAGGCGTAGCGTTGTTCTAATTGCCCCCGACGCCCCACAGGCGGTCATTTACAACCGAGGAATTCGTACGATGAACAAGCTCTCGATTCTTGCACTCGCGGCCGCCCTGGCGCTGATCGCCGGCCCGTCCTACGCAGGCGATGCCGCCGCTGGCAAGGCCAAGGCCGAAGAAGCGTGCGTTGACTGCCATGGCGACGATGGCAAGGGCGACGACGAGAATGCACCCATTGCCGGCATGTCGGTCGCGGACTTCACCAAGGCGATGACCGAGTACCAGGACGGCACGCGGACCAAGGACGCCAAGATGGCGAAGGCTGCGAAGAAGATGACGGCAGCCGACGTTGCCAACCTGGCGGCGTATTACGCGAAGCTGCCGAAGTAATCCGACCATTCTTGCGGGGATGACTGAGGGCCCTCATCGAGGGCCCTTTTTGTTGGCGTGAGAACTATCAAGTCAGAATTGATAACAGCCAGGTAAATTTATGGCTACCATCGTCATCATCAATTCCTGGTGATATCCACTCGGCTGCGGTCGAGCGCGCTCGAGCAGCATGGAAATGCGGGGGAAGGCAATGAAGATCACGTGGTTCCTGGTGGGCTTGCTTTGTTCGAGCGCCCTCCTGGCGGCCCCGGCGAGCCCGGCAAGACCAACTGCAGCCGACGTCGAACGCGAACTCACGTCGACGTATTTCCATTGGTTTCCGGAGATGGCGACCTACTACAGCGTCGATCCCGCAATCGCCGGGCCGGGTTCGAACACGCGCCTGTCGCCACGTACCCAGGCGGACGAAGTCGCGAAACGTGCGGCGTTCAAGCGCGTCCTGAGTCGCTTCGGCGGAGGCGGACGCGACCGGTCTGAGTCCATCCGACCAGGTGTTCCATGCCGCGCTCGAGGCAAACCTGCGCGGCAGCCTCGCGCCTGCCGAGGTCGTCGAGTACGGCACCGTGTTCAGCGCCTGGGGCACGTGGTTCATGCCCTATGCCGTCAGCCAGATGGGCGGCCCACAGGACGTGGTGACGAAGCTCCTCGGCAGCCAGCAACCGGTGCGCAACGCGGCCGAGGCAGAGGACTACCTCACGCGCCTGGAGGCCTACGCCAGGACCATCGACGAAACGATCGCGAAGATCGAGCACGACCGTCGCCTGGGCGTGGTGCCGCCGGGCTTTGTCCTCGACAAGGCGATCGCGACGCTTGCACCGGCGGGCGATGGCGACCCGGCGCAGCACCCGCTGGTAGTCGCTCTGGCGACCAAGGCCCGTGACGCTGGCCTGCCGCAACCGGACGCCTGGACGAAGCGCGCCTCCGCGCTGGTGGCAAATGGCGTCCTGCCGGCGAATGCACGGCTGGCTGCCAAGCTGCAGTCAATGCGTGCGGGCGCCAGTGACGAACCTGGCATCTGGCGGCTGCCCAAGGGCGACGCCCTGTACCAGGCCATGATCCTGCACATGACCGACACCTCGCTGTCGCCGCGGCAGATCCACGATCTTGGACTGGCGGAGGTGGCACGGATCCTGGGCGAGATGGACAAGATTCTCCGGGCCGAAGGTTACTCCGTCGGCAGCGTCGGCACAACGCATGGAAACGCTGGGCGCCGAAAAGCGGTTTGCGTATACGAACGACGCCGTTGGCAAGGCCCGCCTGCTCGCCGACGTGAACGCACAGCTCGCCGAAATTGCACCGGTCCTGCCGCAGTGGTTCGGCACGCTGCCCCCGCAGCAGGTCGTCGTGAAGGCGGTACCCGAACAAGCGGAAAACAGCTCGTCGGGCGGAGCCTACGATGCTCCCGCGCTGGACGGCTCGCGGCCCGGCACGTACTGGATCAACCTGCGGGACACGGCGATCCTGCCGTCTTTCAAGCTCAAGACGCTGACGTACCACGAAGGCAATCCGGGCCATCACCTCCAGGCCGCATTCGGCATGGGTGTCGGCACGCCGGTCATCGCAACGGCCCTGTACTCCAACGCGTTCGGTGAAGGCTGGGCGCTGTACGCGGAGGCGCTGGCGAAGGAGATGGGTCTCTACGCGAAAGATCCTTACGGTGATCTCGGCCGTTTGCAGGACGAGCTCTGGCGTGCGGTGCGTCTCGTGGTCGATACCGGCATGCATTCGCTGCGCTGGAGCCGGGCGAAAGCCATCGACTACGCAATCACGACGGCCGGCGTGCATCCGCTGGAAGCGGAAGCCGAAGTCGAACGCTATGCGGTCTGGCCGGGGCAGGCACTGGGCTACAAGATCGGCATGCTCGAGATCCAGCGTTTGCGGCGCGTCGCGCAGCAGGCACTGGGCGAGCGCTTCGACATCCGCGCGTTCCACGTCGAAGTGCTGAAGGACGGCGCCGTCCCGCTGCAGGTGCTGGAGACGAAAATCCAGCGCTGGATCGAAGCGCAGCGAACGCCGGCCGATTCATTCGTGGCGGCCATCGCCCGGCACTGCGGCAAAGCCACGGCGACCGAATCACCGCCACGCCGATGGTTCGCCGGATGTGCTGACGATGTATGGCGGCGACACGGTTCGTCTACGAGCTCACGCGGCCAGGACGGATATTTCGCGTCGAGTTCGACCTGACACGGCCGGTGGCGATTCCGCCCGCGCCATGGGGTAGCACTGACACACCCTGACGGCGTCGGATGGAGAGTTAACCCCGCCTCGCTCGAGCCCCCGTTTACAGGGATGCACACCCTGCAAACGGAGTCCGAGCCATGAGCAATCCGATCACCCGCCGCACGTTGCTGGGGGCCGCAACCGCAACGGTCCTCGCGCTCGCAATCGCCCCGATGGGCGTCTGCCGGGCCGACACGCTCGCGCGTGTAGACGTCTACGACCGCGGCGCCGGCGAGGTTCTGACCGAATACCGCCACCACGGCCGGCGATACGTTGTCGGCGAACCCGGCAACGAATACGCCGTCCGCATTCGCAATTGCACTGGCCGCCGTCTGCTGGCAGTCGTGAGCGTGGACGGAGTCAATGCGGTGACCGGTGAATCGGCGTCGCCCGACCAGGCCGGCTATGTGCTGGAGCCGGGCGGCTACGTGAACATCCAGGGCTGGCGCAAGGACCTGAGCCGCACCGCGGCCTTCTATTTCTCTGATCCGGCGGACTCCTATGCCGCACAAACAGGTCGGCCCCACGACCTCGGCGTCATTGGCGTCGCGTTGTTTCGCGAGCGACCGGTCGAGCGGCAGACGTGGCTGAGCAAAGAGAGCCGGTCGGAGCGATCGGACACGCCGGCACGAGCCGAATCCGACACTGCCTCGGACGCCAAGGCCAGCCGAGCGGCCGGGGCCACCGCAGCAGCTCCTGCCATGCAGTTGCCGTCGCTGGGCACGGGACACGGCCGCGGCGAGTACTCGCCGGTCCAGCAGGTCGAATTCGAGCGCGGCAGCGCGCAGCCGGACGAGATGATCGCCATCCGTTACGAGCGCCGGGAAACGCTGGTAGCGATGGGCGTCATTGCGGAGCCGCCGTACCGCTTTTCGCGCCGCCACCCGGAACCGTTCCCGGGCGCACTGGGTTTCGTCCCCGATCCGTGACCTGTGCGATTGCTGCATCCGCCGCGCAGCCCAATACTGCACGGCGGATGCAGCCCCACAACACCGAGCAGGAACCACGCACCGACGAGGCCTTGATGCGCGCCTACGGTTGCGGCGAGGCGCGTGCTTTCGAGGTGCTTTATGCGCGGCACAGGGCGGCCACGTACCGGTACTTCCTGCGTCACGCAAACGGGCATCCGGCAACCGCAGATGAACTGCATCAGGACCTCTGGCTGAAAGTGATCCGCGCGCGTGAGCGCTACGAGGCGCAGGCAAAGTTTTCGACCTGGCTGTATACGCTCGCGCGAAATCGAATGGTCGATCACTGGCGTTCGCGCCACGGCATTGCGCTGGAGTCTCTCGAGGACGAGGCAACAATCATGCAGGCGGAGGAGTCCGTCGCAGCATCGCGCGACGGCAGCGACGACCCGCTGCATGCAACAATCGATACGCAGGCTCGACATCGCCTTTTCGCCGCGTTGGCCGACGTTCCGCCGCTGCAACGGGATGCATTCCTGCTGCACGTCGAGGGCGGCCTCTCGCTCGAGGAGATCGCGAGCCTTACGGCCGCGTCCGGCGAGACGGTAAAAAGCCGGCTGCGTTATGCGTATCGCCGATTGCGCGCCGCGCTGGAGGACATGGCATGAGCAATCACGAGCATGAAAGTTCGCGATCACCCGCTGGGGACATCTCCCTGGATCGCGCCTGGCAACAGTTGTCGGATGAACAGCCGCCGCCAGCACTCGATGCCGCGATCATCGCGGCTGCACACAAGTCGATCCAGGATCACGACGAGCAGGCACAGGTAATCCGCGCCAGCCGCCAGTACCGGAATTGGCTGACGCGGTGGCAACCGTTGGCTGCGGCGGCCGCCGTGGCTGGTCTCGCTTTCGTTCTCGTGCAATCGCTGCCGCTCGATCGGGATGTCGCGCCGACGATTCGGATCGAGGAACCTTCACCCAACGCCGCGACGGCGCAGAAGGAACTGCACAGCCCGCCAGCTGGCGAGGCGAGCGACGCCAAGGCGGTGCAACCCGGTGAATCTGCCGCTGCTCCAGAGCCGCGTGCGGCGGCGGACAGTGCACTCACGCAGGCGGTCGTCCCTGCGCCAGCCGCGTCGGCTCCTGCAGCGGCTGAGTTCGATCAGTTCGATCAACGACAGGAAGCGACGTCGAAAGCAAGCGGCGGAATCGCGTCAGCTGAAGTCGCCGCACCTGCACAGGAGCGTCGGCGGAATGATCAGTTGCCCCTGACCGTGGCGGATCGAGCCGCAAGAATTGCCGGGCTTTATGCTGCGGGCGACACAGCCGGCGCCGAAGCGGCCCTGCGTGAATTTCGTGCCGTCGATCCGGATGCCGACACGTACCTGCCAGACTCGCTCCGCGATTGGGCGCGGACC
>CAVVKQ010000026.1:0-148815 GCA_963748985.1 uncultured Pseudomonadota bacterium
CATCAGCTTGTTGTTCAATCCGGGAAACTGGATCGGCTATGCCCCGCTTTTCGGCTTTCCGCTCCGGGCGAACGCTCGCGCCGCCGTCGATAGCATCGTCCTGCGCGTGCCGTTCTCAGACATCCGCCGCCTGCTGGCTGCGAACCCTGGCTGGTGGGAACACTTCGGTCGATTGACGCTAGAGAACTCGATGGTTTTCGCGATTGTCGCAGTTGATCTGCTGTTGACGCCGCCAGAACGTCGTGTCGCTGCAATCCTCCTGCACCAGGCCGGCTGTCGCACGAGCGGAACGCGCCCGTCACCCATTCACTTGAGCCAGGCCGAGATTGGAGAGATGGCCACCCTTTCTCGCCACCCTGCACGCCGGATACTCCACGATTTCGAGGCAAGAGGCTGGATCGAGCATGGCTATCGATGCATACACGTCCGTGCACCCGAGCCGATGCGTCGCCTTGCGGATGGCGGATGAACGTGGGTTTGGCTCGGCCGTAAGAAGGGTATGGAGCGGGTGATGGGAATCGAACCCACGCTAGTAGCTTGGGAAGCTACAGTTCTACCATTGAACTACACCCGCTGGCAGACGTTGATTCTATGCAGGTCCCACCAGGTCGGCAAATCGCCGGGACGGCCGTTAGGCGGCAGGCGATACAATGCGCCCGCGTACCCTGCCCCCAGGCGAAAACGGCGTCATCATGATTCACCCTGCCCTGGTGTCCCGGGTCCTGCTCGCGCTGCTCATTTTTGCCACCCTGCTGTCGGGGTGCGCCGCCACCAATAGGCTGTTCCGCGACCGGGCCGCCGAAGAGCGCGCGGCCGCGCTGCTGCAGATACAGCTTTCCGTCATGCGCTTCGCCGACGAGTACACGGCGTGGGTCACCGAGCGGGTCGGCGTGTTTCAGCAGTCCACGGACGATCCCGGGGAGCGGTTGGCAGCACAGTCGTGGCTGGTCTCGCAAGCCACCAGCGCTTTCACGATTGCGACCGGCCCGAACCCGGAGCTCAACGCCATCGACATGCTGGTGTTCGCCACCCTGAGCCGCATGGTGATCGAGGACCGCTGGGTCGGCGAACTCTACGGCCCGCGTGCCGAAGGCCTGCTCGTCGCGCACAAGGGGCTGGAGGAACGCGCCTGGAACTTTGCACCCATGCTGCTGAGCGAGGCGCAGGTCATCGAGCTGCGCTCAGGCATCGAGGCCTGGCATCGGAAGAATCCGGTCGTGCGTGCGGTGCCGTTCATCCATTTCGAGGACTTCGTGTTCGCCACCGGCGCCACGCCCACCGGCACCACGTCGTCGAGCAGCATCTTCTCCTTCCTGGGTATCGATCCGCTGAGCAATCTCGACCCCGCGGTCCGCGAACTCGCGCAGACACGCCAGCTGGCCGAACGGGCCGTTTACTACGGCCAGCGTGCACCGCAGCTCATCAGCATGGAGGCGCAGCGCCTGGCCTTCGAGCTGGCCATGACCCCGGAGTCGGCGGTGCTGCTGGAGAACGTCGACCGTATCGGCGGCGCCGCCCAGACCGCGGGCACCCTGGCCGCGGACCTGCCGCGCTTGCTGGCCGAGGAGCGGTCCGCTGCGATCGAGCAACTGACCGGAATCCTGGACGAGCGCCAGGGTCAGTTGCAGGCGTTGGTCGCGGAGCTGCGCTCGACGCTCGAAGCCGGCGGCACGACGTCCGACTCGGTTCGCGAGACCATCGCTGCCCTGGACGTGCTGCTCGCCCGCTTCGACCGCCCGGCGTCGGCGACTGCCCGGAGTGAGTCGCGACCCTTCGACGTGACGGAGTACACCGAGGCGCTGCGCGTGATGGGCGAAACGGCGCAGCAGCTCCAGGTGCTGCTCGGCCAGGCGGATGGCAAGATGCCGGCTTTGAATCAGGCTTCGGAGCGTGCCACCGGGCAACTCGTGTCGCTGGTCGACCACGTGTACTGGCGGCTGGTGCAGCTCATCCTGGTGCTGGTTGCGGCCGGCGTTGTCGGCGCACTCGGTTACCGCGCCGTCGCGCGCCGTTCATGAGTGCTCGCATGCCGCGATGTCGCGGAGCGCAGACAGCGGGACCCTGACCGGGCGCCTCGCTTTTCTTGACGCGGGTAACGCAGCGATCTTCGGATAGCAGTTACGCTACGACTCATGACCGCCGTCCAGTTCCGCAATCCCGAAGTCCGCCTCTCCGAAGCGCTGGCGACGACGCAGCGTGCAATCGAGGGGCACCGGGTCACGCTGCGCGAATTGCTGCTGCTGGTCGGCGAACAAGGCCTGCTCGTTTTCTGCGCGATCCTCGCGATGCCCTTTCTGTTGCCGGTGTCGCTGCCGTTCATGAGTACGGCACTCGGGGTACCCATGCTGCTGATCGGGTACGCCGTGACGATGAACCGCGTGCCCTGGTTGCCCGATCGCGTGCTCGATCACTCCTTGCCGAGTGCGACGGTACAACACGCGCTCGAGCGAGCGGCGAAGACATTCGATCGCTTCGAGCATCTCGTGCGCCCCCGGATGCTCAGGCTGACGGCAACACCTCGCGTAAACGCCGTGCATGGCATTGCACTCGTCATCGTCGTCGTCGCGCTGATGGCGCCACTGCCGCTGATTCCCCTCGCCAACACGCTGCCGGCCATCGGCGTCATCCTGCTGTGCCTCGGCATGGCGGAACGCGATGGCGCGCTGCTGCTGTTCGGGCACCTGGTGGCGCTGCTGTCGGTGCTCTACGTCGGTGCTCTGTTTTACTTCGCCGCCGAAGCGGGCAGCAATCCGCAAGCGGCGCTCGACATGGTCCTGAAGCTCTTCGGGAAAATGTTCGGCGGATGAATCCCCAGGGAGGACACATGGAACTGACGCACCTGCTCGCCACGCTGGCCAGTCTCACGCTGTTGGCAGCAACGCCGAATCTCGCGCTGGCCCAGCATGAGCACCAGCAGCACGAAATGCACGGCTCCGGTGGCGCCGTGACACAGCTGCAGCTGAACGACGGCAAGGAATGGCAGACGGATGCCTCGCTGCGACTGGGCATGGCCAATATCCGCGCAGCCTTCGACGCCGACCATCCGGCGATCCACGCGGGCAAGCAGTCCGACGCCCAGTACGCCGCACTCGCAACGCGTATCGAACAGCAGGTTAAGTCAATCGTGGCCAACTGTCGTTTGCCGGCGGATGCCGATGCGAACCTGCACTTCGTCATCGCCGATCTGCTGCAGGGCGTTTCGCTCATGCGCGGCGAGGACACTGTGCGGACACGTCACGACGGTGCGGCTTTGGTCCACGGCGCGCTGAAGGCTTACGGCCAGTATTTCGACGATCCGACCTGGAAGCCCGACACACCCGTGCAAGAGATGTGAATTGACGAGTTGCGGCTGCAGCAGCGATCACGCACCCGACAGTCCGTGTGCACCGAGGATGTCGTCGAGGCTCCACTCGTGCTGCCGCTCGAATCGCTCGGCCAGGAAATCGACGAACGAGCGCACCTTGGCCGACAGGTGTCGCCGGCTTGGATAGACCGCGGCAATGGGTGACCGCGGGGGCCGGTAGTCCGGCAGCAACGGCACGAGCTGCCCGGCGCGGATCTCGTGCGCCACGATGAAATCCGGCTCGTAGACGACGCCCATGCCCTGCACCGCGAGCGACGCGAGCACCTGGCCGTTGTTGGCGCGGTGCCGCGGCGGGATGCGCACCGACACGCGCGATTCGCGCCCCTCCGTGCTTTCGAATTGCCACGTGTTCGGCATGCCGACGTTGGTGTAGCTCAGGCACTCGTGTTGCTGCAGGTCGAGAGGAGTGCGGATCGGTTCACTGCGCCGCGCGACATACGCAGGCGATGCGCAACAGACGATCTGCGTCCAGCCGAGCCGTTTCGACACCATGCCCTGCGAACCGATGTGCCCGATGCGGATCGCGAGGTCGAAACCCTCCTCGACCAGGTCGATGACACGATCGGATAGATCGAGGTCGAGCAGCAGGTCCGGATGAATCGCACCGAACTCCGCGAGCGCCGGGGCGAGGTACCGCATCCCGAAGCTGACGCCGCACGTCACGCGGAGCGTTCCCTTGGGCTCCGCTGCCGTTACGCGCACCGAGGCCTCGGCGTCCTCCAGGTCCGACAGCAACTGCACGCTGTGTTCGTAGAACGACTGCCCGGCTTCAGTGAGCGACAGGCGTCGCGTCGTGCGGTTGAGCAGACGCACGTTCAAGTGCGATTCGAGCTCGGACACCTGCCGGGACACGGCCGAGGTGGACAGACCGATCCGCTCGGCCGCACGCGCAAAACTGCCAAGTTCGACGACTTTGGCAAAGGTGTTGATGGCCAGGAAACGGTCCATCCCTACATTCTTGCATTTTACGCAATTATCAATCCACTTGGATCGTATTTATCCCTTGGATCAACAGGATCAGGATGTGCTCACGCTTGAAGCTCAAGTCCCGGGCACGAACACCGGCTCAACGGCAGACAAAGACGTAACCAAGGAAGACTCGACCCATGAAGTTGTACTACACGCCTGGCGCCTGCTCGCAGGCCCCGCACATTGCAATCAACGAACTCGGGCTGGCGTACGAGCCGGTCAAGGTGGACCTGGTCAAGCACACGCTGCCGGACGGCACCGACTTCTACTCGATCAATCCGAAGGGCTATGTGCCGATGCTCGAACTGGGCGACGGCACGCGGCTCACGGAAGTGGGTGTGCTGCTGCAGTACATCGCGGACCAGAAGCCGGGCACCATCGCGCCGGTCTTCGGCACCAAGGCACGCTGGCAGCTGATGGAGTGGCTCAACTTCATCTCGACCGAAGTGCACAAGGGCTTTGGTCCGCTGTGGAACCCGCAGAACGCCACCGATGTGCGCGAGCGGACCGTGCAGGCGCTCGGCAACCGGTTCACGTTCATCTCGAAGACGCTCGCACAACAGCCGTTCCTGACGGGCGACACGTTCTCGATTGCCGACGCCTACTTGTGGGTCGTGCTGAACTGGGCCGACTACCACAAGGTCGATCTTGCATCCTGGCCTGCCCTGCAGCAGTTCCGTGCGCGCGTCGCAGCACGTCCGGCGGTGCAGACGACGCTGAAGGCCGAAGGCCTGGTGAAGTAACGCACGCCTCACGGGACGATCTCGATGCAACGCTTCCCCACACTGTTTCTCTCGCACGGGTCACCGTTGCACGCGCTCGATCCAGGCGGCGCCGGCAAGGCCTGGCGCGCGACGGCGGATTCGCTGCCGAAACCGCGGGCAATCCTGATGGTGTCGGCGCACTGGGAAACGTCCCTGCCAATGCTGACGAGTGGCGCTCAGCTCCAGACGATCCATGATTTCGGGGGTTTCCCCGAACCGCTGTACAAGCTGCGCTACGACGCGCCGGGCTCGCCCGCACTCGCCGACGAAGCAGCGGCCTTGCTGCGCGACAACGGGATCGCCTCATCGAGCAACGGCTGTCGCGGCATCGACCACGGCGCCTGGGTGCCGCTGCGCTGGATGTACCCGGCGATCGACGTGCCCGTCGTGCAATTGTCGGTGCAGCCGGGGCTCGGCACCGCGCATCACCTGCAGATGGGGCGTGCACTGGAGCCGCTCGCGGAACGCGAAGTGCTGGTGATCGGCTCGGGGCACGTCACTCACAATCTGCGTGACTGGATGACGAGCCGTGAACTATTGCAACCCCTGCCGTATGTGTCCGAATTTTCCCAGTGGCTGGAAAGTCACCTGGCGAGCGACGACGAAGCGGCACTGATCGCCTACCGCGAACTGGCGCCGGAAGCCGCGCGTGCCCACCCAACGGAGGAGCACTTCCTGCCGTTGTTCGTTGCACTGGGAGCAGCCGGGTCCAATGTGAAATCGAGCCGGATCTACGCGGGCATGGAAGGCGCGGCGCTGTCGATGGACGCGTACCGCTTCGATAGTTACTGAGACGTCAGCTATCGTGCAACTCACGCCCGTCGTGTCGCCGATGCAGCCACAAGGTTGCCACGCGTCGAACGGAAAGGACGGCGGGCAATCCCAACGTTAGCAACCGAATGATGCGGCTAGGCCGGAGCACGACGGCCGCCACGACGACGAGGCCCACCAGCAGCGCGGGATGTGCGGCCGCTCGCCGCGAAGCAACGACCGCGGCATCCACGACCCAGAGCGATCGCCCGACGTCGTCGGCCGTGAGCGCCAGGTCGCGACGCTGCGAATCGCATTGCGCGAGGAGCTCGGCCCGCCGCAGGGCGAGAGATTCGCTGCGGTTCATGGTGCGTGCGGGCTGAGTTGCTCCAAATCACGCTCGAGTTCGCCGAGTGTCGCGGTGAGCGGTCGCGTCGTTCGCTGCCCGCGGCGCGCCGTCACGATGTAAGCGGCTACCGCAAGGATGCCGAAGCCCACGGCCACCAGCGCGGTCGCCGTGACGCGGTGCGTCTCCCAGACGGATGCCACGATCGTCAACGCGACAAACAGCAAGGCAAGGCTCGCGAGCGCGAGCACGATCATCGCCCCGACGAGCACCTCGACGATCCGGCGGAGTTCCTGCTCAAGTTCGTTTCCGAACAGCCCTGCTCGTGTCCGCGCCATCGCGACCAGCGTCCCGAGCAGCGTCTGCACGGACTCGAACAGGCCGCCGGGCGTTAGTCCGGCTGATTTCTCGTGGCGGACCAGGGGCATGTCCATCGTCGCCGTGGCTTAACGCCGGCCGACCAGCAGTCCCGCGACGAACGCGATGCCGGCCGCAACGCCGATCGACGGCCAGGGCTTCTCGTGAACATAGCCGTTGGTTGCGTGCGCGGCGGCTCTTGCTCGCTCCATCATCTGCTGTTCCATTTCGATGACGCGAGTCCGGGCGTGACGCAGCGACTCCTCGGCGCGCGTGCGGGCCTTGATGGCTCGCTCGCTGACATCGCCAGCAGTGGCATGCATCAATGCTTCCGCATCGCTGACGACGGCTTTCAGGTCCTGCACGATCTGCCCGTTGCCCATGTCCATGCGTTCCATAGTCTTGCTCCTTGAGGCATTGATTGATGAGTGACCAGCGGTGATGGTCATGACGGGAAGGCGACCAGCAGGTCGGCGAGCTCGTCGGCGTGTTCTTCTTCCACTGCCATGATCTCCTCGAGCATGCGGCGCGTGGTCGGATCCTTGTCACCCAGGTATTGGATGAACTCGCGGTAGCTGTCGATCGCAATGCGCTCGGCCACCAGGTCCTCCTTGATCATCCCCGCGAGCGAGTCGCCGGCGATGTATTCCGCGTGGCTGCGGCGGGAAAGGCCGTCCGGCGCGAAGTCCGGCTCGCCTCCAAGCTGCACGATCCGCGCGGCGATCAGGTCGGCGTGCCCCTGCTCCTCGTTCGAATGAACGAGGAACTCCTGGGCAACGCTCTGTGAATGGATTCCGCGCGCCATGAAGTGATGGCGGCGATAGCGCAGGACGCAGACAAGTTCCGTGGCCAGTGAATCGTTCAGCATCTGGAGCACGGCATTGCGATCAGCCGTGTAGCCCGCGGTGACGGCGCCTTCATCGATGCGGGCGCGGGCGCGGATGCGCATGGCCGCGAGGTCGGTCTGTTCGGGTAGATGTTGCATGCTGTTTCCCATCGAATGTGGGATTCAGCTTGCCGCTTCCCGCCTCCAGGTTCCGTTCGCTATCGCACCCACCGCTGCGTCAAGCCAAAGTAGCCGTCCACAAAAGTTGAGGCCCGGACTATGCCGGGCCTCATCCTGGTCTACGCCTGCGAGCCGTAGCTCCTGGGTTTTGGGCGACGGGCGCCACCGCCTGGCCTGCCATGCGCCTGGCCGCCGGTGCCCTGGCCCTGGGCCTGGCCAGCTCCCTGGCGATGACGCTGGGTCTGCGGCTTGGCGTGCCGCTGCTGCTGGGCGCGCGGATCGACGTGACGCGGTTCGCGCGCCTTGCCTTCGCCCGACGGCCGCGGAATCTGCGTGCGGTCCAGCGGCAGCACGTTGATCTTGCGACCGAGCACGCGCTCAATCGCGCGGAGGCGATCACGCTCGTCGTCCGAGACCAGCGACAACGCCTGGCCCGTGGAACCGGCGCGACCCGTGCGGCCGATGCGGTGCACGTAGTCTTCCGGCACGTGCGGCAGTTCGTAGTTCACGACCTGCGGCAGTTCGGTGATGTCGAGTCCGCGCGCTGCAATGTCGGTCGCGACCAGCACCTGAACCTTGTATTCCTTGAAGTCTTCGAGCGCCCGCGTGCGCGCACTCTGCGACTTGTTGCCGTGAATCGCCGCGCACTGCAAGCCGTCGTGCGTCAGCTGCTCGGCAAGGCGATTGGCGCCGTGCTTGGTGCGGGTGAAGACGAGCGTCTGCGCATTGGGGCCGGACTTGAGCAGGTGGCTGAGCACGGCGCGCTTGTCACCCTGCGCGACCAGGTGCACGCGGTGATCGACCAGCTCGGTCGGTGCGTTGCGCGGCGCGACTTCGATCGTGAGCGGATTTCGCAGCAGCCCATTCGCAAGTCCGCGGATGTCATCTGAGAACGTCGCCGAGAACAACATGTTCTGGCGGTTCGGCGGCAACATCGCGAGCACGCGACGGATGTCGCGGATGAAACCCATGTCGAGCATGCGATCGGCTTCGTCGAGGATCAGGTAACGCACGTTGCGCAGGTCGATGTTGCGTTCGTTCGCGTGATCGAGCAGGCGACCCGGCGTGGCGACGACGATGTCGACGCCGCGACGCAGCAGGTCGATCTGCGGGCGCGGGCTGACGCCGCCGAAGATCAACGCCGACTGCTGGCGCAGGTGGGCGCCAAGATCGGCGATGGACTGCTGCACCTGCGCCGCGAGTTCACGGGTCGGAACGAGCACGAGTGCACGAGGCGCACGCGAGCCACGCGGGTTCGGCTGGTCTTCGTGCAGCTTCTGCAGCAGCGGCAGCGCAAAGGCGGCCGTCTTGCCGGTGCCCGTCTGGGCGGCGGCGAGCAGGTCGCGACCTTCGAGCACCGCAGGGATGCCGCGTGACTGAATGGGGGTTGGCTGCGTGTAGCCCATTTCCAGGACCGCACGCACGAGTTCGGCCTGGAGGCCGAAGTTTTCGAATGACATTGAATAACTTTTCCGTGCACCTGCCCTGGCCGTTAATTGGGGACGTGCACCTATTTCCAGTGGAAATAGGTGCACGTCCCCAATTAACGGCCAAGCACCGGACCAGGCGCCGTAACTTTGATGAATCGAGCAGCGAAATGCAGACTTCGATCAGTCTGCAGGAGGGGCCGCATAGGCATTCCCAGGGAGGGAAGCGCTGAAGACTCTCGTGCGCAGACCGGACTGCGCGGCGGCAAACTGTGGCGGCAGTCTACCTGAAGCCATTATTTCGTGCCAGCGAGCGTAGTGAGCAGCACGTACCAGTGATCCAATCCGGCGTAAAACGCCGCAACCGGAATGCGTTCGTTCAATCCGTGCGCAAATTCGTCCTTTTCTTGCATGAAGAGGCTGCTGACGCCGTACGTTGGAATGCCTGCACCACGGAAGACCGAGCCGTCGGTGGCGTAGGGGGCCATGTCCGGCACGATCGGCACGCCAGGATGGCCCGTCCGGACCGCCTTGGTCACGGCCGCCAGGACATCACTGCGCATCGGCGACGGTGGGCTCGAATGCGGCTCGCCGATCACCTTCACTTCGATCCTGTCACCGACGACCTGCTGCAATGAGTCGCGAACGTCAGCAACGCTGGTGCCGGGGAAGACGCGGCAATTGACCGTGGCCGTCGCAGACTGGGGCAATGCGTTATCCGCATGTCCGCCAGAGAGCATCGTTGCGACACAAGTGGTGCGGGTACGCCCGATCAGGGCCGGCGTCCGCGCCAGGACGGCGGCAGCCTCGGCATCGCCCGGGTGAGCCGCAAACTTCGCCATGGCCTGGCCCAACTCGCCGGGTGTGACGGGAGCCGACGCCTTGAAACTGCCGATCGTCCAGTCGTTCCACATCACCGGGAACGAGTAGCCCTGCAGCGCTTTGAGCGCGTCGGCGAGTGCGTAGATGGCATTGTCAGGCCGCGGCTGGGAACTGTGTCCACCCGGGTTGCGGGCCGTGAGTGCGAAGCTCGCGTAGGACTTCTCAGCGCCTTGCAACGCGTAGAACCGCGGCTGGCCCGTTTTCTCGTCGAGCGTGCCACCCCCTCCGTCGCCGTTCAGCGCGAATTCGGCATCGGTCAACGCGCGGTACTTCGTCGCGAGCTCGCGCGCGGTGTCCATCTGCGTCTCTTCGTCACCCGTGAACGCAATGATGAGGTCGCGCGTCGGCACGAACTTCTCGGCCTTGAGGCGCAGGAACGTCGCGGCGATCAGGGCGATCTCGCCCTTGACGTCCATCGTGCCGCGGCCGAAGAAGTAACCGTTCTCCTCGATCAGCTTGAAAGGGTCGCGCTCCCAGTCCTCCGGCTTCGCCGTGACGACGTCCATGTGCGCGAGCAGCAGGATCGGCTTGCCACCCTTGCCGTTGCCGCGATATCGCACGACCAGCGACGCAGTTTCGCCCGAGGGAAGGACGTGAATGTCATCCTCGGGAAACCCGGCCGCCCGGAAGCGATCCGCCAGGTACATGGCGACTGCCGGAACCTGGCCGAGTCCAGCGGAACTCGGCATGGAGATGATCTTGTCCAGGATGACGCGCGCATCCGCTCGGACGTTGCCTGGGGCCGCAGCGTGCGCCGTCGACGCTAGGCCGCACACCAGAGCCGCCATCGATCCCATCAGTCGCATCCGCATCCTGGCACCTGTCTTAGTCATCAGCATTGCAGCAGTTCGACCCGTTCAAGGGACTTGATTGTCGCTTACGTATGCCTGCATGGCCCGTTCGATCTCACGCGTGGGCTCGCCAGCGGCAATCACCTTGGACAGCCACTCGTCCACAACTGCCTGTAGTGCGGGGTCGCGCGCCATCAGAATCCGCTTTTCACCACGGGTCAACGTGCCGGGGTACGTTCGGCACAACTGGCCGGGTCGGCGGCGAGCCTGCAGTTCGGCCTCGACGTCGTCGGTGACCATCACGTCGGCCCGGCCGGCCGCAATCTCCGCGAACACGCTGCGGTTGTCCGGATGCACGAGGATCTGCGCCTGGTGCACGTGCTCGCGCACGTAGCGCTCGTTGGTCCCACCCGGATTCACGATCACGCGGACGTCGGGCGATCGAGTTCGGCTGGAGTGTCGAATCGTTCGCGGTCGTCGCAGCGCGCAAGCAACGTCTTGCCGCCGTCGTGGTAGGCGGCGGAGTAGAAACCCAGCGCAGCACGGTCCTCGGTGTAGCCGATGCCGCTCAGCGCAACGTCGAAGCGTCCGTCGCGCAGGTCATTGGCGAGACCGGGCCAACTGGTGCGGACAAACACCGGCTCGGCACCGAGATGCGCGGCCAGGTCGCGCGCCAACTCGATGTCTGCGCCGGACAGATGACCGTTGGCGTCGAGACTGAACGGAGCGTAATCGCCGGTGGTGGCTATGCGAAGCACATGTGTCGCCCGCACGCGATCCAGGACGGGGCCACCCGCGACACGGACAACCCCATGCAAGGCGGTCATTAATTGCGTGGCTCCATCCACCGGAAGCTGATGGCGCCGAACCGTGGCTTGCATCTGCTCCATCACTGCGGCGGCCGTGGCGTCCCGCAACGGCGCCAGCAGGTACAGCGCGGCGAATTGCCGTTCGTTCGCGTTGTCGATGCGCTCACGCACCGCCTGCAGTTCCATGGGCTCGTCGCACGGCGCGCAATGCCCGGCCTGCTTCCATGCATCGTGCCAGCGCTGCTGGACGTCGCGAGCGAGCTCGATCTGCCCGCCAAAGAACGCCTGCGTCGACACGGGATCCAGGCCGAATGACTCCGCCCTCGCCGCCACTTGCTGCAGGACGACGGCCTCACGCGCGGCATCGAGGATCGGTGCGCCCGACAGCCATTTTGCGGCGGCCACGTCGCGCATAAGCGTCAACCGTTCGTCGATGGCCTGCACCAGGAACTGCACCGCCTTCGCATCCGCAAATTCGGCCGCGGGCGCCCGGGTGTTGCTCGACACGGGTGAGTTTGCAGTTGTGGCTGCAGCGGTCGGCACCGGCCCTGCAGGGGTGGAAGCACAACCCGAGATCGCGCAAGCACCGGCGACAAACAGCAGCAGCGCGACGAACCAACTGCCGCAAAGAGCGCGCGCGTTTCGATCCAGGTCGAGCGTCATGATTTCTTCCTCGCCCGACCCCGCACGACGGCGCGCAACCCGAGCCAGCGCGCTAGCAAATCGAGTTCGTCGCGCAAGTCGGCGTCGACAGCGCGCCGATCCACGTCCGGCTCGTAATGAGTGGCGATGACGCGCAACTTGCCCGCCTCGCGGTCGGCTTTCAGGTCCACGCGCGCGACGAGATCTTCGTTCAGCAGGAACGGCAGGACGTAGTAGCCGTGGATCCGCTTGTGCGCCGGGGTGTAGATCTCGATGCGGTAGTGAAAATCGAACAGGCGTTGCAACCGGTCACGAAACCAGACCAGTGAGTCGAACGGCGACAACAAGGCACGGGCCTCGATGCACGCAGGCACTCTCGTGCCGGCCGCCAGGTACGAGGGACCATTCCACCCTTGCACCTGCACGGGCACCAGATCCCGCGACTCGACGAGTTCGGCGACGCGCGCCCTCGCGTCCACGGGACCCAGTCGAAAGTAGTCGCGCAGGTCTCGCTCGGTCGCGACGCCCAGCGCGAGGCTCGCGATGCGCAACAAGTCGCGGTGTGCGTCCTCGACCACGGGCGTCGGCGCGTCTACGACTGCTTGCGGCAATACCCGTTCGGTCAGGTCATAGACGCGCTCGAAGCGTCGTCGTGAATGGGTGGTGATCTGCCCGGTCCAGAACAGCCACTCGAGCGCAATCTTGCCTTCGCTCCAGCCCCACCAGCTGCCCTTGCGGCGATCGCCGGTGCCGATCTCGGACACGCCTAGCGGACCGCGATCGCGAATCTCTGCAAGCACCTCGCCGCAGAAGGCGGCACGCTCACGTCCGAACTTTGCGACGTTTCCCCAGGTGCCGTCGCCATTCTTTGCGCGCTGCATGCGCCAGCGCAGCGACGGCTGGCACTCGACCGGTAACAATGACGCCTCGTGACCCCAGTACTCGAACACCTGTCGCCGACGCCCGCCGTAGGCGGCCTCGTCCAGCAGCGGCATGGCGTACGCCCCGAGCCGCGAGAACAACGGCAGGTAGTGCGACCGGACGAGCACATTGACCGAGTCGATCTGCAGCAAGCCCAGCGCGCGCACGGTGCGGACCACGTCGGCCTTCACGATGTCCCGCTCGGGGCGCTGGCGGCCAAATCCCTGCGCCGCGAGTGCGACCCGCCTCGCCTCGGGCAGCGACAACGATTCGCGTGGCCTGCGGAGGTTGCTCATGCGAGGAATGATACCGGTGCGTTACTCTCGGCACCTCGCCATCCTCCCCGGAGTGGACGAATGACCCGGTATTCGGCAGACGTGATCGTGATCGGCGCCGGCATTGCGGGCGTGACGGCAGCCATTGAACTATTGAACCGGGGCCGGCGTGTCCTGCTGCTCGATCGCGACAGCGCCGAGAACATGGGTGGCCTTGCGAAGGAAAGCTTCGGCGGCATCTGGTTTGCCGGCACGCCGCTGCAGAAGCGTTACGGCATCCGCGACGGCGCACAGCAGGGCCTGCGTGACTGGCATGCGTTCGCGGAGTTCGGACCGGACGACCACTGGCCGCGCGCCTGGGCCGAGGCCTACGTCCATCGTGCCAACGCAGAGATCTATGACTGGCTCCGCGGCATCGGCGTGCAATTCATGCCGATGCCGTTGTGGGTGGAGCGCGGCCTGCATACACCGGGCAACTCGGTGCCGCGTTGGCACATCGTCTGGGGTACCGGGCACGAACTGCAGGTGGTGCTGAACGATCACCTGCAATCGCGCCCGAATCGAGAGCGGCTCGACCTGAGATTCGATCACCGCGTCGAGTCACTGATCGTTACCAACGGCCGCGTGACCGGTTGCCGCGGGCGGCTCGAGGGCAGCGACGACGAATTCGAGGCGAGCGCCGAGAATGTCGTGATCGCGAGTGGCGGCATCAATGGCAACCTCGAACGCGTGCGGCGGAACTGGCACACGGACTGGTCACAGCCACCGGCCACGCTGCTGAACGGTTCGCACAAATATGCCGACGGCATCCTGCACGACGCAGCGGCCGTGCACGGCGCGCGAATCACGCACCTGGACTGGCAATGGAATTACGCGGCGGGAGTGCATCACTGGCAGCCGCGTAAACCGTCGCACGGACTTTCGCTCGTGCCGCCGAAATCTGCCCTGTGGCTCAACTGGCGCGGCGAACGCATCGGCCCGATGCCGCTGGTCACGGGTTTCGACACGCATGACCTCGTCGGGCAGATCTGCCGGCAGGAACGCGCCTATTCGTGGCAGCTGCTGAACCGCCGCATCATGCTCAAGGAGCTCGCGATTTCGGGCGGCGAATTCAATCCGGCGTTTCGGCGCAAGAACCGGCTCGCGGTCGCACGCGACATGGTGTTCGGCAACCACTGGCTCTACGACCAGATGACGCAATTCTGTCCGGACGTCGTGGTCGCACCGACGGTGGAAACACTCGTCGAAAAGATGAATGTGCTGGCGGGTGATGGGTCGGTCGACGTCGACGCGGTCCGCACGGCTGCATCCCGTTACGATGACATCATCGGTCTCGGCCCGCGGTTCCACACCGATGACCAACTGCGTCGCATCGAGTTCGCGCGCCGCTGGATCGGTGACCGACTGCGCACCTGCAAGTTCCAGCAGATCCTCGAGCCGTCGGCGGGTCCGCTGATTGCGATCCGCGAGTTCATCATCAGCCGCAAGAGCATGGGCGGCCTGCAGACCGACCTGGATTGCCGCGTGCTCGATCACTCCGGCGAACCGATTCCGGGCCTGTTTGCCGCGGGCGAGAGCGCCGGCTTCGGCGGTGGCGGAATGAACGGCAAGCGCGGACTCGAGGGCACGTTCCTCGGCGGCTGCCTGCTGGGTGGGCGCATCGCGGGCAAGGTTGCCTGAACCGCCCTCTCCCGCAGCGGCGCGAGAGGCGTACCTGGGCCTCTCCCGCTGCAGCAGGAAAAGCGGCGCGTCACACGAAGTGGTTCGCCATCCGCTCCGGCAGGTTCTTCACCTTGAAGGCGAAGATGATCTTGAGCACACCCGTGATGATCGCCCACCACGCGATCATCCAGATGATGGACAGGCCGCCCAGCTTCGGGTTCACGATCACGAGGATTCCGAACAGGATCGACAGGCCGCCCGTGAGGTAGAGAATCCACTCGCGCGCCGTCGCAGCCCGCACCTTGTAGCCGAGCATCACCAGAAACGTGCCAGCCATGATCGCTTCGAAGGCAACCAGCAGGATGAAAGCCTTCATGCTGACCAGCGGATTGAGCAGCGCGTAGCCGCCACCGACGACCCCGAGCACGCCGATCAGCAGCATGATCCACCAGCCGTCCTTGTCTCGGTTGCGGATGGAACCGACGACGTTGGAGGCGCCATCGACCAGGATCGCGGCTGCAAAGAAGACCGCGACCACCAGCCAGGCCGTCATCGGCTGCGAAAAGGCCAGCACGCCGAAGATCACACTGGCTACGCCGCCGACCAGGAACACCCACCATGTGCGCTTGCACAGGATCCTGGCGTCGCCACCGAGTCGGGTCAGCAGCAGTCCGTCCGATTGGGCCATCGTTTTTCTCCACGCCCGTTGGCCGGGCTTTATGATTGCAATCCCCTCAGGCCAGCGAAACTCTAGACCCTTGCCGTCACCGAAGCCAGACGCCGAGCCCGGAACCGGCGCCGCAGCGACGGCGCCCGACAGGTCGCACCACCGCGCAATACGCAGCTTTGTCGTGCGCGCAGGACGCATGACCGGCGCACAGGAACGCGCCTGGCGCGAACTGTGGCCTGCTCTCGGCATCGAGAACAGCGAAGAACCGCTCGATTTTGCGGCCGCTTTTGGTCGAGATGCACCGGTCGTGCTCGAAATCGGCTTCGGCAACGGGGAGTCGCTCGTCGCGCTGGCGTCCACCCATCCCGAACGCAGCTACCTCGGCCTCGAAGTACATCCGCCCGGTGTCGGACACCTGCTGCTGTGCTGCGAAGCGGGGCGCCTCGGCAACGTGCGCGTCATCTGCGAGGACGCTGTGCAGGTTCTGCAGCGACGCATGCCGGACGCATCGCTCGACGAGGTGCTGCTCTATTTTCCGGATCCGTGGCCAAAAAAGCGGCATCACAAACGCCGCATCGTGCAGCCTCCGTTCGTCGAACTGGTGACCCGCAAACTCAAAACCGGCGGCGTCCTCCGCATGGCGACCGACTGGCAACCGTATGCCGAACACATGCTTGCTACTGCAGGCAACAGCCGGGAGCTGACAAACGAGTCAGCGACGGGTGATTACGTGGTCCGGCCGGACAGCCGTCCCCTGACGCGCTTTGAACGGCGCGGCCAGAAGCTTGGCCACGGCGTGTGGGACCTGGCCTTCAGGAGGATGGAACCTGGGAAGTGAGTAGTGATTAGTGAATAGTGAGTAGTGAGTAGTGAGCAGTCATTAGCAGCCTGCATCTGCAGCTTCCGGTTCACTAATCACTACTCACTACTCACTATTCACTATACTCACTTCCTTCAGGTCATCGCCCCGCGCACCCCGTCGATCACGAACTGCGCCGCGAGCGCCGCGAGCAGGACGCCGAGCAATCTTCCGAGCACGGCGCTGCCGGTCACGCCAACGACCCGCATGACGGGACCCGTCACCAGCATCAACGCCAGTGTCAATGCGAGCACGACGCCGATCACCGCGAGCTGTGCGAAGAACTGCACCGAACCGAACGGCACGGCGGCAAACGCCAGCAGGATGGTCGCGATCGCACCGGGTCCGGCAATCATCGGAAACGCGAGCGGAAACACCGAGATGTCGACGCGGTGATGAGCTTCCTCTCCCTCGACCTGAGTGATCGAGCGCACGCCTGATTCACGCGCGAACACCATCTCGATCGCGAGCATGAATAGCAGGATGCCGCCGCCGATCTTGAAGGCGTCGACGCTGATGCCGAGCAGCTTGAGCAACGCCGTGCCGCCCACGGCGAACAGGATGCACACCACCGCGGAGATGGTGGCGGCCTTGAACGACATGCGCCGCCGGAAGGCGTCGTCCGCGCCTTCAGTGAGTCCTGCCAGGATGGGCAGGAGCGACAACGGCTCCACCACCACCAGCAGGACCACAAAGAATTTCACCAGTTCGTCAAGCATGGCGCCTTCGCGTGTTTCGCGACTTGAACTCCGGGCCGCGCAGGTCTACAACCATGGATAGGATACCAAGCGCAAGGACGCGTCGAGGACATGACGATGAGCAACCCCGCACCTGTCGTTGGTATGTGGTACGCGCGCCCCGGAGGCGATTCCTTCGAGGTGGTCGCGATCGACCGCGACGACTCCACGATCGAACTCCAGTACTTCGACGGCACGATCGAAGAGCTCGATTTCGACGAGTGGCGCGACGAGCAGATTGTCGCCGCCTCACCGCCCGAAGACTGGACCGGTTCGGTCGACGTCGATCCTGAAGACACCGAGAACGAGTTCGACCTGGCGCCCGGCAATGGCAACAGCCCGTTCGACGCCATTGATCGCGGCGAGGCGGACGGCTACTCCGAACTCGAACTGCCGGACGAACAGCAGGAGCGCCCGTCGGGCTGAGCAGCGTTCAATTCGGGTCCCGCAGCGGCACCGCATCGTCGAGCAGCACATAGCCGTGCCGGACATGCACCGGTAGCGGCTGCAGACCCAGCCCCTGGCATGGACCGGACAGGCAGGTTCCAGACTCCATTTCGAACAGTGCGCCGTGCATCACGCAGCGGATCGTCGTGCCCCCTGGTACCAGGAACTGATCCGGCTGCCAGTTGAGCGGAAAACCGGCGTGCGGGCAGAAATTGACATAGCCGTAAACGTGCTCGCCCTGCCGCACCACGAAGCCCTTCAGGGGCCAGTCGCCCTGCCCCATCGTGAAGCCGCGCGCACCGGGATCCGCCAGCTCATGCAGCGGGCAGATCACTCGCGTCATGTCGATCTCGTCCGCCACTGCGACTCACCGGCCTTCCTGCCGCATCTTGCGGGCGAGGAAAAACAGCAGCACGAGGGCGGGCAGCCCGAGCGTCGAGGTGTAAACGAAGAACGCCGGATAACCGATCGCATCGACGACGAAGCCCGACGTGCCCATCAGCAGCTTGCCGGGCAGCGCATAGATCGACGAGAACAGCGCGTACTGGGTCGCCGTGTAGGAGGCGCTGGTCAGGCTCGAGAGATAGGCGATCAAAGACGTGCCCGCGATGCCCATTGCCAGGTTGTCGGCGCTGATGAGGAAGGCAAGGCCAAAGAGGTTCGGCTGGTTGTACGACGCGAAGGCGGCGAACATCAGGTTGGCGATGATCACCAGCACGCTGCCCAGCGCGAGCGAGCGGATGACGCCCAGGCGCGCCACCGCCATGCCGCCGACCAGCGTGCCGAGGATCGACCAGAACACGCCGAAACCCTTGGCGACGGCCGCGATTTCCTTGAGCGTGAAGCCGACGTCCAGGTAGAACGGGTTGCTCATCACGCCCATCGTGAAATCGGCGAGACGGTAGCTGCCGATGAACGCGAGCATCAGCACGGCGAGCTTCACGCCGTAGCGAGTGAAGAAGTCGATGAACGGATTCACGACGGCACCGACGAACCACGCGCCGAGATTGCGCATCGACTCCGGCCAGTGCGCCTTGCGCTCGAGCCAGTCGCTGACGCGCGCTTCCTGCGCCAGGGTGTGCTTGATCACGCGCGCCGCGGGCTCGCGGATGACGAGCGTGGTGACGATACCGATGCACGCGCAGACTGCCATCGAGGTGTAGGACACTGTCCAGCCATGGTCGGCCGCAATCCAGAGCGCGCCGGCACTGGCCACCATCATCGCGATGCGATAGCCGAGCTGGTACGCGGCGGCCATCACGCCCTGCATCTCCGTCGGCGCCGATTCGATCCGCCAGGCGTCCACCGCGATGTCCTGGGTGGCGGACGAGAACGCCACCATCAGCGCCAGCGACGCAACTACGGCCAGGTTTCCCACCGGACTCATGTGTGCCATGTTGAGCAGGCCGATCGCGATGCCCACCTGTCCGAGCAGCATCCAGCTGCGCCGCCGGCCCAGCAGCCGGTGCAAGACGGGCAATCGCAGCTTGTCGACGACGGGCGCCCAGAAGAACTTGACCGTGTAGATGATGCCGACCCACGACAGCATGCCGATCGTGGCGCGCTCGATGCCGACTTCGCGCAGCCAGGCGGACAGCGTCGAGAACACCAGCATGAACGGCAGGCCGGCCGAGAAGCCGAGGAACAGCATCGCGGCAACCTGCGGATTGCGGTATGCCAGCACCGCGTCCGCCCAGCCGCGCCACCAGGGCTTCCTAGCGCCGGGTGCGGCCTGCGATGCGCCTTCGCTCGCGCCAGTCACAGGTCGTACGTCACGGTGAGCGGGGCGTGATCGGAGAAACGCTGCGCCTTGAAGATTTCGGCGCTGCGCACGCTGCCGCGCAGGCCCGGGCTCAGCACGTGGTAATCGATACGCCAACCCACGTTCTTCGACCACGCCTGGCCACGGTTCGACCACCACGTGTATTGATCAGGCTCGGGATTCACTTCGCGGAACGCATCGACGTACTTGACGCCGTCGAACAGTTCGTCGAGCCACGCGCGCTCTTCGGGCAGGAATCCCGAGTTCTTCCGGTTCGAGCGCCAGTTGCGCAGGTCGATCTCCTTGTGCGCGATGTTCCAGTCGCCACAGAGGATATAGTCGCGGCGCTTGCGCTTCAGCGCACGCAGGTACGGCATGAACTCGGCGAGGAACCGGAATTTGGCCTGCTGGCGCACTTCGCTCGACGAGCCCGAAGGCAGGTAGAGCGAAATTACGCTCAGGTTCTTGAAACGCGCCTCGATGTAGCGGCCCTCGCCGTCAAACTCCTTCGACCCGTGACCGGCCACGACCGTCAGCGGCTTCTCACGCGAATACACGGCCACGCCGCTGTAGCCTTTCTTCACTGCGTCGAAGTAATAGCAGTGGTAGCCGGCAGGGTGGTAATGCGGCTCGGTGATCTGGTCGCGCTGGCATTTCGTCTCCTGCAGGCAGACGACGTCCGCGTCCTGGGCCGGCAGCCAGTCGAAAAATCCCTTGCGCGCCGCAGAACGGATGCCATTGGCGTTGAGGGTGATGATGCGCATGGGCGCAAAGTATAAAGTACGCGCCCATGCACCAACCCGACTTCATCCGACTGTGCCTCGAACTCGGCGTCCTCCGATTCGGCGAGTTCACGCTGAAGTCCGGCCGCAGGAGCCCGTACTTCTTCAACGCGGGCCTGTTCAACACCGGCCATGCCATTGGCTCGCTCGGGCGCTTTTACGCGCGGGCGGCGATGCTGTCCGGCGTGTCGTTCGACATGCTGTTCGGACCGGCCTACAAGGGCATCCCCCTGGTCACGACGACGGCCGCCGCGATGGCCGAGCACGAAGGCCGCAACCTGTCCTTTGCGTTCAACCGCAAGGAAGCCAAGGACCACGGTGAGGGCGGCACAGTCGTCGGCGCACCGCTCAAGGATCGTGTCCTGATCGTCGACGACGTGATCACGGCCGGTACGGCCATTCGCGAATCCGTGGAGATCATCCGTTCGCAGGGAGCAACGCCGGCGGGCGTCCTGATCGCGCTTGATCGCGAAGAGCGCGGCCAGGGCACAAAGTCGGCCGTGCAGGAAGTGCAGGATTCGTTCGGCCTGCCGGTCGTTTCGGTGCTGCGACTGCGCGACCTCCTGGCCCACCTGGAGGTCACCGGGGACAGCGCGGTGCTGCAGTCTGTCCGGGCCTATCGCGACCAGTACGGGGTCTGATCGTGATCCCCAGTTTGAAGCAGGTCACAATGCTGAACGCGACAAACACCAAAATGCTGCAAAAAGGAGAGGGTATGGCCTCAGAATCCCCGTCATGCGCGCAGACCCTCTGACCGCTTCCTCCTCGACTCCCGCCCGAGTCCGTCTCGGTGTGGTCGTCGCCCTGCTGCTGGTGGCCGGTGCCCTCGCGGCTGGTGTCGCCGATGCCGCGCAGAAGAAAAAGCCCAAGTCGAGCGGGCCCTCGCTGAGCGACGAGCACGTCTACCGCTGCAAGAGCGCGTCCGGCCATAGCTTCTTTGGCCAGAACATCCCACCCGAATGCATGGGCGCCGACGTCGAGGTGCTCGACGAGACGGGCCGCGTCGTGCGCATGATCCCGGGCGCGAAGTCGCTCGAGCAAATCGCCGCGCAGAAGGCAGCCGACGACGCCAAGGCCGCGGCTGCACAACGCGACCGCACGTTGCTCGCCACGTACCTTTCGGTGTCGGACATCGAACGGCTGCGCGACCAGCGCATCGAACTGCTCGAACAGCAGAACGTCGTGACGCGCCAGTACATCACCAACCTGCGTGCTCGCGAGGCACGGTTGATGGAATCGGTGCAGCGCTTCCGGCCGTACAGCCCGAAACCGAACGCACCAGCGCTGCCCGAGCAGATCGCGAGTGAAATCGTGAATACGGTGAAGGGCCTGCAGGTCTACGAGCAGGAACTGACGAAAAACACGGCAGAACGCGAGCGCGTGACGCAGGAATTTGCGGCGGATATCAGCAGATTCAAAGAGTTGAAGGGCATCAAGTAGGGGTTAGGGGTAGGGGTTAGGGGATAGTCGGAAGCGCCGTCGGCGCGAGAGTTGTTTTCTCGCGCGCAGCGCGCTTCCGACTATCCCCTAACCCCTAACCTCCTTCCTAACCCCTTCCGGAACTGCCGAAGCCCCCGGCTCCCCGGTCGCTGGCAGAGAACGCCTCCACCACATCGAACTCCACCTGCACCACAGGCACGACGACCATCTGGGCGATGCGCTCGCCCGGTTCGATCGTGAACGCCGCCTGGCCGCGATTCCAGCACGAAACCATCACCTGCCCCTGGTAGTCGGAGTCGATCAGGCCGACGAGATTGCCGAGCACGATGCCGTGCTTGTGGCCGAGACCGGAGCGCGGCAGGAGCACCGCGGCGAGGCCGGGATCCTCGAGGTGGATCGCAATGCCGGTGGGAACCAGCCGCGTCATGCCGGGTTCGAGCACCAGCGGTGCATCGAGGCACGCGCGCAGGTCCAGCCCCGCGGAACCGGGCGTCGCGTAATGCGGCAGCGGATAGTCCTTGCCGATGCGGGTATCCAGGATGCGCACCTGCAGCTTCGGTCGCCGTGCGTTCATCGCGATCGGCTCCCGGCGTAACGCTCGGCGATCACTTCGATCAACTCGCCGGCAAGCCGGCATTTGGGCGCGCGTTCCAGTTCGCGCTTGCCGCCCTGCCAGTACAGCGTGAGCGCGTTGTCGTCGCAATCGAAGGCGAGGCCTTCCCCGACCTGGTTCGCGGCGATCATGTCGAGCTTCTTGCCCTCGAGCTTGCGCAGCGCATTGCGCTCGACGTCTTGCGTTTCGGCCGCGAAACCGACAACGAACGGGCGTGGCGATCCGGCCGCCACGGTCGCAAGGATGTCGGGTGTGCGTGCCAACTGCAGCGTCAACTCTTCGCTGGTTTTCTTGATCTTGTGTTCCGCCACCTCGCGCATGCGGTAGTCGGAAACGGCCGCGGCAGCGATGAAGATGTCGGTATCGGCAATCTCAGCCTGCACCGCATTCATCATCTGCTCGGCGGTCTCGACGTCGACTCGCTTCAAGCCGGGCGGCGTGGGCACGTTGACCGGGCCACTGACGATGACGACGCTTGCGCCGGCATCGCGCGCGGCCTCGGCCACCGCGTAACCCATCTTGCCGGAGCTGCGATTGGTGATGAAACGCACGGGATCGATGCGCTCGCGTGTCGGACCGGCGGTGACCACGACCTTGCGTCCGCGCAGCGGTCCGGCGCTATCAACGCGAGGCGTTGCAAACACAGCCTCGACGATTTCCTGCGGTTCAACCATGCGGCCGGCGCCAATCTCACCGCAGGCCTGGCTGCCGTCGGCGGGACCGAGAATCGTCAACCCACGCTGGCGCAACGCGGCGACGTTCGCCTGCGTCGCGGCATTGGCCCACATCTGTCGATTCATCGCGGGCACGACGACGATCGGCACGTCGGTCGCGAGGCACAGCGTCGACAGCAGGTCGTCCGCCAGACCGTGCGCGATCCGCGCGATGAAATCCGCCGTAGCCGGTGCGATGACGATGCGCTGCGGCCAGCGTGCGAGTTCGATGTGCCCCATGGCCGCTTCGGCCGCGGCGTCCCACAAATCCGTGCGTACCGGTCGACCGGAAAGCGCCTGGAACGTGAGCGGAGCGACGAACTGCTGCGCGCCGGCCGTCATGACGACCTGCACGTCGGCGCCGCGATCCTTGAGTCGACGCGTCAGTTCGGCACTCTTGTAGGCGGCAATTCCACCCGTGACACCGAGCACGACGCGCATCGTTGGGGCTTCCGGGACTGACATGGCGGGCGATTATGGGGGCGCGCCGCGGCGCGCGGCAAAGGGACTGTCCGCATTCTGGCGTGGCGGTCTCAGGTCATAACCACAGGCTCTGGTTCCGTGGCGGGGTGAGCCTGGCAAGCGTTGCCGTCATTTCTGGCAGGCCGGACAGAAATATGTCGAACGCTGGCCCTGGACGAGGTGCCGGATCGGCGTCCTGCAGCGCCGGCACGGCTCGCCCGCCCGCTCGTAGACGAATAATTTCTGGCGGAAGTAGCCGGGCGTACCGTCCGCATTCACGTAATCGCGCAGCGTAGTCCCGCCCTGGTGGATCGCCTCGCCGAGAACCTGCCGGATCGACTCGACGATGCGCTGCCATTCCGTCAGCTTGATCCGTCCCGCGGCCCGGCGCGGGCGGACCCCCGCTCGGAACAGGGCCTCGCTCGCATAGATGTTACCGACGCCCACGACGACGTGCTGATCCATCAGGAACAGTTTCACCGCGGCCTTGCGGCGCTTCGCCCTGGTGGCGAGCAGTTCCGCCGTGAGGCCGTTTTCGAGCGGCTCCGGACCGAGTGACGCCAGCAACGGATGCTCCTCGACCGGGCCCGTACACCAGTGCAGGCTGCCAAAGCGGCGCGGATCGTTGAAGCGCAGACACTGGCCCGAATCAAACACGAGGTCGTAGTGGTCGTGCAGCAGCCGCGGCGAACCTGCCGGCATCACGCGCAAGCTGCCGGACATGCCGAGGTGTGCGATGAGCGAGCCGCGGTCGAGATCGATCAGCAGGTACTTGGCGCGGCGACGCACGTCGTGAATGCGCTGGCCGACCAGTTCGAGCACGAGCTTCGGATCGACGCGCCAGCGCAAGCGCGGCTCACGCAGGTCGAACGCAGTAACGGCTTGGCCGACGATGGCCTCGCGCACTCCGCGACGTGTCGTTTCGACTTCGGGTAACTCGGGCATCAGGTTCGCGACGTTCCGCTATTTGCCGCCGAAAAAACAGGGGGTTCCGCCGGGACTTCGTCCTTTCGGCACTTGCGACGTGGCCACGCCAGAAACGAAAAACCCGCCGGTGGGCGGGTTCTTCGAGACACCCGGTCGAGCCGGATGCGGAAAGCGCGACCAGGGATTACTTGATCTTCGCTTCCTTGTAGGCCACGTGCTTGCGGGCCTTCGGGTCGAACTTCTTGACCTCGAGCTTCTCCGGATGAAGACGCTTGTTCTTGGTCGTAGTGTAGAAGTGGCCGGTACCGGCGGTTGAAACGAGCTTGATCTTATCGCGCATGTAAGTGACTCCTGCTGCAGCCGGGTCGTCAGACCTTGACGCCCTGGGCGCGGAGCTCGTTCACGACGGCTTCGACGCCCTTCTTGTCGATCGTGCGCATGGCATTGCCGGACACACGCAGGCTGACCCAGCGCTTTTCCGTTTCGAGCCAGAAACGCTGCGTGTGCAGGTTCGGCAGGAAGCGGCGGCGCTTGCGGTTGTTGGCGTGCGAAACGGTGTTGCCGCTCATCGGCCGCTTGCCGGTGACCTGACAGACTTTCGACATGGTTCTGATCCTGTAACAGACGGGCCGGCCGAATGACGGACCCCGATAAACGAGCCGCGTTTTATACCAGTCCCTACCGGGCGAGGCAAGCCGGGGAGGGGTTAGGGATTGGGGGTTAGTCGGAGGAGCTACTGGGAAATTGGGGACGCTCACCTAATTCTGAGAAATAGGTGAGCGTCCCCAATTCCCCTGTCCCCTATCCCCTAACCCCTTGTTTCTATAGCAAGCCTCTTTCTGCAAAGGAGACGCAGGCCCCGTCCCCGACCACGATGTGATCGAGCACCCGGATGTCCACCAGCGCCAGGGCGTCCCGCAGGCGTGCAGTGATCAATTCGTCGGCCTGGCTGGGTTCGGCGATCCCCGACGGGTGGTTGTGGGCCAGTATCACAGCCGCGGCATTGCGGGTCAGCGCGAGCTTGACGACCTCCCGAGGGTGGACGCTGGCGCCGTCGATCGTGCCGCGGAAAACCTCGTCAAAAGCGATGACCCGGTGGCGATTGTCCAGGAAAAGACAACAAAAGACTTCATGTTCGCGGTCCCGCAGCCGCGCTCGAAGGAAGTCCCTGGTGGCCCGCGGGTTGGCCAACGGCGGGCCAGCCAGCATCTGTTCGGCATAGTGGCGCCGGGACAACTCGAGCGCTGCCTGCAACAGGGCAAATTTGGCCGCGCCGAGGCCGGGGGTACGGCAGACCGCCTGCCGTTCTGCCATCAACAGGCCGCGCAACGACTTGAACTCACCGAGCAGGCCCCGGGCGATGTCGACCGCCGTGCGGCCTCGCGTGCCCGTCTGCAGCAGGATCGCGAGCAGTTCGGCCTCCGAGAGCGCCGTGGCACCCAGTTTCAGCAGCTTCGCGCGGGGACGTTCGGTTTCGGGCCACAGTGGCAGCGGCAGCGACGACATCGGGGCTCCTCGGTCGGTGAGCAGCCATGTTCGTGACTGCCGCCGCCCAGGACACCGCTCATATGCGATGAAAGCGCGGTGAAATGGCGCGCCCGGCGAGCGGACGTCAGAGGGCTTTCCTGGCGAAGCGCTCGCGCAGGGCGTCGGCCACGGCCGGATGGACGAATTCGGAAATGTTGCCGCCGAGGCTCGCGATCTCGCGGATCAGCGTCGACGAGATGAAGTTGAACTGTTCGGTCGGTGTCAGGAACACCGTCTCGACCTGGTCGGTCAGGTGCCGGCTCATGGTCGCAAGCTGGAACTCGAACTCGAAATCCGACACCGCGCGCAGGCCGCGCATCATCACGTTGAGCCCGTTGACCCGCGCAAATTCCACGGTGAGCCCCGTGTAGCCCATGACCTCGACGTTTTCGAGGTCGGCGAGCACGATCTTGACCAGTTCGATCCGCTTCTCGAGCGGGAACAATGGCGCCTTCCCCGGGTTCGCGGCAATCGCGACCACGACCTTGTCGAAGATCCGGCTCGCCCGCCGGACCAGGTCATTGTGGCCGTTCGTAAATGGATCGAACGTGCCTGGATACATTGCGCGACTGCTCATTCGCTCCCCCGTGCCTGGTGATCGTTGTTATGGGCCGGCGAGCCCCGGCGGGCGAGATGATAGCCGACGTCGCCCGCGCGCTTGCTGCGCAACAGCGTCCAGCCCGCGGGCAGCCGAGGCTTGCCCCGAGCGGCGGCGTCTTCGAGGTAGATCCACGCCCCAGGTGCGAGCCACCCGCCACGATCCAGCTTTTCGGCCAGGACGGGCAGCCACGCCTCGCCGTAAGGCGGATCGAGGAACACGATGTCGAAGGGTTTCGAGGCGGGCGGGCCTTGGTCGAGCCAGGCCAGCGCGTCCTCCTGCTCGACGCGCCCGCGATCGCAACCGAGCTGGGCGAGCATGTCGCGGATCGCCCGGACGGACCCGGCATCACGTTCGACGAATACGACCTCACCAGCGGCCCGCGAGAGCGCCTCGAACCCGAGTGCGCCACTGCCCGCGAACAGGTCCAGGCAACGTTTGCCGGCCAGTTCGAATTGCAGCCAGTTGAACACGGTCTCGCGGACTCGGTCCGGAGTCGGCCGCAAACCTGCCGATGGTGGGAAATGCAGCTTGCGACCGCGCCATTCGCCACCGATGATTCGTACTTCGAAACGGCCGCCTGCAGGGGCAGCCGTGCGGCGAGTCGGGGGACCGCCCGCCGGACCGTTTGTTGCTTTGGCAAAACGGCCCGCGCGCGGAGTTTCCGGGCGATTGTTGCGCGGCATCGTCGGGCGAGCGTAGGCTTCATGAAGATTACTAATACGCGCGATGCTACGCGCGGTTCAAACCGAGGGGATAGTCAAATGTTGGAGTCCAGGAACAGGCCGTTCGCGCCGGCGCTCGCAGCAGTGTTGGCAGGTATCGCGCTCGGCGGATGCCATGCGTCGAGTGAGGGACCGGAGTCGCCGCCGCCGCCGGTGGAAGAGGCGATCGCAAAATTCAACCTCTCGACAGGCAACCTCCCGTATCCAATCGACCTGTATTTCGCACCCTCGGCGGCCGCTCCCCTGCCGGACGGCACGCTCAATCTTCCAACCGTGCCGTGGCGCAACGCTGCAATGCAGGGCGCGTTGAACTCGCAGGACGGCTGGTCGACGACCAGCAGCCTCGACACGAGCTTCACCCTGCCGCTCGACAGCGCTTCGATCGGTGCGAGTTCGGTGAAGATCATCAAGCTCTGGCTCAACCCGTCGAATAAGGCGCCGGCAACCAGCCCCAGCTTCCTGCCTGACGGTGCAACGAGCCCGGTGGCCGGAGTCCTGACCTACGGCACGGATTTCACGGCCGACGTGTCACCCGACATCGACAGCGGCGGCAAGATCCTGCGGATTACGCCGTTGAAGCCGTTCGACTTCAGCCGTGGCCCTGCCGTGAACATCGCCGGCCCCGATGCCGGCAAGATCCTGAACGTCGGCTACCTGGTGGTCCTGACCAACGGCCTCAAGGCGACGACCGGGGCGGCGATGGCCCCTGACACTTTCTATGCGGATATCAAGGCGGCACCAGCCGACTGCAGCACGTTTACGGACGCCACGCAGACACAGGTCTGCCAGCTCTTCAAGGCGCACCTGGGAATCGCGCAGGCCACTGGGACGAACCCCGCCGACGTCGTGCTGTCGTGGAGTTTTTCCACGCAGGCAATCGATGACACGCTCAACGTGATTTCGTTGACCGCGGCACCGCAGCAGACGCTGATCGTGCCGACCGGCCTCACGACGCAGCAGGCAAACGCCGGCCTGCAGGGCAAGGCCAATATCTACGTCGGCTCGACTAGGCTGCCGTATTACCTGATTCCGCCAGCCTCCCCGTCGGACAAGGCCGTGCTGACAGGCTTCTGGACGGCCGCGGCCGCGCCGAATCCGGCGCTGGGCCTTGATCCGGACAGCCGCAACCTGACCATGTTCAATCCGGCTCCGGCCAAAATAGCCGACGTCACGGTGCCGTTGCTGGTCACGATTCCGAACGCGACCTCGGCGTGCCCATACGTCTACCCCGTCAGCGCGCCGCCGGGCGGCTGGCCAGTCGCGATCGTGCAGCACGGCATCACGCGTAACCGCTCGGACGCGCTCGCAATGTCGGACGGTTTCGCCGACGCGTGCTTCATCGTCGCGTCGATCGACCTGCCGCTGCACGGCATCACCGACACGGCGAACCCGCTGTATTGCGATGCGACCAAGCCGCAGTGCATTGGCGCGACGGAGCGCACGTTCAACGTCGACCTCGTCAACAACACGACCGGCGCCGCCGTTGCTGACGGCGTGATCGATTCTTCGGGCGCGCACATCATCAACCTGACCAGCCCGCGCACCAGCCGCGATAACCTGCGACAAGGCGAGGCGGACCAGATCACGTTCACGAAGTCGATCCAGACGCTCACGATCGCTCCGGGCACGCCACTCCCAGCGGGTCCGGTCGGCGTGAACCCGACGCGGATCAGTTTCGTCGGGCAGTCGCTGGGCGCAATCGTCGGCGCAGCACACGTCCACTTTGCCGACGACCTGGCTACCGTGACCGTGGAGTCGCCGGGCGGCGTGCTCACGAAGCTGCTGCTCGATTCGGCCACGTTCGGTCCGCGCATCAGCGCGGGCGTAGCTGCGAGTGCAGTGCGTGACTCGTACTCCTACAACCTGTTCTTCCGCGACTTCCAGGCAGTGGCGGACTCGGGCGACCCGATCAACCACATCAAGGACGCGGTGGCCAAGCACCCGGTCCACCTGATGACGGTGCTGGACGACGCGGTCGTGCCGAACAGCGCGACCGACCGTCTGATCGCGGCGGGCGGGCTGAACAAGCTCACGACCCTCGGTCCGAATGCTGTTGGCCCCGGCAACGGCGGCTACGCGTTCTTAACCCAGGGCGCGCACGGCTCGATGTTCAGCCCTACCGCGAGCCTGGCCGCGACGATTGAGATGCAGTCGCAGGCCATCAAGTTCGCGGCGACAGCCGTGGCGCCGGGCGGCCCGTTCGTGTTCCTCACGGACCCGACGGTGCTCGACCTGAACTGACGCGCAGTCTCACGCTGCAGGACGAAGGGCGGGAGCGATCCCGCCCTTCTTTTTTAGGGTCCGCTACAATCGCGGCTTCACACGCCTGGATCACGACGCAAACTCATGGGCTTATTCGGTTTTCGGTCGAAGAAGACCAGCGAGGGCGCCCAGCCCGACGCCGAGGAAGCTGCGCCCGCCGTTCCCGCACCTGCGCCGGCCGTGACCGAAACGCCGAAACAAGGCTGGCTCGCCCGTATGCGCGCCAAGCTGAACCGTGGCGACTCCTGGCTGACCTACGACCTCACCAACCTGCTTCCCGGCGGGAAGATCGATGAGACGGTCCTCGACGAACTCGAAACGCGCCTGATCGCAGCCGACGTCGGCATCGAGACCACCGAGAAGATCCTGGGCTCGCTGCGCGGTCGCGTGCAGCGCAAGGAACTCGGCGACCTGAATGCGCTGCTCGCCGCACTGCGCTCGGCCATGCTCGACATCCTGCAGCCGGTCGCGCAGCCGCTCGTCATCGATGCAGCGAGCAAGCCATTCGTGATTCTCGTGGTCGGCGTCAACGGCTCGGGCAAGACCACCACGATCGGCAAGCTTGCGCATCGCTTCACCGCCGAGGGCCGGAGGGTGGTGCTCGCGGCCGGCGACACGTTCCGCGCCGCTGCCATCGAACAGCTGCAGGTCTGGGGCGAGCGCAACAACGTGCCGGTCGTCTCGCAGGCGGCCGGAGCCGACCCCGCGGCGGTCACGTTCGACGCGCTGCAGTCGGCACAGGCGCGCGGTGCCGACGTGATGATCGCCGACACCGCGGGCCGCCTGCACACGCAGAGCAACCTGATGGAAGAGCTCAAGAAGGTCCGTCGCGTGTTGACTCGGCTGGACCCGACGGCGCCGCACGAAGTGCTGCTGGTACTCGATGGCAGCCAGGGCCAGAACGCGCTGGCACAGGCGCAGCAGTTTCAGCAAGCCGTGGGGGTCACGGGCCTCGTCATGACCAAGCTCGATGGCACGGCCAAGGGCGGCATCGTGCTGGCCATTGCCGACACGCTGAAACTGCCGATCCGTTACATCGGCATCGGCGAAACGGCAGCCGACTTCGACGTGTTCGATGCGGGCGCGTTCGTCGACGCCGTGCTGTCGCCTGCGCGCGCGGGGGCCGGCGCGTGATTCGTTTCGATCACGTTTCCAAGCGCTATCCGAACGGGCGCGAGGCGGTCAGTGACCTGTCGCTGGAGATTGCGCGTGGCGAGATGGTGTTTCTCACCGGTCACTCGGGCGCCGGCAAGAGCACGCTGCTCAAGCTGATCGCGTTGATCGAGCGTCCAAGCAAAGGCACGCTGGTCGTCAACGGGCAGAACACCTCTGCCTTGCCGCGGTCGAAGATCCCCGCGTTTCGCCGCCAGATCGGCGTCGTGTTCCAGGACCACAAGCTGCTGATGGACCGGCCGGTCTATGACAACGTCGGCCTGCCACTCGTCATCGCCGGCGTACCGGAGAAGGAAATCCAGAAGCGGGTGCGGGCCGCGCTCGACCAGGTGGGACTGCTCGGCCGTGAACGCACGCGCCCGATCGAACTCTCGACCGGTGAGCAGCAGCGCGTCGGCATTGCTCGCGCGATCATCGGCAAGCCGGCATTACTGATCGCCGACGAGCCCACCGGCAACCTCGACCCCGACCTCGCGGTCGAGGTCATGAACATCTTCAGGCGCTTCAACGAAGTCGGCGTGACGGTGCTGATCGCAAGCCACGACATCCACCTGATCGAGCGTTTCGGCGTGCGGCGCGTGATACTGGCGCAAGGTCGCACGGTCGACTCGTGGGACGCCCATCCCCATCCGGCCTTGCCCGAGATCCGGGCGGATTGACCGATGAACCAGTGGTTCGAACGACACGTGCAGACCCTGGTGGGCTCGCTGGGACGACTCTGGCAGCAACCCTTCGCGACGATGCTGACGATCGTCGTCATCGGCATCGCGCTTGCGCTGCCGGCCTGCCTGCACGTGCTGGTGCAGAACGTGCGTGTCGCAAGCGGCGGCTGGAACAGCGCGCTCGACATTTCCGTCTACATGAAGCCAAACGCGTCGCTGGACCAGACGAAGCGCGCGGCCGAGCGCATCCGTCAACGCCGCGACGTCGACGAAGTCACGCTGATCGAGGCCGATGCAGCGCTCGCGGAGTTCCGTCGCAACTCGGGTTTCGGCGCCGCGCTGGATGCCCTCAAGGACAATCCGCTGCCGCACGCGCTCGTGGTGCGGCCGGATGCCGAGTACCGCGAGGCCGGTCGCGTGCAGGAACTCTCGAACGAACTCAAGAAGATCGACGGCGTCGACATCGTGCAACTCGACACCGAGTGGGTCAGCCGCTTCAACGCAATCCTCGACGTCATTCGACGGGGCGTCTTTCTGGCAGCCGTGCTGTTCGCGCTTGGCATCCTCGTGATCATCGGCAACACCATCCGCCTCGACATCGAGAACCGCCGCGGCGAAATCGAAGTGACGAAACTCGTGGGCGGCAGTGACGCCTTCGTGCGTCGACCCTTCCTCTACAACGGCGTCTGGTACGGGTTGGCCGGCGGCCTCATTGCAGGCCTCATCGTCGCCATAGTCGTCGCGGTGCTGAACGCACCGGTGCAGCGCATTGCGGGCCTGTATGGCAGCCAGTTCGAGTTGCAGGGCGTCGGCATCATTGGCTGGGTTGCGTTGCTACTGGGCGGCGCGCTGCTCGGCTGGCTCGGTTCGTTCATCGTGGCCACGCGCGAACTGCGCGAGATCGAGCCGAAGTAAGGAAGGGCAAGAAAGGCAAGAGGGATGATCCTTTCCGACCTTTCCGACCTTTCCGACCTTTCCGACCTTTCCGACCTTCTTGGCCTTCCTGCCCTTCCTGCCCTTCCTGCCCTTCCTGCCCTTCCTGCCCTTCCTGCCCTACATATTGTTTTGTAACGAGTTTTTCACGCTCCGCCGCGGTTATGAGGAACTTCCCCGACATTTAGCACTCCAATCCGCAGACTGCTAATATTGGATTCAGACAGGTACTGGGAGGTACTTCGAATCGATGACTACGGCCACTGCCCTCGTCCCCCGCACGCCCGCTGAGCTGGCCCTGGCCGGCCCGCTTGGCAGTTTTGACGCGTACGCCGACACCGTCAGCCGCATCCCGATCCTGAGCCGCGAGGACGAGCAGGAGCTTGCCGTCCGCTACCACCGCGACGGGGACCTCGACGCGGCGCGGCAACTCGTGCTGTCGCACCTGCGGTTCGTGCTGCACATCGCACGCGGCTATGCCGGCTACGGCCTGCCGATGGGCGACCTCGTGCAGGAAGGCAACGTCGGCCTCATGAAAGCGGTGAAGCGGTTCGACCCCGCGGTCGGCGTGCGCCTCGTTTCATTCGCGGTTCATTGGATTCGTGCCGAGATTCACGAGTACGTACTGCGCAACTGGCGCCTGGTGAAGATCGCCACGACCAAGGCGCAGCGGAAGCTGTTCTTCAACCTGCGCAAGCACAAGAAGAACCTGGGCTGGCTGTCGGCCGCGGAAACCACTGCCGTTGCACGCGATCTGGGCGTAACCGAGCACGATGTGACCGAGATGGAGCGGCGCCTGTCGTCACGCGATGTCTCGTATGACCCGACGCCGGACGCGGACGACGAAGACTCGTCGTCGTACTCCCCGTCGGCATACCTGCCAGCTCCCGACTCCGACCCCGCTGTGGCGATCGAAAACGCGGAATGGGATGACGACGTCGACGAGCGCGTTTCGCAAGCCATGGCACAGCTCGACGAACGCAGCCGGGCAATCCTGCGCGCGCGCTGGATGGAAGACTCCAAGGCGACGCTGCACGACCTCGCGGACAAGTACGGCGTGTCGGCCGAGCGCATTCGCCAGATCGAGGCGAATGCGCTGAAGAAGCTGCAGAAGCTCGTCGTCGCCTGACGGCGCCCGCACGGGCACGCCGTCTACTTCGCCCGTGCCTTCGCCTTTACCTTTGACGTACGCCCGGTGCGCGTCACCTTGCGCGCGCGAGTCGTCTTTGTCTTCGCCGCCTTCGCCGGCCGGGCCACCTTTGCGTAGGTCTCGGTGGCAACCTTGCGCGCACCGCGACCCGCGTTCCGCACGATCAAGACCGCGCGGTTCACGTCACTGACGACCCGCTCACGGACCGCCCGCAGCTCGTCGGCCTGGCCACGCACCAGGTCAGTGACGTTGTCCGATTGCGCTACGCGCTCGAGTTGCGCGGCGGCGTCCGACAGCGCCGACGTGACGACTTCAAGCTGCAACGCCATCAGGCTCAGCACGGCCTCGTGCGACACGTTGGTGAGTTTCACTCCGGAGTGAGTGACCACGCGGACGGGATCCTGCAGCGCCCGAATGCCTTTCGCCGATTTCGCGGCGACGCCGCGCACGGCCTTGCCGGGTGCCCGGCGCAACCGGGTCGCCTGCTCGGCCAGGACCTGGGCCTGCTCATTCACGAACTCTTTGACTTTGCTTGCCATCGGAACCTCCTTCCTCAATTAACTCAGCCCTGCTTCGCCTTCTGGACGCTGTCCTCCGTGACCGGCACGATCGTGATTTCCACGCGCCGGTTCTGCGCGCGGCCGTCTTCCGTGTCGTTCGTCGCAACGGGGTGAGCCTCGCCGGCGCCGACTGTGACGATGCGAGTCTGGTTGACGCCGTGGCTCGACAGATAGGACGCCACGCTGCTGGCGCGCTTGTCTGACAGCTGCTGGTTGTACGCGTCGCTACCGACGCTGTCGGTGTGCCCGGCCACCTCGATGACCGTCTTGTCGTACTCCTTCAGCGTTGCCGCAACCTTGTCCAGCACCGGGTAGAACTGGGCGTTCAGGTCGGAGCTGTTGAACGCGAACGTCACGCCGCCCGGCATGTCGAGCGTGATGTTGTCGCCCTTGCGCACGACATCCACGCCCGTGCCCGCCATCTGCTGGCGCAGCTTCGCTTCCTGCTTGTCCTGGTAGTACCCGACCGACCCGCCGACGAGCGCGCCTGCGGCCGCTCCGATCATGGCGGACTTGAAAGGGTTGTTGCCGGCGCTCAGCAGGCCAACGACCGCGCCAGCGGCCGCACCGTACCCGGTGCCCTTGCGGGTCTTTTCCTTCTCGGGGTTCGTCGCGAAATCCTCCATTGAGGCGCACCCGGCCAGGGCCACCGCAGCAGCGGCAAGCAAGGCAAGAAAGCCAGACCTAACGGGATGATTCATGAGTGACTCCTGATTTCAAAACTTTACAGTGTGGCGACATTTACTAATTATGAAAGGCCAATTATAAAACTCAAGTTGAGATTTGTTCGGTGACAGCGACGCGCACCGCCGCCATTACGGTCCGCCGAGTTTCGAGATTCAATGAATCGGCAAGAAGTTCCTTGCGACTGGCCCGATCGCCGATGACCCCAAGCTCCGGCCCCCGCGCGGCAGCGCGTCGATCCTGGAACGGAAATCCGGGTTGGCCAGTTCGTTGATCTCCGCGCTGATTTCCGCGAGCGAGCGGCCATGATGGACGGTTTCAACGAGCAGGATTTCCGGGATCTTCATGACGAGTCGTCCGACCAGTCAGCATAGTGCCGCCGCGGGGTGTCAGGCCACAGTTTCCATTAGAATTGCGCCCCCGCCGAACAAGTATCCGATCCGGGAGCCTCCGTGCCCGCCACTGCCCTGAATCCTCTCGACCTGTACGACGTCCGCGCCTCGCTCTCCGCAGAAGAGCGCATGGTGCAGGACTCCGTGGCGCGCTTCGTCGACGACGCCGTGCTCCCGATTATCCGGCCGCATTTCGAGAACCACACTTTCCCCAGGGAACTGGTTGGCGAGCTCGCGAGTCTCGGCCTGCTCGGCAGTTCGCTCGAGGGCTTCGGCTGTGCGGGCATGAACGCCGTGAGCTATGGCCTCATCTGCCAGGAACTCGAACGCGGCGATTCGGGCCTGCGCAGTTTCGTGTCGGTGCAGTCGTCGCTCTGCATGTACCCGATCTACACGTACGGCAGCGACGAGCAGAAGCAGCGCTACCTGCCGCGCATGGCACAGGGCGAAGTGATCGGTGCGTTCGGCCTCACTGAACCGCACGGTGGTTCGGACCCGGCCAACATGAAGACGCATGCGAAGCGCCGCGGCGGCGACTGGGTGCTGAACGGCGGCAAGATGTGGATCACGAACTCGCCGATCGCCGACGTGTTCATCGTCTGGGCACGGGCCGAGGAAGGCATCCGCGGCTTCCTGGTGGACCGGGGCACGAAGGGCCTCGAAACCCCGGAGATCGAGAACAAGTTCTCGCTGCGCGCGTCGGCAACCGGCGCGATTTTCCTGAATGACGTGATCGTGCCCGATTCGGCGATGCTGCCCGGCACCACGTGCGGCATCAAGGCGCCGCTCTCCTGTCTCACGCAGGCCCGCTACGGCATCACCTGGGGCGTCATCGGCGCCGCGCAGGCGTGCCTCAAGGAGGTCCTCGAATATTCAAAGACCCGCATCCTGTTCAACCGTCCGCTCGCCGCGACGCAGGCGATCCAGATCCGGCTGGCCGAGATGTCGCGCAAGATCACGCTGGCGCAGCTGATGTCACTGCAGCTCGGCCGCCTGAAGGACCAGGGCCTCATGTCGCCTTCGCACGTGTCGCTCGCGAAGTGGAACAATTGCCGCGCGGCGATCGAAGTCGCGCGTGACGCGCGCGACATCCTTGGCGGCTCCGGCATCAGCGCAGAGTACGTACCGATCCGGCACGCGCTCAACCTCGAGAGCGTCATCACGTACGAAGGCACCGAGACCATCCACCAGCTGACGATCGGTCGCGAGCTGACAGGCATCAACGCGTTCTGACCCTTCCCACCTCTGCCGCGTCAGCGGGAGAGGGCGCGCGCCGCGCAGGTGAGTGAGCAAGCGCTATTTGCGCGTGACCGCGTACTCCACCGTCACCACGGCCTTGACCAGTTTTTCGACCGTGCTCGTGTCGTAGCTGCCGTAATCAGCCGTTTCCGTCGAGTTCGGCGACGTGATCTGGAACACGCCCTGCGACGCCGAGCGCAGCGGCCCCACGATCACGCCACTGTTTGCCGCGAACTGCTGCGCTCGCAGCAGGGAATCCCTGGTCGCCGCGCCGATCAGCCGCACTTTCACTGCGTTCAGGTCGGTGAAGAAATACTGCGGCGGCATCGCATTGATCGCAATACCGTCACTGATCAGGCGTGATGCCCCCGTGGCAATGGTGCCGATCTGCGCGACGTTCTTCGATGAGAACTCGAACTGACGGCTCAGTTCGTACCCGAGAACGCGACCTGTCTGCACGCCACCAGGGCCGAACTCATAGACGGTCTGCGTATTGACGGTACCCTGCTGCAGTCTCCCTGCGTCGGCGCCCACGACAGATTCCGTGTACTTCGCGACCCGTGCCGAATCGGCATCGAGCCTGCCGTAGGCCGTTGCAAGATCCGGTGCGCGCACGCTGACGATGGCGCGCCAGGTGCCGGCGTCGGAGACCACTTTCTCTTCCGCGTAGCCCTTCACGGTGATCTTGTCGCCCGCGAGCTTGATGCGTTCCAGGCTCGACGCAACGATCCACGCGGACAGCACGAGACCGACGGCGAGCGCGGCACCGAGCGCGAGGAAGGCCACCGTGGACTGGCCGCGCTGCCGCGCGACGGCGGTTGCCGGGTGAAGCCCGAGTTTCATCATGAAAGTTTCCTTGCGTGGCAGCGACACACCCGCATTTCGTGTGGCCATTTATCCTGCAAACGTGACCTGCAGTGGCAGTCCCGGCCTGCGCGATTTAGAACGCGATAAATGCGTGCGTCAACGGCCGTCGCTCGCGTCGATGGCGATGACGCGATCGCCCGCTTCGATGCGCAGTGTCGGATCGTCCCAGCATCCGAACCGGCGTTGCCCGCGACGGATCTCGACGATCACGGTGCCTTCGGTTTCGCGCGCCAGGCGCCCCACTTCTTCCGCACGGGCCTCACGCTCGACGAGCTGGCACTTCCCGCGGTATGACAGCAATTCCGACACGAAGTCGATCGTGCCCTGCGTGCCGACTGCATCGGCCATCAAATAGCCGCCAACGCGGGACGGCGAGACGATCTCGTCAGCGCCGCCCGAGCGCACGATCTTGACGTTTTCGGGTTCGGCGACGCTGGCGATGATGCGCACCCCGTTCGCCAGCGCGCGTGCCGTGAGGACGATCAGCACGGTAGTGTCGTCACGACCGACGCTGACGATGACCGAATGCGCCCGCTGCACGCCGGCCACCCGCAGTATTTCCTCGCTCGACGCATCGCCGTGCAGGCCGATGAATCCGCGATCGGCCGCGCGCGTGACTTCCTCGCGGTCCGGGTCGATCACGGCGATCTGCTCGGCCTCCCAGCCCCGCAGCAGCAGTTCGGAGGCAGCGATCGAGCCGCTGTGGCCGTAACCGCAGAGAACGACGTGATCCTTCAATTCGCGCTGCAAACGCAACATGCGCCATTCCTCGATGAGCCGCTGGATGATGAGCTGATACGCCGTGCCCAGGAACGTCAGCCAGACGAAAATCCGCACGGGCGTGACGAAAAACGCGTCGATCAGACGCGCCCGGTCGGAGACCGGCACGATGTCGCCATAGCCGACGGTCGTGATGGTGACCATCGTGAAGTAGATGACGTCCGAGACGGAAACGTGACCGTCGATCTGGTCCCGCAAGCCATCGCGGTCGAGCAGGAAGACGAGGAACACTGACGCGACCAGCAACAGCACGAAGCCAGCACGCAGCAGCAACGTGATTTCGGCGGGTCGAGCGGCGCGCCGGATGAGCAGCGGCAGCGCATCGTCGCCCCGCTCTGCGCGGATGCGGCGCATGGTGCGGCGTACCCAGCCGAGTCGAATCCGTCGTGACCCGGGCATGTCGCCGGACCGGCGCGAAGAAGTCAAATGGCTACCCCGTCAGGGGCGACGGCACGCCGCCCGGCGCAACGCCAAATATAGCGCACGCTGCCGCGCGGTCGGCAGCGCAAAACGAGGTTGGCCAGGTCAGGCGACCGCGAGCGGTGCCAGTTCGTAGCCGATGATTTCGCGCGTCTGGGGATCGAGGATCGGTGTACCGCTGTTGCAGCGGCCGGCAACCCGGGCCGTCTCCAGCAGGATGCGGCTAGGCACCACGGAGGCCAGCATCAACCCGCCGTGCGGGTCGCGGACGAAAGCCGTCACCGAAGCAGCCGGATTCCCGGCGGAGGCCGGTTCGGGAAACAGGAGGGCGAGGACTTCCTCTGGGGTGATCGTGTCGGACATGGCCTTTGTGTTCGGGAGTTCCTTGGGATGGAGATAGCAACTTGCATGCCAACGCGCTGGCCCAGCAATCACAAGCCATCAGGGCGGTCGCGGCGAGGCGTGGGTGACAGCACACGTCCATCGTGGTGACCGGCACTGTCCATGCGTGACGCATGTCACATTGCGCGACGATCGGCCCCACCTTCGCCAAGCGCGCGGGGGCACACATTAAGTAAACTCCGCGTCCGGGAGGCAGCCGCCTGCACGGAGGAAAACAATGTCCAGCAACGACACCCGGCTGCCGGAGATCATCGCTCATCGCGGCAATGCCATTGAGTTTCCCGAGAATACGTTGCAGGCACTGGAATCGGCGGTGGCGCTCGGCGTGCGCCACATCGAGTTCGACGTGCAACTGACGGCCGACCACGTCCCCGTCGTGTTCCACGATTCTGACCTGGCCCGCGTCGGCAACCGTCCTGAAAGCGTGCATTCATTGTCCTGGTCGCAACTCGCCGAAATTCCGGTCGGCGAGATCAGCCGCCTGGGCGAACGTTTCGCCTACACTTGCGCCCCGTCGCTGGCACAGACGGTGGATGCGATCGCCGGCTGGGATGGCATCACTGCATTTGTCGAAGTTAAGCGCGCAAGCCTGCGTCGATTCGGTCACGAAGCCGTGCTGCGCCGGGTGAGCGAAGTGCTGCAGCCCGTGCTGAGTCGCTGCGTGCTGATCTCGTTCGATTTCGCCGCCGTCAGGATCCTGCGGCTGATGACGGGCGCACGGATCGGCTGGGTGCTGAATCAATACGACGCAGACAGCCTGCGCGAAGCGACTGCGCTCGCGCCTGAGTTCCTTTTCTGCAACCTCGAGCGCGTACCCGCCACGACGGGGCAACTGTGGCCGGGACCGTGGGACTGGGCCATCTACGAAGTGCGCGACCTCGAAACCGCGCGTCAATGCCGTGAGCTTGGTGCAAAGTACGTCGAGACGATGGCCGTGCGCAGCCTGCGCACTCAGTACGACGAGGCCGCATCCGGAGCATGAGTGCCCGCGACGATGACCAAGACCTCGACTGGCTCGCCGGTGAACTGAGCGCGATCCGCCGCGAACTGCTGCCTCCCGGCGAATCGCGTGCGCTGTACCTCGCGCTGGATCAGGGTGGCACGTCGAGTCGCGCGGTCCTGTTCGATTCACTCGGCCGCGAAGTGGCGACTGCCCACGTCCCGATCAATACGCGAAGATCGGGCGATGATCGCGTGGAGCACGATGCGGCCGAACTGCTGCAGTCGCTGCGAACCGCGGCGCGCGATGTCGCCGAATCGCCGCTCGCCACTGGCCGGCCGATCGCTGCGGCCGGACTCGCCACGCAGCGTTCGACCATCTGCTGCTGGGACCGCAACGACGGGACACCGTTGAGCCCCGCACTCTCCTGGCAGGACCGCCGCAACGCCACCTGGCTCGATGAGCATCTGGGCGCGCGCTCCGGTTGGGTACGGGAACTCACGGGACTGCCGCTGTCGTCGCACTATGGTGCAAGCAAGATGCGCTGGTGCCTGGACGAGTTGCCCGCCGTGCGACTGGCGTTGCGCGACGAACGGCTCTGCATCGGGCCGCTCTCGAGCTTCCTGGTGCAGGGCCTGTGCGCGGCGGAGGAAGCCTGCGCTGACCCGGCCAACGCATCACGCACGCTGCTGTTCGACCCCGCGGTCCTGGACTGGTCGCCTCCGCTGCTCGAGGCCTTCGGCATTCCTGCTGCCGTCCTGCCGCGTTGCGTCGGCACCCTGCATGATTTCGGCACGGTCCCGGTCGATGCAACCCGGCGCGCGCCGTTGCTCGCGTGCAGCGGGGACCAGTCCGCCGCGGTCTTTGCGTTCGGCCCACCCTCGACGACCACTGCTTACGTCAACGCGGGAACGGGTGCGTTCGTGCAACGCATGTTGCGTGACGGTGCGGGACCAGCGCCGCGTGGGTTACTGAAGAGCGTGCTGTTCGCACGGACCGACGATGCAGCGGGCGCACTCTACTGCCACGAAGGCACGGTCAACGGCGGCTACGCCGCGCTCGAGTGGCTGGGCAAGCGTGTCGGCGTCGACGTCAGGCGCACGCTGAAAACCTTGTCGGCATCCCTTGCGGGTGGTGACGTACCGCTCCTGTTCATGAACGGCATCGGCGGACTCGGCGCGCCTTACTGGTTGCCGGATTTCCAGAGTGAATTTCTGGCGCCCGCCGGCGGCTCCGCCACTCACGTGGATAACGCGACCGAGTTGCAGCAGATCGGTGCAGTCGTCGAGAGCATCGCGTTCCTGATCGCAGTCAACGTGCTCGCGCTGCACCGTACGACGCCCCTGCAGCGATTGACGATCACCGGTGGACTCGCCGCGTGCGACTATCTGTGTGAAGTCCTGGCCGAAATCACGCGGATGACCGTCGAACGACCGATGCTGCTCGAAGCCACTTCTCGTGGTATTGCGTACCTGGCCGCAGGCCAGCCGCCGGACTGGCAACCCGTGCCCATCGAAAAGTCATTTGCCCCGACCGGCACGCATCCCGTGCTCAACCGGTTCGACGAGTGGCGCACAGCGATGTCCGTGCGCACCGGCGCGGCATAGGTCTCAGCCGGAGTCGAACGACGCAAGGACCTGTCGCTCGACCCAGGTCGACCCGGCGGCGCCATCGTAAAAGCCGCAATGCCCGCCGTAGCGCGTACGGGTGATGGTGAGCATCGAGGTTCGCGCGATGCGCTCGAGGTCAGCTACGGGGATGATCGGGTCATCGTCCGCCGCGATGATGCGAACGCGTGCATCACGCAGCGCTTCCAGCGGCTCGAGCGCCCGGCCGACCAGCGCGTAACCCCGCAGGTATTCCAGCAACGACGGAAACCCGCCGTAGCCGCACGCCAGCCGATGGGTCATCTCGGTGAGGTTTCCCAGTTCGAGGATGTCGTCGAGCGAGTGGTACACGTCGGGCCACGCCTCGCGCTTCTTGCGCAGTGAACGACGCCATTTCCACACGAAGTATTCGCGGTACAGCGCCCACCCCGACTCGAGGCGCGCCAGCGTGTGTTCGGGATCGATCACCGGGCAGACCGCGACGATGCGCGCAACGTCGATGCCCGCCGCAGTCGCGCGTGCGCCGACACGCAGGCAGAAGTTGCCGCCGAGCGAGAATCCCGCGAGCACGAGCCGCTTGCCCGGATGCTGTCGCTGCAGTTCCCGCACGGCACCGACCACTTCGGCGATGCGGCACGAATGGAAGATTCCGGCATTGAGATGGTGACTCTCGCCGTGATCGCGCAGGTTGAGGCGCGCGACGTCGTAGCCGGCATCGAAGAGTTTCTGTCCGAGCGAGAGCAGGTACAACGAGTTCGCGCTGCCTTCCCAACCGTGCAGCAACACGGCAAGGTGGTCGGACGACGGCCGTCCCGCGTCAGCCTGCGTTGCGACCAGCGCGAGCAGGCGCACGCCGTCGCCGCAATCGACTATTACGTCGCTCGTCGCCTGGCGCAGCACGGTCGCGCGCCGCTCCACCCCCACCCGTCGCAGCGGCAGGCTCGGGTAGATCGACTGCACGTGGTGATGTCGCAGCCGCCAGGGCGGCACGAAGTCAGGTGACTCGTCGGCGGCGGGTCGGGGCGCTGCGCTCATGCGTCCCAGGCGCGGTCACGAACGATCTCGATGCGGCTCGAGCCGGGCAGTGTCTCGACGAAGCCGCTGCCCATGACCTGCGAGGGCGTGCGATGACCGGGCTCGGCGGGTTTGCCGTCGAGCAGGTGCCGGGCAATCGCCAGCGATGCATGCACGGTGACGTCGTAGCCATTCGCGACGCGAACTCGCGCCGTCACCCGGTCGCCGCTCGGCGCCTGGGCTTCGCCCCACACCAGCATCGTGCTTGCCGCACGCGCAGCCGCATCCGGCCCCGCGGGACCCGTGGCGACCATGCGTTTCAGCAGTCCCTGCAGCGGACCAAACCGCAGCAACCCACCGAAAGTGTTCAGGCGCTTCAGTCTGGCGATGCTGGCGGCGGGCATCGCGATGTAGCACTCGATGTTGCCGATGCCGGTCGTCCAGTAGGCGGTGCTCACGTCGCCCCACGGTATCGTCACTGCCGTGAGCGTGCCTTCGCCGAAATCGATGTCGCGCTCGCGGAAAGCATGGGCCACCGGCGTGATGCGCCCGCTACTCCGGATGCGTCCGCCGCGCGCAAGGTTCTCGATGCTGGTCTTGAGCGTGCCTCGACTCGGCCGGCCGCTCGAGGCGAAACCCAGCGACAGGTAGGTCGCGTCGGGCAAATCCTGGTGCAGACGCGCCGCAACGCAATCGGTTGGAACCACGTCGAAGCCCGTGGCCGGGCACAACACGACGCCCGCCTGCCGCGCCGCCGGATCACGCTCATGCGCGGCTTCGAGCACGTCGATTTCACCGGTGATGTCGAGGTAATGACTGCGCTGGCGGAGGCACGCTGCAACCATCGGCGCCGATGTGGCGGAGAACGGTCCCGCGCAATGCAGCGTCACGGTCGCACCTAGCAGCGCGCGATCGAGTGCACCGGGATCCTCGAGCGACGCAATGCGGTAGTCGCAACCGAGTTCCCGCGCTAAACCAGCGACCGCCGCCTCGTTGCGGCCGGCCAGCACGGGATGGAGTCCGCGGCGAACCGCTTCGCGCGCAATCAATTCGCCCGTGTATCCCGTGGCGCCGTAGATGACCAGCCGCGCCATGCTCATGAGGCCGGCAGGACGTGGAATTCGACTCTATTGTTCTGGGCCGCGACCGTGTTCCAGCCGCCGGCCGTGGTCTTTTCTTCCTGCTCGGGATACGCGAGCGGCTGGCTGCGCCCGCCGTTGACGACTTCGATCTGGAGGTTGCCACCGGTGCGCCGGCGCAAGGTCGCGGCAAAATTGGCGAAGTCGACTGACTGCCGCTGCGCCACCGACAGCGAGTCGTCGAAGGGATTCCCCACGAGATCGCACTTGGTCGCTGGCAAGTCGACGTCTGCCAGCGAGAAGCCGTCGTTCGCATTGCCGCCCAGGCAGAAGTCGCCCACGTAGGACTCGACGCGGATGCGGCCCTTGAACTGCTGCGTTTCGAGCATCGAGGCCAGCCCGCGCAAGCGCTCGAGGCGACTGCCCGCCAGCGGGGTCTCGCCATAAGGCACGTACTCGGTCGCAATCGGGGCCGCGGTCGGTCCACCGATGCCTCCGCCCGCCGGCGAGGCCGCCAGCGGAGCATTGCTCGCGACGGTGGCACTCGCCGCAGCGGTCGCAATCGTCGCTGCCGCTTTCGCCCGTTCGACCGCGGCCTGCGAGTCGGCGAGTTCACGCATGAGCGCCGCGTTGGACACGTTCGCCTGCCACGCCACGTAGCCGAGCACCGCAGCGGGTACGGCCGCGAAGAGGGCGGTGACCACGACCGGCCACCACTGGCGGCGCGGTGGTTGTGGCGTGAGCGATTCGAAAGTGGGTGCCGGCGGAATCTTGCCGATGCTCTCCTTCATCTCGCTGGTCAGCCGGCGCGCGAACGCCTCGAACGTGGCGAGCAGGAACCGACGCTGCTCGGTCAGCTGTTCCCGCACCAGATGCTGGACGGAGTTCCGCAGACCCGCCTGAAGTTCGGACGCAAGCGCCGGCGTGAAGGCCATCGAAGCCGGCGAAGGCGCCAGCGGTGCCGCCGTCAGCGCCGGCCGGGTCCCCGTGGTCGACAGCGCTTCGACCGCCTGGGTGTCATCAGGGTTCGCAGCCGCCAGCGCCGCAGCCATGGCCGCCTCGTCAGGCGACCTTTCGGCTGCCATCGCCGCAGCAGCCGCCGGCCCCGGGAACAGTGCCTGGCGTTGAGTCCGTCGATCCGGCAGCAGGTGGAGCTGGTACAGGATCCGTGACACGTCGACAGGCCGCACCGTCTTCGGCAGCACGCCGACCGCGCCGAGGGCACGCGCCTGGCTGACGTACAGCTCGCCTTCCTGCGAGGTGTACATCATGAGGGGGATCGTCGCGGTCAGCGGGTCGGCCTTGATCGTCTGCACGGCCTGGAACCCATCCATGCCCGGCATCAGGTGATCCATGAAGATCACGTCGGGTCGGCTCCGCTGCAGGTATTCAAGCGCCTGCTCGGCCGATTCCGCCGTATCCACGGTCATGCCTTGCTGTTCGAGCATCCGGCTCAGGATGACTCTGGCCGATCGTGAATCGTCCACGATCAGGGCGCGCTTGCCCGTCGTCATGTAATCCCTGGGTCCTTCTGGAGGCACCTGACAGGTGCCGCGTGTACCGGCTTTCTACCTTGAAAGAGGCACAAAGCCAATCCCGGCAAGTGGAAGTGGTACCGCTTGACTCCGGGCGTATGCTTTGCCCATCGACTGAGTCAAATAAGCAACGGAGGCATCCAACATGCCCTACACAACCCAGGACATTCGTAATATCGCCCTCGTGGGCCAGGCCGGCGCGGGCAAGACGCTGCTGGCCGAAGCCTTGCTCGCGCAGTCCGGTGCAATCCGGTCCAAGGGGTCGCTCGCCCGTGGCACGACGGTCTGCGACTTCGATCCGCAGGAGAAAGCCCTGCTCCACTCCCTTGACGCCGCCATCTGCGGCTTCGAGACGCAGGGCCGTCGCGTCAACATGATCGACACGCCGGGATACCCCGACTTTCTCGGTCGCACGCTGAGCGCGCTCGAGGCGGTGGAAACGGCGGTGGTCGTCGTGAGCGCCGTCAACGGCATCGAGCCGATGACCCAGCGCATGATGGATTTCGCCCGGACGAGGGGCCTGTGCCGGCTCATCGTCGTCAACAAGATCGACGCGCGCGACGCGCGTACCGAACACGTGCTGATGGAACTGCGTGAAGCTTTCGGCAAGAGCTGCCTGCCGCTGAACCTGCCGGCGGAAGGCGGCGCGTCGGTCGTCGATTGCTTCTTCCAGTCGCAGGGCAAGGCGGCTGACTTCTCATCGGTCGCTGCCGCGCACACCGAAATCATCGACCAGGTGGTCGAAGTCGACGAAAAACTGATGGCGCTCTACCTGGAACAGGGTGAGGAGCTGCTGAATCCCGAGCAGCTGCACGACCCGTTCGAGCAAGCACTGCGTGAAGACCACCTGATTCCGATCTGCTTCTGCTCCGCCGAAACCGGCGCGGGCATCCCCGAACTGCTGGCCGTGCTGGCGCGACTCGCGCCGAACCCGGCCGAGGGCAATCCGCCGCCATTCCTGAAAGGCGATGGCGATGCGGCCGAGCGCGTGGCTGTGAGCCCCGATCCGGCGCAGCACGTCATCGCGCACGTGTTCAAGGTCACGATCGATCCTTTCGTCGGCAAGATGGGAATCTTCCGCGTGCACCAGGGCACCGTGCGGCCCGGCGCGCAGCTACTGGTGGGTGACGCACGCAAGCCGATCAAGCTCGCGCATCTCTACCAGCTGCAGGGCAAGGAACATGTCGAGATAACCCAGGCCATTCCTGGTGACATCTGTGCGGTACCCAAGATCGACGAGATTCATTTCGACGCCGTGCTGCACGACTCGCACGACGAAGACAACCATCACCTGAAATCCGTGACTTTCCCGCCCGCAATGCTCGGACTCGCAATCCGCTCCGAAAAGCGCGGCGACGAGCAGAAGCTGTCCGAAGGCCTGCACCGTCTCATGTCCGAGGACCCGTGCGTGCGTGTCGAACATCACGTCGCGCAGAACGAGACCGTGCTGTACGGCCTCGGCGACCTGCATCTGCGCGTGATGCTGCAGCGGCTGACTGAACGTTACGGTGTGTCGGTCAAGACGAGTCCGCCCGCGGTGCCGTACCGCGAGACGATCACACGTCCGGCCGAAGGCCACTGCCGGCACAAGAAGCAGACGGGGGGCGCCGGCCAGTTTGGCGAGGTGTACCTGCGTATCGAGCCGCTCGAACGCGGCGCAGGCTTCGAGTTCGTCGACGACGTCGTGGGCGGAGCGATCCCCGGCCAGTTCATCCCCGCGGTCGAGAAAGGCGTGCGCCAGGTGCTGACCGAAGGCGCGATCGCCGGGTTTACGCTGCAGGACATCCGCGTGAGCGTGTACGACGGCAAGCATCACGCGGTGGACTCGAAGGAAGTCGCGTTCGTGTCGGCGGGCCGCAAGGCTTTCGTCGAGGCAATCAAGCAGGCGGCGCCGATCGTGCTCGAGCCGATCGTCCGCATCGTCATCAGGTGCCCGAGCGCGTCGATCGGCGACGTCAGCAGCGACCTGGCGACGCGACGCGCGCGCATCAACGGACAGGACACGCTGCAGGGTGGACGATCGGAAATCGCGGCGCTCGTTCCGCTCGGCGAACTGCAGGATTACCTGTCGCGCCTGAAGGCGCTGACCGGCGGCGAAGGCACGTACACGATGGACCTGAGTCACTACGATCCGGTGCCGGCGCGGAAGCAGCAGGAACTGTTGTCGGCGTTCAAGCCGCAGGAAGGCGCGGACTGACCGACTCATTGGAGCGGCGACCTTGTACGCCTTCGTGCATATCGACAAGACCGCCGGACGTACAGTCCGTGCGGTGCTGCGCCGTTCGTTCGGCGCCGGGCACTGTGAGATCCGCACGCCCTACGCGCGCCGCAGCATCGACCGCCATGACCGCTCCGTGTACGTGACCGGCGACGAGCTGCGCCGGGTGCAGCGCATCTACCGCCACCTGCGCGGAATCGCCGGGCACAATGTCAAACCGTACTCGGACCTGGCCACGGCCTGTCCGCAGGTGCGTTACTTCACGGTTCTACGCGATCCCGTGGCGCGCTACCTTTCGCACTTCAAGAACAGGGCTCACGCCTATGACCGCGCCGACTTCGAGCAATGGGCGGGGCAGGAATCCATGCGCAACTTCCAGACCAGGACGCTGGCCGGCGAGGCCAACCTGAATAAGGCCATCGATCTGATGGGGCAGCGCGTCGGCTTCGTCGGTCTGACCGAAGCCATTGACGAAACGCTGCTGATGCTCGGCCAGTGGCTCCGCGATCCGGACTTCCGCCCGGAGTACCGACCGGTCAATCGTCTCGCCGACAAGGAGCGTGCCCGCGACGCGGCGCGCGCGCAGGCCGACCTGAGCTACCTCGACACGCCCGAGGTGCGTGACCGCCTGATGGAGCTCAACACGCTGGACCAGGAGTTATACGACTTCGCGGTGCGCGAACACTTCGCCCGGCAGCGACAGACCTACACCGGCGACCTCGCAGCGGACGTGGCTGCGCTGCGCCAGCGCAACCAGCAGGTCGCCGACTGGCGCGAGCCGCTGTCGGGCCGCCTGCTGCGCAACTGGGTGTACAAGCCGGCGCTGGTGCTTCGCCTCGCTTGAAAGGGATCACGTACTCGCGCCCGTGTCGGCAGCTGGCGCGGCGAGATCCAGACGCCGGTGCAGCTCGCGGACCAGCAGGACTACCTGCCGCGCCGCAAGAAACTCCCGGGCGGCGAAGGTACGTATACTCATGAGATGGAATCATTACAGTTTGGCGCCGACGTTCCATGAGCAGGAACTCTGCATCGATGCGGCCGGATGGATCGGACTGGACCCGGGACATGGGTTGCAAACGGACGCAGTTGCGGCAGCGCGCAACCTCTCCTGAGTAGATCGGCACTTACTCAAGCCTGAAGCGCCACAGATGTCCATGTGCACGCACGTTTTCGCGAGCCAGAACGCCAACCCGCTTTCGCTAGTGCGCTCAGCAGACGGCCCGTGGCGTGCGTCAGCGGCGTTACCATCGGCACCGGCAAGCGTTGTCCGGCCTTGCAGTGCGCTCCCGTGCGCACGCTTTGAACCGGTGAGTAGATTGAAACTCGGCATTGCGATCAGCGACTGGCACTTAAGGAAGAACGATATGCGACCCGGAAGCCAGCACCGGCGCCCGTTTTAAGCTGGATCCGGCTCATGGAAGGCCAGTTTTCGAGCCTCCCGCTTCCGCAAAAGGTCGAGATTGCGCGCTTCCCAATCACGGAAAGCGACCTCGGCCTTTGCCTGATCGTCCGCCGCCCATAACGTCGGCGGCAAGTCGCGCCAGACTGGCATCGAGAGGAACGGCAAGTCCCACGAGGTGCGATGCCGCGCAATGAAATTCGAGAACGTGATCGCGTCAGCCCACAAAGTGGTCGGTTCGGGTTCCGAGAAGGGCTCGTCGCGGGCAGCGCGAACTGCGAAGAGCACGCGCCGGAAGTAGTCTCGGCGTGACCGACCCTCCGGCTCGGCAGCCAGCCAGAGCGTCGCCTTGTTTCCCGGGGAATTACGCACGGCGGCTTGGACAGGTGGTGGAAGATCCCTGGCGCCGAGTTGCGCAGCGAAGTCCGCTTGGAGACCGCGCCGACGAGCGGCGTCGTAGTCTCGCACCACGACACAGCCAAAAGCATCCCTCAGCGCGTCGATGTGATCGGAATAATCATAGTACTGTGCCGTTGCTGTGACGAAGGTCTTGAAATCCCGCTCGCTGCCCGTCAGCAGTCGTCGCACGATATGCTCCTTGTAGACGGAAGCGGCGAATTCATCCGGCTGCCTGAAGTACACCACGGGCTGCACCCGAAGCCCATCGAGCCATTCGGCGAGCCGCCGCAGATAGGCGCGGTGTGCAAGGAACCAGCCTTGCGTGTCGCCAGGAGCCACCTTACCGACGACGTGCCTGTATATCGGCTCCGCACTGAGGACCGTAACCCGGAACCGAGTCCGGGCCTGGTCGATCCATGCTCGGTACCGCCGCAACCTTACGCGATCGATGACCGAGAACCTTGCGATGGCCTGAGCCACCTTGTGGTGCCCGTCCATTTCCTTCCACAGTCCAGGCCGCAGCGACGGGTATAGAATGCCCTGCGCCGCGAGATCGGCGCGGCACTGGCTCATATGGGCCTGGATCGCCGTCGTGCCAGTTTTGTGCGTGCCGACGTGGAGCACCAGTTCGTGCCCTGGCAAGGCTTCGTTACCTCAATTTGAATCTTCGTAGTCTACAAGGGAGAAGAGTGATTCGGGTGATCCCGCAGTGGTTGGCAGCAGTCGGGTTGCTTCGCACCCCTGCCGGCATTGCAGCAAGATTCGACGCGACTCGACCATCAGCCTTCCGGTCCAGGAGAGAACCGATTGGTCATTGAAGACAGCCTGAAGCAGCCTCATGTGGTGCTGCGCCGAGGACGCATCGTCGTCATCACTCGAAGTTTCCCGAGGCTCTCAGAGACGTTTGTCATTGATCACGTGCGCGCACTCATCCAGGCCGGTCACGAGGTCATCGTGGTCGCGCGTCGAGTGGACGCCGCGTCGGTGGCAGACCAGTTCGGCAACAGTCTGCAGACCGTGCAGTTGCCGCCTTGGACTGCGTTCGGTACGCCGTCACTCCTTGTGGGCGCGCGCCGTGCAGCTGCCTGGATGCGACGCCACCCGACGCTCCTGTCGCGACGGATCGCATGGAAGCGGGCCTTCTATGCCCAACGACTCAAGGACCTGCTGGTACGGTTAAAGCCCGACTTGGTACACGCGCATTTTGGCACCAACGGCATCGATGCCGGGATCGCCCTCGAGGGCGAATCGACTCCGCTGGTGTGCAACTTTCATGGCTTCGACGCGACCTCGTTTCCGCTCGAGCACGGCTGGGCTCTCTACCGTGCGACGCTCCAGCAAGCGACACTCGTGGCTCACAGCAATTTCATGGAAGCCCTGCTGGTGGATCACGGCCTCTCGCGGCCGACGCGTATCGTCATGGGAGTGGACAGGTCGATTTTCAAGTCTCGGCCGCGACCTGAACAGTGGACTGCGCCACTTCGACTGATTTCTGTCGGCCGCCTGGACAGGAAAAAGGGGCATGACCTGGCAATTGACGTGCTCGCGCGACTGCGGCAGCTCGCTCCGGCACTGGATGCCCGCCTGCGGATCGTCGGCGCGGGACCCGAGGCGGCGCAACTGCGGAAACTGGCTCGCACGCTTGGCGTCGACGAATCGATCCACGGACCGGAGCCCGCGAGCCACGGCGAAGTCGCCGCGGCACTGGGCGAATCGGACATCGCTCTGGTACCGTCGAGAGTGATGCCGGACGGATGGCAGGAATCCTTCTGCCGGGTTGCCATCGAGGCCATGGCGTGCGGACTGCCCGTCGTGGCGACACCGACTGGAGGTTTGCCAGACACGGTGGGCAGCGGAGGAACCGTGGCTCGGCGCGCGGATGCAGAGGCTCTCACCGAGGCGCTGCTCACGACGATCCGGCAAAGTGGTCCAGCCGAGTGGGCGCGCCGAGTCAGGACAGCGTCAGAAATCTACGATATTTCCTTGATGGACAGCGGATATCTCGAGTTGACCGGGCGTCTGCTGCAATCGTTGCCTGAGCCTCGGCGCGACTGAGCCCCTGCCAGCGGCCCTGAAACCGTCAGCCGTTGCTCAGTCTCTCGTAAATATAGAAATCCGCAAATGATGTATTTTTCGGATCGTCCATCGAGCTCGGGTGTTCGTTCGGAATGTGCCGTACCAATGCCCAGCCGCCCGCTTTGCGATCTATCCAGTCGCTGAACTTCCGGTGTCGCACGTGCGCGACCTGACCCGACCGGTTCAGAGTCTGGTCGTTCGACGCATAGATGATGACGTACTTTTCCGCGGAGTCGAAGAGCCGTTGCATGTACGCATCGAACACTTCGTCTTCGACGAGGTGGTAAATAACGTCGAGTGACAGGGCAAGTTCCGCTCTCTCGCCGGCATAGGTCGACGCGTGCCGGAACTGCTTCGTCGGGTCGTTGGGGAATCGCTCCATGCAGGCCTCGATCGCCGTGGCGGCGATGTCGAATCCGAGATACTGCTCGTAGCAAGCGAGCGTCAGCTGGTTGCCGTCACCGCAACCAAATTCGATCACGCGACGGACTCCGTGTCTGGCGACGAAATCATTCAGAACGCGCGCCTTGAAGTCCGCGAGCCTGCAGTAGGAGCCGGGACCGGAGTTGCCTCCGCGAGCGTAACGGTGTTCCCAGTATGACGCCGATCCCCGGAATTTTCTCGACCGTCGGCTCCGGAAGAATCGCCACAACCGCTCGGGCATGCTGCCGCGTGTCGGCTCGTCACATACCGGCCTGCTGCGGCCATGGAACTTGGCCACCCCTGCCGCAATCATCGCGGAAGCAGCACGCTCTAGAATGCCTTTGAGTACTTGCGGCGTGGCCGCCGCAGGTTCATTCGTAAAGTAGTGATCGGGACCGAGTCGCAGCACAAGCGGCCACGAAAATTCCTCCATGGCCTCGATGACTTTCCGTCCCTCGCCTTCAGGATCGTAGACCTCAATCTGTGCGAAGCCTCTATTGCTCTCGAACAATCCGCGCGCGCCGCGCAACACCGAGAGTTCGTGCCCTTCCACGTCCAGCTTGATAGCGATACGGGAACCGGCCAGGTGGACCACTGCATCCAGTGGTTGCGTGCGATAGGTAATCACCTGCCTGAACTTGCGTTCGTCATGGATCGTCGTTTCGACGACGCCATTTGCCCCAGAGACGTCGCCGACCAGCCCGAACGGCACATCCCTCGCCGAGTCGGAGAGCACGACCTTGTGACACAGGACCTTCTGCTCCAGACCATTGAGGCAGACGTTTTCGACGAGATGCGTGAACGTCGCTTCAGTTGGTTCGAAACTATGTACCCGATCCACGGACTTCATCGATGCGACCAGAATCGTGTAGAGCCCGATATTGGCCCCGATGTCGAAGAACGTATCGGCGCCAACTTGACGGACCAGTTCCCTGAAGACGAACGGCTGTATCGGCTCGTACGCAGAGGTGACGGCATTACGTTTTGTCGAGACTTTCGTCCAACGGAATTCCTCAAACATAACGCTGCATCTCCGACGCTCAATTGCCGAGAGGTTTACGGGGCGGACTTCCGGCGAGATTCCGCTGCCGTCCGTGCCTTGTTTACATGTTAGCCGGCAAATTGACTGATCGGGCGATCTCCTGATCCAGCGCCGTCTGGCCGGCCCGGGAACGCGCACAGCGACCGGATGCGGCGATTGCAGTGGAAGCTCGCGCAGATTTCGATCCAGCGCACTTCGCCGCCCACCGTCAGGATGTATTTCGCGTCCGGGCACTGCCCGTAGATCCTGCCGGCGTAGGGTGTGCGCTGCATGGAGCGGAATTCTGCACTCAGCCACGCGCTTGCGCGAGATCGAGCAGCATCGATTGCGGTAGCTCCTCTGCTGGTTCGATCAGCTGCTGGCCCTGGTTGCTCGCATTGCTGGCGAGCCGGCTCACCCGATGCGCGACCATCTCGCCCGCGCCGTCGGCGCTCAGCAATCGATCGAGCCGGTCCGCGTTCTGGTTCCGCGGATCGAACCACTCGGTAAACGCTGCGGCCGCAATGATCACCGGCATCCGGTCGTGGATACAGGCGATCGACTTTGATGGCGCGAAAGTGATCCGTGTGCACGACTCAAGCGGATCACCCGTGACGGGGTCGCGCCAGGCTTCCCACAGTGCCGCCAGCGCGAACGCCCCCCGATTGCGGGCCGCAGGAACCAGGGTTGCTTGTCGCGGGGCCCGACCTGCATCCACTCGCAATACCCATCGGCCGGCACGAGTCCCCAGTAGAGCATCGCCAGTCGCAGCGTTGATGCAATGTCGGGCGATGCGTCGTCGGGCGGCTCACGGACCGCCGGGATGATGGTGGTCGGCGCGATACTGTTGCGCGCCTCGATCGCGGGCGTATCGCCCGGCAACCCGAAGAGCCGGACGACGGCTTCGTGGGGCGAGTAGAGGGCGAAGCGACCGCACATGGGAAGGCTGGGGAAGAAGTCGAGGAAGTGTACGGAAGGGAAGTGGAGGAAGGGTACGGAAGGGAATGGAACGGAAGCGTCAGGTTTACCACTTCTTTCACTTCCTCGCCTTCCTCAACTTCCTCTACTCCCTCGTGCCCGTGCCCTTGTTCATCAGCCACACGCAGGCTGCGAACAACACCACCACCGACAAGGTCATGATCGCGAACGAAAAGCCGACGTCGACATCGGAATGCCCGAGGAAGCCGTACCGGAAAGCGCTCACCATGTAGAGAATCGGGTTCGCTTTCGAGACCGCCTGCGCCCACTCGGGCAGCATCTGGATCGAGTAGAACACGCCTCCGAGGTACGTCATCGGCGTCAGGATGAACGTCGGTACGAACGTGATCTGGTCGAAATTCCTGGCGAACACGGCGTTGACGAAGCCCCCGAGCGCGAAGACGATCGAGGTGAGCAGCACCGCGGCGATCACCACGAACAGGTGCTCGACGTGCAGGCGCGTGAAGAACAGCGCGATGATCGTCACGATCAGTCCGACCAGCAATCCGCGCAGCATGCCGCCCGCGACGTAGCCCAGCACGATCAGCCAGCTGGGCAGCGGCGAAACGAGCAGTTCCTCGATGTGCCGGCCGAACTTCGCGCCGAAGAACGACGACACCACGTTGCCGTAACTGTTGGTGATCACAGACATCATGATCAGGCCCGGGGCGATGTACTGCAGGTACGTGTAGCCGCCCATCTGCCCGATGCGCCCGCCGATCAGGTTGCCGAAGATGATGAAGTACAAGGTCGCCGTGATCACGGGTGGCACCAGCGTCTGGCCCCAGATGCGCATGATGCGGCTGAATTCGCGGATGACTATCGTCGCGAAACCGACTCGGCGCGCACGTCGCATGTTGGCGGCCATCGTCACTTCAGCATGACTGCCAGGGACTGCACCCGGCGTGCGGGTCGGCGGGACGGCGCTCATGCGCCCGCCCGCGCAGCCGGTGGAGCGGTCGGCTGGCCACTGCCGACGTCGCGGCCTTCGACGAGGCGCATGAAGAGTTCTTCGAGGCGGTTGGACTTGTTGCGCATGCTCACGACTTCACCGCCCGCAGCGGACAAGGCGACGAAGATCTCGTTCAGGTTCTGCTCCTTGTTGACCTCGACCTCGAGCGTCGTCTCGTCCGGCGCCGTCATGCGATAACCGGGCAAAGACAAAGCCCCGCGCAGTGGACCACGCAGATTGAGCACGAAGGTCTCCGTGTGCAGCTTGCGCAACACCGTCGACATGCGGTCGTTCTCGATGATGCGGCCTGCGTCGATGATTGCGATGTGGCGGCAGAGGTTCTCGGCCTCCTCGAGGTAGTGCGTCGTCAGGATGATCGTGGTGCCCTGCTCGTTGATCCGGCGCAGGAATTCCCACATCGAACGGCGCACTTCGATGTCAACGCCTGCGGTCGGCTCGTCGAGGATCAGCAGCTGCGGCTCGTGGATCAGCGCGCGCGCGATCATGAGCCGGCGTTTCATGCCGCCCGACAGGGACCGCGAAATCGTCTCGCGCTTGTCCCATAGCTGCAGCTGGTTGAGCCAGTACTCCATCCGTTCGCGCGCGACTGGGCGCGGGATGCCGTAGAAACCGGCCTGGTTCAGCAGGATTGTCGAAACCTTCTCGAACTGGTTGAAGTTGATTTCCTGCGGCACGACACCGAGGCAGGACTTCGCCGCCTCGAGCTCGGAGTCGATGCTGTGCCCGAACACGGTCACCGTGCCGCTCGACTTGTTGACGAGCGACGAGACGATGCCGATCGCGGTCGACTTGCCCGCGCCGTTTGGCCCGAGCAGCGCGAAAAAATCGCCCTCCTCCACGTCGAGGTCGATGCCCTTCAAGGCCTGGACCCCATTGTTGTACGTCTTGCAAAGCTGGCGCAGCGACAAGGCCTTCATGGCGGGACGGACGTTCACGGGAGGGGAGCGAAGGGTAATGTGCGGGCAACCCGTCAGCAAGGAACGTCGGTGTCGTCAGCGGATCCCCTGCGGTGGGTCGGGCGCGCACGGCGCGCAGGACCGCCGCGAGCGATGACCGGATCGCGCTCGCAGTGCCCGAGCAGGCACAGCCCCGCCGAATAGGCCCAGGTCAGGTCTGCCTGCACGGTGCCTGCTGCAGCTTCGGCCAGCAGGCTCCAGTAACGAGGGTGCCCAGGCCACCGCGGACGCACCAACCCGGGCCACGAAGCGAGCCGAAACGAATCGGACGGCGTCAGCGCGGACAGGCGCGCCTCGGATGTCGACCCCAGTCCGAAGGCAATGCGCGACGAAAACGGCACGTTCTCGGCCAGCCGCCGCGCCACGCTGAGTGCGACCAATCCGAACGACCGACGGGTTTCACCTCGCGCGCGATCAACAAATTCCCCGTTGGTGTCCGCGACCGACTCCAGACGCCAGGGCGGTGCCTCGTCATCACGAGGCAGCGCGAGCTCGAAGAGCGAGATCGGGCTGAGCGCGGCACGCTCCCGGGCTTCCGGCGCGACCTCGACGAGTCGCTTCACGGTTGCCACTGGTAACTGGAACCAGCAATCGGCCCCGTGGCCGGGGTCGAGCGCGTGCGCCAGGAACAGGCGATTGAGGTCCGCAATATCCCGGCGAATGGCCGAATTTAGCAGGTTGCCCTGGTGCAGCCAGACAGTATGGGGCGGTGTCAGCTTCGGTTCACTCATGATCGAATCTCCAGATATGGTCTAAACGGACCATATATGGATATAGAATCTCATGTCTGGTCTGAACAGACCATATATGGCCAAAATATCAAGAATGGGAGGAAGGCCATGAGAATCACGGACAGCCGGTATGATCGCGACCGCCTGCGGCTGGCTATCGCCCACCGGATGATCGCGCTGGAAGCCCGCACCCGCACCATCCGGATCGCGACGCAGCTGTCGGACGACAGGATCCGACGCATGTATCGCGACTATTTCGCCTCGATCGGCGGCAACCTCGTGCGGCGCCGACGAGGTAAATCGCCGCGGCAGATGTCGTATTTCCGGCGTTCGCTCGAGCACGAACAGCAGACGGCCCTGCTGGGCTCCCTGCTGCGGCTCTGCAGCCTGCTGCAACGGTATCCCAACGGATTCCGGCCCGCGCTCGAGGAGGTCGGCCGCTTCTGCGATGCGTACGAGACTTACCGGGGGCTTTGGCCCGAAGGTCACATCTCGTTCGAGCACGCGTGGCACCTTTGGCAGGTGTTCTGCCACAACGACGAATTCGTGCTGTCGAACTGCCCCGACTGCGAATCGCTCTGGCTGCAGGACACGCTGGAGATTCTGCCGTACAACTGTCCGGCATGCAGGCGGGGCCTGCCGGCACGCGCATGACGAGGGGCAGTGGGCAGGGGCCGCGCTAAACTCGCAGTCCCCTCGCCTGTCTGTAACAGTCGTGCCTGCCCCACCCAACGTCTTCGCTGGACCGTACCTGGATCGCATTGCGCACCTGCGCAAGGACGAGGCGTTCGTGGCCGATGCCCTGCGCAGCGCCAAGGCCCGCATCGTACCCGTGCATGAGACACGCATTCTCGTGCAGCGCGGCCCCGACGGTTGGTCGGCCGCGTTTGCGACGTCAGTGGATCTCGGGATACTGCCCGCGCTCGCCACTGAACCCGTGCTGCTGGGCAGCTTCGGCGATTGCATCTATTTCGCCGCCGAAGTGGCAAGCCCGGAATCGGTGCAGGCTCTGTTCACGACAGGCTCGGCCAGATTCGAGGATCTCCGCATGGCCGGAGGACAGTTGCCGGAACAGCAGGCCGGCGTGCTCGCGTATGCGCGCGCCATGCTCTACTGGCGCAGCCGTCACCGTTACTGTGGCGCGTGCGGTGCGCCTACTCGCGTCGTCAGCGCCGGCCACGTCATGAAGTGCACGAACGAGGCCTGCGGCATCGATCATTTTCCGCGCCTGGATCCCGCCATCATCGTGCTGGCCACGGACGGCGAGCGGGCATTGCTCGGCCGCCAGGCATCGTGGCCAGCCGGGCGTTATTCGACCATCGCGGGCTTCGTCGAACCCGGCGAAAGCCTGGAAGACGCCGTGGCCCGCGAGGTGCTGGAAGAAACCGGCGTGACGGTGCTCGAATCGACCTACCACTCGTCGCAACCGTGGCCGTTCCCGTCGTCGCTGATGATCGGCTACACGGCGTTCGCCGCTGCCGCGTCGGTCCCACGCGCCGATGAAGAACTCGAAGACGTGCGCTGGTTCACCCGCCAGGAGATCGCAGCCGGGTTTCCCGGACTGCCGCCGCCACAGTCCGTTTCGTTCCGTCTGATCGAGCACTGGTACGACTCCGGCTCGGAGCTGCCCTTGGCGCAGACACCCGGCATCACGCTCTGGGGCTCGCGGCGCGGCTGACGGCGGCCCGTTGCCCGCAACCTTCGTAGTCGTATCGTGACTCTGGCAATCTTGCTCGTGCTCGTCGCCGCGTTTGGCGCCGGTTTCATCGACGCGCTGGCTGGCGGCGGCGGCCTGATCCAGCTGCCCGCGCTGTTTGCGACATTTCCGCAGGCGCCGCACACCACCTTGCTGGGTACCGGCAAGCTCGCCGGGTTCGCGGGCACCACGAGTGCGATCGCCCGGTTCATCCGGCACGTACGTCTCGACTGGGGCCTGCTGTTGCCGGCCGCGGGCGGTGCATTTGCCACCGCACTCGTCGGTGCCTGGCTCGCGACTGGCGTTTCACCGGAGCGGTTCCGAGCGCTCGTGCCGTTGCTGCTGAGCTTCGTGCTCGTCTACACGCTGATGAACAAGGACCTGGGCCGCGACCACCGCCCTCGCGTCCTGGGTCAGAATGGTCGATGGCTCGCGGCGGGCACCGCCGGAATCATCGGTTTGTACGATGGATTTTTCGGCCCGGGCACCGGCAGCTTCCTGGTCTTCCTGTTCGTCCGAGTGTTCGGGCTCGACTTCCTGCACGCATCGGCCTCGGCCAAGATCGTCAATGCCGCCACCAATTCCGCAGCCATCATCCTGTTCGGGCTGACCGGCGAACTGTACTGGCTGCTGGGCCTCGCAATGTCGGTCTGCAACATCGTCGGCGCGCAGTTCGGCAGCCACCTGGCAATCCGGCGCGGCAGCGCCCTCGTGCGCAAGGTGTTCATGGTCGTCGTGTTTGCGCTGATCGCGAAAACGGCGTGGGATGCCATCCGACTGCACCTGTAAGCAGGCGCGACGTCAGGACCGCTAGAATGCGCGGGCGGCGATGGTCGCAAGGTTGAGGTGGGACGCATGGATCTTTCCTGGACGACATTCGCCGGCATCGCGCTCGGCATCGGCCTCGCCGCGGCCACGGGCCTCCGTGTATTCCTGCCGCTGCTGATTGCCGGGCTCGCCGCGCACTTCGGCTACATCCCGCTGTCGGAGAACTTCCAGTGGCTCGCGAGCATTCCGGCGCTGGTCATGCTCGGCACTGCCGCGGCAGCCGAGATCCTCGCGTATTACATTCCCGGCGTGGATCATGCGCTCGACGTCGTGGCGAGCCCCGCCACGCTGGTGGCCGGTGCGGTTGCAAGCGCCGCGGTGATGACGGACCTGCCGCCGAGCATCCTCTGGCCCGTCGCGATCATCGGCGGCAGCGGGATTGCGGGTTTGACCAAAGGCAGTTCGGCGCTCATCCGGGCGAAGTCCGGCCTGATGACGGGCGGCCTTGGCAATCCCGTGGTCTCCACTGCAGAAACGATCGGCGCCACGGGCCTGTCGCTGTTCGCCATTGCGCTGCCCCTGATCGCACTCGTCCTGATCGTCGTGCTGCTCTTCTGGGTCGTGCGCAAGACGGGGCGCTTCTTCTTCGGCCGCCGCAAGGCCGACGTCATCGTTGCCCCGCGGGAGCGCTGAGCGGGGTCTATGTGCCTGCTCGTCCTCGCATGGAAGTCACACCCGCGCTACCGGCTGATCGTGGCCGCGAACCGCGACGAGTTTCATGACCGTCCGACCGCCCCGCTGGGTTGGTGGCCCGACGACTCGCGCATTCTCGCCGGCCGCGACCTGCGCGGATCCGGCACGTGGCTGGGCGCAGCGCGATCCGGCCGGTTCGGCGTCGTCACCAATTTCCGTGAACTCGAGCGACCCACAGCGGACGCGCCGTCGCGCGGCGACCTCGTGAGGCGCTTCCTGTCCGGAGCGACCTCGCCGCAGGAATACTTCGACGAGCTGCGCGACCGGGCGCCGTCCTACGCCGGTTTCAATCTGCTGCTCGGCGAGTCGCGCTCACTCCATTACTACTCGAACCGCGACGGACTCCAGGCGAGATTGCTCGGGCGCGGCATCTACGGCCTCAGCAACCACTGGCTCGATTCCCCATGGCCCAAGTTGCTGCGCTCGCGGACGCGGCTTTCGGAGCTGGTCGCGACCGATGCCGTCGAACCTGAATCGCTGTTCGCCCTGCTCGCGGATCGCTCACCTGCCGACGTCGACGAGACGCCGAACACCGGCCTGCCACCTGAGTGGGAGCGCGCCTTGTCCGCACCATTCGTCGTGCACGAAAGTTATGGCACGCGCTGCTCGTCGGTGCTGCTCGTCGAGCGCGACGGCCGCACGACGATGTGCGAGCGCCGGTTCGACGCAGGCGGGAACACGACCGGTGCCACGCGACTCGAATTCGCAAGCGCCGACGCACCCGAATGATGTCGATCGACGCACACAGGCATGGAGCGCTGATCAACTTGCTGGGGCGACTGCTGCTGGCTTGCGCACTGGCATGGTCTGGGTTGGCAGTTGCGGCAGCACCCAGGGAACGCATCGAGATCAAGATCGATGGCGTGCCGGACGACATGGCGGCCAATGTCCGCTCGTACCTGACTTTGACCCGTTATGTGACCCGCGACGACCTGACCGACCCGCAGGTGCGGCGGCTCGCCGACCGTGCCGTGGACGAAGCCGCCGACGCGCTGCGTCCTTTCGGGTTTTACGCGCCGACCATCCGCAGCCGCACGAGTCGCGACGATCCCAGGTGGATCGTGCGCCTGAAGATCGTGCCCGGCGAACCCGTGCGCATGAAGAACGTCGACGTCGAGATCATCGGCGCCGGTGCGGTTGACAAGTCCCTGCTGCACGTCGTCGCCGAGACGACGCTCAAGCCCGGCGCGCGCCTCGACCACGCCAGTTACGAGGCCCTCAAGGCGTCATTGATGCGCACGGCACGCGACCGGGGCTTCCTCGACGCCACGCTGACCCGCCGCGAGTTGATTGTGAATCCCACCGACCTGACGGCGGATGCCCGCATCACGCTCGAGACCGGCGGCCGCTACGAATTCGGCGCCCTGGAACTCGACCAGGACATCATTCGAGACGACCTGATGCGGGCCTATCTGCGTTTCTCGCCGGGCCAGCCGTTTTCACCCGAGGCGCTGAACAGCACGCAATTCGCGCTCGAGGACAGCAACTATTTCTCGTCGGTCGTCGTCACGCCGGGTGAACGCGACCGGATCAACCTGACGGTCCCGGTGAAGATCCACGTCGAGCCGATCAAACGCAATCGCTATGCCGTAAACGCAGGTTACGGCACCGACACCGGCATCCGCGGCCAGTTCACCTGGGACAACCGGCTGGTCAATACCAACGGCCACCGGTCGCGCGTCGAACTCACAGCCTCCGAGATCCGCTACGAGGCCCTTGTTCGCTACGTGATTCCGGTCGGCGACCCGAGTCTCGAAAAGCTTGAGTTCTCACTAGGCTACATCGACGAGGACATCGGCGATCTCAGGAGCCAGCGCACCGAGCTCACCGGAGGCCTGACCCAGGTCTTCGGACACTGGCAGCAGGTGATGTTCCTGAAGCTCAACGATGAGCGCACGATCTATCCCGACGGCACCTCAAACGACGCCGTGCTGCTGATCCCGGGCATCAGCTATGCAAGCCTGCCACCAAACTTCCTGACGGGATGGGTGCGGGACGCAGCGTATTACGTCGAGTTGAGCGGCAGCCCGGCAACGCTGGGATCCGATGCTTCCTACCTGCGCTTCTACGGTCGGGCGGAACGCGTGTGGCCGATCCATGGGCCCTGGTACGTCCGTGGTCGCGCAGAGTTCGGCACCAGCTGGGTGGACGATTTTTCCGAGCTGCCGGCCTCGCAGCGATTTTTCGCGGGCGGCGATCGCAGCGTTCGCGGCTTCGCACTCAACTCACTGAGCCCGCCGTTGCCGGCAAGCGAAACCAACCCCGACGCTTCGTCGAACCAGGGCGGCGGCGGCGAACACAAGGTCATCGGCAGCATCGAGTTCGAACGCGATTTCCGGCGCAACTTCCGCGGCGCCGTGTTCTTCGATACGGGCAACGCATTCAACGACTGGAGCACACCGCTCGAGTACTCGGTCGGCGTCGGGGTGCGCTGGAGACTGCCGATGCTCATGATCGGCTTCGACGTGGCGCAGGCACTGTCGCAGCCAGACCTGAAGCCGCGCTTCCACCTGAACATCACGCAGGTGCTGTAGCGTGCGCCGCCGTTACATCGTGTTCATCGGATTGCTGCTGGCGCTGGCCGGCAGCGTCGCGCTATTCCTGCACTGGTTGCTCTTCACGCAGCAGGGCCTGGAGTTCGCGATCGCACAGCTGGGCCGCTTGCCCACCGTCAAGATCGAAGTGCGCGGCGCGCGGGGCTCAATCGCGGGACCGTTGACGGCAGACAGCGTCACTGTCGATCACGAAGCGGCGCACGTCGTCGCGCGCGGCCTGGCAGTGCGCCCGGAACCGGGCGGCCTGATCGTTGGCCACTTCGGGCTCGAAGGGCTGACGGTGTCGCGCCTGGAGGTGACACTCAAGGAGCGGCCGCCGCAGCCCAAGAAGCCTCCGTATTTCCTGCCGGCCGGCTTGCGCATCACGGCACCGGACTTCCGACTCGGCAACATCGCGCTTACTCTGAAGAGCGGCCAGCGCATCGAAGCACGCTCAGCCAGGGGTTCACTCAGCGTGACGCGTTGGCGGCTCGACCTCGACCCCGTCGACGTGCGCGGACCGGACGGACGCATCAGCGGCAACCTGGTTCTGCGCGCCTCCGAGCCGCTCGGCCTGCGCACCGACCTGCGCGGGGAGTGGCGGCTGCCCGGCGACGCGTTCGAATATCGCTTCCGTGTCCTGACGAGAGGCAATCTCGACCGGCTCGGTGCGGATGTCTTTCTCGACGCTCCGGCGAAGCTGGCGTTTGCGGGCACCTTGCTCGACCTGACCGAGCAACCGCGGGCGAAAGGCACATTCCGCATGACCGCGTTCGATGGCTCGCCCTGGGTACCTGCCGGGCGCTTTCCGCAAATGACGGGCACGATCACGCTCGCCGCGGGCCTTGCGTCGCTCGGGATCGACGGAACGCTGACCTCGCCGGCGCTGCCGAACCAGCAGCTACGCGTGCAGGGCGCGGGTCGTTGGGAAGAGCGGACAATCTCTCTCGCCAACCTGAATGTGTGGCTGCCGCGCATGGGGCTCGCCGTGACTTCGAGCGGCACGATCAAACTGCCCGACGCGGATGCGCCGGACGGCGCGCTGCCGTTGCTCGCCCTGAACGGCGACTGGTCGGCGCTGCAGTGGCCCATCGAGCTCGACGGCGAGCCCGTCGTGCAAAGCCCGCAGGGCGTGTACACGCTCGAGGGCTCGATGCCGTACCGGTTCTCGACGCGTGCCCAGGTTGAAGGCCCCGACATTCCGTCGACGAGCTTCGAGGCAGCCGGCGTCGTCAACAAGACAGGCGTCGTGCTCGATCGATTCGATGGATACGCGTTGCGCGGGCGGATCAACGGTCGCGGCACGCTGTCGTGGTCGGGTAACCAGGCGTGGAGTTTCGACGTCGACGCACAGGGGCTCGCGATCAGCGAGTTTCGGCCGGGCGTCGAGGGCCGCGTCAGTGCGAGGGGCACGATCGCAGGCGCAGGGCTCAGCGCGGCAGCGCCGTGGACGGCGCGACTCACATCACTGTCCGGCACGATGTTCGGCCGGCCGCTGACCGGGCGCGGTGAGATCGCGCACCGTGACGGCTCATTCGACCTCCGGGGCGTTCGCATTGCGAACGGCACATCCTTCGTCGACATCGACGGTCGCGTCGGCACGAACGCGCTTGACCTGGGCTGGAACGTCGACCTGCGTTCGCTGGCCATCGTGCTGCCTGGCATGACTGGAACACTCGTCTCGCGCGGCACGGCTCGCGGAACGCCATCCCGTCCCGTCATTGCCGGCACCGCACGCGTGCGGAATTTCGATTACGCCGGTGTGCAGGTCGCGAGCTTCGACGCCGAAGCTGACATCGATTCGAGCGACAAGCGTCGGTCGAGTGTCATGTTCAGTGCCACGACCATCGATGCGGCCGGACTCGCTTTCGACTTCGCGCGCGGCAGCCTCGACGGCTTCGTGGGCGAGCATCGGATCACGCTCGACTTCGCCTCGCCGGGCGACCCCGAGCGCCGCATCGCCGAATTCCGCGGCGAATTCGTCGCCGAAGGCGGCTACGACCTGGCGGGCAGACAATGGGCCGGTGACCTGTCGCAGGCCGACATCCAGTTCACGGAAGGCAATGCGCGACTGATCCAGCCGGCGGCGCTGGTGCTCGGCCCAGCGCTGCAGAGCACATCACCGCTGTGCCTGCGCACGGACCAGGAATCGCGGCTGTGCATCGAGGGCGAACGTCATGCGCAGCCCCTGGCGTGGCGCGTGCTGTACAGCGCAGAGGACTGGCCGTTGCAACGCATCCTCCGGTCGCTGCTCGGGTGGCGCGAATTCGACGGCCGGCTGCAGGCGAGCGGCTGGGCGGAAAAGTCACCGGGCCAGGAGTGGATCGGCGGTTCGACGCTGCTCGTGCACGAGCCGACGATCAACGTGCAGCGCAACAAGTTCCGCGTCGAGCGTATCCGGCTGGGCAGCAGCCGCTTCGACCTGCTGGCCGAACCCACGCAGATGCGTGCGACCCTCGACATCGACATCGACGAGACCACCAAGGTGCAGGGCGAAGCGCTGGTGCAGCGGCACGCGGGCGCGCCGCTCGACTCGACACTGACCGGACACATCAAGGGGACGTCCGAAGCGATCAAGGTCCTGCCGCTGCTGGTGCCGGAGATCGACCGGGCAGCCGGCCGGCTCGAAGGCAACGTCGTGCTGGGCGGTACGATAGGCCAGCCAACGTTCAACGGCGACTTCCAGGTACGCGACGGCGTGCTGGAACTCTATCGAACCAACCTGAAGATTTCGGCGCTGCAGGCCGATGGCTCGTTCGACGGCGATGCGCTCACGTTCGACGCGAGGGGCGAGACCGCCAAAGGCAAGCTGACGATCGACGGCAACTTCACCTGGCCGGAAGGGGTCATGACCGGCTCCATGCGGTTACGTGGCGACCAGCTGCTGGTGGCGGACACGCCGGAGCTGCGCATGCTCGCCTCGCCCGACATCGTTTTGCGCGCCGGCGCGAACGGATTCGAGGTCGAAGGCGAGGTGAAGATTCCAAACGCCCGGATTTCACCACGCGAGATCACCACTTCGGTCAGCACGTCACCCGACGAACGCATCGTTGGCCTTCCCGACGTCGAGGACACGGAGCCGTCGTCGGGCGACCGGGTCACGAGCCGGATCAAGGTTGTGCTGGGTGACTCCGTGCGCGTGGATGCTTACGGCCTGAAGGCACGCCTGGTAGGCAGCGTGACGGTGTCGACGGTGCCGGACGACGTACCGCGCGGCAACGGCGTCATCCGGGTCGCCGAGGGTCAGTACCGGGCATTCGGTCAGGACGTCCGCATCACGAGGGGCACGCTGTCGTTCAACGATTCACCGCTCAACGAGCCGGTGCTCGACATCGTTGCCGAGCGCAAGATCAGGGACGCGGACATCACCGTGGCGGTGAACGTGCGCGGGACGATCGACCAGCCCTTCGTCACGATCACCTCGCAGCCGTCGATGTCGAGCAACGAGGCCTTGTCGTACCTGCTGACGGGACGCTCGATCGATACGCTGCAATCCGGCGAGGCCGCGAACGTCAACCAGGCGGCTGAGAGTCTCGCAGTGAGCGGCGGCGGGCTGTTGCTCGGCGGCCTCGGCACGCGTCTCGGACTGGATGAAGTGTCCCTGGAACGGACCGGGGACAGCGACACGTCGGTGGTGCTGGGCAAGGCGCTGTCACCGGACCTGTACGTGAGCTATGGCATCTCGATCGCCGAGGCGATCAATACCATCAAACTCAGATACTCCCTGAACGAACGGTGGTCGCTGAAGGCCGAGGCGGGAATCGAGCAGAGCGCGGATATCGAGTATCGGATTGAGCGGTAGCCCGGTTCGCCTGGCCTTGGCGTGATCCGGGTGGGGTTCGGTACTTTCTTCGGCGAGCGGAAAGGCAGACACGCTCGCCGAAGAAAGTACCGAACCCCACCCTGCCGTCAGGCGCCTGAGCGAGTCACGGGCGGACACTGAATACGATGCGACAGGTATCCGCGCCCGCCCGATGACTCGCACGGCGCATGCAGCGGCACTGCGTTCGTGGAGCACGGCTCCAGGATGGCAAGCCAAAGGCCGGGCAGGCGGACCGTTGAACCTCATGGCGCACGACAGAATTGTTTGACCTGGTCGCAGTCAAGAGCCAACCCGAGATACGTCGCACATGGAAGCAGTCATTTTTTCGCTGAGCTTTGCCGCTATCGCTTTTCTGGTTTTTCTTTCGTTCAAGTACTTCGACAAACGATTGACCTGTGCCCTTGGGTTGCTGTTCGCAGCCTATCTGGGACTTGACGACCTCGTAACCGGTCTGCCGTCCGGCTCAGCTGCATTCGACTTCGTCGGCGGAGACTGGAATTGGTCCGGGAAAATCTACAGCCTGCTGCTATCCAGCGTGGTGATCCTTGGGTTGGGGATCAGACCCAAGGCGCTCGGCCTTACCCTGTCGCAACGAAACCTGAAGACATCACTGATCGCCCTGTTTCTGTTCGTGTTGTGGGGTCTCTCGCTCGGGCTGGTGTTCAAGCCCTCAGCGCCGTCCATTGAGACATTGGCGTTTCAAGCACTGATGCCCGGGCTTGCGGAAGAGCTGGCGTATCGTGGCATCGCTCCCGCCCTCTTGCTTGGTCTCATCCGCGGTAATGAGCCCTCGCAAGGCATACCTTGGGCCGTGGTGATCATCACCGCTCTTGCATTTGGCATCTGGCATGGACTGAGCTATTCGGCTTCCGGGTTCTCATTCGACTCAATGTCTGCATTGTTCCCTTTCATCGGCAGCATTGCCGGCGGCTGGTTGCGGTTCAGCAGCGGCAGCCTTCTGTTCCCCATCCTGGCGCACAGCTTTGCGAACACCGCATTTCATCTCACTGCGCTGTATGGCACCTGACGAATTGCTGGCGCGCGCATGTCGGAAGAGAAATGTCGAACCCGAACTGCAGGGCGCGCGGCACTCAGCTCAACCATTGAGCGTGCGGATCTCGACGCGACCCATCCGCAGCGTGTCATACGACATGACCTCGTCGACATTGCATGCGCCGTGTGAATTCTCGGGCTTTGACGAGAATTCATTCAGGCGCGGTCGAACAGGCGTCCGTGCCGGGTCTTTTCCGGGCGAGCGTGTCTGCCTTTCCGCTCGCCCGGAAAAGACCCGGCACGGACGCCCATGAAACCCACCGGCCTGCAGCGATACCTCAGTCAAAGTCCGTCGGAATCTCCGGGCGCAGGAGATGCTGCCGCATGCGCATGACCTGCTGCGGCGTACACCGGCCGAGGGACATGGGCGGCAGCTCGTCCGGGTCGAAGAACTCGACTCCGTCCGTCTCGTAACTGCCGCGAGCCTCGCCGCCTTCGATTTCGCAGAGGAAGAACGCTTTCCAACTGTGATGCAGTGACGGCGTGTGGCCGTGCGCGTTGCGGTCGTACAGCGCCGCGAGCTTGACCACCCGCACGCGAAAACCCGACTCCTGCTCGATTTCCTTGCGGATGGCGCCGGACGGCGAGTCGTTCACGTCGGCCCAGCCACCGGGCAGGGTCCACAACCCATCCATCGTTTCGCGGACCAGCAGCACCTTGCCGTCGGCTCGACGGAATGCGGCGCCGCGAACCTCGACCTTGGGCGTGACGTACCCAACGTCCCGCGACCACTCGGCCCGCAGCTCGGCCGGGTCGGCGCCGGCACCTGCGGCCAGCAGTTCCGATGCGATGCGCTCGATGGCTTCGTACCGCTCGCGGTCGTACTCGTCCTTGCAGAAATGCAGGCCCGTGCGCGCAAGTGCCTGCAGGCCGCGGAAGTGTTGCAGACGCCAGTCGTTCATTCCGGGACTCCCGGGCTTGACATGCTCTGCATAATTATGCACATTTGCGCACCTTTTATTCACCTAGACCGGATACCACGCCCTTGGCCGCCGACCTCAACGCCCAGACCCAGCGTCGCGATGCGATCGTCCGCATCCTGCAGCAGAACGCTGTCGCGCGTCAGGCCGAGCTGGTCGTCCTGCTCCACCGCGAGGGCCACGACGCGACCCAGTCCAGCGTCAGCCGCGACCTGCGCGAGCTTGGCGTGGTCAAGGGCGGCGACCGTTACCTGCTGCCCGTCGTCGAGGAAGCACTCACCCCGAGCCACTTCGAGACGGTCCGCTCGTTCGTCAAGGGCTACCGCGCCGCGGGACCCACGTTGACGGTGCTGCGCACGTCGGTTGGCACCGCCCAGAGCGTCGCCATCGCGCTCGACAAGGCACGCTGGCCCGAGGTCATCGGCACCATCGCCGGCGACGACACGATCTTCATCGCGACGGAAAGTGCGAAAGCGCAGCGCCGCCTGCACGACCACCTCCGTACCCACTTCGGACGCTGAGAACTCCCGATGACCACGCCATCCCAGGGCGCCAGGCCCATCCTGCTCGCTTTTTCCGGCGGACTCGACACCTCGTTCTGCGTGCCCTGGCTCGCGGAAAAGTACGGCCGCCCGATCGTCACGCTGACCGTCAACACGGGCGGCATCGACGCCGACGCTGCGAACGTTCTCGCCGAACGTTCGCAGACGCTGGGTGCCGTTGCGCACCACCTGGTCGATGCGCGTCCGGCCTACTTCGAGCAGGTGCTCAAGTACCTGGTCATGGGCAACGTGCGTCGCGGCAACCTGTATCCGCTGTGTGTCGGCGCCGAACGCGTGCTGCAGGCGCAGACCGTGGCCCAGTTCGCGCGGCAGATCGGCACCGATGTCGTCGCCCATGGCTCGACCGCCGCGGGCAACGACCAGGTGCGCTTCGAGGTCGCGCTGCGGACGCTGGCGCCCGAACTCGAGATACTCGCGCCAGTCCGCGACCAGGCGTTCAAGCGGCCCGAGCAGCTGGAGTACCTGCAGACGCGCAAGCTCCCGGTGCCGCCCTTTGGCGCGGCCTACTCCGTCAATCGCGGCCTGTGGGGCGTGACGATCGGCGGCAAGGAAACGCTGGTCTCCGAGACCTGCATTCCGGACGACGCCTGGGTGCTGACCAGGGACGCATTCACGCACCCGCACGCGCCGGAAAGGCACACGATCGGTTTCGAAGCCGGCATACCGAGCTCGCTCGACGGCGAGCAGCTCGACGCCGTGAGCCTCATCGAGCAGGTGGAGACGATCGGCGCGAAATTCGGCGTCGGCCGCGGCATTCACCTGGGCGACACGATCATCGGCTTCAAGGGCCGAGTTGCGTTCGAAGCTCCTGCGGCTGAAGTGCTGCTCACGGCACATCGCGAACTCGAAAAACTGGTGCTGTCCGCGCGACAGGCCCGGCTGAAGGACACACTTGCTGCGCCGTATGGCGACCTCGTGCACGAAGGCCAGCATCTCGACCCGGTCTGTCGCGACATGGAAGCCTTCTTCGTCTCGACGCAGCAGCGCGTCACGGGTGAAGTGCACGTCCTGTTCCGTCCGGGTGTCGTTTTCATCGAGGGCACCTCGTCGCGGTACTCGCTGATGAAGGCGTCGAAGGGCGCCTACGGTGAATCGGCCGGTGAATGGACTGCTGCCGAGGCCCACGGCTTCTCCAAGATGCTGGCACTGCCGGGAATCTTCTACACGCGCGCCGGGCGCAACTGAGCCCGGCTGGGCCCGGGAGACACACCATGCAGATGAAGTCTGTCGTCGTCGACAAGATCGGTTCCATCGCGCAGGCCTGCGGCCTCGGCCACGAGTTGCGCGTCGCCACGACCGACATTCCCTGCGAGGAAGGCGTAGTGCTGGTCGTCGAGGTGCTCACCAATAAATCGACCTACAACCAGCTCGAACTCACCAGCGGCCGCATGGCCAAGGTGTCGAAGGGCGACGTGATCGTCGGCGCGCTCGGGCACCGGCAGGCGCTGTTCGGCTACTCCGGGCACATCCCTGAGAAGGTGGCCGTGGGTGACGTCATCCAGGTGCTCAACATCGGCGGCGTGCTTGGCATCTGCGATTCGGCCAATCCCGAGCGCGGTCAACCGTTCGACGCGCGCGTACTCGGCTGCGTGCTGCAGTTTCCGTTCCTCGGCGAGCGCATCGGCGTGCCGGCCCGCGTCGGCTATCACCAGCTGGACCAGGGAGCGACGCTCGACACGCACGGCGTGCCGATCGTGGCGCTTGCAGGAACCTGCATGGAGGCTGGCAAGACGGCCGCTGCCTGTGCGATCGTGAGCCGCATGCGGCATCGCGGCCTCGCCGTGCACGCGTTCAAGGCGACGGGTGTCTCGCTGCGTCGTGACATCCTTGCGATGGAAGACGCAGGCGCGCGTCGCAGCCAGATCTTCACGGACTTCGGCATCGTCACGACGACCGCCGAGTCCGGTCCCGCCCTGACGCGGACCATGCTGACGGAGATGACCCAGGGCAAGCCCGACGTCGTGATCTTCGAACTCGGCGATGGCATCCTCGGCGCCTACGGCGTCGAAGCGATCCTGTCGGCCCCGGACATCGCCAGGTCGCTGACTGCCGTGATTCTTTCTGCGAATGATCCGGTTGCGGCCTGGGGTGGCGTGAAGCTGCTGCGGGAGCGGTTCGGTATCGAGCCCTGTGCGGTCACCGGCCCCGCCACGGACAACGCAGTGGGCGTGAACATCATCGAGCAGCAGATGCAGGTGCGCGCGTTCAATGCCATCACCGCCGGCGCCCTGCTCGGCGACCACATCATCGATGCGCTGGGCCTCGCAGCGCAGCCTGTTGCGGCGATCAATCAATGAGCGCACGGACACCTGCGATCGTGCTGGGCGGCACCGGCTACGTCGCCGGCGAACTGTTGCGCCTGCTCGCGTCGCATCCGTATTTCGATCTGGCAGCGGTTGCCTCGGACAGCCAGCCAGACCAACCCGTCGCCCAGTTCTTCCGTCACCTGCAGCCCGTGCTGCCGCACCTGCGCTTCGCGAACCACGACGAGATCCTCGAGTACGTCACGGCGAACCCGACCACCGCAGTCTTCTCGGCTGCGCCGCATGGCGTGTCGGCTGCCCTGATCGACCGGTTGCTCACGGCCGCCGAGCAGGCTGAAACGCAGGCACGGGTCGTCGATACCTCGGCAGACTTTCGCTACGCGAGCACGGACGCCTACGAGGCCGTATATAAGCACGCTCACGGCGCACCGGATCGGCTCAGCGAGTTCACCTGCGCGGTTCCGGAGCACCTGAATGCGTTGTCTACGCCCCACGTGGCACACCCCGGGTGCTTTGCGACGGCCGTGCTGCTGGCGAGCGTGCCGCTGCTTGCGCTCGGCCTGGTCGAGCCGCGCCTGTTCGTGTCCGGGGTGACCGGCAGCACAGGCTCGGGTCGACAGCCCGTGGCCGGCACGCACCATCCGCAGCGACACAGCGACATGTATTCCTACAATGCGCTCGCGCACCGGCACGCACCGGAAATCACAGCGCTCGCGCAGGCGGCCTCCGGCACGCACGCCGACTTTGCTTTCGTGCCGCACAGCGGCCCGTTTGCGCGCGGAATTCATGTGACAGTCCAGGCGACCCTGCACGAATCGATGTCGACGCACGAGCTCGTGCATGCACTGCGCGAGTATTACGACCAGTCCGTCTTCGTGCGCGTTGGCGGTGAAATGCCGCGCCTCAAGGACGTCATCGCCAGCAACTTCGCTGAGCTCTCTGGTGTCAGCAATGGCCGCACGGTCGCCGTGATGTGCGTGATCGACAACCTGACCAAGGGCGCGGCCGGCGGAGCCGTGCAATGGATGAACCGCATGTTCGGGCACGAAGAGACGGCCGGCCTGATGACGCCTGCACCGGGGTGGACCTGATGAACGCCGTCGTGAACCGGGCGCCGCCTGCCGACCACCTGGCACCGGTGTACTCGCAGTGGGCCCTCGACGTCGTCGACGGCTCCGGCGTGTACCTCAACACGCGCGACGGCCGGAAGGTGCTGGACCTGTACGGCGGCCACGCCGTCGCGGCGCTCGGGTACTCGCATCCGCGACTGCTCGCCGCGCTCGAAGCACAGGCGAAAGCACTGATCTTCCAGAGCAACGCCGTTCCGCTCGGCGTGCGTGCACGAGCTGCGCTGCGCTTGACGCGCTTCGCCGGACTCGGCCTGAACACCGCGTTCTTCATCAGCACCGGCGCCGAAGCGAACGAAAACGCGCTGAAGCTGGCATTGCGCATCACGGGCCGGCGCAAGGTCGTTGCCATCGAAGGCAGCTTCCACGGCCGTACGGCTGCTGCCGGAGCCGTGACCTGGGGTGCGATCGAGAAATGGTATGGCTTTCCGCAGGCACCCTTCGACGTCGACTTCGTGCCGCGCGGTGACTTCGCCGCGATCGATCGGATCATCGGCACGGACACGGCCGCCGTGATAGTCGAGCCGGTGCAAGGTGTCGGCGGCGCGCTCGACCTCGGCGAGCCGTTCCTGTCGGCGCTGCGCAAGCGCTGCACCGAGACCTGCGCCCTGCTCGTCTTCGACGAAGTGCAGTGTGGCATGGGTCGCACCGGATACCCGTTCGCCGCCAACATGTATGGCGTCTCGCCCGACATGATCACGACGGCCAAGGCCCTCGGTGCCGGCTTCCCGTGCGCCGCCCTGCTGATGGTGGATCACGTCGCAGGTCACCTGAAGGTAGACGACCTCGGCACGACATTCGGCGGCGGACCGATGGCCTGCGCGATGATCGAAGCCGTGGTGGACATCATCGAAAGCGAAGGCCTGCTCGCGAACGTCCGCAAGCTGTCGCAGCAGATACGCGATAGCTGCGTCGTCGGCCCGGTGACGGGCATGCAGGGCGCCGGATTCCTGCTCGGCCTGCGCACGCGCCGCCCGGCGAAGGACGTGCAGCGCGAACTGCTCGAACAGCACGACATCCTGACGGGAACCAGCGGCGACCCGCACGTCGTCCGCATCCTTGCTCCCTACGTGCTCGAATCGAAACACGTCGAGCAACTGCGCGACGCGCTGTCCTCTCTGCCTGCCTGAATCGCAGGCGCAGCAGAAATGGATTCTGGCGCGCAGCGCCTTCCGACTAACCCCTATCCCCTATCCCCTAACCCCTCCATGCAACGCTTCCTCGACCTGGCCGACCTCTCCCGCGACGAAGTCGTGGACCTGCTCGCGCTCGCACAAAGCCTGCAGAGCCGACCCGAGCCAACCGCGCTCGCCGGCAAGATTCTCGGGCTGCTGTTCCTGAACCCGTCGCTGCGCACGCTGGCTTCGTTCCAGGCCGGCATGCAGCGTCTCGGCGGTACAGCGTTCGTCGTGACGCCTGGCCAGGGCACGTGGCAGGTCGAGACACGGGACGGCGCGATCATGAATGGCGGCGCGGCAGAACACGTGCGCGAGGCGATTCCCGTGCTTGCCTCGTATTGCGACGCGCTCGGTATCCGCTCGTTCGCCGAAGGCAAGGACCTCGCGGCAGACATCGCCGAAGAGCAGTTCATGCGCATGGCCAACCTGTGCCCGAAGCCGCTCGTGAACCTGGAGTCCGCTGTCAACCATCCTTGCCAGGCACTTGCGGACTGGCGGACGATGGACGAGCTCGCCGTGCCGCGGGCCGGCAGATTCGTGCTGAGCTGGGTCTCGCACCCGCGTGCGTTGCCGCTCGCGGTACCGGCCGCGACCGTGCACATGGCGGCGCAGCGTGGCATGGACGTCGTGGTCCTGCGGCCCGAAGGCTACGCCCTGCCCGACGCGATCATGCACAAGGCGCGGGCAGCCGCCGCGGCTTCGGGTGGCAGCGTCTCTGAAACCGCCGATCACGCATCGGCGCTGCGCGATGCGCACGTCGTGTACGCGAAGGAATGGGGCTCGCCGCTGCACTACGGAGACGCCGACGGCGAAGCGAAGGCGCGCGCCCCCCTCGGCGACTGGTGCGTGCGCGAAAGCTGGTTCCAGCACGCGCGGGCCGACTGTCATTTCATGCATTGCCTGCCCGTGCGCCGCAACGTCGCGGTCGCCGACGAAATTCTCGACGGGCCGCGCAGCCGCGTGATCCGCGAAGCCGCCAACCGCATGGTCGTCCAGATGGCCGTGCTGCATCGATTGCTCAAGGGGAACTGACGATGATCGGACACAAGGGCGAACAGGCTGTCACGGTGCGGGCACTGCGTGGCGCGACTCCTTACATCCACATGTACAAGGGCAAGGTCTTCGTCATCAAGACCGGTGGCGGCGCGTTCCGCGACGCCGGGACGATGCGAGCCTTCGTCGAACAGGTGACGATCCTGCACCACCTCGGCATCCGCGTCGTGCTCGTGCACGGCGGTGGCCCGCAGCTCGACGACGTGACGGCGAAACTAGGCGTGCAGACCCGCATGGTTCAGGGCCGTCGCGTGACCGACGCCACGGCCATCGACGCCATCAGCATGGTCTTGAACGGCCTGATCAACACTCAGCTGGTCGCGCTTTGCCGCAGCTTCGGTATCTCCGCGATCGGGATCGGCGGCATCGACGGCGGCCTGGTGCAGGCCCATCGCCGCGGTCCGGTGACGCTAGCGAGTGGCGAAGTCGTCGACTACGGCCTGGTGGGCGACATCGACGGCATCGACGGCTCCGTCGTCACGCGGCTGCTCGACAGCGGCTTCCTGCCCGTCGTGAGCCCGCTGTCGTGCGACAACTCGGGGCAGCTGCTCAACATCAATGCCGACACGGTCGCCGCGGCGATCGGCGGCGCGCTGGTCGCCGAAAAGCTGATCCTGTGCACCGGCGCTCCCGGCATCCTCGAGCGTGTCGACGATCCGCAGTCGCTGATCTCGTACACCGACCTGGCCGGCCTGCACCGACTGCGCGAGAAGGGTGCGCTCACCGACGGCATGTTGCCGAAGTCGAGCGCCATTGAAGCGGCGATTCGGGGTGGTGTCCGCCGCGTGCACGTGATTTCGTACGCCGAGACTGACTCGCTGCTGGCCGAGATCTTCACCAATGAAGGCAAGGGCACACTGGTCGTCGCGGACACGAAGGCGCTGACGGCCGCCGAACAAGGACAATAGGGGGTAGGGGATGGGGGTTGGGGGATAGTCAGAAGCGCGTTCGCGCAAATTTCTTCCGACTAACCCCTATCCCCTAACCCCCATCCCCTTCCCCCTACGAAGGACAAGTGCATGAGTAGACTGTGGGACAAAGGCGCACCCCTCGACGAACGCGTGCTGCGCTTCACGGCTGGCGAGGATCACGCGCTCGACAACCGGCTCGTGGCCTACGACGTCCGCGCATCGATCGCGCACGCCGAAATGCTGCAGGAATGCGGCCTGCTCGCACAGGACGAACTTGACGCGATCCGCAACGGTCTGAACGAAATCGCTGCCGCACACGCCCGTGGCGAGTGGTCCGTGACGCTGGAACTCGAGGACGGCCAGACGGCGCTGGAAATGTTGCTCACACGCAGGATCGGCACGGCGGGCGCTCGCCTGCATGCGGGTCGCTCGCGCAATGACCAGGTGCTCACGGCACTTCGCCTGTATCTACGCGACGCCGTCGAAAGCCTCGCTGAGGGAGCCCGACACGTCGCCGAAGCGCTGGACGGGCTGACGGCCAACCAGGGGTCCGTCGCCCTGCCTGGCTACACGCACATGCAGCAGGCGATGCCGAGCACCGTCGCACTGTGGGCGCAGGGCTTCGCCGCGGAGATCCGCGACGACATCGAAGGCCTGCGTCACTCGCATCGGCGTATCGGCAAGAATCCGCTGGGTTCAGCCGCCGGCTACGGAACGCCCAACCTGCCGGTGAACCGCGACACGACACGCACGAAACTCGCCTTCGCCGCCAATCACGAACCGGTGACGGCCGTGCAGTTGTCGCGCGGCAAGGCGGAAGCCGAGGTGCTTTTCCAGATCGCGCTGTTGATGCAGGACGTCGGGCGGCTCGCGTCCGACCTGTTGCTGTTTTATACGCGGGAGTTCGGCTTCTTGCGCCTGCCAGATGCGTTCACGACGGGTTCGTCGATCATGCCGCAGAAGCGCAATCCCGACGTCTTCGAGCTGGTGCGCGGCCGCACGGCGACGGCGCAGGCTTGCCTGGCGGAAGTGCTCGGCATCACCGCCAAGTTGCCCTCGGGCTATCAGCGCGACCTGCAGCTGATCAAGGCGCCGCTGTTCCGTTCAATCGATGTCTGCCTCGAGTCGCTCGGCATCATGGCCGCCGCGATTCCAGAGCTACAGTTCGTGCCGGATCGCATCCGCATGGACCCGGACATTCATGCGGCGGCCGAGGCCAACGAGCTGGTTGCGAAGGAAGGAATTCCGTTCCGCGAGGCGTACCGGCGCGTCGGCGCGAAGTACCGCAGGGAAACCTAGCGGCACGAGGACAATCCCGGTGGCTCGGCGCGCAAGGCCGGCGCCCGGTCACATCAGGCGTCGCACCGCTACGACGACAGGTCGCTCGCGCCCGTCTCTTTCGCGGCCAGTCCGTCCTCGATCGAGACCAGCGACAGGTTTTCCGGGCTGTGCTGGCCCAGCGCCATCGGGCAGGTCACGTCGTCGATGAAGGTGACGTCGAACAGTTCGGTCACCGGCCCGTCGAGCCGGACCCACTCGACCACCGAGCCGGAGCGCAGGTCGACGATCTGCACGCCGCACCACGCCTGGCTGTCCTTGGCCTCCAGGTTCTGCTGCAGCTCGAGGCCGTCGAAGCGCGCGTTGCGCGGCTTGGACAGGCCGATCGCGGCGAAGCCGTTCTTGATCGCGAGGCCGCGCAGGAAGCCGGGGCAGAACACGTGCGGCACGAAGCGGCGCGTGTCGAAATCGACGGTGCCGAGATAGCCGGTGCCGGAGTTCAGCACCCAGAGCTTGCCGTCCGCCCAGCGCGGCGAGTGCGGCATTGAAAGTCCTTCGCAGACGATCTCGTTCGTCTCGACGTCGATGACGACTCCGCCGTCGTGACGCCGGTCGCGCCAGCCGTCGATCGTGTCCGACCTGCAGACTGCCGTGACGTACTTCGGCTGGCCGTCCTTCATCGCCAGGCCGTTCAGGTGGCAACGATCCTCCGGCACGATCTTGCTGATGAAGCTCGGCTTCCAGATCACCTTGAAGCTGTGCGTGACGCTCGGCGCGCAGAGGCAGTTGTACCTGGTGTTGACGAACACCACCGTGCCGCCCTTGCGGATGCCGAGCTCGTGGATGTCGATGGCGCCCGTGTATTGCGCGTTGCGCGGCACGTAGCACCTGTCGAACGTGCCGTTGGCCGTCTGCCCGCCGCGCACGATGTTCTCGAAGCGCCAGATCTGGTACAGGCCCCCCATGAACAGCCGCTGGCCGTTGCCGACGATGCCCATCGCGCGCTGGTAGATCCGCTCGTGGAACGACAGCCGCCCCTTCGGGTCGGCGCCGAGCAGGTACAGTCGGCCGCTCTGGTAGGAGGTGAAGGCGATCGAGACACGGTTGCGTCTCATCCACGTGGTCAGGCCTGGCGTGCAGGATTTCTTGACCGGCTCCGGCGGTGTCTTGCCGTCCGTGCTTTCGGCAGGTGCGTCGGTGGTCGCGGCGGTCGCCGCAGCGTCGGCAACCGGGATTTCGGCAGCGTCATTCGACATTTCGACTTCTCGATGCGACTTGGTCGGGGCGAGCGACGGGATCGCGTCCGGCCGCAGCACGCCTACAGGGCGGCTTCCGGCTTCTTCTGCGACTCGACGTCGTCTTCCTTGGGATACACGTAGATCCGGCGATGCTCGACATCGGTCACTGCCTTGTCGACCTTCACGAAGGTCCACTGGCCGATCGTGTCCACCCACATCTTTGCGAGCGGCTCGATCCCGCCGGTGACGTCAGTCGCCTGGACATTATAGACAGCCCCGTCCGGAGCCACGGAGAACCTCACCGTGAACGAACCCTCGACCTTCTTCTCGAGGGGTACCTTGGCGGCCGGGTACTTGTCGACGTCCGGCCGGGCCATGTAATTGAACATCAGCCCGGTCTTCTGCAGTGCGTCGAAGTTGGCCTGTTGCCAGCTCTTGCGGATGTCCCGGATGCAGCGCGCCTCGGCGGAGTAAGCGGCCGTGGGCGCCGGGCAATCGGGCCGCTTGAACGCGGCCTGCGCCGAGGCGCCGGCAGGAACGGCGACCATCAGTGCGATGACGGGCAATGCGCGCAGTTTCATCGGCTCACGCCCTCAAAGTACTCGTAGGGCAGCTTCTTCGAGCCCGGGAACTGGCAGTCGTCCGGCGGGTCGGTCGGCTTGCGGTCGCCGATGTGGCGGTCGAAGAAGTCGATCATGCGGCAGCTGACTTCGCGCACGCTGGCGAGGTCGCGCGCGCCGTGACCGGCACGCGGCACCAGCAGCGTCTCGAAGCGGTGGTTCCGCGCCTTGAGCGCTTCGCGCATCTCCTCGTAGTGCCGGAAGTGCGCGCGGTCGTCCTGCATGCCGTGGACCAGGAACACCGGCGCCTTGATCCGGTCGACGTGTGGCGTGCTCGAGCGCGCGGCGCGGTCGGCGGAGTCGGTGCCGAGCGCCTCGTCGAGGTACTTCTGGCCCGCCGTCGAGCGGCTGACGTCGCCGAAGTCGTGCATGATGTTGAGGTCGTAGACGCCAACGTAGCCAATTGCACATTGGTATCGGTCGGGTGTCTTGACCACACCCATCAACGCAGCGTAGCCGCCGTAGGAGGCACCGTAGATGCAGACGCGGTCGATGTCGGCGATTCCGGCGCCGGCCGCCCACAGCACGCCGTCCTCGAGGTCGTCCTGCATCTCGAGGCCCCAGTGCCGGTACCACTGGTAGTGGAAGTCCTTGCCGTAGCCGCCGGACCCGCGGTAGTTGATCTTCAGCACGCCGTAACCCGCGTTGGCCAAGGCGGCAGCCTCCATGTCGTAACCCCAGCCGTCGCGGATGCCGTGCGGACCGCCATGCGGCAGCACGATCAGCGGCAGCTTCTGCGCCGGCTTGTGCTTCGGCACGGTCAGGTACCCGACCAGTTCCATGCCGTCCCGGGCCTTGAAGCGCACCGCCCGGGTCTGCGGGAAGCTTTCGGCCTTGACCTGCGGCCTCGGGTTGAGCAGGTGCCGGACCTTGCCGTCGTACTCGTTCCAGAGATAGAACTGCCCCTGGTCGCGGTCGCTGTGCACGCGCAGCACGTGCTCGATGCCGTCCGCGGTCGATGACTCGATCGAGATCTGGTGATCTGGAAAGGCGGCCACGAGCCGCTGCCGCCTGACGACCAGCGGATGGTCCGGCTGCAGCGGCACGTAGGTTGGATAGTCGTACTGGTGCTTGACGGCGATCGCGACGTCGTCGTCGTCGAAGACGACCTCGTCGACGTCGACCCGCGGATCGCGGTAGATCAGTTCCTTCGCGCCCGTCCTTGCGTCGACCCAGTAGTAGCCGATGGTCTGCGCGTCGGTGTTGTCGCGGTACAGGATCTTGTCGGGATCCCACTTGTGCCAGCGCACAGGGATCCGCGCGCCCTCGGGGTTACGGTAGATGCCCTCCAGCACCCATTCGCCGTCGACGCGGCGATGCACGACCGTCGAGTCGAAGTCGTCGGGCAGCATCCCGATCGCGTGCGTCACCTCGTTGTCCTTGTTGAACACGAAGCTCGCGACGCGCGAAGGCGACTTCAGCACGCGGTCGGCGCGACCGGTGAAGACATTGAGCTTGTACAGATAGAAGTACGGAAACTCGGAGTACGTCGATCCGGACGGGCCAACGGTGAGCCAGTAGTGTTCGTCATCGATGCGGGCGCCCAGGTCGCCACCTTCGAAGCCGCCGTAGTCGCTCGAGCCTTCGCCGCCCCACACCCGCCGGATGTCCTTGCTGCGGATGTCGAGGATGAAGACGCCGGCGCTGCCCCGGCCCTCCGCCAGCGCGCTCTTGTAGCTCGAGGTGATGAGCAGGTGGTTGGCGTCGTGCCAGGTGAACTCGCCGACCCCGAGCGGCCCGTCGTAGACCTCGCTGTGCACGACCGACATCGTCCTGCGGTCGAGGATGTGCAGCATGGTCTTGCCGTCGTCGGTCACCGCGGTGGCGGCAAAATGCCTGCCGTCCGGCGACACCTTCAGGTCGACGACCTTCGGCCGCGCGATGATCTCGGTCAGCTTGAGCGGCGAATCGGCATGCGCGCCGGACTCGGCCCGCACCGCTGCCCCGGTCAGCAGCGCGAGCGCGAGTGCCGCGGCGATGGCGCAGGCATGGCAGCGCCCCATGTCAGTTGACCGAGTAGCGCAGCGACAGGTAGGCGGAGCGGCCGAGCGCGGCGCCGGTCTGCAACTGCGGCCAGAAGTACGGCCAGAGTCCGCCGCCGTTGTCCTGCGGCGACGTGTACAGCAGGTTGTTGACGATCAGGCTCACCTCGCCCCGGGCGCTGAACTGGTAGCGCGCCGTCATGTTGACCGAGTACATCGGTTCCATGAACTGCGTCTGCGAGAAGTTGTAGATGCCGTCGTCGCGCTGCAGGAACATCCCCGCCCCGACCGACTTGCCCGCCGAGAGCGGGTTGTCCCAGTTCACGGACAGCGCCAGCGAGTTCTCCGGGGTGGCCTGTCCGACCCAGCCGTAGCGCAGGTTGACCGACTCGTCGCCCGCAAACCGGTTCAGCTCGTACTTGAGCACCTTCGAGTAGCTGAGGCTCGACGAGAACGCGCCGTAGCGCTCGGACTCGTAGCGGTACGAGGCGCGCAGGTCGAGGCCCTCACGCTCGACGCTGTCCTGGTTGATCGGCTGGGTCGTGACCTGCTCGACGGCGCCGAAGCCGTTGCGGGTGATGCGGCTGCGGACGTCGGCGCAGAGCTGCGAGCTGCCGTCCAGCACGCCGTTGTCGCACTGCCACTCGCGCAGCAGGGTGTCGTAGGCGGTCTCGGTCACGACCAGGTCGTTCAGTTCGGTGCGGTACCAGTCGGCGGTCAGCATGAAGTCCGCCACCGGCTGCCAGATGAAGCCGACGCCAAAATCGTCGCCGTATTCCTCGGTCAGCGAGGTGTCCGGCTGCGCGCGTGGTCGCGACCGTGGTGAAGCCGCAGGAGTAGACCACGCCGTCGAAGCAGCCGGGTGCCGAGAAGTCGGCGACGGTCGTGAAGCCTTCGGACTGGCCGTAGATGTTGAACATGTCCGGGGCGCGGAACGTCTGCGAGTAGCCGCCACGCAGCTTGAGCCAGTCGTTTGCACGATAGAGGAACTTGATCTGCCCGGACATCCGTCCCGAGATGTCGGAGGCGTCGCTGTAGTGGTCGATGCGCGCCGCCAGCGAGGCATCGAGGCGCGAGACGATCGGCAGCGCGAACTCGAGCGCCAGCGCCTTGCGGTCGCGGTCGCCCTTGGCTTCGATGGCGCCGATGTTGTACCAGCCCTCGCCGGTCGTGTTGAGCGAGCGTTCGTCGGGGAGGATCTCCATGGTCTGGCTGGCAATCTCGGAGCGCAGTGCGAACTTGACCGGCTTGTAGAATACGCCGAGGTCGCCGAGCGACCCGTCCACGGTCAGCGTCAGGAAGTTCGAGGACGAGTCGGCACGCAGCACGTTCTCGCCGACCAGGCCGGCGACCTCCGACCGCTGCACTGGGCGGACGATGTTGCCGACGAGCTGGTTGTCGTAGAAGCCGCTGTCGACGATGTAGGTGTCCTTCTGGTTCGGGTCGGCCACCACGGTCGAGGCGCCGGCGAGGATCCAGTTGCGGATACCCTCCTCCTTCAGGTTCATCGACGACTCGCGCGTCTCGTAGCTCGAGTACGAATACGCGACGTCCCAGTGCCAGCGTTCGCTGCCGACGTCGAAGCCGCCCTTGGCGCCGGTCGTCAGGGTCCACGCCTGCTGGCTGGAGTCGACGTCGGCCGTGCCGAGCTCGCGCGAGGAGAAGCCGCGCGTCAGGAAGACCGCGGAGGAGAAGTCGTCCGGGGCCACGACGCCGTTCCAGAACAGCACGTTGCTGCGCGTCTCGTATTCGTTGTCGGTGGCGATTGCGGTCGCGAACAGCTCGACGTTGTCGGCGAGGTCGTAGCGGCCGTCGAAGAACGCCGACAGCTGGCGGATGCCCGGCTGCAGCGAGATCGTGTTGCTGGTCTCGCTCAGGCAGGCCTCGTCGGCATACTCGAAGCCGAGCGGCGCGCAGGCATCCTGCGGCAGGATCGAGCGGATCGGCGCCGGGGGCGCGTTCTGCTCGATGGTCACCATGCCGGCGTTGTACGGCGCGTTGTCGCGCAGGTAGTCGACGTCGCTGGCCAGGATCTGCTCGTTGATGAAGCCGTCGAGCCCGAAGGTGAAGGAGCCGCGCTCGAACGAGTTGCCGGTGATCACCGAGCCGATCAGCGTGTTGCCGTAGCCGTCCAGGTAACCGCCGGCGGTGACGCTGACCTCGGTCTGGTCCATGTCGCGCTTGGTGATGAAGTTCATCACGCCGCCGATCGCGTCGGAGCCGTAGATCGCCGAGGCGCCCGACGACAGCAGTTCGACGCGCGCGAGCGCCGACATCGGGATCGCGCCGATATCGACGCCGTTCTGCTCGCCGCCGAACGGCAGCGGGTAGTCGGCCATGCGGCGGCCGTTCAGCAGCACCAGCGTGCGGCCCGTGCCGAGTCCGCGGATGTTCACTTCCTGGCCGCCGGTGGTGAAGCGGCCGAGCAGGTTGGACGACTTGCCCTCGACGTAGCCGCTGTTCTCGGTGAAGGAACTGACGACGTCGCCGATCGAGACCAGGCCTTTCGCGGCCATGTCCTCGCTGGTGATGACCGAGATCGGCGACATGCCGCTGTTGGTCGTCAGCGGGATCAGCGTACCAGTGACGACGATCTCCTCCAGTTCCTGCGGCGTGGCGGAATCCTGGGCCTGTTCGGGCGCTGATACCGTCTCGTCGTCGGCCGGCTTGGCGCCGGACTGCGACTCCGCGGCCTGCTGCGCACCGGCCGGTACGGAGATGGCCAGGGCGGCGAGGATGCCGATCGACAGGGGATGCGGCAGCTTTCGCAGAATGTTCATGTTGCTTGCTTACCAGCGGTAACGAACGGCGACGTTGGTGGAGAGCGTGTAGTCGGACACCGATGTGTCCGTCACGCCGACCCGTCCGCTGATATCCCAGGCCTTGTAGCGGCCGGCGATGCCGAACTCGGCGCGATAGCCCGAGCCCGACGTGTCGTTGGCGAAGCGGACGCCGTTCGAGCTCAGCTCGCTGTCGCCGTCACCGGCGTACAGGTAGTTGAGATCGGCCAGCGGCGTGACGAAGCCGTTCTCCGTCTCGAATGCCTTGAACACCGTGACGCCGGCGCGGAGCATCGATGCCTTTCCGCCCACGTCGGTCAGCCGGTACACGTCGTCACTGGAGCTGAAGTCGTCCAGTTCGACGTCTACGCTGGAGTACTGCAGCTGCGGCACCAGGGTCAGGCCGGACTTCAGGCCCCAGGCGTAGCCCGCCTCGAGGTTGAAGCCGTCGCCGTCCGCATCGGTGTCGCCCGTCGCGGCGGACGCCGTTCCCGGCGTCTTGAGATCGGTGTCCATCGACATTGCATGCCACGACGCGTCGAAGTACAGGCCCATGTCGAACTTGTAGTTCGCGTTCAGGCCGTAGGCCGTGACGTGGCCCTTGGCGCTGGCGACGTTCGCGTTCGGGTTGGCGCTGGCATCGCCGTAGCTGAACACCGGGCTGACGGCGACGCTGCCGTCCCCGAGCTCGCGGCTCCACTGGATGCCGGCCTGGAGGCCCGACACCTTCTGGTCGAAGCTCGTGTCCTGCAGCCCGTTGTCCGGCTCGATCGTGCCTTCCTCGTGGAAGGCGGTGCTCCACACGGCGAAGCCGCTGTCGTTGGCGCCGGAGAGCCTGTGCATGTTGCGCTTGTCGAAGCTCTCGACCGACTGCAGCCACCAGCTCTGCGCCATGGTCGTGGCGGCGCTGGCCGCGACGGCCATGTGGCCCATGCCGAAGAGCGCGCTGACGACGACGTCGCCGCTCGCCGCGTCGAAACTCGCCTGCGCGCCGAGCACGCTGTCGGCGAACTGGCCCGAGACACCCGCCACCGTCGGCGCAGCCGCGGCGTTCTCGCCCTCGACGGACAGCACCGTGATGTCGACCTCGCCGCTGAGCTGCTCGGTCGGGTTGAGCACGAAGCCCATCTCGCTGCCCGCGGCTATGTCGCCCAGCACGACCAGACGGTCCGCGCCAGCGGCCGAGAGGTCGGTGCCGAAGGTGAAGCTGCCGGAGAGGTTGCCGTCGATGGTCAGCGTGCTGCCCGCAACGCCATTGATCGCGTCGATGGACGCGAGCGTCATCGCCACGTCCGCGCCGGAGATCAGGCTGTTGCCGCCGGTCAGCGTCAACGTGCCACGGTCGATGTCGAAGCGGTTGGCGCCGCCGCCGAAGTCGATCGTCGTGCCGTTAAGCGTGATGTCGCCAGTGCTGGTCACGCGCCCGGTCGAGTCGACGAACTGCGTGTTGATCAGCAGGTCGTCGCCGTCGCCGAAGACGATGCTGCCGCCGATCGAGCCGACGTTGACGACGTACGAGTCGAGGTCGTTGCCGACGTTGATGCGGATCGCCGTGCCCGTGCCGTCGACGCCGGCCTGGATCGTGCCGGTGTTGAAGATCTGCACGCCGCCGACGTCGGCCGCGCCTGCGCCGGTGATCTCGATCGCGGTCGAGCCCGCGCCGATGCTGATCGGCCGCTGTTGATCAGGTACGCGGCGCCGATCGAGTCGGCCGTCGTCGAGGAAGTACGCTACAGTACGTTGCAGGGCGGATTGAAGTAGCGAGCAGCCTGGCGGGTCGTACACCATCACCGTGCCGATGTAGGGCGACGTCGTGAGCACGCCTTCCAGGCGAGGCCGACCGAGTTGTCGCCGGTCTCGATGATGCCGTCGTTCACGCGAACAGCGGTGCCTTCGATCACGGTCGCCGCAGGCGCGTTGCGATCGGCAAAGACGATGCCCGCCGACGATGTCGACACCGATGGAATCATCGCCCACCGCGATCCTACCCTCGTTGTCGAGGGTGGCGCTGTAATTGCCGACGACCATCGCGCCGATCGAGCCGTCACCCGTGATGATGACGCCGTCCTCGTCCTGCATCAGTCGTGCCGCGTAGCCGTACCCGGGCACGTACATCCGCGCGGCCGCACCGACCGTGCCGTTGCCGGTCGTGATCTGGCCGTCGTTGATGACCTCGGACAGGCCGTATGCCCCAGGATGCGACACCGAAGCCCATGCTGGAACCTCTCGGCGCGAAGTACGGGGTGCGGCTTGAAGGCGCCGATGTCGAGTCGCCGATGGTGACGCTGCCGCTGTTGAGGGTACTCGCGTTGGTACCCATCGTGAACATGCCGGTCGAGTTGTCCCCCGTCGAGATGATGCCCTCGTTGACGTTGATCGCAGTCGGGTCCGTCGCGTCTCCGCAGCCGCTCGCTCTGACCCGGACACAAACATGCCGATGCTCAGGTCGCCGATCGTGATCTCACCGGTGTTGCGCGCGTAGGACGTGACGCCAAAAGTGAATGACGCTGGGCTGATGGAGAGGATGCCGTGCGACTGGAACAGCCGGTCGTAGTCCGCCGCGTAGTCGTGATCGCACCGAGACGCCGTTGCCGTCGTGATCGAGCCTTCGTTGATCGCGGTGGCGTCGCCGCCGAGTTGAGATTGCGGATGCCGAAGCTGTCGTCGCCCGCAATGATGACGCCCGTCGTCGTGTTCACGCTGGCGGTCGAACTCGACCCGCGCTCGGGATGTTGTTCTGCATAAAGCCTGCGCTCGGGCGCCGGAAGTTGTTCGGTGCGATCGTAGAACACCGTCGCCGACGATGATCGTACCCTCGTTGATGGCGGTCGAATCGCCGGCCTGCGGCATGACGAAAATGCCGAGCCGCGACATCCTCGAGTTCGATGTGCCCCTGATTCAGGACGGTCGTGTCGTACAGCCGCGTCTTCGGGATGTCGACCAACTGGGAAGCCTTCTCGCCGAGCAATTCGTTGTACCCGGCGAAGCATCTCATTCAGGTGCGCGTGCGAGGCGAGGTACTCGTTGTTCGAGCCCAGGCTGACGACGCTGCATGCCGGTTGGCGTACACAGTCTCGCCAGGCGCGGTCTCGTCCTTGGTTATTCCGCCGCGGATCTCGCCGCTGTTGAGGATGTAGATGTCGCCGCCGAGGCGATAGTCGCCCTCCTGGCCCATGGTCGATGGCGAGAACGCGATGCCGGCGGAGCAATTGCCGATGTCGATGCGGCCGGAGTTCTCGATCGAGGTGGTCGCGGTCGAGCGGCATCGATGCCCGCAGCTCCACTTGTCGACCTTGATGTCGCCCTGTTGACGATCGTCGTGCCGCCGTCGCCGACGGCCTGGATGCCGACCGACACCCAGACACTGGGGGCGTACCGAATACGGTGGCGCCGCGGTCCGCGCCCATGTCGATGTTGCCGGTAGTTGTCGATAGCGATGGCGCCGCCGTCGTACTCCATGTCCAGCGTGGTCTGTCGACTGTGAACTCGTCGGGCGCGACGACGCCGGTCACCTGGCCGAATGCGTTGTAGGTGCGCTCGCCGTCGCGGTCTGTGTCGAAGCTGTGGCTGGACCGTATGCCTCCGTCCAGGCGTAGATGCCAGCACGGAACTCGCTGTCGCCGTCGAGGTGATGTCGCCGCGTATTGACGATGTCGATCGACTGGCCGGCCGGGTTGACAGCCCTGATGCCATGGCGGCCGGCGAAAGCGATCGAGCCGCGGTTGTCGATCGTGATGGTCGAGTCGGCCGGGTCGCGCGCCAGAATCACGTGCTGCGGTTGACGTCGACCCGCCGGTCGTGATGTAGGCTGGGTAGCCGTAACCGTCGACGACGCGATTGCCGGCATCGTCGTAAAGCCGACGAAGCCGCTGAGTCGAAGAAGTAGTCGACGTGTCGTTGGACAGGGCCGTGTCGAGGTCGACCGCACCCGTGTAGACGTCGATGCCGATGCCGCCGGTCAGGTCGCCGGTATTGACGATCGAGATGCTCTCGGCCGCACTCGACAGCGGGATCGCCGTCTGGCCGGGGCCGACGGTGATCGGTTGCCGTTGCCGAAGTCGATCTTGCGGCTGACGGGGGCGAGCGACGCCGAGGCGTCCCGAACGCCTTGCGCACGGCCTCGACGCTCATGCGTTCGCCGACCGGGAGGCGCAGGGCGTTGCGGACGGCCTGCTGCAGCTTGGCCGACTGCACCTCAGGCGTGGCCGCGTGCAGCGCGGGCGTGGTCGCGATCAGCGCAGTGGCCGCGGCGCCCAGCAGGGCGCTCCTACGGGCCCTGGAATTCGCCGCCACGCAAGGCTTGCCAGGCAACCTGTTCGTCATACGCGTCTATCCCTTCCCAGTTGATGGCCGTTTGCGAAATTGATGCGACGCCCGGCCTGTTTGCGCGGGCGGATCGTGTCGATGAAGCTGCGCGGAGTCCATCGGGGAAAGCCTGAGATTTGGATGAAAAGCTCGTAAACTAGGCCGACTTCGCTGCGACGCCAGGCGCCGGCACCAGAACGGGAACACAGTGATGCCCCTGCTGAAAATTGCCGCGTGGATCGTCGCCGCATCAGCGCTTGCGACGGTGCAGGACGTCTCGGCCGCGCCGGATTTTTCCAGGCTAGGCAAGGACCTCACGCCGGTCGGCGCCGAGCGCGGGGGCAATGCCGACGGCACGATTCCCGCGTGGGACGGTGGCCTGGTGCAGGCACCCGCAGGCTGGACACCGCAGCAGGGTTACATCGATCCGTTCCCGGACGACAAGCCGATCTTTACGATCAACTCGACGAACGTCGGCCAGTACGAAGCGAAGCTGACCAGGGGGCAGGCCGCCTTGCTGCGGAAGCATCCGCAGAATTTCCGCATGAACGTGTATCCGACGCGCCGTACCGTCGGTTATCCGAAGGCCGTGACGGATCGCGTCATCGCGCAGGCAGGCAAGGTCTCGCTGCAGGGCTTCGGACTCAAGGACCTGAACGGCTCCACCACGCCCTTCCCGATTCCCGAGAACGGCCTGCAGGCGATCTGGAATCACCTCGTGCGTCATCTCGGCGGCGGCATCGTCCGCGCCGGACACTCGTTCCCGGTCCGGTCGAACGGCGATTACTACAAGATCGGCTTCAGCTCGCAGCGAATCTACGCGCAGAACGTCGAGAACATCGAACCGAACCGGCTCTTCTACGCGCTCGGTTATTTCACCGAACCGGCGACGCTGCGCGGCACGATCTTCCTGGTGCACGAACCGGTGGACCAGGTCGCGGAACAGCGCTCGGCGTGGATCTACAACTCCGGACAACGCCGTGTGCGTCGCGCGCCGGACCTTGCGTACGACGGCATCAACGACGGCTCCGAGGGCATGCTGACGACCGACCAGGTCGACGGTTACAACGGCGCACCCGACCGCTACGAGTGGCAACTGCTCGGCAAGCGCGAGATCTACGTGCCGTACAACACGTACGAGCTCTCCGACAAGTCGCTCAAGTACAAGGACATCATCCGACCGAAGTCGGTCAATCCCGACCACGTGCGCTATGAACTGCACCGCATGTGGGTAGTGGAAGGCACGCTCAAGCCGAGCCAGCGCCACATCTACGGCAAACGCACGCTCTATCTCGATGAGGACAGCTGGTCGGTGCTGGCCGAGGATGCATACGACACGCGCGGCGGCCTGTGGCGTGCGTCGATGCACGGCCTGCTGCAGGCGTACGACGCACAGGTGCCGTTCTACCGTTTCGGCATCTACCACGACCTCAACAGCGGCGGATACCTGGTCGGTGGCCTCGACAACGAGGTCAAGGAACCAATCCAGTTCAATGCCAGGGCGAAGGTCGGCGACTTCCAGCCGGACGCCCTGCGGCGCCTGGGTGGCACGCTCTAACGCGCCGTCAGGTCAGTCGAGACCGAGCTGAAAGCCGGCGTCGAGGTCCTGCTTCGAGTAGACCTTGAAGGAGATCAGTGTCTCCGACCCCGTGATGCCCGGCAGCTTGCGCATCTTCTCGCTGATGACGCGCGCCAGGTCTTCGTTCTCGCGCACGCGCACCAGCGCGACGAGGTCGTACTGGCCGGCCACCGAGAACACCTCGCTCACGCCTTCGAGTTCGGCCATCGTCTGTGCCAGTTCGGGCACCTTGTCGGTCTCGGCCTTGATCAGGACGACGGCGGTCACCATGGGGAGCCTCGGAGGAAGTGAGTAGTGATTGGTGAGTAGTGACTGGTCGGAACAGATTCTAGTCCCAACCGAACCTCGCCGATCACTAATCACTATTCACTAATCACTATTCACTATTCACTACTCACTACTCACTAATCACTTCCCTTCCGCGTCCGGCTGTTCCTCCGGCCGGGCCAAACTGAATGCGGGCAGCCCTTCGAGGTGAGCACAGATCGCGACGAGCCGCGGATAGGGCGTGACATCGACGCCGAAGCGGCGTGCGTTGTACATCTGCGGCACCAGGCACACGTCTGCCAGGGTCGGGGCGTTGCCGTAGCAGACGCGCTGCTGGCCAACCTCGACCGAGGCGCCGGGTATCGAACCGACCCAGCGTTCGAGCCCTGTGAAACCGCGCTCGATCCAGTGCGCCACCCAGCGGTTGACCGCTGCGTCGTCCGCGCCGAACTCACGGCGCAGGTATCCCATGATCGGCACGTTGTTGAGCGGGTGCGTATCGCAGGCGACGACCATGGCCATGCCGCGGACGATCGCGCGGTCCCGCGCCGAGCCCGGCAGCAGCTGCGGCTCCGGATGGATCTCGTCGAGGTATTCGCAGATGGCGAGCGATTGCGGAATGACGAACCCGTCGTCGGCCAGCGCAGGGATCAGTCCCTGCGGATTGACCGCGAGGTAATCGGGCTTGCGCTGCTCGCCGCCGTCGCGCAGCAGGTGCTTCGGCACGGACTCGTAGTCGAGGCCCTTGAGCGCCAGTGCGATGCGAACGCGAAATGCGGCCGAGCTGCGCCAGTACGTGTACAGCCGGAATGCCATCTGCTTCCCCCCGGGGCGTTCAGACAATGGTCGTGCGGAGCGTGTCGAGTCCGTCGATGCCGGCCACGATGCTGTCGCCGCGCTGCACGGCGCCGACGCCGGCCGGCGTGCCGGTGAAGATCAGGTCGCCTGCCTGCAGTTCGAACAGCGTCGCAAGTTCGGCAACGATCTCCGGCACGCTCCAGATCAACTCGGACAGGTTGGCGTCCTGTCGCGACTGGCCGTTGACCTCGAGCCAGATGCGACCCGACGTGAGGTGACCACCGTCCGTCACCGGACGGATCGCCGTAATCGGGGCGGAGTGATCGAACGCCTTCGCGACGTCCCAGGGCAGGCCATTGTCCTTCGCATGCGTCTGCAGGTCACGACGCGTCAGGTCATTGCCGACCGCGTAACCAAACACGTGCTCGAGCGCTTCGGTCGCAGAGATCTGCTTGCCGCCCTTGCCGATCGCGACGACGAGTTCCACCTCGTGGTGCAGGTTCGACGTCCGCGGTGGGTAACGCACTGGCGAACCGTTCGCGACCACTGCGTCGGCAGGCTTGGTGAAGAAACACGGCGGCTCGCGCGTCGGATCCGATCCCATCTCGCGCGCGTGCGCAGCGTAATTGCGCCCGACGCAGTAGATGCGGTGCACTGGGAAACGCACGGCGGTGCCTGAGATCGCGACGGTGGGTCGCGGCACGGCGAAGGGAAGCGGGTCGGCTGTCATCTTGTGCTCCTCGGTGTGCGATCGGACCGACGCCTGGACGCGCAGCAACTCGGGCAGGAAAACTTCCTGCACAAGGATCGGCAGGCCGCCGAGCCTGTACACGGCGCGTCGGGCCCACATCGATGCGTCGTCCGTAACGACGCGTGCAGCCTCGACAAGCGGGTGGCCCGGCGGAAGCTCCGCGTATTCGAGCGGCTCGCGCTCGAGCGGATCGTCCACCTGGCGCAGCGCCTCGCCGAGGGGCGAGTCGCCGAGCTCGCGCAGCCACGGGTAATGTCCGATCGTCGAGGCCGGCAACACAGTCTGCGCGAACACAATGCGTTCGCCACTGGCGCAAAACTCAATCTCGCGCAGCAGGCAGGTTTCGTCCTCGACCTTGAGCCGTTCGCGCAGGGGAGAGGTGAGCGCGCATTCACGCAGCCTGCCAAGCCGCCGAAATCCCATCGCCGGACCGCACAACGCACGGACGCGCGCGGTGAGCATTCCCGGCTCTGCGAGCCAGGACAGAAGGTCATGCGGCACGCGCGCCGAGACGGCGGCGAGGGGTGACCAGTGCCAGGGATTGGCCAAGAGCCTGCAGCGTGTCAGAACTGGTCGGCGGTCAGCGCCATGATCGAGGTGCTGCCGGCGCGCACGGCGACGCCGTACGCCAGCACACGCGGCAGCACGTGCTCCGCATAGAACCTTGCCATCAGCACCTGCGTGCGCAGGAATACCGGGTCGGTGCCGTCGGTCACGAGCCTGGTGGTCGCGACCAGCGCGCCGCGTGCCAGCTGCCAGCCGCCGACGACGGTGCCAATCAACATCAGGTAGTTGAATGCCGCGGAGCTCACGAGCTCCGGATCCTTGCGCTCGCCGGCAAGCAGGTGCGACGAGCACAGCACGAGTTCGTCGAGGCCTTTCGCGAGCCACAGGCGGACGCTCGCCATGTCCTCGCCCGCGTTCGCGAGCGGCGCGTCGACGAGACGCATCTCCGACACGAACGCCGAGACGGTGGCGCCGCCATCGCGCATCAGCTTGCGGCCGACGAGATCGATCGCCTGGATCGCGTTGGTGCCTTCGTAGATCGAAGCGATCCGTGCGTCGCGATAGTACTGCGCAACGCCGGTCTCCTCGACGTAACCCATGCCGCCGTGCACCTGGATGCCGAGGGCCGTGACGTCCTGTCCGATTTCAGACGAGAACGCCTTGGCGATCGGCGTCATCAGGTCGCCGCGCGCAATCCAGGCCGCTGACGTCTCCGGCGTGTCGCCGTGGTTGCCGCGATCGAGGCACGACGCCGTGTAATAGCAGATTGCCCGGCACGCCTGCGTGAGCGAACGCATCAGCAGCAGCGTGCGGCGGATGTCGGGATGACGAATGATCGCGACGCGGCCCTTTTCGCCCGGGGCGCGGCCCTGCACGCGATCACGCGCGTACTTGACGGACGCCTGGTACGAACGGTCGGCGAGGCCCACGCCCTGCGCACCGACGCCGAGGCGCATGTAGTTCATCATCGTGAACATGGCGGCGAGACCTTCGTTCTGCACGCCGACCAGGTAGCCCAGCGCCCCGCCACCGTCGCCGAACGCCATCACGCACGTGGGGCTCGCGTGGATGCCGAGCTTGTGCTCGACCGACACCGGGAACACGTCGTTGCGCTCGCCCGGTGTGCCGTCGGCATTCAGCTTGTACTTCGGGACGAGGAACAGTGAGATGCCCTTGGTGCCCTGCGGCGCCCCCGGCAGCCTGGCCAGCACCAGGTGCACGATGTTCGACGTCATGGGGTGGTCGCCCCAGGTGATGTAGATCTTGCGTCCGGTCAGCAGATAGCTGCCGTCGGCCTGCGGTTCCGCACGCGTCGTGAGCGCGGCCAGGTCCGAGCCTGCCTGCGGCTCGGTGAGACACATCGTGCCGGTCCATTCCCCCGAGACGAGCTTGTCGAGGTATTGCGCCTTCAGTTCCTCGGAACCGTGGCGATCGAGCGCGAGGATCGCACCCTGCGAAAGTTCGGGGCACAACGCGAAGGCCACGTTGGCACCCGACCACATCTCATCGCATGCGATGGAAATCGTCTTCGGCAGGCCCTGGCCGCCGAAGTCGGGGTTCGCGGCGATGCCCGGCCAGCCGCCTGCGCTGAACCTGGCATAGGCGTCGGTAAACTCGGGAGGAACCTGCACCGCGTGGTCCACGACCTGCACGCCCTGGCGATCACCGAGCCAGTTGGTCGGTGCGAGCACACCGCTGGCAAAGCGGCCGGCCTCTTCGAGCACGGCCTCGACCGTATCCGCATCGACCGCCGAATACGATTGCAGCGCCGCGACGTGCTTGAAATCCGCGAGGTGCTCGATCGTGAATCGCATCTGCTGCAGGGGGGCGGTGTAATCGGGCATGGTCGGCTCCGGCGGGGGCGTTTGTGCTGTGCAACAATTCATTTTGCCCTGCCCGGGCGGGTCCTGCCATGCCAGCCCGGCCCACGCAGGTACAATCGCTTGCTTGCCGCGAGGTTCGGATGAGTATCTGGTTTCAAACCACGACGATCGAGCAGGTCCTGGCCACCTTCGCTGGCGTCCGCGACATCAACCTGCACCTGGACATCAGGCTGACCGAACTCGGCGACGATTTCCTGCGGGGGTCGATTCCTGTGGACGAGCGCACCCGCCAGCCTTTCGGCCTGCTGCACGGCGGAGCCAGCGTCGTCCTCGCGGAAACGCTCGGTAGCGTCGCCAGCAATTTGTGCATTGATACCAGCAAGTTCTACGCCGTAGGGCAGGAGATCAGCGCAAATCACCTCCGTTCGGCGCGCTCCGGGCGGGTCACCGGGACGGCCCGGCCAGTGCATCTGGGTGGCCGGTCCCAGGTCTGGGACATCCAGCTGCAGGACGAGGCTGGCCGGCTGACCTGTGTTTCGCGACTGACCATGGCCGTAATCGCGGCGCCCGGGAAAGGAATGACGCTCGTCGGGACGGAGAAATAACGATGCAGCACACCAGCCTCAACGCCCTTGCGGCAATTCTCCTGGCCGTAGTGGCTGCCAGCGGCTGCGGCCTGAAAGGGGCGCTCACCCTGCCGTCGAAGTCCGATGAGGTCGTGATCCGCGCGCCGGGCCAGACCGCACCAGCGGAGGGCGAGACGCCAGCCACGCCATCTGCCACCACACCTGCGGAACCAGTCCCGGAAACCCCGGCCAAACCCAGGGACGAGCGCATCCCGCCTCCGCCGCTGCCGGGCGGCAAACCAGGCACCGCCCGCGGTGGTTGATGCACGCACACTGGTGCTCGTGGATGGCTCGTCCTACCTGTACCGGGCCTTCCACGCGCTGCCGCCGCTGACAAACTCGCGCGGTGAGCCGACGGGTGCGGTGCTCGGCGTGCTCAACATGCTGCTGCGCATGCAGCGCGAGCAGAACCCGGAGCTCGTGGCCGTCGTGTTCGATGCGCCCGGCAAGACGTTCCGCGACGAACTGTTCGCGGAGTACAAGTCGCACCGCCCACCGATGCCGGACGACCTTCGCTCCCAGATCGAGCCACTGATCGATGCCGTGCAGGCGCTCGGCCTGCCGCTGCTGAGAATTACAGGCGTCGAAGCGGACGACGTCATCGGCACGCTCGCGCAGCGCGCCGTGGACGCGGGACTGCAGGTGCTGATCTCGACCGGCGACAAGGACATGGCACAGCTGGTCAACGAGCGCGTCACGCTCGTCAACACCATGACGAACTCGTCCCTCGATCGGGCCGGCGTCAAGGTCAAGTTCGACGTCTACCCCGAACAGATCATCGACTACCTCGCGCTCGTCGGCGACGCCTCCGACAACATTCCCGGCGTGCCGAAGGTCGGCCCGAAGACGGCGGCAAAGTGGCTCAATGAATACCGCACGCTCGACAACCTGCTCGAAAACCAGGCTCGCATCGAAGGCAAGGTTGGCGAGAGCCTGCGCGCCTCGACGGCGGATCTCGCACTGTCGCGTGAACTCGCCAGGATCCGCTGTGACGTCGAGCTCGACGTCGGTCCCGAGCAGCTGCGTCGCCACGAACCGGACGTGGCAACGCTGCGCGAACTCTACACACGACTCGAACTGCGTTCGCTGCTGAAGTCGCTGGACGCCCCTTCCTCCCCTTCCTCCCCTTCCTCGCCTTCCTCGCCTTCCTCGCCTTCCTCCCCTTCCTCCCTTCCTCCCCTTCCTCCCCTTCCCCCGACGGCTGGGCGCCCGGGCGCAACTACGAGCTGGTGCTCGAACGGGAACATCTCGATCGCTGGCTCGAGGCGCTACGCGCCGCAGACGTCTTCGCATTCGACACGGAAACGACGTCCCTCGATTACATGCAGGCCGAGATCGTCGGCGTTTCGTTCGCCGTCGCACCCGGGACGGCGGCCTACGTTCCACTTGCGCACACCTATCCCGGCGCGCCGGATCAGCTGGGCCGCGCCGAGGTGCTGCGACTGCTGCAGCCGCTGCTCGAAGACGAGCGTCGCGGCAAACTGGGCCATCACCTGAAATATGACGCGCACGTGCTGCGCAACCACGGTGTCGAACTGCGTGGCATGCGCTTCGATTCGATGCTGGAGTCGTACGTGCTGAACAGCACGGCGACCCGACACGACCTGGATTCGGTGGCGCAGCTTTACCTGGGTGTCGCGACGATTCACTACGAGGACGTCGCAGGCAAGGGTGCGAAGCAACTCAACTTCAGCGACGTGTCGGTCGAGACGGCAGCGGAATATTCCGCCGAGGATTCCGACGTCGCACTGCGCCTGCACCGCACGCTCTGGCCACAGCTCGAAGCCGTGCCTGCGCTCGCCCGGCTCTACCGGGAAATCGAGCAACCGCTGGTTCCCGTGCTGCTCGACATGGAGCACTGCGGCGTGCTGGTCGACGCGCAGATGCTCAAGCGCCAGAGCCATGAACTGTCGCGCAGCCTGGTTGAACTCGAAAAGCGCGCGCATGCGGCGGCGGCGCAGCCTTTCAACCTCGAGTCCCCGAAGCAGCTGCAGGAAGTGCTGTTCGGCAAGCTCGGACTGCCCGTGAAGCGCAAGACGCCCACGGGCCAGCCGTCGACGGCGGAAGACGTGCTCGAAGAACTGGCCGACGAGTTCGAACTGCCGCGCATCATCCTCGAGTACCGCGGACTCGCGAAGTTGCGCTCCACGTACACGGACAAGCTGCCGGAACAGATCAATCCACGCACCGGCCGCGTCCACACGTCTTATCACCAGGCCGTCGCGGCGACAGGACGCCTGTCCTCGACCGACCCGAACCTGCAGAACATTCCGATCCGCACGGCGGAAGGACGCCGCATCCGGCAGGCCTTCGTGGCGCCGACAGGCCATGTCCTGATTGCGGCGGACTACTCGCAGATCGAGCTGCGCATCATGGCGCACCTTTCGGGCGACGCCGGCCTGCTCGACGCATTCGCGCACGACCGCGACATTCACCAGGCGACCGCCGCCGAAGTGTTCGGAGCGCCTTCGCCCGATCAAGTCACGCCGGACCAACGGCGTGCGGCGAAGGCGATCAACTTCGGACTGATCTACGGCATGTCCGCCTTCGGGCTCGCGCGTCAGCTCGGTATCGAACGCGGCGCGGCGCAGCAATACGTGGATCTCTACTTCCAGCGCTACCCGGGCGTGAAGCGCTACATGGACGAGACGCGCGCAACGGCGCGCGAGCAGGGCTTCATCGAAACCGTGTTCGGGCGCCGGCTCTACCTGCCCGAGATCCGTTCACGCAATGCGCAGATGCGGCAGTACGCCGAGCGCAGCGCGATCAATGCGCCGATGCAGGGCACGGCGGCGGACATCATCAAGCGCGCAATGATCGAGGTGCACCGGTGGCTGTTCGACCAGCCTCACGCGCGCCTCATGATGCAGGTGCACGACGAACTCGTGCTCGAAGTGGCGGAAGATCGCGTTGACAGCGTGCTCACCGAACTGCGTGGGCACATGATGGCCGCAGCCGACTTGCGAGTTCCGCTCAAGGTCGAAGTCGGCATCGGTCGAAACTGGGACGAAGCGCACTGAACTTCGCCACGTCACAGCCGTCCAAACAGCCGTAAAATGACGATTCGGGCCGTTGCGCCCACCAAGGAGACGAAACCATGCGAAAGACCACCGCCGCCGCGCTCGCGGCTGCATGCGGGCTGTTCAGCCTGCCCGCCCTGTCTGCCGACAACGGCATCTATCTCGGCGGCAGCGTCGGCCAGAGCAACGTCCAGTACGACGATAATTTCGAAGGCCAGAATCTCAACTTCGACGCCAGTGCGACGGGCTTCAAGGCGATCGCCGGCTGGCGGTTCGTCGACTGGCTGGCGGTGGAAGCCAACTACGTCGACCTCGGCTCCGGCGACGACAACGTGCTGGGAGAAAGGATTGAATCCGACGTCAACGGCATCACGCTGTCGGCAGTGGGATTCGTACCCGTCGGTCCAGTGGACCTGTTCGCGCGCGTCGGCGCCGTCAACTGGAATGCGGACCTCGACGCGCCGGGCCTCGGCGTGAGCGCGAGCGACGACGGCACCGACCTGACCTACGGCGTCGGCGCCCAGTTTCGGGTGTGGAGCCTCAGCATTCGCGGTGAATACGAAATCTTCGACATTTCCGACGCGGACACGGTCGACATGTTCTCGATCGGCGTCACCTGGACATTCCTGTAATATAACCCATTGACCGGCAATGGATTATTGGTGAGTTGGACACGGCGAAGTAACCAGGCTGGCGGCAGCCGGAACTTTCCCCGTGCGACCCCCTCTAATCTGCTTGAGTGTCCTTGTGACGCTTGACGTTGGCCTTTCTCCCTAGGCCCAACGCCTGCCCGGTCATCCCCCAATACCGGGTTGATTTACCCCGGCTGGATCTACTGGTCCAGCCGGGGTTTCTTTTATGCGTCTCCCATCGAGCAGCTTTTCCAGCGCACCGCGCGCTTCCTGCACACCGTCCCCAGAGTGCGCGGAGAACAACTGCACCGTGACGAGACCGTCCTTTGGCAGTTTGCGGCGGACTGCCTGCAACGCATTGCCCGCCGCGCCGCGGCCGAGCTTGTCGGCCTTGGTCAGGAGAATGTGCACCGGCAGGTCGCGCGACATGGCCAGCTTCAGCATGTCCTGGTCGTGGTCGGTCAGCGGGTGACGCACGTCCATGACGACGATGGTGCCACGCAAGGACTCCCGCTTGCCGAAGTACCCCGTCAGCAGCGTGCCCCAATGTGCGCGCATTTCCCCCGCCACCTTGGCGAACCCATATCCCGGCAGGTCGACGAGTCGGCGGCCCGACTGCAGCTCGAAAAAATTGAGCAGCCGGGTGGCGCCCGGACTCTTGCTGGTCCTGGCAAGCCCCTTGCGCTGGGTGACCGCGTTGATGGCGCTCGACTTGCCTGCATTGGAGCGGCCGGCCACGGCGACTTCGACACCCGTATCCGGAGGCAACTGACCGAGCTTGTTCGCGCTGGTCAGGAATCGGACTTCGGGGTATGCGGCCATGTTTCCTGTCCGTGGGACGCGCCCACGACGCGCGAAAGCCTTAGTGTACAATTTGCGGCTAGCCCGGCAGGCCGCAGAACAGCAAAGTCCCCGGCCTTTCTGCACCGGCGCTCGTTCGGTTCTTGGGAGTGAATTCAGTCATGACCGCGAAGTTCGCCGCACTCACGCTGGTTGCCGTGCTCGGCTGGACCGGCTCCGTCCACGCAGCAGGCACCGTGGAGGCCGGCCAGGCCAAATCGGCGACTTGCATGGCCTGCCATGGCATGGACGGCAACAGCGCCAATCCCGAATGGCCTTCGCTCGCGGGCCAGCATCCGTCCTACATCCTGAAGCAGCTCAAGCACTTCAAGGCTGGCGAGCGACAGAATCCGCTGATGAGCCCGATGGCAATGATCCTGGCCGACCAGGACATGGAAGACCTCGCGGCCTACTTCGCGTCTCAGACGCCGCGGCCCACCGGCGAGACGGAACCCTCGAAACTCCAGCGCGGACAGAGTATCTACCGTGCCGGTATCGCGTCGAAGGGCGTGCCTTCGTGCGCCGGCTGCCACGGCCCGAGCGGCCGAGGCATCCCGGGCGCCGCGTTCCCGATGATCGGCGGCCAGCACGCGGTGTACGCCGCAACCCAGCTGCGCAGTTACAAATCGGGCGCCCGCGCCACCGACCCGAACTCGATGATGCGTACCATCGCGTCCAGGCTCACGGACGAGGAAATCGACGCCGTCGCCTCGTACCTCCAGGGCATGCGTTGAACCTCGCGGTCCGACGTCGGTCAGAAGCCACCATGAACAAGCAGACCTGCATTTCCCGGGCCCGGCAGGCGTTCGCCGCCGGCGTGTTATTGCTGCTGGCGGCCGGCACGGCCTCTGCCGCTTTCGAACCCCAGCAGGGCGTGCACTACAAACTGCTGACGCCCGCGCAGCCGACCAACGTCGCGCCAGGCAAGGTCGAGGTGGTCGAGGTGTTCTGGTATGCCTGCGGCCATTGCTACCTGCTCGAGCCCAAGCTCGAAGCCTGGAGCCGCAATGGCAAGCCCGCCAACGCCGAACTCGTGCGCTTGCCTGCCACCTGGAACAACACGCTCAAGACGCACGCGCGCGTCTTCTACACGATGGAACTGCTTGGCAAGCCGAACCTGAATGCCGAGATCTGGCGTGAGATCAACGTCAAGGGCAACCGCCTCGACACGCCTGCGGCGATCGAGACGTTCTTCACGTCGCGCGGCGTAAGCAAGGCCGATTTCCAGAAGGCGTTCGCAGGCTTTGCGGTCGACTCCAAGATCATGAAGGCGGACGACCTCAACCGCCGCTACAAGATCGCGAGCACCCCCACGGTAATCGTAAACGGCAAGTACGTCACCGACGTCAGCATGGCCGGCAGCGAGGACAAGCTGTTCGAAGTGATCAATGCGCTGGTGGCCAGGGAGCAGCCCGCGCGCTGATCCCCGCCGGATCAAACGCTGAGCCAGAAAACCGCCCCGGGAAGCCAGGGCGGTTTTTTTCAGGTCGTTCGTTGCGAAAAACCGCCGCTGCGCGCAAGGCTTTTCGTTGCGCCCTGTGTTACAACGACGACCGGACTTCAGGTCGGATTTCCTGATGCTGCGCTTATTGATTCCCACCGGCAGTGGCTACACCTGGGTCGAGCACACCCCGCCGGCGCCCTTTCCGGATGAGTTCCTGTGGGCAGACCTCTTCGAGCCGACCCCCGACGAAGAGCGCGCGGTCGAGGCACTGCTCACTGTCGACGTGCCCACGCGCGACGAGATGAAGGAGATCGAAACCTCCAACCGCCTGTATGAGGAGGGCGGCGCCGTGTACATGACGGCGACTGTCGGCAGCAAGCTCGACAGCGAGCGCCCGGAGAGCAGCGCGATCACGTTCATCCTCGCCAACGGGCGGATGATCACCAACCGCTACGTCAACCCGACGCCGGTGCAACGCTTCATGCAACTGGTCGAGCGGTCGCCCGCGGCGTGCACTTCATCGGCCACGCTGTTCGCGGGACTCCTCGAATCTTTCGTCGAACGAATCGCCGACCTGCTCGAACGCGTGCAGACGGAACTCGATGCCGTGTCGTTCGCGATCTTTCCGCGTGGGGGCGCAACCTCGCCGAGCAGCGCCGACCTGCACGCCCTGATCCGCCAGATCGGCGCCGACGGCGACCTGGTCTCGAAGGCGCGGGAGAGCCTGGTGAGCTTCCAGCGCATCCTGATGTACGTGCAGCAGTCCCCGAACCTCGAGCTCTCGTCGGACCAGCGCAATCGCTTCAAGTCGACGCTGCGCGACGTGCAATCGCTGTCGGACCACGCATCGTTCCTGGTCAGCAAGATCCAGTTCCTGCTCGACGCGGTGCTCGGCCTCATCAACCTCGAGCAGAACAACATCATCAAGATCTTCTCGGTCGCGGCCGTGATGTTCCTGCCGCCGACGCTGGTTGCGAGCATCTACGGCATGAACTTCCACTTCATGCCGGAGCTCGACAAGCATTGGGGATATCCGGCGGCACTGCTGGCCATGGTGTTCTCGGCCCTGGTGCCTTACGTCTACTTCCGCCGCAAGGGCTGGCTGTAGTCCGGCCCGCTTCCAACTGATGACGCCGGGCGTATACCTCGCCCTGACCGCGACGATCGCGGTGGCGGCGCTCACTCCCGGCCCGGCCGTGACGGCCATCGTTGCGCGCGCCATCACCGATGGCATCCGACCCGCACTGGCGATCAACGCGGGCGTCGTCACGGGCGACCTGCTGTTCTTCGCGCTGGCGGCGGCCGGCATGGCAGCGGCGGCGAGCTCGCTCGGCGATCTGTTCACCGTGCTGCAGTGGCTCGGTGCTGCTTACCTTGCCTGGCAGGGCATCACCCTGTGGCGTTTCCAGCCGCTCCCCGTGACGCCCGGCGTTGGCGTGCCACACGAGTCGAACTTCTGGCGCAACTACGGAGCCGGACTGCTGCTGATGTTCGGGCACGTGCAGGCATTGCTGTTCTATGCCGCGCTGCTGCCCGGATTCGTCGACTTTTCCCGTCTCACGGTGTGGGATATCGCTCTCGTCGCATTGACGCTGGTCGTCGTGATCGGGGGTATCAACACGGGCTACGCCGTACTGGGGGCCCGTGCCCGCCATTTTTTTGCCGACGCGCGGGCCCAGCGGATCTTGCACCGCGTGGCGGGCACGCTGATGCTGCTCGCCGCGGTTCTCGTCGCCACTCGGGTGTAGGATTGAACGCATGGCCAAACCCACGATCAACAACATGGCGGTGTTCTGCGATTTCGAGAACGTCGCCCTGGGCGTGCGCGATGCGCGCTACGCGAAGTTCGATATCGACAAGGTGCTCGAGCGCCTGCTGTTGAAGGGCAGCATCGTCGTCAAGAAGGCGTACTGCGACTGGGAGCGGTACAAGGAATTCAAGGCGCCGATGCACGAAGCGTCGTTCGAACTCATCGAGATTCCGCACGTGCGCATGTCGGGCAAGAACTCGGCCGACATCCGCATGGTCGTCGACGCGCTCGACCTCTGCTACACCAAGTCGCACGTGGACACGTTCGTGATCGTGAGCGGCGACTCGGACTTCTCACCGCTCGTGAGCAAGCTGCGCGAGAACAACAAACTCGTCATTGGCGTGGGCGTGAAGAGTTCGACGTCGGACCTGCTGATCGCGAACTGCGACGAGTTCATCTATTACGACGACCTCGTGCGCAAGGAAGAGCAACGCAGCCGGCGCAAGAAGCCGCCGTCCGTGCCGGCAGCACCGGCGACGTCCGGCAAACCGCCGGCCGCGACCAGGCCACCCGCGGCTTCGGCAACGCAGCAGGCGGCGCCGACCGAAGGTGACGTCGCGGCGGCGGCGGGCGGCGAGCCCGCGCGCAAGGGGCCGTCGCGCGCCAAGTCCGAGGACGAAAAGAAGCAGGAGGCATTCGACCAGGTGCTTGCGACGATCGAAGCGCTGGCGGACGAACGCGAAGCGACGAGAAGATCTGGGGCTCGATGATCAAGCAGACGCTGAAGCGCCAGCGCCCCGGATTCAACGAGAGCTACCACGGCTTCCGCAGCTTCAACCAGCTGCTCGAGGAAGCGCGCGACCGCAAGCTGATCGAGCTGGAGAAAGACGAAAAATCGGGCGGTTACGTCGTCAGGGCAGTGACCTGAACCGACGCGACGCCGACCCGATCCGCGGTAAGCTTGCGACCCGCAGGGATCGAGCCGTCGGAGAAGACTGGCGCATGGCTGACGTTTTCGTTTCGTATGCACGCAGCGACAAGGCGCGCGTCGCGCCGCTGGTGGCTGCGATCGAGGCCCGCGGCTGGACGGTCTGGTGGGACCCGGAGATCGACGCCGGGCAGCAGTTCGACGATCAGATCGAAGCCGAACTGCTGGCCGCCGCCGCGGTTGTCGTGGTCTGGACCGCAACCTCGGTCGACTCCCGCTGGGTGCGCGGCGAAGCGCGCGAAGCCGCCGACCGCAACATCCTCGTGCCCGTTCGGTTCGATACAGCCCGCCTGCCGATGGACGTGCGCGCGATCCACACGATCGATCTCGACACGTGGAACGAGGACCCCGGCAGCGCGTCGTTCCAGGATCTCGCGCGCGCGCTCGATTCGATGATTGCGCGCCGGAGCAAGGCGACCGCAGCTGCTGCCGGCGCCGCCGCAGCCGTCGCGACGGCGACCCCCGCCCGGGCACGCGTGTCGATCTGCGTGCTGCCGTTCTCCAACATGAGCGGCGATCTTGAGCAGGAGTACTTCAGCGACGGCATCAGCGAGGACATCATCACCGACCTCAGCAAGGTCTCGGCGCTGGCCGTCGTTTCACGCAACACCGCGTTCACCTTCAAGGGCAAGCACGTCGACCTGCCGCAGGTCGCGAAGCAGCTGAAGGTGACGCACGTGCTCGAGGGCAGCGTGCGCCGCGCCGGCGGTCGCGTCCGCATCACGGCACAGCTGATCGAGGCATCGAGCGACAATCACCTCTGGGCCGAACGCTACGACCGCGACCTGAACGACATCTTCGCGCTGCAGGACGAGATTTCCGAGGCCATCGTCACGGCGCTCAGACTCAAGTTGCTTGCCGGAAGAAAAGAAGGCTATCGAGCAGCGCGGCACGACCAATCTCGACGCATATAACCTCTACCTGATGGCCCGGCAGCATTACGCCAGCGGTCTGTTGAGTGACGTGCGCAAGAGCGACACGGTGATCCGCCTGTCCCGGGCGGCGATCGAGCTCGATCCGAACTACGCGCGGGCGTGGGCGCTCCTGGCCAGCGCGCAGCGCAATCGCCTGTACGGCAGATCTCGGGCGACAATGGTTCGATGCCGCCGCGACGCGCGCCATCGAACTGGATCGAACCTGGCCGAGGCGCATTCGGCGAAGGCCGGCGTGCTGGCGGCGGAGGTCGACTACGCCGCGGCCGAGGACGAGATCAGCGACGGCACTGCGGCTCGATCCGGATTCTGTCGACGTATTGCGGGAGGCCGGCCGCCTGCGCTATCATGAGCGCCGCTACGCCGAGGCCGCGACACATTGGGAAAAGGAGTTCGGCCGGGTCGAGACCGGATTTCGCGATCGGTGGCCTGCTCATCACTTGCTACACGGCATTGGGCGATGCGCCGAACGTGAAGCGAGTCGCCAGCGGACGCTGGAGCGAGCCGAGAAGGTCATCGCAGTCGATGCGACAACGGTTCTGCGATGGCGGCGATGTTCAGTGCCTGCTGTATCTCGGCCAGACCGATCGGGCCAAGGAATGGGCACAAGCGTGCCGTGCTGATCGACCCGGACAATCTGTCATGCGCTACAACCTGGCGTGCGACCTGATCGTCGAACCTGAGCGAGTACGACACGGCGCTCGCCATGCTGGCCCCGTGTTGCAGCCGCACCGGACGCGACCAGCTGGCGTGGCTGCAATCCGATCCGGACCTGGATGCGATGCGCGCGACCCCCGCTTCTGCGCCTGGTCGAGCGGCGGAGACTCTCCGCGCGAACGCCTGACGCACTCGACGTCAGACCTGCAAGCTCGAGGAACCAGTCGTGCGATTACTGCTGGCGGAAGACGACACCATGATCGGTGAGGCGGTGCGGGCCGGCCTGCGCCGACAGGGATTTGTCGTTGACTGGGTACAGGACGGTGTCGCCGCCGAACAGGCGCTGCTGGCTGAAGCCTACGATGCCTGCCTGCTCGATCTCGGCTTGCCGCGCAAGGCAGGTCTCGATGTGCTGCGCCGCCTGCGTGAGCGTGGCTCGATGCTGCCGGTGCTGGTGCTGACGGCCCGCGACGCGATCACCGATCGTGTCGACGGCCTCGACGCCGGCGCCGACGATTATGTCGTCAAGCCTTTTGACCTGGCCGAGCTGGCCGCGCGGATCCGGGCCGTTACGCGTCGCAAGGGCGGACGAGCGCAGGCGATCATCGAGCATGGCGAGGTTGCGCTGGACCCGGCGACTCGTGAAGTCCGGCGCAACGGTGAACCCGTGGCGCTGTCGCCGCGCGAATTCGCCTTGCTGCAGGCGCTGCTCGAGCAGCCCGGACGGATTCTCTCCCGCACGCAACTGGAAGAACGGCTCTACGGATGGGGCGAGGAAGTCGAGAGCAACGTGGTCGAAGTGCACGTGCATACCCTGCGTCGCAAGCTCGGGGCTGATTTCATCCGCACCGTCCGCGGCGTCGGTTACCGCGTCGCCCCGGCCACGCCATGAACTCGCTGCGCAACAAGCTGCTGGTCTGGCTGCTCGGCGCCGTCGCGCTGGTCGGCGCCGCAGGTGCGTGGGCCAGCTACCGCAATGCACTCGCCGAGGCCAACGCGTTCTTCGACGACCACCTGCGCCAGACCGCGCTGCTGCTGCGCGACCAGGCTTACGGCTTCGCCGCCACGCCGGGCTTGCCGCAGGAAATTCCCGACTATGACTTCGTGGTGCAGGTGTGGACGCTGGACGGCGTGCGCGTGTACCTCTCGCGTCCTCACACGGTGTTGCCCGGACTGACCACGCTCGGACTGTCGACGGCCGCCACGCCCAACGGCCGCTGGCGAGTGTACGGTGTCGAGGCACGCGGACGGGTCATCCAGGTCGCGCAACCGATGAACATCCGCGAGCAGCGCGCCGCGCACCTGGCATTGCGGACGATCGCGCCCTTCGCGTTCCTGCTGCCGGCGCTCGCGCTGCTGATAGTCTGGATCGTCGGGCGCGCCGTGCGTCCGGTGCGCCGGTTCGCAGACATCCTGCGCACTCGCCAGCAGGGCGCGCTCGATCCGCTTGATGGCGACGGGCTGCCGGATGAGATTCGGCCCGTCGCGCTCGCATTGAATGACCTGCTGGCCCGGCTCAAGGAGTCCGTCGAGCGCGAACGCTCCTTCATCGCCGATGCAGCCCATGAGTTGCGCACGCCGCTGACGGCGCTCGACCTGCAAGTGCAGTCGCTGCGGGCCTCGGCTGCTGGTGGCGTGCACGATGACGCCATCGGACGGCTCGAAACCGGCGTGGCGCGGGCTACCCGCCTGGTCGAGCAGTTGCTGGCCCTGGCGCGCGAGGAGCGCGGGGGCAGCCGCGACTTCGAACCTGTGGCGCTGGCGGACGTAGTCCGGGAGGTCATCGAGGAACTGCTGCCCCTCGCGGACCAGCGTGGGATCGACCTCGGCATGGAGCGGTCGGATGTCGTCCGGGTGACCGGAGACCGGGAGGCGCTGCGGGTGCTGGTCCGCAACCTGCTCGACAATGCCATTCGTTATTCGCCCGAGAGAGGGCGCGTCGACGTATCCGTGGAACGTCACGACGGCACCCCGCCGCGCGCAATGCTCGTCGTCTATGACGACGGCCCCGGCATACCGGCGTCTGAGCGCGACAAGGTATTCGATCGCTTCCATCGCGTGCCCGGCACGCCGTCGCCCGGCAGCGGCATCGGGTTGGCCCTGGTGCGCTCGGTCGCGGCGCATCACCACGCCCGGATCCGCCTTGACGAGGGCCCAGGCGCACGCGGGCTGCGCGTGAGCGTCGAGTTCGCCGCCCTCGATCCGCCTTAAGCCTGCCCTAAGGCATCCGGTCCACGATTCCTCCCGTGCCTGGCGATCCGCCCCGCGGATCATTGCTTGCAAGGAGAGTCGCCCGTGACCATTCGTACATTGGTTCGTCATCCGCTGCTCGCCGCCGCCATCGGCGCCGCGGTCGTCGCGCTGCCCGCCAGCGCACTCTACCTGTACGGTTCCGGCCACACGGCCGAGGCCGCGGGAACGCCCGCCGCCGCCACTGCCACCAGTCAGCCCGCAGCCGGCTCGCCCGCTGGCAGCGCGGCGCCAGTCGTGACCGGCCTGCCCGATTTCAGCAAGCTCGTGCAAGCCTACGGACCGGCCGTGGTCAACGTCAGTGTCCGCTCCGTGGTGAAGACGAGGGGGCGCGACCGCCTGCCGCAGGGCATGGACGAGGACAACCCCCTGTTCCAATTCCTGCCGCACGGCAATGGCGGCGCGCCGATGCGCGGCGAGGGCTCCGGCTTCATCGTCAGCGCGGACGGCATCATCCTCACCAACGCGCACGTCGTGGATGACGCGCAGAAAGTGACCGTGAAGCTCACGGACCGCCGCGAGTTCGAAGCCCGCGTGATCGGCTCGGATGCGAAGAGCGACGTGGCCGTCCTGAAGATCGAAGCGCGCGACCTGCCCGTCGTCAAGCTTGGCAACCCGCGAACGCTGCAGGTCGGCGAGTGGGTCGTGGCCATCGGGTCGCCGTTCGGATTGGAGAATTCCGTCACTGCCGGCATCGTGAGCGCCAAGGGGCGCAGCCTGCCGGACGACGCCTACGTTCCGTTCATCCAGACGGACGTCGCGGTGAACCCGGGTAATTCCGGCGGCCCGCTCTTCAACCTGCGCGGTGAAGTGGTCGGCATCAACTCGCAGATCTACAGCCGCTCCGGCGGCTACCAGGGCCTGTCGTTCGCGATTCCGATCGACGTCGCGATGAACGTCGGCAAGCAGTTGCAGGCGCAGGGTCACGTGACACGCGGGAAACTCGGTGTCGGCATCCAGGACGTGGACCAGGCGCTCGCCGAGTCGTTCGGACTCGACGTGCCGCGCGGCGCGCTCGTCGCCAGCGTCGAAAAAGGCGGTCCTGCAGACAAGGCTGGGCTCCAGGAAGGCGATGTCATCCTTGGATTCGACGGGCAGTCGATCGATTCCGCGGGTCAGTTGCCGTCGGCTGTCGCGGCCACGGACCCCGGCAAGGCCGTGGCCCTGCAGGTGTGGCGAGACCGGGCATCCCGCGAAGTCAAAGTCAGCCTCGGCCAGACAACCGACGATAGCGCCGTTGCGGCCAACGTCGACGCTACGAGTGCCGGACGTCTCGGCATGACGGTGCGGCCGCTGTCAGCGGAGGAGAAGCAGCAGGTGGAATTGAGCGATGGCCTCGTGGTGGAGGACGTCGAAGGCGCCGCGGCCGAAGCAGGCGTGCGTCCGGGGGATATCGTCATCGCCGCCAACGGCAAGTCGGTGCAGAGCGTCGAGCAGCTGCGGTCCGTGGTATCCGGATCGAAGAGCCACGTTGCCCTGCTGGTGCAACGCGGTGACGCGCGGATGTTCGTGCCCATCGAACTCGGCTGACGACCCTTTCTCGCAGCCGCAGAAGTGCGCCGTCGCATGGCCCGGTGAGAGAGCCCTCTTTCTCACCCGCACGACTACCTGCACTTGCCTGTACCCAAGCATTTCGTTCTGCTGGCATTGTCGGCGCTGCTGATCGCAGCGGACGCCGATGCCGCGCGCCGTTTCGTGGAAGTGGGCGCCGGGCGAGGCCTCGACGCCACGGTGATCCCTGCCATGCTCGTCGACCGCGACGGCTTCCTGTGGGCCGGCTCGCGCGAAGGCTTGTTCCGTTACGACGGCTACCAGGCCGTCGCCTTCCTGCCGGATCCTGGCCAGCCGGGGCGCGTCAGCGACGTGGACGTGCGCTCGCTGTACGAGGCGGACGACGGCGCGCTGTGGGTTTCCACGAATACCGGCGGGCTGAACCGGCGCGATCCGCACACGGGCGTGTTCGAGCAATTTCACCATGCATCGGGCGATCCGCGATCGCTCAGCAATGAGAGTGTCTATGGCGTCGGCCAGGACGCCGCTGGCCGGCTCTGGGTCGGTACGCAAAAGGGCCTCAACCGGCTGGATGCAGACGGCCGTGGATTCACGCGCTTTTTTCATGAACGCGGGACGCCTGCGAGCCTGGCTCATGACTGGGTCTACACGCTGCATCTCGGACCTTCGAAGCAATTGTGGATCGGCACGGTCGGCGGCGGCATCGATCGCTGGAATGACGCCAACGGGAGCTTTGATCATTTCGGGCTCGCCCGCCTGGCCGGCGGTCCCGCCGGACTCGACGACGTGTTCGCGATCCACGAAGCCGCCGATGGCCGCGTGTGGGCCGGTACACGCCAGGGCCTGGTGGAACTTGATCCGGTCCGTCGCGAGGCGGCCCGCTTCGACATGGCCGATGCGAGCGGCGTGCAACCCCTGGTCACTGCGATGCACGCGGATCGCGCGGGTCGCCTGTGGGTCGCGACGCACGCGCATGGGGTGCTGGTGGTGGACCTTGCAACGCGCACGTGGGGGCGCGCGCACCCGGGCAGCATAGGTGCCCCGGGCAACCTGCCGGCGCAACCGCAACTGAGTCTCGCCGCAACAGGAAACACCCTCTTCGTCGGCACCTGGGGCAGCGGAATCTACCGCGCACCGCTCGAGGAGCCGGAATTTCGGCTGCTGACCACCGCGGCCGACGGCCGCGGCCTCCGCCACAAGAACGTAACCGCCCTGCTCGGTAGCGCAGTTCCAGGCCAACCCTGGGTCGGCAGCTTTGGCGGCGGACCGCAGCGCGTGGACGTTGCGACAGGATCCGTATTCCCAACTGGGGGCGACGCCGCAGACACCATCCGCCAGGCGGGCGTGGTCAGCCTTGCCGCGGCGAACGATGGCAGCTTTTTCGCGGGCACGACCGAAGGCTTGCATCGCTTTGCGGCGGACGGTCGCAACCTGGGTCTCGACAAGCATGCTCGCGACCGGTCGGACACGATCGGCGAAGGCTACGTCGGCGCACTGATGGCAGCCGAGCAGTCCGGTCTCTGGGTCGGCGTCGGGGGCAGCGGTCTCTTTTTCCGTGATCCCAGGAGCGGGAAATTCCAGGCCTACCGTCACGACCCCGCCACCCGTGACTCCCTGAGCGGCGACTACGTCACTGCCCTTGCCGCTGGCGGCGTCGGGCGGCTGTGGGTCGGCACACGCTCGAACGGGCTGAACCTCTGCCGCATCCAGCCCTGGTCCTGCGAGCGTTTCGACGGAACTGGCGCAACCCAGCTCAATCTCGGACATCACCACGTCACCGCCTTGCATCGCGATCGTGGCGGCGCGCTCTGGGTCGCGACCGACGGTGGCGGAGCGTCGCGCGTGCTGGAGAGTCCAGAGGGACACGTGACCGGTTTCGAACGGTGGGGCACCCCGCGCGGCCTGTTGAACGACGGCATCATGGCCATCGAGAGCGACGATGACGGTTCCTTGTGGTTCAGCACACGTCACGGCCTTTCGCGGCTCGACCCGGCGACCGGGCGCGTCGTCAACCAGGTCGCCGAATCCGGCCTGCCGGTCAGTCATTTCAATACCGGCGCCTCGTCGTCGGATCCAGCCTTCCTGCACTTTGGCTCGGTGGACGGCCTGCTCAGCGTGCCGAGGGGTACGACCCTGCGACCACGTCCGCCAGCGCCGGTGCGGATCACCGCAATCGAGCGTCTGGCCAGGGGTACGGGACGGTCCCTGCCACCGGCTGCGCTGCGCACCGGATTCGCGACGAAACTTGGCGACGTGCTGGCGGTCGAGTTCGCCGTCCTCGACTTTGCCGAGACGACGCACGAATACGCCTATCGCATGCAACCGAATGACGCGTGGACACCGCTCGGCCGGCGCCGGCAACTGACCTTCTTTGGTCTCGCGGCCGGACGCTACGCATTGGAGGTGCGTGCCCGGGACGTATTTGGCCAGTGGAGCACGAGTCCGGCACTGCCCTTCCAGATCGTGCCGCCATTCTGGATGACGGGGTGGTTCCGCGCGCTGGTGCTCGTCGCGGCGGGCCTGCTGGTGCACGGTCTGCATACCCTGCGGCTGCGTCGCCTGCGACGGCGCAACCTCGTGCTGGAACAGCTCCAGCAGCAGCGCGAGCAGGCGCTTGCGCAGGCCACGCGCATCCAGCGCGAACTCGAGGATGCTTATGCTGGCCTGAGGCAGCTGACGGGGCGCCTGGAGTCCGCGAAGGAGGAAGAGTGCAGCCGCATCTCCCGCGAGCTGCATGACGAGTTCGGCCAGACGCTGACGGCCGCCAAGATCAACCTGCAGATGGTGCGGCAGGCCATGGTGGACCCGGCTGTCGTGCAGCGTCTCGAGGAGTCGGTCGAGATGGTCGATCGCATGATCCAGCAGGCGCGGAACATCGCGCTCGGCCTGCGGCCGCCGCTGCTGGACGAGGCCGGCCTGGTGCCTGCACTCGATCACTATCTCAAGTCGCTGGCCGGGCGCTCCGGCATTCGCATCGATTTCGAGGCGTCGCCTGCAGCCGCCGGTATTCCGCACGGACACAACACGACGGTATTCCGCGTAGTCCAGGAGGCCATCTGCAACGCCCTGCGACACGCGCGCGCGGCCGCAATCCGCGTTGCGCTGGTGACCGAGCCCGGATCGATTCGACTGCTGATCGAGGATGATGGCGTCGGCTTCGATCCCGAAGCGGTCAACCAACGCGTCAAGCGCGGCGAGCACCTGGGGCTCCTCGGCATGACCGAGCGCGTCAGGAATGCCGGGGGGGCCATCACGCTCGACTCGCGTCCAGGCGCCGGCAGCCGCATCGAAGCCTGGATTCCCTTCGCCAGGCCAGCAGCCCTTGCGGTCCCAACGTCCGTACGGCCGACATGACGCCCCGGCGCCGGATCCTGCTCGCCGACGATCACGCGCTCGTTCGCGCGGGCATCAGGGTCCTGCTTGAAAGCCTTCCCGGTGTTGAGATCGCGGGAGAAGTCGGAGACGGTCTCGATGCGATCGAACGGATTCGCCGCGACCCGCCGGACGCCGTGCTGCTCGACATCACGCTGCCCGGTCTCAACGGCCTCGAGGTCGCCGCGAGTATTGCGCGACTGGGCATTCGGACCCGCGTGCTGATGCTGTCCATGCACAATTCACCCGAGTACGCCGCACGCGCGCTGGCATGCGGAGCCGCGGGCTACCTCAACAAGGATTCCGCCTTCGATGAACTGGCCGCGGCGCTCGACGCGATCTGCAGCGGCCGGCGCTATCTGTGCCGGGCGCTCGACGCGGACAGGGTGCAACAGCTCGAAAAGCGCGTCGGCCAAGGCGTGTCCGGTCTCGAGCGGCTCACACCGCGCCAACGCCAGATCCTGCAACTGGTTGCCGAGAGCTACAGCACCCGGCAAATCGCCGAGCGGTTGTTCCTCAGCGTCAAGACGGTGGAGACCCACCGCAGCCAGATCATGGAACGGCTCGACATCCACGATGTGCCCGGCCTGGTCCGATTCGCGATCCGGCACGGCTTGCTGCCGCCCGAGTCGACATGAGCTGATTGTCAGGCTTTCCCCGATGGTTGTTGTCGGTGTCACCCGTCACATTTCGTCGGCCGTCCGGCGGCCCGGCCCGGTCCACCGCACGGCGTCGACGGAGGTCCAGAAGTGTCGACTCATGCCATGCAGATTCGCCGATTGGTCGCGGCAGCGGCGGTCGTGTTCGCCGGGTTCGCGGGCACACCCGCAGACGTGACGACGTTGCGGAAGCAGAATCTCACGCAACTGATCGCGGAATCCCAGACCATCATTTCCGGCAGGGTAGATCGCGTAACCGACGGCATCGACGAACATGGGATGCCGTACACCGAGATCACCATCGCCGTCAGCAATTCCGCCAAGGGCACGGTGCAGGGTGGCACCCGTCACCGGTTCCGGCAGTTCGGTTTGCTGAAGCCGCGCGAGATGCCGAACGGGCAGTTGATGCTCGCGTTGTCACCCGAGGGCTTCCCGAAATGGGTCGAAGGTGAGCTGGTCGTCGCGTTCCTGCACAAGCCCGCCACTCGTACCGGGTTCCAGACGACCGCAGGGCTCGCGCAGGGAAAGCTGCGAATGCTCGATGGCCGCGCAAGCAACGAATTCAACAATGAAGGCCTGTTCGAAGGCGTGCACGTCCAGGACGGCCTGCTGGTCGCCAGGGAACGCGTGCTGCTGGCCAGCAAGGGCCCGGTCGACGCCGCGACCCTGATCCGCCTCATCGAACGCGCAGTGACCGGGAACTGGATCGAGAACGGAGAGATGCGCTGAGAGATGGCGCGCCCGACTGGATTCGAACCAGTGACCTTCGCCTTCGGAGGGCGACACTCTATCCAACTGAGCTACGGGCGCGTGGCTGGACCCCGAAAAGGGGCGCGAATCATAGCCCCGGGGCCCCTTCGCGTCCATTTGGGCCCGGCCGGCGTCCCGGCCGCTGCGCCCTGCCCCGGCGCCCCAGGGTGCGCCGCAGCCAGATCTGCACGTTATACTTCGCGGCCTCGTCAAAGCCGCCGTCCGGAGTTCGACCGTGAGTGCAGAGCACGATCGCAAGTTTTTCGACACCTTCATGCTGATCCTCGGCATTCTGGCTGCCATCACCATCGGCCTGATGGTGCTGGCGGGCTTGGTCTCCGACCGGACTTCGAAGCGGTTTCACGACGAGGACCCGCGCAAGGTCGAGGAAACCCTGGCACGCATCGCGCCGGTCGCTCGCGTCGCGGTCGCGGGCCAGGACAACTCGGCGCTGGCACCTCCCGCCGCGGCTCAGACGGCCGCGGCCATCGACCTGCCGGGTGAACAGGTTTACCAGCAGGTCTGCACGGCATGCCATGGCGCCGCCGTCGCGGGCGCGCCCAAGACGGGCGACAAGGCCGCGTGGGCGCCGCGCATTGCACAGGGTATGGAGCTGCTGCACAAACACTCGCTCGAGGGTTACCAGGGCAAAGCGGGCTACATGCCGCCCAAGGGTGGTCGCACGGACCTGAGCGACCAGTCGGTCATGAATGCCGTCGATTACCTGGTCAGCCAGGCGCAGTAAGCGGGTGTTTGCACGACTTGCACGCGCAATCGTCGTGGCCACCGCGGTGGCCGGCTTCGTCGCGGGCTGCGCGTCGCCGCCGCCAAAGCCCGACACGATGCGCGACCCGAGCGTCAACTTCTCGAACTTCAAGACGTTCGGCTGGACGGCGGGTGGCCCGGCCGACGCAGGCGACGCGCCGCTCAAGCTGCTCGACGCGAACATCCGCGCCGCCGTCGTCGACGTGATGCAGCGGAAGGGCTACGTCGAGGCACCTGCCGGCACGACGCCGGACCTGCGTATTGCTTACGAGACCGCCAAGGCCGAGAAGCTCGAGAATAACCCCGTGCGCGTCGGCATCGGCGTCGGCAGCTGGGGCGGCAACATGGGTGGCTCGGTCAACATGGGCAGCCCGAGCGTCCGCAACTTCACCGAAGGCACGCTCGTCGTGCACGCCATCGACACGGCCCGCAATGTCGAAGTCTGGCAGGGCCGCGTGTCGGGCAAGATGACGAAGGGCAGCGTCGAGCCCGCTGCCATCCGCCAGGCGGTCGGGGTGGCGATGGCTGATTTCCCGGTGCGCTAGCACCCGGGATTTCGACCCGGGAACGGTTGGTGAGGGCGTTCGATCCGGGTCTGCTTCGGGCGAGCGGAAAGGCAGACACGCTCGCCCGAAGCAGACCCGGATCGAACGCTTGATCGACCGCGCCTGAACGAATTCTCGTCAAAGCCCGAGAATTCGCACGGCGCAAGCAACGTCGACGCGGTCACAGCGCATGACCCGCTACGAATGGGTCGCGACCAGCAACTACCATCGCTCCATCACCAAGCCGTGACGGTGGAACTCGTTCCGATGCGTGCCGCAAGCCCTAAGCAATGGGACGGACACTCAAAGGGGAATTTCGACCAAAGCGGACGTGGGTGGGTATCGCTGGAAAGTCTTCAAAGTTGACGTCATTGAGAAACGCAATATCAAATGAGGGACCGTGACTGTACGCAAACTAAATACCTGGGTTGAAATTGCGGAGCTTATTTCCGCAGTCGCTGTCGTGATTTCCTTGGTTTACGTCGGTCTCCAAATACATCGAAGCACTCTGGAGTCAGACGCCGATATTCAGGCGGAGCTACTTTCGTATACGGTACAAAGAAGGTATCTGGTAGTTGAGAGCAGCGACTTGTCCTCATTACTGGTGAAAGGATATGCCGATCCAACTCTGCTCTCGCCTGACGAAAGGCGACGGTTCCAGAGCTACCTTGAGATATTCTACGTCGCTTGGGAGCGCGCTCATATGACACGAGCCGCTGGACTTTTCTCGGAGGAGCTTTTCGACGGATGGAACCGCTGGTTCGTTTCAGTTGCGCAACATGACCCGGCATTCGTGTGGCCCATGGTGCGCGACTCACAAAGCTGGGATCCAAGTTTTATTCAGCACGTCAATGAATCACTAGACTACTTGAAGTCTGATAGGGAAACGGACTAACCGACTCCTTCTGGCCGTAAGTGCGCCTATGCGAACGTCTGCTTTTTCAGGTAGTCGGCCGCGGGGTCAGTTCGGGATGAACATCCGACTAACCCCCAACCCCTATCCCCTAACCCCTTCCCTCAATCGTCCGCCTGGCGGAAATCCACTCCCAGCGAACGGAGCTTGCGGTACAGGTGCGTGCGCTCCATGCCCACGCGCTTCGCGAGCTGGCCGACCTTGCCATTGCAGAGCTGCAGCTGCTGCGTCAGGTAGGCGCGCTCGAAATGCTCGCGCGCTTCGCGCAGGGGCAACGCCAGCAGGTCCTGCTTTACCAGCGGCTCGTCGACGGGCGACTGCGAGGAAATCTCGCGCTCGATTTCTTCGAGACGGATTTCTTCCGGCCCGCCCTGGATCAGCAGGCGGTGCACGAGATTCTTGAGCTCGCGGATGTTGCCGGGCCACGGATAGTTGCGCAGCCGATTTTGTGCCGCGACGCCGAAGCGCCGGAACGGCAAGCGCTCGTCGTCGACGATGTGGTCGACGTAATAGCGCAGCAGCTCAGGCACGTCCTCGGCGTACTCGCGCAGCGGCGGAACCCGCAGCGTCAGCACGTTCAGATTCGACAGCAGGTCCAACCGGAACGGCACCGGGCCACGGGTTTCGAAGCCGGGCTGCGCGGACGAGAGGATGCGCACGTCGAACCGCAGCGGCGCGCCGCGGCCGCCCTTGCGCTGGAACATGCCCGACTCGAACACGGCGAGCAGTAAACGCTGCGCACCCTGTGGCAGGTCCTCGAGGCCGTTGATGAACAGCACGCCACCCTGCGCCTGCTCGAGCAGGCCCGCGGTCATGCCGCTCTCGTTTTCGACCCCGAGCAACACGTCTTCGGCGTTGCCCTCGGTGACCGCTCCCGCCGACAGGCTGATGATCGGACCGGTGGAACGCGCACTCAGCGCGTGGATGTAGCGTGCGAAGGCTTCGCGACCGGTTCCCGGCTCGCCGAGCACCAGCACCGGCGCGTCGTGCGGGGCGATCTGTTTCACTTTCTCGCGCAGATCGCGCATCAGGCGGCTGCGACCCACGGGTGCAATCAACGGCGGAACCAGCGTGCGCGTGGCTCGCTGCCGGCGCTTGCCCTCTTCGAGCGCGCGCGCGACGGTCCGCAGGAGCTTGGCCAGCGAGAGCGGCTTCTCGACGTAGTCGATCGCACCGAGCCGCGTGGCTTCGACGGCGGTTTCGACCGTGCCGTGGCCGGACATCATGACGACCGGGGCCGTGAGCGCCTGCGACTGTTGCCACTCGCGCAACAGGCTGATGCCATCGGTGTCGGGCATCCAGATATCGAGCAATACGAGGTCCGGCGCCTGCTGCGCGCATGCGGCACGAGCCTCGGCGGCATTACCCGCAGTCTCGACGGTGTAGCCCTCCTCCGAGAGAATTTCCCGGACGAGTTCACGAATGTCGTTCTCGTCGTCGACGACGAGTATCCGCGCGTTGGTCATGCGCGTTCTCTCCTTGACTCCAATCTGCCGCGCGTATGCGCCGTGTCCGCCGCTGCTTCACTCAGCGGCAGATCGATACGAACCTGAGCGCCGCCGCCAGCGCGGTTGTCGGCCTCGATGTGTCCGCCGTGTTCTTCCACGATCTTGCGGACGATCGCGAGTCCCAGACCCGTGCCTTTGGTCTTCGTGGTCACGTACGGGTCGAACACCTGCCCGATCAGCTCGCGCTGGAACCCGGGCCCATTGTCCTCCACCGTGATGCGCGCCACATCAGATTCGCCGCGCGCAACGCGCCGCGTCGACACCGCGATTGAACCATCGGCCTGCCCCTCGAGCGCCTCGACCGCGTTGGTGAGCAGGTTGTTGAGCAATTGTCGCAGGCGTCCGGGGTCGGCAACCAGGTTGTCGATCTCCGGGTCGAGTTCGACCTTGAGGCGCACCCCACGGATCGCTCCCTGTGCGCGGTAGAGGTCGCTGACCTCGGTCACCATCTTGTTGAGGTCGACCGTGGCCATCTCGAGCCGCGGCGCACGTGCGTATTCGCTGAACGCATTGACCATTTCCTTCATCGCCTCGACCTGCTGCACGATCGTCTCGGTCGCGCGCTCGAGCATCTGCACATCCTTGGGATCGGTCATGCCCGGCAGCAGCTTGTGGCGCAGGCGCTCGGCGGACAGCCGGATCGGCGTGAGCGGGTTCTTGATCTCGTGAGCCAGGCGGCGGGCCACTTCGCCCCACGCGGCTTCGCGCTGCGCCTGCAGCATCGCGGTGATGTCGTCGAACACGAGCACGTAGCCGCCCGGCGTATCGCCTTCAACCGGCAGCGGCGTGCACGCGCACATCAGGATACGGCGCCCACCACCGGTCTGGAACGCGAACTGCTCGCGCCATTCGACGGCGCCAGTCGCGAACCGCTGCTGGCAGGCGTCGGCGAACTGACGCGCGAGGTTCGATGACTCCGCGTCGGCAGCGCCAAACTGCGCACCCACCCGCGATTCGATGTCTTCTCCCAGGATCATCGCCGCCGCACGGTTTGCCGTACGCACGCGCCAATCCGGCTCGAGTGAAATCACGCCCGTCGACAGACGCGCCAGGATGACCGCAAGTTTGGCGCGCTCGGTCTCCACCGCCAGTTGCGCGCGGCGCTGGTCTTCACGCGCATGCCGCAGCCGCTTGGTCATGTCGTTGAACGAATGCACGAGGAAACCCATCTCGTCGTGCGACGTGAGGGGCAGCTTCGTGTCGAGGTCGCCCTGTGCCACTGCGCGCGTACCCTGCACGAGATCCTGGATCGGCTGCACGAGCCGCTGTGCAGTGAAGATCGCCCCGTACCACGCCGCGAGCAGCGACAGCAGCAGCACGACGGTCAGCGTGAGGATGAAACTCGCCTTGAGCGGCCGCCGCAGGTAGTCCTTCTCGCCGAACTGCTGGTAGGCCGCCTGCACCGTATCCGCCAACGCTCCAAGTCGCTCGGCTACGGGGTACATGGTCTGCAGCAACAGCCGTTCACCGCCCAACGCGGGCGATTCACCGATCGGCACGGCCGTGCGGATCAGGTAGCCGCCGTTCTGCTGCGGCTCGAGGCTCACGAAGGGCTGTCCCTGCCGCAATTGCAGCAACACCTCGCCCGGGACGTCCTCCGGCACGATGTCCGAGGACAAGCCCTTGCTCACCGAGATGACCCGGCCCGACTCGGTCGCGACCGTGAGCTCGACCGCGCCGACCTGCCGTCGCATTGTTTCGAGCAACCCGGGCATCCTCGAGCCCGCGATGCCGATTTCCTCCGCGATGGCCTCGGAAGCTGCCAGGTGCTCACGCATGCGAACTTCCAGCGCCGAGCGCGACAGCACCAGTGCGTCGTCGAGGCTCCTGCGGATCTCGACGTTGAACCAGCTGTCGATGCCCTTGTTCAGGAACTGCACGGCGAAGAAGTACACGAGCAGGATCGGCAGCGTCGCGAGCACACCGAATATCCAGACCATGCGCGCCTTGAGGCGCGAGCCGATGACGTGTCCACGCCAGTCCCGGATCAGCTGCGTCAGTTTCGTGGCGAGCAACCCGACCAGGACCACGAGGCCGGCAATGTTGATCCCCAGGATCCACGGATGCAGGCGGCTGAACTGCTCCGAATTCTGCGCGGTCTGGGCCATGAACAGGATGGCCGCAAGCCAGAGCAGGCCGCCGAGACCCATGGTCACTGCCAAGGCGGCACGTTTCAGGGTCGGAGCGTCCATGACTTCCAGTCGCTCTCGGCGCTCCAGTCATCCGTCCAGAACAGCAACCAGCCAAAGACGTCGGGCGCGGTATTCATCTTGAGGACGGCCCTTATGCGGCCTTCATAGGCAGGCCCGTCGGACACCAGCGTGGCGTCGATCACCGGCAGTCCGTGGAGATCGCCGACGCGATCGAGCGCCGCCTGCAGCGAGCCGAAATCCTGCTGCTCCCCGGTGTTGAGATTCTTCACGAGGTAGCGCTGGCTCAGCGCGTGGTAACTCACCTCGTAGCGCTGCTCGAGGGCAGCAATGCCGGCATCCAGCATGTACCGACGCACGCGATCGACGGTGATTTCGTAAGTGAGTCGAAGCGTCAGTCCGGATTCGACCGCCCTGCGCGCGTCGTCCGGCAGCGTGAGATCGACCTTCGCAGTGAGCTCGTAGACGCCTTCATCGAGCGCGACCTGGACGTCGCGAATGGTCAGCCTCGACTCATCCTGGGCGTGCGCGACCGTTCCTGCCGTTGCAATTAAGCACAGCACCAACCCTGCGGCACATCGCGCCAAAAAAGGCGATTTTCGCGAGATGAGGGCGGCTCTGTAGCTCATTTCCAACAATCATAACGGCTTGCTCAGGCAAGCATAATAGAACCCGTCCATGCCGGTCTCGCCGGGCAGCACCTGGTACCCGGGACCCGCCCCGGCAGGGCGAGGCGGCCAGGCTGCCGTCAATTCGGGCGTCAGGTCCCGGACCCCCGGTGTCCGGGCCAGGAAAGCCGCCACGACGCGCTCGTTTTCCGCCGCCAGCACCGAACAACTGGTGTACAGGAGGCGGCCACCCGGCTTGACCACCCCCCAGGCGGCTGCCAGGAGATTCGACTGTTTCCGCGCCAGGCTTGGGATGTCCTTGGCCCGCCTCAGTATTTTGATGTCGGGGTGCCGCCGTATGACCCCGGTGGCCGAGCACGGCACGTCCAGCAGGACCCGGTCGTAGGGCCGGCCATCCCACCAACCGCGGACGTTCTCGACGTCCGCCGCCACCAGGCTGGCCTGGAGCCCGAGCCGCTCGAGGTTGTCGCGGATTCGCTGCAGCCGCGGCTCGGATACGTCGAGGGCCGTGACGTCGGCAAGGCCGTTGGTCCGCTCGAGCACGTGGCAGGTCTTGCCGCCCGGTGCCGCACAGGCATCCAGGATGCGTTCGCCTTCCTGCGGGTCGAGCAGTTCGGTGGCCAGCTGGGCCGCGGCGTCCTGCACCGACAGGCGCCCATCCATGAAACCTGGCAATGAGCGCACGTCGCTGGGCGGCGCCACCTGCAGCGCATCGTGCGCGAGCGGGTGCGGCATGACCGTGAACCCCGCGGCCTCGAGTTCGCTCCTGGCCCAGGCCAGGTCGCCCCGCATAGTGTTCACGCGCACCCACAGTGGCGGGTGCTCATTGTTGGCGTCGAGCGCGGCCAAGGCGGCCTCCCCACGGTCCGTGCGCAGCGCATCAACCAACCAGCGCGGATGCGCGGTGCGCAACGCCAGGTCGCGGTCGATGGCATGCAGGATGTCTGCTTGCTCACGCTGGAACCGCCGCAGGATCGCGTTGACGAACCCTGCAGCTTTCTCGAACCCGAGCACCCTGGCGGCGCTCACGGTTTCCGAAACGGCGGCATGCGCCGCCGTCTCCCCGGAGATCAACTGGAAGAGGCCGATTTCGAGCAGTGCCCGCAGGCGCGGCTGGAGCTGGTCGGGCGAACGTGTCGCCAGCGCGTTGAGCACCGCAGCCAGCCGAATGTGCCAGCGCAGCGTGCCGTAGCACAGCGAGCGCTTGAGCCCGCGCGCCGAGCCTGCGTCGTTCTCAGTGGCCAGGACATCGTCGAGCGAGCGCCCTTCTTCGATGACGGCAGCGACGATGATCGCAGCCGACGCACGTACTTCCGCTGGACCCGTGGGCGCGCTCATGCAATCACCTCGCCGAAGCGTTCGCCGGCCAGCGGCCTGGAATTGAGAATGTCGCGGGCCTTGAGCGGCTTGCGGCCGGGAAACTGCACCGCCAGCAGTTCGAGCAGGCCGTCGCCGGTGGCGACGACGATGCGCCCGTCCGCTGCCTGCACGACGGTGCCCGGCGCAGCGTGGGACTTCACCGCGGCTTCCCCTGTCACCGGGCGCGCCTCCCAGATGCGCACCTGCGTCTCACCGAGCCGCGTCTCTGCGACCGGCCAGGGGACGAACGCGCGAACCTGGCGATCGATCTCGGCGGCAGACCGCGACCAGTCGATGCGTGCCTCATCCTTGCGGATTTTCGCAGCGTAAGTCGCACCCTCGGCCGGCTGCGGCGTAGCGCGCACCGAGCCCGCCGCCCAGCCCCGCACTGCAGTGACGATGGCCTGCGCACCGAGCTGAGCGAGTCGATCGTGCAGCCCACCGGCGGTCTCGCGCGGTCCGATCGCGAGTTCTCGCCGCAACAGCTCCGGCCCGGTGTCGAGCCCCGCGTCCATCAACATGATCGAGATTCCGGTGCGCTCGTCACCGGCCAGCACGGCGCGCTGGATCGGTGCTGCGCCGCGCCAGCGTGGCAGGAGCGAGCCGTGGATGTTGAGACAACCCAGCCGCGGCAGGTCGAGCACCGCCTGCGGCAGGATCAATCCGTACGCCACGACGACCATGAGGTCGGGCGCGTACGCCGCAAGCTGCTGCTGCGCCGCGGGCACCTTGAGCGTAACTGGCTGCTCGACCGGTATACCGAGCGCGAGCGCCCGTTGCTTCACGGCACTCGACGCGATTTCGCGGCCCCGCCCCGCCGGCCGGTCGGGCTGTGTGTAGACCGCAATGATCGCGTGACCTGCATCGTGCAATGCCTGCAGGGCCGGCACCGAAAACTCTGGCGTGCCGGCGAAGACGATGCGCAAGGGTTGCATCAGATGGCGGGAGTCCGGATACCCTCGACCGGCGCCGGGCGATTCCGCTTGTCCTTTTCCAGCTTCCTGCGGATGCGGTTGCGCTTGAGTTCGGAGAGGTAGTCGACGAACAGCTTGCCGTCGAGGTGATCGAGCTCGTGCTGGATGCAGATGGCGAGCAGGCCGCTGGCCTCGAGTTCGAACGGCTTGCCATCACGGCCCAGCGCGCGCACGCGTATCTTTTCGGAGCGGGCCGTCGGGGTGTCGAACACGCCAGGGACCGACAGGCAGCCTTCCTCGATTTCGAGCGTGCCCGACCGCTCGATGATCTCGGGATTGATGAAGACCAGCGGCTTCGATTTGTCCTCGCTGACGTCCATCACCACGACACGTTTGTGGTAATCGACCTGCGTCGCAGCCAGGCCGATACCCGGCGCGGCATACATGGTCTCGAACATGTCGTCGATCAGCTGCCCGAGTTCGGCGTCCACGCGCTCGACCGGCGCCGCTTTGGTACGCAGTCGAGGGTCTGGATATTCGAGGATGGTGAGCTTCGCCATTCTTTCGAAAATACTGCTAAAGTTATGTCACGCTTGAAATTAATGATCGACATGGGCCGCTGGACCGCCGTCGCCTTCCAGCGGAATGGCGCGACTGAGACGTAGTCGGCAGCGGCCGCCGGGCAGCCTGGATTATAAGGCGACGGTCGCGACCCCGATACCCGATGGAGAGAGGGATGGATCGTAACCTTCGACCTGAGTCGTCCACATCGCAGCGCCCGCGGCGCTGGGTGCGCGCGCTGCTGCTGGCCATTGCCGTCACCGGCATCGGGGCAGGAACCGCCGTTCCACAGGCTGCCGTGGCGCAAGCCGAGGCGGGCCGCTCGATGTCCGTGCCGATTTCACCGACTGCTCCCGAGCGTTATGTCGTCAAGAAAGGCGACACGCTGTGGGACATTTCGGGCATGTACCTCAATGATCCCTGGTACTGGCCGGAGATCTGGTACGTCAATCCTTCGATCCGCAACCCGCACCTGATCTATCCGGGCGACGTTTTGTATTTCAGCTACGTCGACGGCAAGCCGCGCGTTTCCCTCGACCCTGTCAGTGCCATGCGGTTGTCGCCCGAGGTCCGCACCTCCGATCTCGATGGCGCGATCCGTGCGATTCCCTATGACCTGCTGATGGACTTCGTCAGCCGCCCGAGCCTGCTCGACCGGGATCAGGTCAGGAACGCGCCGTATATCGTCGGCATGCGCAACCGGCACATCGTCGGCTCGACGTCCAACGAGGTCTACAGCCGCGGGCTCGACAATCCGGCGGCCGGCATGCGCTTCAACATCATCAACGTCGGCGAAGAAATGCGTGACCCGGACGACGGTGATCTGCTCGGCTACATCGGGCATTTCGCGGCGCTTGGCGAAGTGATCCAGTCCTCCGGCGCCGTCGTACCTGGCGATGATTCGATTTTCGACATGCGACGCAAGGAACCGATGACGCACATGCGCGTGATCGAGACCGGCCGCGAAATCATGCAAGGCGACAAGGTGTTCCCGGCGCAGGCGGAGATCGGCCCGGACTTCGTGATGACGGCGCCGTCGAACGAGGCGATCCTCGGCCAGATCGTCGCCATCGTCGATGGCATCTACGTCGCTGGCAAGTATCAGGTGGTCGCGATCAACCGCGGCAAGCGCCACGGCCTTGAACCCGGCAACCTGCTGGGCGTGTTCTACCGGGGCGAAGAAGTGCGCGACCGTTTTGACCGCCAGAACTGGGCCGCCTTCACGGCGAACTACGACCGAGTGCGCCTGCCGGACGAGCGCAGCGGAACGGTGATGTTGTTCACCGTGAAAGACCGCATGAGCTATGGCCTGGTGATGCAGTCGTCGCAGGTGATCCGCCGCGGGGACTTCATCGCGAGCCCGAAGTACGGCCACCAGGCAAGCGGCAGCACCAATTTCGCGCACTGACGCTCGAGCCGAGCGCAGTTCTCTGCGTTCAGCGCAATTTTGCAGGAGCCTGCCGGGAATGACCCTCGGTAGGCTCTTTGCATATGGACGACCCAGAACGCTGGCTGAGGCTCGCGCGTACCCCGGGCCTGCACGCAGGGCTGCTGCAGGGGTGGCTCGCGCAGGGCGGCCCTCCAATCGATCTCACGCGTGAAACGCGCTCAGCGCTCGCGGCCATTGGACTCGGCCAGTCCGCGATCCAGGCCCTGCAGCAACCCGACAGCGCGGCGATCGAAAACGACCTCCGCTGGCTGAATGCCGCAGCGAATCGATGGCTCGTCACCTGGGACTCCGCGGAATACCCGCCGCTGCTGGCGCAGATTCCTGACGCACCGCTGGTGCTGTATGTCGAGGGCGACCCTGTGGCCCTTTGCCTGCCGCAATTGGCGATCGTCGGCAGCCGCAATCCGACGGCCCTCGGCCGGGACACAGCGACACAATTCGCGCTGCACCTGGCGCAAGCAGGGCTCGCAATCACGAGCGGACTGGCGCTCGGCATCGACGCCGCCGCCCATCGCGGCGCCTTGAACGCGGGCGCACGCACCGTCGCCGTGGTGGGTCGAGGGCTGGATGCGATCTATCCCAGGGAGAATGAGGCGCTCGCGCAGGAGATCGTCGAACGACAAGGCGCCCTCGTCACCGACCTGGCCGTGGGCACTCCACCCCTGAAGCACAATTTTCCGCGCCGCAACAGGATCTTGAGCGGTCTTGCCGTCGGGACGCTGGTAGTCGAGGCTGCCCTGCAGAGCGGGTCGCTGATCACGGCCCGCCTCGCCGCCGACCAGGGGCGCGAGGTTTTCGCCATTCCCGGGTCCATTCACAACCCCATGGTCCGGGGATGCCACCGGCTGTTGCGCCAGGGTGCCCGGCTGGTCGAGAGCGTGGACGATATTTTCGCCGAACTCGAACCTATCATCGGCGAAATCAGCAGGATCGCACACGAAAAGCCCTCTTCAAGGGCTGATCTACGCACGCCGCCGTTGGACAAGGAGTATGAAATCCTGTTAGATGCGCTCGGCTTCGAGCCGGCCGGCCTCGACATACTCGTGGTCCGGACGGGCCTGAAAGCCGGTGCAGTCGCCTCGATGTTGCTGATCCTCGAGCTCGACGGCCGGGTACAACAGCAGCCGGGCGGTCGTTTCAGCCGCCGGTTGCCGGGGAAGGTGTGATGAAGGAAGGCGTTCTCGACATTCTCATTTATCTGTTCGAGAACTACTTCGACGCCGAAACGGACGACGGCTTCGAGCCCGACCGCGAGACTCTGAAGCTCGAGCTCGAGAAAGCCGGGTTTCCGGGATCGGAAGTGGAACGGGCCCTGTGCTGGCTGGAAGAGCTGGCAGCAGACCCGGACAGGCTGCACCCGACACCCACCTCACGCGCGATCCGGGTGTTCGCCGCGCTCGAGCAGGCGCGACTGGACACGGATTGCCGGGGCTACCTGGTGCACCTGGAACAGGTGGGCATCCTGTCACCGACGCAGCGCGAGCTGGTCATCGATCGCCTGATGGCGCTCGAAGGTGACGAGATCGACATCGACAAGTTGAAGTGGGTCGTGCTGATGGTGCTGTTCAGCCAGCCCGGGCAGGAGACCGCGTTCTCCCGCATGGAGGACCTGGTGTTCGAGGACCGCAGCGGAGCGATCCATTGAGGAAAGGGGTTAGGGGATAGGGGTTAGGGGTTAGTCGGAAGTCCAGAGGCGCGACGCGCTTTCTTGCTATCCCCTATCCCCTAACCCCTGACCCCTTGTCTTTTAGTTCTTCTGCCGCGGACCGCCGCGGCATGTTTTTTTGAGGGACATGACCAAGAATCTCGTCATCGTCGAGTCGCCGGCCAAGGCCAAGACCATCAAGAAGTACCTGGGCAAGGACTTCGAGGTGATGGCGTCCTATGGCCACGTGCGCGATCTCGTGCCCAAGGAGGGCGCCGTCGACCCCACGCGTCAGTTTGCGATGCGCTGGGAACTGATCGAGAAGAACAAGAAGCACGTCGATGCGATCACGCGCGCCGTGAAAAAGGCCGACGCGCTCTATCTGTCGACCGACCCCGACCGCGAAGGAGAGGCCATCTCCTGGCACCTGCAGCAACTGCTGACGGAAGCAGGGGCGCTCGAGGGCAAGACCGTCCATCGCAGCGTCTTCTACGAAATCACGAAGAAAGCGGTGCAGGAAGCCGTCGACAACCCGCGGGAAATTGCCGACGAGCTGGTGAAAGCCTACCTCGCCCGCCGCGCGCTCGATTTCCTCGTCGGCTTCAACCTGTCGCCGCTGCTGTGGAAAAAGGCGGGACTGTCGGGCGCCTCGGCGGGCCGCGTGCAGAGTCCCGCGTTGCGCATGATCTGCGAACGCGAGGAAGAGATCCTCGCCTTCAAGCCACGCGAATACTGGTCCATCGACGCGCAGGCGGCGAAGGACGCTGCCAGTTTCACGGCCAAGCTCACGCAGCTCGGCGGCCGGAAGGTCGAGCAGTTCACCGTCACGGACGCGGGCGCAGCGGTAGCGGCCAAGCAGAAACTGGAGCGCGACGCGAATGGCACCCTGGTCGTCGCGAACGTCGAAAAGAAGCAGCGCCGTCGCAACCCCTCGCCACCCTTCACGACCTCGACGCTGCAGCAGGAGGCCGCACGCAAGCTCGGCTTCGGTGCGCAGCGCACGATGCGCCTCGCGCAGCGCCTGTATGAAGGTGTCGATTTCGGCGAAGGCCCGGTCGGCCTCATCACCTACATGCGCACCGACTCGGTGAGCCTGGGCGCAGATGCGATCAGCGAGATCCGCAGCGTCATCGGCAAGCTGTATGGCGCGGCCGCGCTGCCCGACACGCCGCGCGTCTACAAGACGAAATCGAAGAACGCACAGGAAGCGCACGAAGGCGTGCGACCGACTTCGGCTGCACGCACGCCCGAAGAACTCGCCGGCAAGATCGAAGCCGACGAGCACAAGCTCTACACGCTGATCTGGCGTCGCGCCGTCGCGAGCCAGATGGAAGCCGCCGTGTTCGACACGGTCGCCGTCGACCTCGCCGCCGGCCCGGGCAACATGTTCCGCGCCAACGGCTCGACGCTGCTTTCGCCGGGGTTCCTCGCGGTCTACCGCGAAAGCTTCGACGACGTGTCGTTGAACCCGGACGACGACGAGAACCGCCTGCTGCCCGCGCTCGAGAAAGGCGACAAGGTGCGGTTGCTCGCGATCGACACCGAACAGCATTTCACCGAACCGCCGCCACGCTACTCCGAAGCCAGCCTGGTCAAGGCACTCGAAGAACACGGCATCGGCCGCCCGTCGACCTACGCCAGCATCATCCAGACGCTGCTGTACAAGAAGTACTGCGAGCTGGTGAACAAGCGCTTCATCCCGACCGACCTCGGCAAGATCGTGAGCCGCTTCCTGACGGGCAATTTCGAGCGCTACGTCGACTACGGCTTCACTGCCGCGATGGAAGACGAACTCGACAACATCTCGCGCGGCGAAGAGGACTGGCTGCCGATGCTCGAGCGTTTCTGGGACGACCTCAAGAAGCAGGTCGACGATGTCTCCGAGAACGTCACGCGTTCGGACGTCGCGATGGAACGCCCGCTCGGCATCGATCCGGTCTCAGGCCGTCCGGTGAGCGTGCGTTATGGCCGCTTCGGCGCGTTTGCGCAGATCGGCACGCGCGACGATGAAGAGAAGCCGAAGTTCGCGAGCCTGAAGCCGGGCCAGCGCATGGACGATCTCACGCTCGAGCTGGCGCTCGAACTGTTCCAGCTGCCGCGCACGCTTGGGCCATGGGAAGACGGCTACCCGATCAAGGTGGCGGTCGGCCGCTTCGGTCCGTACGTGCAGTACGGCGCCAAGAAATACGCGTCGCTCAAGAAGGAAGACGATCCGTACACGGTCACGCTCGAGCGCGCGCTCGAGATCATCCGCGAGAAGCAGACGATCGAGGCCAACCGGATCATCCAGGAATTCGGCGACACGGGCGTCCAGGTGCTGAACGGCCGCTACGGCCCGTACATCACCGACAGCAAGAAGAACGCCAAGATCCCGAAGGATCGCGACCCGAAATCGCTGACGCTCGAAGAGTGCCAGGCACTGCTCGCCGTGGCGCCGGAACGCGGCACGAATCGCTGGGGTCGCAAGACGGCCGCGAAGACCAACGGCAAGACGGCTGCGAAGACGGTCGACACCGAAGTCGCTGCAAAGCCGAAGAGGACCGTGAAGAAGAAGGCGGCGCCCAGGAAGAAGGCCGCTGCAAAGAAGAAGGCACCCGCGAAGAAATCCGCCTGAGGATGTGGGGATGAGCACCGGCACACCATCGACGTCAGTCGTCATTGCGTACCTGCGCGACCTGCACAACCGCATTACGAACGCGCTGCAACAGGCGGACGGTGGCGCGACGTTCCGCCACGACAGCTGGCAGCGACCGGAAGGTGGTGGCGGCGAATCGCGGGTGCTGCGCGAAGGCGCCGTGTTCGAGCAAGCCGGCATCAACTTCTCGCACGTCATAGGCGGCAAGCTGCCCGCGTCTGCCACGGCGCAGCGACCTGAACTGGAGGGCGCGAGCTTCGAAGCGACCGGCGTGTCGCTCGTCATCCATCCACGCAACCCGTACGTGCCCACCTCGCACGCCAACGTACGTTTCTTCATGGCGATCAAGGACGGCCTCCCCGCGGCCTGGTGGTTCGGCGGCGGCTTCGACCTCACGCCGTACTACCCTTTCGAAGACGACGTGCTGCATTGGCACCGAACGTCGAAAGCGGCCTGCGACCCGTTCGGCCCCGATGTGTACGCAAAGTACAAGGAATGGTGCGACCGCTACTTCTACCTGAAGCACCGCAATGAGACGCGAGGCGTCGGCGGGCTGTTCTTCGACGACTTGAACGAGTGGGGCTTCGAGCAGTCGTTCGCGTTCATGCGCAGCGTGGGTGATCACTACGTGCCTGCCTACCTGCCGATCGTCGACAGGCGCAAGGACACGCCCTATGGCGAGCGCGAGCGCAACTTCCAGCTCTACCGCCGGGGCCGCTACGTCGAATTCAATCTCGTTTACGATCGCGGCACGATCTTCGGCCTGCAGACCGGTGGGCGCATCGAATCGATACTGATGTCGCTGCCGCCGCTGGTGCGGTGGGAATACGACTACAAGCCTGCACCGGGGACGCCGGAAGAGCGGCTTTACAAGGACTTTCTGCGGCCGCGGGACTGGCTCACCGACATTGGCCATTGAGCTTGCTTCCGTCACCTTTGCGCCAGGCCAGCCGCTCAACCGCTGCGGCGGTCGCAGAAGATCGTTGATTCACGTCACATGTCTGCGGTAGGGTCCTACGGGCTCGCAGCGACCGCGCCTGAAACGCAGCAACGAAAATCCAGATAGGGGGGGCATAAGCCGATGACTTTCAAGAGATTGGGATTGAGCGCGGCCGCCGGCGTTCTGACATTCGTCGCAGCATCGTCCGTCGCGCAGCCGAGCGCGGGTGCGGACCGGAGCGCTGCCCGCGTGAGCCGGCCCCTTCCGGCGACGATGGAACGCCTCCGGCTCGACGCTCCCCGCACCCGCGCCAACGGCAGGGCCGAAGTTGACCACAACCTGCGCAGGAACGCCGGCGAGCAGCAGGTCCTGGTGCGCCTGCGATCACCGTCGGTCGCGGAATCCGGTGTCGAGAACCCGAGCGACCGGATCATGCGCCGCGAGCAGATCAGGCTTGAGCAGAACGCATTCGTCAGCCGCGTGCAGCGCGTCGCGCCCCGCACTCAGGTAACCGCCGACCTCCAGGGCGTGCTGAACGCCGTCGTCCTCCGTGCCGATGCGGCCGGCATCAGGCAGATCGCAGCCGATCCGATGGTCGCTCGCGTCTCGCGCGTGATCGACTACAAGCTCGACCTGTCCGAGACGGTCCCCTACATCACTGCGAGAAAGCTGCAAAGAGTCGGCGAGCTCAAGGGCCGAGGCGTCAAGGTCGCGGTGCTCGACTCCGGCATCGACTATACCCACGTCGCATTCGGCGGCACCGGGACCGCCTCTGCGTACAAGGCGGCGTACGGAACCAGCACGACGGACTCTCGAACGACAACCCGGGACGGGCGGTTCCCGACCAGGCGTGTCGTCGAGGGATACGACTTCGTGGGCGAAGCGTGGTCGGGCGACACCGACACGCCTCCCCTCGCCCCGGACTCGGACCCGATCGATTGCGGCGCCGCTTCCGGCATTGTCTGCGACGGCGGTCACGGCACTCACGTCGCCGACATCATTGGCGGCGCCAAAGGCGTCGCGCCCAAGGTCAGCCTGTATGCCGTTAAGGTATGCAGTGCGGTGACAACGTCTTGCAGCGGCGTGGCCATGCTGCAGGGCATGGAATACGCGGCCGACCCGAACGGCGACGGCGACCACTCCGACCGGGTCGACATCGTCAACATGTCGATCGGCTCTCCCTATGGCCAGCCGTTCGACGACGACATCGCCGCGGCCGTGGAAGGCGCGACGAAACTCGGCATTCTCACGGTCGCCTCGGCCGGTAATTCCGGCGACAAACCTTACGTGACGGGCTCGCCCGGCGCAGCGCCCAGCGCACTTTCAGTCGCCCAGACGGAGGTGCCGAGCGCGTTCCTGCCGCAGTACGAAGTGACGGCGCCGACCGACATCGCCGGTATCTACCCGGCGGTCTTCCAGACGTGGTCCGTTCCGCTCGCCGCCGCGATCACCCAACCAGTGCAGTACGGCGACGGATCGAACGGCAACCTCGACGGCTGCGCCGCCTTCAAGTCCAGCCTCGCCGGCCGGATCGTCCTTGTCGACCGCGGTGGCTGCACTTTCGGCGTGAAGATTGCGAACATTGGCAGTGGCGGTGGCACCATCGGCATCATCGGCATGATCACTCCCGACGCCCCGTTTTCGAGCTCAAGCGATCCGACTGCGCCTGCGGCAACGATTCCCGGGTACATGATCAGCCAGGCCGACGCCGACAACCTCCGCAGCGGACTGCCGGAGACGACGGTCCAGTTCGGCCCGAACCTCGGCCTGCCGCTGGTGATGAGCATGGCGAGCACGTCCTCGCGCGGGCCGAGCAATTACTACAACGCCATCAAGCCGGAAATCGGCGCGCCGGGCGCATCGGTGTCCGCCCTGGCAGGCTCCGGCAGGGGCACCGAGCCGTTCGGCGGCACCTCGGGCGCGGCGCCGATGGTGGCCGGGTCGGCGGCACTGCTGCTCGAAGCCTACCCTCGACTGCGGCCTCACGAGGTAAGGGCCAGGCTTGCGAACAATGCGAACCGCAATATCCTCTCGGACGTGTTGACCGGCGCTCAGGCAGAGATCAGTCGCATAGGCAACGGTGAAGTCCGCGTGTTCGACGCTTGGGCGGACCCGGCCGCAGCATGGGATGCCCAGACTCGGGCCCCTGCGCTGAGCTTTGGGCAGGTGGACGTGAGCGAAAAGGTCCAGACGCTCACGCGCCGCGTCCTGGTGCGCAATTACTCGCGCGAGACCATCACGTATACGGTCAGGTCGAGTTTTCGGTTCGCCGACGACAAGGCCCTTCGCGCCGTCCGCATTTCGACGCCGCCGACTGTCACGGTGCCGCCGCAGAGCACGATCGCGTTCCCCGTCACCATGACGCTTGCCGGCGAAAGAGTGCTGAACAACGCGATGAACTCGGGCGACCTGGGCGGCGATCCAGCCGCACTGACCTTGAACGAAATTGACGGCTACCTGCACTTGAACGCCGGCGAGCAGTCGCGCATCCACCTTGCGTGGCACGTCCTGCCGCGCAAGGCAGCGAAGGTCGCAGGCAACAAGGTCCTCGCATTCGACGCCAACGGCGAGGACACCGTACGGCTCCACAACAACGGCGTGGGCACGGCGCAGAACGATGCATACGCCCTGCTCGCAGTGAGTCCCAACCAGCCGCGGGGCAGCAGAGGCGAAGGCATGCCAACGCCCGACATCCGCGCTGTGGGAATCAACACCTTCCCGGTGCCGGCGGGATATTGCTCGGCGAGCGAGTCGTTCATCTGGGCGTTCGCGATCAACACCTGGGAGCGCCAGACTCACTTGCTGCCAGTGGTGCACGTGGTTTCGCTCGACACCAACCGGGACGGCACCTGGGACTACGAGGTGTACAACTTCGACGAAGCCGGCGACGCCACTGCCGGACGGCAGGCGACGTTCGCCTATGACGTGGCGAAGAAAATGGAGACGGCTTACTTCTACACTGAGCACGCCACGAACACCGGCAACACGGTGCTGCTGGTCTGCGGCGAGCAGGTCGGCCTGTCCGGCGGCGACATGCTGTCAACGAACGTGAACATGAAGGTCGAGACGCTCGACTTCTACTTCGACGGACCGGGTGACTCCGTGAGCGGCTTGACGGTCACGCCGCTGGGCGAGCGTTATTACGGCGTGCCCGCGGATATCCCGGGCAACGCTGCGGGCCCGATGGACGTATACGACTTCACTCTGTTCCCGGGCAACACCCCGGAACTCGGCGTCCTGTTGTTTACCAATGGCGCCCGCAGCGACAATACGGGTGGCGCGACCAAGAGTACCGAGGCGCTGCAGTTCCTGGCGAAATAGGTCCGGTTCCGTAGCGGGTTCTTCAGGGCCTCCCCTTCGCGGGGGAGGCCTTCGATTCAAGACGCAGCCGGCGGCGCCTCACAAAGCCGGAAATTGCCCTGGCCGTTGCTGCGATAGTCGAATTTGCGCCCCACCACGTCGAAGACGATCCAGTAGCCAGGGACGGGGGCCTGGGTGTAGAACTCGCCCGGCTGCGGGCACCCGAGCGACCCGTCGCTCCAGGTCACGGCCTCGTCCCGGATCAATTTCACGATCGAGGGATCTGCTCCCGAACGGCGGTTCGCGTCCTCACGCACCCGGGCGACAAGGTCCGCTGGAGCTTCTCCCAACACTGGCGCCCGAGGCTCGGGCACGCGTTCGGGCAGTGGCTTGGCCGTGGCTTTGCGCGCCTCAACTCGACGCGCCTTGTCGTCCACCGGCTCGCCACCGGCCTGGGCACCGACACAGCCCTGCAACAGCACACCCCACATCAGCAGGGTTGCCGCCCCTGGTCCAGTTTGCTCCACTGCCCTTCTCCTTTGCGCCAGGACGCGTTTCGCTTATGCGGACTCGTCCCCGTCGACGAAGGCCTACCCCTGCACCGGCGGCACGACGCGGCTCGCTGGACAGAACACGGGCTTGCCGCGGGACATCGCGTGATAATTCAGTGTCTGCGCGCCCGCCTGCAGCACGATGCGATACCCGGCAACGAGCGCCTGCGTGTACATCATCCCGGGCTGCGGGCAACCGAGCGAACCGTCCGGCCATGTCACCGCTTCTTCGCTGATTACCTTGATGTCGGCGGGTGCCGTTGTCGAACGGTTGGCGGCATCTTCGAGCGCGGCTTTGATCATCTCGTCAGGGGCATTCGTCACGGCCTTCTTCTCGACCGCGGGGGGTGGGCCGCCCGCTGCTTGCCCCAAGGCGCACCCTGACGCCAGCGTGCAGGCCAGCCACGCGCCGGTCAGGGGCCCGCGCCAGCGAACCATCGAACCGGGACGTGTCCGGTGCAGTACTCTTGTCGGCATCCAGCGTGACTCCGTTGCGTGACCCGGGACCCCGGATCGATCAGACATGAATTATCGCCACGCGTTCCATGCGGGGAACTTCGCGGACGTGCTGAAGCACGTCGTGCTCATGATGCTCGTCGAGCACCTCAAGAAAAAGCCCGCGCCGTTCTTCTACCTCGACACGCATGCCGGCGGCGGCACGTACGACTTGAGCCTCGGCGAATCCCAGCGCAGTGGTGAGTACAAGCACGGCATCGGCCGGTTGCTCGAGTTTCCCGAAGCCGCGCTCGCCCCGGAACTCGCGGATTACGTGCGCCTGGTCAAGGCGTGCGCAGGAGCCGGTCGCAGCGCGATCACAGCTTACCCCGGCTCGCCTACCATCGTCGGGAGAATGCGTCGCAGCACCGATCGGCTGGTGCTCGCGGAAACTCATGCCCGAGAAGCGATGGCGCTGCGCTCGACGCTGGGCCGGCAGAAACTCGTGTCGATCGTCGAAACCGATGGCTACGCCGCGCTGAAGGCACAATTGCCGCCACGCGAGAACCGCGGCCTCGTGCTGATCGATCCACCCTTCGAGTCGGACACCGAGTTCGACCGCATCCTGTCCGCGCTCGAAACCGGCTACGAACGCTGGCCGACGGGCACGTACTGCATCTGGTACCCGCTCACGGAACGCGCTGCGCCGCTGCGTTTCCGCCGCAATCTCGAAGGATCGGGTATCCGCAAGGTGCTCGACGTCACACTGAGCGTAATGCCGGACGATGCGGCCGTGGGCCTGCGCGGTTCAGGCCTCGTGATCGTGAATCCGCCGTGGATGCTCGATGAGCGGCTTACAGAATTGATGCCGGACCTGCACCGACTGCTGGTGCCCGACGGCGCGGGCGGCACCAGCGTGGAGTGGTGGATCGGCGAGTAAAGGGGCTAGGGGTTAGGGGATAGGGGTTAGTCGGATGTGCAGTGACTGCATAACGATCAGCGGCGTCATTGCGGCAAGAGACCGGGATGTCAGACTGGCCCGATCTTCCGACTAACCCCTAACCCCTAACCCCTAACCCCTAACCCCTAACCCCTAACCCCTTCCTTTCACTTCCGCGTAGCGGAAGCACGTCACCACGTGATCATTCACCATGCCGGTCGCCTGCATGTGCGCATACATGATCGTGGAACCCACGAACTTGAAGCCACGCCGCTGCAGGTCCTTGCTGAACGCATCAGACTCCGCCGAAGTCGCCGGCACCTGTGACATCTCACGCCATCGGTTGACGATCGGCTGGCCGCCGACGAACTGCCAGCTGTATTTTGCGAAGCTGCCAAACTCTTCCTGCACCTCGAGGAAGCACCGCGCATTGGTGATCGCAGCCGCGATCTTCAGCCGGTTGCGCACGATGCCCGGGAACTGCAGCAGCTTCTCGACCTTGCGCGAATCGAACTTCGCCACCTTCACCGCATCGAAACCGGCAAACGATTCGCGGTACCCCTCGCGCTTGCGCAGGATCGTCGACCAGCTGAGACCGGCTTGCGCGCCTTCCAGGATCAGGAACTCGAACAGCCGGCGATCGTCGTGCACTGGCACTCCCCACTCCCGGTCGTGATAGGCGATGTACTCCGCGCTCATGCCGGAGTACGACCAGCCGCACCGGGGTCGCGCATCGGGGGCCAAAGGCGGTGCCTGAACCGCAGCAGCCTTGGGTGTTTTGACCCTGTGAACAGGCTTCCGGGTGGCCTTGGCGGCGGGAGTCTTTGCGCGGCCAGAGGCTGCAGGCAGTCGGGTCGAACGGGTTTTCGTGCTCATACGCGGATTCTGCCCTTGACGATACGGCGATTGCGTTCTTTTCGCGGCCGGTCCCGCTCGGGTATAAAGTCTGGATTCCGATCGAAAAAGCGCCTGCCTCCATGACCCACCCCGACGCCCCCGGCCAGTTCCCTCGTGTCCGCATGCGCCGCATGCGCCGCGACGCCTTCTCGCGCCGCATGATGCGGGAGACGGTGCTGACGCCGGACGACTTCATCTACCCGGTGTTCGTCATGGAAGGTACGAAACAGCGCGTGGCGATCCCCTCGATGCCGGGTATCGAGCGCGTGTCCGTGGATGAACTGGTCCGCGAGGCCGAGGCAGTCGCGCGCCTCGGCATCCCGGCACTCGCCCTCTTCCCGGTCACACCGCCCGAGGTGAAGAGCCTCGACGGCCGGGAAGCCTGGAATCCCGATGGCCTGGCACAACGCGCCGTGCGTGCGATCAAGAAAGCCGTGCCGGAACTCGGCGTGGTGACCGACGTCGCGCTCGATCCTTTCACCACCCACGGCCAGGACGGCATCATCGATGGGACCGGATACGTCATGAACGACGTGACGGTCGCCGCGCTCGTGCAGCAGGGCCTCTCTCATGCGGAAGCAGGTGCAGATGTAGTAGCTCCCTCCGACATGATGGACGGCCGCATCGGTGCGCTGCGCGACGCGCTCGAAGCCGCGGGCCACATCCATACGCGCATCCTCGCCTACTCCGCCAAGTATGCGTCGAGCTACTACGGCCCGTTCCGCGACGCGGTGGGCTCGGCCGGCAACCTCGGCAAGGGCAACAAGTACAACTATCAGATGGATCCGTGCAATTCGGACGAGGCGCTGCGCGAAGTCGAGCTCGACCTCGCCGAGGGCGCCGATATGGTGATGGTGAAGCCCGGGATGCCGTACCTCGACATCGTGCGCCGCGTTAAAGATCGCTTCGGCGCGCCGACATTCGTGTACCAGGTCAGCGGCGAGTACGCGATGCACATGGCCGCGGCACAGAACGGCTGGCTCGACGAGCGCGCGGTCGCGCTGGAGTCGCTCGGCAGCATCAAGCGCGCGGGTGCCGACGGGATCCTGACCTATTTTGCGAAGCGTGCGGCAGAATGGCTCAAGGAACGGGGTTAGGGGTTGGGGGATAGGGGCCAGTCGAAACGTCGCGCCTGCGACGCAGATTGAACCGTCCAACTAACACCGCACCTCTGACTAACCCCTAACCCCTATAACCCCTAACCCCTATTCCCTATGCCTGACTCCTACGCCCTCTTCGGCTATCCGGTCTATCACAGCTGGTCGCCGTTCATCCACGGTCTGTTCGCACGGCAGACGGGGCAGGACATGGAGTACCGGCTGCATGAAGCAGCACCGGATCAGTTCCGTCACGACCTGCTCGAGTTCTTTTTCGAGCAAGGCGGGTGCGGCGCGAACATCACGCTGCCGCACAAGCGCGCCGCCGCCGACCTGGTCAATGAACTCACGCCCCGGGCCCAGCGCGCGGATGCCGTCAATACCGTCCTGCGTCGCGACGGCGAATTGATCGGCGACAACACGGATGGTGTCGGCCTTGTCACCGATCTCACGCAGAACCTCCGGCTGCGGCTCACATCGCCACGCATACTGATGCTGGGCGCCGGCGGCGCGGCGCGCGGCGCGATCGGGCCCTTGCTGGAGCTGAAGCCGTCGACCCTCGTGATCGCCAATCGCACGGCCGGGCGCGCCATTGCGCTGGCCGAGGAGTTCTCCGGGCTCGGAGAAGTGAGCGGCGCTGCCTTCGACGGTGTCGAGCCGCTCGAACCGTTCGACCTGGTCATCAATGCAACATCGGCCAGCCTGAAAGGCGAGGTGCCGCCGATCCATTCCCACGCCGTGGACAGGGCCACTGCGTGCTACGACATGGCGTACGGGATCGGCGAAACGCCGTTCACGCAATGGGCCCGTGATCGCGGCTTGACCAGGGTGGCACAGGGTTGGGGCATGCTCGTGGAACAGGCGGCCGAAGCGTTCTTCGTCTGGCGCGGCGTGCGCCCGCAGACGCGGCCCGTGCTGGAAGCGTTGCACGCCCGCGCTATGTACCTGGCGGCAACTGCGAATACTGGTTCTTGAGCAGCACGTAATCTCCTGCCATCTTCGGGATGCGCGCAATCTCTTCGGGCCGCAACTCGCGCGATCGCCGCGCGGGATTGCCGACGTACAGGTAACCCGATTCGAGTTGCTTGCCCGGCGTGACGACACTGCCGGCTCCGATGATCACGTCGCTGGCAACTGCGACGCCATCCAGCACGATGGCGCCGATGCCGACCAGCACGCGGTCCGCAATGGTGCAGCCGTGCAGCGCGACCTTGTGACCGATGACGACGTCCTCGCCAAGGATCGTGGCCCAGCCTGCGTCGTTGCCCGGGTAGGGGCGCGAGACGTGGATAATGCTGCCGTCCTGGACGTTGCTGCGGGCGCCGATGCGGATTCGATTGACGTCGCCGCGGACCAGCACGAACGGCCAGATCGAAGCATCTGCACCGAGCACTACGTCGCCGATGACCAGCGCCGCAGGATCGACCCACGCGCCCGGACCCAGGGTGGGAGACACGCCGCGATAGGTTCGAATCGCCATGCTGGACCGTTCGCTGTTCCCGGATCTGGGACGCACAGTCTAGACGCTGCCACCGGGCAACCGGCAATCTAGCCGCTCGCGGGGGCACTCCCGCCCCGGAAAACGACACGGAGCCGCCGATGCTGATCATGCTGTTGCTGTTTGTTGCGCTGCTGTTCGTGGCGGCCGTCTACCTCGTTCGCATCTATAACGGGCTGATCGCGCTGCGCGAGAACGTGCGCAAAGCCTGGGCCAACATCGACGTGCTGCTGACACAGCGCCACGACGAGCTACCGAAGCTGGTCGAAACCTGCAAGCGGTACATGCAGTACGAGCAGGAAACGCTGGAGCGCGTGATGCAGGCGCGCTCCGCGGTGTTCACGGCGCAGAATCGCGGGGACGTTGCCGCGGTCGGCGCGGCTGAGGACCAGTTGCGCCAGGGGCTCGGCCGGTTGTTCGCGGTGGCGGAGAACTACCCGGAACTCAAGGCGGACAACGGCTTCCGCCACCTGCAGACGCGCATTTCCGAACTGGAAGAGGCGATCGCGGACCGCCGCGAGCTCTACAACGAGTCGGTGAATCTCAACAACATCCGCATCCAGACCTTCCCCGACCTGCTGGTCGCGCGCACGTTCGAGTTCAAGCCGGCGCAACTGCTCGAATTCAGCGCAGAGCAGAAACGCGACGTGGACCTGGGCAAGCTCTTTGGCTGAGAGCGATTTCTGGTTCTGGCTGCTGACGCTCGGCGTCGCCGTCGTGGCCGGCGGCGCAGCGGCGCTGCGCTGGCTCAAGATCGCCCGGCTCATCGAAGACACGCCGACGTCGCGGATTCGATCGGCGGCGCAGGGCTACGTCGAACTCGCGGGCAATGGCCTGCCCCTGCCGGGCACGAAGAATCCCGCGCCGCTTACGCAACGGCCATGTATCTGGTGGACCTACAGGATCTCGAAACGGACCGAACGCGGCACGGGCAAGAGCCGGCGGAAGAGCTGGCAGACCATTGCGTCGGGCACGTCGTCGGTCGCTTTCCTGCTCGACGACGGGACCGGCGAGTGCATCGTGCAGCCCGACGGCGCCGAAGTCGTGCCGACCGAATCGACCACCTGGTACGGCGACACGCCCTGGCCTGCGTCGGGACCGGGCAAGGGACTGTCACTGACCGGCGGCCGCGGCTTTCGCTATGTCGAAGACCGAATCTACGAGCACGAGCGCCTGTATGCCCTGGGCGATTTTCGTTCGACGGCATCGTCCGGCGAACCGGACCCTCAGGTGGAACTGGTCCAGGTGCTCGCGCAATGGAAACAGGACCAGCCCGCCCTGCTGCAGCGCTTCGACCAGGACGGTGACGGCAGGATCGACCCGGTCGAGTGGGAAGCCGCAAGGCAGGAGGCTCGGCGCGCGCTCACGCAGCGGGGCGCTGAGCGCCCTCCCCGGCAGAACTACCACGTCCTGTGCCGTCCGGACGGGGACCGGCTGTTCCTGCTCGCCGCGTTGCCACCTGGCGACCTGACCCGCCGTTACCGCAGGCGCGCAGCCTTCGCTTTCCTGGGGTTCGTCGCTGCCGTGTACGCGCTCGGCTGGCTGCTGCAGAGCGGGTTCGGCTGAATCCAGGGCCGCCGCGCCGCTAGAATGGAGGGCATGGACAACCCCCTCCTGCACGACGCGAACCTGCCCGCCTTTCTTGCGCTACGCCCGGAACACATCGAACCTGCCATCCGGCAGGTACTGGAAGAAAATCGGCGGGGATTGCAGGAGCTGCTCGATTCGGGCGCCGAGGGCTGGGACGGCATCGTCGTTCCCATCGAACGGATGCAGCATCGGCTTGCGCGCACCTGGTCGCCCGTGGGTCACCTCAATGGCGTCGCCAACGGCGACGAACTGCGGGCGGCCTACAACACGTGCCTGCCGCTGCTCACCGCGTATCACACCGAGATCGCGCAGAACGCGGCGCTGTGCGCGGCCTACCAGCGCATCAAGGACACGCAATACCCCGACCTGAAGCCGGAGCAGCGCAAGCTCGTCGACAACGCGCTGCGTGACTTCCGCCTCTCTGGTGTCGCGCTTGCACCCGACCGCAAGCAGCGTTTCCGCGAACTCATGGAGCGCCTGTCGACGGCGCAGGCAAAGTTCGACGAGAACGTGCTCGACGCCACCAACGCCTGGACGCGCGACGTCGAAGTGGCGACTGAACTCGACGGCTTGCCTGCCGCCGTCATCGCCCGTGCGCGTGCCGCAGCCGAGAAGGCCGGTCGCAGCGGCTGGTTGTTCACGCTCGACGCACCCAATTACCAGGCGGTACTGACGCATGCCGAAAACCGGCAGCTGCGCCAGGCCTTCTATACGGCATGGCTCACGCGCGCCTCCGAGCAAGGTCCGGCGCAGTGGGACAATACGGCGCTGATCGAGGAAATTCTCGCGCTGCGGCACGAGGCTGCGCAGCTCGCGGGTTTCGCCAGCTTCGCGGAGTACTCGCTGGCCACCAAGATGGCGCGCGATCCCGCCGAGGTGCTGGAGTTCCTGCGTCGGCTGGCGCGCCTGTGCCGGCCGGCCGCGCAGCGTGAGTTCGCCGATCTTGAGGCGTTCGCTGGCACAAGGCTCGAGGCCTGGGATGTGGCGTTCCACTCGGAGCGCCTCAAGCGCGAGCGCCTGGCCGTCTCGGAAGAGGATCTGCGTCCGTACTTCCCGATGCCGCGCGTGCTGGAGGGCCTGTTTGCCGTGGCGCAGCGTCTCTATGGCGTGCGCATCAGGGAACGCAAGGGCGTCGAGGTGTATCAGCCCGACGTCCACTTCTACGACATCATCGGCGACGACGGCGAACCTCGCGGTGGGTTCTTCCTCGACCTGTACGCGCGACCGAAGAAGCGCGGCGGCGCCTGGATGGACGAATGCCTGGGCCGGATCGACCTGGCCGGTGCGCAAGCGCTGCCGATCGCTTACCTCGTCTGCAACTTCACCCCGCCAGGGGCAGACCGGCCTTCGCTGCTGACGCACTACGAAGTGCTGACGATGTTCCACGAATTCGGCCACGGCCTGCATCACATGCTGACGCGCGTGGATTTCCCAAGCGTGGCCGGCATCAACGGCGTGCCGTGGGATGCCGTCGAGCTGCCGAGCCAGTTCATGGAGAACTTCGCGTGGCGCGAGGAAGTGCTGCCGCTGATCTCGAGCCACGTCGAGACCGGTGCACCGCTGCCGCTCGAGGCGCTGCGCAAGCTGCAGGCAACGCGCTCGTTCCAGGCCGGCATGCAGTCGGTCCGGCAGCTCGAGTTCGCGCTGTTCGATTTCCGGCTGCACGCCGAATTCTCGCCCGAACACGGCTCGCGGTTGATGCAGACGCTCGCCGAGGTGCGTGACGAGGTGGCCGTCGTGCGTCCGCCGGCGTTCAACCGCTTCCCGCACAGCTTCCAGCACATCTTCTCGGGCGGGTACGCCGCCGGCTACTACAGCTACAAGTGGGCCGAAGTGCTGTCGGCGGACGCCTTCGGCGCGTTCGAGGAATCGGGCATCTTTGATGCTGCGACTGCCCGCCGCTTCCTCGCCTCGATCCTGGAGCGCGGCGGCAGCCGCGATGCGATGGAAGCGTTCGTCGAATTCAGGGGCCGCAAGCCCGAACTCGAGCCGCTGTTACGGCAGCTGGGCCTGGCGGCATGACCCGGACGGTCGCTACCTGGAACGTGAATTCACTGCGGGTACGCTTGCCGCACCTGGCCGAGTGGCTCACGGCCAACCCGGTCGATGCCATTGCGCTGCAGGAGACCAAACTGCCCGATGCCGATTTCCCCGCCGCTGACCTCCAGTCCCTCGGCTGGAATTCCGCGTTCAGCGGCCAACGCACTTACAACGGCGTCGCCATCCTCAGCCGCGACCCCGCCACCGACGTCGTCGCGGGCATTCCGGGCTTCGACGACGAACAGCGTCGCGTGCTTGCGGTCTCGCTCGGAAGCCTGCGTGTCATCGACGTCTACGTGCCGAACGGACAGACGGTCGGCTCTGACAAGTTCGCCTACAAGCTGCGCTGGTTCGACGCGTTGCGTGAGTACGTTGCCGCCGAACTGATGCGCCATCCGCACCTCGTCGTGCTCGGCGATTTCAACGTGGCGCCGGAAGACCGCGACGTGCACGACCCCAAAGCCTGGGAGGGATCGGTGCACGTGAGCCCGCCCGAACGCGCGGCGCTGCGGGCGTTGCTGGGCACCGGGCTCGCGGATTGCTTCCGGCTGTTCGAACAACCCGAGAAATCGTATTCGTGGTGGGACTACCGGATGATGGCTTTCCGTCGCAATGCCGGCCTGCGCATCGACCTGATCCTCGCCTCGAACGCGCTCGCTCAGAAGTGTGGCGCGTGTCACATCGACAAGGCGCCACGCAAGCTGGAAAGGCCGTCGGACCACACTCCCGTCGTCGCGAGTTTTGACATATAAAGCCTGCCTCAGGTCGTAGACGCCCGAATTTTCCGGCGGCGGGACTTTTTGGCTCTGGCACTTTCGGGCCAAGAGCATAGACTCGCCCGAAACCAGCGCGCGCCTCACCGTCCATGCAATTTCGCCGCAGCGATTACGACGTCACCAACACCGTGCAGGTGAGCTCGGTGGCGTCCGTGCGCAAAGCCGTCGAGGAACTCTTTGTCCAGACCTGGCCCGGCGCCAACACCGAGCGGCTGACGACGGCGTTCGCCGACTTCGAGCGGTTGTTCTGCGGTCAGTTTCCGGGCTACCTGGGCTGCGACACTGTCTATCACGACATGCAGCATTCGCTGGACGACACGCTCGCGATGGCGCGCCTGCTTGCCGGCTACGACCGTACAAACGCGCCGGAACAGCGCCTGGGCGCCGACCGGGCGCTGCTCGGCATCATCGTCGGGCTGTTCCACGACTCGGGCTACATCCGCCAGAGCGACGATACGCTGCATCGCAATGGTGCGGAGTTCACGCGCACCCACGTGATGCGGGGCGCGAACTTTCTCTCGCGTTACCTGCCCGCCATCGGTCTCGCCAACTGGGTGCCGGTCGCGACGCAGGTGATCCACTTCACCGGCTACGAAGTGCCCTTCCAGGACATCCGGCTCGACGACGTGCGCGACCGCCGCGTCGGTCACCTGCTCGGCACGGCGGACATGCTCGCGCAGATGTCGGACCGGTGCTATCTGGAGAAATGCCGCGACCGCCTGTACCCCGAATTCGTGCTCGGTGGCGTCGCGATGCAGCGCGAGGACGACGGCGGCCTCAAGGTCCAGTACGGCTCGGGGCTCGACGTGCTGCGCCAGACGCCGCAGTTCTTCGAACTCACGATGCGCACACGCCTCGACGGCGAGTTCGGCGGGGCCTACCGCTATGTCGAGAGCCTGTATGGCGGCCGCAATCCGTACCTGGAAGCGATCAACCGCAATCTGGCTTACCTGACACGCGTGCTCGAGACCAGCAACTGGAACATGCTGCGCCGCTCACCACCCGTGTTCACGTGGGAAAAGAATCCGCTCGAAACCGTGCGGTCGCTGGTGATCCGTCACATCCGTACGGCAGTCGAAGCAACCTGATATCAGCCGCGGGTTCCGCGGGCAGGCCACGGATGCCGTGCGTCAGGGCTTGAGCCCCCGCAGGAATTTCGCCGGATCTTCGCCGCGCTCGAGCACTTCGACCAGCGCCGAGCCGACGACTACGCCGTCGACGTGGCCCTGCATGCGCATGACCTGCTCCGCCGTACGAATGCCGAACCCCGCGCATACCGGCACGGGTGACATCGCCTTCACGCGATCCATGTAGTCCAGTACCTCGTCCGGCACGGCAACCGACTTGCCAGTCGTGCCCGTCATGGTCACCGCGTACACGAAACCCTGGCTTGCTTCGCACAGCATCCTGAGTCGTGCATCCGGCGTGACCGGCGTGACCATCTGCACCAGTGCGATACCGACCCGGTCGAGTGCAGCGCGCATGTCGGCGCTTTCTTCGTACGGCAGGTCGGGAATGATGAATCCCGCCACGCCCGCTTTCCTCGCCACCTCGGGCAATCGTTCGAGCCCGAACGCGAGCAGCGGGTTCAGGTAACTCATGAGCAGCAGGGGTGCCTGCAGGCGCGGCCGCATTGTCTCGAGTTCCTCGAGCAGCCACCGCAGCGTGAAGCCGCCTTGCAGCGACGCGAAGCTCGCGCGTTGAATGGTGGCGCCATCGGCCATCGGGTCGCTGAACGGCACGCCGATTTCGACGACGTCGGCTTCGGCCGCGATTGCTCGCAGGTTCTGCGTGAAGTGCGCGCGGTCCGGGAATCCCGCGGTCATGAATCCGACGACGGCAGGCCGGCCGCTTGCGGCCGCGCCCTTGATCGCCGTGCTGATGCCGTCGCGGGGTTGCGCAGTGCCAGTCGTTATGAGGGTCGTCATCAGATCTTTCCCTTCAGCAGCGTGCGCTGCAACGTCGGCATGTCCTTGTCGCCGCGGCCTGAAAGGCCGATCAGGATGCGGCAACCCGGGTGTTTCTGCGCATACTTGCGAGCGCCTGCGAATGCGTGTGCCGTCTCGATGGCCGGCAGGATGCCCTCGTACCGGCTGCACTCCGACAGCGCCTCGAGCGATTCATCGTCCTCGGACGCGGCAAAGCCGAGGCGGCCGATGCTCGCGAGCAGCGCATGCTCCGGCCCGACACCCGGATAATCGAGTCCGGCCGAGACCGACTGCGTCTCCTGGACCTGGCCGTGCTCGTCCTGCAGCAGCAGCGAGTAGCAGCCCTGAAGTACTCCCGGCGTGCCGTACGCGAGCGAAGCGGCGTTCTGCCCGAGACCCGGACCGATGCCGCCCGCCTCGAAGCCGAGCAGGTTGACCTCGGTGTCCGGAATGAACGGGTGGAACAGGCCGATCGCGTTCGAGCCGCCACCGACGCAGGCCACGACGACGTCCGGCAGCGCGCCCGCCTGTGCGAGCATCTGTGCACGCGCCTCGACGCCGATCACGCGCTGGAACTCTCGCACCATGTACGGATACGGATGCGGACCCACGGCCGACCCGAGAATGTAGAACGTGCCGTTCGGGTCCGAGACCCAGTCGCGCAGGGCTTCGTCGATAGCGGCACGCAGCGTCTTGTCGCCCCCCGTGACGGGCACGACTTCAGCACCGAGCAGTTTCATGCGGCCGACGTTTGGCGCCTGCCGCTCCATGTCGATCGAACCCATGTAGACCGTGCACGGCATGCCGAGGCGCGCGCATGCGGCGGCCGTAGCCACGCCATGCTGGCCGGCGCCCGTTTCCGCGACGATACGCTTCGCGCCGAGGCGCTTGGCCAGCAGGCCCTGCCCGATCGCATTGTTGATCTTGTGCGCGCCGGTGTGCGCGAGGTCTTCACGCTTCAACCACACTTCCGCGCCCCAGCGCCGCGACAAGGTCGACGCGTAGGTAAGCGGCGTGGGCCGTCCAACCCAGGTGCGCAGCTGCATGTCGAGCTCGGCCTTGAAGGCGGGATCGGGCAGGATGTCGCGGATGCCTTGTTCGAGGCGATCGAGCGCCGGCACGAGTGTCTCGGGCACGTAGCGCCCGCCGAACGGGCCGAAGCGGCCGCGCGCGTCCGGAAACTCGCCTCTGAGCGTCCGTGCCAGCAGCGCTTCGCGGTCGATCTCGAGGGCCTGGGTCTTCATTGCTGTATTACTCCCAAAGACGATGACGCGACCCGCGCATGCGCTGCACGCGCCGCGTTCACGAAGTTCCGGATCAGCGCAGCATCCTTGACGCCGCGCGTGGATTCGACGCCCGAACTCACGTCGATGCCGAACGGCCGCACGGCCGCGATGGCGTCGGCGACGTTCCCCACGTTGAGCCCGCCGGCAAGCACGAGTTCGCCAGCGGTAGCCAGGCGCGCAGCTTCATTCCAGTCAGCGCGCTCGCCTGCGCCGCTGCGCCCGCTTTCGAGCAGAAACCGGTGCGGAAATACTTGCGGCGCTGGCACCGCCCGGTTCGTGCGATACACGGGCAGCACCCGCTGGCCAGCCGGCAGCCGGAGCGCGACCAGGTCCGCGGCATCGGTCTGCACCCAGTCGGGGCGCACGGCATCGATCGCGGCGTCGATCTCCGCCTGCGTCGGGTGCAGGAACACCGCCACCGTTTCGATGCCCGGCGGCACTGCCGCTGCGATGACGCGAGCGTCGGCCACTGCGAGATGGCGCGACGAAGCCGCGTGGAACACGAAGCCGACCGCATCCGCGCCTGCGTCCAGGGCAGCCGCCAACGTGTCCGTCGTTCGCAAGCCGCACACCTTGATCCACAAGCGCCTCACCGCGCGGCTCCGCGCCCGGCCGCGAGCAGTTCACGGGCGGCCCCTGCGGGATCGTCACGCTGCATCAGCGTGGTGCCGACGAGTGCCAGCCGATAGCCAAGACACGCCACGTGTGCGGCGTCGGCTGGCGTGGTGACTCCGCTTTCGGCCACCGCGGGCCACTCCGTCGGCAGTTGCTCGCGCAGCCTCTCGAAACGTGCAAACTCGATCTGCAGCGTCTGCAGGTCGCGGCAATTGAGTCCCATCAGCACCTGTTCGTTGCGACCGCGCCGTTCAGCTGCGAGTTCGACAGCGACCTCGAGGTCCTGGGCGTCGAAGGCCTCGAGCAGGACAAACAGTCCCTGCTCCGCCGCGGCGTCGAGCATCGCCACGAGTCGTTCACGCTTGACCATGCGCACGATCAGCAACACGCCGCCGGCGCCGTTGGCCCGCGCCTCGAGCACCTGGTACGGATCGACCAGGAAATCCTTGCGCATCGCCGGCACGCCGTAAGGCCCGAGCACGGCCGCGGCCTGCCGCAGGTGCGCGAGATCGCCATCGAATCGCGAGGGCTCGGTCAGGATCGAGCAGATCGCCGCACCAGCCTCCGCGTAATCGCGCAGCCGTGCGACTGGATCCATGGTCTGCGCGGAGAGATCGCCCAACGCAGGAGAACGCAGCTTCAGTTCCGCGATCAGGTCGAACCCAGCGGCGGAAAGTCGCAGGCGCGGAAGCGGTGGCAACGCTGCGCAGCGTCGGCGCAACTCTGCATCGCTGTCGACTGCGCGTGCCGCGGCCAGCCGTTGTTCGCTGCCAGCAACCATGTCGGACAGCAACCCCATCAGGGCGTCCCACCGATCGACCGGCCGAACGTCGCCAGCTTCTTGAGCAGGCGCGCGCCATCGCCGCGATCGAGCGCGTCGCTGGCCGCGCGGATGGCCACGTTCGGATCGGTAACGGTGCCCGTCACTTCCAATGCGAGCGCCGCATTCAGCACGAGCGCGTCCCGGTGCGAACCGCGATCCTGCCCCGTGAACACGGCGCGCATTCCCACAGCGTTGTGCGCGGCGTCGCCGCCGGCGAGGGACTGCGGCGTGCAACGCGCGAGTCCGCAGTCGAGAGGATCGCGCTCCGTACGAACCACGTGCCCGGGCGTCACGTCGTACAATTCGAAGGGACCGCAAGGCGTCGGCTCGTCCCAACCGGGCTCGCCGTGCACGACGAACACTCGCTGGATCGGCATGCCAGCCAGCGTTTCCGCCATCAGGCGTGCCGCGTCCCGGCTGTACGCGCCGATCAGCCCGAATGGTGGCTCGGCCGGATTGGTCAGCGGACCGAGCAGGTTGAACACGGTGCGCACGCCCAGCGCACGGCGCACCGGCGCGATTTCCTTCATTGCCGGGTGATAGTGCGGCGCGAACAGGAACGTGAAGCCTGTCGCCGCGAGGCACTCACCCGAACGCTTCTCATCAAGCGGCTGTGGCAAGCCGAGACACTCGAGCAGGTCCGCGCTGCCGGAACGACTCGAGATCGAGCGGTTGCCGTGCTTGACGACGCGTACCCCCATCGCCGCCGTCAGCAGCGCGGCGCCTGTCGATATATTGAAGCTGCCCGACGCGTCGCCACCGGTGCCGACGATGTCGATGGCGGGTGGTCCGGGCGGCAGGGTCGGTCGGCGCGCGAGACGGCGCATTGCCGCAGCGAATCCACGGACCTCGTTGGCCGTCAGCCCCTTGCTGCGCAACGCTGCCAGCAGCGCACCGGCCATCGCGGGCGCCATTGACGGATCGGTAAGCGCGGCCAGCAGCACGGCAGCTTCCGGCTCGGTCAGATCCTCGCGGTTGAGCAGTCGCTCGAGTGTTTCGCGCAGTTCCGCCATCGTGACTCGGGCTTAGCGCCGACCTCCCGTGAACTGCAGGAAGTTGCCCAGCAGCAGCGGGCCTTCCGGCGTGAGCACACTTTCCGGGTGGAACTGCACGCCTTCGACGTTCAGCTCGCCATGACGCACGCCCATGATCTCGCCTTCCGCCGTGCGGGCCGTGACTTCAAGTATCGATGGCAGCGTCTCGGGCTTCGCGATCAGCGAGTGGTAGCGACCCACTGCCATGGGCTGCGGCGCCCCGGCAAACACGCCTCTCGCGTCGTGATGCACGGGCGAGACCTTGCCGTGCATGAGGCGTCCGGCGCGCACGACTTCCCCGCCGAACACTTCGACGATCGACTGGTGCCCGAGGCATACACCGAGCACGGGTATGTGTCCGGCGAACGCGCGGATCATGTCCATCGACACGCCGGCAACATGCGGTGTGCCGGGACCCGGCGAAATGCACAAGTGCGTCGGCAGCAGCGCCTGCGCCTGTTCGATCGTGATCGCATCGTTGCGGTGCACGAGCACCTCGGCGCCGAGCACGAGGAACGCCTGCACGAGGTTGTAGGTAAAGCTGTCGTAGTTGTCGACCAGCAGCAGACGGGGAACAGGCTTCATCACAGCCCCTCCCGCGCGATCTCGAGCGCGCGCCGCAACACATCGCTCTTCGCGAACACCTCGCGGTATTCATTCATCGGCACGCTGTCCGCCACGATGCCTGCACCGGCCTGGAAGCTGTAGGTGTCGCCGTGGAAAACCATCGTGCGGATCGTGATCGCATGGTTCATGTCGCCGCCCGCCCCGAAATAGCCCACTGTGCCGCCGTAGAGTCCGCGACGTACCGGCTCGAGTTCGTCGATGATTTCCATTGCACGCACCTTGGGCGCGCCGACGAGCGTCCCGGCCGGGAAGGCGGCCGCGAACAGGTCGAACTGGTCGCGGCCCGCCGCGAGACGGCCGACGACGCCGCTGACGATGTGCATGACATGGCTGTAGCGCTCGATCGAACGGTAGGGATCGACGCGCACGCTGCCGGCTGTGGCCACGCGACCCAGGTCGTTGCGCGCGAGGTCCACAAGCATGACGTGCTCGGCGTTCTCTTTCGGATCCGCGAGCAACCTGGCTTCATTCGCGAGGTCCTCCGCCGTGTCGGCGCCGCGCGGCAACGTGCCTGCGATCGGACGCAGGTGCGCAACGCCGTCTTCAAGCTTCACCAGCGCCTCGGGCGACGAGCCGACGATGACACGGTCGCCGAGCTCGCAGAAGTACATGTAGGGCGAAGGATTCAGCAATCGCAGCGCCCGGTATGCTTCGAACGGGTCCATGTCGCAACGGCCTGCGAAACACACCGACAGCACGAGCTGGTAAACGTCGCCGGACGCAATGTATTCCTTCGTGCGGGCGACGTTCTGCAGGAAAGACTCTTCGGACAGGCTGGCGGAGGCCGGCCCGAACTTCGTTGCGCGGACCGGGCCCGGCAACCCGCCTCGCAGGGCCTGGATCACATCGCGGCGCAGTGCCAGTCGTTCCTGCTCCGGGCCGGCGTGCAGCAACGCCGCACGGCGCGTGAGGTGGTCAAACGCCAGGACCGAACGCGGCGCGACGTAATGCGCGTCTGGCACGTCCGCTTCGGCCTGCACCCTGGACGGCAGCCGTTCGAAATAGCGCACCAGGTCGTAGCTGGCCGCCCCGACCAGGCCGCCCAGCAGCGGGAAACCGGCCTGGGTCACGTCGGGCCGGGGTGAACGCGAGAGAGCATGTCGCAGGGAGGCCAGCAGTTGCGCCTGGTCGGCCGGCCGGGGTTCGCGCACGCCATTCACGGTCAGGCCGGCGGCATCGAGCCGGTACTCCATGCAATCGCCGAAGCCGATGAACGAGTATCGGGCAAGGCGCTCGCCGCCTTCGACGCTCTCCAGCAGGA
>CAVVKQ010000027.1:0-107633 GCA_963748985.1 uncultured Pseudomonadota bacterium
ACGATGAGCGACACGACCACGACCCTCAGTCTCGACGGCCTGGCGGCAGACGCCAGGCTACGGGTGGCGGCCTGCGCGAGCCTCGCGGATCTCGAAGCGCTCAAGGTCGAGCTTTTCGGCAAGAAAGGCGCGATCACCGCGCAATTGAAATCGCTGGGCGCACTGGCGCCGGACGAACGCAAAGCTGCGGGCGCCAGGATCAACGCGGTTCGTGACGAGATCGGCGCTGCCTTCGAGGCACGCAAGGCAGAACTCGACACCCTCGAACTCGAGCGCAAGCTCGCCGCGGGACGCATCGACGTCACGCAGCCAGGTCGCGGCCAGCAGCCCGGCGGCCTGCACCCGGTGAGCCGCACGCGCCGCCGGATCGAGACGATTTTCCGCAATGCCGGGTTTTCGGTCGAAGAAGGCCCCGAAGTCGAAGACGACTGGCACAACTTCGAGGCGCTCAACATCCCCGCGAACCATCCGGCGCGCGCGATGCACGACACGTTTTATTTCCCGGACGGCCGCCTGCTGCGCACCCACACCTCGCCCGTGCAGGTGCGCGCCATGCTGCGCGACAAGCCGCCGCTGCGCATGATCATGCCGGGGCGCGTCTACCGCTGCGATTCCGACATGACCCACACGCCGATGTTCCACCAGGTCGAAGGCCTGGTCGTCGACGACGGCGTGAGTTTCGCCAACCTGAAGTCGGTGCTGCACGAATTCATGCAGCAGTATTTCGAGCGCGATCTCGGCATCCGCTTCCGCCCGTCGTATTTCCCGTTCACCGAGCCGTCGGCCGAGGTCGACATCGAGTGCGTGTTCTGCAGCGGCGCGGGTTGCCGCGTCTGCAAGCAGACGGGCTGGCTCGAGGTCGCAGGCTGCGGCATGGTGCATCCCAACGTGCTGCGCAACGTGGGCATCGATCCCGAGCGTTACACGGGTTACGCGTTCGGCATGGGCATCGAGCGCCTGACGATGCTGCGTTACAGCGTCAACGACATCCGCCTCTACTTCGAGAACGACCTGCGCTTCCTGCGGCAGTTCGGTTGACCCGGTAACCGACGATGCGCATCAGTCTGCAGTGGTTGAGTGAATGGATCGGCGGGCCGCTGCCCGCACCGAAGGACCTCGCTGCGCGCCTGACGATGGCGGGGCTCGAGATCGAAGGCGTCGAAGCGGCCGCGCCGCCGCTGCCGGGCGTGATCGTCGGCGAGATCGTCGAGCGCGTAAAGCACCCGAACGCCGACACGCTGAGCGTTTGCCAGGTGAACACCGGAGCCGAGATCGTGCAGATCGTCTGCGGCGCGCCCAATGCGCGTGCGGGCATGAAGGCGCCGCTCGCCACCGTGGGCGCGAAGCTGCCAGGCGGCATGGAGATCAAGAAGGCCAGGCTGCGTGGCGTCGAGTCGTTCGGCATGCTCTGCTCCGGACGCGAACTCACGCTGTCCGAGGAATCGGGCGGCCTGCTCGAATTGCCGGCGGACACAAAGACCGGGGCGGCGCTCATCGACGCGCTGGGTCTCGACGACACGATCCTCGAAGTCAACCTCACGCCGAATCGCGGCGATTGCATGAGCGTCCTCGGCATCGCACGTGAAGTCGCGGCGCTGACCGGGCAGGCACTCACCGGCCCGACCCTGGCCGCTGTTCCTGCCGCATCCAACGAGACCTTCCCGGTCGAATTGATCGCGGGTGCAGGCTGCGTGCGTTTCGCGTCGCGCGTGATCCGGGGCCTGGATCCGCTGGCGAAGTCGCCCGCGTGGATGCAGGAACGCCTGCGTCGCGCTGGCTTGCGTCCGATCAGTGCGGCGGTCGACGTCACCAACTACGTGATGCTCGAACTCGGCCAGCCGATGCATGCGTACGACCTGCGCGAACTCGCGGGCGGCATCGTCGTGCGTCGTGCGCGGGCAGGGGAGACGTTGAAACTCCTCGACGGCCGCGAGATCGCGATGGACGAATCGGTGCTCGTCATTGCCGATCGCGACAAGTCGCTGGGTCTTGCGGGCGTGATGGGTGGCGATCACTCAGGCATTGGCGACGACACCACCGACGTCCTGCTCGAGGTCGCGTTCTTCCTGCCCGACGCGATCGCGGGACGTGGTCGTCGCTATGGCCTGGTCACCGATGCCTCGCAGCGCTTCGAGCGTGGTGTCGATCCCACGCTGCAGGAACGCGCAATCGAGCGTGCAACGGCACTGCTGTGTGCCTGCGCGGGCGGTACGCCGGGCCCGACGCAGCTGGCCGAACTCGCGAGCGAAAAGCCGCAGCCAGCGACCGTTCCGCTGCGCCCGGAGCGGGCGCGCCGCGTCATCGGGGCCGACATCGACGACGCGACGATTGCGTCGATGCTCACGGACCTCGGCATGAAGCTCGACCAGAGCCAAAACGCGTGGCGCGTGACGCCGCCAACGTGGCGCTTCGACATCGCGATCGAGGAAGACCTCATCGAGGAGATCGCGCGCACGTACGGCTTCGATCGCATTCCGGAAACGGTGCAACCCGCGAGGCAACCGATTCCCGCGGTCGTCGAGACGCGCATTCATGGCGATGCGGCAGCCGACATGCTCGTCCAGCGCGGTTATTTCGAGGCGATCACGTACAGCTTCATCGAGCCGGGCCAGCAGGAACTGTTCGCTCCCGGTGCGCCGAGCCTCACACTGAGCAATCCAATCTCCGCCGAGCTCGCAACGATGCGGGCCTCGCTGTGGCCGGGCCTTGCAGCGGCTCTTGCATCGAACCAGCGTCGGCAGCAGCCGCGCGTTCGCCTGTTCGAGGTCGGCCGCAAATTCATCATCGCGCGCGAGGACGGCGCACTGCATGAAGTGCCCGTCATCGCGGGTATCGCCGCGGGTTCCGCCGTGCCGGAGCAGTGGGGCGCACCCAGGGCAGCCGTCGATTTCTTCGACGTGCGTGCCGACGTCGAGGCTCTGCTGCGGGCGACCGGCGCCGTCAACGAATTCCGTTTCGTGCCGGGCCAGCACCGCGCATTGCATCCGGGCCAGACGGCCGAGATTCGCCGCGGTGACACGCACGCAGGTTGGATCGGCCGCCTGCATCCCGACGTCGAGCGCCGACTCGATTTGACATATTCAGCGATCGTGTTCGAACTCGAACTCGAGGTCGCGATGGCTGCATCGGTGCCGCATTTCCACGAAGTGTCACGATTTCCGGCGGTGCGGCGCGATCTTGCGATCGTCGTCGAGGAAGCAGTGCCCGTACAGAAACTGCTCGACTGCGTCCAGCAGGCCGCCGGGACGGTGCTGCGCGACACGACAGTGTTCGATATTTACCGCGGAGCGGGCATCGAAAATGGTCGCAAGAGTGTCGCGATAGGCTTGAATTTACAGGATGTTTCGCGCACGCTTACCGACGAAGAGACGGATGCCATCGTGGCCAGGGTCGTCTCCGACCTGGAGCGGGAGTGCTCCGCCACGATACGAGACCGATAAGACAAAGATGGCATTGACCAAGGCGGAAATCGCGGAAGCATTGTTCGACCAGCTCGGCCTCAACAAGCGGGAGGCCCGTGAGCTCGTCGACCTGTTCTTCGAAGAGTTGCGCATGGCGCTCGCCCATGGCGAACAGGTCAAGCTCTCCGGTTTTGGCAACTTCGACCTGCGCAGCAAGAACCAGCGCCCGGGTCGCAACCCGAAGACCGGCGAGGAGATTCCGATCAGCGCGCGTCGTGTCGTGACTTTCCGTCCAGGCCAGAAACTGAAGGCGCGCGTGGAAGCGTATGCTGGAACCCAGCAATAACGACGAACTCCCGGCGATCCCGGGCAAGCGCTACTTCACCATCGGTGAGGTCAGCGAGCTGTGTGGCGTGAAGCCGCACGTGCTGCGTTACTGGGAGCAGGAATTCCCCCAGCTCAAGCCGGTCAAGCGCCGGGGCAACCGTCGCTATTACCAGCGCCAGGACGTACTGGTGATTCGCCAGATTCGCGCGCTGCTCTACGACCAGGGATTCACGATCGGCGGCGCCCGCAATCGGCTCGAGGGCGAGGAAGCCCGCGATGACGTCACCCAGGCCCATCAGCTCGCGCGCCAGCTGCGCGTCGAGCTCGAAGAACTGATCAAAATCCTGCGGCGGTAGGGGAGGCTCCCCAATTTTCGGTCGAAATTGGGGAGCTTCCCCAGTTATACTCCGCGCCCGGTCGGAGCGTGGCGCAGTCTGGTAGCGCACTTGCATGGGGTGCAAGGGGTCGGAGGTTCGAATCCTCTCGCTCCGACCAATCAAACAGTCGCTCCAGATGCAAGACCAGCAGACGAAATCGATCTTGACGGTGGCCCTGATGGCGGCCTTCGCCGACGGGCTCAAGGACGAACGTGAACGCGAGTCGGTGCGCAAACTGGCGGAGGCGTTCGGGGCCGAGGCCAACGTCGACCTGGCGGCCTTGTATCGCGACGTCCTGCTCGCGCGACCCGACCTCGCCGAGGTCGTGAAGCCGCTCGATACGCAGGGCCTGCGCCAGTACGCCTACGAAATGGCGGTCGGTGTCGTCAACTCCGACGGTTCGCAGAATGCCGCAGAAGCGGCCTTCCTCGCGCAGCTTGCAGCAGTGCTGCAGTTACCCACGACGGCAGCAGAGTCCGTCGCGCAGCAGGCGAGTGCGATTGCGGGCGCGGCCGTCGAGCCCAGCGGTCCGGCCGCACCGGCAGGTGAGACGACATCTGCGGCGGCGCCGGCGACCGTGGCGGGTACCGTGCTCGGCAAGGCGAACGTCAGCGACGCCGAGATGGACAAGACCATCCTGAATGCATCGATCACCAACGCGGCGCTCGAATTGCTGCCGGAGTCGATTGCGTCGATGGCGATCATCCCGCTGCAGCTGCGCCTCGTGTATCGCATCGGCAAGGCGTACGGCTACGAGATGGACAGTTCCAACGCGAAGGATTTCATCGCCACGCTCGGTGTCGGCCTCACCTCGCAGTACGTTGAGCAGCTTGGACGCAAATTGCTGGGTGGGCTGCTCGGCGGGCTCGGCGGCGGCCTTGGCCGGTCGCTCGGCCGGCAGGCGGCCAGTTCGGGCCTCACCTTCGCCACGACGTACGCGATCGGTCGCGTGGCGCAGCGCTACTACGCGGGTGGTCGCACGCTCGATGCGGCGACACTCAAGCAGACGTTTGCCTCCCTGGTGGCCGAAGCGCGCGGCATGGCCCCGCAGTACCAGTCACGGATCGAGCAGGCCGCGCAAACGATCGACACACGGAACCTCGTGGCGCTGGTGAAGCAGGGGTAGAGAAGGGGTTAGGGGATGGGGGTTAGGGGTTAGTCGGAAATTCGTGACAACCCAACCATGCATCCTCTCCGTCCAGCAAGATCGCTGAACTTCATGCTATCGCCGCCTTCCGACTATCCCCCAACCCCCATCCCCTATCCCCTAAGAATGCGTGATTGCATCGGCGCGATCGGCGCGCTCCAGATGAGGGATCGCGTTGAACGACACCAGCCGCGCGTTGCCTGACGCCGGGCGGATCACTTCCGTCACGCCAGTGTTGCGGATCTGCAGGTTCAGCTGGATTGCCGCATCCGCACCCGCGTCGAGCACCTCCGACGTGTAACGGCCAATCACGCCCCCGGACGTTACGATCAATACGTTGTCGTCGCGCCCGAGTCCCGCGCACGCCGCGGCAACCCCTGCACGGATGCGGGCGCCGAACTCAGCCCAGCTTTCACCGCCCGCGACGAGATCATCGTGCCGTGACCACTGTTGCATGGCGCTGCGGATCGCCGCGAAGTACTCGCGTCGGTCGCCCGCTGCCCTGATGGCCGGCAGACGGTCGCCTTCGAAGAAGCCCAGCAAGGACAGGTGGTCGTACTCGTTGAATCGCGCGTCCCGCGTGAAGTCGCGCGGGCCATCGAATGCATTCATGACGAGTTCGCAGGTCGACACCTGCCGTTGCAGCGTGCCGGCAATTACCCGGGCGAACCGCAGGCCGCGTGCCGCGAAGTGCTCGCCGAGCCAGGTCGACTGCCGCGCGCCAAGGTCGGTGATCGAATCGTAGTTGCCCGCGAAATCGGGCTGGCCGTGGCGCACGAGATAGAGATAGGGCATAAGCCTCCCAGTTTAGCCCGGAAGACCTCATGCCCAGTGCCGCGCCATCCGCAGCGTTCCAGCCCTCCGGCGTCATCACGCTGACGACGGATTTCGGCCACAAGGACCCTTTCGTTGGCGTGATGAAGGGGCAGGTGCTGCGTCGATTCCCCGCGGCACGCCTCGTCGACCTGACGCACGAGATCCTGGTCCACTGGCCCGCAGAGGCCGGCTTCTGGCTCGGGCGCTCGTTCGCGTACTTCCCGCCGGGCACGGTGCACGTGGCCGTCGTGGATCCTGGCGTCGGCAGTTCGCGTGACATTGCCGTGGTCGAAGCCGAGGGCCAGCTGTTCCTGGCGCCCGACAATGGCCTCCTGGCCGGCGTGCTCGAGCGGCTGGTCGCCACCCCCATCCTGCGGCGGCTCGACGACGGCGTCCTGCGCGAACTGGGGATCCACCGGCCGAGCGCGACCTTCCACGGCCGCGACATCTTTGCGCCCGTAGCAGCCGAACTGGCCTCCGGCCGGTTGCGCCCCGAAGCCCTGGGCCCGGTGGTGCGGAAGCTCGTGCCTGGCTGGCTGGACGTGCCCGTCCTGGCTGGCGGGCAGCTGCGCGGGGTAGTGGTAACTGTTGATCACTTCGGCAACCTGTTGACCAACCTGGACGCGCCTCTAGTCGCCCAGGTGGCGACCCCGGTGGTACGGGCCGGCGGTCAGGAAATTACGCTCCGGCGAACCTATTCCGACGTCCGGCCGGGCGAATACGTCGCCCTGATCAATTCGTTCGGGGTGCTGGAGGTGGCGAGGGCCGAAAAGAGTGCCGCCGAGGGCCTCGGTCTCGGGCGGGGCGCCCCAATCGTCGTCTCGCCGCGCCGTGCCTAGTCATTGCACCGCAAAACGAATCGGTTGAGAAGCAAACCGATCCGTGTATAGTTCGCAGCCTTGTGCCCACGCTGAAGTGGGCAGCGCGTTGATATATCAGGACTTTCTCTCAGGGCCGCGCAATGGAACGAGACGAGGAACACTTCGACTTGGACGACGAGTTTGTAGCTGGAGCTGAGGAAGAGAATTACGACCGATTCATCGACAGGGTGGACCGGCGCAAGCAGGCGGCTGCCGTGAAGAAAGGCAAGGCGGCCTGGAGCAAGCTCGAAGACGTGCTTGCGGAGAAACGCCTGCAGAAAGAACTCAAGGACTTCTACGAAGACAAGTAGCCCCTCCGGCTCGGCTCGGACTCGCGGCTCCAGACAATGACCAGCCATACCGAATCGAACTGGGTCGTCCTGAAGTTTGGCGGCACCAGCGTTTCGAGCGTCAGCAACTGGAAGAACGTCGCCGGCGTCGTCAAGGCGCGGCTGGTCGAAGGCCTTCACCCCGTCATCGTGCACTCCGCGCTGTCCGGCATCACGGACCGCCTCGAGCAACTGCTCGCGAAAGCGCTGACCGGCGAGTGGGAACCGGTCATGGACCAGATCGAGCGACGGCACCTCGACCTCGCGCGCGATCTCGGTATCCACATCGACGCCGAGTTCGACCGCCATTTCACCGACCTGCGCCGCAGCGCTGAAGGCATCCACCTGATCGGCGAGGTCAGTGACCGCCTGCGCGCGCGCGTAATGGCCAACGGCGAATTGATGGCGACGCGGATCGGCGCCGCGTTCCTGCAGGCCGAAGGCATCGACGTGCAGTGGCTCGACGCCCGCACGTTGCTGCACGCCGAAGTACGGCCCGGCGCGACCGAACGCGCGAATTACCTGTCGGCAACCTGCAACTTCGAACCCGACACCGCATTCCAGCAGCGGCTGGCATCAGGCGGCAAGGTGCTGATCACGCAGGGCTTCATCGCGAGCGACGCGCACGGCGACACCGTGCTGCTCGGTCGCGGCGGTTCCGACACCTCGGGCAGCTATTTCGCAGCCAAGCTCGGCGCGCGCCGACTCGAGATCTGGACCGACGTGCCCGGCATGTTCACGTCGAATCCCAAGTCGGTGTCGAACGCGCGGCTGCTCAAGTCGCTCGATTACGACGAGGCACAGGAAATCGCCAGCAGCGGCGCCAAGGTTCTGCACCCGCGCTGCATCCTGCCGGTGAAGCAGTACGCAATCCCGCTGACCGTGCACGCCACGCAGCAGCCAGAGCTCGAAGGCACGGTCGTCACCGCGACAGGCGGCGACGGCGGCGCGCGCGTGAAGGCCGTCTGCATCAAGAAAGGCATCACGCTGCTCTCGCTGGAGACGCTCGGCATGTGGCACCAGGTGGGTTTCCTGGCCGATGCCTTTGCCGTGTTCAAGGAACATGGTCTTTCGATCGACCTCGTGTCGACGTCCGAGACCAGCGTGACCGTCTCGCTCGATCCCGCGGCCAACACGCTCGACAGTCGCGCGCTGGAGACATTGGTCACCGCGCTCGCGAAGCTCTGCCGCGTCGAGGTCATCGGTCCTTGCGCTGCGGTGAGCCTCGTCGGGCGCAGCATTCGCGCGACGCTGCACCGCCTGGGCGACGCACTCGAGCTGTTCGAGGAACAGCGCATCTACCTGGTCACGCAGGCCGCCAACGACCTCAACATCACGTTCGTCGTGGACGAGGAGCAGGGGGACCGCCTCGTGCGCCGCCTGCACGACGTCATCGTCTGGAACGCGCCGTCCGATCACGTGCTGGGCCCGACGTGGGAGCAGATCCACGGCCTCGGTCCGGTGATTCCGGCAGGCGGACCGCCGTGGTGGCAGGACCGCCGCGACGAACTGCAGCGCATTGCACATGAGCAGGGCAGCGCTTACGTCTATCACCGGGCCTCGTCGGAGCTCGCCGCGCGGCAACTGCTCGCGATTCGCGGCGTCGACCGCATCTTCTACGCGATGAAAGCGAACCCGCACCCGGAGCTGCTCAAGACCTTTGCGGGACTCGGGCTGTCCTTCGAATGCGTCTCGCGCGGCGAATGCGAGCATGTGATGAAGGTGGTGCCGGGCATCGATCCGTCCCGCATCCTGTTCACACCGAATTTCGCGCCGCGCAGTGAATACGAGTGGGCGCTGGAGCAGGGCGTCAACCTGACGATCGACAACATCTACGCGCTGCGCGAATGGGGCGAGCTGTTCCGCGATCGCGACGTGCTGATTCGCATCGACACCGGTTTCGGCCGTGGCCATCACGATCACGTGCGCACGGCGGGCGTGCATTCCAAGTTCGGCGTGCCGCTCTTCGAGATGGACGAGGTCGAGCGCCTCGTGAACCTGGTGGGCGCGCGCGTCGTGGCGTTGCATGCGCATACGGGCAGCGGCGTGTTCGACGTGCGCAACTGGAAGGAAGTGGGCCACATGCTCGGCGGCCTCGCCCAGCGCTTTCCGCACGCGCGGGCCATCGACCTCGGTGGCGGCCTTGGCGTGCCTGAGAAGCCGGGGCAGGTGCCGGTCGATCTCGCTGCGCTGCAGGGAGTCATCGACGACATCCGTGCCAGGTGGCCGCAGGTCGGTCTCTGGCTTGAACCGGGACGGTTCCTCGTGGCACAAGGGGGCGTGCTGGTCGTCGAAGTGACGCAACTGAAGGGCAAGGGCGCGGTGCAGTACGTCGGTGTGTCGACCGGCATGAACTCGCTGATCCGCCCCGCGCTCTACGGCGCGCATCACGACATCATCAACCTCACGCGCTTCGGCGAACCGGGCACGGAGGTCTACAACATCGTGGGTCCGATCTGCGAGTCTGCCGACTACCTCGGGCACGAGCGGCTGCTGCCTGCCACGCAGGAAGGCGACGTGCTGCTGATCGCCAACACGGGGGCCTACGGCCACGCGATGAGCTCGAACTACAACCTGCGCGAGCCCGCGTGTGAAGTGATCGTCTGAGCGGGCCGCACCCGGCCGGAGTGAGCGTGTGAAGACTGCAATCGTTGGCTGGCGCGGCATGGTGGGCTCGGTGCTCATGCAGCGCATGGCGGTCGAGCGCGATCTCGACCACGTGGACCCCGTCTTCTTCAGCACGTCGCAGGCGGGCGGCGCGGGACCCGTGATCAACGGCCGTCCGTCCGGGCTGCTGCGAAACGCCAGCGACCTCGAGGCGCTCGCGCAGTGCGACGTGGTCGTGACCTGCCAGGGCGGCGATTACACGAATGACGTCCACCCGAGGCTGCGTGCCGCCGGCTGGAAGGGCTATTGGATCGACGCGGCGTCCGCGCTGCGCATGAAGGACGATGCCGTCATCATCCTCGACCCCGTCAATCGCAACGTGATCGACGCCGCGCTCGCGGCCGGCGTGCGGGACTACATCGGCGGCAACTGCACCGTGTCGTTGATGATGATGGCCCTCGGCGGACTGTTCCGCGCGGACCTCATCGAGTGGATCACGTCGATGACCTACCAGGCGGCTTCGGGCGCCGGTGCGCAGAACATGCGTGAACTCGTGGAGCAGATGGGAAGCGTGCACGCCGCCGCATCTGCGCTGCTCAAGGATCCCGGCGAGCGCGATTCTCGAGATCGACCGAGGTGGTTACGGCCCAGTTGCGTTCGCCGGAACTGCCGCACGCGAACTTCGGCACGGCGCTGGCAGGCAGCCTGATTCCGTGGATCGACAAGGACATGGGCAACGGCGTGAGTCGCGAGGAATGGAAGGGCGGCGCCGAGACCAACAAGATCCTGGGCCGCTCGGGCGGCGCCACGATTCCGGTCGAAGGCATCTGCGTCCGTGTCGGCGCCATGCGTTGCCACAGCCAGGCGATGACCCTCAAGTTGCGGCGCGACCTGCCATTGGCGGAAATCGAGAGCCTGCTTGCGGGAGGCAACGACTGGGTACGGCTGGTGCCGAATACGCGCGAGGCTTCGATTGCCGGCCTGAGTCCGGCTGCGGTCAGCGGAACGCTCGACATTCCGATCGGTCGCGTGCGCAAGTTGAGCATGGGCGGCGAATACCTCACGGCTTTCACCGTCGGCGACCAGCTGCTGTGGGGCGCGGCCGAGCCGATCCGCCGCATGTTGCGCATCCTCGCCGAGCGGCAGCGGGGCTGAGCGTCGTTCATGACCGACCAGCGCAACCAGCCCTCGCTCGACGAACTGGCTGCGCAGCTCGCCGAGTTTGCACGCGAGCGCGACTGGGACCAGTTCCACGCACCCAAGAACCTCGCGATGGCGCTCGCCGGAGAGGTGGGTGAATTGCTCGAGCACTTCCAGTGGCTCTCGGAGCAACAGAGCGCGAATCTGCCTGCCGACGTCAAGGACGCCGTGGCGCTCGAGATGGCCGACGTGCTGCTCTACCTGGTGCGACTGGCGGACAAGCTCGATATCGATCTCAATGCCGCCGCCGTGCGCAAGATCGGCCTGAACGCGGCCAAGTACCCGGTCGACCAGTTTCGCGGCAGCTCGCGCAAGTACGACGACCCCGCATGAAGCAGGATGCCACCCGTGAGCAGCACTGACAGGGGCACGGGAATCGTCAGTCTCCGCGGCAAGCGGGTGCTGGTGACGCAGGCCAGTGAATTCATGGGACCGATGTTGTGTTCGGTGCTGGCGGAAGCGGGCGCCGACGTCGTTGCCGACCATTCCGCACTGATCGACCCGGGCACACCGGCCGCAATCGTCGATAGGGCAGGGCGAGTCGACGTCCTGGTGGCGAACCTGGCGCTTGCCGCCCCGACGACGCGAGCCGGCGACGTGGACGGACACAGAATGGCAGGCGACGTTTCGTCACCTGGTCGACCCGCTGCCGCGGCTCGTCCGGGCAGTGCTGCCGCAGATGATCGAACGTCGGTCGGGCAAGATCCTGTTGATCGGCAGTGCTGCCGCGCTGCGCGGCATGAAGCGAGCATCGACGTACAGCGCGGCTCGCGGCGCCCAGCTGGCCTACGTCCAGGCCGTCGGCGTCGAACTGGCGCCGCACAATATCCAGGTCAATGCGATTGCGCAGAATTTCGTCGAGAACCCGACGTATTTTCCACCGGAGGTACAGGCCCTGCCGGCGTTTCAGGATCGCCTGCAGCGTGAAGTCCCGTTGGGACGCCTGGTGGGGGCGAGGGAAGACGCGCTGTTCGCCGCGTACCTGTGCAGCAGCGCTGCGGACTGTTTCGTTGGCCAGGTCTTTCCAGTGTGCGGCGGTTGGGTTTCACGCTGAGCGGACCCACTCCCACTACCTTCGGCGCAGCGTGGGAGTTGGAGCAGAGCGGTTCCATTTCTTCGAATGAAGTGTATACTTGTGTCTACATCGGAGGAAGGCGTATGGCTAAAGCACCTGAATCAACGGTGCAGTTGTGGGGCAATAGCCTCGCAGTTCGAATCCCGGCGAGCATCGCTCGCTCCGCCAGAATTCGCGCCGGGCAGCCCGTAGAACTCACGGTCGGCGACGATGGTATCCATGTGCGACCGAAAGGTGCGCCGCAGACCACGCTGGCGCAGAAGCTCGCTGCGTTCGACGTCGAGCTTCATGGTGGGGAAGCCATGCCGACGATACCCGTCGGCCGCGAAATCCTCTGATGGCGCGCCGCCCCGGATGGGCGCCTGAGCGCCGGGACGTGGTCTGGATCGACTGCAATCCCCAGGCGGGTCGCGAGATGCGCGACGTGCATCCGTTGTTGGTGCTGTCGCCGCGGGAGTTCAATGCGCGGACCGGCATCGTCATAGGACTTCCGATGACCACCGCGGCTTACAACGCGACCAACCCGTTCGCGATCAGGTTCGAGGGCCCGCGAGGTATCGTCAGTTATATTCTCGCGCACCAGCCCAAGTCGTTCGACTGGCGCGCGCGGCACGCCAAGCCTCACCCATGGCAGCAAGCGCCAGAGAGTGCGTTTGATCAGGCATGCATCACGCTGAATCAGATCGTTTCCCTGTCTAACTGACGCGATGCTCGTGCGGCGTTTATTCGCCTTTCCGAAATCGGCGGCGCTACCCCGCACAGTGGTCGTGCTGGGGCTGGTTTCGCTGCTGAACGACGCCTCGAGCGAAATGATTACGCCGTTGTTGCCGATCTTCCTGACGGCGACGCTCGGCGCTGGCCCGGCGATCGTCGGCCTGGTCGAGGGCCTCGCCGAAGCAACCTCGAGCGTGCTGAAACTCGTTGCGGGAAGGTTGGCGGATCGAGGCGTGGACGCAAAAGCGCTCGTGGTCGCTGGTTATGGGTTGTCGAACGCGACGCGCCCCTTGATCGGGCTGGCGGCGGCCTGGAGTTCCGTGCTGCTGTTGCGGTTTCTCGACCGCGTCGGCAAGGGATTTCGCACCGCGCCAAGGGACGCATTGATTGCGGGAGCCACGCACGCCGCGGATCGCGGCCGTGCTTTCGGCTTTCACCGCTCGATGGACCACGCGGGCGCCGTCATCGGCCCTTTGCTCGCATTCGCCCTGCTGTCGCTGCAGGTCGACCTCAAGCACGTCTTCCTTGCATCGGTCGTGCCCGGACTGCTCGTGCTGCTGCTGCTCGCGTTCGGCTTGCCGCGGGGACAGCCTTTCGTTGCGCCACCGCGCGCATCGTTTTCCTGGCGCTCGCTGCACGGCAGGCTGCGCGCGATGATCCTGGCCGCGGGCTGGCTCGCGCTCGCAGCCGTGCCGGAAGCCTTTGTCGTGTTGTGGGCAATCAGCGCAGGGCTCTCGGTGCACTGGGTGCCCCTGGTCTGGGCCGCTGCAAGTCTCGCCAAGATGCTGATCGCGATGCCGGCAGGGATCGTGTCGGATCGACTCGGCCGCATTCCCGTGCTGCTGGGCGGCTGGGCCCTGCGTGTCCTGGTGTTGCTGTTGCTGGCGGCACTGCCTGCGCCGCCGGCCTGGAAAGTGTGGCTCCTGTTCATTGCTTACGCCGCCACGCTGGCCGTGACTGAGCCTGCAGAGCGCTCGGTCATCGGCGATCACGCCTCGGTACACGAACGCGGGACGGCTTATGGCCTGTATCACCTGGCGAGCGGTCTGTTGGTGCTGCCGGGAGCCGTGCTCTTCGGCGCGATCTGGGAGCGCTTCGGTTCGAGCACGGCGTTCACCACGGCTGCGATCGTGACTGCCCTCGGTGCGGCGTGGATGTCCTGGCTTGCGCGCAAGCCCATCGCGCAAACGGGTTAGCGCCGCAGCTGCGCCAACTAGAGGCTGCCGGGGATACGGGCGCCGTGCCGTGAGGCGAGTTCGTCCACGACCTGCTCGAGCGTCAGGTTGCGGGATTTCAGCAGCACCAGCAGGTGATAGAGCAGGTCGGCGCATTCGCCGACGAGTTCGGGATCGTCGCGGGTTACGGCGGCAAGTGCCGTCTCGACTCCTTCCTCGCCCACTTTCTGCGCGATGCGGCCGACCCCGCTGGCAAAGAGCCGGGCTGTGTAGCTGCCTTCCGGACTGTCGGCGATGCGCTGCGCAATCGTCGCCTGCAGCGTCGAAAGGAACGCGATGCGCGACGCCTGCGGCTCGCGCGAGTCGGCGAAGCACGTGGGCGTGCCGTTGTGGCAGGTGGGGCCGTCCGGATGGGCGAGCACCAGGATCGAGTCGCGGTCGCAATCGGCGCTTACGTGCGTGACGTGCAGGAAATGACCGGAGGTTTCGCCCTTGGTCCACAGCTGGTTGCGACTGCGGCTGAAGAAGGTGACGCGCCCGTCGGTGAGCGTGCGGCGCAGCGCTGCCTCGTTCATGTAGCCGAGCATCAGGACGCGGCCATCGACCGCGTGCTGGACGATGGCGGGCAGCAGGCCGCCGCCCTTGTCCCAGTCGAGTCGCGCCAGGTTCAGGTCGTTCATGGACGGATCTCCACGCGTCGTGCGCGCAGGCTGGCTTTCAAGTCCGGGATGGCGATGGCGCCGCTGTGGAAGACGCTCGCGGCCAGTGCACCGTCGACGCCGGCGGCGGCGAAGACCGTGGCGAAATGCTCCATCGTGCCGGCGCCCCCGGAAGCAATCAGCGGCACGTGGCAGATACTGCGCACGGCCTGCAGCTGGCGCAAGTCATATCCCTGGCGGACGCCGTCGCTCGCCATGCAGTTGAGGACGATTTCGCCGGCACCGCGGTCCTGGACTTCACGCACCCAGTCGAGCGTGCGGCGGCGTGTGCTGCAAGAGCGGTCCGGATCCCCCGTGTACTGGTAGACCTCGAACTCGTCGCCGACCGTCTGGCTGTCGATGCCGACCACGACGCACTGTGAACCGAAGCGACGGGCCAGCGCGTTCACGAGGTCGGGGTCGGTCAGGGCAGGGGAGTTCACCGAGATCTTTTCCGCGCCGGAATTGAGGACCTCCTCGGCATCGGCAACGGTGCGGATACCGCCGGCCACGCAGAAGGGGATGTCGAGAACGCGGGCAACACGCGTGATCCAGCTGCGGTCGACGGAACGGTTTTCCGGACTTGCCGTGATGTCGTAGAACACCAGCTCGTCCGCGCCTTCGGCGCAGTAGCGCGCGGCAAGGTCGAGGATGTCGCCCACGACCTTGTGATCACGGAAGCGGACGCCCTTCACGACCTGTCCGTCGCGAACGTCGAGGCAGGGAATTATGCGCTTGGCAAGAATGGGGCGAGCTCCGCGGCCGGGATGCGATTTTCGAGCAGGGCGCGGCCACTGATCACGGCCGCAGCGCCCGTGGCTGCGAGTGCGATGAGGTCGGCACCACAGCTCACGCCGCCCGAGGCCTGCCATTGAATCGTCGGAAAGCGTCGCACCGCCTCGGCGTACAGCGCGAGGTTGGGTCCGGCGAGGGCGCCGTCACGGGCGACGTCCGTGCACAGCACGTGCAGTGCGCCGTGCGGCAGGTAATTCGCCACCGCGTCCCACAGGCTCGCCTCGGTCTGTGATTCCCACCCGTGCGTCGTCAGGCGTGGCGTGCCGCCTGGGTCGAGGCGAACGTCGAACGCCAGCACGATGCGATCGGGACCGAACTGCCGCAGCCACTGCTGAACCTCGGCAGGATTCGTCACGGCCACGCTGCCGACGACGATGCGCTGCACCCCGAGACCGAGCAATTCCGCCGCGACCTCGCGCGAGCGGACGCCGCCGCCGACCTGGATGGCAGTGTCCGCGAACGCTCGTGCCAGGCTGGCAATTGCCGATCGGTTGCCTTGTGAGCCGTCGCGTGCGCCGTCGAGGTCGACGACGTGCACGTATCGTGCACCCAGCGCACGGTAGCGCTCGAGGATCACACCTGGATCGTGACCGTAGACGGTCTCGGCGTCGAAGCGTCCTTGCAGCAGACGCACGCACTGACCGCCACGCAGGTCGATGGCTGGCACGAGTTGCATGTCAGGCCAGCGCCAGGAAATTGGCGAGGATGCGCTGGCCGGCCCGGGACGAGCGCTCGGGATGAAACTGTGCGCCGTGAAAGTTCGCATGACGGACGATCGCCGAGAACTCGCCACCGTAGTCGGTGACGGCTTCCGTCCACGGGCCGACCGGTGCGGCGTAGCTGTGCACGAAATAGACGTAGGAGTCGTCGTCGAGCCCACGCGTCAGCGGTGAAGCGCCCTGCGGCACGACCTGGTTCCAACCCATGTGCGGCACTGGAAAGCCCTGCCGATCGGGAAACCGGGTAACCCGTGCGGGGAAAATGCCGAGACACTCCGTGTCCCCTTCCTCGCTGCCCTCGAACAGCAATTGCATGCCGAGGCAGATGCCGAGCACCGGCTGGGTCAGCGTCGGTATCGCGGACACCAGACCGAGGGATTGCAGTCGTTCCATGGCGTCAGCCGCCGCGCCCACGCCGGGAAGGATGACGCGGGGAGCGCGACGCAACTCGTCGACATCGGCGGTCAGGTGCGACGATGCACCCAGCCGGTCCAGTGCGAAGCGCAGCGACGCGATGTTGGCGCCGCCGTTGGCAATGATCGCGACGTCCGTCATCTCAGAGCACGCCCTTGCTGCTGGGCAGTTCGCTCCCTTCGATCCTTGTCGCCTGGCGCAGCGCGCGCCCCGTGCACTTGAAGCAGGCCTCGACCATGTGGTGCGCGTTGTCACCCGTCACCTTCACGTGCACCGCGGCCAGCAGGCTGTCGGCCAGTGAACGGAAGAAGTGCGGCACGAGCTCGGTGGGCAGCCCGCCGACGGACTCGCGACCAAACGTACCCTCGAAGACAGCGTACGCGCGACCAGAAAGGTCGATCGCGACCTGTGCCTGGGACTCGTCCATGGGCAGTACGAAGCCGAAGCGTGCGATGCCGCGTTTGTCGCCGAGGGCTTCGCGCAAGGCCTGGCCGAGCGCCAGCGCACAGTCCTCGACCGTGTGGTGCTCATCGATTTCCAGGTCGCCGGTGCACGTCAGCTCCAGCGCAAAGCCGCCGTGACGCGCAACCTGCTCCAGCATGTGATCGTAGAAGCCGATGCCGGTCGCGATGGCGATGGGGCCGGTGCGGTCCAGGTTGACCCGCACCCGGATGTCGGTTTCCTTCGTCTTGCGCAGCACGGTCGCGGTGCGGGCCGGCCGGCGCAGTCGCTCGACGATTGCAGCCCAGGTGGCGTCGTCACTGCCTTCGGCACGAACCTTCAGGCCCTGGATGCCGAGATTCGCCGCCAGTTGCAGGTCCGTCTCGCGATCGCCGATCACGTAGCTGTCGTTCGGGTCGATGGGGTTGTCACGCAGGTAATCGGTCAACAGGCCGATCTTCGGTTTGCGGCACTCGCAGCCATCGGCAGCCCGATGCGGGCAGAAGAACTCCGCGTCGAATTCGATGCCCTGCGAAGCGAGGAGGGTGCGGATGAAATCCTGCGGCTCGCGAAACGCGGGTTCCGGGAACGTGTGCGTGCCCAGACCATCCTGGTTGCTCACGAGCACGAAGCGGTAGCCGGCTTGCTTGAGTTCCAGCAGTGCAGGAATCACACCCGCCAGCAGGCGGATCTTCGCGAGGCTGTCAACCTGTTCGTCGACTGGCTCCTCCACGAGCGTGCCGTCGCGATCGATGAACAGGACGCGTGCTCCACTCATGGCTGCTCCACCGCGGCCAGCAGCCGCTGGTTCTGGTCGGGCGTGCCGATCGAGATGCGCAGGCAATTCGCCAGCCCGGGGTAGGACGAGAAGTCACGCACGATCAGTCCCGCCGACTTGCCGGCTGCGAAGAAACGTTTGGCATCGCGGCACTCGATCAACAGGAAGTTGGCATCGGATGGAAAGACCCGCGCGACGTTTGCGCAGCGCTCGAGTCTGTCGTGCATGAGCGTCCGTTCGTCGAGCAGCGTACGAATGCGCGCGGCCGACAACGCACGCTGGGGAGCCTCGGTCAGGGCCAGGACTTCGTCCACCGTCGACGCAGGGATTGCATACGGCGGGATGATTCGACGCAGCAGTCCGATGATTTCCTCGCTCGCGATCACGGTCCCCAGGCGTGCACCGGCGAGTGCGTATGCCTTCGACAACGTGCGCAGGACGACCAGGTTCGGGAATTCGGCCAGCCGCGCGGTGAGGCTCGCCCGGCCGCAGAACTCGACGTAGGCTTCGTCCACGACGACCAGGGCCTTGCCGGCGAGTTCCGTGCAGACACGCAGCATCGCGACTTCGTCGAGCAGGTTGCCCGTCGGGTTGTTGGGCGAGCAGAGAAACACGATCTTCGCGCGCAGGCCAGCGGCAATGACCTGCCCCGCATCGAGCGCAAAGCCATCACGCAGCAGTGGAACTTCGAGCACGCCCGCGCCCTGGATGCGAGCCGCGACCTTGTAGAAGCCGAACGTTGGCGGAGTGATCACCACGTTGTCCTGTCCCGCACGGCAGAAAGCTCGCACCAACAGGTCAATGGCTTCGTCACTGCCACGGCCGACCAGCAGTTGGCGCGCCGGAACGCCATACAACTGCGCCATGCGTGCGACCAGCGCATGCGGCTGGGGCTCGGGGTACCGGTTGAGTCCGGCGATCGAGTTGTCGCCGGAAGCTCGCCATGGCATTTCGTTGGCGTGCATGCGTTCGAGCGACGGGTCCCACGCTGCGTGCTGGTAAGGCTGCAGTTCGAGGATGTCCGGTCGCGCCAGTTGCAGGATCGAACGACTCATGCGTTGCCTGCCTGCGCCAGCGCGTCGAGACGAATCGTGACGGCATTGGCGTGCGCGTCGAGCGACTCGAGCTGCGCCAGCGTGCGTGCCGTCGGGCCGAGGTTACGCAAGCCGTCCGCGGTCAGCTCCTGCACGGTGATGCGCTTGACGAAGTCGAACACGCTGAGCCCGCTGTAGGCGCGGGCATGGCCGTACGTGGGCAGCACGTGATTGGTGCCACTGCAGTAGTCGCCCATCGTCTCGGGCGTCCACGCGCCGAGGAAGACGGATCCGGCATTCTGGACCTGCAGCAGCAGCTCGCGCGGGTGGGTGACCTGCAGGATCAGGTGCTCCGGGGCATAACGGTTCGAGACTTCCATTGCGGCAGCGATGGTCGGCACGATGATGACGCGACTCTCGGCGATCGCCTTGCCTGCGATGTCACGTCGCGGCAGTGCTGCCAGTTGCCTGGCTACCTCGGCCACGCACGCCTCGGCCACCTTGCGTGAGACCGTTACGAGCACGACCTGTGCGTCCACGCTGTGTTCCGCCTGCGCGAGCAGGTCGGCGGCGACGAACGCAGGGCGCGCGGATTCATCGGCAATGACCAGCACTTCCGACGGCCCGGCGGGCATGTCCAGCGCTGCGCCATCGGCGTCCTGCGCAACGATCTGCTTGGCTGCCGTGACCCAGGCATTGCCTGGCCCGAAGATCTTGACGACTTTGGGCACCGAGGCCGTGCCATACGCCATCGCGGCAACTGCCTGCGCGCCACCGACCTTGAACACTTTGCGGATCCCGCACAGCCTTGCCGCGACGAGCACGGCAGGATCGGCCGAGCCATCGGACCGGGGTGGAGTGCACATGACTCGTACCGGACAGCCGGCGATGCTGGCTGGCACGGCCAGCATCAGCGCGGTCGAGGGCAGGGGCGCGGTCCCTGCGGGTACGTACAGCCCGACGGATTCGAGCGCTACGGTCATGCGCTCGCAGACGACACCCGGTGCGGTTTCGAGCCGCAACGGCGGCAGCTTCTGCAGTTCGTGGAAGCGGGTAATCGTGTCGATCGCGCGCTCGAGTGCTGCGCGCTGCACCGGCGTGAGGGCGGTTTCGGCGGCCGCGAACTCGGCGTCCGACACGCCGAACGATTCGAGGTGGACGCCATCGAGCCTGGCCGTGTACTCGCGCAGCGCTTCGTCGCCACGTGCGCGAACGTCAGCGACGATCGAGCGGGCCTGTTCGAGCAGGCCAGCGGCATCACGCTGGACGGGACGACGCAGCACGGCGTCGCGAGTCGCCGCGTCGAGCGAGTCCCAGTCGAGGATGTCGAGCGGACTCTTCATGCGAGCATTTTCTCCACTGGCAGCACCAGGACCGCGCTGGCGCCGGCGGCTTTCAGGCTTTCGAGCGTCTCCCAGAACACGGTTTCGCGACACACGGCGTGCACCGCGACCTTATCGCCGGTGCCGTCCAACGGGATGACCGTGGGGGACTCGCTGCCGGGCAACAGCTTGGCGATCTGCGCCAGGGCCGAACGAGGAGCGTGGAGCATGATGTATTTGCTCTCTCGCACCTGCTGGACGCCGTCGACCCGCACCAGCAGTCGACGTACCCAGTCGGCCTTGACCTCGGGCAGGGCGACCGGAGTGCGCACCAGGCACACCTGGCTTTCGAGCACGACGGCGACTTCGCGTAGATGATTCGCCGTCAGGGTCGAACCGGTGGAAACGAGATCGCAGATCAGGTCGGCCCGGCCGAGGCGGGGTGCGATTTCGACGGCGCCGGACAGCGTGACGATCTCGGCGGTGATGGCGTTCTCCTGCAGGAAGCGAGCCAGCACGTGCGGATACGTGGTGGCGATGCGCTTGCCGGCGATGCTTTGCAGACCTTCGAACACGAATTCCTGCGGCACGGCGAGTGACAGCCGGCAACGGCCGAAGTCGAGCTTCTGCAGGATCTCGATGTGCGGCGTGGTGCCGCGGGCCAGCATCGCGAGACGCTTTTCCTCGAGCACGTTGAGCCCGACGAGACCCAGGTCGCAGACGTCTTCCTGGACGAGGTCGGGAATGTCGTCGTCCCGGACGAACAGCACGTCGAGCGGCATGTTCTCGCCGTAGCACATGAGCTGGTCCTTGCCGCGGTTGAACTTCAGGCCGCAGCGGTGGAGCAGGTCGAGGGATTCGTCGGTGAGGCGTCCTGATTTCTGCACGGCGATGCGCAGGCGTTGCTGGCGATCCATCAGCGTTCTCCGAGGCGGCGCGCCGCCAGTTCGTAGCCGCCGTTGCCGGCACCGAGGTAGCGGGCGACTCGCCCGATGGTCGTCACGCTGACGCCCGTCTGTTTCGCGATCTCGCGGTAGGGCATGCCCGCCTGCAACAGGCCGACGACGGTCCAGCGATCGGCAAGGGCCTGCAGTTCCGCCGGAGTGCAGAGGTCGCGCAGGAAATCACGGCACTCGTCGACGCTGCGGAGCGTCAGGATGGCCTGGCACAGCGCGCGTTCGGCGGCTGCTTCCTGGCGGGGGGAAATTCCACGGTGGTTCTTCACGGGTCTCGATGAGCCGGGGTGTATTAATGTGATAGCACGTTAATACATTGGAACGTCGAGCGCAACCGAAAGAGGGGCCGCGCGAAGCCAAGAGGGGCATAAGTCGTCCGCGCCGAGTCGTTTCCGGATTCGGACGGGCTCCGAAAGCCGTCCGCGACATGGACGTCGCGGCCGAGCCCCCAGGGCGGGTTTACGGCGTCTTTCGGAGCCCGTCCGGATCCGGAGACGGCTGTCGGCGCTTCTAGTTCTGGCCCCTTCTTGCTTTCGCGCGGACTGCGTCTCGATTGCGCCCACGTTCCTTGCGCTAACGTGCTGTCGCACCTAAACTTCGCCCCGCTCATCGAGACCGGCTGAGGGAATGGCCCTTTGAAGCCGGGGCAACCATCGGGCCCAACCCGCCCGAACTGGTGCCAACTCCACGGGGACCCTGCGCGTCGCCGGAAGATGAGTTGCAGCGAGGCTGCCCCGCCCGGTTTCACGACCGACGGGGGTGTTGGTCGCCGCAACCATCCCGCGCGCGCTAAGACTCCCTGCTGTGGTTCCTTTATTTCGACGGGCAGGCCAGCACGGGCCTCGACACGCGTGCCGGGATTTGGTCCAGATTCAGCGCGAGTTCGAGTAGCAGCAGTGTCATCGTCCGTCACCACGAGCAACAGCCAGCCGGCCGTCGATGACAACATCGCACTGGATGGCGCCGCCGATCCTTCGTCGATGGATCCTGCCGCGGCCCTGCGTCCGGTAGTGCTGCCTGCGGGTTACGCGTTTGACGAGGACATCCTCGTGCTGGACCGCGAGCCATTCCAGCTGCACTTTGGCGGCGAGCTGCCACGCGTCGAGATCGCCTATCGGATCGCAGGGGCCGAGGGTGCCCCGGTGGTGGCGGTCCTCGGGGGAATTTCGGCAGGTCGCAACGTATTCAAGGTGCGCGACGGCGTGCCGGGCTGGTGGGACGAAATCGCCGGACCCGGCAAGGCACTGGACACGGATCGATTCCGCGTCCTTGGCATCGACTTCCTGGGCGGCAGCCACCGTACGACCGGACCCGGGCACGGCGAAGTGTTCCAGAGCGTCAGCGCACACGACCAGGCAGTGTGCCTCACGGCCGTGATGGACCATCTCGGCATCGCAAGCCTGCATGGCTGCATCGGCGCGTCCTATGGCGGCATGGTCACGCTGGTGATGGGCGCGAAGCACGCAGCACGCCTGCGGCATGGCATCGTCGTCAGCGCCGCTCACCGCACTCATCCGATGTCGACTGCGTGGCGCAGCGTCCAGCGCAACTTCGTGCGCTACGCCATTGAGCATGGCGAAGGCGAGCAGGGACTCGCCCTGGCGCGCGCCCTGGCCATGACGACCTACCGCTCCGTGCGCGAATTCGAGGATCGCTTTCCTGGCGAGCCCACTCGCCACGACGGGCGTTTCGTGTTCCCGGTCGAGTCGTACATCGTCTCGCGCGGTGAGGCCTATTCGCGTACCTACCGGCCCGAGGCGTTCGTCTGCCTGTCCGAGTCGATCGACCTGCACCGCATCGAACCCGAGACCATCGCGGTGCCGATGACCATGGTCGCGGTGCTGGAGGACCAGCTGGTGCCGCCCGCCGACATGCGCATCCTGCGCGACCGGTTCGGCAGCGCGTGCCAGTTGATCGAGATCAACTCGATGTACGGCCACGACGCCTTCTTCAAGGAGTCGGAGGTGCTGCGCGATGTTTTCCACCGCACACTCGAATAGACCAGTGCATATAACAGACCCGAGACGGATCCCATGAGCCACGAAGACAGCATCAAGACCCGCACCGTGCGGGCGGCCCTCGAGACGGACACCCAGCACGGTGCCGTCGTGCCGCCGATTCACCTGACCTCGACGTTCGCCTTCAGCGGCTACGGCGAAAAGCGCGAATACGACTACTCACGGTCGGGCAATCCGACGCGTGACGCGCTCGGGCGTGCGCTCGCGGATCTCGAAGGCGGTTCGGGCGCGGTCGTGACCGCCTCGGGCATGGGCGCCGTCTCGCTCGTGACCCAGCTGTTCAAACCGGACCAGGTCGCCGTCGTGCCGCACGACTGCTATGGCGGCACGTACCGGCTCTTCAATGCGCTCAACCTGCGCGGAGCCATGAAGGTACGGTTCGTCGACTTCCAGGATGCCGCAGGGCTCAACGCCGCGATCGCCGACAAGCCGGCGCTGGTGTGGATCGAGACGCCGAGCAACCCGTTGCTGCGCATCGTCGACATCGCTGCCGTTGCTGCCCGCGCCAAGGCAGCGGGCGCGCTGGTCGTGGCCGACAACACGTTCCTGTCGCCCGTGTGGCAGCAACCCCTGGCGTTGGGAGCCGACCTCGTCGTTCATTCCACGACCAAGTACCTGAACGGCCACAGCGACGTCGTGGGCGGCGCCGTGATCGCAGCCACGGCCGAACTGCACGAGCAGGTGAAGTGGTGGGGCAATTGCATCGGCGTCACCGGCGCGCCGTTCGACAGCTTCCTGACGCTCCGCGGCTTGCGCACGCTGCACGCCCGCATGCGCGCACATGGCGAGAATGCACAGCGCATCGCCGACCTGCTGTCCGGGCACCCTGCGGTGGCCCGCGTCTACTACCCTGGGCTCGCTGCGCATCCTGGTCACGATATAGCGCGGCGCCAGCAGCAGGGCTTCGGCGCAATGGTGAGCTTCGAACTTGCGGGTGGAGTCGAAAACGTCAAGGCGCTGCTCGGCAGCATGGAACTGTTCTCGCTCGCCGAATCGCTGGGCGGTGTCGAGAGCCTCATCGCTCATCCGGCCAGCATGACGCATGCGGCGATGGACGCGGCGGCGAGGGAGCGGGCCGGTATCTCGGAAACGCTGGTGCGGTTGTCGGTTGGCATCGAAGAAGGCGATGACCTCGCGCGCGACCTGACGGCCGGGCTCGAAGCGGCGGGTCGCGTCTGAGCCGTTGCGCGAGGCTGATTGATCTGTGTCGGTTGACGCCTGGGTCGCGTCATCGGGAACGGCCGGCGGCGAGCGCGAAAAAAAAGAAGGCCGGCATTCCTGCCGGCCTTCGGGGGACCCGAGCTGCCTCATTCCTTGAGACAAAGACTAACCCGACTCAAGTCCTCGCTACTCGTAAATCCGGTCTCGCAACCTGCGTGCAGGGAGCCTGGGGCCGCCTGCGGACGCGCAGTATAGCGCCGACAATCCGGTCGGAGTCCAGCGGGAATTGGGCGAAAAATCGACCGGCTGAGAGTTCTAAACCCTGGCTTGACAGTTTCTGTGGATAAGTCAGTAAGTCATTGAAATTTAACAGCTTGACAATAGCCGTTCAACGACCGCAGCACCGGCTTCACGGCTACCGACCGTGGCCTTGCCGGCCAGCGCAATGTCTGCGGTGCGCACGCCCGCGCTGACAGCGTCTTCGACCGCGGTCGCGACAGCAGCGGCCTCGGTTTCGAGTCCGAGTGAGTACCTGAGCATCATCGCCGCGCTCAGGATCGTGCCGTACGGATTCGCGATGCCGCGCCCTGCGATGTCGGGTGCGGAGCCGTGAATCGGTTCGTAAAGTCCGTTGGTTCCCTCACCGAGAGAGGCGGAGGGCAGCAGGCCGAGCGATCCGGCGATCATGGAGGCCTCGTCCGTCAGGATGTCGCCGAACATGTTCTCGGTGAGCAGCACGTCGAACGACGCGGGACGCCGGATCAGGTGCATCGCAGCGGCGTCGACGAGCATGTGCTCGAACCCCACCTCTGGAAACTCTTCTCGCAGCACGCGCTCGACCACTGCTCGCCACAGCCGGGAGGTCTCCAGGACGTTGGCTTTGTCCACAGATACGATGCGACGTCGACGGCCCATCGCCAGTCGCCCGGCAACACGGGTTACGCGCTCGACTTCGAGGGTGGTGTAGGTGCAGACGTCTTCGGCTTCGTGGGCCGTCCGGCTCTTCTTGCCGAAGTAGATGCCACCGGTCAGTTCCCGCACCACCATGATGTCCGTGCCCGTGATGACCTCGGGCTTAAGCGGCGAAGCGTCGAGCATCGACTCCATGGTGCGCACCGGGCGCAGGTTGGCGAACACGCCAAGCGTGCGGCGCAGCTCCAGCAGGCCCTGTTCAGGGCGCACCCGTGCACCGGGATCGGACCACTTCGGACCGCCTACGGCGCCAAGCAGCGTCGCCGCGCTTTCGCGGCAGGCGTCGATCGTGCGGGGCGGCAGTGCCGAGCCGGAAGCGTCAATTGCCGCGCCACCAATCAGCGCCTCGGCGAATTCGAAGTCGTGACCGAACTTCGAACCCACGGCCTGCAGCACCCGGACAGCCTCGGCCGTGACCTCGGGACCGATGCCATCGCCGCCGAGGACTGCGATGCGTGCCTTCATGCGCCGTCCCGCGTGCGCTCGAAACGCTCGATCGCGGCCATCTGGCTCAGCAGGTACCCGAGTTCGTCGATGCCGTTCATCAGGCAATAGCGCGAGAACGACTCGAGCGGAAACTTCACTTCACGACGATCCGGCAGGCGCAGCGTGCAGGCCGGCAGGTCGACCTCGACTTCGACGCCCGGATTGGCGAGCAGCCACTCGTGCGTCGATTCGTCCACGACGACGGGTAGCAGTCCGTTCTTCAGGCTGTTGTTGCGGAAGATGTCCGCGATCTCGGTGCTGATGACGACGCGGATGCCGAAATCGAGCAGCGCCCAGGGCGCGTGCTCACGCGAGGAGCCACAGCCGATGTTGCGACCGGCCACCAGCACCTGGCAGCCCTTGGCCGCGGGCTGGTTCAGCACGAAGTCGGGTTTCGGCTGGCCGGCCTGGTCATAGCGCCAGTCGGCGAACAGCGAAACGCCGAGGCCGTCGCGGACGGTGGTGGTCAGGAAGCGGGCCGGGATGATCTGGTCCGTGTCGATGTTGGTGGACGGCATGACGACCGTCCGCGAGCGGATGACTGTGATCGGGTCCATGTGCTGGTTCTGTGTTGTAGGCGCGACCCGGCTCAGCCGAGGAACTCGCGCGGGTCGGTGACGCGACCGCGCACGGCGGCAGCAGCGGCGGAGGCAGGGCTGGCCAGCAAGGTGCGTGCCCCGATGCCTTGCCGGCCTTCGAAGTTGCGGTTGCTGGTGCTGACGCAATACTGGCCGGCGTCGACGAGGTCGCCGTTCATGCCGAGGCACATCGAGCAGCCGGACTCGCGCCATTCAGCGCCCGCATCCGTAAAGATCTTCGCCAGGCCGCGCTGTTCGGCTTCGAGCTTGATCTGCTGCGAGCCAGGCACGACCAGGGTACGCACGCCCTGAGCGACCTTGCGTCCGCGCAGTATGGCGGCGGCGGCTTCCAGGTCCGAGAGGCGCGCGTTGGTGCAGCTGCCGATGAAAACAACCTGCACCGGCTTCTCGGCCATGCGCTCACCCGCGGTGAGACCCATGTACGCCAGCGACTTCGCAAACACGGCATCGCCCGGACGTTCCGGCACATTGCCGCTGATCGTGGTGACCATCCCCGGGTTGGTGCCGAACGTGATCATCGGCTCGAGCGTGCTGGCGTCGAACGCAGCGGACTTGTCAAAGACCGCTCCCGCATCGCTGCCGAGCGAGTTCCAGTCGGCAACGGCCTTGTCCCAATCCACGCCGACCGGCGCGAAAGGACGGCCCTGCAGGTACTCGTACGTGGTTGCATCCGGCGCAATCATGCCCGCGCGTGCGCCGGCTTCGATCGACATGTTGCAGACGGTCATGCGCTCGTCCATCGACATCGCTGCGATGGCGGAGCCGCGGAATTCGATGACGTGGCCGGTGCCGCCATTGACGCCGATCCTGCCGATGACGGCGAGGACGACGTCCTTGGCCGACACGCCGGCAGGCAGCCTGCCGTTGACGACGATCTCGAGTGTCTTCGGCTTGCGCTGCAGCAGGCACTGCGTGGCCAGCACGTAACCGACTTCCGTGGTGCCGATGCCGAAGGCGAGGGCACCGAACGCGCCGTGCGTGCTGGTGTGACTGTCGCCGCAGACGATGGTCTTGCCGGGCTGCGTGGCACCCTGTTCCGGCCCGATGATGTGCACGATGCCGCGGCGCGAGTCCTGCAACCCGATCAGGTTCACGCCGAACTCGGCGCAGTTCACTTCGAGCTGGCGCACCTGCCTGGCGGCCGATTCGAGCTTGATCGGCAGGCCGCCGAAGATCTGCGCCGTGTCGGTCGGCGTCGAGTGGTCCATCGTCGCCAGCGTGCGGTCGAGCCGGCGGACCTTGAGGTGGCGGGCGCGCAGGACGTCGAACGCCTGGGGGGAGGTGACTTCGTGCGTCAGGTGCAGGTCGATATACAGGATCGCGGGCGTGTCATCCGTCTCGGGCACGACGACGTGCCGTTGCCACACTTTCTCGAACAGGCTCTGCGCAGTCATTCCGGCTCCGGTCGTTCGTTTCAGACGGCCGCGGCGGGCGACGTCTCGTTCTGGTCGGCGCCGCGGCGGCGCGAGGATTCGATGGCGTTGATCACTTCGATGAAGGCCCGCACGCCCGACTCGACGATGTCGGTCGTGACGCTGGTGCCGCGGTAGCTGCGGTTGTTGTATTCGCAGGTGACGACGGCTTCGCCCTGGGCGTCTTCGCCGCTCGACACGCTGCGCACTTCGAACTTGCGCAGCTTCACGAACACGCCGGTCGCCTGCTCGATCGCCTTGAGCGCGGCGTCGACCGGGCCGTCGCCCGACGATTCCTGCGTGACGATGCGGCCGTCGACATGGCGCAGCACGACCCGGCCCGTGGCGAAGCGCGTCGAGTCGCTGACGACGTGCAGATTCTCGAGCTGCCAGGGACCGCCGTCGTTGCCGATCTCGGCCTTGAGCACGAGCGCTTCGATGTCGCCGTCGAAGAGCTCCTTCTTCTTGTCGGCCAGCGCCTTGAAGTCGTCGAACACGCGCGCGAGTTCGGCGTCCGACAGCTCGAAGCCGAGTTCCTTGATGCGCTCGCGCAGGGCCGCGCGGCCGCTGTGTTTGCCGAGCACGAGGTTGGTGCGGGACATGCCCACGTCGTGCGGCCGCATGATCTCGTAGGTCGAATGGTGCTTCAGCATGCCGTGCTGGTGGATGCCGGATTCGTGCGCGAACGCGTTCTCGCCGACCACCGCCTTGTTGCGCGGAATCGGCATGCCCGTGATGCTCGAGAGCAGGCGGCTCGTCGGGAACAGTCGCCTGGTGTCGATGCCGGTGTGCAGGCCGTAGATGCCTTCGCGCACCTTGAGCGCCATCGTGATTTCCTCGAGCGACGCATTGCCCGCACGCTCGCCGATGCCGTTGATCGTGCATTCCACCTGGCGCGCGCCGCCGCGGACGGCAGCGAGGCTGTTGGCCACGGCCATGCCGAGGTCGTTGTGGCAGTGAACGCTGAAGGTCACCTTGTCGGCGCCGCGAACGTTCTGCGTCAGGAACGAGAAGACGTCGTGGAATTCCTCGGGCACCGTATAGCCGACGGTGTCGGGCACGTTGATCGTGGTCGCGCCGGCTTCGATCACGGCCTCGACCACTTCACGCAGGAATTCGGGTTCGGTGCGCGAAGCGTCCTCGGGCGAGAACTCGATGTCCTCGCACAGGCTGCGGGCGTACTTCACGCCTTCGACGGCCGTGTGGATGATCTGCTCCTTCGCCATGTTGAGCTTGTGCTCGCGATGGATCGCGCTGGTGGCGAGGAAGACGTGGATGCGCGGCCTGGCGGCGACCTTGACCGCGCTCCAGGCCTTGTCGATGTCCTCGCGGTTGCAGCGCGCGAGACCGGCGATGATCGGGCCCCGCACCTCGCGCGCGATTTCATGCACGGCCTCCCAGTCGCCCGGGGAGGCGACCGGGAACCCGGCCTCGATGACGTCCACGCCCAGTTCGGCCAGGGCACGCGCCATCCGCAGCTTCTCGGGCTGCGTCATGCTGCATCCCGGCGATTGCTCGCCGTCGCGCAGCGTGGTGTCGAAGATCAGCACGCGGTTCGGGTCGTGGTTGGACATGGTCGTCACCGTGGTGGACGGGTGAGGGCGGTTTGACTCAGCCCTGGTTGAGCCAGGGCATGCGGGCGCGAAGTTGCACGCCGACCTTCTCGATCGGGTGCGCCAGGTCCTTTTTCATCAGGGCGTCGTACTTCTTGCGCCCCGTCTTGTTCTCGCGGATCCAGACGCGCGCGAAGCTGCCGTCCTGGATTTCGCCCAGGATTTTCTTCATCTCTTTCTTCGTCGCCTTGTTCACGACGCGCGGGCCGCGGGTGAGGTCACCCCACTTGGCGGTGTGCGAGATGTACTTGTGCATCTTGGCGAGGCCGCCTTCGTGCAGCAGGTCGACGATCAGCTTCAGTTCGTGCAGGCACTCGTAGTAGGCGACTTCGGGCTGGTAGCCAGCCTCGACCAGTGTCTCGTAGCCCTTGAGCACGAGCTCGGTCGCACCGCCGCACAGCACCGCCTGCTCGCCGAAGAGGTCCGTCTCGGTTTCTTCCTTGAAGGTCGTTTCGATCACGCCGGCGCGCGTGCCGCCGATGCCGTCGGCGTAGGTGAGCGCCTTGGCCTTGGCCTTGCCCGAGGCGTCCTGTGCGATTGCGATCAGGCACGGCACGCCGCGGCCTTCCTGGTACTGGCGGCGCACGAGGCCGCCCGGGCCCTTCGGCGCGATCAGCACGACGTCGAGGTCCTTGCGCGGCTTGATCTGCTTGAAGTGGATGTTGAAGCCGTGCGCGAAGAGCAGCGTGGCGCCCTTGGCAAGGTTCGGCAGGATTTCCTTGTAGTTCCCGGCCTGCGTGGTGTCGGGCGTGAGCAGGGCGACCAGCGTGGCGCCCTTGACGGCTTCGGCCGGCGTGGCGACCGCAAGGCCGTCTTTCTTCGCCTGCTTCCAGCTGTCGCCCTTGCGGACGCCGACGACGACGTCGTAGCCCGAGTCCTTGAGGTTCAACGCATGCGCGCGCCCCTGGCTGCCGTAGCCGACCACGGTGATCTTCGCGCCCTTGAGCGCCTTCTTGTCGACGTCCTTCTTCGAGTACGCACGCATCTCGTCATCTCCTCGGAATCGTGTCCGTTTTGCCATACCTAAAACTAAAAACCCCGCGCCGGCTGGCTGGCCGTGCGGGGTTCCTGATGTCCAATCGCGCCTTTGCGCTCTCAGCCCGGAGCCCCGCACCTCCGCAGGGGAAGCAGGGTAAGCGACGCAAGCAGCAGGCCGGCCAGCAGGGTGACCGAAGTGATGAGGGAGGAGTCGAGCGACGACTGCATCCGGCGCCTGCGTGTGAGAGCGAAAAAAAGTAGGGTGCGGATAGCAGCACAGCGTGCCGTGCATTGTCAACCGCAGTGCAAAAAGAGTCGGTCCGGGGCGGGGACGATCCCATGCCGACCGCGTCTGCAAACGGCGCTGCTAAGCTATCAGACTGCGTTCGTTCAACCCGCAACGGAACCTGCACATCGTGGATTTTCTAGTCGATCCAGCCGCCGCCCCGGGCGCCGTGAACGCGCACGAACTCGAGCTCGTTCTCCAGTCCGACCTGAACCGCTGGCTGGAGGCCCAGGATCCGTCCGCACGAGCCTGGGTCGCCGCGACGGGTTTCAAAGCAGAGCGCCACCAGGTGCTGCTGCTGCCGTCCCCCGACGGCGTGCCGCGCCGGGCGGCTCTCGGTCTCGGCGCGCTGCCTTCGCTGGACGCGCTCGAACTCTGGCATGTGGCAGGGCTGCCGGATCGCTTGCCGGCGGGTACCCACTGGCGGGTCACGAACGAACTCACCGTCGCTGCGGCAAGCGCGCTCGCCCTGGGCTGGGCTTATGGCAGCTACCGGTTCGATACCTACAAATCGTCGACACAGCCGGCCATTGTGCGGGCACGGCTCATCGCGCCGTCAGCCGTAGACCACGCGCACGTCCTGCAACTCGCAGGTGCAACGGCGCTTGCTCGCGATCTCGTCAATACGCCGGCGTCCGACATGACGCCCGCGCGGCTTGCGGCCGAGGCGATCCGGATCGCGCGCGAGCACGGTGCGGCCCCGCAGGAAATCATGGGTGACGAATTGCAGCGCGGGTTTCCTGCCATCCACGCCGTGGGGCAGGCCTCGGCCTGCGGCCCGCGACTCGTCGACTTCGTCTGGGGCGATCCGACGCATCCGAAAGTGACGTTGATCGGCAAGGGCGTCTGCTTCGACACCGGTGGCCTCGACATCAAGCCGTCGGCTGGCATGGCGCTGATGAAGAAAGACATGGGTGGCGCAGCGTGCACGCTGGCGCTCGCGCAGCTCGTCATGCAAGCGCAACTGCGCGTGCGGCTGCGGGTCCTGATTCCGGCCGTCGAAAACGCGATCGCCGGCAACGCGTATCGCCCGGGCGACGTGATTCGAACGCGCAAGGGTGTGACCGTCGAAATCGGCAACACGGACGCCGAAGGCCGGCTGGTGCTGTGCGATGCGATCGCGGCTGCGGACGAAGAAAAGCCCGACCTGCTGGTGGACCTGGCGACGCTCACCGGTGCGGCACGCGTGGCGCTCGGTCCTGAATTACCGGCGGTGTTCGGCACGCGCCAGGAGACCGTCGACGCACTGCTGCGGGCCGGGCGGCGAGTGGCGGATCCGCTGTGGCAGATGCCGCTCTGGAGCGGCTACGACGACGATATCGCCAGCAAGGTCGCGGACATCAACAACGCATCGGCGTCGGCGTTTGCAGGCGCGATCATCGGGGCGCTGTACCTCAGGCGTTTCGTGACCAACGCCCAGGACTGGGTGCACGTCGACCTGTTCGCGTGGAACCCGAAGGATCGGCCCGGCCGACCGGTCGGGGCGGAGGCGCATGCCGTGCGCGCGCTGCACGCAATGATCACCGAACGTTATGCGTAGACAGGGCGGGCTGCACCAGGCAGGTCGGTTCAGTGGCTCGTCCGGAGCGCGTGTCTGCCTTTCCAAGCGCAGGACGAGCCGCTGAAGCGACCTGCCACGTGATCGACCTGCGTTACGAAAGGCGCGCCTGGACGCTGATCTACCTCTGCCTCGGGCTGGTTGAAGGCGGTACCGCGGCGGTGATGGTCCGGTCGCTGTTCGGCGACCAGGCCCCAGCGCTCGCCGTGGACCTGGTCGTGGCCATCGTGAGCGCGGCGCCGGCCTGGGCCAACCTGGCAAGCATGGCGTATGCGAGGCGCGCACAGGGCCAGCGCAAGATATCGTTCCTGTTTCCGCTGCTGCTGGCGATGGCGGCGTGCGTGGGAGCGCTGGCGCTCGTGCCGAAAAGCGGGGCTGGACTGCTGCTGTTTCTGGCGCTGTACGCTGCCGCGCGCCTGCTCTGGGCCGGCGTCGAAACCGTGCGCTCCGTGCTCTGGAGCGTGAACTACCCGTCGCGGCTGCGCGCGCGGATCACCGGCCGCATCACGATCAACACGTCGATTGCACTCGCGATTACCGGTCTCGGTATCGGCTGGCTGCTCGGGCACGAGGGACCGTGGTGGCGTATCGCGATTGCCCTGGGCGCAGCCTGCGGCGTGGCGGGAGCGTTCGCGTTCCGGCAGTTCAAGGTTCGACGCGAGGAAGAACTGCTCGAAGCCGAGCGCGCACGGCTGGTGGCGGGCGCCTCCTTCGGTTTCGGTGGCATGCGGGCGCTGCTCGCACGCGATGAGGCGTTCCGGCGCTACCAGTACGCGATGTCGATATTCGGCGCGGGTTTGCTCTCGCTCACGCCGCTGATGGTGATCTGCCTCGGCGACGTGCTGCAGTTGCCGGCGTTGTGGCAGGTGCTCGTCACGACGGCAATCCCGGTCATGGTGGTGCCATTCGCGATCCAGCCGTGGGCGCGATACCTGGATCTCCATCGGGTGCTGGCGTTCCGCTCCGTGCACGGCAAGGTCACGGTCGTCGCGGTCGTGTTGTTCGTCGCGGCGGTACTGCTGCAGCTGCCGCTGCTGCTTGCGCCGGGCGCCGCGCTGCTTGGCGTCAGCCTGGCGGCCGGCAGCCTCGGCTGGACGCTGGGCCACAATGACTTTGCCCCGCGTGGCGAGGAGACGCGTTACATGGCACTGCACGTGACGCTGACCGGCATACGCGGGCTGGTCGCGCCGCCCCTGATGATCGCGCTGTACCACCTGCTCGGCAGCCTGCACGCTGGACTCGGTCCGGCGGCGCTGCTGTTGCCCATGTTCTTCGTCATGAGCGGCGCCTATCGCTTTCATGTCATGCATCGCCTGCAGGTGGCAGCAAACGTCGCGTGACCGCGATAACGGCAGGCCGCACAATTGCCGCGTGAATTCTTCCCGCCCGGAGCCCGTTCGATGAGCCGACGCAAAGTAGATACCCGCCCGTATTCGAAGCTCGTGTTCGACGGCGTCAAGCAGACGGCCAGCCGGGCGATGCTGCGCGCCGTCGGCTACGACGACCGCGACTTCAAGAAGCCGCAGGTCGGCATCGCCTCGACGTGGAGCAACCTCACGCCCTGCAACATGCACATCGACAAGCTGGCCGAAGCGGCCGCGAAGGGGGCCAACGCGGCGGGGGGCAAGAGCACCACGTTCGGCACGATCACCGTGTCCGACGGCATCTCGATGGGCACGCCCGGCATGCGGTATTCGCTCGTATCCCGCGAAGTGATCGCGGACTCGATCGAGACCGTGGTCGGTGCGCAGGGCTTCGATGGCCTGGTCGCGATTGGCGGCTGCGACAAGAACATGCCGGGTTGCATGATGGCCATCGCGCGGCTCGATCGTCCCGCTGTATTCGTATACGGCGGTACGATCAAACCGGGCGAGAAGAAGCGCGACGTGGTTTCGGTCTTCGAGGCCGTCGGCGCGCACGCGGCCGGGGTGATCAGCGACAAGCAGCTCAAGGAAGTCGAGCGCACGGCCATTCCCGGCGCGGGCAGCTGCGGTGGCATGTACACGGCCAATACCATGGCGTCGGCGATCGAAGCGCTCGGCATGAGTCTCGCGAACAGTTCCGCGCAGGAGGCCGTCTCGCGTAACAAGCGCAACGATGCGGAGCGGGCCGGGCGCGCCGTCGTCAACCTGATCAAGCTCGGCATCAAGCCGTCGATGATCCTCACGCGCGCAGCCTTCGAGAACGCAATCGTCGTCACGATCGCGCTTGGCGGTTCCACCAATGCCGTGCTGCACCTGCTGGCGATCGCTCACGCGGCGGGTGTGCCGCTCGAACTCGACGATTTCACGCGCATCGGGGCGAAGGTGCCGGTACTTGCCGACCTGCGGCCGAGTGGCAAGTACTCGATGTCGGAACTCATCCGCATCGGCGGCATCCAGCCGCTGATGAAGTCATTGCTCGACGCCGGCATGCTGCACGGCGACTGCCTGACGGTCACCGGCAAGGCCTTGCGCGAAAACCTGGCGCGCGTAAAGCCGTATCCGAGCGGACAGGACATGGTTCGGCCGCTCACGAACCCGCTCAAGCGCGAGAGTCACCTCGTCGTGCTCTACGGCAATCTCGCGCCGGAAGGCGCGGTGGCGAAGATCAGCGGCAAGGAAGGCCTCAAGTTCACGGGACGCGCTCGTGTCTTCGATGGCGAGGAGGCGACGCTGCAGGCGATTCTCGACGGCACCGTGCGTGCGGGCGAGGTTCTGGTCGTGCGTTATGAAGGGCCGCGCGGCGGCCCGGGCATGCGCGAGATGCTGAGTCCGACCGCTGCGATCATGGGCAAGGGCCTTGGCGACAAGGTTGCGCTGGTTACCGATGGGCGCTTCTCCGGCGGCAGCCACGGCTTCGTCGTGGGCCACGTCTCGCCCGAGGCGGCGCTGGGCGGCCCGCTCGCGCTGGTGCATGACGGCGACTCCATCAGTATCGACGCGACGACGCGTGCCGTGACGCTGCACGTTGCCGCCGATGTCCTGGTCGAGCGTCGCGCGAACTGGCGACCACGCGCTCCGTATGCGACGCGCGGAGTGCTCGCCAAGTACGCGGAACTGGTGAGCAGCGCATCACTGGGCGCAGTGACCGACCGGGGTTTGCAGGTGGCTGGACCGCGGGCCTGAACGATCCGGCATGGAGTTCGCACGGCACAAGTATTGTGTTGCTCCATTCGCGTCGGTAAAGTCGCGACCGCCGTCAGAAGAAGAAGGACCGGCTGCACCTGCACCGGAACGGATTTGCTTCGTGTTGCGACGCAGCATGAGTCGAGTACGTCGACGGTTTTTCAGGGAGGCACGAAATGACTGGCTCGGCAAGAGCCTGCGTCGTCCTTCGCGGCAAGCGTCAGGGGTTGCGAGGGTGGTTGTGGTCTTGTAGTGTCGTCGGTCCCGGGGAGGACGCGGCTGAGGCCGGTGCATCCGTGCGCCCAGAGTAGTGGAGGGGAAGTGGCTTACAGTTATTCGATCGACGATCCGGCCAAGAACAGCAAGCGAACGCTTGCCTTCATCCTGACCGTCCTGATCCATGTCTTTTTCTTCTGGATCCTCGCGTCTGGTCTCGGTGCCAAGATGGTCCAGACGGTCATGGGTCCGGTCGAGACGAAGATGATTGAAGAGCTTCCCGACGACGACAAGGAACCGCCGCCGCCGCCGCCGGACATCGAGCAGCCGCCGCCGTACGTGCCACCTCCGGAAGTTTCCATCGACCTGGCGATCGACACCGGCCCCACCACCGCCATCTCGAACGTAACCTCCGAGCGGCCCGTTGCGGCACCGCCGCCGCCGCCGAAACCGGTCGAGCGTGCCTCCGTCAAGACCCCGCCTTCCGCAACCGGCAAGGGTTCGCGCACATCGCTGCCGGAATACCCGCCGGCCTCGCGCCGCGCTGGCGAAGCCGGCACGGTGCAGCTGCGCTGCTTCGTCAAGGAAGACGGTCGCTGCAGCGAAGTCACCATCGTGAAGAGCAGCGGCTTCGACAAACTGGACGAAGCCGCCGTGAAGGAAGTCCAGCGCAACTGGAAGTTCGTCCCGGGCAAGGAAGACGGTAAACCGGTGGCCATGTGGCACACCTTCGCCGTGACCTTCAAGCTGACCGATTGATCCTCGAAAGTTGATCCATCCCTGAACTCATCGTCGTATCAGTAGAAACAGACACAGGAACAGATTTCAATGGCCACCGAAAGCGTAACCGTCGACAACCCTTACGGAATTGGCGCCCTCTGGGCACAGGGCGACTTTGTCGCGAAGGGCGTAATGGTCCTGCTCGTCATCATGTCTGCTTATTCCTGGTTCATCATTTTCACCAAGTGGTGGGAACAGCGTCGCCTGCTGTCGCAGGCACACGAGGCCGAGAAGAACTTCTGGGCCGCCGACAACATCAAGACCGGCCTGAACAAGCTGTCCGGCAAGGGCAACATCTTCAAGGGCATGGCCGCCGAGGCGATCGACGCCGCGGAGCACCATGACACGCGGCTGACGCAGCAGGTGCCGCTGCACGAGTGGATCGACAACGTGCTTGCCCGCGCCACGGCCCGCATCAACAGCGCGCTGTCGACGCAGCTGCCGTTCCTGGCCACCACCGGTTCGACGGCGCCATTCATCGGCCTGTTCGGCACGGTGTGGGGCATCTACCACGCGCTCGTCGCAATCGGCGTGGCCGGCCAGGCTTCGATCGACAAGGTCGCGGGTCCCGTCGGCGAAGCGCTCATCATGACTGCAATCGGTCTCGCGGTCGCGGTGCCAGCGGTGCTCGGCTACAACTTCCTGCTTGGCCGTAACAAGCAGATCATGGAGCGCGTCAAGCTCTTCTCGAACGACCTCGAGCAGGTGATCGTCAGTGGTTCGCGCATCGAAGGCGCCGGTGCCAAGGTCATCTCGGGCGGCGCGAAGAAGTAATCGAGCGCAGGCCCTTACAAGCCGCTGGAGACAGAAGCCACCATGAGCATGAACGTATCCTCGAGCGACTCGGAAGTCGACGAGAAGCCGATGTCGGAGATCAACACCACGCCGCTCGTGGACGTGATGCTGGTGATGCTCATCATCTTCCTGATCACCATTCCCGTGATCACGCAGTCGGTGAAGGTGGAACTGCCGAAGGCGGCGAACATCCCGACCCAGACGAAGCCCGAAAATATCAACATCGCAGTTGATGCGCAGGGCAACATCTTCTGGAACACGGCGATGGTTCCGACACAGGAGGCGCTGCTCGAGCGGCTCAAGTCGGTTGCCGTGATGGATCCCCAACCCGAAATCCATGTTCGCGGCGACCGTGCCACGGCCTATGAGCATGTCGGCCGGGTGATGGTGCTGTGCCAGCGGGCTGGCATCCTGAAGGTCGGTTTCATCACTGAACCTGATCGCGCCCTGGCGCGCTGAGCCGCTGCAGGAGTCTGAACGATGAGTATGAGTATTGGTGGCGGCGGCGAAGACGAGCCGATGATGGAAATGAACATGACGCCGTTGATCGACGTCCTGCTCGTTCTCCTGGTCATGTTCATCATCACGATTCCGGTGATGACGCACGCGGTGAAGCTGGACATGCCGCGCCCGAACAACGCGGCGAAGCTGAGCGATCCGGTGGTGATCAACCTCGAGATCGACTTCGATGGCACGGTGCTCTGGAACGGTTCGCCGGTGACTGTAGACTCGCTCGACGGCTATTTCCGTCGCGAAGCGGCCAACGACCCGCAGCCTGAGCTGCACATCCGCCCGAACAAGCGCGCTTCGTACGATATCGTCGCGCGCGTCCTGGCAGCTGCGCAGCGCAACGGGTTGCTCAAGATCGGCTTCGTCGGCAACGAGCAGTTCATGTAGGTAACGGGTTGTCGTCATCTGCCTGGCGGCGGTGGCGGCATCGGATCAAAGGGGGCTGCCGGGGCGAAGAGCTCCGGCGGCTTTTTCCTTGTCAGCGGGACTAAAACTCCCAGTGAGGAATTCGATGAGCAAGGCGAGTTTCGTTCTCACCGGTGCGCTCGCGATGGCGGGCTGGGTCGGTGTCGCCGGCACTTTGCTGGTGGTCCCTGCAACCGCGCAAGCGCAGCAGAAGGTCAGCCAGAAGGTCGGAGTGCCGCTCAAGGCGGCGCAGGAAAACATCTCCAAGAAGAAGTGGGATGCCGCGCTGGGCAAGATCAAGGAGGCGGACGCTGCGCCGGGCAAGACGGCGTTCGACCAGTACAAGATCAACGAGATGCTGTGGTACGTGTACCTGCAGCAGGGCCGCAATGCCGACGCGGCGCGCGTGCTCGAAGGCCAGATCGCTTCCGGCCAGATGCCGGCGAGCGAGAAGGTGACGCGGACCAAGACCCTGGCGCAGCTCTACGCCCGCGCGGGCAGCTACGGCAAGGCCGCTGCAACAGCACAGCAGTACCTGAAGTCCGTTCCGGGCGACAAGGACATGCAGTTGCTGGTTGCCAACGCGTATTACCAGCAGAAGGACTACAAGGGCGCGATCGCGGCGGCGGATCGTGTCCTGAAGGGCGGCGGCACGCCAAACCAGGACCTGCTGCAGCTCGTCCTGCGCTCGAACTACGAGCTCGGTGATTCTGCCGGCACGGCGAAGGCGCTCGACCAGTTGCTGAAGTACTATCCGTCGACCGACACGTGGGAGCGCGTGCTCGACGGCTACCTGAAGACGACCAAGCACGACCACGCGTTGATGGCGCTGTATCGCCTGGCTGAGGATGTGGGCGCGCTCAGAGACGGCTCGGCAGTACACCGACATGACGCAGGCCCTCATCATCGCCGGGTTTCGGCCAGGAAGCCGAACGCGTGATGCAGAAGGGAATCGACGCCAGCCTGTTTGCAGGCGACGAGGCGACGCGTGCCAAGCGCACGATCGACGCCGCCAAGCGCAAGGCTGATGTCGAGCGCGTGGCCCTGCCGAAGGCGGCTGGAGCGCTTGCCGCGGCGAAGACCGGCGACGAGATCGAGAAGGTCGGCGAGCTGTATTTCAGCTCGGGTGACTACGCGAACGCGTCGGCCGCGCTGCAGAAGGCCGTCACCAAGGGCGGTCTGTCGGATGCGGACAGCGCGCAGATGCTGCTCGGCATCGCGCTCAAGCGCAAGGGCGACAAGGCCGGTGCAGCGAAGGCGTTCGAGCTGGTCAAGGATCCGCAGTTCGCCGAGATCGCGAAACTCTGGAAGATCGCCGCACGCTGACATGCCGGCGCGTCAATGCGCCGCAGTTGGTTGAGAACGAGAGGGCACGGACGCAAGTTCGTGCCCTTTTTCTATGGCGCAGTCACTGATCTACGCTGCCCCGCACGAGCGGAGGTTCTGTAAGGGCGTTCGTTCCGGGTCTTCCCCGGGCGAGCGGAAAGGCAGACACGCTCGCCCGGGGAAGACCCGGAACGGTCCGAGGTCATGCCGCTATCCGTGTCACCCGCAGCGATTTCCTTCGCTTCTCGGCCTGCCACAGATCGTACTGGATCTGCTGGTTAAGCCAACTCTCCGCCGAGGTATCGAATGCGATGGACAGTCGAACAGCCATCTCCGGGCTGATCCCGGCTCGACAGTTGAGAATCGACGAAAGCGTCTTGCGACTGACGCCCAGGGCTTTGGCGGCGTCCGTCACCGACATGCCCAGGGGCTCGAAGCAGAGTTCACGCAGAACTTCGCCCGGGTGCGGAGGGTTGTGCATTCGACGAGTCATGTCAGTGATAGTCCTCGTAGTCGACCAAGACAGCATCTTTGCCGTCGAAGGTAAACGTGATTCTCCAGTTGCCACTGATGGTCACGGACCAACGCCCTTTCAGCTTGCCCTTGAGCTGATGCAGGTGCACCAGCAACGCTGTCCGGCAGATTGCCACAGCCGCACGTCGTCCCGAACTGATCGCATCGCCGGCGTGTTCGGCCGTTACTTGCCGGCGTGCGAGATTCTCGCGCTGCTGGCGAAAGCTGCTCGCGGCCTGAACGCTACGCGAAGTCACGCAGCCAGGCAGCGACTGTCTTGCAGTTTGCCTGGAATCCCGCCAGAACGTACCCGCATTGCACTCCCGGCACCCGAGCCGACGACACCGCCCAATCCGCGACCTCGAACTCAGCGCGGCAGCGCATACGTGCCGACGGCATGCGCGACCGGCTCATCGCTGCCGGCCGAGTAAAGCCACACTTCGCCGACCGCGAGCGAGCGGCCTGATTTCATGAGCTTGCACACGCCGACGATGTCCTGACCCGACGCGGGTTTGCGCAGGAAGTTGACCGTCAGGCTCGTCGTCACGGCGAGCGGGACGATCCCGAGTCGACCGAAGATCGCGACGTAGAGTGCCGCGTCCGCAACTGCCATGAGCACGGGGCCAGCGACGGTACCGCCCGGTCGCAACTCCTCGATGCCGATCTTGTGCCGTACGGTGGCGGAGTCCGCGTCCACGGCTTCGATCGACACTTTGCTCTGCGGAAACGATTCCGCCATGAAATCACTGATCTGCTGCAGCGTCGCCACGTTGATTGTCCAGGGAAAGAATGCTGCCCAAGAAAAAGGCCCCGCGGGTGGATGCCCGCGGGGCCCAGGGTCCTTGCCGCGAGCCGGATCAGCCAGCCGCAGGAGCAGGAGCAGCGGCAGGCGCCGCCGTATCGAGCTTGAGCATCCACAGCCTCGCGATGTCGGTCATTGCCGGCGCCTTGACCGCGTCGAACGCGGCGCGTGCTTCGGTCAGCTTGCCGAGGCGGGAATTGGCGATACCCACGAGCATGTTTGCGTCGTCCGCATCGGCCACGCCGCCCTTCGCGAGGCCCTTCTGGATCGCGTCGACCGCGTTGGCGTAGTCCCCCGCGCTGAAATACAGCTTGCCGATGGCGACCATCTGCGTGCCAGTCTTCGCCGCCGCAAGCTGTGCTGCCGCAGTGCCGAGGTCCTTGGCGTCGGCGGTCGCGCCGGTTCGGGCACGCTCGAGGTCCGCCTGCGCGCGCGCCTTCGAATCGCCCTGGAACAGGTTCGCCGACATGCCGCGTTCGAGAATCTGCTTGGCCTCGTTCGGGAAACCGGCATTGACCAGCGTGCTGCCCATCTCGGCGTATTCCTCGCCTTTGTCGAGCGTGTCGGTGTCGTTCATCAGGCGGTAGAGCGAGCGCAGGCCGCGGTCGTCCTTGGTACGGTAGAGCTGCGCATTGAGCAGGTCTTCCCAGTACTTCGGCGCTGGGTAATGACGCACGAGGCCTTCGAGCGAACGCATGATGCCGGGTTCGTCCTTCAGCTCGTAGTTCGAGCGCAAGGCGAGCAGCAGGGCCGCTTCGGCCGGCTTCGGGCTCGAAGCGATGAGCTGCTCCGAGGCAGCCTTCGCACCCTTGAAGTCATTCGACAGGTAGCGAGCCTGCGCGAGTGACAGGGCAATCTCCGCATCATTCGGATTGAGCTTCAGGTATTCGGTGCCGTTCGCGATCGCCTTGTCGTACTGCTTGTTCTGCAGGTTCATCTGCGTGAGCGCGCGCAACCGCTGCGGCTTGTCGGCGTCGGCCACGAGGCCCGTGGCCAGCGTGCGCTCGAGGATTTCGGCGGCCTTCAGGTAGTCCTTTTTCTGCAGGTAGATGTACCACCCAAGCTCGTCGACCATGAAAGCGTCATACGGCGTCTTGGGCTCGACGGCCTGCGCCGCCTGGATCTGGACGAGGGCTTCGTCCCAGTTCTTCGCGGTCATGGCGTTCTGTGCCGCCACGAGAGGCTTCTGCACTGCCGGGCTCAACTTCTGCTTGGCAGCTGGCTTTTCCTTTTCAGCCGCGACGGCGACCGAAACGGGCAGCAGCGAGCCGCCGGCCACGCCGACGAGCCCGGCCGCAGCCAGGGCAGCCATCAACACGAGGTTCGCTTTCTTCATCATCGGCCTCTCGGGGCTATGGGTCAGGATGCCGCGCATTGTAGCGCCGCCAGTCCGGACAGGTAGCGCCTGGCCGTCTCCAGGCTCACGACTTCGGCGTACTTGGCCTGCAGGTCGAACAGGTTGGCTTCGTGGGGCGCCGGGTGCCGGTCGCCGACCGCATCGCGCACTACCCAGGGAATGAAGCCGTGCTGGCAGGCGTCGAGCGCGGTGGCCCGGATACAGCCACTCGTGGTAACCCCTGCGATCAGCAGGGTGTCGACGCCCAGGGCCGTGAGCGTGGACGACAGGGTGGTACCGAAAAAGGCACTGGCGTACTGCTTGGTGATCACGGTTTCACCGGCCACCGGCTCGAGCGCCGGATCGAACCGTGCCAGCTCAGGGTCGGCACCGTCGGCAAAACAGCCGAGGGCCGGGAGCTTGCGGAAAAAGACGCCACCGTCGCGGCCTCCGGCCTGGAAACGCACGTTGGTGTGCAGCACGGGGATGCCGGCATCGCGCGCAGCTTTCAGCAGCAAGGCACAGGCGTCGCGGGGCGTCTCGACGCCCGCATAGAGTGGCGAGCCGGGCTTGAGGTAAGCCATGACGAAGTCGACGACGATCAGCGCGGGCCGCTGGCCAGGCTGCAGTGCGTGGCCGAAACCGCCACCGGCGTAGTTGTCCTCGAGGCTCGCCATCGGGTGTCAGATCACCTTGCGGGATTTAAGTTCTGCGTAGCGTTCGGCGGCCAGGCCGAGCAGCTGCAGGAACACCTCGTCATTATGCTGCCCGAGGGCGGGACTGGGGGACCGAACGCTGCCCGGCGTCTCCGACAGTTTCGGCGCGACGTTCTGCATGCGCAGGTCGCCGAAGTCCGGGTGCGGCACGGTGACGATGGCGTCGCGCGCCTTGAAGTGCGGGTCGTCAAGCATTTCCGGTGCCCGGTAAATCAGTCCGGCCGGCACGCCGTGCTGATCCATGAGGTCGAGGACGCCACGGGTGGTGAGGGTCCGGGTCCAGCGCTCGACCAGCGCGTCGAGTTCCTTCTGATTCTCGCCGCGCGAGCTGTGCGTGGCATACAGCGGATCGGCCGCGAGACCCGGCTGTCCCATGGCCGCGGCAAGCCGCGCAAACACCGTGTCCTGGTTGGCGGCGATCAGGACCAGGCCGTCCTGTGTCTTGTAGACGTTGGACGGTGCAACGTTCGGCAGGATCGCGCCGGTGCGCTCGCGGATGAAACCGGTCTTGTCGTATTCGGTGACCAGCGACTCCATCATGTTGAGCACGGCTTCGTAGATCGCCGAATCGATGACCTGGCCGCGTCCCGTCATGTGCCGGTGGTGCAGCGCCGTCAGCGCACCGATGCAGGCGAATGTCGCTGCAAGGGAGTCGCCGATCGAGATACCCATGCGCGAAGGGGGAGTGGTGGGGTCACCGACCACGTAGCGGAGGCCACCCATCGCCTCGCCGATGGCCCCGAATCCGGCCTGTCGCGAATACGGCCCGGTCTGGCCGAAGCCGGAGACGCGGATCATGATCAGCTTCGGGTTGATGGCCGAGAGCTCTGGCCAGCCGAGGCCCCATTTCTCCAGGGTGCCAGGGCGGAAGTTCTCGAGCAGGAAGTCCGATTCCGCCACCAGCGACTTCAGGATTTCCTGGCCTTCGGGCAGGCGCAGGTCGAGCGTGATCGCCTTCTTGTTGCGGGCCACGACGGGCCACCACAGCGACTTGCCGTGCGCCTTCTCGCGGCCCCAGACCCGCATCGGGTCGCCCTGGCCCGGCGGTTCGACCTTGATCACCTCGGCGCCGAAGTCGCCGAGCAGCTGGCCGCAGAAGGGGCCTGCGAGCAGGGTGCCGAGCTCGATCACGCGCAGCCCGGCGAGCGGGCCCGGGGCTGGACCGGTCATGAGGTCACCTTGGGGATCACCTTGTATTCGATGAGCATGGTTCCTAACCTTGGTCGTGCACGCCCGGTTCAAATGTTATATTAATATACATTAGATAGGTTTCAGCCGCGACCGGATGCCCTCCATGAGCACGCACGTCGACATCGTCGAAGTCGGTCCCCGCGATGGGTTGCAGAGCGAGCCTGGCGTGTTCCCGACCGCGGCCAAGGTCGAGTTCATTCGGCGCGCGCTCGCCGCCGGGTTGCGGCGTGTCGAGGTTGCGAGCTTCGTCCATCCGCAGAAGGTGCCGCAGATGGCCGACGCCGAAGCAGTGCTGCAGGCGCTCGGTGCACCACCCCCGGGAGTGCACTTCATCGGCCTGGTGCTCAACCGCAAGGGATTCGAGCGGGCGGTGGCGGCGGGATGCAACGAGATCGGCATGGCGGTGGTCGCCAGCGACACGTTCAATCGTCGCAACCAGGGGGTGTCGACGGATGAATCCATCGCAGCCTGGCTCGAGATCGCGCGTTCGGCGGAGCAGGAGGGCATCCGAGCCCAGGTGACTGTCTCGGCGGTGTGCGGTTGTCCGTTCGAAGGTGAAATCGCGGTGGAACGAGTCGTCGAAGTCGCCAGGCGCGTCGGCGAAGCCCGGCCATTCGAGATCGCGCTGGCCGATACCATCGGCGTCGGCGTCCCCACGCAGGTGACCGAGATCGTTTCGCGAGTGCGCGAGGCCGTACCGGGCATTTCTTTGCGCTGCCACTTTCACAACACCCGCAACACCGGCTTTGCCAACGCGTTCGCCGCGTTGCACGCAGGCGTGCGCACGCTCGATGCCAGCCTCGGCGGCATTGGCGGCTGTCCCTTTGCGCCGGCGGCCACGGGCAACATCGCCACCGAAGACCTGCTTTATCAACTGCATCGCGCCGGTTACCAGACCGGCGTCTCGCTCGATGCCGCCATCGCAACCGGCAAGTGGCTGCAGGAGCAGCTCGGGCGCAGCGTGCCCGGCATGCTGGTGAAGGCGGGCGGATTTCCAAGGCCGGCGACCGCGACGGCCTGACGACCACGTACACAACAGGTGACTGCATGACTTACCGACTCGGCGTCGACGTGGGCGGGACTTTCACCGACCTGCTGCTGGTGAACGAAAGGACGGGGCAGACGTGGAAGGCCAAGGTGTCCTCCACGCCCCGCGACCAGTCGGAGGGCGTGCTGCGTGGCATCGAGCGCGTCTGCGGGCTCGCGGCGATCTCCGCCGAGGAAATCGACCACGTCATGCACGGCACCACCGTCGCGACCAACACGGTGCTCACGGGCACCGGTGCGCGCGTGGGCCTCGTCACCACCAAGGGCTATCGACAGGTGCTGCAGATTGCACGCAGCTTCGTGCCGGGCGGCCTCGGCGGCTGGGTCATCTACAACAAGTCGCTGCCGATGGCGCCGCTCGCGCTGACGATCGAGGCGGACGAGCGAGTCGGTTCCAAGGGTGACGTGGTCACGGTGCTGAACGAAGCAAAGCTGCGCGACGAACTGCGCGCCCTCGGCGCAAAGAACATCGAAGCGCTCACCGTCTCGCTGATCAATGCGTTCGCCAACGACAAGCATGAGCGCCGCATCAAGGAGATCGCGCAGGAAGTCCTGCCGGGCATCCCGGTGTCGCTGTCGTCGGAAGTCGTGCCCGAGATGCAGGAGTACGAGCGCACCGTCACCACGGTCGCCAACTCGTACGTGCGTCCGCGCGTGCAGAAATACGTCAAGAACCTGCAGTCGAAGCTCGACGCCAAGGCGAAGCGGGTCAAGCTGCACATCCTGCGTTCCGACGGCGGCCTCGCCTCGGCCAGGAGCGCCGAGGATTTCCCGGTCAACCTGTTGATGTCGGGCCCGGCGGGTGGCGTCACGGGAGCGCTCTGGGTGGCGGTGCAGGCGGGGTTCCCGAACCTGCTCACGGTGGACGTCGGCGGCACCTCGACGGACGTCGCATTGATCATGAACGGCCAGCCGCGGCTGCGGCGTGAAACGACGGTGGGCGACGTCACGGTGCGTGCCTCGTCGGTCGACATCCGCACAGTGGGAGCGGGGGGCGGTTCGATCGCTCACGTTCCCGAACTCACCGGCGCACTTCGCGTCGGCCCGCAATCGGCCGGTGCCGATCCGGGTCCGGCCGCGTACGGCAAGGGAGGTGTTGAGCCGACTGTGACCGACGCAAATGTCGTGCTCGGGTACCTGCCGGAACAGCAGCGCCTGGGTGGCGACATGGCTCTCGACCGCGGACTGGCACGGAAGTCGGTCGAGAAGATTGCCAGGTCGCTCGGCAAGACGCCCAAGGATGCTGCACTCGGCATCTATGAGATCGTCAACGAGAACATGGTCGGTGCCCTGCGCCTCGTGTCGGTCGAGCAGGGCCACGATCCGCGCGATTACGCGCTGATCGCGTTCGGCGGCGCCGGTCCGTTGCACGCCAACGCGCTGTCGCGCCTGCTCGGTTCGTGGCCGTCGATCATCCCGCCCGGTCCGGGCGTGTTGTGCGCACTCGGTGACGCCACGACGGCGGTCCGCGACGAATCCTCGCGCACCTTCATCCGCAAGTTCTCGGAAACGGGTGCGGCGGACATCGCGAAGCAACTGAAGGCACTGGCCGTCGACGCAGCCAGGGGTCTTGCGGCCGAGAAGGTCGCTGCATCCGAGATGGAGTTCGGCTACCAGGTCGACGTGCGCTATCACGGCCAGGGCCTGCGGCTTACGGTCGACGTGGACTTGAAGCGTCTCGAGCGGGAGGGCCTCGCAGCGATCTCCGGTCCATTCGACGCGGAGCACACCCGGCTCTTCACTTTCGCGCTGCCGCTCGAGCACGAATTCGTTGCGTTGCGGGCGGTGGTGCAGGGCAAGGGCATCAGCATCAAGCGTCAGGTCATCGCGAAGGGCGGGGCGAGCGCGGCCGCGGCCGCGGTCGGCAAGCAGAAGTCGTACATGGACGGCAAGGACTGCGTTGCGACGGTCTACGACCGCGCAATGCTCAAGGCCGGCAACCGGATAGCCGGCCCGGCGATCGTGATGGAAATGGACGCGACCTCGGTGATCCTGCCGCGGCACCACGGCAAGGTGGATGCCTACGGCAACATCCTGATCTATCCCGACGATTACCGGGCGCCGAAGAAGAAAGTGGTCACGGCGAAGCCGAAGGCGGCTCCCACGAAAGTCCGGCGAGCGGCGAAGAAAGCCGTTCGCAGGACTAAGTAACAGCCCGCCCGCCGCAACGAATCCGGAGATACGCACATGCCCGCCACGATCATCCAGCGCAACAAGAAGCCGATGAAGAAGGTGAAGGTCGATTCCGTCACCATCGACATCATCGAAAGCGCCCTGCGCAATGCCCGCTACGAGATGGACACCGTGCTGTTCCGCACGGCCATGTCGCCCGGCATCCGCGAGCAACACGACGAATTCCCGATGATTGCGAACCTCGACGGCAAGATGGTCGTCGGCCAGTTCGGCTCGTTCATCTGGGGCTTCATGCAGGGGTACGACGGCACGGTCGAGGAAGGCGACGTCTTCCTGACCAACGATCCGTACTCGGTCAACGGCGCGATCAGCCACCAGAACGACTGGCTCATGCTGATGCCCGTGTTCAAGGACGGCCGCATCATCGCCTGGTCGGCGATGTTCGGGCACATGACGGATGTCGGCGGCAAGGTACCGGGCTCGCTGCCCACCGATGCACGCACGATCTACGAGGAGGGCGTGTCCGTTCCGCCCATCAAGATCATCAAGGGCGGCCAGCTGCAGGACGACCTGCTCAAGGTGATCCTGCACAACTGCCGCCTGCCGACGTGGAACTTCTCGGATTTCAACGCGATCGTGGCGGCGTTGCGCACGGCTGCCATCCGCTGCGTCGAGATTTCGACGCGCTTCGGCGACGACGTGTTCTATTCGGCGATGGACGCGATGCTCGAGCGCAACAAGCGCGCGATGCGTCAGCTCATCCGCCAGACGGTGCCGGAAAAGAAGCAGTACTTCGAGGACTACATCTGCGACGACGGCCTGAACATGGGCCCGTACAAGATCGCGTGCACGATGTGGCGCGAAGGGGACAAGTGCATTTTCGACTTCACGGGCACCGATCCGCAGTCGATCTCGTCGATCAACTTCCTGTTGAACGAAGAGATGTTCAAGATGTTCGCGGGCGTCTACATGATCATGGTGTTCGACCCGCAGATCCTGTTCAACGACGGCTTCTACGACCTGATGGAAGTTCGCATCCCGCCGGGCACCTTGCTCAAGCCCTTGAAGCCTGCTGCGCTGTCGTGCCGCACGCACGCGCTCGGCCGGATTTTCGACATCCTCGGCGGGCTGCTCGGCCAGGGCAATCCGGCCTTCATGTGCGCTGCGGGCTTTTCGGACAGCCCGCACTTCATGTACTCGGGTTACAAGTCGACGGGCGAGTGGTACCAGCTGTACCAGATTACATTCGGCGGCATCCCGGGCAAGCCCTTCGGCGACGGGCCGGACGGTCACTCGCTGTGGCCATCGTTCACCAACGTGCCGAACGAGTTCCTCGAGAGCTACTTCCCGCTGCGCATCGACATCTACGAGACGATCCCTGACACCGGCGGCGCGGGCAAGAATCGCGGCGGCAACGGCCTGCGCATCGGTTACCGCTTCCTCGAGCAGGGCGAGATCTCCATCCATGACGATCGCTGGCTGACCTACCCGTGGGGTGTCAACGGCGGCCTGCCGGGCGCCCGCAGCAAGAAGACACTGGTGCGGGCGGATGGCACCGAAGAACTGCTGCCGTCGAAGATCGATCGCGTGAAGGTCAATGAAGGCGACCTGCTGCTCTCCGATACGTGGGGCGGCGGCGGTTGCGGCGATCCGTTCGAACGCGAAATCGAAAAAGTGGTGTTCGACGTGCAGGCCGGTCTGGTGACGCCGCAGGGGGCGCTCAATTACGGCGTCGTCATCAATACCGACCTCACGGCGGACGTTGCGGCAACCAGGAAACTCCGTGCGAAGCTTGCGGCCGAGCGCGGGCCGGTACCGCTGTTCGACCGTGGCTTCACGTCGATCGAGTCGCTCAAGGAGCGCTGCAAGGCCGAGACCGGCCACGATGCCCCACGGCAACCCCGGTTCTCCGAGCGCGTGCTCAAGTCGGCCGGGGTGGGCGGGAAGAAGACGAAGGCGGCCTGAAATGGCCGGCATTGCAGCCGATACGTACACCACGGTCGGCTACAGCTCGCCGAGCTTCACTGCCGGGCTCCGCCCGGCCGTGCTCGTCGTCGACTTCCAGCTGGCCTTCACCGATCCACGCTGGCCACTGGGTGGCCTGCCGTTGATCCACGCGGCACGTGATCGCACGGCCGACCTGCTCGGTATTGCGCGAGCCAAGGACGTGCCGGTCGCGGCCTGTTACACGGCATATGGCAGTCTCGCCGACATGCCGTTCTGGAAGGTCAAACCCGTCCGCGACGAGTTCTTCTACGGCGATCCCTGCACGGAGATGGATCCAAAGATCCACGACGCGCGCAACTTCACGTACTGCAAGAACGCGCCATCGATGTTCTTCCAGACGCCGCTGATCACGTTCCTGGTCAAGCAGCGGGTCGACACGGTGATCGTCACGGGCTGCACCACCAGCGGCTGTGTGCGCGCCACGATCGTCGACGCATTCTCGTACGGCTTCCGGGTACTCGTGCCGGACGAATGCTGCGGCGATGCGGAGGAGGGGCCGCACCGGGCGAACCTGGCCGACGTCGGTCGCCGTTATGCCGACGTGACGACTACAGCCGAGGTCGTGAAGTACATCAATGGGCTAAGGCCGCGCGCTGATCAACGGCTCTGCAGGCGGTCGATCCGGGACCTTCCCCCGAGCTTGGAAAGGCAGACACGCGCTCGGGGGAAGGTCCCGGATCAACCGCTGCAGTGGCAGCAGCGCCTCATCCTCTCGTGCACTCGGAATAAATACAGCGGACGGTGCTGTCAGGCGCTCGATCCGGCATTGTCCTGACGCGCGCGTGTCTGCCTTTCCAAGCGCGGCAGGACAATGCCGGGTCGAGCGCCTGCATCGACCGCCTGCAGCGAGCCACGTGTCTGCCTTTCCAAATTGCGAAAGGACAGCTTCAGCCGTGCGTTGGTTCGGATTCATCGACCAGCACCGTGACGGCAACATCGGCCGTAACGTTGCCGATGGTGCGGAAGATGTCCGGGATGATCTCGACCGCGACCAGGATGCCGAGCACTTCGATCGGCAGGCCGAGCGCGGCACAGATCGGTGCGACGCTGGCAATGAACGACACCTGGCCCGGCAGGCCGACCGAGCCGATGCTGACCGCGATCGCGACCAGGATAGCGCCCGCCATCTGCAGCAGGGTGGGCTCGATTCCGTACATTGCAGCGACGAAGAAGCACACCCCCAGGTTGCCGAGCGGACTCGTGTAGCGGAACACCGCGACCGCCAGGGGCAGGACCAGGTGCACGACCCGCGGCGTCACCTCGAGCCGCTCGCGCGCGCATTCGATCATCGCGGGTAACGTCGCGAGCGAACTCTGGGTGCTGGCGGCCACCACCTGCACCGGCGCGACCGCCACGGTGAACCGCCGCACGCCCACGCGGCCGTACAGGCCGACGACGACGTAGATCGCGAGAATCGCGATCGCAATGACCAGCGCGACAGTGACCGCGTATTGCAGGAGCAGACCTGCCGCGCCGACACCGGCCTGCCGGCCGACTCCCAGCGCGAGCGCGAACACACCGATCGGCGCCAGCACCAGCACCCAGTGCACGATCACGACCATTGCTTCGGCCATGGCGGTGAAGAAGCCCGTCAGCACGAGCCGCTGGGCCTGCGGCAGTCTCGTCGCGGCGAAACCGAACAGGATCGCGAACACGACCAGGGCGAGGATGGCGTTGTCCGCGGCGGCGGCGATGATGTTCGGGGGCAGCAACTGCTGCGCCCACTGCGACCAGCTGATCGAGGGCGCCGCCTGCGCGGAACCGCTGCCGACTCCGGCCAGGAAGGCATCCGCCGTGCCGCGATCCACCGGCCACAACGCCAGCAGCCCCTGGGACAGCAGTGCGGCAAGCACGCCAGCCAGCAGCAGGAGCCCGGCAAACCAGCTGATCGCGCGCGTCGCCAGCCGTCCGGTCGCCATCGCGTCCGAGACGCTGGCCACCGCCGAGACGAGCATCGCGAACACCAGCGGCCCGACCGTCATGCGCAGCGCGTTGAGCCACAGCGTGCCGATCGATTCCAGCGCACCCGCGATTTCGTGCACGGCCTCGCCGCCCGCGTGATCGATCCACGCGCCGAGCGCGATGCCTGCGGCGAGCGAGCCGAGGACAAGCCAATGGCGCAGGGGTGCCATCGGGTCAGTTCGCAGCGAGCCAGTCGAACAGTGTGTCGGCGAAGCGGATCTTCTGCTCCTTGCCCGCGACCACGTGGGCGACGTCGTCCCACAGGATGCCTCTTGCTCCGGGAATGGCGCGTTCGATCGGCAACGTGTTGCGTGGGGCGGTCACGACATCCTTGCCTGCGTGAATGATCAGCGACGGACAAAGAATGGCCGCCAGGCGATCCCGGGACTCGAAGGTCACGCAAGCGTCGATCAGCCGGGAGTGCGCTGCGTAACGGCCGTTCAGTTCCTTCCAGCCGCCGCCGGGTCCGAGCAACCGGTCCTGGTTGGCGTTGTAGTACTCCGCGTCGAACGAGAGCAGCGTGACCGCCTGCTGGAAAGGGAAGAAGCCCAGGTCGCGGTGGATCCAGCGGAACATTTCGAGCTGATCGCGCAGGAAAGCGTCGACCTCGCACCAGGCGCCCATGTTGAGCATGCTGCGGGCGAGGTCGGGGCGCCGGATTGCGATCTCCTGGCAGACGCAGGCGCCCATGCCCACCAACCCCATCAAGTGGACGTGCTTCAACCCAAGGTAGTCGAGCAGGCCGATCGCGTCGTTTGCGTGCAGCTCCATGGTCGAGGGCACGCCGAGGTCGTCCCCGGATTCCCGAATGCCGCGGTAGTCGAACAGGATCACCTGGTAGCGGTCGGTGAGACCGCGGGCCAGGTGATGGTGGTTGTCATGGCAGAACGTGCCCCAGCCGCCCATGCAAAGCACAGGGTCGCCCCGACCCAGCACCTCGTAGTACATGTCGTGGCCGTTGATGCGGGCGGTGGGCATACGGGTCACTCTGGCCGGGAGCGGCCCGGAATGGGGCCGGCGGGATCATTCCACAGCGCCCGCGGACTGGTAAAGTGTCGCACCATATTCCGGACCAGCCCCTGGGGGACGTCAGTGACTCACGCTGCCATTACCGGTTGGGGCAAGTGCCTTCCGGCCAATGTCCTGACCAACGCCGACCTGGCGACGTTCCTCGACACCAACGACGAGTGGATCACCTCGCGCACGGGCATCAGCGAACGGCGTATTTCGCACGTGTCACTCGAGGAGATGGCGTACGTCAGTTCCATGCGGGCACTGGCAGCCGCGGGTCTCGATCCGGCCGACGTCGAACTCATCGTCATCGGCACCTGCAGCTTCGACGACCAGGTGCCGAACCAGGCTTCGGGCCTGCAGGTACGGTTGGGCGCGAAGCGCGCCGCTGCCTATGACGTGAACACGGCGTGCACCAGTTTCCTGTACGCGCTCAGCACCGCCAATGCGTTGATCCGCACCGGCGTCGTCAAGAACGCGGTGGTGGTCGGCGGCGAGCTGATCTCGGCGTTCATGGACTGGCACAACCGCGGTGTCTGCGTGCTGTTCGGTGACGGTTGCGCCGCCGTCGTGCTCGAGGCCACGGACAAGGTCGAAGGTCTGCTCGGCGAAAAGCTGGGCTGCGACAGCGATGCGCGCAGTACGCTCGTCGTCAAGGGCATGGGCGGCCGCTACGTCAACGAGGGTCGGCCCTACGGCGAGACGTCGTGGATATTCGAAGGTCCGGAAATCTTCAAGCGTGCGGTACTTGGAATGTCCGGCGCGTGCGCGGACGTGCTCGCCGCCCAGGGTTACAAGGTCGACGACGTCGACGTCGTGATTCCGCACCAGGCCAACCTGCGCATCATGGATGCGGTCGCGAAGCGCGTCGGCGCGCCTGCCGATCGCATGTTCGTCAACGTGCACAAGTACGGCAACATGTCGGCCGCAACCGTCGCGGTCGCGCTGGTCGAAGCCATCGAGGAAGGCCGGGTCAAACCGAACAGCCTGCTGCTGCTGCCGGGTTTTGGCGCGGGCCTCACCTTTTGTGCGCACCTCATACGCTGGGGTGAGCGTACTACGCCCCTGGGCACGACCGACGTCGACCTGCCGCCGAGCGACCGCACGGCGCTCGAGATCGTGCAGGGCTACCTGACGAAGGCGGGCTGAGTTCACGGGCGACCGGCCCAGCCGGAGCCCGCGGCCAACCATGCCTCCCGCCCGCAAGGCGTTGCTGCAGATCCACCTGTGCGTGGTGATCTGGGGCTTCACCGCCATCCTCGGCAAGCTGATCACGCTGCCCGCGTTCGCGCTGGTGTGGTGGCGGATGTCGCTGGTCGTGCTTGCGCTGGCGCTGGTCCCGGCGTTCTGGCGCGGGGTGCGGCGCATGAGCCTCCGCACCGTGGCTATCTTTTCTGGCATCGGCATCGTCGTCGCGCTGCACTGGGTGACTTTCTACGGTGCGATCAAGCTCGCGAATGCCTCGGTCGCGGCCACGTGCATGGGCGTGGCGCCAATCATCATGTCCGTCGTCGAGCCGTGGATCACCAATAAGCGTTTCGATCCGCGTGAACTGCTGATCGGCATCGCAGCCGTGCCGGGCGTGATGCTCGTCGTCGGCGGCACCCCGGGCGGCATGCGACTTGGCATTGCCGCGGGCGTACTGTCGGCCTTCCTCGTCGCGATTTTCGGTTCGCTGAACAAGCGTTTCGTCGAGTCCGGCGAGCCATTGGCCGTGACGGGCCTCGAACTGGCCGCGGGGACGCTGTTCCTGACGGTGCTGGCCCTGTCGCTCGGCGGGGACAGCACACGTTTGCCGTTGCCCGATGCGCGCGACGCAGCACTGCTGCTCGTACTCTCGATCGCCTGCACACTGTTCCCGTTTGCGCTTTCACTGGTCGCGCTGCGCAACCTCAGCGCCTTCAGCGCGCAGCTTGCGGTCAGCCTGGAACCCGTCTATGCCGTCGTCCTGGCGATGCTGCTGCTGTCCGAGCAACGCGAACTCAGCCTGCAGTTCTATGCCGGCCTGGCGGTCATACTCGGCAGCGTGTTCGCGCATGCGGCGCTGAAACGGGCGTGACCTCATTGCTCTGCCTCTTGCGAAACGATCAGTCGACATAAATTTTTTCCGGATCGACACAAATTTTTTCTTCAGCAACTGACGTAAGTCTGCGTTACCGAGCTTGTCCGTTTCGATTAGGCTCGGTGAGTCCGGGATCTGCCCGGCCCACCCCGACAAGCAGGTTTCAGGAGAGCTCGGCATGGATTGTCCTTGCACCGTGCGTAGTGCAACGCTCGCGGCACCGATTGCGCTGATTTCTGGTGCTGTCATGGCAGCGCCTGCGTCGGCAGAAGGTTCCGGCTGCAGCTTCGAGATTTAGTGATCTGACGCCGATCGAGCGTTGCCGTCGACGCGTGACGGCAACACATTGTCCGCCCCGCCTTTCTAAATGCAGGAAGCATGATGTCCATAAGCAATCGCTACCGGCAAGCTGCGGTCCTGCTGACGATCGTCGCCTGCACCTTTTCCGCAGTAACAGCGCTGGCGGCCAAGGTCCCGACGCCGGCGGACAAGTGCGTCTTCAACGACGGCCACTTCCACCTCACCAACTACGTGCAGAAGGGTACAGACGCCGCGAAGTACGTCGAAAAGATCATGGGCGACAAGGTCTGCCGCTCGACGCTCTTCGGAATTCCGTTGCAGCAGACCTGGGCACATGGGAATTCCGGCGACTTCGCTCCGACGTATTATCTGCAGACCGACGCCCCGCTTTATTACTACTCGTTCACCGACGCCTACATCGCACGCGCGTTCCAGAAGCTGGAACCCGCACAGCAGGCCCGGCTCGATCCGATGATCACGGGATTCAACCCTGCGGACATGTACGCCGCCGATCACATCCGGCGTGTCCTCGAAACGTTCCCCGGGGTGTTCACGGGCATCGGCGAGTTCACGATCCACAAGGAATTCGTCTCGTCGAAGGTCGCGGGCGACTCCGCGAGCCTCAAGGATCCAGCGCTCGACCGGATCCTTGAGTTTGCGGGCGAGGCCGGTTTGGTTGTGATCCTGCACAACGATATCGACATGCCCTTCGCCAAGGTCGGCGCGGAACCCGTCTATCTCACCCAGATGAAGGACCTGCTGCGCCGTCACCCGGGCACCACGATCATCTGGGCGCACACCGGGCTCGGTCGCGTCGTCCATCCCGTGCAGTCACAGGCTGGCGTCGAGGGTGCGGAGCGTAGTCCGAATCACGTCGATCTCCTGCAGACAATGCTCGAGGATCCGACGCTCGCCCACGTGCACTTCGACATATCATGGGACGAGGTCGCCAAGTACGCAGTATCGTCGCAGGCGGCCATCGATCGGTTGTCACAGTTGCTGAACGAATATCCTGATCGCTTCCTGTTCGGCACTGACAACGTTGCGCCGAATGACCAGGCGACGCAGATGCACGTATACGACATGTGGAACCCGATCTGGGCGAAGTTGACTCCCGAGGCCAGCCGCAAGGTTCGGCTGGGCACCTATGAACGCCTCTTCGACGGGGCTCGGGGCAAGGTCCGCGAGTGGGAAGCGGCGAACGTCAAATGAAGAACAGGGGCCATGCGCGCATGAACCAGGTCAGGATTGCGGTGACAGCCGCGCTCGTGCTGTCACCACTGATGTCGAACGCGGCAGAGTCCTCGGTCGAGGCTCGGCTCAAAGCCCTCGAGCAGCGCCAGAATCAGCTTGAACAGCAACTGCTCGAGCGAGATGCACGCATTCGCGAACTGGAATCGCAGGCAAAGGTGCCGAACACCGTTGCTGGAGGTGCGTCCACTGCCATCGTGCCCGCACCGGCTCAGGCTGCGCCTGCGGCAACCCTCGCGGACCCGCAGACGGCGAACGCTGCGGATCCAGCAGTACCAGCCGCCGCGGGCCCTGAGGTGATGTCTGACCGCAAGCCACTCGAATCGGCATGGGGAACCTACGAGGGTGGCAAGGGCGTGGTGCTCGCGAGAACGAGCCAGGGTGAAGTGGACTTCAGTGCGTTCACCTACCTCCGGTACCTCAACCAGCGGATGCTCGACGACAGTTACACGGACGCGTTCGGCAGGACCAAAGAACTCGATATTCGCGATGACCTGCAGCTGCAGAAGGTCATGCTCTTCTTCAAGGGCTGGCTCTTCGATCCGGACTTCCGCTACCAGTTCTATACCTGGACTTCCAACACCAGCCAGGGGCAGGGTGCGCAGGTCGTCGTCGCAGGCAATTTGAGCTACCGCTTCAACGATGCTTTCAGCCTGGCCGGCGGTATTGGCGGCCTGCCGAGCACCCGCACCACCAACTACACTTTTCCGAACTGGCTCAAGGTGGATCACCGGACGATTGCCGACGAATTCTTCCGCGCGTCATACACCACCGGCATCTGGGCCTGGGGCCAAGTCGCGGAAGGCCTCAGGTACCGGGTCATGGTCGGGAATAACCTGAGCCAGCTTGGCGTGGACGCAGGGAAGCTCGACAGCGGCTTGAACGCGTATTCCGGTGCGCTCTGGTGGATGCCGACCACCGGCGAGTACGGCCCCGGCGAAGGGTTTGGCGACTTCGAACAGCACGCCGAACTCGCCACGCTGGTGGGCGTGAACCTAACGCACAGCCGCGAGGACGCCCAGAGCCAGCCGGGGGTGAACGATTTCTGGAACAGCCAGATCCGGTTGTCGGATGGCACGTTGATCTTCCAGGCCGATCCGTTCGGTACCGGGACGCAGATCAATAAGGCCACCTACCAGATGGCGGCCGTGAATGCCGGGTTCAAGTACCGCGGTTTCTCGCTGGACGGGGAGTACTACTGGCGCACGGTCGACGATTTCCGGGCTACCGGTCCGGTGCCCCGCAACAGTTTCGTCGATGATGGTTTCCAGTTGCAGGGTTCCGCGATGCTGTTGCCGCAGACGCTGCAGGCCTACGTTGCCGGCTCGAAAATCAACGGCCAGTACGGCGACCCGTGGGACGTGAGCGTTGGCGCGAACTGGTTTCCGTTCAAGCGTCGCGAGCTGAGGTTCAATACCCAGTTCCTGTACCTCGACAGGTCGCCGGTGGGCAACACGGCGTCGCCGTTCATCGTCGGTGGCAATGGCTGGGTGTTCACGACAGACGTGATGCTCAGCTTCTGACCGCAGTCATCAGTTTCAATCAGGCGGTCTCGCGGGCAGGCGACGATGTCGTCCGTGCGCCGGGCCGCCTACGCCAGCGCCAGAACATCAGCGCCACGTATGCGGCAATGTACAGTGCAGGTTCGCGCCAGTCCGCCTTCACCAGCCACAGGAAGTGCAGGGAGCCGAGCAGGGCGGCGACGTAGACGAGCCTGTGCAGCGAATGCCACCGTCGCCCCAGGCGTCGCATCCAGCGATCCGTTGATGTGACGGCGAGCGGGATCAGCAACAGCAAGGCTGCGAATCCCACGGTGATGAATGGCCGCTTGACGATGTCCGCCGCGATGCCGTTCAGGTCGAGGCCGCGGTCGAGCACGAGCCACGTGAGGAAATGCAGCACCAGGTAAGAGAAGGCCCACAATCCGACCATGCGTCGCAAGCGCATCAGGCGGGGCTGGCGCAGCATGACGGCGGCCGGACGGACGCAGAGTGTCAGCAGCAGCAGGCGCAGGCCCCAGAGGCCAAGCCCGTGCAGCAGAGCCTCGACCGGGTTCGGACCGAGCGACAGGCTGGACACGCCGAACGCGCGCAGCCCGAGCCACAGCAACGGCAGCGAGCACAGCAGGAACGCCGCGGGTTTGTCAGCCCGCAGGCGCTGCGTGGCCGGGCGTGCAGGCGCGTTCATGTCCGGTGGCTCAAAAGAACTTGCGCAGGTCCAGCCCCGAGTAAAGCGCGGCAACCTGCGTGGCGTAACCGTTGAACGGCAGCGTCGCCTGCTTCGAGGCGAACAGGCCTGCGCCGATGCGCCGCTCCTGCGCCTGGCTCCAGCGCGGGTGGTCTACGCCTGGGTTCACGTTGGCGTAGAAGCCGTATTCGCGGGGTGCGGAAATGTTCCACGACGTGGGCGGCTGGCGTTCGGTGAAGCGGATCTCGACGATCGACTTGATGCCCTTGAAACCATACTTCCAGGGCACGACCAGTCGCAGCGGTGCGCCGTTCTGGTTGGGCAGGGTCTGGCCGTACAGTCCCACCGCGAGCAACGTCAGCGGGTGCATGGCCTCGTCGATGCGCAGGCCTTCGACGTACGGCCAGTCGAGCACCGGGAAGCGCTGGCCGGGCATCTCGTCTGGCCGCATGACCGTCTTGAATGCAACGTACCTGGCCTTGGAGTTCGGCTCGAAGCGCTGCAGCAGGGCACCGAGCGGGAACCCGACCCACGGAATCACCATCGACCAGGCCTCGACACAGCGCAGCCGATAGATGCGCTCCTCCAGCGCGTGGGGTTTCAGGATGTCTTCCAGCGTATAGGTGCCCGGCTTCGCGCATTCGCCGGTGACTGCCACCGACCACGGACTCGGCTTGAACTTGCCGGAGTTCTGCGCGGGGTCCGCCTTATCTGTGCCGAATTCGTAGAAGTTGTTGTAAGTCGTTATATCTTCAAAGGAATTTGTGTCCTCATTCAGGCTGAATCGAGGATTCCGCGCGTACTTCAGCGGGGCCGCCGAGACGTTCCGAGGGACGCCTGTGCCCACGGCACCCACGGCAGCAAGCGCCGTGATTACGTCCCGCCGGTTGAAATACCGGTCGGGCGGCGTGATCTCGGACGGCAGGGGTTGCAGGCGGGGTTGGGTGCGTCGCATCCAGATGAGACCTCGGAAAGTCTGCGCGGTTCGGTCGACGAGGTTCTAACATGGGAACCGTCCTCTGGGGGGACGATCAAACCCAGCGTCAAGGTATTTCATGCCCAATTTTCGCGGCCTTGGTCCCGGCCTGATCATCACCGGGATGGTGGCGCTCGCCGCCTCCTGGCTGGCCGAGCACTACTCCACACCGGTCATGCTGTTCGCGCTGCTGCTCGGCATCGCCGTCAACTTTCTCTCGCGCGACGAACGCTGCAAACCCGGCATCGAGTTCGCGTCGCGTTCGATCCTGCGCCTGGGCGTCGCGCTGCTCGGTGCTCGCATCACCTTTGACCAGATCCAGTCGCTCGGCGGTGGCGCGCTCGTGCTCACAGCGGGCGCGGTGCTGCTGACGATTCTCTGCGGCATCGTGCTTGCACGCAGCGCCGGCCTGTCGCGCAATTTCGGCCTGCTGACCGGCGGCTCCGTTGCCATCTGCGGTGCGTCTGCCGCGCTCGCCATCGCCTCGGTGTTGCCGCGGGGTCCCGATCACGAACGCGACACGATCATGACGGTGGTCGCTGTCACCGCGCTGTCGACCATCGCGATGGTCCTGTACCCCGTGCTGGCCGGCGCCCTCGGCTTCGATCCGCACACCACGGGAATATTCCTCGGCGCGACAATCCACGACGTGGCGCAGGTGGTCGGTGCCGGCTACAGCGTCTCGACCGAGGCGGGCGACACGGCCACTATCGTCAAGCTGTTCCGGGTCGCGCTGCTGTTGCCGGTGGTGCTCGTCATTTCGTTCGTGCTGCAGCGTTCTGGCGCGGCTGTCACGCCGGGTGAGGACCGGCCACCGCTGCTGCCGCTGTTCCTCGTCGGCTTCGCGGCACTCGTGGTCGTGAATTCGCTCGGCTGGCTGCCTGCTCCGGCCACGAAAGGACTGCAGGAAGCATCGCGATGGTGTCTCGTGCTCGCCATCGCCGCCCTGGGCACCAAGACTTCGCTCGGCGACCTGGCGCGCGTCGGCTGGCGGCCCATCGCAATCATCGTCGGTGAGACGCTGTTCGTCGGCTTGTTCGTGCTGGCTGGGCTTGCGTTCATGGGGCGGTAGGTGTGCGGTCGTGGTGCGGTTGCGGTGACGGTGTTCCGTTCCTGTTCCGGCGAGCGGAAAGGCAGACACGCTCGCCGGAACAGGAACGGAACACCGTCTCACGCGAGTGGCACGGCAGACACGCTCGCCGGAACAGGAACGGAACACCGTCTCACGCGAGTGGCACGGCAGACACGCTCGCCGGAACACGAACGGAGCACAGGCTCATACCCGCGAAACCGCAGACACGCTCACCGCAGCACGCACTGAGCACCTACCCACGCGCACGGTGACCGGCCAGTCAGCCGCGCAGGGCCTGCAGCAGCCGCGGCAATACTTCGCCCGACGGACCGCGCAACGAGCAATCGGCGAGCGGCGTGAGAGACGTGGACTCTGTGTTGACCTCGATGATCGTAGCGCCAGACCGCTGGGCGCTTTCAGCGAGGCCCGCCGCCGGGTACACGACCGAGGCGGTGCCGATTGACAGGAAGACGTCGCAGTCGGTGGCTGCCGCGTCCGCCTCGAGAGCCGCGTATTTGGGAATCGGTTCGCCGAACCAGACGACGTCGGGCCGCAGCAACTCGCCGCAACGCGCGCATTCCGGCAGGCCTGTCATCGAGAGCGAAGAACGTCTGGCGATCGTCCCTTCGGCGGAGCAGCGGTCGCGCAGGATGTTGCCGTGGTATTCGATGACGCCCGTGCTGCCCGCACGCTGGTGCAATCCGTCGACGTTCTGCGTGACCAGCGTCAGGCGCGGCACCGTGTGCGCCAGCTCGACCAACGCCCGGTGTCCGGCGTTCGGTTCGACCTGGCGCACGAGTTCGCGACGCCATTCGTACCATTCCCAGATCCGTTGCGGATCGCGGTCGAACGCTTCGGGCGTGGCCAGGTCTTCAGGCCGGAACTTTGCCCAGAGGCCGGTCTGCGCGTCACGAAACGTCGGCACGCCGCTCTCGGCGGAAATGCCCGCGCCCGTCAGCACGCACACGTGCCGCGCAGTCCTGAGCGCCGCTGCCGCCGTGAGGAGATTGGTGGAAATGGCAGGAATGGGTTCGTGAGGTGGATCGAGGGCAGTCGGGTGCGACCGCGTCGCTGTTCCGACTAACCCCCAACCCCTATCCCCTAACCCCTTCTCACGCGGCTTTGCCCTGCGACGCCAGTTGCCGGATCACGTACTGCAGGATGCCGCCGTGCTGGAAGTAGTCGCGCTCCTTCGGCGTGTCGATGCGCACGCGCGCTTCGAACTTGGTCGGCGCGCCGGTGGCCGGGGTGGCCACGACGGTCACGACCTTCGCTGCTCCGCCGTTCAGGCCGATGATCTCGAAGCTCTCCTTGCCGGTGAGTCCCAGTGACTGCGCGTTCTCACCGTCCTTGAACTGCAGGGGCAGCACGCCCATGCCGATCAGGTTCGAGCGATGAATGCGCTCGAAGCTTTCGGCGATCACCGCCTTCACGCCGAGCAGCATCGTGCCCTTGGCGGCCCAGTCGCGCGACGAGCCCGTGCCGTATTCCTTGCCGGCGATCACGATGAGCGGCGTGCCGTCCGTCTTGTACTTCATGGCCGTGTCGTAGATCGACAGCTGCTCCCCGGTCGGCACGTGCACTGAGACGCCGCCTTCCGTCCCTGGTAACAGCAGGTTGCGCAGGCGGATGTTGGCGAACGTGCCGCGCATCATCACTTCGTGGTTACCGCGGCGCGCGCCGTACTGGTTGAAGTCGGCTTGCTGCACGCCCTGCGCCATGAGGTACCTGGCCGCGGCGCTGGCCTTGGCGATGTTGCCGGCCGGCGAAATGTGGTCGGTCGTGACTGAGTCGCCGAGCAGTGCGAGCACGCGCGCGCCGCGAATGTCGGCAACCGCGCCCGGCGTCATCGTCATGCCTTCGAAGTAAGGCGGATTGCGCACGTACGTGGAGGTCGGCTCCCACTTGTAGATCTCGCCCTCGGGCACCTTGAGCGCATTCCAGTTCTCGTCGCCGGCGAAGGCGCTCGCGTAGCCCTTCTTGAACATCGCGGAGTTGATGTTCGCCGCCATCGATTCCTGGATCTCCCGCGCGGACGGCCAGATGTCCTTGAGAAAGACCGGCTTGCCGTCCGAGCCGATGCCGATCGGCTCGTTATTGAGATCGATGTCCATCGTGCCGGCGAGCGCGTAGGCCACCACCAGCGGCGGCGACGCGAGGAAGTTCATCTTCACTTCCGGATGCACGCGGCCCTCGAAGTTGCGGTTGCCGGAGAGCACGGAGGTGGTGACGATGTCGCCGGCCTTGATGCCGTCCGAGATCTCGGGCTTCAGCGGGCCGGAGTTGCCGATGCAGGTGGTGCAGCCGTACCCCACGACGTAGAAGCCGACGCTCTCGAGGTCCGGCAGCAGGCCGGCCTTTGTCAGGTAATCCGTGACCACGCGCGAACCCGGCGCAAGGCTCGTCTTTACCCAGGGCTTCGAGATCAGGCCGCGTTGACGTGCCTTGCGCGCGAGCAGGCCGGCGCCGATCAGGACCGCGGGATTCGACGTGTTCGTGCAACTGGTGATCGCGGCGATCATCACTGCGCCGTCGGCAAGTTCGAACGTCTTGCCGCCGGAGGTGACAGGCGCCTTGCCCGTTGCCGTCGGGTTCTTCTGCGTGCGCTCCTCGACCATCTTGGCGAGCGCGCCGCGGTAGATCGCCTTTGAGGTGCGCAGCGGGACGCGATCCTGCGGGCGCTTCGGGCCGGCGAGGCTGGGTTCGATCGTCGCGAGGTCGAGTTCGAGCACGTCGGTGTAATCTGCTTCGCGCATGCCGTTGGTGCGCCACATGCCCTGGGCCCGGGCATAGGCCTCTACCAGCGCGATCTGCTCCGCGGGGCGACCCGTGAGTTCGAGGTAGCGGATCGTTTCCTCGTCGATCGGGAAGATGCCGCAGGTGCTGCCGAACTCCGGCGCCATGTTGGCGATGGTCGCGCGGTCCGCGAGCGGCAGTGCAGCGAGGCCGTCGCCGAAGAATTCGACGAACTTGTCGACGACACCCTTCTTGCGCAGCATCTCGGTGATGGTGAGCACGAGGTCGGTGGCCGTCGTGCCGGCGGGCAGCGCGCCCTTCAGGCGGAAGCCGATGACCTGCGGGATCAGCATCGTGACCGGCTGGCCGAGCATCGCGGCCTCGGCCTCGATGCCGCCCACGCCCCAGCCGAGCACGCCGAGTCCGTTGACCATCGTCGTGTGCGAATCCGTGCCGACGAGCGTGTCCGGGAACGCACGCTTCACGCCGTTCTTGTCTTCCGCGAACACCACGCGCGCGAGGTGTTCGACGTTGACCTGGTGCACGATGCCGGTGTTCGGCGGCACGACCTTGAAGTTGCTGAACGCGGTCTGGCCCCAGCGCAGGAATGAATAGCGTTCGACGTTGCGGCCGAACTCGGTTGCGTTGTTCCTTGCAAGCGAATCCGCGGTGCCGTAGTTGTCCACCTGCACCGAGTGGTCGATGACCAGTTCGGCCGGGGCGAGCGGGTTGATTTCCTGCGGGTTGCCGCCGAGGCGGATCATCGCTTCGCGCATGGCGGCGAGGTCGACGATGGCCGGCACGCCGGTGAAGTCCTGCATGATCACGCGCGCGGGCGTGAAAGCAATTTCGTGGCTCGGGGCCGCCTTGGCGTCCCACTTGAGCAGCGCCTCGATGTCCTTTCGCGTGACGTTCACGCCGTCTTCGAACCGCAGCAGGTTCTCGAGCAGGATCTTGAGGGAGAAGGGCAGGCGGGAGAGGTCGTGGCCCTGCAGCGCCGGGAGGCTGTGAATCTCGTACGACTGGCTGCCGACGGCAAGCGTCGTGCGGGTCTTGAAGCTGTCGGTCATGAAACCTCCGGGGCGGAAAACGCAGCGATTAACCGCGGAATTATAGCCCGGAAGCCCGCTCGGATTCGACCTCGAGGGCCATCTCGGGAATGTTGGCAATTACGGCGCCGCCCAGGCATTCGTCGCCCTGGTAGAAAACAGCCGATTGTCCGGGAGTGACAGCGCGCTGTGCCAGGTCGGTGCGGACGCAGCAGCGGCCGTCCGGCAGGACGTGGACCGCGCATGCCTGATCCGCCTGCCGATACCGGGTTTTCACGGTGCAGCGGAACTGGGCGGCCGGCGCGGAGCCCGCAATCCAGTGCGCGGGTTCGGTGTTGAATTCGTGGCAGAGCAGGAGCGGGTGCGCGTGCTGCTGCACGACCACGAGCGTGTTCCGTTGCAGGTCCTTTTTCGCGACATACCACGGCTTCTCGGCCGCGCCGCGCACGCCGCCGACTTCGAGCCCCTGGCGCTGGCCCAGCGTGTAGTACATCAGGCCACGGTGAGTCCCGAGCCGGCGTCCCGCGGGTGTCTCGATGGCACCGGGTTGTGCGGGCAGGTAGTGCGCGAGGAATTCGGCGAAGGGGCGCTCGCCGATGAAGCAGATACCGGTGCTGTCGCGCTTGTCGTGCACGGGCAGCGCGTGTTCGTGTGCGAGCCTGCGGACTTCGTCCTTCGGCAGGTCGCCGATGGGAAACAGCGTGCGCGCGAGCATTGCACCCGGCACCGTGTGCAGGAAATAGGTCTGGTCCTTGCCGGGATCGAGGCCGCGCAACAACCGGCCTCCCAGCATGCGCGCGTAATGGCCAGTGGCGAACCAGTCGGCGCCGAGGCGCAGCGCGTGTTCGTAACAGACACCGAACTTGATCTCGCGATTGCAGGCGACGTCCGGATTGGGCGTGCGGCCGGCCGCGAGTTCATCGAGGAAGTGCTGGAAGACGCGATCGCGGTACTCGGCCGCGAAAGTGACGACATGCAGCGGGATGCCGAGGTCGTCGCAGACGCGACGCGCATCCTGCAGGTCAGCCGCTGCGGTGCAGTAACCGTCCTCGTCTTCGTCCCAGTTGCGCATGAAGAGCGCGTGCACGTCGTAACCCGCGCGCTGCAGCAGCACGGCGGAAACGGCGGAATCGACACCGCCGGAGATCGCGAGCACGACGCGTGGGGACGGCATGCCGCGATTTTACCTTTCTTGCTCCCTCTGCCATGCAATTCCGCCGAGATCGGAAAGGCAGATATGCGCTCGCTTCAAGCGGTCGATCCGGGACCTTCCCCCGAGCTTGGAAAGGCAGACACGCGCGCGCTGCAGGCGGTTGATCCGGGACCTTCCCCCGAGCTTGGAAAGGCAGACACGCGCTCGGGGGAAGGTCCCGAATCAACCGCTGCAGCAGCGCCTCAGCCTTTCGTGCACTCGGAAAAGATACAGAGGACGGTGATGTCAGGCGTTCGATCCGGCATGTCCTGGCGCGCGCGTGTCTGCCTTTCCAAGCGCGACAGGACATGCCGGGTCGGACGCCTGCAACCAGCGCGTCTGCCTTTCCAAGCGCGACAGGACATGCCGGGTCGGACGCCTGCAACCAGCGCACGTATGAGCTTCCCACGCACGGCGGGAGAGGTGAGCGGCTCAGACGCTCGCAGCGATCGACGTCGTCGTTGCGGAGCCGGCCTCGACGCTGCGCATCAGGTGCGTCAGGAGTTCGAGCGGATACCGCGCGCCGCCGAGGTAGTCGTCGACACAGCGCGCCACCAGCGGGCTGCGATGCCGCGCCAGTGCCGCCATCAGCTGCTCGCGGTCGAGCCAGCGGGTGCGCAGGATGCCGTGATCGAGGGGGCGCGAGGGATCGTGACCCTCCAGCTCGCCACAGAACGCGACACGCAGGAAGGTCTTGCTCAGGTGCGCGGGCTGCCAGAGGTAGATGCCGACGATGTCGCGCGGGACGAATGTCCAGCCGGTTTCCTCGAGCGTCTCGCGCGCAACGGCCTGCGGCAGGGTTTCGCTGTGCTCGAGGTGGCCGGCGGGCTGGTTCAACACCACCCGGCCGCTCGCGCGCTCTTCGACAAACAGGAACTTGCCGTCGCGTTCGATGACGGCGGCCACGGTGACGTCAGGCTTCCATACCATGCCGCTTATTATAGCGAGCCCGGGCGCTGTCAGCAGTCGACGGCCGTGGCACGCATTTCGGGCTGGACCAGGCTACCAGCCCAGACTTCGTCGAAATAGGCGAGATAGCGCTTGACGACCGAGACGTTGTTGAACTCGACGATGCCGTCCCACGTTGACGCCTGCTGCCGGTACGCGATGGCCTTGTCGTCGGCAACGATGAACGAGCAGGGGTTGCTGCGGTACTCGGACGCGACGTTGCGCAGGTCGATGTAGCTCGTGAGACGGCGCGCCATCATCATGAAACGGTTGCCTTCACGCGAGACGCGGCCGGGATTCGAGATCAGCACGCGCAGGCGTGCATGGCTGCGAGCCAGGACGAGCCGCTTGACTGGCTCGAGGAAGAGGTCGTGGTCGTAAATCAGCGGTTCGAGGTCGGTCGTGTAGATGGAAAGCGTGCGATTGGCGCGCGTCGCGATCTCGGCGACTGCGATCCGGCATTCCTCAAGGTTCGAGAGGATGCTGCGCGTTCCCGTCAGGTCCAGCCGATGTTCCATCCCGCTTCCCGACCGCCCGGCGCATGCACTGGTGCGGTATTCCGACCTCGTCGAATTCCGGACCATCGGCCCGGAAACCCAGTCGCTCGTAGAATCCGGCCGCCGACACCTGCGCATTGAGGTACACCTCGTGGAATCCGCGCTCGGCGGCGAGATCCATGAGGCGACGCATCACGGCGACGCCAGCTCCCAGCCCACGGTACTGCGGCAGTACTGCGACGCGGCCAATCTTACCGGTGGGTTCCAGGCGTCCTGTGCCAACCGCGTCACGTTTTGTGGAAGCAGGTGGTTCGAAAACGAGCACGTGCGTGATGACGGGATCGAGTTCGTCCCATTCGTCGCGTTCCGCGATCTGTTGTTCTTCGATGAAAACAGACCGCCGTACGTGCTGAATCTGCAAGCGGTCGTGCTCCCACGTGGCGAGTCGCACGACGTAATCCCGGGCAGGTTTTGCAGACATGTCGGCGAGCGGTGGCAGGCTTATGTCAAACGTCGCCGTTGGCGGTTCAGGCTTCCCGGGCCAGGCGGGCCGCGAGACCGATGTACGTCGCCGGAGTCAGGGCCTTGAGCCTTGCCTTTTCGGCCGGCGGGATCGGCAGCCCGTCGACGAACTCTGCAACCGCAGGCCCGTCGATGCGGCGTCCGCGCGTGAGTGCCTTCAATTGCTCATAGGCTTCGGGCACTGCGTAGCGGCGCATTACCGTCTGAATGGGTTCCGCCAGCAGTTCCCAGTTTGCCGCGAGATCGTCGGCGAGTCGCGCACGGTCGATCTCTACGCGAGCGAGTCCGCGTGCGACGGACTGGATCGCGATATCGGAATGCGCGAGCGCGACGCCCAGGTTGCGCTGCACGGTGGAGTCGGTGAGGTCACGCTGCCAGCGCGAGATCGGCAGCTTTTCGGACAGGAAGCGCAGCAGCGCATTGGCAAGACCGAAGTTGCCTTCGCCGTTCTCGAAGTCGATCGGGTTGACCTTGTGCGGCATGGTCGACGAGCCGACTTCGCCCGAAACGATCTTCTGCCTGAAATAGCCAAGCGACACGTAGCCCCAGAAATCGCGGCACAGGTCGGTGAGGATCGAGTTGCAGCGGGCGAGGGCGTCGCAGTATTCCGCCGTCCAGTCGTGCGGCTCGATCTGCGTGGTGTACGCGTTCCATTTCAAGCCGAGCGATTCGACCAGGCGCTGACCGAGCAGCGGCCAGTCGACGTCCGGGTAGGCCGCTACGTGCGCGTTGTAATTGCCGACAGCACCGTTGATCTTGCCGCGGATCGGCACGGCCGCAAACGTATCGCGCGCCTGGCGCAGGCGGTGTACGAACACTGCGACTTCCTTGCCGAGCGTGGTAGGTGTCGCGGCCTGGCCGTGCGTACGCGACATCATCGCGTCTGCGGCATGGACGTGCGCCATCGAGCGCAGGGCGCCGAGCAGCGCGTCGATGCGCGGCAACAGCACCTTCGAACGGGCTTCCCGGCACATCAGCGCGTAGGACAGGTTGTTGATGTCCTCGGAAGTGCACGCGAAATGCACGAACTCGAGCCGTGACTGCCAGGCCGGGTGCGCGCCGAGTTTCTGCTTGATGAGGTACTCGACCGCTTTGACGTCGTGGTTGGTCTCGCGCTCGAACGCCTTCACCGTCGCGGCGTCCGCCGGCTGGAAGCCGTCGACAATCTGCTGGGCGACAGCGAGGTCGGCCGGGGTGATGTCGTGCAGTTCGCCGATGCGCCGCTCCCCCGCCAGCGCATGCAACCAGGCAATCTCGACGCGGACGCGGGCGCGGATCAGGCCCTGCTCGCTGAAGATCTCCCGGAGGTCGGCGCAGCGCGCCGCATAACGGCCATCCACGGGGGAAAGCGCGGTCAGCGGGGTGAGACTCATGCGTTCATCCGGGAGGTGCTACGATTCCGGATGATACCGCACGGCCCGCCCAGGGCGCCTGCGCGGTTCCCCGGAGTTCACCATGGCCGATACCGACTACCGCGTCGAACGCGACAGCATGGGTGAAACCCGAGTGCCCGCCGGGGCGCTGTGGGGCGCCCAGACCCAGCGTGCGATCCAGAATTTCCCGATCAGCGGACTACCCATGCCGCGGGGCTTCATCCGGGCGCTCGGCCTCGTCAAGTGGGCCGCGGCTGGAGCCAATCTCGAGCTCGGCGATCTTGACCGGGTCCGGGCCTTCGCCATCCAGCGAGCGGCACTGGAGGTAGCCTCAGGTCGCCACGACGCGCATTTCCCGATCGACGTCTTCCAGACCGGGTCGGGCACCAGCAGCAACATGAACGCCAACGAGGTCATCGCGCGACTCGCCACCGAGTACGCAGGTGGCGCGACCGTGCCCGTGCATGCCAACGACCACGTCAACCGCGGACAGAGCAGCAACGACGTGATCCCCACGGTGATTCACCTGGGTGCGGCCCAGGCCCTGTCGGAATCGCTGTTGCCCGCACTCAAGGAACTCATCGAGACGATCTCGCGCAAGGCGGCCGACGTCGGCGAGACGGTAAAGACCGGCCGCACGCACCTGATGGACGCGATGCCGGTGACGCTCGGGCAGGAAATGGGCGCGTGGCGGACCCAACTCGAGGACGCCGTGACGCGCCTGCAGAGTTGCCGGCCGCGCCTGCACGCGCTGGCACAGGGCGGCACGGCCGTGGGCACGGGCGTCAATGCCAATCCCCAGTTTGCGCCGAAGGTGGCGGCGCTGTTGTCGCAGGAGACCGGACTCGACCTGCGCCCGACCCGCGATTTCTTCGCGGCGCTCGCGTCGCAGGACACGGCTGTCGAATTGTCTGGTCACCTGCGAACGCTTGCCGTCGCGCTGATGAAGATCTCGAACGACCTGCGCTGGATGAACAGTGGCCCGCTCGCCGGGCTCGCCGAAATCTCGCTGCCCGCACTGCAGCCAGGCAGCAGCATCATGCCGGGCAAGGTCAACCCCGTCGTGCCGGAAGCGGTCACGATGGTGGCGGCGCAGGTAATGGGCAACGACGCGACGATTGGCATTGCGGGTCAGTCGGGCAATTTCCAGCTCAACGTGATGCTGCCCGTGATCGCCTACAACCTGTTGCAGAGCATCGAGTTGCTCGCGGGAGCGTCGCGCACGCTCGCACGCAGCGCGATTGCGGGCTTCGCCGTGCACGTGCGGCAGATGTCGCTCGCACTGAGTCGCAACCCGATGCTCGTGACGGCGCTGAATCCGGTGATCGGTTACGACAAGGCGGCGGCGATCGCGAAGAAAGCCTACGCCGAAGGTCGGCCGATCATCGAAGTGGCAGTCGAGATGACGGACCTGGGGGAGCAGCGCCTCGCGAAGCTGCTCGATCCGGCCGTGCTGACACGTGGCGGCGAACATGGCGGGCCGGGCAAGGGAGAAGGCTAGTTGACGGTCCCCGACCCAATCGCAGCCCGGCCGCTGCGCACTCGGATCGAACGCCTGCTGCGGGACACGGTACCGGGCAGGGACCCGGAGTTTCCCTACGCTGCACAATTCACGCCCGAACAGATCGAACTGATGCGGAAGTTGTTTCCCGCGGAGCCCGCGCGTGCAGCCGTGCTCGTGCCGCTGGTCGAACGTCCCACGGGGCTGCAGGTACTGTTGACGCAACGCGCATCGCACCTGAAGAACCACCCGGGCCAGATCAGTTTTCCGGGTGGCCGGATCGAGGCGGTGGACGCCGGCCCGTGGGAGGCCGCCCTGCGCGAGACGCAGGAGGAAATCGGCCTGGACCCACGGTTCATCACGCGAGCCGGCTACCTGCAGGACCACCTCGTGATTTCCGGATTCCGGGTGACCCCCGCAGTCGCCTTCGTGCGGCCTGGCTTCAACCTGCAGCTTGACGAGACCGAGGTCGAGAACGTCTTTGAGGTGCCGCTAGAGTTCGTGCTCGATGTGCGCAACCATCGGCCGCGCGATCGCAGCATTGCAGGCCACACAGTCATCACGCACGAAATCCCGTACGAAGGGCGGCAGATCTGGGGCGCGACGGCCAGCATGCTCATCACCTTCGCACGGCTGCTGCGCGAGATGCAGGCATGAGCGCCATCGACCGTCTGCGCCAGATCATGGTGCGCCTGCGCGATCCGGCCGGTGGCTGTCCGTGGGACCGCGAGCAGGACTGGGCGTCGATCGCGCCGCACACGATCGAAGAAGCGTACGAGCTCGCGGACGCGATCGCCCATGGCGAACCCGAGGCTGTGCGTGACGAACTGGGCGACGTGCTGTTTCAGGTCGTGTTCCAGGCGCGCATCGCCGAGGAGCGCGGGCTGTTTGATTTCGACGCCGTCGCCAACTCGATCGCCGACAAGCTCGAACGCCGTCATCCGCACGTTTTTGCCGACGCAAGAATCGCTGATTCCGCAGCGCAGACGCGGGCCTGGGAGCAGCACAAGCGCGCTGAGCGCGTGGCCAGGGGGCTGGGCGCAGGCGCATTGGACGGCGTGACGCTGGGCCTGCCGGCGCTGATTCGCGCGACCAAGCTCGGTTCGCGTGCGGCGAAGGTCGGTTTCGACTGGGCCGACCCGGGAGGCGTCATCGAAAAGGTGCGCGAAGAGCTCGGCGAGCTGCAGGTCGAGATCGACAAGGGGGATCGAACCCGCACGCACGAAGAACTGGGAGACCTGCTGTTTGCGTTGTCGCAGGCGGCGCGTCACCTTGGAGTCGACGCGGAAGCCGCGCTGCGCGATGCGAACGCCAAGTTTGAGCGGAGGTTCCGCCGGGTCGAGTCGCACCTCGCCGCCGCGGGTCAGACCCCGGCCGAAGTCGGCATGGAGCAGCTCGAAGCGCTGTGGATCCGTGCCAAGCGGGAACTCGGCTGAGCTGCCGTGAATGCACCTGATTCCGCCGCTGCACGACTTGCGGCCCTGCGTGAACTGCTTCCCCGGTGCCTGCTTCGTGACCGTCGTCGGCTGCAGTCGACGTTCGACCGGTTGGCGCGCAAGCCCGCGGCGGCCGATCCGCGCGAGGTGGCCCGGCTGGAGACCCAGGTCCGGGCATCCGCTGAACTCGTCGCCGCACGCCGCGCATCCGTCCCGCGAATCGTTTATGACGAAACGTTGCCCGTCCACGCGCGCCGCGACGACATCCGCCGCGCGATCGAAACGCACCAGGTGGTCATCGTCAGTGGCGCCACGGGCAGCGGCAAAAGCACGCAGTTGCCGAAGATCTGCCTCGAGATGGGGCGCGGTGCCGCCGGCCTGATTGGCCACACCCAGCCGCGACGTATCGCGGCACAGGCTTTGGCCACCCGTGTCAGCGCGGAGCTCGGCTCCAGCGTAGGTGACCTCGTCGGTTACCAGGTGCGCTTCGTCGACCGCACCAGCCCGCGCACGCTCGTGAAGTTGATGACGGACGGACTGCTGCTGCGCGAACTCGAAGGCGACCCGCTGCTGCTGCGCTACGACACGCTGATCATCGATGAAGCGCACGAGCGCAACCTCAACGTCGATTTCCTGCTCGGCGTCTGCCATCGCCTGCTGCCGCAGCGTCCTGACCTGCGCCTGGTCGTGACGTCGGCGACGATCGAGACCCAGCGCTTCTCGGAGTTCTTCGGCGGCGCGCCGATCATCGACGTGGAAGGACAGACCTATCCCGTCGAGGTGCGTTATCGCCCGCTCGCGGAAGAAGACGAAGCCGCGCCACCGCTGCCCGAGGCCGTGCGTGATGCACTCGAAGAACTGGAGCGGGATGCGCGCGGCCTGCGCGGCGACGCGCTCGTGTTCCTGCCGGGTGAGAAGCAGATCCTCGAGACGCGCGACCTGCTCGTGCGCAGCCGCGTGGACTGGGACGTCCTGCCGCTGTACGGGCGACTCACCGGTCCGGACCAGGACAAGGTATTCGCCGGGCACACGCGCCGTCGCGTCGTGCTCGCGACCAACGTCGCCGAAACGTCGCTCACGATTCCCGGCGTGCGGTTCGTGATCGACGCCGGGCTTGCGCGGGTCAGCCGCTACAGCCCGCGCGCGAAATTCCAGCGGCTGCCGATCGAGCCCGTGTCGCAGGCGAGTGCCGATCAGCGTCGCGGGCGTTGCGGCCGCGAAGGCGAGGGCATCTGCCTGCGGCTGTACGCCGAGGATGACTACCTTGCGCGCCCGCGGTACACGGAACCCGAGTTGCTGCGGACGAATCTCGCCAGCCTGATCCTGCAGATGGCGGCCCTCAAGCTCGGCAATCCGCAGGAATTTCCGTTCCTCGATGCGCCCGATGCACGCCTGTTGAACGATGGTTACCGCCTGCTGCTGGAACTGGGCGCCGTCGATGGCGAGCGGCGGATCACGCGGCTCGGACGCCAGATGGCGGCGCTGCCGGTCGATCCGCGCCTGGCGCGCGTGCTGGTGGAGGCGGGACGCACGGGCTGCATGGATGAGGCGCTGGCGATCGTCTCGTTCCTGAGCATCCAGGATCCGCGTGAACGCCCTGCCGACAAAACGGCGGCCGCAGACGAAAAGCACGCATTGTTCGCGGACGAACGGTCGGATTTCGTCGGCGTGCTCAACCTGTGGCGGGCGTCGCGCGAACCGGCGGCAGGTGGCAACCGTGTGTTGCGGCACTGGTGCCGGGAGCATTTCCTGTCGTTCGTGCGCATGCGGGAATGGGGCGACCTGCGCGAGCAACTCGAAGACATGGCGCGTCCGCTGGCGCAAGGCAACGGCGACAGGCCCGCGGCCGGCACGGCCGTGCTGCACCAGACGTTGTTGACAGGATTCCTCGGTGGCATTGGCGTGCTCGACGAAGCCCGCACGTACCTCGGTGCGCGCGATACGCGGTTCGTCATCGCTCCCGGCACGCCGCTCGCCAGGCGCTCACCGCACTGGATCGTCGCCGCCAGCCTGGTCGAAACGCATCGGCTCTATGCGCGCATGGTGGCGCAGGTGCAGCCGTCGTGGATCGAATCGGCAGGAGCGCACCTGGTCAAGCGCACCTACGGCGACGCCGAATGGGACGGGCAGCGCGGCATTGCGTTTGCGCGCGAGACGGTCTCGCTCTATGGCCGCGTGCTGAGCAGCGGACGGCGCGTCAGTTTCGCGTCGGTCGACCCGGCGGCAGCGCAACGCATGTTCGTGGAAGAAGCGCTGGTCCGCCGCCAGCCTGCGATGCCATTTGCATTTCTCGAGCGCAATACGGCGACGCGGGCACGTCTCGAACGAATCGAGTCCTGCCTGCGCCGGCGCGACGTGCTTGCCGGTGAAGACGCGCTCGTACGGTTCTACCTCGAGCGCATTCCGCCCGCGATCGCCTCGACGCGAGCGTTCGAAACATGGTGGCGCAAGGAGGAGCGTGCCAAGCCGCGCATGCTCGATGCCGCAGAGCAAGTGTTCCTGCTCCAGGACCTGCCGGTGGTACGGGCCAGCGATTATCCGTCGACGGTCGACGTCCATGGCAACGACCTGCAGCTGCACTATCGTTTCGACGCGACGGCGCCCGACGATGGCGTCACGCTCGACGTGCCGGTGCCGCTGCTGCGGGTGCTCGACGCACAGCGACTCGAGTGGCTGATTCCGGGATGGTTGCGCGAGAAGGTCATCGCGCTGCTGCGAGGGCTGCCAAAGGAAGTGCGGCGCGAGATCGTGCCGATTCCTGATGCCGCTGAACGACTGCTGGCCGTCCTCCCACCCTTTGGGACTGGCTCGCTGTTCGCTCACGTTGCAGCCTTCGCGACCCAGGAGGCCGGCATCCGGGTCGAACCCGGACAGGTGGCCGCAGTGGCCTTGCCGCCCTGGCTCAGCGTCAATGTGCGGGTGCTCGACGGTGCGGGACGGTTGCTCAAGGCGAGTCGTGACCTATCGGTCCTGCGTGACGAGTTCCGCGCGACGTCCGCTGGCTCGACCTTCGCCGAAGCGGCCCCCGATTTTGCGTGGGAACGGGTTGGAGTCCGGCAGTGGGATTTTGCAGCCTGGCCCGCCGAGACCACCGTCCGGAGCGGCCGGCTGCAGTTGCGTGCTTATCCCGGGATCCAGGATGAGGGCGCCAGCGTGCGACTGCGCCTGTTCACGACCGAGGGTGGAGCCCGGCGTGCGTCCAGGGCCGGCATCATCCGGCTCGCAGCCCTGGCCTTGCCGCAGCAGCATGAACTGGCGCGCCGACAGTGGTCGTCGGACCGTGAGTTCACGTTGCTGCTGGCAGCGGCTGGGTTCGGCAAGGAGCTGCCTGGCGAGATCGCCGACCGCGCCGTGGCCGATGCCGTCCTCGGCCAGACCGGAGAGTTGCCGCGCACACGAGCCCAGTTCGAGGCACTGGTGGAGCGGGGCCGGGCCGACGTGGTCGATCGTGCAGGTGAGACTGCCCGGATCGTGAAAGCCGTGCTGCTGGCGCTGAAGGACGTGCGGGCGCAGATGGGCCAGTCGAACGGCGCGCCGTTTGCGCCGGTGCGCAGCAGCGTGATTGATCAGCTGACCGAATTGCTGGCGCCGGGTTGGGTGCGCGACACTCCGGATGGCTGGTGGACTCAGCTGCCGAAATACGTGCGTGCGATCGCGCGCCGCATGGAGCGCGCCCGCGGAGACGTCGAGCGGGACCGCAAGCTGCAGTTGCAGGTCGAGCCGTATGCGCAGCAGGTTCGGCGCCTGCGACTGGCCGCGGACCTCGACATGACCGGCAACGAACGCGAGCGGCTGCGCTGGATGGTCGAGGAATTCCGGCTTTCGCTGTTTGCGCAGGACCTGCGTACATTGCTGCCAGTGTCGGCGAAGCGACTCGAGGAGCAACTGCAGCTGGCTTTGCGCGAGGCTACGGGCTCCGCCGCTGCGCCCGCCTCGCGTGGAGCAGGTCAGCGCGGAGCGTAAGCGACTATACTCATCGGAGGAGAGTGCACGAATGACGGCGAATCGCGGCGGCATGACGTCTTGCGGCAGGGTTCTGGCGGTCCTGGCTGCGCTGTGCGCGCCCGTCGTTGCTTATTCGCAATCTCCCGTGTCGTCGACGGTCAATCCGCCGGAACCCGTGACCGATCTGCGAGTGCAGGTCGTTCGACCCGGTCTGAACGTCATCGCGGGGGCAGGCGGCAACGTCGTGGCCTGGTCCGGCGCCGACGGCCTCGTGCTCGTGGACACGGGCCTCGCAACTTCCTCGGCGGCCCTCGTCGATACCGTCACGCACATCTCCGCGGCACCGGTCAAATTCGTCATCATTACGCACGGTCATGCCGATCACGCGGGCGGCAACGAGGCTTTCGCGCACAAAGGTGCCGTGATCATCGGGCACGAGTCGCTGCGCGAGCACGGCGGCCAGGATCCCGCGGTGCCGGCCGGGAATACCGAAGCTTCGGCAATTTCGCCCGCGGCCCGGCCCGTGCTCACAACCACGGATGCCTTCGCGTTGCACTTGAACGGCGATCGTCTCGACGCGGTGCACGTCGCCGATGCTCATACGGCGTCCGACATCGTCGTGCGCTGGAACGATGCCGACGTCATGGCTTTGGGGGACATCTACTGGAGCGGCCAGTACCCGTACGTCGACGTCGAGTCCGGTGGCTCGCTCGCGGGCATGGTGGCGGCCGTCGAAGGCGCGCTCGCCCGCACGAATGCGCGCACGGTCGTGATTCCCGGCCATGGTCCCGTGTCGAATCGTGCGGAGCTTGCCACGTATCGGGACATGCTCGTCGCGGTCGGGCGCAAAGTGCGCCAGGCGGTGGAGCAGGGAATGGGTATCGAGGCGATCCTGGACGCGAAACCCACCGCCGAATTCGATGCGAAGTTTGGACGCCCCGACGCCATCGTGGCGTCGGAGGAGTTCGTCCGCAGCGTCTACCGTGACCTGGCGTCGAGAAATAGGTGAAATAGGTGAGCGTCCCCTATTTCCCCGAGACGTCGAAGTTGATGCCCTGGGCCAGCGGCAGATTGGTGCCCCAGTTGACCGTGCAGGTCTGCCGGCGCATGTAGGCCTTCCACGAGTCCGAACCGGACTCGCGTCCGCCACCCGTATCCTTTTCGCCGCCGAATGCGCCGCCGATCTCGGCCCCCGACGTGCCGATGTTGACGTTCGCGATGCCGCAGTCCGAACCGGCCGGGGACAGGAAACGCTCGGCGTGCTGCAGCCGATCCGTGAAGATCGCTGACGACAGCCCGTGCGCGACGGCGTTCTGCGCCTCGATCGCTTCATCGAGCGTCTGGTACGGGATCAGGTAGAGCACCGGTGCGAATGTCTCGGTCTTGACGATCTCCCACTCGCCGCGCGCAACGACAATGGCCGGCTCGACGAAGTAACCCGGACGCTCCAGGCGCTTGCCGCCACACAGGAGGCGGCCGCCCTGGGCGACTGCTTGCGTCACCGCGGACTCGAAGCGAGCGACCGAACCCGCGTCGATCAGCGGGCCCATCAACGTGCCGTGCGCGAGCGGATCGCCGATGCGAACCTGCTTGTACGCGCCGGTCAGCCGGCGTTCGAGTTCCGGCATCTGCGATTCGTGCACGAACACGCGGCGCGTCGTCGTGCAGCGCTGGCCCGCGGTCCCCACGGCGCCGAAGACGATGGCCGGCACGACCAGGTCGAGGTTCGCGAATTCGTCGACGATGATCGCGTTGTTGCCGCCCAGTTCGAGCAGCGACTTGCCGAGGCGCTTCGCCACGCGCATGCCGACGTCACGGCCGACGGTCGTGGAACCGGTAAACGACACCAGGTCGACGCGCCGGTCCTCGACGAAGCGGATCGCAAGTTCGGTGCCTTCGTCGATGAACAGCTGGAAGATCGGCGGCAGGCCGTGCCGCTCGAGCACGCGGTTGCACAGGTGCTGCACGGCGACGGCGCAGAGCGCGGTCTTCGGCGAGGGCTTCCACACGGTCACGTTGCCGCAGATTGCCGCGAGAAAGGCGTTCCACGACCACACTGCGACCGGGAAGTTGAAAGCGCTGATCACGCCGACCACGCCGAGCGGGTGCCACTGCTCGAACATGCGGTGATTGGGACGCTCAGAATGCATCTGCACGCCGTAGAGCATGCGCGACTGGCCGACCGCGAAGTCGGCGATGTCGATCATCTCCTGCACTTCGCCGTCGCCCTCGGGCTTGATCTTGCCCATCTCGAGCGAGACCAGGCTGCCGAGTTTCGACTTGTACTTGCGCAGTTCCTCGCCGATGAGACGGACAGCCTCACCGCGCTTCGGCGCAGGCACCGTGCGCCAGGCTTTCGCCGCCACGACGGCCGAGGCCATCATCTGCTCGTACTGAGCAGGCGTGGTGGCCCGCACGCGGGCGATGACCTCGCCAGTCGCCGGATTCAAGGACTCGATGACTTTCGCGGACGCATCGTCCAGCCAGCCGCCCGCACCCGACCAGGTGCCCGCATTGGTATGCGTGAGTCCCACGTCTTTCAGGAGTGCGCCGATCATCGGGCACCTCCGGCAACACGCTGCTGGCCGGTCGTGCCGGCCACGATCATGCGCGAAGAGATCTCCTTCCCGCCGCCGTCGGAGTAATGCTTGCCGAAGCGGTTATTGAGCACGTCGACCAGGCTGAAGTCTTCCTGGCGCACGAAGCCGTGGTAGCGCCCCGGGTTCTGCATCACCAGGTCGACCACGGCACAGATACCGGCCGCTGTCGTGACCTGGATTGCGGACCACAGCCGCCCCGCGATGACCTGCGGGTAGATCTTGCTGACGTAGTTCTCTTCACGCAGTTCGCCGTGCTGCCGGCCCGCGACCGCGACGTAGACGATCACGACGTCCTGCAGGGTCTGTGGCACGGCGTTTTCGAGCACGCGTTTCAACGTGGCGCGGTCGAAGTTGAGCTTCAGGTCGTTCATGAGCAGGCGCATCTGCGCACAGTGCCCCGGGTAGCGGATGGTCTTGTAGTCCATCGTCTGCGCCTTCTCGCCGTAGGTTTCGGCGAGCGAGCCCAGGCCGCCGGACGTGTTGAAGGCTTCGTAGATCATGCCGTCGATCTCGATTTCCTCGAGGCCTTCGAGCGGCGCAACCTCGACCGCGCGGCCGTCGACGAGGGCTTCACACGGGTTGCCGTACTCGTTGATCAGGCCGTCGGTGGACCAGGTCAGCGAATACTTGAGCGCGTTGTTCGGATGCTGCGGCAGGGCGCCGACGCGCAGTTTCACGCTGCGAATCTCGTCGAAGTGCTGGATCAGCGCGTTCGCCGCGATGCTGATGAAACCCGGGGCCAGTCCGCACTGCGGCACGAACGCACGCGTGGAGCCCTCGGCGGTCTTGCGCACCGAGCGCGTCACCGCGACGTCCTCGGTCAGGTCGAAATAGTGTGCGTTCACCTTGCGGGCGATCTCGGCCACCTTCACGTTGCAGTAGAAGGGCAGGCTGGAAATGATCGTGTCGGCCGGGTGCTCGCGCAGGTGGGCCTCGAGCAGCGCCGGGTTCGAGGCATCGAGTTCGTACGCGTGCAGGTTCGGCAGTCCGTGGGCCGCCACCACCGAATTGGCGGCATTGCCGTTGACGTCGGCCACGTGGACTTCGTAATCGCGGCATTCCGCGAGGAAGCCGGAGATGAGGGCGCCGATCTTGCCGGCCCCGAGGATGAGCACCTTCTGCATCGTCGAAAACTCCTGGTAGCGCCTCTGCGGCGGGCCAACCGGCCGGTCGCGGACGCAAATGCTGTTTTGAGGGGCGCGATTCTGACGAAACCGCGTCCCGCCGTACATCCGGTTTCTTTTGCATTGCAAAGTTTCCCGGTAGGATCAATAGGATGAACGCCGTTCCCCAGAATTCTGAATGGTCCCCTTCGAGCTGGACGTCCCGTCCCGCGCAGCAACAGCCGTCCTACAAGGACCCGGTGGCACTGGCGCGGGCGGTCGATGCCCTGGGCCGGTTGCCCCCGATCGTCGTGTCCTGGGAGGTCGACGCGCTCAAGCGGCAGATCGCCGAGGCACAGCGAGGCGAGCGGTTCCTGCTGCAGGGAGGGGATTGCGCAGAGTCCTTCGCCGACTGCGACTCGGGTCAGATTGCCCGCAAGCTCAAGATCCTGCTGCAGATGAGCCTGGTGCTGCTGCACGGGATGAAGAAGCCGGTGATTCGCGTGGGCCGCTTTGCCGGCCAGTACGCCAAGCCGCGTTCCACCGACACCGAGACCCGGGACGGCTTGACCCTGCCGTGTTATCGCGGCGACCTCGTCAACCGGCTGGGTTTCACTGCGACCGAGCGCGAACCTGATCCCGAATTGCTGCTGCGCGGGTATGAACGCGCGGCACTGACGCTGAATTTCGTGCGCGCCCTGATCGACGGCGGCTTCGCGGACCTGCACCACCCCGAGTACTGGGACCTGGGATTCGTGCAGCATTCGCCGCTCGCTGATCAGTACCGGCAGATCGCGTCGTCGATCGCGGACTCGCTCGATTTCTTCGAGGCGATCAGCGGCAGCCGGGTGCACGAGGCGAGTCGGGCCCCGTTCTATGCGAGCCACGAGGCGTTGCACCTGCTCTACGAGCAGGCGCAGACGCGCTTCATTCCGCGCAGCGAGCGCTGGTACAACCTGTCCACCCACCTGCCGTGGATCGGCATGCGCACGGCCGATCTCGGTGGCGCCCACGTCGAATACTGCCGCGGCATCTCGAACCCGATCGGCGTGAAGGTCGGGCCGTCGATGGATGCAGCGTGGGTGCAGGGCCTTTGCCACACGCTCAATCCAACCAGGGAAGCGGGGCGACTGGTGCTGATCCATCGCATGGGCGCGAAGTACGCCGAGGCGAAATTGCCCGCACTGATCGAATCCGTGCGCGCGACGGGTGTGCCGGTGCTCTGGGTGTGCGACCCGATGCACGGCAACACCGAGACGACGGCAGCGGGCGTGAAGACGCGCCGCTTCGAGAACATCCTTGCGGAGCTCGAGACCGCGTTCAAGGTGCACCGCTCGATGGGCAGCTACCTCGGTGGCGTGCACTTCGAACTCACGGGTGAGGACGTCACTGAATGCACTGGCGGCGCCCGCGGCCTGGCGGATGCCGATCTCGCCAAGGACTACCGGTCGCAGGTCGACCCGCGGCTCAATTACGGACAGGCCCTCGAGCTCGCGATGCGGATCGCGACCGTCGCCCGCTCGTCCTGACGGTCGGCAGTTCACGACGACCGGCAGACAGTACGGCTTCGGCCTCGGTTCGCGAAACTGCACGCGACTGACCGGGAGCGAGTCCCTGGACCGTCCAGGGCCCCACCGCCCAGCGAATGAGTCGCAGCGTCGGCAAGCCGACCGCGGCCGTCATCCGCCGGACCTGTCGGTTCCGGCCCTCGCTCAGTTCCAGTTCAATCCACCCGGTGGGAATCGCCTTGCGACTGCGGATGGGCGGGTCGCGCGGCCACAGTCCTTCGGGCTCGGGGATCACGCGCGCCGGGGTCGGGCGGGCCGGCCCGTCGTTGAGCATGAGTCCCCGTCGCAGGGGTTCGAGTGCTTCGTCCGTGGGATCGCCCTCGACCTGCACCCGGTAACGTTTGACCAGCGGCGAACCTGGTTGGCTGATGCGAGCCTGCCAGGGACCGAAATCGGTAAACAGCATCAAGCCTTCGCTGTCGTAGTCGAGCCGGCCGGCCGGATAGAGGCCGGGCAGCGACAGGTAATCCGCGAGGGATCGCCGGACGTCCGGCGAGGTGAACTGCGGCAGCACCTGGAAGGGTTTGTTGAACAGGACGAGCTGCATGACTCGATTGTCCCGGATGCGGGCAATTCACGCTTGCCCGGACCGGACCGCGCGTCTATTCTTCATTGTGCGGTGCAACACGAGGCCGGAATCCGGTGTGTCTGCCCGCAACGAATACCACCAGAGGACGACGACATGACGAATCCGGCTCAACAACTGAGAGATTCATGGGCGAAAGATCCGCGTTGGGCGGGCATCCGCCGGCCGTACAGCGCCGAAGACGTCGTCCGCCTGCGTGGCAGCGTGCAGGTCGAATACACGCTTGCACGACTCGGCGCCGAAAAACTCTGGAAGCTCGTCAACACCGAGCCGTACGTGAACTGCCTCGGCGCGCTCACGGGTGGTCAGGCGATGCAGCAGGTGAAGGCCGGCATCAAGGCCATCTACCTCTCGGGCTGGCAGGTCGCTGCCGACAACAACAGCTACATGTCGATGTATCCCGACCAGTCGCTGTACCCGGTCGACTCCGTGCCGAAGGTCGTCGAGCGCATCAACTCGTCGTTCCAGCGCGCCGACCAGATCCAGCACTCCAGGGGCATCACGGCAGGCCACAAGGATTACGTCGATTTCTTCGCGCCGATCGTCGCCGACGCGGAAGCGGGTTTCGGCGGCGTGCTGAACGCCTTCGAACTGATGAAGGCGATGATCCGCGCGGGCGCAGGCGGCGTGCACTTCGAGGACCAGCTTGCTTCCGTGAAGAAGTGCGGCCACATGGGCGGCAAGGTGCTGGTGCCTTCGCAGGAAGCGGTGCAGAAGCTGGTTGCCGCGCGTCTCGCGGCAGACGTTTCCGGCGTGCCGACGATCATCCTCGCGCGCACGGACGCCGAGGCGGCGGACCTGCTCACCAGCGACGTCGACCCGAACGACAAGCCGTTCTGCACGGGCGAGCGCACGCCTGAAGGCTTCTACCGCACGAAGCCGGGCGTTGAGCAGTCGATCTCGCGCGGGCTGGCCTATGCGCCGTATGCGGACATGGTCTGGTGCGAAACCGGCAAGCCGGATCTTGCGTTCGCGAAGAGGTTCGCCGAGGCGATCCGCAAGCAGTTCCCGGGCAAGCTGCTCGCGTACAACTGCTCACCGAGCTTCAACTGGAAGAAGAACCTCGACGACGCGACCATCGCCAGGTTCCAGCGCGAACTCGGCGCGATGGGCTACAAGTACCAGTTCATCACGCTCGCCGGCATCCACAACATGTGGTTCAACATGTTCGACCTCGCCCAGGAGTACGTGAAGAGCGGCATGACAGCCTACGTCGAGAAGGTGCAGGAGCCCGAGTTCGCGGCGCGCGACCGTGGCTACACGTTCGTGTCGCACCAGCAGGAAGTGGGCACGGGCTACTTCGACGACGTCACCAACGTGATCCAGGAAGGCCATTCGTCGACCACCGCGATGCACGGGTCGACCGAGGAAGAGCAGTTCGCTACGGGTGGCGCGCACCACTGAGCTGGCTGCTCGTCACGCCTCTCCCGGTTCGACGGGAGAGGTCGCCGACACGCACTGGTGTCACAGGCGGTCGATCCGGAGCCTTTCCCCGAGCTTGGAAAGGCAGACACGCACTGGCGGCACAGGCGGTCGATCCGGAGCCTTTCCCCGAGCTTGGAAAGGCAGACACGCGCGGGGCGGTCTCTTTCGGGGAAAGGCAGACCGCGTCGAAACGGATCGACCGCTGGTGAGACAGCGCCTGAGCACCTTTTCCGCAAAGGCGGAAAAGGTGCACGGCGCACGTAACATCACCGCGCTGTGAGTCAGACCAATTGCGCGTCCATCAGTGTCGGCACCTTCTTACTGGCTGCTCGCAGCGCGCACCCGACCCTACCTTTGAGCGCCTCTGCACCTGGCCGGCTACGTGCGCCGTGCGGGTCGTCGGGCGTGAACCATTGGCCGCTAGTGTCGCCTCTCGTTTCCGCCCGACGAGCCGCTCAGGCGCGTAACGTCAGGCGTTCGATCCGGGACCTCTCCCAGAGCGCGTGTCTGCCTTTCCAAGCTCTGGGAGAGGTCCCGGATCGAACGCCTGTCACGAAGCGCGTGTCTGCCTTTCCAAGCGCGGGAAGGTCGGATCGGATCGAGCGCCTGTCAGCCTTTCCAAGCGCGGGAAAAGGCACGCAGTCGGCTGCTATGCTCCTCGCGCCATGACGACGCCCGCCGACACGTCCTTCGATCCGCACTGCACGCTGTGCCCGCGGCTCGCCGAGTTCCTGGCCGCGGGCAAGCGCCAGTACCCGCAATATCACTGCGCGCCCGTGGCTCCATTTGGCGACCCGGATGCCCGGCTGTTGATCGTGGGACTCGCACCCGGCTTCCACGGCGCCAATGCAACGGGCCGTCCTTTCACCGGTGACTATGCCGGGATCCTGCTGTACGAAACCTTGTATGCATTCGGCTTGTCGACCGCGCCGCAGTCGGTTGCGGCGGACGACAGCCTGCGCCTCATCGGCTGCCGCATCTCGAACTCGGTCAAATGCGTGCCGCCGGGCAACAAGCCGTTGCCGGCCGAGATCGCGACCTGCAATCGCTACCTGGCCCATGAACTCGCCGGGGTGAAGGAGGGCACGGTGCTGCTGGCGCTCGGTGCGATCGCCCACGGCGCGGTGCTGCGCGCGCTGGGCCTCAAGCAGTCCGCGTTCGCTTTCGCCCACGGCGCCGAGCACACGCTGCCGCGCAATCTCACGATGGTCGACTCGTACCACTGCAGCCGGTACAACACGAACACCCGCAGGCTGACGACCGACATGTTCCGCACGGTGGTGGCTCGCGCGGCGCAGGTCGCGCGCGGTCTTTCCGACTATCCCCTAACCCCCATCCCCTAACCCCTTTGCCTTTCGACCTGCAGTCGTTCCTTGCGGCGCTCCCGACCAAGCCGGGCGTGTACCGCATGCTCGACAAGGACGGCGAGATTCTCTACGTGGGCAAGGCGCGGCACCTGCGCAACCGCGTCTCGAGCTATTTCCATGGCCGCGTCCACGCCGACAAGACGATGGTGATGCTGGCGCAGGTGGCGCGCGTCGAAATCACGGTCACCGCGTCGGAGACCGAGGCGCTGTTGCTCGAATTCAACCTGATCAAGCAGCACAAGCCGCGCTACAACATCCTGCTCAAGGACGACAAGAGCTTTCCGTTCATCCACGTCTCGGGTCATGCCTACCCGCGCATTGCGTTCTATCGCGGCACCAAGAAACTGCCCGGACGGTTTTTCGGGCCGTATCCCAACTCGGTCGCGACGCGTGAGACGTTGCTGCTGCTGCAGAAGCTGTTCCGGCTGCGCCCCTGCGAGGACACGTTCTTCGCCAATCGTTCGCGCCCCTGCCTGCAGCACCAGATCGATCGCTGCACCGGGCCTTGCGTTGGCCTGATCACGCCGGAGCAGTACGCTCTCGACGTGGCCGACGCCGTCAAGGTACTCGACGGTCGCAACGTCGAGGTCATCGCCGACCTCGGTCAGCGCATGGAAGAGGCGGCATCGAAGCTTGCGTACGAGCAGGCGGCGCGCCTGCGCGACCAGATCCAGATGCTGAAGCAGATCCAGGCGACGCAGGTGATGACGCGGATGTCCGGGCACGACATCGATGCCGTCGGCATCGCGCACGAGGGTGGCGAGTTCTGCGTTGCCGTCGTCTTCGTGCGGGGTGGACGCAACCTGGGCAGCTCGAACTACTTCCCGAAGGGCGGTCTCGGCGACGAGGACGAAATGCTCGCGGGCTTCCTGGCGCAGTACTACCTCGCGCGCGAGGCGCCGTCCGAGATCGTGCTGTCGCGTCCGGTCGAGGGCGCCGAAGCGCTCGAGCAGGCGCTCGCGCAGAAGGCGGGGCACGCCGTGGCAGATTCGCACCAACGTCCGCGGCACCCGCGCGCGCTGGATCGAGATGGCCCGCAACAACGCGGCGCTCGGCCTGAAGATGCGCGCGTCGAGCCGCGCCACGGTCGCGGACCAGCTCGATGCCGTCGGGCGCGAGTTGAGCCTCGGCAAGACGCCGCAGCGCATCGAATGCTTCGACGTCAGCCACTCGATGGGCGAGTCCGCGGTCGCGTCCTGCGTGGTGCTCGGCCCCGAAGGCCCGCTCAAGAGTGATTACCGTCGCTTCAACCTGCGCAACATCACGCCGGGCGACGATTACGCCGGCATCGAACAGGCGGTCGAGCGCCGCTTCGCCCGGGTGATGCGTGGCGAGGCGCCGATGCCCGACCTGCTGCTCATCGACGGCGGACTGGGCCAGCTGCATGCGGCCATGGCGGCACTCGCGCGGGTGGGCGTGACCGACCTTGCGGTCGTGAGCGTCGCGAAAGGGTCGGACCGCAGGGTAGGGCAGGAGCGCCTTTTCTTTCCCGGGCAGGAAGCCGCGCTTATACTCGCGGACGACTCGCCGGCCCTGCGCCTGATCCAGCGCGTGCGCGACGAAGCGCATCGGTTCGCGATCACCGGTCACCGGCAATCGCGCGACCGCAGCCGGCGCGAGTCGTGGCTCGAGGAGATTCCCGGCCTGGGGCCCAAGCGCCGCCGGGAATTGCTGAAGGCCTTTGGCGGGCTGCAGGGAATCCGGCAGGCGTCGGTGGAAGACCTGGCCAGGGTGCACGGCATCAGCCGGCAACTGGCCGCAGAAATTTACGAACGAATGAATCCTGGGGCCTGACCGAGTCGCTGTCTTGAATCTGCAGTCCCTCCCGAACACGCTCACGCTCGGCCGCATCATCGCGGTGCCGCTGTTCGTGGCGCTTTTCTACTGGGGCGGTCCCTGGGGCGATCCACTGGCGGCGCTCGTGTTCATTCTCGCAGCGGTCACCGACTGGATCGACGGGTACCTGGCACGCAAGCTCGGCGTCACCACGCCGCTCGGGCGAGTTCCTCGATCCCGTGGCCGACAAACTGATGGTCGCCATCGCGTTGATCCTGCTGGTGGCCCACGATCAGAACCCGTGGATCGTGATCTCGGCAATGGTGATCGTCGGCCGTGAGATCACCGTCTCGGCGCTGCGGGAATGGATGGCTCACCTCGGCGCGCGGGCCAAGGTCAAGGTGTCGTCGCTCGGCAAGTGGAAGACCATCGTGCAGATGGTCGGCCTCAGCTTCATGGTCTACCGCAGCGACCTGTTCGGCCTGCCGATCTACCGACTCGGCATCGTCCTGCTGGTCATTGCCGCCGTTCTGACGTTGTGGTCGATGGTCTTGTACCTGCAGGTCGCCTGGCCGGAACTGCGCAAAGACGACCATCTCTTGACAGGCAGGGGTCAGACAGCGAGAATTTGCGGCTGACGAAAGTTCGCTTTCGTGAGCCCAAGCGGGTGTAGCTCAGTTGGTAGAGCGCGACCTTGCCAAGGTCGAGGTCACGAGTTCGAGCCTCGTTACCCGCTCCAGATCCTCGCATGACCCCGGGCACTCCCGGGGTTATGCGTTTCTGGGAGGACGTTTCGGGCCATCGCGGCTAGGTGGCAGAGTGGTCATGCAGCGGCCTGCAAAGCCGTGTACGCCGGTTCGATTCCGACCCTAGCCTCCACATTGTGTCTTTGGGCAACCGTTGGTGACATCCGGATGCGTCCGAGGACCACCTGAGAAAGCAGCAAAACCCTCGTACTCGCGCCGCGACGAGGTAAAGTCAGTTGGGTATGTTGCAGCCAACGCAGGAGTCGACGGATTTCTCTCTGGTGCTGGGCGGCCCGCTGTACCAGCTTTTTCGTCGTGCACATCTGTCCGGCGACGCGCTCGACCTGCTCCGGCGACGCATCGTCGTCCTCTCGTTGCTCGCGTGGCTGCCGCTCGCGCTGCTCGCCGGGTTTGAAGGGCGGCTCCTGCCCGGGACGGCCACCGTACCGTTCCTCCTGGACGTGGAAGTGCACGTCCGTTACCTGCTGGCAGTCCCGCTCATGGTCGTCGCCGAGCTGGTGGTGCACCAGCGGATGCGCGCCGTGCTGCAGCAGTTCCTTGGACGCAAACTGGTTCCGGAGGCTGTCCGGGCGCAGTTCGACGCCGCGGTTGGCTCGGTCGCGAGGCTGCGCAACTCGGTGCTGGCCGAGATCCTGATCATCGCGTTCGTCTACGGCGTGGGCATGTTCGTCGTCTGGCGCAACTACGTGGCGCTGGACGCGAACACCTGGTATGCGACGACGTCCGCAGCCGGCTCGAAGCTTTCGCTGGCGGGCATGTGGTACGGCTACGTGAGCCTGCCGTTGTTCCAGTTCCTGCTGTTGCGCTGGTATTTCAGGGTGTTCATCTGGGCGCGGTTCCTGTGGCAGGTGTCGCGTCTTGAACTGAAGCTCGTGCCCACGCATCCGGACCGCGTGGGCGGACTCGGGTTTCTCGCCAACACGGCGTATGCCTTCCTGCCGCTGGCGCTCGCGCACGGCGCCGTGCTCGCGGGCATGCTCGCCAACCGCATCCTTCACCTCGGCGCAAAGCTCCCGGAGTTCAAGGCCGAGATCGTCCTCATGCTGTTCTTCGTGCAGTTCCTGGTGTTCGGCCCGTTGTTCGCTTTCGCGGCCCAGCTGGCGCGCGCCAAGCGGACGGGTCTCGGCGAGTACGGGTCGCTGGCTGCCCGTTACGTGCGCGAGTTTGATGGCAAATGGCTGCGCGGCGGCGCTGCGCCCGGCGAACCGCTGGTGGGAACAGCCGACCTGCAGTCGCTTGCCGACCTCAGCAACAGCTTCGAGGTCGTGAAGGGCATGCGCCTCGCACCGGTGACGAGGGACGCCATCCTCCAGCTCGCGGCCGCGACGCTGCTGCCGGTGGTGCCGCTGCTGCTGACGATGATGCCCTGGGACGAACTGCTGAAGCGGCTGTTCGGAATGGTGTTCTGATCGGGCCAGCGCCGCGCCCAAGGTCACAATCTGTTGCATCGCTCTGATATCGTGCAGGCGTAATCAATGCCTGATTACATGACCTAACGGGGAGAGCTCTCATGAAGATCAAGTTAAGCGTGATCCTGGCAACGTTGCTCGTTGTGCCTGTCGTCGCTGTTGCGGCGGAGGAAATCGGTTGCCAGAGCGTCAATTTCGGCGCTGACGTCCTCGAAAAGTTTCCGAATGCGCTCAAGGCGTGCCGCGGAGTCAAGGAAAAAGACGGCGTTGGGTATGCCCGCTATGTGGCCAAGGTCGTCGACAACAGCAAAGGCAACCTCACGGTAGTCTTCGAAGATAAGGACGGCAAAGGTGTCTCCAAGGTCGTCTTCGCTCCTACGGCGGACCAGGGCCTGAGCATGGGCGGCAAGGACGTGAAGTATTCCAGCCTCAAGAAGGGTGATGTGATCGATATGTGGGTCCCGCACAGCCGGTTCGGGCTGTACGGCACTCCAGGTGGTCCGAAGCTGACCGTTGTCAGTCAGGAAACCCTGTAACGATCTGCATGGCGTCGGCGTCGCGTCCGAGGCGATCGAGCACTCGGGCGTGACCGGCCCAACAGCGCCAGAAGCCCGGTTTGCCGCCGGGCTTCTTCGTTTTTATCCTGCCGTTTCGCTTGAAGAAAAGTATGTAGGCTATTGTTAAATGTAACTTTGTTAGGTCTCAACTCGAGCATTGAACGGCGCATTCATCCCGCGGGCAGGGAGTGCAAATTACAACGCCCCGAAGGCGGGGCGTTGTATGCGTAAAGGTTCCGTTCGTCGAGACTAGGACTGCACAGGGCCCTTCGGTCCGTCACGCCCGATCATGCCGTGTGGTCGGCGTGGCACATCAAGCAGTCCATGTGTCCCTGCTGATTCCACTTTCGTGCGTTCTGTGCCGGCGTGTCCGGCCCGTGGCACTTGATGCAGTGCTGGATTTCCGTTGAGGGATTCCAGACGGGCGCGACCCACTTGCCATCAAAGAATTCATTGAGCGCCGTCGTCACGATGTAGACGACCTCGCCGGCCACTTTGGCACAGCGCTCGATCTTCGCCTGGTCATGCATATCCTTGACGCCGGCGGCCAGCGACCACTTTGACACCGAGGTATGGCACAGCGGCGACATGGCCTTCACCTTGATCTGCTTCGGCAGCGGGGAAAGGTCGTCGAACCGCTCGGTCGGAAAGTCCTGCTCCGCATACCACCAGAACAGGCGGTCGACGATCGCATTGTTCTGCAGGTAGTCGTCGCGCTTCTCGCCGTAGGTGACCATATTGATGATCACCGATGCCCCGGCGAGAGCGCCACACAGCGTCCCGTGACCACCGAAGCCTGCTGCCGCATGGACCATCAGCATGTCCGGCATCGTCGTCCACGGATAACCGACTTTCTCCTGCAGCAGGCTGAGCAGCGAGAGGTAGCTGGCCGAACCGCAGCCGCCCTTTTCCTTGTAGCAACGCTAGCCACGCCTGCACGCTCCGACCGGGTCGAGTTTGACCCATTGCCAAGGCAGCGGGGTAGAACCCTCACCCGTGACCGGAACACGCCAGACGGCGTGCGCGACGCACCTGTCGTTCTGCGGGTGACTCGTATGGACGCCGCCGCCGCAGGTGTCACGATGTTAGACGCACTCGGCCTGTCTCGGCCAACCGCAACGCCGCGTCCGGCGGGGTGGGGCATCTCCGCAAATAGTGAGGACCGCTGCAATGATCCACAGGAGCACATACAGATTCGCTCGGGCAATGGTCGTGCTCGCGGCATCGGTAGTCACCCTCGTCGTCGCCACGGTGCACGCCGCCACCCCGACGCCTCCGCCTGAGATTTCGACGCAGGATCTCGCGAGCCGGGCGCTGCTGCTTCGCATGGCAGATTTCCTGGCGCGCACACCCGCGATCAGCGTGACGATGCGCAGCGACTACGACGCGATCCAGGCGGACGGCCAGCGCATCGAGTTCGGCGAGCGCCGCCGCATCCTGATGCAGCGCCCGGACAAGATGCGGGTCGAGGTCGAGCGCAGTGACGGTGAGCGCGGAACCGTCGTGTTCGACGGTCGCTGGATCACGGTCTTCAAGCCTGCAGAAAACGTCTACGCCCGCGTGGAGAAGGCTGGCAGCCTGGACCAGGCGCTCGTCTACATGGTTCGCGACCTGCGCGCGACGTTGCCTCTGGCGCGCATGTTCACCACCGGCTTCCCGGCAGATCTCGACAAACGCGCCACCTCCGTCTCGTTTGTCGAAGAGTGCAGCCTGTTTGACGTGCCCACCGAGCACATCGCCGTGAGGACAGCGGAAGTTGACCTGCAATTGTGGATTGCCAAGGGAGCTGAGCCGCTGCCGCGCAGGGTCGTCGTCACCTACAAAAATTCGCCGGGCGAACCGCAGTTTCGCGCCGATCTTTCGGACTGGAGCATGAAGACGAGAATGGATGCCGCGGCGTTCGCGTTCGTTCCCCCGCCCGGCGCCGAGCAAATCATGTACCTCGCGCCGCGACCGCCAGCCGATTCAGCAGCCGGGGCTATTGGAGAGCAGCCATGAACCGCCGTCCTGGATTCCGGGGAATTCTGATTGCAATGGCCTGCGCCTCAGGGTTGGTGATCGCGGGCTGGTCAGACGTCGATGCCGCCGGCAGGGGCGGGGGTCGCGGCGGCGGCGGTATGTCGCGGAGCAGTCCTGCAGCGAGCGGCGGCATGTCGTCGCGCTCCGCGCCGCAGCGTTCGCCGCAGACGTCCGACCGGCAGGCGGCCCCGACTCAGCGGTCAACACCCGCAACGAGTCGTCCGACAACGGGGTCGGCTCCGACCGCGCGGCAGCAAGGCTCTACGGCCGAGCGCCAGGGCGCTAACCAGGAGAGCCAGGGCGAGAGGCAGGGCAATCGCGACGAGGCGCGCGAGGACTGGCAGGAGCATTCCAACGACGCGCGGGAGGATCGCCAGGATTACGCTGAAGACTGGGACGACAACGGTTACTACTACCACGACAACGACTGGGCCGAAGTGATGGTGGTCGGCGCGACCGTCGCAGTGGTCGCTACCGCAGTAAATGATGATTACCACGAGACGTCCACTGTCACGAACGTCACGAATGTCACCAACGTCACAGCCTTGGCGACGCTCCCGTGCGAAGCGAAAATCACGGTGTCGAACGGGGCCAACTTTTATCAGTGCGGCTCCAATTGGTACACGCGCGCCTATCAGGGCGACGCTGTCGTCTACGTGCCGAGCGGGCCACCTCCGTCGAAGTAACGGTTAGACGACGGCATGCTGGAGCGCGTGGCGCGGGTAACGCCCGGGCAGGCGTGCGGTCTCAAAGCGTCAGCAGGGCCCACCAGAGCCCCGCTGCGCATCTCATTAAATCATGCCGTGTGGTCCGCATGGCACATCAAGCACTCCATGTGCCCCTGCTGATTCCATTTTCGTGCCTTCTGCGTCGGGGTGTCCGGCCCGTGGCACTTGATGCAGTGCTGTATCGCTGGTGAGGGGTTCCAAACCGGCGCGACCCACTTTCCATCGAAGAACTCGTTCAGCGCCGTCGTTACGATGTAGACGACCTCTCCGGCGACCTTCGCACAGCGTTCGACCTTCGCCTGGTCATGCAGGTCTTTGACACCGGCGGCCAGTGACCATTTGGACACCGAGGTATGGCACAGCGGCGACATGGCCTTCACCTTGATTTGCTTTGGCAACGGTGAGAGGTCGTCAAATCGCTCGGTCGGAAAATCCTGCTCCGCATACCACCAGAACAAGCGATCCACAATCGCATTGTTCTGCAGGTATTCGTCGCGCTTCTCGCCGTAGGTCACCATGTTGATGATCACGGACGCCCCGGCAAGCGCGCCGCAAAGCGTCCCGTGACCGCCGAAGCCCGCTGCGGCGTGCACCATCAGCATGTCGGGCATTGTCGTCCACGGATGGCCGACTTTCTCTTTCAACAAGCTGAGCAGCGAGAGGTAGCTGGCCGATCCGCAGCCGCCCTTCTCCTTGTAATAGCGATACGCGCGCTGTCCCGCTTCGAGCGGATCGAGCTTCACCCATTTCCAAGGCAACGGAGGCGCGCTCACTGGAGTCTCGGGAGCCGCGGCAAGTGCCGTGATTCCGGATCCAACGCCGCCGCTGGCCAGCAATGCTGCAGATCCGGCAAGAACGGTGCGACGGGAGACGAATCCGCCATCGCCTTCATGGGCTTCCATGTTGACCTCCGATCGAAGTATTGCGCCTGGCTGCTGTGGCCTGGCAGTCACTGCGCTCGGTATCTACGGACGGATTATCGCGCCCCCAGTGGTCCTGCGGTCTCAGGTGAAACCACTACCCGACGGTACGCTTCAGCGCCGATCGCAGTCCGCGCGTCGACCCTCCTGACCAGCCGCGTCGGTGTCATGCGCCAGTCTGAAACGCCGGTCTCAGGCGGTGGTGGGGCCGGAGGGTGGAGCGGTCGAGTCCCCCTGATAACCCAGGGGGACTCTCGATGGGCGGCTTCCGTCGGATCAGTCCTGCGCTTTTCCCGCTAGCATCGTGCGCAGTACGCCGGGCCCGAGGATCCGGCTGAATTCCCTCGTGGCGGTCAGCGGCAACAGGATCAGCAGCACCACGAGACTCTTGGCCACTATGTGTGCGATCGAGCGGCCTTCGAACTCCGCCAGCGTCGCGCCGAAGGACTTGCCGTGATACCTGCCGACAAACAACTCTTCCGCCACCGACAACACGATGACCAGCAGCCACAACTGCACGCTCTTGGCGAAAATGGCGGGACCCACACGCTTGACTCGCGCCGTTTCGCCCACTCCCAGCGCCTGCCCGAGCAGCAGGAACTTGGCGAGGATCGCCGCCTTGATTGCAGCGGCGCCAAGGCTGGATACGCCGGCCGCCCCGGCACCGAGCAGCGTTGATTCGTAGAACATCAGCACGGTGAAGCAGACGAACAGGTAGCCCGCGACCAGCTTGAAGGCGTGCAGCTCTTCGATGGCGCGTTCTTTCAGCGTCGGCTTGGACTCGCGCTCGTGCGTTTCCTGGCTCACCACAGTTCTCCCTGGGTCCCCGCCTGTGCCCGGGACCAGCATTCACAGTACCAGCGGGCAGCAGGGCTGCAGCTTACTTCGACGTCTTGCCCTTGATCTCGTCGAGGCGCACGCGCAGCTCATGCGCCCAGTCGCCGAGAATCCGGTCGGCGGCCTGCACGTTCGTCACGCGATTAGCCTGCTTCGCGAACGAGTCGTTGTCGGCGGCGGCATCCATGATTCGAGCCAGCAACGTGTTGGTCTCGGAGTCCCAGAGTTCCAGGAACAACGTCATCTGCCCAGCGGAGCGTACGACCGTGGCATTGATGCCTGCGGTCATCAGGTCCGGGGCGTTGACCTCGACGTTCAACAGTGCCGGGCGCAGGACGAGCACATCGGGCGCGGCCGTCGTGACGACCTGGTAGCCACCCTTGTCCTGCAGTTCTTTCGTGAAGACCTTCTTGAACTCCGCGGCGAGCCCCGCCTTCATGCGTTCGATGTCCTTGTCGGACACCCGCCCCTCGAGGCCCCGGTGGCTGTTGTTGTAGTCCTTCTGCCAGTCTTTTTCGAACTCGACCAGGGGATCGAGGATCGCCACGCGGTTGTACTGCGCGAACGTCGCGCCCGGCTTCAGGTAAACGATGCGGGTATTCGTGCTTTTCTGCAGCACGAGGCCTTCCGGCGTGGTCTCCGGCGGTGCTTCCTTTGCCAGGACGCCCGCAGCCGACCCGAAGCCGAGTGCCATACACATGCCAACTGCCAGTCCGAGTTGCCGCACCTTCATTTTCTACTCCTTTGTCGAATGCCTGTTATTACCGACGAAAGCTTACCGGCTTACCTGAACCAGAGGTACTGCCAGGTGAGCGAATACATGTCCAGGTCGCCCCCGAAGCGGGCGGTGACACCGGTGCTCCAGGCGAGCTTGACCGAGTTCTGCTGTCCGACGGGGATGGCCAACGTCAGGCCCGCGCGACTGTTGCCCTGGCGGTTGTGGTCGGACACGCCATTTATCGACGTGGTGCCACCCGTGTACCAGGTGCCGCTCGCCCCAAGCCACAGGCGGGGAGCGAAGGTGTAACTCACGTGTCCCTGCAACGTCGTCAACGGATCCTGCGAGCGCTGCTTGTTGCCCAGGAACTCGTCGTTGTCGCCGAAGAGCCAGACACCGAGCGAGCCGTCGAAATTCCAGCGACCGAAGCGCCTTGAGCCACCAAATTCAGGCCGGAAGGCCCAGCGGTTGGTGCCGAGGTTGACCAGCTTGTCTTCGAAATACTCACCGGTGGGAACGTTGACGACCAGGCTCACGCCGAGCGTGCGATCTGGCGGCGCGCGCATGAAGTCGGCCGCGCTAAGTGCAGAACCCGGCAGCAGGCTCAGCGTGAGGCGCACCCGGAGGTCTGCGACACCCGCGCGATTGACACGCTCCGGAATGCCGTCCAACAGGCCGCTTGCCGTGCCGTCGACATAGGGCAACCCGATTGCGACGCTCGCGAGCCGGTCCCGCAGTGCGAATGTCCCGCCAGTACCCGCCGAGTACGTGTTCGCGCGGACTTCAAAGTCCTTGATAGGGGAGGAGGCGTTCAGCAGCATGTCGCCGTCCGAATGCGACCACGACATCACCAGGAAGCGGGCACCGACGGGATTTGGCGCATAAGCACGTGCCTCGAGTTCCTGTCCCGCAGCGATCTGTGAACCGAGCGCTAACGCAAGCAGCGCCAGCAGCCTCGGTGCGGTGCCTGTGCCAACAAGCTGCAATCTACGTGGCACCTTGAGCCAACGCGACATGCTTATTGAGCGTCACTTGCCGAGATCTACGCCGGAACGAGGTTCGCCGGCGGCAGCAGGTACAGCGTCATGGCGAAGATCGTGTAGACCACCAGCAGCATCACGCCGATGAACCACGCTGATCGGCCGGTGTTCGTCACGAACAGCACCGTGAGCGTGCTGAACATCACCATAATCACGGCGCCATTCCAGAACTGCAGGTCCATCGGGCTGGGCGCGATGAACAGGCTCAGCAGCACGAGCACCGGCGCCACGAACATTGCGATCTGCGAGGAGCTTCCCAGCGCGATGCCCACGCTCATGTCGAGCCGATTCTTTCGGGCAGCGGCGAAGGCCGAGGTCATTTCCGCCGCGGCACCCACGAGCGCCACGACAATGAAGCCAACGAACGCAGGCGTCATGCCGAACGACACGGCGGCGTACTGCACTGACTCGACGAAGATTTCGCTGACCAGGGCAACCAGTACGGTGATTACCGCCAGCATCACCACGGCCACCTTGACCGGCCAAAGGTGTTCGTCCCCGTCATGTCCACCTTCGCCGGCGCTGGCAAAGAGGTCCTTGTGTGTCTTCAGGGAAAAGACCAGGCCGAGCACATAGGCGACCAGCAACAGTACTGCCAGGCCAATACTGAGTTGCTGCACGATTGCGGCGACTTCCGGTCGTTCAGAACCACCGATAGCTGAAGGGACGACCAAGGCTACCGCCGCGAGGAACAGCATCCCGGCTTGCAGCCTCGCGGTCCCTGCGTTGTATTCCTGTACACGGTATTTGAGACCGCCGAGCAGGAACGCCATGCCGAGCATGAACAGTGAGTTGGTGACGATCGCGCCGGCAATTGAAGCCTTCACGAGGTCGAACATTCCCGCGCGCAATGCGGTGATGGCGATAACCAGTTCCGTGAGATTGCCGAGGGTGGCATTCAGCAACCCGCCGACGGCGTCACCTGTTTTCGCCGCCACGCTTTCCGTCGCGTGGCTGAGCAGGGCGGCAAGGGGCACGATCGCGAGCACGGCAAGCACGAACAGCGTCGTGTGCGACTCCGGTGCGAAGTGTTCGCCGAGGAATACGGCGGGTACCGCGGCCAGCAGCCAAAGCAGCGGATTCGAGCGCAGGCCCTGCAGGAGTTTGTTCATGATTGGTGTCCCCAGATACTCATGCGTCACGCCGTTGCGTGGCATACATGCCGACGAACACGGCGACGACGACGGCGATGTAGAACTGGCCGACCGTGGCTTCGATGACGGCCAGCGTCCTGGCCGTCTCCGAGACCGGCAGGACATCGCCGTAGCCCACGGTCGCCAGCGTGACCAGGCTGAAATAGAGCAGGTTGCTCTGCAGCAGTTGCGGCGACGAGTCCTCGACGTGCAGGTTGAAGCTTGTCGGACGCCATTCGATCAGCAGCAGGTAGAGCATCGAGAAGATCATCGCGATGATCAGGTAGACCGTGACCGTCGCGAAGATACCGTCAACAGTCAGCGTCCGATTGCGAAATATGAACCGCAGGATGCCGAAGGCAAGCAGGGCCAGCAGCGGCAGTGTCGTCACGATTTCCATCGTGCGACCGAGCCGATGCCACTCGACGGGCAGCGGTGCCAGCGCGAGCGCCGAGCCTGCAAGAGAGACGACCCAGATGCCGAATACGATGCCCCGACCGCCGCGCCAGTTCGGGTTGGCCCAGAGCGTCACCAGCATCGTGTTCAACAGGAAGAACTGCAGCAGCGCCTCGACCACCCAGCGGTCCTGCGTCAGCGGTGAAACCAGCATCCACGCACCGATGAAGATCGTCAGCTGCAGGAAACGCCATTCCCCTCGCAGAATGGCGCTTTCCCGGATCAACGGAAGATACCCCGTTCGAGGATGGTGCCGTTGCCGATCGGCCGGCCGACAGCTATCCACAGACTCCAAGAGTCGGTGCTGGTCATACCGAGTCCTAACGTCAGGGGACCCGCCTGAGTGCGTCCCGTCATGTACACGGAGCCGCCATAAATCATCTCGTCGTCGTCGAAAGCGGGCGAGACGAGTTGTTCGAGACGACCGAACACCTGCCCGGCTTCGAGCCGCACTCCGGCATAGAGTGCCTGGCCGCGGATCGACATGAGGTCCTTGAACTTCCAGAGATAGCTGCCGCTGGCCGTCCAGTAGTCGGTCAAGCGCAGCTCGCCCAGCTCGAAGCCCGGGAAGCTGCCTGGGCCGCCGAGCATGAAGTAACGGTCCGCAGGGATATCACTGTCGAGATCCGTGCCGCCGGCCAGCGTCATCCAGACGACGTCATTGCGCACAGGGACTGCCATGCCGATGCCGAGTTCCAATCGTTCCCAATCCAGCTCTGCACCGAGCGATTCGTCGACGTAGGCATATTCCATCGCCGCCGCGATGCCCCGGGTCGGATTGAACGGCGTATCGCGACTGTCAAAGGTGGCCGACATCGTCAGGCCGGCGTCATCGCGCTCGACCTCCGGCAGGATCGGCGAGCCCGTTTCGACGCTGGCGTCGCGCCGGGTGTACATGTAGCCGAGCCTGATCTGTGCGTCGCGGCTGAGATTGGCGCCGACGTCGACCGTGCCGCCCCGGTCGGTGAACTTGTAGGTTGCCAGCCGTTCGTTGTCATAGAACACGTCTTCCCAGGAACGCGTAAATATCGCCTTCGGTTCCACGAAGAACCGCTGGTTCACGTCGAGCGGCTGGTAAAAGCTGGTCGAGAGGTTGTTGAAATAGCCGAGCTGGATCTCGTTGCGCCATTCTGCGCCCAGCGAGTTGAGCCAGGTTCGCGTGTGCTTGACGTATACGACGAAGCCCGCGTCGCCATCTTCGGAGCCGTACAGGCCCAGGTCGAACTTGAGGTAGTTGGGTCCATAAGCCTTTTCGCGCGGCCACCACTCCAGCGTGGGGCTCTCCGGGTCTCCCGTGAGCCGGTATTCGACTGACTCAAATTCCTGCAGGGCGGACGTGCGTTGCGCTTCGGCGCTGATCGTTGCAGTGTCGACCTTATCGCCCGGTTTCACCCGGGCGCGCCCCTCGAGGTATTCGGGATTGACGCGCTCCATGCCCTTGTACTGCACGTCCGCCAGCCGGGTCTCGATATTCTGGCCGGCGGTGACATTGGCGCGCCATGTGTCGTACTGAGCCTCCGGTACCGCGAGCGGAACCAGCTTGGCCGCCATTTCGCGGGCAGCCTTTTCGCCCAACGGAATCGTCTCCGGCACGCGCTCGAAGTCGGTCGTGGTGATGTCGCCCATGATCACGTCGATGCGGATGTCCCTGTCCGTCAGACTTTCCAGCTGCAGGTTTTCGTTGGCCATGATTCCCACGTCGGAGCTGCGCAGAATCAGTTGAGTGGCGGTCTGCAGTTTCTCGCGCTGGAGTTCCTGTTCGACCAGATTGACGACGATGACTACGTCGGCGCACAGGTTGCGCGCAACGTCCACGGGGATGTTGCGGACCATGCCGCCATCTGAAAGGATGTATTGCTCGGTCATGACGGGGGCGAAAGCACCCGGAATCGCCATGCTGGCGCGCATGGCAGTCGCGAGGTCGCCGCTCTCGAGCACCACCATCTTGCCGCTGATCATGTCCGTGGCGACGGCCCGGTAGGGAATCGGCAGCTTGTCGAAGTCTCCCTGTAAGCGTGAGGCTGCCACATAGCTTCGCAGCAGGTCCTCGATGTTGCTGGTGTTGAGGATGCCCGCAGGCAATATGACCCGCTTGTCCCGCAGGCCCATTTCGATGTCGTTGCTGTAGGTCGCCCCGGCGCGTTTCTGCTCGATGGTCTGCAGATCGCGCTGTCCGGCCCCGCCGACCACCTTCTTCCAGTCGATGCCGACCACGAACTTTTCGAGCCCTTCCGCGGGGATGCCGGACGCGTAGCCGCCGCCGACCAGGGCACCCATGCTGGTGCCGGCGATGCAGTCGATCGGGACGTGCATTTCCTCCAGGACTTTGAGTACGCCGACATGCGCGCCGCCCTTGGCACCGCCGCCCGCCAGCACCAGGCCGACTCGGGGCCGAGGCGTTGCGGTGGCAGACGCTGTGGCGGCACCGGGATCCGCGGCATGCGCAGAGCCGGCGAGCAGGCAGCCGGTGAGGGCTGCGACCACGTGTGGTCTGAGGGTAACGCGCAACATCGATGAAGCTCCTGGGCAAAACTGCGCCCGATCCGATCAGACTCGTCCAATCCCGCCGCACGCGAAGTACGCAGAAACCGCCAGCCCGACCTGTCCCGACGACACCGCGAATCCACGCGGAGCGCAGAGGCGCCCGACGATACGTTCAACGCAACTGCGGATTGCTCCGTATCGTGTCCCGGACTAGGATGGACTCGATTCTAAACTAGAACCCAGCCTGGGGGCTTTGACTATGTGCCATGCATCTTCGACCTCACGCGCGCGTGCGCTTGGCATCAAGACGGTATCGGCGGGCGTGGCCATGCTCCTGTTGGGGTCGCCGGCGGCGTTCGCCGACGAAGCGCCGAACCTGCTCACCGATTCGTTTCAGGTCGCGCTCGGCACATTCATCATTACCAGCGAGCCGACCATCCAGCTCAAAGGCGATACCGGCAACGGTGACAAGGTAGATTTCGACGAAGCACTCGGTGGAGGCGATTCGCAACGTATCCGCCTCGACAGTCATTGGCGCTTCGCCGACCGACACAAAGTCAAGTTGATCGCGTTCGACATGAGCCGTGACAACAGCAGGACCTTCGACAGGGATATCGAATGGGGCGGTGATATCTACCCCGTCGGTGCGAAAGTGGATTCCGAGTTCAGCTTCACCGTGATCGAGGCTGCGTACGAGTACGCTTTCTTGCGTCGCGACAACTACGAACTGGATGCTTCAATCGGCTTGCATTACACGGACCTCAGCAGTTCCCTCAAGGCCAAGGTCGAGGCGTCGGGCGGGACGCTGACCGAAGACATCAGTAATTCCGCGAGTGTCGCGGCGCCGTTGCCGGTGATCGGCCTGCGCGGCATCTGGGATCTGTCGCATAATTTCTGGCTGGACGCGACGGCGCAGTTCTTCGCGCTCTCCATCGACGAGTACGACGGCAACCTGCAGGACTACCGCGTGCTGGTGACCTGGCAGCCGAAGACATGGCTGGGTGTCGGGCTTGGGTACAACCGGTTTTCGATCGACGTCGACGTCGACGCGAGCAACTTTAATGGCTCGCTCGACTGGACCTACAGCGGCCCGATGCTTTTCTACAGCGCCTCGTTCTGATTCCCAGCCCGGCTGGCGGGCATGATCATGACAGACGTCGGCCGCGGGTCCTTTACCGCCCGCCACCTCGACCCGGGGTCGCACATGGGCGAGATCCTGTTCGGCCTGATCATGACGCTGACCTTCACGCTGGCGGCCGGCATCGTGATCCAGGAGGAAGGGCGCGCGGGCGCGCGCGAGATGCTGATCGGAATCCTGGGTTGCAACCTGGCCTGGGGCATCATCGACGGCGTGCTCTTTGTCCTCGGCCAGGTCTTCGAGCGTGGACGATTCCGGCGCATCGGTGTCAACCTCAGGCGCGCAACCTCCGTCGAGGGAGCACGTCAGATGGTCGCGGACGAACTGGATGAAACGCTCGTGGCGGTGACCAACGGTCCCACACGCGAGCATCTGTACCAGTCCATCGTCGAGTACGTGCGTAGCGCGCCTGCCACGCCAAATCGGGTGCGACGCCAGGACCTGATGGGCGGCTTGGCGGCGGGCTGGCTGGTGTTCGCCTGCAGTTTCCCCGCCGTGCTGCCGTTCCTGATCCTTGACGATCCGCGCCTGGCGCTGCGCGTGTCCAACGCAATCCTGCTCGGCCTGCTGTTCTACATGGGCTGGCGCGCGGCGCGGCACACGCTGGCCAAGCCCTGGCTCGCGGGGGTCGTGTTCCTGCTCGTCGGGGTCCTGTTGGTGGCGGTGGCGATCCCACTCGGCGGCTGATCGATCAAGCTGTAGCCGGAACGGGCTTGGCGTCAGGTCTTCCGCTTCATGTGGCGGCGGAACTCGCCTGGGGTTACGCCTGTCCATCGACGAAAAGCGGTGGCGAAATTGGCGGCGTTTGAGAATCGCAGGGCCTCGGCGACATCCTGAACCTGCATTTTCGTATCGACGAGCAGCTGCCGTGCGAGGTCCGCCTGGACGGACTCGAACAACTCGCGGTACTGCACCCCATGCCGCCGCAAGCGGCGATCCAGCGTCCTGCGGTGCATGCCCAGCAGCTGTGCCACGCTGTCCATAGAGCAATCACCGATCAACAGCTTCTTGCGCAGCACCATGCGCAAAGTGTCCGGGAAGTTGACCGCAACGAAGGCCCGACGCTCGCGCGCTTCAGCCTCAATCCGGTGTCGCGTCAGCGGGTCCATCGGTGGCAATGACCGGTCGAGCCATCGCTGCTCAAAGATCATTGCTGATTCATCGCTGTCGAAGCGGACTGGAGCCCGGAAGAACCTGTGGCAAGCCTGCGGATTCGCGGGGCTGCGGGTAGCAATAGTGACTGCCGTAGGTAGCCAGGCTGCCCCGCACAGGTCCTGCATGAAGTTGAATGCGATGGTCATGGCGGTCAGCTGTATGTGCCCCGTGCTGCTGATGCCGCGCTCGGCGATCGCCCAGACGAAGCGTGCATATCCGCCCGCGACCGTCAGGTACATGGTGGCGGCGGTGTCATGCAGGTTGTAATGCTCGATGAACCGATTCAGCGCCGCCTCGACAGTCTCCCCGCAGAGCGCCAGCTGGCCGGCGAGGCCCAGGTCTGAAAGCCGCGTCCGATGGCCGATCAGCAGGCCCAGGTCGTCACGGTTCATGCGCTGCTCGCAAATCTCGAAAAGGCGTGCCAGCGCCGAATAGCTGACCGGGTTGTCTCGATCCGCAAAGGTTTCGGGCGACATGCCCGCCTCATCGAGCACCTCGTCAACGTCGACTCCGAGCTCGCGCAGCGTTTCTGGAAATCCCCAGATCGCGCTGATGCGCAGTCCGTCCGCCATGGGGGCGGCTCCCGAACTCGATGAGGGAAAATCCGTATCCTCGCCACTCATGTTCCGGATCCTATCTGTCACAAGATCAAACGTTCCACCCAAAGACTGAGGATACATTGCCAAACATGACCCAGTGAGACGCCAGGCGCGGTCGTTGAATGACGACGGCGCCTGTGCGTGCGGTGGTCGCCCTCAGGAGATTTAACATGGAAGCCCGCAAAGTTCGGAATTCAAAGGGTATTTTGGCCGCCGCCGTGTCGGCCGCACTGTTCGCCAGCGCGCCGGTCGTGGCCGAAGATTCCGGCCGCAGCTTCGAAATTTACGGCTTCGCCCAGGCCGATTACATCCAGGACATCGGCGGCCGGCTCGACCCGGACTGGGACGACGCGTTCCGGCCTTCGAAGATCTGCTTCGACGGCGCTTGCGGCGAGGACGGCCAGGCGAGCATCAGCGTCAAGCAGAGCCGCTTTGGCGTGAAGGGCACGATGCCTACGGGCTCGACGACAGCGCCGCTCAGCTTCAAGTTCGAGTTCGACCTGTTCGGCACCGGCGTGGATGCCGGCCAGACCACCATGCGCCTGCGGCACTTCTACGGCGAGTGGGGCCAGATACTGGCCGGCCAGACCAACAGCCTCTTCATGGACATTGACGTGTTCCCGAACACGATCGACTACTGGGGCCCGTCGGGCATGGTGTTCTATCGCAACGTGCAGATGCGCTGGACGCCTTACAAGACGGAGAACAGCCACTTCGCCATCGCCATCGAGCGCCCCAGCAACGACATCGACTCGGGCAACCTGCGCCTGATCGAGGGGCTCGAGGACGTCGACGTCAGGAACGACGAGGAACTGCCCGACCTTACGGCGCAGTTCCGTTATGGCGGCGACTGGGGCCACCTGCAGTTGGGCGGTATCTTGCGCAAGGTGGGCTATGAACTGCGTACGGATCCGACAGACAGCTGGACCGAGGGCAGCGAGGTGGGTTGGGGCATCAACGTCGGCACGGTGTTCAACGTGCTCGAGAAGGACGCGATTCGCCTGCAGGTCGTGTACGGCGAAGGTATCGCGAGCTACATGAACGACGGCGGCATGGACCTCGCACCGTCCGCGGACTGGGACGCGGGCATCGTGACGGATCTCGAAGCCGAGGCTGTCCCGCTCATGGGCGTGCTGGCCTACTACGACCACTGGTGGAACGACAAGTGGTCGAGCTCGATTGGCTACAGCTTCACGGAAGTGGACAACACCAACTTCCAGGACCCGGGCGCGTTCCAGAAGATCGACTACGCCTCGGGCAACGTGCTGTATTACCCGGCCGAGAACCTGATGGTGGGCGCCGAACTCATGTGGGGCGAGCGCACCAACAACGACGACGCGTCCGAGGACAATGTCCGCTTCCAGTTCACCGTCAAGTACAACTTCGGCATCACGCTCTGATGCTGCACGAATTGAAGGACACGCTCATGAAGACCATCAACAGAAACTCGCTGGTCGCCGGGCTGGTGGCCACGCTGTCTTTCGCTGTGGCCACTCCAGCTTACGCGCGAGGGCCCGTGCCGGACGCAGCCGTCAAGGAATTCCAGCGCCTGGTCGACGCCGCCTACGCTAAGTACAAGGGCCTGCAGGACGGCAAGAACGCAGATTACATCCCGATTCTGACCGAGACGCCGAGCGACCTGTTCGGCGTGGTGATCGTCACCAAGGATGGCAAGGTCTACAGTGCGGGTGACGTCGACTACAAGTTCTCGATCCAGTCCGTGTCGAAGCCATTCACCGCCGCGTTGGTGATGACGCAGCAGGGCCCGGCAGTGCTCAAGGAGAAGATCGGCGTCGAGCCTACCGGCATGGCGTTCAACTCGAAGCTGGCGCTCGCGGTCTACGAGAACTCCGTCAATCCGCTGGTGAATGCCGGTGCGATCGCCGCCGTGAGCCTGGTCAAGGCCACATCCGAGGCGGATCGCTGGAACCAGGTGTCGCAGAACCTGAGCGACTTCGCGGGACGCCCACTGACCGTGCTAGAGAAAGTGTACGAGTCGGAGTACACGACGGCCTTTGGCAACCGCGGCATCGCGAACTTGTTGTACAACTGGGGGCGTCTCTACAGCGATCCTGAAGAAGCGCTGCGCGTCTACACGCGCGAGTGCTCCGTCGGTGTCAGCGCCAAGGACCTCGGCATGATGGGTGCGACGCTGGCCAATGGCGGCGTCAATCCGCTGACCAACAAGCAGGTGATGCCGGCCAAGCACGTGCCGGAGCTGCTGGCGATCATGGCGACGGCCGGATTCTACGACGAGTCGGGTGACTGGATGTTCACCGCGGGGTTGCCGGCCAAGACGGGTGTCGGCGGCGGCATCGTCGCGGTCGTGCCAGGCCGGTTCGCGATCGCTGCGTTCTCGCCGCGCCTGAACGAAGCCGGCAACAGCGTGCGTTCGCTAAACGCCATCCGCGACATCGCCGGGGAACTTGGCGTGGGTGTGTTCGGGCCGAATCCGAACTGAGTGCATGCACGGGTGCCCTGTGTCGCGGCGCTCATGATGAAGCAGTAACGGCACCCCCCTGCCGTTACGGGCCGGGGCAACGATGCCCCGGCCTTTTTTCTCTCTGCAGTGCGAGATCGAACCATGTCATTTCTAAGGACCTCCGTCGTAGCGGCGCTCGCGATGTCGGCGACTCTCGCCAGCGCGCAAGGCACTTCCGTGTCGGTCGAGCAGCGGCTGCAGCAGCTCGAGGCCGAGCAGGCTGCGATGAAGCAGCAGCTTGCAGAGCGTGACGCGGCGATCCAGGAATTGAAACGGGAGCTGGCAAGACAGGGCGGCGCGACGGCGCCGGTTGCGGCCACCTCGCCAGCCGTTCCGCCGGCGGGAGCGGGGCCGACAACGCCGCCAGAAGCGGTTGCTGTCGGGCAGGCCCAGGAGGCTGCCGGTTCGCCGGAAACGCGTGTACCCACGCCGCGACCGGTCGAGACCTGGGGTGTCTATGATCCGGGTGACGGTTTCCTGGTCGGTCGCAGCGAGTTCGGCGAGCTCTCGATCAGCACCTACGCGATGGCTCGATACATGAGCCAGCACGACGACGACCAGGTGTTCACGGACCATCTTGGCAACGAGCGTCCGGTTGACATACGCAACGACATTTTCTCGCACCGGATCATGGCGTTCCTGAAAGGCTGGATGGGCAGCGAGAAGCTCATCTACAACATCACGATCTGGACGGTCAATACGACCGACCAGGATGCGATCTTCGCGAACCTCGGTTATCAGTTCAGCCGGCAATTCAGCCTGTACGCCGGCCTCGCCGGCAATCCTGGATCACGCTCCTTGAGCGGCTCGCATCCATTCTGGCTGGGCCACGATCGGGTGATGGCCGACGAGTTTTTCCGGCCGTTTTTCGGCTCGGGCATCTACGCGACCGGCGAAGCATTGCCGGGCCTCTGGTACAACGTCACCGTCTCGAACAACAACAGCGCGCTCGGCGTGAAAGCCAGCCAGCTCGACCGCAAGCTCAGCTACGGCGGCACTGTCTGGTGGATGCCGACGACCCACGAGTTCGGCCCGCGCGGCGGGTATGGCGACTGGGAATGGCACGAGGACGTCGCGACTCGCTTCGGCGTTTCCGCATTCCAGAGCCCGGAACAGAGCTTCCGTTCGACGACTGGTGGCAATCCCGACAACACCACGCTGCGGCTCGCCGACAGCGTGAACCTGTTCGAAACCGGCGCACTCGCCAACGGTGTCACCATCGACACAGCGGACTACCGCGTGCTTGCGATGGACGCGGGCGTGAAGTACCGCGGCGTATTCCTGCAGGCTGAGTACTATCAGCGCTGGCTCGACAATTTCGTCGCCGACGGCATCCTGCCGGTCGGCGAAATCAATGACACTGGCTTTTACGTCCAGGCGTCGTTCTTCCCGATCAAGCAGAAACTGGAGCTTTACGGGATCACTTCGCAGATCTATGGCGACGATGATGCAGGGTTTGGCGACAGCTCGGAATACGGCGTCGGCATGAACTGGTATCCGTACCCGACGCGCAACCACCGTCTAAACGTGCAACTGCTGGACGTGAACAAGTCGCCGGTCAGCAGCACCTTCGGTTACTACGTCGGCGGCCAGGACGGCTGGACGCTCGCATCGTCCTTCTCGATCTTCTTCTGAGCTGGAGATTCAGCCGTGCGGAAGTCAATTCAGCCCCGACACGTTGCCATTGTGCTCGCAGCAACACTTGGCATTGCGGCGCTGCCGCTCACGGGCGACGCGGCCCCGGCCGAATCGTCCCCGGAGTTCCTGTTCCACGACGCGCACTTCCACCTGACCAACTACATCCAGCAGGGTACTGACATCCACAAGTACCTCGAGATCATGGGCGACAAAGTCGGCCGCTCCACGCTGTTTGGCATTCCGCTGCAGCAGACCTGGTCATACGAGAACTCGGGTGACTTCGCCCCGACGTACTATCTGCAATCCGACGCGCCCCTGTACTACTACTCTTTCACCGACGCGTTCATCGCAAACGCGTACCTGAAGCTCGCGCCCGAGCAGCGCAAGCGCATCGACCCGATGATCACGGGTTTCAATCCGGCCGATATGTATGCGGCGGACCACATCCGGCGCGTGCTCGAGACGTACCCGGGTGTGTTCACCGGAATCGGCGAGTTCACGATCCACAAGGAGTTTGTTTCCTCAAAGGTTGCGGGTGACACCGCCAGCCTGACTGATCCGGCGCTCGACCGCCTGCTCGACTTCGCGGGCGAGGTGGGGCTCGTCGTGATCCTGCACAACGACATCGACATGCCGTTTGCCAAAACGGGTGCAGAGCCTGTTTTCCTGACGCAGATGAAAGATCTGCTGCGCCGTCACCCGAAGACCACGATCGTCTGGGCTCACATGGGACTCGGGCGCGTCGTCCACCCGGTGCAGGACCAGGCGAGCAGCGGCGCGGCAGAGCGCAGCCCGCGGTTCCGGGAAATTGTTGAATCGATCCTGAGCGACCCGACCCTGAGCCACGTCTATTTCGACATCTCCTGGGACGAGGTGGCGAAGTACGCCGTTGCTTCGCCGGAGGCGATCAGCAACACCGTGGCGATGTTGAACCGCTACCCGGACCGGATCATGTTCGGCACGGACAACGTGGCACCCGCCGACCAGGCGACACAACTCCACGTGTTCAACCTCTGGGATCCGATCTGGACTCAGCTGACGCCCGAGGCGAGCCTGAAGATCCGCAAGGGCAACTACGAGCGCATCTTCGATGCGGCTCGAGTTCGAGTGCGCGAATGGGAAAAAGCGAACGTCAAGTGACACGCTGCGCAACCCCCGACGGAATGACAAGGAGATCGACAGTGAAGAGTCTCAGAATTTCGGTGACGACCGCCTGCATGATGGCAGCCCTGTGCCTGGGGAGCGCGGCCTCGGCCCAGGCGCCCGCGACGGCCCCCAAAGGTGAGGGCGTGGTAGCGTCCGTGGAAGTCACTGCGACTGTGACGAAGGTCGACCAGAAGACGCGCGAGGTCACGGTCAGGACCGAGGATGGACAGCAGCGAAGTTTCGTCGCGAGCGATGACGTTAAGAACCTCCCGCAGCTCAAACCAGGCGACGTGATCACCGCTACCTATGCGGAAGCCTTCGTGTACGAAGTGAAGAAGGGTGGCACGACCGTGGACGCCGCGACGGCTGTCGCGGGCGGATCCGCCGAGCCAGGCATGAAGCCGGCAGGCGCGATCGCACGACAGACGACGGTGACCGTATTGATTACGGCGATCGACCCGAAGGCGCCTTCGGTCACGTTCAAGGGACCGGGCGGCAATACGAAGACGATCAAGGTGCTGCATCCGGAGAAGCTCGAGGGCGTCAACGTCGGCGACACGGTCGAGATCACTTACACCGAAGCGTTCGCGATAAAAGTTGCGGAGACGCCTGCTAAGTAGACAGTTGCAAGGCAATGCCCTGGAAACCGACATGACCAACCCGCACCCGGAACTCGGCCGCATCACGCTGTCCGTGTTGTTCATCGGCGGGCTGATCGGTGGATCGCTGTGGATCCTGTCGCCATTTCTCGGCGCCTTCATCTGGGCGACGATGATCGTGGTCGCGACCTGGCCGCTGATGCGCCGCGTC